>NZ_CP072137.1:2052500-2096048 GCF_019355535.1 Agrobacterium sp. S7/73
AAAAGCCGTGGGGAGCTGCGAATAAGCTTTGATCCATGGATCTCCGAATGGGGCAACCCACCTTAAATGCTTGGAAAATCCAGTCTGTTTTATGAACGGCCTGGGTTTCCAAGCATTGTGATAAGGTATCTTACTTTCGAATACATAGGGGTAAGAAGCGAACGCAGGGAACTGAAACATCTAAGTACCTGCAGGAAAGGACATCAACCGAGACTCCGTAAGTAGTGGCGAGCGAACGCGGACCAGGCCAGTGGCAATGATGAATAAAGCGGAACGATTTGGAAAAGTCGGCCATAGAGGGTGATAGCCCCTTACGCGTAGAACAGTCATTGTCCTTGAGTAGGGCGGGGCACGTGAAATCCTGTCTGAACATGGGGAGACCACTCTCCAAGCCTAAGTACTCGTGCATGACCGATAGCGAACAAGTACCGTGAGGGAAAGGTGAAAAGCACCCCGACGAGGGGAGTGAAATAGAACCTGAAACCGGATGCCTACAAACAGTCGGAGCCCGCAAGGGTGACGGCGTACCTTTTGTATAATGGGTCAACGACTTAGTGTAACTAGCAAGCTTAAGCCGGTAGGTGTAGGCGCAGCGAAAGCGAGTCTGAATAGGGCGATTGAGTTAGTTGCATTAGACCCGAAACCGAGTGATCTAGCCATGAGCAGGCTGAAGGTTGGGTAACACCAACTGGAGGGCCGAACCCGTATCTGTTGCAATAGATTGGGATGACTTGTGGCTAGGGGTGAAAGGCCAATCAAACTCGGAAATAGCTGGTTCTCCGCGAAATCTATTTAGGTAGAGCGTCGACCGAATACCCTCGGGGGTAGAGCACTGGATGGGCTATGGGGACTCACCGTCTTACTGATCCTAACCAAACTCCGAATACCGAGGAGTACTAGTCGGCAGACACACGGCGGGTGCTAACGTCCGTCGTGAAAAGGGCAACAACCCTGACCTCCAGCTAAGGTCCCCAAGTCATGGCTAAGTGGGAAAGGATGTGAGGATCCCAAAACAACCAGGATGTTGGCTTAGAAGCAGCCATCATTTAAAGAAAGCGTAACAGCTCACTGGTCTAAATAAGGGTCTTTGCGCCGAAAATGTAACGGGGCTAAAGCCATGCACCGAAGCTGAGGATGTGACAGTTGTAGTGACTGTTGCGTGGTAGCGGAGCGTTCCGTAAGTCTGTGAAGGCGGACCCGTGAGGGCTGCTGGAGATATCGGAAGTGCGAATGTTGACATGAGTAACGATAAAGGGAGTGAGAGACTCCCTCGCCGAAAGACCAAGGGTTCCTGCTTAAAGTTAATCTGAGCAGGGTTAGCCGGCCCCTAAGACGAGGCGGACACGCGTAGTCGATGGGAACCACGTTAATATTCGTGGGCCTGGTGGTAGTGACGGATCTCGTGTGTTGTACATTCTTACTGGATTGAATGTGCGGCGAAGAGGTTCCAGGAAATAGCTCCACCGTATAGACCGTACCCGAAACCGACACAGGTGGTCAGGTAGAGTATACCAAGGCGCTTGAGAGAACTATGTTGAAGGAACTCGGCAAATTGCACGCGTAACTTCGGAAGAAGCGTGACCCCATTTTACGCAAGTATGATGGGGTGGCACAGACCAGGGGGTAGCGACTGTTTATCAAAAACACAGGGCTCTGCGAAGTAGCAATACGACGTATAGGGTCTGACGCCTGCCCGGTGCTGGAAGGTTAAAGGGAGGGGTGCAAGCTCTGAACTGAAGCCCCAGTAAACGGCGGCCGTAACTATAACGGTCCTAAGGTAGCGAAATTCCTTGTCGGGTAAGTTCCGACCTGCACGAATGGCGTAACGACTTCCCCGCTGTCTCCAACATAGACTCAGTGAAATTGAATTCCCCGTGAAGATGCGGGGTTCCTGCGGTCAGACGGAAAGACCCCGTGCACCTTTACTATAGCTTTACACTGGCATTCGCCAAGGCATGTGTAGGATAGGTGGTAGGCTTTGAAGCAGGGACGCCAGTTCTTGTGGAGCCATCCTTGAAATACCACCCTTATCTTCGTGGATGTCTAACCGCGGTCCGTTATCCGGATCCGGGACAGTGTATGGTGGGTAGTTTGACTGGGGCGGTCGCCTCCGAAAGAGTAACGGAGGCGCGCGATGGTGGGCTCAGACCGGTCGGAAATCGGTCGTCGAGTGCAATGGCATAAGCCCGCCTGACTGCGAGACTGACAAGTCGAGCAGAGACGAAAGTCGGTCATAGTGATCCGGTGGTCCCGTGTGGAAGGGCCATCGCTCAACGGATAAAAGGTACGCCGGGGATAACAGGCTGATGACCCCCAAGAGTCCATATCGACGGGGTTGTTTGGCACCTCGATGTCGACTCATCGCATCCTGGGGCTGGAGCAGGTCCCAAGGGTATGGCTGTTCGCCATTTAAAGCGGTACGTGAGTTGGGTTCAGAACGTCGTGAGACAGTTCGGTCCCTATCTGCCGTGGGTGTAGGAATATTGACAGGATCTGTCCCTAGTACGAGAGGACCGGGATGGACGTATCTCTGGTGGATCTGTTGTCCTGCCAAGGGCATAGCAGAGTAGCTATATACGGAATGGATAACCGCTGAAGGCATCTAAGCGGGAAACCAACCTGAAAACGAGTGTTCCCTATCAGAGCCGTGGAAGACGACCACGTTGATAGGACGGGTGTGGAAGCATGGCAACATGTGAAGCTTACCGTTACTAATAGCTCGATCGACTTCTTCGTTCCCATTGTTCATGCTCATCAAAGATGAGCATCATCTGTTCTGTCCTGACGCGCATAGCGCTCCGGACGGGCCGCGCCACAGGGCGCGACGACCTCTGGTCTGTATGGCAAACATACGGGAAGGGTCGCAGAAAGACGTGTTAAATTAAATGAAGCGCAAGCTTCCCAGCTTCTCGAAACAACACTCATGTGAAAACATGAACTGTGTTGCGTTTTGCCGACCTGGTGGTTATCGCGGGGCGGCTGCACCCGTTCCCATTCCGAACACGGCCGTGAAACGCCCCAGCGCCAATGGTACTCCGTCTCAAGACGCGGGAGAGTAGGTCGCTGCCAGGTCTGCAAAACGCAACAAATATCTTCTCAAGCAAACTCTTCGGCCCAGCCGATACAAAGGGCCGCTCAAAGCGGCCTTTTTGCATTGCGGAACATGAAAACATAAGGAAAACGCAACGTGCGTCCCTTAAAGGAGACAAATCGCCTTCGGCAATTTGATCCGGAACTATACATCACAGCGTCCCTGTGATGCAGTCGCGATAAATCCAATACGGATTTACGCTGGTCGCGATAAATCCCATAGGGATTTACGCTGGTCGCGATAAATCCCATAGGGATTTACGCTGGTAACGCGGGGTGGAGCAGCCCGGTAGCTCGTCAGGCTCATAACCTGAAGGCCGCAGGTTCAAATCCTGCCCCCGCAACCAATATCCCTGCGATCCCAATAAAGCCCCATCACGAGGCTTTTTGCGTTTTTGCCCTTCGATCGTCCTGGCTCGGCTCAACAGTTTGTCAAGTATTGCCCTCTCGTTGAGGAACTCTGTTTTCCTCTTGCCAGAAGCAAACGTCAGGATCGCGGCCAGATTGCCGCGCAGTACGATCACCGGTTCCGCACCATCTGGCACGAGATCAATGCGGTTTACCAGCGTGAGAAGCTTGTCGGCCGCCTGTGCCCTCGTCTCCTCGTTGCCAAGCTGGTCGGGAAGAGCAGCGATCTCCTCATGATGAAATTTTGCCAGATTGGGATGCCGCAGGGGAGGTGGCTTCTCCGCTTTGCGGATCTCGGATTACATAGAGGTTTCCGATGACTATGACACGTTTTTCCTGCAGTGAAGTCGATCTTGACGTTAGCAAGGCAAAGAAAGCCGCCCAAGCGGGACCTGTGATCATCACCGATCGCGGCCGGCCATCTCGTGTGTTGATGACGTAACGCGAGTTCGAGCGCCTCACCGGAAAGCGCAGCAACCTCGGCGAGGACGAAAGAGCACGAACGGCTGATCCCCACCAAATCTCGTCGCCATGTTCCGCACCATTAACTGGCAAATACTCTGGTCTACAATGCTGGTGCGCAACGCGCCCGAAACAATCCTAAACCCGCGCTTCCAGAACCATGTTGAAAGGCCCGGTGAAGGCTCGCCTGACGCTGGAAAAGCCACCCGAACGAATGACCTCTGAGAGCTTAGCTTCGCCGGCCTGAGCTCCCAATCCTTCACCAACCTCCTGGTCAAGTGACGTTGGCACGCAGATCATGGTTGAAGCATTGTAGTAAAGGCGGCCGACAGGATTCATATTGTCCGCCGGGCGGTCGCCCGCGATAGGTTCGACGATCATCCAGGTGCCGTCCTTTTTAAGGATACGAGACATGTGCCCCGCACACCCACGCGGATCACCCATATCATGCAAACAGTCGAAACTGGTGATGAGATCGAAATCCGTATCCTTGATGTCTTTGGCCGTCGCCGCCACGAATTTCACCCGGTCGTCCACCCCATGGCTTCGGGCATGCTTGTTGGCCTCTTCTATGGATGGCTCGTGGAAGTCATAGCCTGTGAAGCTGGCGTTGGGGTATGCCTCGGCCATAAGAATTGTCGAGAAGCCGACGCCACAGCCGACATCGGCGACCCGGGCGCCTTTCTCCAGTTTGTCCTCAACGCCATGAAGGGCGGGCAGCCACGATTGGACAATATTGTTCACATATCCCGGCCGAAAGAACGCGCCCGTTGCGCAGAATAGGCAACCTGCAGTGTCACCCCATCGCACCCCGCCGCCGGTCCGGAAGCTGTGCTCAACCTTGGGCTCTCCCTCGATCATCGCCGCGACCAGATCGAAAGCTCCTTCGAGATAGACGGGGCTGTCATTGTTGACGAACACCATGGCCTGCTCGGGTGAGAGACTGAACATCCCGGAACCGCTGTCGTAGTCGATGTAGCCGTTTGCCGCCTGTGCCAGCGCCCACTCCCTGACGTAGCGTTCCAACAGGTTACCGGAGGCTGCCGCAAGGCCTGTGGATGTTAGCGGTCCGGCGCGGTGCAACGTATCGAACAGGCCCAATCTCAAGCCAATCCTGACAGTTGGAACACTGAAGGCTCCCCCTAGATCGCCCAGCATTTTGCCAATAAAAGAATTCAGTTTTGTTTCGTCGAGCTGTGTCATTTCATTCCCCCCAATTAATTGAGTTGGCGGGCAAAGGCTGACCGAAAATTTACGCGTCAGTGAATGCTCGTAGGCGACGTAAGATAGCCGAATACCCTGAATTTGTCACGCAAACCAATATCGCTCTATCGGTGGTCCGCTCCTGACTAGCGTTACAGGTAAGAGTGATGGACGATGGCGCGGGGAAGTCGTAAACTGGCTTGAAGACCAGGCAACGATATACTCCCGGGAGGAAGCAATGCCTATCTTCATGGACCGGCACGAGCTTGCCGGAGTTTCAGCGGCGGATATCGCCGCGGCACACCTTAAAGATCTCAACATTCAGGATCAGTACGGCGTCAGGTTCCTGACCTACTGGTTTGATGAAAGGCGTGGTACGGCCTTCTGCCTTATCGATGCTCCAGACGCTGAAACTGCGCAGTGCGTACATCGGGAAGCCCACGGATTTGTCGCCAGTGAAGTTGTGGAAGTCGCTCTGTCCGCTGTGGAAGCGTTTCTCGGGCGAATACAGGATCCCTTGTCGCTTGCTACCATCTCGAAAGATATGGATGCCGGCCACCGTGCGATCCTGTTCACTGATATTGTCGGTTCAACCGAGATGACGGCCCGCCTTGGCGATCGTATGGCGGCGGAACTAGTCCGCGCACACGATGCCCTGGTTCGCGGTTGTCTCGGGCGACGGTCGGGGCGGGAGGTCAAGCACACCGGCGACGGCATAATGGCTGTATTCTCGTCCGTACCGTTTGCCGTGGATTGCGCCATTGATATCCAGCGCGAGTTCCATCGCTACAACAGCGGCAACGGTGAGCCCATTCACATCCGCATTGGACTGGATTGTGGTGAGCCGATCGAGGACAGCAATGATTTCTTCGGTGCGACAGTGCAACTGGCAGCCAGGCTCTGTGCCGCGGCCGAGAGCGACCAGATCCTGATATCGGACAAGACCTTCCAGGAATATGGCAGCGCCGATGTCCTCGTCCATGGCAATCAATACAGACTGAAAGGATTTGCCGAGCCGGTCATCGCCTATCGTTGCGAGTGGCTGCACTAGCGACGTGATTTGAAATCTGATGTGGAAATGACCATCAAATGGTGATCTGCGCGGAGCCACCGTGCGGTTTGTTCGGTCGGGCAACACCGCCCTGATGTCTGGCGAGGTGTGGACACCTGCCCCACCGCCGGGCGGCCGCTCTGCGAAGCCGGAAAACTCTAGCCTCAGCTGGTCCAGAAACCTGGGGCGGTTCAAAATGGGCCGGACTCTAATTTATTCTGGAGGAATTTCTCAGTGGCAGGTCACGGTCACTTTGCAATTCAATGTCGCCTTGGTTGGGAGCATATTGATGAAAAGTGCGGCACTAGATAGAAAAACCACAGAATTCCATTTCAGGCACTGATTTCCATGGCTAATTTGGGAAATCTATAAACGTTGCATGGCATCGGCCGCAAATAATGTACGTTGCGCCGCCAAGTGGTACGCTGCAATGGCGCTGGCAAGAGCGCGATCAAGGATCGATGGAATGGACTTGGCGTATCGCCTCCCGGAGGAATTCTTCACAGAGCGGTTTCTAGTCAGGCGGGTTCAACCATCTGATGGCGACGCAATCTTTGCTGGTTGGGCAACTGATCGTGAAGTTACGAAATATCTCACTTGGCGTCCGCACACAGACCTTTCCCAGACGCAGGAAGCTGCGGAACGCTCCTATCTGGAGTGGGAAGGTGGCTCCACGTTTCCAGCGGTCATTTGCCGACGCGAAGTGCCGAGCGAACTTGTTGGAAGGATTGACGCACGACTGGCGGGACCGCGAGTTTCCTACGGTTGGCTTGTCCGGAAGGATCACTGGGGACAGGGCGTTGCGACTGAAGTGGTAAAATGGGCAATCGAGCATGCCCTTACCCATCCGATGATCTATCGCACCGAGGCAGCTTGTGATGTCATGAACGTGGCCTCAGCACGTGTGATGGAAAAGGCTGGTATGACCCAGGAAGCGTTGCTTCGGCGGTATCTTTTCCATCCAAATTTGTCGAACGAACCAAGGGACGCTTTCCTGTATTCCAAAGTTCGCTGAGACCGTCCCGGGTTACCAATCCGGCTGTAGCTTCCCGCATAAACCAACTGGGTCTCTCACGAGCGACTCCTATGCGAAATCCAAGGTAAAACCTGGATCATGTTCAGGATGATACGCATACAGCTCTAATCTCCCCGCGGCCTTCAGTCGCCGGACGGTGTCAACATCAGGATGCGCCCGCCCTAATCGTGGCGATTCTTCACGAATGAATGGATCTCATGAAGCTGTTGGCTAATCGTGTGAACGAATGATATTTCGGTGAAGGGAGATTATCTGCGCGAGACGGATAAATCGTTGTTATAGCATGGTCGCAAAGAGGGGCGCCTGTTTGAACCCGCCTAAAGGCGTAGTCTTCGATTAGAATTGTTGGATAGCATCGCTAATTTCACTTCTCGCTCATGACGCCTCCGCCATCGCTGCATAGATGGCCCGACTGATATCGGTAGAAAACCGCCCGGCGCCGGACATGCCTTCAAATGCGGTATTGGTCAGGGCCACAACTGTCAGGCCGTTGCTTGGGTCAGTGAACCAGCTATGCCCGTAGGCCCCGCCCCAGCGCCAGGTGCCTGCCGGCTCGGCCACGCCTGCGGCCTGGCTGTCGCGCAGCACCGAAAAACCGAGACCATAGCCCCAGCCCGGCGATCCCTCGATGTCGATCCCGGCTATCTGGTCACGCGCCATCACGGAGGCATGATCGGCAGTCATCATCTCACCGCCGCCCTGCCGTAACGCTTCTATCAGCTGCAACACATCGAACGCTGTGCCGACCATACCGGCGCCGCCTGAAGGAAAAGCCTTGGTATCAAACACCCGTGATGGATCCATCATGACGCTTGCCATACCGGGGAGCAATGGCAAGCAGTCCGGTTCGTGCATCCGGCGGGGACGTGGCGTGGAGTCCGCGTATGCAGCCGTAACCCGGGATGGATCGGAAAGCGCAAAACCGGTATCCTTAAGACGGAGCGGCTCGGTGACGAGCTTGCGGATGGATTCCGGCAAGGCGAGCCCTGTTGCCGCCTCAATCACCGCACCCACAACATCTATCCCCAACGAATAGCGGAATGCCGACCCCGGAGCGAAGGAGAGGGGGACGCCGGCAAGGCGCCGGATGTTGTCGGCAAGCGTCAGGTCGGAGCGGTCCATACCGTCCGACACGCCTGCTTGGGCGAGAGGCCCGCCTTCCGGCTCAAAAAAGCCGTAGCTGAGCCCTGCGCTGTGACTGAGTAGATGACGCAAGGTGATAAGAGCCGGTCGTCCCTCGAAGGTGGGCGTGAACGCCGGTAGCCATTCCGTGATTGGTCGATCGAGATCCAGTATCCCGCGACTGACTAGCGCTAGGGCAGCCGCAGCGGAGAAGAGTTTCGAGACGGAGGCCAGTCGGAAGATAGCGTCAGTTCGCATCTCCGTGCCGGCATCCCGGTCGGCGAGCCCTGCTGCGCGGCAATATATTGTTTTGCCGTCGAGCGCGACAAGGACGACAGCACCGACGATGCGTTCGGCTGCAATCGCGCCGTCTATCACGGCGTCCAGGCGCGATACGATCGAAGAATTTGAGGATGTCATGAGAATTTCCTTTGGATCAGGGATTGGCAGCCGGTGGGAAGGCATGATGGTGTGCAAGAAGTGTTGTGATGAATGCCGGGACGAGGAGGATAAGAATGGCTGGGGCGAAGCCGCCAACGCCACTCTGCTGCAGGATCAACCCGCCGACGATACCGCCACCGGCGATTGCAAGGTTCCAGGCGGTTACCAGCATGGATTGAGCAACATCGGCAGCATCGCCTGCGGTGTTCGAAAGAGCGGTCTGAAACAGCGTGGCAGTTCCGCCAAAAGCGAGGCCCCAGACCGCGATTGCACCGTAGACAACCGCTGGGTTCTCACCCCATAGCCCAAGCGCCAGCGCTGCAAGCCCGAACAAAGCGATGCTGGCGAGCGACAGGCTTCGCAGTTGACGGTCAATCAGGACACCGACGATCCAGATGGCTGCCAGTGCTGTCGTGCCGAAGACCAGAAGCACAAGATCGGTCCGCGCTGCCATGCCGGCCTCGACCAAGAACGGGGCGATATAGGTGTACAGGATGTTGTGAGCGAGGACGAAGGCAATGGTGACGAACAGGACCGGGCGCACGCCGGGCAGAGTAAACACCGTGCCGAGCCCGCGGCGACGCTCCATAGGCTGGCCTCCGAAGTCTGGCACCTTCGCGATAACCCAAACAACCAGTACCAGAGTCAAGCCGCTGATGAGGCCAAAACACGCCCTCCACCCGAGGAGGGTGCCCAGAAAAGTACCGGCCGGAATGCCAAGCGACAGCGCGAGCGGCGTGCCCACCATGGCCACCGCGATAGCCCGTCCCTTTAGTGCCTCGGGCACCATGCGTGCCGCATAGCCTGCGAGCAACGCCCAGAGCAACCCGGCCGAAACGCCGGCGCAAAATCGTGCGACCATCGTCAGCAGATAGCTAGAGGAGACGGCTGTAACTGTATTGGCGATTGCGAAACCGGCGATGGCAGCGAGGAGTAACCGCCGCCGTCGTATGCCTTGCGTCGCCGCCGTCAGCGGGATCGCGGCGATGAGCGATCCAATCGCGTAGATCGTCACCATCTGGCCCACCAGTGCGTCCGACACGGCAAGGCCCGCGCCGATCTGCGGCAGCAAAGCTGCGGGCAACGCCTCGGTCAGAATGGTGATGAAGCCGGCCATGGCGAGTGCGAGCAGGCCCGAGAGCGGCAGACGACGGGGTTGGGGCGGGTCGACGGGGGACGCGGCGAATAAGTGCATGTTTGTCATGCCCTGACCATAAGCCGGTCGCCGCGATTGGAGAATTATGCTAGAGTTCTCATCATATCGGACATAGATGTCCGCAATAGGGACCGGTGGATGGAACATCTCGGCGCATTGAATGCCTTCGTTCAAACGGCAGATTGCGGTAGTTTTGCGGGTGCAGCCGCGAGGCTTGGCGTTTCTGGCTCGGCCATCGGCAAGGCGGTCGCGCGGCTGGAAGAGCGGCTTGCCGTTCGCCTCTTCCATCGCTCGACGCGCTCGTTGACGCTGACTGCGGAAGGAGCTCTGTTCCTCGATCGCTGCCGCCGCATATTCAGCGAGATCGAGGCCGCTGAACTGGAGTTGTCGCAAATCCGTCAGGCGCCGCGCGGACGTCTTCGTGTCAGCCTGCCACTAATCGGCATGCTGATGATGCCCGCAGTCATGGCCTTCATGCGTGCCTATCCCGAGATCGAGCTTGACCTCGACTTCACCGACCGGCTGGTGGATGTGATCGACGAAGGTTTCGATGCCGTGGTCCGCACCGGCGAAGCCCGGGACTCGCGATTGATGATGCGTCGGGCAGGGGCATTCTCGCACCGGATCGTCGGATCGCCCGATTATCTCGCGGCGCGTGGCGTGCCTTCGACGCCCGACGATCTGCTCGGTCACGCCTGCCATCATCACAAATATCCGTCCACCGGCAAGCTGGAGCGCTGGCCGATGGTGGCGGACGGCGCGGCCCTTGAACTTGTTCTTCCCGTGACATCGGTAGCAAGCACGCTCGAGCCGCAGATCTGCTTGGCCGAGGGAGGTTTCGGGCTTGCATGCCTGCCGCAATTCGCGATCCGGGAGCAGCTCCGGCGAGGTACGCTGGTCAGCGTGCTTGAGGACTATATGCAAGAGGTCGGTGCCTTCCATATCCTCTGGCCGGCAAACCGGCATCCCTCGCCGAAGGTGTCCGCCTTCGTCTCCTTTATGGCTGAAAACCTTCTGCGTGAGCAACATAGGTGATTTGTCATTCGCGCGTTCGCACCAAACCTCGTGGCCTTAGGCCTCACTGGCGGCAACTGACGTTCGCTTGAAAGGATCAGGAGATCGTCCGCGCCTACGTGGCCAGCGCAAAGGCCAAGGGGCGCGACGACATTTCCGCCCATTCCGAAAGCCGCTCGCCAGCACTCGTCCAGCCGCCTGAGGCATGGCGTTCAGCGGTCGATTCGAGGCGGGTTTCGATCTTTTCGATCACCGACGCGCTTGCATACGGCATGATCGAACGTCAATGGGGTCGCATCATCATCATCGGTTCATCGGGCATCGAGCGACCCATTGCCGGTTTCGCCCTGTCGAAAGCGGTTCGCGCCGCGGTCGCCGGGTGGTCGAAAACGCTGTCGACGCAGCGCGCGCCTCACTGGGTCACGGTCAACATGATCCTGCCTGGCCAAAGTGACACCGACCGCGTTCGCGTGCTGGATGACATCAGGGCTAGAAACATCGCCCTTGAGCTAGCTGCCGTGCAGGAAGCGTCGCGAACGGACATCCCCCGGGAGAGAACGAGTTCAATCATGGTCGGTCAAATATGCGTAGCTCGGGCTTGATCTCAAACTGGTAAGAACACCGATACCATGGTCAGCAACAAAAAATTCGAATCTTCCCGGTTCAAGACTAAGGGGGACATAACCGGTGTCGTTTCGTTGACTGCGGGTCGACCACTTTGGCCCAGAGTCCGTAAAGCGCTGCGACGAATTTACTACTGTGGTCGCTGGAAAAAAAACCGGCGCTGGTACTAGCCGCTTAAGTCGATTGACCATGTCTGTGCAAGCGTCGGGGTTTGAAACCAACATGGTGACGGGCATTAATCCGAACGGATGTAGTTCTTCGAAAAACCACGTACCTCCCCGATGAGTAATAAAGTGACCGAAATGCCGAGGGTCCAACCACCTCGACCCGTTGCGTCCCCGCAGGTGCGCGGGAAAGATATGAATCAGCTCAAGGAATGCGCCTAAGGACGGTACCCGATGGCAGGTCGGCCACGTCCACTGCGCCGTTCTGCAGGGCCAAGGAAACATCGTCGGTGAAATCGTTTGTGAGCGCTTCGATGAGTCACCTTTGGACTGATGCCGTATCTTGGTCATGGTAGCGACCGCGAATAAAGAGGACCTCTTCGTTAAGGTTGTGCTCCAGCAACTCGGCGCTAACACGAGCAATTCATCGGGAACGTGCCGTGATGCTTCGGAGACGATTTCCAGCCCACGGTTGACGGCAAGCTTGTTCAAAGTCCGCTAATGTCTTACCGGTCGTGTGGCTCTGAATGCCTTCAATTTCTTCCAGCATTTCCGCCAGAACAGGCTCTACTTTTCGCTTTACCATCATAAAGCTCGAACAGCCGATTGGTCGTTGTCGTGGCGAAGCATGGGATGGTGGCTATTGCGAGTGGTCACATCGACCTCTATGGCCAGCTTTTCTTCAAGAAACTGCTGAACCCCAAGTAGGTCCAGAAGCGAGAACTTTTTGGAAGGGTCTTTAATCAATGAAAACGTCTAAATCGCTGGAAGAGCCGGCTTCATCCCGCGCTGTTGATCCAAATAGATAAGGCCCGTCGCGCCCATGCCGTTTATGGCGCGATCGTGCTTCTTTAAGCGTCGGATGGCAATGGTTCGGTCCATGACCCAAATGTTATATCAACCTCCGAAAACCATCTACATGCTTTACCTATTACAGACCGGGCGACATGATCGGGCCAAAGAGAGCTGCTGCGCAGTCTGCCCGGTTTGATCCTGGAGTGAATTTAGTCCATCCCGTCTTTCTCAGCCCGGGTCACGATATGGGTAAAGCGGCGGTGGATACCGATTTCCATGGCCAGCATTCGGCCGACGATGCGTTGATAACTGTCGATGTCAGTGGTTTCCACCGTCAGGAAATAATAGACGCCACCGCCACTGACTAGCAGGACACAATTTCCGCTTTGGCGCTGACAGCGCTCTAGAAGCGTTTGAAATCCACCGGCGATGGCTGGCCAGTGTTACGTCCATCAGCACCCAAACGGGCAGTTGTTCAGCCCTTGATAAGCGGGCGTGAAAACCAGTGACCAAACCTTGTGCCTCAATCCGTTTCAATCGCGCCCAAGCCGGGGTGGTCGACAAACCAACGGCTACGCCGGCGTCTGTTTGGTCAGGCGTCCGTGGAGCTTCATTGCCTCGATAATGCGCAGGCCTATTACATCCAGTTTCAGTTTTTCCTCCATGGGCCGCCGCAGACAGTTGCAGCATGATGTAAGTGGGGTGGCTCGAACATGTTTCCATGATGCATATCGAAACATGCTTGACTATGATTTTTACATATGAAATGTTTTTTGCATCAACATAAAACAAGAGGGCGAACTTATGTCACTGTCGAAACCGGCCTTGCGTGCATTATTTGCATCTGTGGCCCTGACTCTTCCCGGATTGGCTGTAGCCAATACGCTGAACGTGCAAATTACCGCTGATATCAGAAGCTCCCAACCGGGCATAAACCGCGATGCTGGCACGGATTCCGTCATGCTCAACGTGGTTGAAGGGCTGGTTGCTGCAGGTGAAAAGGGTGAAGTTCGCCCGATGCTGGCTAAGGAATGGACGGTATCCGACGATGGAAAAACCTATACATTTACGCTGCGTGACGGCGTGAAATTCCACAATGGCGAGACGATGACCGCTTACGATGTGCAGTGGAGCCTCGAGAAGCTAATTCGTGACCCGGAATTCAGCTGCAAGACATTTTTTGATGGGAGTCGCGACGCACGGGTCCAGACAATCGTGGCGAAGGAAAACACGGTTATTGTTACGCTTGATCGTCCAGATGCGATGTTCCTGAACTACATGGCGCAGGCGCAGTGTGGATCCACCGGTATCGTGCACCGTGCCTCGTTCGGAGATGACGGCAAGTGGAAGGCGCCAGTCGCCACCGGTCCGTTTGAGTTCGGCGAATGGAAACGCGGGCAAGGACTGACACTGAAGAAATTCGCTGACTATTCTATCTCAGGAGAGCAGCCCGATGGTTACGGCGGACGCAAGGAAGTTCTTGTTGATGAGGTGAAATATGTTGTTGTGCCGGACACCGCAACGGCGGTGGCCGGTCTCAAAAGTGGCGCTCTTGATGTGCTGCCCTACCTGCCGCCGGGTGAGGCCGCAAAGTTGAAGGACGAAAAGGACTTCAACATTGTTGCGGCTCCTCACGGTGGCCTCGTGACCATGCTGTTCCAGACCGCCGATCCGTTGATGTCGAAGGTTGCAATGCGTCAGGCTGTCATTGCCGCGCTGGATACACCGCAGATCGTTGATTCCGTAACCTACGGGCTGGGTGTTCCCAACAATTCGCTCGTTGCGTCCGGCTCGCTTTATCATACGGCGGCACATGACAAGGGTTACAGTTATGACCCTGATGCCGTGAAGGCACTGCTGGCCAAGGCCGGTTACAAAGGCGAGAAGATCAACATTCTCACCAACCGTCGCTCGGCCATCAACTATGATACCGCAATCATCGCGCAGGCCATGTTGCAGTCTGCCGGTATCAATGCGGAAATCGAAGTACTTGAATGGGCAAGCCAACTCGACCGCTTCAATAGCGGTAAATACCAGATCATGGCATTCAATTATTCCAACCGTACCGAGCCGGCGCTCGCCTATCAGACGGTTGTCGGTTCGAAAGCCAAGAAGGCCAATGCTGTCTGGGATGATGCTGATGTTAGCAAACTCGTCAATCAGGTGCTGCAGGAAACCGATCAGGCAAAACGTCAGGCGATCTTTGATGACCTGCATACCCGTTTTCTGGAGCAGGCACCTTTGGTCATGCTCGCCAACGGTCTCGATGTCGGCGTGTCCGGCCCGAAGGTAAAGGGATATCGCACCTGGCAGGGCTTCGCCCGCTTCTGGGGTGTTGAGAAAACCCAGTGAGAATGACTGGCGGATACTGACCATGCTGAAATTTGCCCTGAGCCGATTATTGTCGGCAGTCCCCACCCTGTTCATCGTCTCGGTGGCGGTGTTTGGCCTCATCCGCCTGATACCCGGCGACCCGGCCAGTCTGATGCTCGGCGATCTCGCCGATGCGGATGCGCTGGCCGCCGCCCGCAGGTCGATGGGACTGGATAAACCCGTGCCACTGCAATTTGTCATCTGGCTTGGCAATGCCGTGCAAGGTGACCTCGGCCACTCTGTGCTGAATGGCCAGCCGGTGCTTGATCTTGTGTTGCAGCGTTTTTCGACCAGTGCGTGGATGGTGCTGATTGCAGTTGGTCTTTCCGTTCTTATTGCCGTGCCACTCGGCATGGCGGCGGCATGGAAACAGAATGGGGGACTTGATCTTGCTATTGTTGCTATGTCCACGTTGCTGCTTTCAATCCCGACCTTCTGGTTGGGATTGATGATCCTGCTCGGCTTCGGGCTCAAACTCGGCTGGTTACCGGTACTGGGTTATGTTTCGGTCACTGACGACCCGATTGCCGGATTGATCTACCTGATCATGCCAGTGGCAACTCTGGTGCTACATGAAGTAGGCATTATCGTTCGTATGGCCCGTGCCTCGACGCTTGATGTGCTGCGGCTGGATTACATTACCCATGCCCGCGCCAAAGGGTTGGATGAGGCGGCGGTGCTTCTGCGCCATGCGGCACGTAATGCTTTTGGCCCAACCTGGACGCTTATTGGCTTGGTTCTTGGCAACCTTCTTGGCGGTGTTGCCGTGGTGGAAACCGTGTTCACCATTCCAGGCCTCGGTAGACTGATAGTCGATTCCATTTACGCTCGTGATTACGCTGTCGTGCAGGGTTGCTTGCTGTTTGTGGCCGTCACTTACCTGCTCGTCAATCTGCTGGTTGACCTGCTCTATCCCCTGTTCGATCCGAGAGTGACTGCAGAATGAAACGCCATCAACGAAACCGTATCCTCGGCGGCGCCCTTCTCGCCTGTTTTCTCGGGGCGGCGCTTGCCGGACGCATCTGGACACCTTTCGATCCGATGCGCATCGATCTGCGCTCCAAGCTGCAGGCACCAAACGCTACTCATTGGCTTGGCACCGATGAATTCGGTCGCGACGTGTTGTCTCGGCTAATGACAGCAGCAGGAACCAGTGTCTCTATTAGCCTCGTGACGGTGTGCATTGCAGTTCTCGCCGGCGTGTCGTTTGGTGTTCTGGCGGGTTACGCCCGTGGCTGGACGGACCGCGTCATCATGGCATTGAACGATGCGCTACTGGCTTTTCCCAGCATGTTGCTGGCTCTGGCATTGCTGTCGATTACCGGTGCCAATATGTACGGCATCATTCTGGCGCTCGGCATTGCCTATACGCCCTCCATGGTGCGGGTGGTGCGCGGTTCGGTGCTGTCACTGCGTGAACGGGAGTTTATAGAAGCGTCCCGCATCATGGGCAATTCGGCTGTCTATACCATGTTCCGCCACATAGTGCCGAACTGCCTTGGTCCGGTAATCGTGCTGGCAACCTCCATGTTCGGATCGGTCCTGCTGACTGAGAGTGCACTCAGCTTCCTTGGTCTTGGTGTGCCTCCGCCAGCGCCGACTTGGGGCAACATGCTGGCCAGTGGCCGTCCCCACATCGCCGAAGCTGTCTGGCTCGGCATCTTCCCGGGTCTCTGCATCTCCCTGTCACTACTTGGCATAAATCTGTTCGGAGATGCGATCCGCGATCGTTTCGACCCCCGCATGCGAGGATTGTAAGCAATGAAACAGCCTCTTATTCAGGTCGAAAATCTTAGCCTTTCCGTAAACGGTATTGATGACCACCGTATCGTAAGCGATGTTTCGTTCAGCGTTGGTGCGGGTGAAATCGTCGGTATTGTCGGCGAAAGCGGTTCGGGAAAAACCATGGTGGCACGTAGTCTCATGGGTCTCCAGCCACCCGCTATCGCCATCTCGGGCGGCGATATCCGTTTTGAAGGCCGCTCTGTACCATCAATGAAAGGTAAGGAAATCCGCGCATTGCGTGGCTCCCGGCTGGGCATGGTGTTTCAGGAACCAATGACCTCGCTCAATCCGTCGATGACCATTGGCAAGCAGCTTGAAGAGCCACTGAAACTTCACACACGGCTGGACGCCGCTGCACGGCGCGCCAAAATTCTTGAGATTTTGCGGCGGGTCGGCATTCACGATCCCGAAGGTGCGTTGCTGGCATTCCCGCATCATTTTTCAGGCGGCATGCGCCAACGCATGATGCTGGCATCTGCCATGCTGCTGCGACCATCCCTGCTGATTGCGGACGAGCCGACGACAGCGCTTGACGCGCTGGTACAGCGCGAGGTGCTGGAACTGATGCTCGAGATGGTGCGGAGTGAAAACACGGCACTGTTGATGATCAGCCACGACCTGCCCATGGTGGCGCGCTACTGCGACCGCGTCATCGTCATGCGGCAGGGGGAAATTGTCGAGCAGGGTCCGGTTGCGGACATCATTTCCAATCCACGCCATTACTACACACGCGAATTGCTGCAATCCATGCCGATGCGTGGGCCGTTGAGAGACATTGATCCGCAATCAAAGCCCGTCATGGAAGTGCGCGGCATTGAGGTCACATACAGTGCCCGCGCAGGTTTTATGGCGCCGCGAAAGACCAAAAAGGCTTTGCATGGTGTCGACCTTGTCGTGCGGCCGGGTGAAATCGTGGCGCTGGTCGGTGCCTCCGGTTCCGGCAAGACAACGCTTGGCCGTTGTATTGCCGGGCTGGTGCCTGCCTCTGCCGGCCGCATTTTCTTTGCCGACGAAGAGGTGAAGCCGGATTCGCCCGTGTGGCGCAACTACCGTCTCAATTGCCAGATGATCTTCCAGGACCCGTTCGGCTCGCTCGATCCGCGCATGAAAACACGCGATATCGTGGCGGAAGCCTTGCGTCACGACACCACATCGACGCGGGAAGAAAAGCTGTACCGCACCCGCACCATTCTGGAAGAAGTGGGGCTCGACGGGCGTTATTCTGACCGGTTCCCGCACGAGCTTTCCGGCGGCCAGCGTCAGCGCGTGGCAATTGCGCGTGCCATTGTCGGACGGCCGCAGTTCGTGATCGCTGATGAGGCGGTGTCGGCGCTCGACGTTACTGTGCGTGCCAGAGTGCTGGAACTGCTGGCTGATCTTCAAAAACGATATGGTTTTTCGTGCCTGTTTATCAGCCATGACCTCGGTGTGGTCGAACAGCTCGCCGACCGGGTAGTGGTGATGCGTGATGGCGCTATCGTTGAGCAAGGCAATCGTGACGACATTTTTGATGCTCCGCAGTCGGAATATACGCGGGCCTTGCTGTCGGCCATTCCAACACTAACCCGCACCGAAACCGGCGTTTCGCTGAACTGGCGTTTCGCAGAAACGGGAAAACAGCAGGCGGACGCATTGCAATGAAATTGACAGCAGTAACTACGGATCTGCCAAGGGCAACACCCGCCTCGCGGGGCACAGACCCAGCGATAATCCTCGCCATGCTAGACGAGATCGAACGTCACGATCTCGAACTGCATAGCCTTCTCGTCTGGCAGGATGGTGCACTGATCACCAGCGCTTACTGGGCACCTTATTCACTTGCCCGCCCGCATATGATGCATTCCGTGACCAAAAGTTTTACCTCCATGGCTGCTGGTTTGGCCGTGTCGGATGGTCTGCTGTCGGTCGATGATGCGGTGCTGCAATTTTTCCCTGACTATGCAGGACCGGTCGACGATAACCTGCGGGCCATGAAGGTACGGCATCTGCTGACCATGACCAGCGGTCATGGGCGCGGCATTTCTGGAGGCTCCTGGCGGCGGGTGCTTTCAAGCTGGGTGGATGATTTCCTGCGCCAGCCCACACCCCACAATCCTGGAGAAGTTTTTGTCTACGACAGTGCTGCAAGCTACATGCTGTCAGCCATCGTGCAGCAGGTCACGGGACGGATGATCGCGGAATATCTCTCTGAGCGGATATTCCAGCCGATGGGCATGTCTACGAATATGACATGGGACACAGGCACTGACGGCGTCAACACCGGCGGCAATGGCCTCAGTTGCACCAGTGAGGACATGCTGAAGCTAGGCATACTGCACTTGCAGGGCGGTGAATGGCAGGGCCGACAGCTTCTGCCCCGGCAATGGGTGCAGGCCGCAACCGGCATGCAGATCCGGGACGTGGTACTCGGTGTTTTCACAGGAGACCACTATCTCGGCCCGGACGAAGTCGGAGATGGTCAAAAGGTTAGCCGGCGTGAAGGCTACGGATATCAATGGTGGCGTGGCCCCCATAACAGTTTTTCCGCCAATGGCCTGTTTGGCCAATATTGTATCGTCCTGCCGGAAGAAAATGCCGTCTTAGCATTTACCGGCGGGTTGGAAGACAGTGATCGCCGTGTCCATCAGCTTATTTATGACGTGCTGCGTCCAGCACTCGGCAAAGGCGGTGGCACCCCTGAGAGCGCCGAGAAACTGGACGCACGTCTGGCTGGATTGCGGCTAAAAAATTTTGCAGACATGGCGTTTTCGGCGGAAAAAGTGCCGTGCGGCACATGGATGGTCGAACCCAACGATCAAGCTATCGAAAGCATCGCTCTTGCCGCCAACAATAACGAACTGAGTGTCACTCTTCGCGATGCGGATGGTGAACATCAAGTACGGGCAGGATGCGGTTTTTACATTGAAACTGTTACCACAATACCCGGCGCAAGGCTGCACCATTCCTACCAGCCAGTCGGCGGATTGAGGGTCTTGGCCTCGGCCCGGCTTCTTGAAAATGACGGTGCCGACACGGTTCTGGAAATGGATTGGATATTCGTTGAAACGGCGTTTCGCGATACTGTTCGCTTACGCTTTACAGACGGCTCGATGATCCTTTCGAGGCGGGTAAATGTCAATTCATCCGAGCTTGAATTTCCTGACATCAAGGGGCAACTGCTGGAGCAGCATGCAAGGGAGAAACAGCATGGTTGACAATGAACCGGTTGCGATTTCTCACATGACGCATGAGACATTTGCGCAGCGTATGAAACGCCCCGCAGTCATTCTCATTCCGCTTGCTTCGCAGGAAGAGCAGGGGCCGCACGCGCCGATGGGTGATTTCATGCTGACCGAACGGCTAGCGGAAATGAGCGCCCGGGCGGGGGACGGGCTGACAGCGCCTGTGCTGCCGTTTGGCCATGCTGAATTTTTCCGGGCGATAGCCGGTGGAATTCAATTGCGTGCTGCGACGTTCACCGCTGTGCTTGAGGATATCCTGACCTCCTTCCTTGATCACGGTTATGAACAGCTGCTGATTTTCAATGGTCACACAACGAATGCACCGCTGATCGATCAGGTTTGCCGCAAGTTGCGCCGTGAAAAAGGGGTGCTGATACCGGCACTGAACATTTGGCAGAGCTTGCCGGATGGCCTGTGGAAGACACTTTACGGTGATGACGCCGCGCGCGCGCGCGGTCACGGCGGTGAACCGATGACTTCGGTCTATATGCATCTTTTTCCCGAACTGGTTCGAACAGAGGCGATGCGCGATCCCGCGCCGCGTGGCAGCGTGTTCGGTCTGCCCGTTGGTGGTGTCTCTGCCACTCGTTTTGAGGGAATACCGGTCCAGATACCGCTTGACTGCACCGAGGTCGATCCGGCCGGTATGCTCGGTGGTCGGGCCTCATTGGCAAGTGCTGAATATGGTCAGGTGATTTGTGGCCATATAGTTCGCCATACTGCGCGGTTGATGCGCCATCTCGCCGGTTTCGATCCACGAAATGCCGTACAGCCTTTTGAGGCATCTGTCGCAGTGCCGTCGCAAGGAGAAAGCCATGACTGAATTACGTATCGGTGCAATGCCGGTTACGCCTCCCCAGGTGGTTATCGAGGCGTTGCAGCAGATTGAAACGGCCAGTGTCGGGCATCTGCGTCATACCGGTTTCATGACCGGTTCTATTCAAGCGGTCTTGCCGCAGCAACAGGCCCGTGCCGGTGTTGCCGTAACGCTCGCCATTCCCGCCATGTGCTCGACGCTGTTGCATTACGCGCTAAGCCAGGTGCGCCCCGGCGACATGCTGGTAATTGATCGGTTGGGTGACAGCCGCCATGCCTGCCTTGGCGGTGCGGTTGCACGGGCTGCGCGCATGGCAGGTGTTGCCGGTGTCATCATTGACGGGCCGTGTACCGATGTCGCGGAAATCATCGCCGAAGGGCTGCCCGTCTGGTGCCGCGGTGTTTCGTCTGTCACCACCCGCCAGCTTGATCTTGGTGGCACATTCAATCGACCGATCGCCTGTGGTGGTGTGCCGGTTTTGCCGGGCGATATCGTATTGGCGGATGCTTCCGGCGTGGTGGTGCTGCCCGCAGATGAGGCGGCAGACATAGCTGATATCTGCATAGCCCGTGAGACACGTGTTGCCCGCACCATGCAGCGGCTGCTCGATGGCGAAAAGCTCGGTGACATCACCCGCGCGGTGGACAAGTTGAACGCGCGCCTCAAGCCAGGCGCAACGGAAGGAACACAAAAGTGACCCCGCTCTATGGCCAGTTGCAAGATATAACGCTGGAGGGCGTACTTTCGGTGATTGCACCCCGCACGCCTCTGGCTCCGATGGTGTTTGACAGCCCCCATAGCGGTCTGGACATGCCTAGGGGATTCCACCCTGCTGTTTCCGCAGAGCGAGTGAGAATAGCCGCAGACACCCATATCGATGATCTGTTTTCGTCGGCATGTGATGTCGGTGCGCCGTTATTGAGCGCGCGTTTTCCCCGCAGTTTTCTCGATGTGAACCGGTCCTTGCTCGATATGGACACCCAGCTTGTGGACGGTGATTGGCCTCATCCAGTGCGTGAAAGCGCAACGGCGAAACGCGGCATGGGGTTGATGTGGCGTTACGCCTGGGGCGATGAGCCAATGTATGCGGCACCCATGAGTGTGGCGGAAGCTGAGACGCGGATCGTCACCTACTGGCAGCCCTACCATGAACATTTGGCTGGCCTGCTGAATGCCGTCTACAGCCGGTTTGGCCGTGTTTATCACATCAACTGCCATTCGATGACCGCCGTTGGCCATGCGATTTCGTCTGATCCGGCGGGAACGGTGCGGGCAGATATTTGCCTTGGCGATTTGCACGGCGGGTCAGCCTCCAGCGAATTTATAGCGCTGATCACCGAAACTCTTGAAGCGCAGGGGCTGGTCGTTGCGCTCAACAAGCCTTTTCGTGGGGCGGAACTGGTTGCAGCCTATTCGAATCCGGCCCTTCAACGCCACAGTGTGCAGTTTGAAATTAACCGCAAGCTCTACATGGACGAGGCAACTCGCGAGCGTAACGATGGTTACGAGGCATTAAAGGGCGTGCTTGCCCGTATGAACCGCGTGCTGGCTGATTACGCCAGCCAGCAACCACCGAAAAAACTTTAAAGGGAATTGTCTCATGTTCGTCCAGCAAAAGGCCGTGCCACTCAATTTTTATCGCCGTGGCCGCACACCGATCTTTGCTTCGCGCATGGATCAGCGCTTTTCGTGGTGCTGCTATATTCCCGAAGGATATGATCCGGCCGGTGAAACCGTGCATCCGCTTGCCGTCCTTGTTCATGGCAGCCTGCGCGACGCTGATATCCTGCGCGACGAATTCATCGACTTTGCCGAACAGCATCAATGCGTCCTGCTGGCACCGCTTTTCCCGGCGGGTATTGATGATGCTGATGATCTGCACAATTACAAACACATGATCTATCACGGTATTCGTTACGATCTTGTTCTGCTGGACATGATTGATGAGCTGGCGACGCGTTACCGTGTCGAGAAGGAAAAGGTGTTGATGCACGGCTTTTCCGGTGGTGCGCAATTTGCCCATCGTTTTTTCTATCTTCACCCGCGCCGACTTCGTGCCGTTTCGGTGGGTGCACCCGGTACCGTCACGCTTCCCGATGATCGCGCCAATTGGTGGGTCGGTTTGAACGGCATGGAAGAGATATTCGGCCAGCCCATTGATATCGACGCGATGCGTCAGGTGGCCGTGCAGCTGGTGATCGGTGACGCGGATGTCGAAACCTGGGATGTCACCGTCGGGCCAAAATCACCCTTCTGGATGGAGGGCATAAATGATAGCGGTGAAACCCGCGTTGAGCGTTTGCGCGCCTTGGAAAAGGGCCTGAAGGCGGTTGGTGTCGAACCGCGTTTCGATAGGGTTGCCGGCATCAGTCATAATGGCACCGGTATTCAGCCGCCCGTCAAGGCATTCTTCTCGGCAGTTCTCGAAGGCTGAGGAACTATCGGCTTGGCCGGAGACTACGACGTCGATCAGTCTTCGGGCCGAACAGATGTGGCGACCCATCGCGCCACATTTTTTATGCCCTCGGGTTGACCAATCGTGACGCAGCGTGTGTTGACCGCAAACTCGGGTCTGTCAACGGTTACAGTAGCGTGTTGCGTGCCGATCGTTGCGCAGAAATGAACTTGGTCCGCGTTGGAAATGCCGCTCTCCGTCTTATGAAGTGTCACCGCCCCTGTTGTGCCGCGCTGTCCTGCCCATTCCAGCAGCGCGATTTCCGCCGTCTGTGCAGGCGCGTCGTAGGAGGGGTTGCCGCGATAGGCGGGCAGGTAGGGAGTGCCCTGTTCAAGGCAGGTGAGAAAATCGCCAACCTGCGATGGCTCTAGTCGGCTATAGCGGGCTCTGTGCGGCAAAACGACAAGTGAGGCGGCAAAACGGCATCCGCCGAGATGGGTGGATTGCAGGATACGGAAGCGACTTGGATTTGCTGCCTGTCGCAGGGCCTTCCATGTCGCAAAGCCGTAACGGGCGCAGCAAGGGTCCTGCTTGCCATCGGTGCAGCACACGATGGTCATGCGTGGGTCATGTGTACCGTCAAGCACGCCTCCACCGGCAATATGCAGCAGCAGCCGTTCGGCTTCCTCAGGTGTCACATGGTCTCTGACAATACCCTGATGCGTGAACCCAACGTCGTCGCCATCCACCAACGCAACGTGAATGCCCGCCGCATTGGCAGCCAAAATTGCCTGCCCGAGCCCTTCTGGCATATTGTGCGATTTGATGCGTGGCACACGCCATTCACCGCGCGGCCAGTGCAGCAGCACATAGCTTTTTGACGATGGGCCAAGTCCCGACGCCGGTTCGCCGCGCTCAGTACACAGGTCACGACAAAAGATACGTGCAGCCATCTGCGATCAATCCCCGAGGCGGGCAGGGCGCGCCTCGCCACTGACGGAAGAACGGCTGAGATGGCGGAAGAGGATGGCCGAAGCCAGCTTTCGGTCATCGCTTTTGATGGCTTCGAGGATTGCCAGGTGGTCTCGCGCCGCCTTGCGTACGCCCGCTTCACTCAGTTCAGCAAATTCCGCATATTCCGTCATGCGCCGCAGGCTGTTTTGGCGGTGGATCGCCTGTTCGAGAAAGCGGTTGTTTGCCCAGGAAACCACGGTTTCGTGGAAGCGGGCATTTGCCTCAAACCAGGCCGATCCTTCAATCGATGCCAATGGGGCGTTAAGCAAAGCCGTCTGTTCACTTTCCAGCGCCAGCAGCATCTCCATGTCCGCCCGGAATGTATCTTCCATTACGGCGCCGCATTCGATGATGGCGCGGAAGGCGTAACTTTCATTGACCGCCTGACGGTTGTCTAGGCATTCGGCAAAACGCCAGCCGTGCCCGTCACGCCTTTCTGCAAGTCCTTCAGCAGACAGGCGCATGAGCGTGCGGCGCACGACGCCGCGTGACGTGCCGAAGTGCTCCAGCAATTCTGTTTCGGACGCTTCGCTGCCGATCAGACCGTTTGCTCTCGCATGCATAATCTGCCGGTACAGCACATCCATCCCAGATGGGGGCACAACTTCTTCAAAGCGATCATCGCCGGTTGGCACTCGCACCAACACAAAACCACGATTATCGGTTTGCGCTAGAAGACCCTTTTCAGAAAGGAATTGCAGTACCTGTCGAACTGGCGTACGCGAGATGCCGAATTCGCGGGCGAGAGCCGCATCCGAGATCTTCCCACCGATTGGCCACTTACCCGCACGGACAATCGGTATCAGTTTTCGAACAACTTCAATCTGTAAAGGACTAAGAGCGCCGTTCGCAACACTCTTTGAGCCTAGGATGCCACTTCTCATAGCCACTTATTACACGCCCAATCTATAGAATGATTTATGCGTCATCATAATACAAATCGACTGTCAATCTGAAGCGAATAATCGGTTGTAAGCCACTTTTCGTCGCCTTTACATTTCGCGAAAGCAGATAGTCGCTTGGAGGGTTAATTCTAATGCCGGACTGGACGCCATATCGACTTATACATAGATCAGGCAACTGAATGAAATGAGCGCGGTTATGGGGAGGTTTTATCACTCTCGTTAGCCGTCAACTACACCCAACTCGAAGTATGGCGTCAACGATGAACGGTAGCCGCAGGAATCGTGTGTTGCGAGCCCCCGCAACCAATATTCCAAAAACCCCTGGCATCAGCCGCGAAGGTTTCGCGGTATGGGCATGAGCACAATGCTCACACAAACGGGTCCTTAATTCGCCACAACGACGGGCCTCAGTCAGCAGCCAGATATTCAACCGAGCGAAATTCTTGACTGCGCAAGTGCGCCAGGTCTTCATCCAGTTGGCTAAGTCGCATCATATGTGCGGTGATCTGTAATGAGATGATGTGCCGGTCGTCTATAGAGAAACGTTCCCACCTCTTGAGATTGTCGATGACCTCAATGAGGTCGAGACGTTCTTGTTCAAGTTTCTCCAAATTCCAGATCATCGCAGCCGGCCTCCCGATTTGACTTGCGTGAAACGTAGCATGGCCGGATCGGTTCAAACCGATAAGATTTAGCGTAAATTTTATCTAAATTGTAAGTTGCTCCGAGCTGCGGTTGGCGTGCTTAAGCAAATCCAGGGGATCCGTCAGCTAGCCACCGCGCTTGGTCGCGAATAGTGTCGTCGTCGAACACATGGAACAGGCTTGTGCCGATCCAATGCCTCCAGCGAACACCCGCATCATCCGCGAAACCTTGCCGCGCGGCAACGGGAGCTCGAGGTGCGGCTGAAAGTGCTGCTTGGCACATGGATTCTCAACCAACTGTAAAAAGCCGGCGGATGGAATGGATGTGCAGATGCTGCTCCACTTACTGCGGTGTAAGCTGACGCAGATGGCGCTGCGTGATGCCGATCGTGCACTGCTTGGGGATTTGCTCAAAGGGGAAATCGTGGGTGAGGCTGGCTGATCTTTAGCTGGAGGGAGAAGGAGCGTGTCCGGTCGCGTCCGGGTCCTGGTCCTGGTCGGCATGTTCAGTCATTGTGGTGGCATTGCAACTGGCCAACAGGTGGCCCGTACTTGCCCACCCCTGTTTGTCGCTTCCCGCCTTCGGAAAAGGGACAAGAAAAAAGCCCGGCACAATGGCCGGGCTTTTGCTGTTGCTGTCCGGGTGAATCAGAATTTTACGCCGAGGCCGACGCGTATTGCATGCTGGTCGACATCTGCATTGATTGCAGCGCCGCCGAAATCGAAATCCTTGTCGCCGAAATCGGTGTAACGATACTCAACTCGTCCGAACACCATGTCGGTAAACGCGTAGTCGAGACCAACGCCGACGGTGTAGCCGTTGAACGTTTCCTTCACGTCGGCAATGCCCGGAACTTCCGCGTAGCCGCGAGCATAGGCCCAGCCTGCGGTACCATAGACCAGGGCACGGTCAAATGCGTAGCCGACGCGGCCACGAACCGAACCCTGCCAGTCAAACCCGTAGTCAAAGCCGGTGCCAAGGATAGTGGCGGAATCATCGCCCCAGTTCTTTTCGAAGTCTGCTTCGAGGCCAACGACCCAGCTGTTGCCAAGGTCGTAGTTGAAGCCGACGAAACCACCGGCAAGAGCGCCGTCGAAGTCTGCGGACGTTTCGCCGGGAAGGCCGACGATCGAAGCGTCATTGTTGTTCCAGCCGTAGCCGGCCTGTACACCGGCGGTAAATCCGGTCCAGCTGAACAGCGGCGCAACGTCTGCTGCCGGGGCTGCAGGAACTTCTGATACGGCATCGGCCGCCATTGCAGTCGATGCCGCAAGCACGAATGCGATAGTCGATACGATTTTCTTCATAGGCTCTGAACTCCCTTACATGAGAGATCATTCATATGCTTTTTTCCTGAAATATGATGTAACCTTTGTGCAACGCCCGCGACCTCAGCAGCTGTCTCCATAAATTTGAGGCTGCCCGGCTTCAGCGAGCGTCTCGTGCAATCACACTCTTTCGGGTGATTTTTCTGGGGCTGGCGGGCCACAGATACCTTCGCCCGGTGACGGCCGTCAGCCGAGCTGGCGCTCAATTGCGGCCTTGTCGATGACCGACCAGACCCTGCGGATTCTTGTCTGTTCGAAGTCGTAGAAAACATGCTCGCAGAACTGAACGCGCCGGCCATTGACTGGAAGACCCATGAAGGTGGATTTGGGAGTGCAATCGAATGAAAGCCGGGCGCCGATCCGGGTCACGTCGCTGACAAGGATCTCTGCCTGAAACCGAAGGTCTGGAATATCAGCAAAGTCCCTGACCAGCATGTCGCGATAGCCCGACAGGCCTAACGCCCGGCCGTTGTGTTCAACAGTATCGTCGACGAAAGTGCCGAGCTCATCGAAGGCCTGACGGTTGAGGCAGTCGAGATAAGCTAGGTAAATGACGTTAAGTGTATGCATGTGTTTGTCCCCTGTCGACGTGGCGAATGACGTCCTTGGCCCTTGGCTTTCTGGATCATGACGGTGCGGGTCAAGCTGTGATGAGATCGCACCTGCCATCATCCAGTCGGTACAACACATCCTGCGGAACGGGCAGTTCGAGCATCTCCAGCTTCGAAAGTCCGAGAAAAACACCCCGAAGAATCCGCCCGAACAGGCCATGGGAAATGGCGATCGTCGGATGCCGGAGATCCGAGATCCATGACGTCGCGCGCTTGCAGGCGTCATCAAAACTTTCGCCATCCGGTGCCCTGAAATACCAGTCGAATGCGTTGGATCCTTCAAGGCGCCCAGGAAATTCGGCATCAATCTCAAATCGCGTCATCCCGTCCCAGGATCCGGTGGTGACCTCAACGAGCCTGTCATCTTCGAAATACTGGAGCGTAACCTCGGCCAGGACCCGTTCTGCTGTCTGTCGCACGCGCCCTAGCGGACTGATTTGCATCCGGAAAGACTGCTCATCGTCGCAGAGAGCGTCACGGAGCAGGCGTGCGACTTGATCTGCCTGTTCGATACCGCGCGCGGTCAGCGGCGAATCCTGTTGCCCCTGAAACCGGCCAAGACAGTTCCAGACTGTTTCGCCGTGGCGCAGGAGATAGATTGTCGGGACAGCCACGCTTGCTTCACCTTTATGTTCGTAATCGATTGCCATCGCTCGTGGCATCAATACGGAAACGTGCCGATTGCAGCCCATTGATGACCGCCTGCAAGGCCTGCTCCCTGTCCTTGCCCGACAACGATAGTACATTGTGCTCGAAAGCCCCGAGATTGGCGAACTGGGCATGAAGATCGGCCACGACCAGCGGATCGCGGAGGCTGTCGCCGCCGCGAGCCTGACAGCGTTCGATTGCTTCTGTTACTGTCGTGCGCAGCACGATGTAGTGCAGCGGGCATGCAAGCGCCAGGAAGGCCGGGAGCCAGTCCGGTCGCACGACGCCATCGAGAATGACGAAATAACCCGCCTCGGCATAGCGACCTGCGACATCGGCGGCGATCTGCATGATCATGCGGTTTTGTTGAACGGATTCGGGAAGCCAGGGATCGATGCGGCCATGCTTGATGTATCCCCACAGATCATCGCTATGAAAATGAACCTTTGGCACGCCGCACAAGTGCGCAAGGGCTTCGGCGATTGTGGACTTGCCGGAGCCTGGGTGGCCGGAGAGAAGCAGGATATGGCCGCGAAGATCGTCTGTCATGGTCGTTCACTCACCCGGGGCAGGCATTCGGCGGCTGATAGTACGGTCACCGGCCAAAGTTGCCAGGCTGGCGTTTCTTGTCCTCGCCGGTAGACGGGTGAAAGAACCCGCCCTATCTGGCAAAGGTTGTCACCAGGTATGCGGACGCCAGAAGCAGGCTGACGATTGTGAAGAATATCAGGGCCGCCGCCAGTTCATCAAACATGCCTTCGCGTTCATTGCGATTCCAGTCGTAAGCCAAAGCCAACCTCCATCGTTGTTGTGAGAGGAGGGTGGTCGCGTATGGTTAACGAAAACCTAAAATCATTAAGCTGAATTTCGCCGGTACGAAGTGCCATTGACGGCGGGAAGATGGCACATGGCGTCAACCGGCGGGTTCGGAAAAGCTGACTCCGGTGTTGCTGTCGAGGACGATATGCAGGTCCCGGATCATGCCGGCTGCCTGCAGCAGGGCGTTTCGCACGTCGTCGTCGCTGCGCCATCCGTGTTCGATGGACAGGGCGACGGTGTGGATGTCGACGACACTGTCGCGACCGGGACCGGAGGGGATTCCGATCGTTTCGCGCATGTCGCGGATTGTCGTTACCGCCCGTTCAAGCATGCGGCGCTTCTGATAGTCGTCGAGGTTCTCGAGCCTGTTGGCGTCGCGGACGAGTTCGGCAATGAAACTGTTGGTCAGGGTCATGGTATAAGGTTGCCGGGTCGACCAGGCGGCGTCAACTGAGAACCGGCAGCGTGGGCTTCGGGCTGCGGTTTTAAGGTGTTGGCGTGATGCCAGTGCATCAGGGCCCAACGCGCGGCGAAATGGATTATACCGTTTATCATTGTGATGCTTATGATTATATATCATATAATTAAGTTGTTTTTCGGATGTAAAACATTAATACGATGGTAATGGCCGGTGTATCAATTTATCGGGCAATGATGATTAAACAATAGGCCCGTGAGACGAGGCAAATACCCTGGCTCCTGCCAGGTGCGATCCCACAGAGATTCCCGATCAGGATGATCTGGCGCGATCAAGTGTAAGACTTACCGATCGGGAAGCGTTTCCATGATTCTTCGGAAAACTTCCTGTACGGTAAGTCAAGCTATGGAGGTTGACGATGTTCAGGTCCGCGCGTGATTTCGGCGCTGCTATCAAGGAGAGACGCAAAGCACTTGGCTGGACGCAAACCGGTCTTGCTGCCCGTTCCGGAACGGGGGAACGCTTCATCGTCGAGCTTGAATCGGGCAAGCCGAGTTGCCAGCTCGAAAAAGCCCTGATCGTCGCACGCGCAGTTGGAATCGATCTTGGCGATCTCAAGACGGTCCAGACTGTGCAAGTCGCATCGGACGATGACCTCGGCTTTTTGCCGATGTTTGGTGCTGATCAATGACAAACATCTACTACGAGACCTTGCCTGTCGCCCATCTGACTTTTGAAGGCGAATGGCGGTTGGACTATGATCCGGGCTGGGAAGCACGCCGCCCGGCCTTTCCGGTGTCGCTTACCATGCCGCTGCGTTCCGGATCCGTAGGTGCAGCGAAGCTGCTTCCCTGGCTTGCCAATCTGCTTCCGGAAACCCATCTTGCCGAGATCGGTCAGCGCCTCAAGGTTTCCCCGCAAGATATTGTCGGTCTACTTGCTCATATAGGACGTGACACGGCGGGGGCACTGTCGATCGGGGAGCCGCGGAAAGCTGGCGTCAACCTCCTGCCGGTGCCGGACGAGCAGGCGCCGGAGCGTATTCTCAATGAACTTCCTGCCAAACCCTTTCTGGTCGGAGAGCGCGGTGTTTCTATGTCCCTGGCGGGCGTTCAAGAGAAGCTGCCGGATTTCAGTTCCGGTCGACGGGCTGATTTTGCTGATCAGAGCGCATATCGCGGCCGTCGATCGGATCCATACCGACGACACTCCGGTCGATGTTCTCGACCCTGGACGAGGAAAGACCAAGACCGGGAGGGTCTGGGCCTACGTCTTCGATGGGAGTGGCTATCAAGATCCCCGGCCCGGAGCGATCGCTTATTATTACAGCCCTGACCGCAAGGGGGTGCACCCGGCTGAACATCTTTCCAACTTCAGTGGCGTGATGCACGCGGACGGGTATGCTGGTTACAACAAGCTCTACGGCAATCAGATCATAGAGGCTGCCTGCATGGCGCATGTACGCCGCAAATTCCATGACGTGATCAAACTCAAGCCATCACCGATCGCGCAGGAAGCGCTGTCGCGCATTGGTGCTCTCTACGATATCGAGGATCGTATCTGTGGTATGTTGCCTGACGAGAGGCGGGATTTGCGCCAGCAGCATGCCAAACCCATCCTGGACGAGCTGAAAGAGTGGATCGAGGATGTCCAGACAACACTGCCACAGAAACAGAAGCTGGCGGAAGCGATGCGGTATGCGCTGTCACGATGGGCAGCATTGAGCGTCTATCTTGATGACGGCCGGGTTGAAATCGACAACAACATAGCTGAGCGTGCCATGCGACCACTGGGAATTGGCCGAAAGAACTGGTTATTTGCGGGCTCCGACAAGGGTGGTGAGCGCATCGCAAATATCCTGAGCATCATCGAAACCGCAAAGCTTCATGGCCACAATCCGGAAGCCTATCTGACCGATGTCCTGGCCCGGATCCAGGATCATCCCAAAGAGCGACTTGAAAATCCGCTGCCTTGGAACTGGACGCCGGCAAACGCTCGGTGCGAGGCTGCCTGATAGCACGCTCGAGGTTCATTTACACACTCAACCAAGTCGCCGGCATGATCGGCGAGAACCTCGAACTGATCGAAGAAGTGACGGCCAACTCGGACAACATCTCCGAAGGCGAACTGGTTTACGTCAGCGATGGCACTGAAGATGGCACGAAGGGTCTGACCGAAAACGGCATCAAAGAACTTCAAAGCCTACTTGCCGACATCAGGACGTGGGACGGCGGTATCCGCGAGTTCCTCATCGACACACAGTGCGATCCTGAAATAATCGACCGCATCATGGCCGATGAGATGAAGCGCGGCCTTTAGATTCCATCTCTCGAAACCCGAAAAATGCTTTCGCCGGACGCTCACAGTTTGAAGGGGTCAGATCACTTATGATCCCTGGTGGGAAGAAGAGGAGAATTCGATGAAGGCCTCGAAGTTTTCGGAAGCGCAGATCGCATTCGTGTGGAAGCAGGCAGAGGATGGCATGCCGATCGGCGAGGTCTGCCGCAAGGCAGGAATTTCGGACGCGACTTTTTACAATTGGCGCAAAAAATACGCGGGTTTGATGCCCTCGGAGATGAAGCGGCTGCGACAGCTTGAGGAAGAGAATGCCAAGCTGAAGCGGATTGTTGCCGACCTGCCGCTGGACAAGGCCATGCTGCAGGATGTGTTTTCAAAAAAGCTTTAAGGCCTGCCCGCAACCGCAAGCTTGTCGACACGATCAAGGCGGACTGGAAGGTTTCGATCCGGCGTGCATGCTCGGTGTTGAAAGTCGAACGGTCGCTCTATGTCTACAAGTCCACGCGTAGCGAGCAGGCCGAGTTGAAGCTGAAGATCAAGGACATCTGCCAGACGCGGCTACGCTACGGCTACAGGCGTGTGCATATCCTTATCAAGCGCGAAGGCTGGCCCGTGAACCCGAAGCGAATCTATCGTCTTTACAAGGAGATGGACCTCCAGCTCCGCAACAAGGTTCCCAAGCGCCGGGTCAAGGCGAAGCTGCGGGCTGACCGCACGGAGCCGACCCATTCCAACCATGTTTGGGCAATGGATTTCGTTCATGACCAACTGGCCTGTTGATTTGCACTGAGAGCTGACCCGGGATTGCGCGTCATCCTTGACCAGCGAACTCGCGAGGCGGCTCAATTCGGTATGTTGGTCGTAACGCGCCATGGCGACTGCGGGCGAAGGAGCGGCTATCATTTGACCACTAACGCTTACGGGATTGACATTTCATACCAAGACGAGCGTTTCGTTTGGGGCGGGACCTCTTTTTAGTCTGTGCGTTCACGAGAGTCCAAGTAAGCGCCGAGACACAATAGGGCGATGGCGATCACTGATATGAATATTCCCCAAGCGATATAGTAGTAAATAGCGTCTTCAATACCTATCAAGGTCGGCGATATATAAATCGCCATACCCAGCAGGCTGATTATCATCGATGTGGCAGCACGGACCCGACCTATTTCTTCATTTTTCGCCAAAATCAATATGCGACCATCGCAAATCGCTCTGCCCAGTGCGAACATGCCGCCGAGAAGCGCATACAGAGTCACAAGAAGCGGGACGCTTCTGGAAGTTGCAAATGCGACCATTACGATCCCAACCAAAGCCAGAATGACAAGCTCCCAACGGTGAGCAGTGAAAAGCTTTGTTTGAGCAGCCGCAGTCACAAGAATGGCTCCGCCTCCGATTGCCCACGCTGCCTCGAGAAGCCCATATATGTCGCTGCCTCGCCCGAGAGTGTCTTTGACGAACCCCGGTACGAGCACATTTGCCATCTGAGATGCGGAGAAAAACAGGCCAACGTTCAAGATGGTGAATGTTAGAGCCCGTTGACTCCGCATCGCCCGAAGTCCTCTTTTCCACCCTGCGATAACATCATGTGGGTTACGTGAGGGTTCATTTTGATAATCGGGGAAGAAGCGGTTGATGATGATGAATTGAATCGCCATCAGGATGACCATTATTAGGACCGACCATATGGTTGGAAAATAATGGAGCAAAACTCCGCCGAGTCCTGTGCCACTTAAAATACCTAACTGACGGCAGATTGAAACTCGGATCGAGAGTTTCATACGCCGCGACGCGTCTACAGCCAATTGCGTGATGCCGTCCAAAGCACCTGCGTTAAGAACCGTCCCCAGTGAAAATAGGGTGGCGTAAGCAAAGAGCCACGGGGCAGGGGTACTTACCAGCACCCCAACCGTCAAAGCGGCCACGCCCAAAAACCTTAAAGCTTGTCCTCGGCGAATGACGGACAGGCGGTTTTTGCTGTCAACGATCACCCCTGCGTAGATGGAGAAAATGAAAGAAGTCGCGCTGCTAACGAAGAACAACTGTCCGACCAGTGATATCGACCCTTCTACCGCCGCGACCCACGAGGTTACGACAAGGCTGAGTCCGATGGTCGCGAAAGACGCGAATGAGAAAGCCATAATTGCGGCTTCGATTTTCGCAAAATAACGCAGATGCTGAACAAGTCGGGTGGAACGCGTTTGCTTAGCCAAAGTCGCGCCTGTTTTAGAATTCAACAATTGATATTGTTTGCCGACCCACTGGTATCGGCAAACAACGATAGCGAAAAAATCGCCATTTTACTGTATCACATAACCGGTTTTCGCCGCGTCCGTCGATACACTACGAAGGTAGTTTCGAGTTTCTTCATGCCCCAAAATAGGATCCTGAAAAATGTCGCGTGCATGAAAGCCACTTGAATTGTTCAACACGATCATCCGTCGAGATTTTTGTTCGGCCGCATATCTAAAGGGGTTGCGAGCAATAGCAGCTTGGAAAGCCTTCAGGCGCGCGGTGTAATCGTCATCGGCGTTCTCTTTCCCTGCAAACTTCCCATTCATGAAGGTTATGATGCTTCCATCTTCATCCTCGCTGAATATGGCGGTTTTCACCTTGCGCTCGACGACAGAGCCAATTTTGGAGCCACTTTCGCCGTATATCGCAGGAGTGAGATCGAAGGTGAAATCATCATCGAAACCAATTCCTTCAACGTGCTCTTGAAGGTTGTCTATAGATGAGGCCGGAACCCAGTAAAAATTCCCGCAGTTCCGGTAATTGATGAATGTATTGTATATCGAAATGTATCGTGGAACACCTAACGTTTTGCCGTGGATGCGCCCATCTGAATGAAAGTCGAGAATATCGGTGGGAGAGATATGCAAGAGGCCTGCATCGTTAAGGGCCTTGTTGCTCTCATAGGATGCACTGAACATCGTAAAGGGAGTGTGGTTTTCGACGTCCTTAGAAGGCTCCATGAGTACCGTTGTAAGGGCGACGGATACCAACGCGCCCGCTATCGCGTCGTCAGTAAGATCGTCATAAATTGGCGGAACGTCGACAGCGGCAATTCCGCACATCTTGTCAGAGATACGCGCGTTAATTTCCGGAATTAGATCTGAAAAAGAAGCTGCAAACTCATCGGAAAAATGCTGCAGGGTCTGAGTGTCCTTTGTGTCGCCAAGAGATCTCAATTCGCCGTCAATCTCTAGAACTTCACGGCAAAAATGCCGCAATTGCTCACGGTCCAGAACAAAGGAAGGTGCTTCAGCATAAGCGGAATTATGTGACATCAGGAGCTGTCCTTATTCTACGCAACTATGTTGAAAGGAAAGACAGAGAGGGGCCGAAAACGGCCCCTCTCCTCACAATTAAACGGTATCGGTGCATTCCGGGCGCGTCAGGCTGGGCTTTACATCCTTCGCCAAACGCTTCATCGAGACTGTCAAAACGGGTTTGTCGTTCTTGCGATCATCGTTGGTTTGCATCGTATACTCCCTTGTGAGCAAAATCTCTTGCTCGGTTCGGTTTCTAAACAGCCAACCACTGGCTGCGGATTTATCCAACCCGAAGTTTAATTTTTAATCGAGTGCAGGATGTCGGGGGTGCCTTTTCGCCGTGTCGCGAGTTCTTGCGGCCATTTTGTGGCCATGAAAATAGCGTTAAGGGCGCCTTCTGCGTCGTGAGCATACAAGGTGATCAATCACGTGTGCGGCCTAACCAATGGTTATTTTGCTCCGGCGCAAACGCGAGCGCTTTCGCTTTTCCAGCACTGCCCGTCGCGCTTCATTTCGCCCAGTCGCGTGTGGGCGTGCGTTGATCCCGGCGTTTCATTCCACCAGCCGTCGGCGACGTCGCTGTCAATCTCGATGATGGCAAAGTAACCGTTTGCCTCCATCACGAAGCTGCCAGACTAGTTGCTATAGGGCCCCCAGTAGCAGGCACCATCTATTGCTTTGGTCCCGTCGACTTCTAGAACGCAGCCCTTCCGATTTGGAGGCGTTTGCTTCGTCGCAGGATAGTTGCTCGCCTTTTCCGTCTTTGAAGCAGGTTTGTTGAAACATGCCTGAAACTGGGAGAAAGGCGCTACGGCATTGGCAAGGCTAATGGTAACCGTCTTGCCATCAAGGTCGGCGATTTCTAGTTTTTTGCCTTTCTTGCCTTCATCGAGGATTTGCGGTGAGATTTCGTAGAAGCCGTGCCAGCCGAAATAGTCTTCTAGATCGCCATTGGACATTTGGGCCGTCTTGTCGTCGACCTGCCAAGACGCGCGAACAGTGCCGTCAAAGTTTCCATTCTCAACAAACGCAACGAAATCCTTGCCCGGTGCACCCATGAAGCCAACCTGTTTCGATTCCACAAAACACGTATCGCCCCAATCCTCCTCGCGTTGTTCAAAGGTCCAAGGTGATGTTGAGGCGGCGGTGGCAGCGACTGACTTCACTGGTGGGTTTTGAAGCATCACACTGCGGTTTGCAGGCATTTGTGCGGCTGTTCTGGCATCATCACCTGACGGTTGCGCGAATGGCGACGTGGACGAAGCCTGAGGGGCCTTGAACAGTGATTGGCCAAGCCCGGTTAAGGTGGATATGCAGGTATCGAAGCCAGTCCCGAGCGCTATCGCTTCCGTATAGGTCGTCACCGGCACGCGCCATGGTGGCTCATTTCCTTGGAAAGTGATTACCAATTGCGCTGGCTTGTTTGTCTGTTCCCAGAATGGTGGTGACCTTGAAACCACCTCCATCTTCCGCAACGCCCTCAGGAATTTCCCGGTAGAGTTCATCGCCGTTGACCACCTTCGAAATGAACTGAATGTTACCTGCCCATTCGGTGCCAATCCTGACATTCGTTGTCTGGCCAGCCGGAAGGTTCCAGTTCTGTTTGGTGAGGCGCAGCCGTGCGACGATTTTGTCGATGCCGATCAGCGTGTGTTTCGGCGTGGAATATTGACCCCTCGGAAGGCGGATCATCATGCTCGAGCGCTATATTGCGAACACATCGGGACCATGGAGAGGAGCAGTCTTCTTCCTAGCCATGTTCCGGGGGTGAACTCGAATTTTGTTTAAATATGTATTTTGTTATTCAAATACAGATAATTGAGATTGTTTATAAAAGTATTTTGTGAGGCTTATGGCATTTTCGCCGCTGCTGAAGTAGCGCACTCTTGCTACAGGAAACTTGTCGCGCGCGGAATGTCCGCGTCGAGATCCCGATCGATAACGTTATAGTCGTTCTCTGAAAATTCGGCGTTATTTTCTGTTTGCCTGCTGATCCACAGTATGCACTGTGAAATATCGTCGGTTTCGACAACAGGCTCTTGCCTGTCAGGCCCGACCCACATCAACACGTACCGCAATGATAATGCTCCAGCTTGATTACACGGCAAATTTAATATCGAGCTTACCCCAGGTTTGCGTACCCCAATTGGGGTATGTCTGGCTGATCAGGTTCGGGTTTGCTGCAGGACGCTTACTGATGTCGTTAGGTGACGATAAGACGGATCAGAAATGCAACGAGTATCTTGCCGGGGATTGAGCGCGCACATCGGTCCGGACCGTCGTAGAAGCCCCGTTGCGCCTAGAGCGTGCCACATGCTCCAGGTTGATGGCTTCGGGAGGTTGATGAGAAACGGGCGGCTTCCAGCTCGACAAGTGTGTCTTTTCAAGTACGCACGAAAACAACTTCTGGATCTGGTGCTGTATTCTGGCTATACAAATATACTTTGGTGGGTGAGGGGGAAAATGCCGGTTGATATCGCGGTTTTTCATAATCTGCTGAATCGGTTCCAGGATGCAGCGCTGGAGCCCTCGCGTTGGCCCTCGCTTCTGGAGCAGATTGCTGAGGCAACTGGCGCCGGCGGCATCAATGTCATGGCACCGGCAAGCTCCGGCTCGGTCGGAGGTGTTCTTTTCACCGAGAGTTTATCCTCGATCATGGAAGCCTATATCAACGACGGCTGGAACACGCGAGACCACCGGGCGAAATTCATACCGTTGATGAAGCGTAATGGAGTTGTCCTCGAGGAGGATTTCGTCCGTAAAGGTGATCTGGATAATCTCGAATACTATAAATTCATGGCGAAGCATGGATTCCAGCATACAGCAGTCGTCAATTTTTCCTCAGGTGAGGACGATCTGTTTTTCGTTCTGCAACGCAGGCTCGGCGATGGCGGGTTTGGGAACGATGACCGGGTTCACCTCGCTAATCTCAGAACCCACCTTCAGATGTCCGCACGGATCATGGCACTGTTTTCGGCTGGCGACATGAGAGGACGACTGGCCGCGTTTGAGCGTGCAGATGTTGCGTGCGTTTTCTTTGACCATCGTGGTCATGTGGTAGCGGCTAACCAGAAGGCGGATTCGCTTCTCACCGGGGATGTCAGAATAGCGCATGGAAAAATCAGGGCAGCGTCGTCACGGGAGACAGTGGTCTTTGAGACGATGCTGAACAAGGTCATTCGATCGAATGATCTGGCTCACGGCGAAGTCGTGACGTTGACCCGTGGTGAGAAGAGGCCGTTGCTTGCGCGGATCGAAAGGGCTGGGCCAAATTTGCGTGACGTTTTCGCCAGGTCGTACGCGATGGTGCTGTTCGAAGATGTGAGTGATAAACGTTTCATTTCATATGACGTGCTTCATCATCTGTTTGGGCTGACGCCGTCTGAATGTAAAATTGCGGCACTTCTTGCCGACGGTGCCGACCTGAGAACCGTCGCCGGTCATTGTGGAATTCAATATGAAACGGTTCGTACCCACATTCGGTCAATCCTTCGTAAAACCGGGACCGACCGACAGGCGGAGCTATGTGTCCTGCTTGCTGGCATTCGGCTAGGCTGACACGCAAGGCTACCCCAATATACGGTGCTCGGCCGCATGATGCTGATGCCTGGTTTTTTGCATCGTGCAAAAGTCATTCCAGATCCTGCTTATAGGCCCGTAGCCCCGGATCGCTCAGGCATTGTTGCACGAGCCGCAGGCTTTCGGTGTAGAGAGCCACACCCGCTTTTGCTGTGCCGCAAATGCCGATTGCATTCCGGGCACGTGTTGCAAACGGATGGATCTTCTCACTCATATACGTGTCCGAGCAGATGTCCTTGCCAAGTACCGCGTGTTCGCTTGCGGCGAAAGCAATCAGGGTTACGGCGCTGGTTCGGATGAATTTTTTAAATTGCATGTTTGAAGTCCCCAAGCTGAATTTTCGCATCTGGGAAGCTTGCGTATTGTCCGCGTCCTGGATGTGAGCGGTTAGAGACAAACAAAAAGACGGAGCTGTCGCATTCTCCAATTAGGGTACGATTATGGTGCCCGTTTATGATGGTGTCTGGCGCATCGTCAGCGCATCGGGCGAGGGATATAGCCTTGCGCTGAGGAATGATTCATCCGTTCAGCGAGAGGTTAGAATGAACTGGCGTGTAACTTTTCTTATCCTTATGTCATCACTTTCCGTGTTTCCTTTTTCCGGACAGGCCCATGCACGGTGTGAACTGGCCCCGGCTAACGGTGGCCGATCTTACGGGTGCGGCGGTGGCTCTGCGCAACGACAATCATCTGGAGCTGATGCAGCCGCATTGCTGGGGCTCGGCATTGCTATACTGAACGCTCTACCGGAACCCGAGGACAGACCTGTACAGACATTTCGTCCACGCTCGTCGGATAATATCGATCGGATGAGCCGGGCATTTGGCAGAGCAGGCGCAATTGCCAACGCTGCAAGTACGCCCGATCCCAGACCGTCGGTTCAGAGGCCGATTAAGAATGGCCAGGCACCTTACGCGAATGATGATTGCGTAGCATTTAAACAGCGCAGTCGGGGCAGGATCGATTGGGACTACGTTGACGTCATCAACAAGTGCAATATCCCCGTACAAGTCGTCATGTGCTACTATATGCTCGGAGATGAGCGAAAATGTGCCGGAAAATCAGCTTGGGGTACGACATCAACAATCGGTTCTCGTGGGAAAACCGTAAGCGTCTCGGACACCCGTTCGCACCCATACAAAGTAAAGTACTTTGTATGTGACATGAGCGGTGTGCGCAACAACAGCAAACTGTGCTTGCGACCCACGGTGTGATGTATCATGGGCAGCGGTTTCTGTACGAGGAGCCGCTGACTGTATTTGATTATGTAATTCAAATTTTTGTATTGAGATATACTACTTAATACTCGGTACGGTTCTTTCTTTTGCACCGGCTCCCGGCGGCTGAGTTATTCTGCCACTTTTTCCAACACGGCTCGAAAAATTTGGAGCCTATCATCACGCTACAGTCCGCGAGCCCGTCATTATCACCAAGAACGGTCGGCGTCGCACCGTTGTGATTGCCTATGAGGACGATATGCGCCTCGCCAAGCGTGATCGCCGAGTCGAACTTTCGACGACGCTCGGCGACGATGACCTCGCCGCCACTGAAGCATCGCAGATGGAGCCGGGTCTGGAACATCTCAACGCCGAACTGTTGACGGACATGCATTCTGCCGACTGAACCAAAGGTCGGCGGGCTGTTCAGATATTCGCACCTTTGGCATTGGCACGTCGGACTTAGCGGGCAGCGTAGGCTCTCTATTTCCCGCGGGGAATGTTCGACGGATCGAGCAACTCCGCGTATGCTGGATGGACCGATCTTCTGAAGATGTTCAATCAACTCCCACCTTTTGGGGGTAAAGTCATTTTCCTTATAACGGCTTTATATGTGTCGGCTGCCGGATTGCCGCCAGCGGCGGTCTCCGGCGGCGATTGGCTCAGTCAGGTTGCCGTTGCTTATCTGGTGCGGGATGTTTGTTGCTGCAGTTGATGTGGTTTGAGCGTCCGTGCACTCAGTACGATCCTTTCTTTGGCGCTGGCTTCCGGCGGCTAAGTTATGCCGCTACCTTTTCCGGCATGGCTCAAATCACCGACTTGCGATTTATTTAAATGCTATTATATTGGCAGTAATGTCATTTATTTGTATTTGGGTGATAATATGTTAGCATTTAGGATGGCATCCCCGGTGGAAGTTATCAGAGGTTTGGCGGACAGAATGAAGCGCCGACGGATTGAGCATGGATTGACCCAGCGTGAACTGGCTTCGAGATCGAATGTGTCCTACGGATCGTTGAGGCTATTTGAAGAAACCGGGAAAATTTCGCTCGAGAGCCTTGTGAAAATTGCGTTTGCCCTTGAGGCGGAGGCGGAGTTCGAACGCTTGTTTCCAGGTCGGCCGCCGCAGAATATCGATGATGTCATTGATCGTCCTCTCAAGCAGCGTGTGCGCAGGAAATGAAGTTCAAGCCAATCCAGCAGATTAAGGTTTATCTGAATCTCGAAGGGAACGAGAGGAAACTCGGTACCCTCGCCTGGAGTGGCAAGGAACGGAGGGCTTACTTCGAGTACGCGGCGGAGTTTCTGACATCGCCCCTTTTGATTTCTCCATTCCATATGATGGCGGCCACGGGGTTGATTGCGGCGCCTCGCGATCCGTTCGACGGGCTCCATGGGCTATTCAACGACAGCCTGCCTGACGGGTGGGGTCGTCTGTTGCTGGACCGCCGTCTACAGCGAGCGGGCATTGATTACACCCGGCTCACGCCGGTTGACCGTCTCTCGGCGGTGGGCAGAACGGGAATGGGGGCACTCTCATACATTCCGGAATTGCCAGACGATCAGAAACAACAGGCCGTCACTGATCTCGATTGGTTCGCTGATCAGGTGGAGTTGGTACAGACGGAGATGGACATCGCCGACATCGATCGTTTGCAGGGCGCACAGGGCGGATCCGCGGGTGCACGTCCGAAGATTATGATCGGCTTCAACCAAGTGGAAAATACCTGTGTTCTGGACTACGGCCAGCCGTTGGGCGCGGGGTTTGAAAGGTGGATGGTCAAGGCACCTAGTTCCGATGATCCGCGGGAGATTGGCGCTGAAGAAAGAGCCTATGCGCTTATGGCGGTAGCTGCAGGACTGACGATGGCTGACACGCAGCTGTTGGAGACCCGGAAAGGAAGGCGGCTTTTCGCGACGAAACGTTTTGACAGGACACCTACCGGCAGGCTCCACATGCACACGGCAAGCGGCCTGTTGAATGCCAGCCATCGTGAGGCGAGTGTGAACTATGAGCAACTTCACAAGCTGACCCATATGATGACCCGCGACGCTGCGGAAGTCCTCAAGATGTTTCGAAATATGGTGTTCAATGTCTATGCCAGAAATCGCGACGACCATGCTAAAAACCATGCATTTCTTATGGACGGGAATGGTAGGTGGTCTCTGGCACCCGCATACGATCTTACGTTTTCGTCCGGGCCAGGCGGTGAGCACAGCGCTGCAATAGCCGGGGAAGGTAGAACCCCCGGCATGTCTCACCTTTTGGCGGTCTCCAAAGCGGCTTCGATCCCGGATCAATATGCCAGGGAGGTTATAGAGCAGGTTCGAGAGGCCGTAGATCGGTGGCCCCAGTTTGCGGAAGAAGTTCGGCTATCCAGATCCCGTACTGCTGAACTCGACAAATTCCTGAATGGTAATCGGCTGGCTGATCGGCAATTTTAGTGGCCCTTGGCGGCGCTCATCGGTTTAGGTGAACGTCAAGCCGACCCTTACACGCCTTTTATGATGTCGCAGATACCCTTGCGGATGACGTCCTTGTCGGCGATCTGTCCTGCCTGAATGTTGAAAACAGCATCGATCCGGACAGCGGCGCCTTTCTGGCGGGCGACAACGCGCAGCGTCTGAATCCTGCCACTTCCGCTGGTTTCCTGGTGGGCATCGATTGACGACAGTGCCTTGTTGATCTGGATACCTGAAAAACCTTCTGCTGCGACGGCCTGGGCGAGCTTTTGAAGGACAGCGGGTGCTTTGGCTTTCGGCAGTTCCTGAAAGGATTTGTAAGAGACAGCCGTGACCATGGGCACACCTGAGACGGTGAAGTTTTTCTCGCACGATGCTGCGAAGGCCGGGCTGGAGACGGTGATCAGACCGAGAATTGCGATGGCATGTTTCATATTGCGTAATCCGGTTGTTGGTGAAGGTTTTCAGCTGTTGGCCGCATCAGAATGTCGACCGTTTTCCTCTGTAGGTTGATGGCGGTGGTAATGCTTCATGAGCTTGCGCAAGCGTTTCCAGCCATGTTGCTAGGCCATCTGGAACTGTATCGTTACCGGCTTCCAGCGCCTCGATCCATGAGAGTTCACATTGCAAGGCAGAGGCAATATTGATCGGCGTCCAGCGGATCACCCGGAGGCATTCATTAAAGCGTTCTGGCGACATGATGATTTGTTATGTTCCCCGTATTTTCCCGCAGAGGTTCCCTCACGCAGCCGCGATAGTCAATCATCTTGTACAACTTTTGATAGGCTGAACGATCCGTATTTACCTGTCATTCGATTGCGATGAGGGTACACGCGCTGCATGGTGCTCAGGCAGAATATTATACCTACATAATCTCTATTAATACATATATTTGTATATTTATACTTGTCGATGGGAATGGATTTTCCTTTGGTGAGGGTGAGTGGGTGGTTTGGTTAGGATCAGATCAACGGCTGGAGGGTGTCGGTAAAACATATAATTTACTCAGCCAGACACGCAAAACATATAAATAAGCATAAACCAACCGCATTAAGTGGATTTGATTGGTAAAGCTCGTCTGTTTGTGCGCAGATAATTTTGGACCGCTATAACCATGTGATTTTATATAGGTTTTTACAGTGAGGTGGGTTTATTTATATGGGAAGCGGGAAGG
>NZ_CP072139.1:0-184677 GCF_019355535.1 Agrobacterium sp. S7/73
CTTCGATCCAGACGTCGCGCCCGCCCTTGGCGATGCGGCGGTACTGTTTCCGGTCAAAATGGCCCTGAGCGAGACGGTCCCAGAAAGTACGGTATTCAGGCAAACTCGCTTCGACGGGATCGACGAACATCCGGTGATGGCGGCCGACGATCTCGGAGAGTTCGTAACCCAGAGCAGCGCAGAAGTTTGTGTTTGCGGTGAGGATGGTTCCGTTGAGGTCGAATTCGATGATCGCCTGCGACTTGTTCATGGCCGACATCACGGCATCGCTGTCGGACTGACTGAAATACGGTATTTTCATATGCATTCCTCTTTGTTGCCGATGGCGAGGGCGTGGGGACGCAGCCGCTGCCCGGATGAGCGGGCAGTCGCCAATGTCGGATATGGAAGACCCGGGACGGGTCTAGCGTCCGGTGTCCTGCTAATGATGAAGTGTGGTGGCCGACGCTTTTCGAACGCCGGTCAATCTCGAAAGCCGGGAATGTGGAGGCCGTCTTTTTTCGATAACCCCGAAAATAGGGGTGACTTCCTAACGGAGGATTAAGAAAATCGCGACAAGCCAAGCGAATGCGTTCTTTTTGGGAAATTGCCCAAAAAGACAGCACTTGATCATGTTCGGGATTGGGACTGTTTAGTCTATCAGACGATGCCGGATGGCGATTGCGATCGCATGTGCGCGATTGCGCGCCTGTAGCTTTCTTGTTGCCGATTTGAGGTAGCTGTCCACGGTCTCGCGGGTGAACCTGGAGGCTGCAGCGATCTCTTCGCTTGTCATTCCCTGGCCCGCAAGGCGGATGCATTCGACTTCACCGTCGAGCAGTCCGACAATCTGTGGGCCGAAGCGGTCTACAAGCGGGCGGGTCACTCGCTCGTGAAGAGGGGGCGCGATCATGCCGAGATACTCTGCCTCGTCGGCCCCGAACGGCGCGCCCTCCCTGGCGAAGACGACGGAACCGTAATTGTGTCCGCCGCGGCGCAGGAAGAACGCTATCCGGCGGGATATGCGGAAGGTGCGTAATAGGTACGCGAGACGCTGGGGCATCTCGTAGTGCCCAGCCAAGCTGTCTTCGGTCACAACGCCAGCGCCGTCTTTTCCCGCCAGGACCATCGGATCGTCAAGGAAGAGCTTTTCGCCGGCATAGGCCTCCACAAAGGCCGGGGGAAAGCTTGAGGTCACGCTGTTGAAGTTTCCGACCTTGTACGATCCGAGGTCGAAACCGCTGACGCTAACGAAATCGAAAGGAACGGCGCGCTTTGCCAACGCGACCGCGGCGTCGTCGCTCATCCGGCGATGCCGCGGTAGGGAAGCCAGATCGTCAGGCAGTTCAGCGATTTCGGCTTGGCTCAACATTTTCAACATTTCTCGAGATCGGTGCGCGTCCTTGGCACCAAATCTGGGGGCAAGGTATTAAGGCTAGGTTAATGCGAATACCTATAAGTTTAATCATTCAGGCGATTTCAACTTACTATCGACGTTTTCGGGTAGGTTTTCCCCGACAATGTCCACCAGCGTGCGGCGGTGTCGCCACTGACGCATTCGCCGAGCGGCCATCACAGCCCCAAGCGTCAATCTCAATATCGGCTTAACCATGCCGGCCATCTGGGTCTCTCACCGAGGGGAACACGTTGCATTTTTACTGACTGATTCACGTTCGTTCAACAACTCTGCCCTAAATTTAGGGTGTCGGGCGTCTCGCCCAAGCCGTCATGACGACGGTTCGTCACAGGTCTCCTTCTAACTGGAGACGCGCGGACACCAGCCCTCCCGGCATGTCGCTTTTGACGGCCGACGCCTTAGGCTTCGGCGAACGCGAGGATTCTCAATGCATTCCGCAATCCGCATGGCGGTCCTTGCCGCAACCCTGCTCGCCAGTCAGGCTTTCGCGCTCGACGTGCCGAAAGGGCAGGTCGTTCTGACCGTGTCGGGCGAAATATCCCATCCGAACGCAGGGAAATCGGCCGAGTTCGATCTTGCCATGCTCGAGGCGCTGCCCGGGCGCAAGGGAACGATGGAAACCCCTTGGACAACCGGAAAGGTCGAGTTTTCCGGCCCGCTTCTTCGTGCCGTTCTCGAAGCAGCCGGGGCCAAGGGTACGAGCATCAAAATCGTCGCGCTCAATGATTACGCCGCCGAAGTGCCGATGGACGATGCCATCAAACTCGACAGCATACTGGCATCGCGAATGAACGGCGAGACTATGTCGGTTCGCGACAAGGGACCGCTGTTCATGATCTATCCGTTCGACAAGGATACCTCGCTCTACAACGAGAAATATTTCTCGCGGTCGGTCTGGCAGATCAAGTCGATCGAGGTGAAGTGACATGGACAAAGCCGGAAAGAACGGGGATGTCATTCGGCGTGTCAGCAAAGGCACTGCGTTCCTCCAGGGGTTCGCCGTATTGCTGCTACTCTGCCTTATCTACCTTCTTTCCGGCGTCTACGGAAAATACCAAGAGCTCCAGGACGGCATCCGTGAAAATGCTCTCTGGTCTGTCTACCAGCTCGACCGGGAGACGCGCCGGCTGAACGAGGTTGGATCGGAAATGCTGGCCCGCCAGGACGTTTCGGGCGAGGCGGCCAAGAAGCTTTCGACGAGGTACGACATCCTCTACTCGCGAATGGCCCTATTGAAAAAGGCCAATCTCGATTTGCGGCTAGGTGAAACGCCCGGACTATATCAGCTCGTCGCGGCGATCGAGCCCGCAGTCATGTCTAAGGCTCCCATCTTCGACGCGATTGCAGCCGGGCAGTCTCCGGATCTCATTGTCTTGGCGGAATTTTTGTCTGACATGAAGCAGGTGATGAAGAACACGGAGGAGCTCCTGACCAACACCAACAACAAAGTCAGCTCCGAACGTGCGGATGCGCGTGAAGCTCTCCAGTCACTACAGGTCAAGACGGGCGCGGTGACGTTTGTCCTCGCGCTCAGCGTCGGGGTTCTAGTTGTCTCACTCAGACGGCAGCTCCGATCTGTCCGTGCGGCAGGTCTCGAATTCGAGGACATGGCCCGGGAACTAAAGGAGTCCTTTGCTGCCGCGGAGGCGGGGAACAGGGCAAAGTCGCAGTTCATGGCGACCATGGGACACGAGGTGCGCACGCCGCTCAACGCCATCCTCGGAACGGCGGAACTGCTCGAACTTTCGGAATTGCCGGACCGGGTCCGCACGGGAGTCCAGACTATCAGCCGCTCGGGACAATCGCTCCTGGAAATCCTTAACGAGATTCTCGACTTCGCGAAGATGGAAAACGGACAGATTGACGTGAAGATCGGTCCTACCGACGTAGCCGCGCTGGTGTCGGATACCGTGGAGATGCTCCGCGACCGTGCTGCGGAAAAGAGCAATAGGCTCGTCGCGGACATTCCCGACAAGTCCGACGGAATTTACGTCATGACAGACCAGACCCGCCTACGTCAGGTCATCCTTAACCTGCTAAGCAACGCCATCAAGTTCACGTCACACGGGTCGGTCGCGGTGAAGCTTTCCGAAGAGGCCGCCGACGGCCGGACATTGTTGCGGTTGGCGGTGACAGATACCGGGATCGGGATCGACGAGGAAGGGCAGGGCCGCCTGTTCAAGCCTTTCTCCCAGGTGGATGCGAGCATTTCCAGAAATTACGGCGGAACCGGGCTGGGACTGATCATCTGCAAGGAAATCGTCGAATCTCTCGGCGGCAGGATCGGCGTGCGGAGTGCTAAGGGACAGGGTAGCACTTTTTGGTTCGAAATCCCGGTCGACAGGGCTGACAAGAGTGCCACGGCGCAGGCTGAAGCTCCGGTTGACTTTGCTGGCGTGATACCCAGGCTCAACATTCTGCTTGTCGAAGACAACCTCGTAAACCAGCAGGTCGCGGCTGGCTTTCTCCGCCATCTCGGACAGGGTGTCGAGGTGGCCAACGACGGAGCCGAAGCGGTCGAAATGATATCCGCGTCTCGGTTCGACCTTGTGCTGATGGACATGCAGATGCCGCGCATGGACGGAATAGAGGCAACAAAGGTGATCCGCGGCATGGGAAACGACATACCGATAGTCGCCATGACGGCGAACGCCTCTGAAGACGACCGCCGTCTATGCGCAGCCGCAGGCATGAACGGGTTCCAATCGAAGCCCGTAACGAAGAACCAGCTCGCCAGACTTATTTCCGCTTTCGAGGTTCGCCCGGAAGCTACGGTAGCGGCCAATGTGGCGTTGGATGCTGTTTCTGTCCCCGTCGCGGCGTTGAACGACCGTCAAGCCGAGATCGTCGAAGCGCTTGGCGAGGACGCATACAATGAATTGCTGGACGCGTTCTTCGACGATGCGTCTCAAATTCTCGCTGATCTCGCCGAAGCCGTGTTGCATGAAAGGTCGAACGACATAGATCGGTTGCTTCATACGCTCAAAGGCGCGGCGGGCAACCTCGGCTTCGATAGTGTCGCACATACCGCGCAGTCTCTCAGGGAGACGCGCGCATCCCAGTCCGGAATGGCGGCCATGGCCGCTGACATCGAAACGCAGCGGACAAAACGGGCCGCATAAGGAGCCAGTGAATGCGCATTCTTATTGTTGATGACAACCGTACCAACCTCATGTTCCTGTCTAAGCTGGTGTCGAAAATCAAGGGTTGCGAGCCATTGGCCTATACCGACCCGGCCGAGGTCCTCGCCGCGATGCCGAAACTGGACTTCGACATCGCCGTGGTCGATTACCAGATGCCGGGTTACAACGGTGTCGAGTTGCTTCGCGAGATCAATTTCTTCGAGAAATATCGCGACAAGCCCTATGTCATGGTCACGGCCGACAATGACCTCGCAACCCGCATGACGTGCCTGGATGCCGGCTCGATCGACTTTCTGACAAAGCCCGTGAACCCCTTGGAATTCCAGGCGCGGATGCGCAACCTCGTCGCTTTGGTCGAGGCCCGTAACAAACTGGCCGACAAGGCGGAGTGGCTGCGCCAGGAGATCGAAAAGGCGACCGAGGAAATCAGGGCGCGCGAGGAAGAAATCATCGACCGCCTTTCGATCGCGGCCAGCTACAAGGATTCGGAAACCGGCCTTCATACCAAGCGTGTCGCGGCATATTCCGAAGCCATCGCGCAGGGGTTGGGCCTCCCGCCCGAAACCTGCACGAACATAAGGCTGGCGTCCCCGATGCATGACATCGGGAAGGTTGGTATACGTGACGCGGTCCTCCTGAAGAAGGGCAAGCTCACCGAACAAGAGTTCTCGGAGATGCAGACGCACACCTTGATCGGCTCCGATATCCTCAATGAATCTCGGTCGAGCCTTCTTCGTCTTGCGGCTGAAATCGCAGGGTCCCACCACGAGCGATGGGACGGTCAGGGCTATCCCCGTAGACTGGTCGGCGAGGAAATTCCGCTTGCCGGCCGTATCGTTGCTGTCGCGGATAACTTCGACGCGCTCACGACCGTCAGACCATATAAAGAGGCTTGGAGCGTCGAGCAGGCTGTCGCTCACATCCGCAGCCGCGCTGGCAGTCAGTTCGATCCATCCTGCGTCGACGCCTTCGTCGCGACCTTGCCTTCGATCCGAAATATCAAGGACGGATATGTTGACGAATTGAAGTATACGCCCGTCGAATTGGCCGTCAGCGCGTAAGATTAATGCGTGGTGGCGTGTTGCGACCAGGCGGGTCTCGTACCGATCCACTACGTCCATGTATACGCGCTTGCAAGAAATGACGACGTTTACCACAGTCGAAAAAACAGTCCTTAACTGCGTTCACGTAGGGAGGAGCTCATCGAGCGCGTCCAACTTGCCGCGAGCTAGGGACAGGACCCATTGATTTGGACTGACGGCCATGATTCAGACGGGCGTACGCCCGGTTGCGCCAGCCCGTGGTGCGGCAACGAAAATCACGAGCGCTTTTAATGGAAACGCTGCTCTCAAAGCAGACCAGTGGGAAGAATTTTAATTGTACTTAAAAAACACGAAGACAGCAGTTGGCCCTAGGATAAGACGATGCCGTAATTGACAAATTTTCATTTGATAAGAGCTTTGTTGACGGGGTCGCGGGTTCGATCCTGTTCAACAGCAAAACGGTTTGGCTAGGTTGATGGCGCGAAGCGAAGAGCGTTCTCTCAGAAAGCACTGACGTTATTCGCTAGATAGAGCACGTTGATCAAACGCGCATCACGGCTCATGGACAGGTTCTTCGACGAAGGGTAGATTAATTTGGTATCCGCTCCCAATGGTCGCAAAGTCTGCTCACCTCTCAGCAGAGATCGGCGATCCTCGCTCGAGGTCAGATGGTAACCGCGATCACCAGCATGCGTCAAAAAAACCCCACGAGATCGGCGATCCTCGGAATATTTCTTTCTGGATTCGCGTCAGCAGCAATTGCCCCATATCAAACGCTCTTAGCACTTCAAACTTTCGGGCTTAACGTTGAAACTTACTCGCTCCTGCTCGCTATCAATTCAGGCGTCACCGTATTAGTCGCAATCTCTATCGGATCTTTGACTGATAGGTATTCGCAACATCGTGTGACTTTCCTCAGATTGAGTGCGGCATTGGGCGCGGCGGCCTTTCTCCTCATCTTCCTTTCTCGATCGGACTACTTCTTTGCTGTCGCGTTCATCCTGATCCTTCCAATTCCGGCGACCCTACCTGGACAGAACTTTGCAATTCTACGCGAGCAGATATTGAACCTCGCAGCAGAACGACGTCCGTTCCTCCTTGCAACTGGCCGGGCGTCGTCTTCGTTAGCATGGACGATGGCGCCTGCTTTAACGGCTTTCCTCTTATGGCAGGGCACGACACTGGTGTCGCTCACTCTCGTCTCCGCAGCGTGTTATGGAATTTTGCTCTTTCTCATATCGGGCTCCGCAAACCCAATCCGTAGCGATCGGTATGGTGACGGAACAACAATCAAAGGGTTACTATCTCGGACCACAATCGCGCCCCTATTGGCAGCAGGTCTTCTGGACGGCTGCCTCAAACTTTATGGGTTGATTTTTCCACTTCTTATAACGGAAACCTACGCACAAAGCGTGGGCATGCTCGGATTAGCTAGCGGTGGTATCGCACTTTTGGAAATTCCGATGATTTTCGGATGGGCCGTCCTTTTGAAGCGCCTGACCAACCGAAGAGTGTTAACGATCGCAGCGCTCATCGAGGCGATCCACCTGCTTCTGGTTCCAGTGATCAACTCTCCAATTCTCTACTATTTATGGCTATCCACCCATGTGATCGCGGCTTCGGCAATCATGAGTGTAAGCATAGGCTACGTTCAGGAGATTGTGCGTGGACCCGGCCTCGGAAGTTCTCTTATTACAGTAACAGGGTTTCTGGGATCCATGATTGCGGCGACACTATTCGCTTACACTATGTCAGTTGTGGACCTGCACCAGATACCACTCGTCGCCGGCGTCTTATGTCTTGTTGGGGCAGCGATGGTCTCCGTTAATTGGACAGATTTTTTCAAATCTGTGACCGCGTCGGAGTCAAGCAAAAGTCCACCACAACTTGAGGCAGATAACATCGAGACGCGCGAGGGTATTTGATCGCGCTCTTCATGCGGGAGATCAACTCCCCGACGGCGTGTCTACGTATATTTACTTATTTTACTATTTTCAGCTGATTTTGTTCATAAAATTCGTGAGTATATTCTTGATATTTATCGGAATTTGCTGTTTTGTTTTGCTAGTAGATGGCTGGCTGCATCGAAATTTATCCTCTTAGGCGCGCGGTACTAGATGGGACTGAGTGTGGCCTTGAGCCACCGGACCAGCACAATTTCGCCTTAGGGCAAGAACTGGAGTTCGTGATGAAAGCTTCGGAGAGGGACGTGTCTTATCCTGATAGTTTCTATGAAGCTCACCGTGACGGAATGACTCGCTCAGCGAAAGTGGTGCTTTCGGTTTTGTATGAGATCTTCAAACCTGAGTCGGTGATCGATATCGGATGTGGTCGAGGTGCGTGGCTCCGCGAGGCTGGCTCTCTTGGTTCAAAGATTCTGCAAGGGGTTGAAGGTGCCTGGATCGGAAAAGAAGACCTTCTCTCGCCTGAGATTGATTTGCAGACGGAGGACCTTGAAAACCCAAGTATAGCCGTTTCGATGCGATACGATTTGTGTTTGTCCCTAGAGGTTGCTGAGCACCTACGTCCGTCGTCTGCAGAAACCTTCGTGGAGCTTTTGTGTCGAGCGTCGGATGTCGTGCTTTTTAGCGCGGCGATCCCGTTCCAAGGTGGAACAAACCATCTGAACGAGCGGTGGCAGAGCTATTGGGCGGAGCTGTTTCGCACGACGGGCTACGAGTGCTACGACGTCATAAGGCCGAAAATCTGGACAAACAATGCTGTGGAGTGGTGGTACCGGCAAAACATTTTGTTGTTTGCCAGGGAAGGAAGTCCGGTGAGTTTCCGATTTCATGCCGAAGATCGCGCGGGCGCGTTTTATGATCTTGTTCATCCCGCTAATTTTGTAAAAAACATCCAATATATTAACAGCACCGAGGCGGAACTGCGGGCGCAGATTGCTCAACTAGAATTCAAATTGCGCAACTTCGACTGATGCTTAGCGGCGGGATTTTGGGGTCGATCCTTGCCCCAAGGACTTAAAAGAGCATGGCAACAAACGTTTCGTATTCACTTGTTCCCTCGATTTCTCGCGAATTGGTTCCGGGATTGATCTGCCCCACTTTCGAGCACAATCGAATTCAGGATTTTTGCTTGACCTCAAGTACTGTTGAGGTCCTACAACCGTAAGATCGTGGTGTTACAGGTATGACGAGGTCCGATGATGGTGATGATGTTCAGGTACTCGACCAAGAAGTTCCCGCTTAGATTTTCGGTAGCGATGGCGATCGGAATATACGTGGTGGCGGTCGCAGTCGCGATATGTATCTTCGCGATCATTGGTACGTTTCTCGGAAAAGCATTTGTTCTTTCAGAGCTTGCGACGGTATGTGTGGTCGGTGTGCCTGCAGGCTTTTCCTCCGTAGCGCTGAGCTCTCACCCCCTTGTACGTCGCCGGATCGCCGTTAGTTCGGTCCCTGCCGTGGTCTTTGCTATTGTCTACTGGATTGCATCAACATCGAAACCTGATCTTTGGCTTTCGAATTTTATCGCGAGCTTCGGTATCGGCGGTGGGGCGGCAGTGCTATACGCTTTGCTACTCCTAAACCCGCCCGTCATTCCGCGGGTGAAGTGAATGTTGCGGACTGCGCGTCCAAAATAAGAGGCAGTTGCCCCTCATATTCTGCGGCATTCAATTACCTTGTCGGTCATCATAGACATGCAAACGGACGTTTCGAAAGCTGGGATTGATCTGAATCGTGACGGCCTTCATGAATTCCCGGCGTGGCATCATCACGGCAATATTGTAGTCAGAAAACCTCTCCCCCGCCTCGATAACCTGAGACAGGGATGGATTGAAGAGCACGTGGCTTTCTTTGCTGGTTGGAATGCCGAAAGCTTGGGTACGAGCGGCGAATTCCATGGCCAAGACGCAGCGCGTCCAGTCTTTCGAGGAACTGCGAGGATCGAAATAATCTTTTACAATGTGCTGGAGCCTTACGGCGAAGCACGGATGCTTATTCTCAAATACGAGCAGATTGGACGACCAGCGTTCAAAGCGGCTCTGCTTGTCCAGTGTCTCGTGGTGTTGATGGTATGCCGCAATGGCAGGATTGAAAACGAGCTTGGAACCAGTGGAGACGAGCCTAAAGGCAAATTCGCAATCTTCCAATCCCCAGCCGGTGAAATCCTCATCAAAGCCACCGACACGCATCAGCGTTTCGCGTCGCACAGCAACGTTATGCCCGTAACATAGGTGCCAACCCATTCTTATCGAACTCATATTGCAGGAAAGTAGGTCAAACACCCGGAAGCGTTCGTCGGGCCGAGAAGGTTGGTGCCAAGGTGCGTCTCCAGAGACATCGGCAGAGTCCGTCAGGAAATTACGTTCTCCAAATTGAATGATGTCGTCCGGGTACTCATCAAATGGCAAGCAACTGTTTTCCACGAAATCCGGCTTCGTCACCTGGTCACAATCGAGAAATATGATGATCCGTCCGGAGGACCGTCTCCAACCGGTATTTCTTGCCGCGCTGATGCCCCGTCTTTCTTGGCTGACGAAGACAAAATGAGGCTCCGAGAATTGCGTCATCAACATCGCGTCCGGTTGTTCGATACTGCCGTCATCGATGACAATGACTTCAAAGCGACGGGATGTGACTTGTTTTTCAAGCGAGGCGAGCGTTGCGCCCAGAGCCGATTGGCGGTCACGATGTGGAATGATGACGCTACAGTCCATAATGTTCCTCTGTCATTGGAGGGGTGCCAGTTTTCTTGAGTTGTTTGATGAGAATACTCGCCGCATGTTATGCGTTCTCGGTGGAAAAGGGGCCGGGTCCACTGTTTCCACTGGAGCGATGGTCTGCATGTCGCCAAATCACGCTCGGAGAAATCACATCACCATTCAGGCGTGTGCGGTAGCGGAATACGGTCTGTTGCATCTCCTGAAGCAAATCGTCCGCTAGCGTGTGTGGGCGAAGTCCGAGGTCTCTAAACCGGTTGGATGCGACCGCAAATCGGTGATCTTCCACTTCCCCGCGGGGGTTGGGTATGGTGCCGATTTCGGCTCCGGTAAACCGCGCGACAGTTTCTGCAACGGCGCTGACGGAAAGCGTCTCTGCCGTTTGATGATAGACTTGTACCCCTGGTGAGTTGCGGCGTGTGGCAGTGAGCGCGGTTTCGATGCATTTGACGGTGTCAGAAATGTGGATGAAGGCCCTGGTTTGTTTTCCCTTTCCGTAGACGCTAAGCGGGAGGCCGAGACTTCCCTGCACCATAAAGCGGTTAACGACGGTTCCGTAATATTCGTCATAGTCGAAGCGGTTGACGAAATTTTCGTGCATCTGCGTTTCGGCCGTTTGCGTTCCCCATACGATGCCTTGGTAAAGATCAACCACGTCGAGGCCGAACATAGATTGATAGTAATCGAGCAAGACGCCAATCTGAGCCTTTGACGCATGATAGAGAGAGCCGGGGTTGACCGGGAATCGCGCTCGGACGCGAGCGGGGCGCTCGTTGCCTGCGACATAGCGAAAGTCGACGAGGCCTTCTGGGATAACGCCCGGATGATCGCTGTAACCGTAAACGCCGATCGACCCTAGGTGAACGAGCCGTACGCCCCAAAACTCGGATGCGAGCAAATGCAAAACATTCTGAATGGCGAGTATGTTGTTGAAGATTGTATAGTAACCATTTACTTGGTCCCCCATTGAATACGGGGCTGACCGCTGTGCGGCGAGATGAACGATCGCATCCGGTTCGAATTGCCGGAGTGCAGACCTCAGCCCATCGAAGTTCTCCGCGATATTCAGTGACTGGAATTGTAGGTTTCCCGCGAATTCCGTGTTCCAGGTTATAACGCGGTGCTCAAGGCTAGCGATAGGCGTAAGCGACTGCGCTGCGAGATCGTCGGCAATTCGCCGACGCGAGCCATCATCGATGATGAGGACCTCATGTCCTCTGTTGGCAAGATGCAGCGACGTTGGCCAGCCGCAGAACCCATCGCCGCCTGTAACTACAACCTTCATTTTGATCTCCTTCAAACGTCAATTGCGGATGGCCGCTCGGGGAGAGATATTGAGTGTATGAGCTCCTGATCCGGATTTTCTCGCTTGCTATAATTATTTTGCCAGGGACCACCGTTCCGGGCCCAAGCATGGATCTCCGGCGCCCGCTCGTGAAACAGGTGCAGGAAGACACCCCGATGGCGAATGACAGGAACGAGGCCGGCGACCTTGTTGTAGAAATCACGATCTTCGCCGCCCCATCCTGCGAAGCCTTCGTTGAACCCGCCGACACGCTCGAAGATTTCGCTTGTTACCCAAATGCAGCCGCCTGGCGAGTTTTTCGTAAGATAACCTGTAAGTGGGCCCGTGCCTTTCACGCCTTGTGAACGAAGGCGGGAAGAACCGAAAATGTCGATAAAGAACATGTCGCGGAAAGGCATGGACGCACAGTCGCCGCGTAGAAGCGAACCGGTAATGCAAATGTCTATGAAAAACCGATCGAGATAGGCGTCGCTGTCTAGGACGCAAAGCAATTGCGGTTTGGTAGGGAGTGAACGATATCCAAGGTTGATGGCGGCCGACTTATTGAAAGGTCCAGAGTCTTTCTGGAACCGATAGATGGCGCCGCTCGCCGTAACCTCGCCCTCATATCGACTGATGGTGTCTGACTCGACGACCGCCACCGTCAGGTTGGTAAATCGCTCCCTGGCTTCTGCCAGTCGTTGGAGGGCAAGCCGGAGATTTTCTAGGCGCCCATCTGACGCTGCTGTTGCACGAAAGGGAATTATTATCGCGATAGACACCGAGGTATCCGAGAATTCGCTCAGTTTCTGGTCAGCGCGGTCGAACGACTGTCGGCAAAAAAGTTGCGTCGATTTTTCGGCGACCTCCGCGGCGACCTCCGTGATAGAAGCGCTCCGCTGAGATTCTGGAGCGGACAGAAAGGCGACGATCGGACCTCTTACCAGCGAGTACAACATCTCATAGTCGACCGGTCCACCTCGGTTAAATTGGAACCTAATATGCTCGGGAACCTCGTAACTGTGATGCAGAGCGGAGAATGCTTTGGCGTGGATTTCCCGATTTTCCAGCCAGCGTTTCGGATTTATGAACTTTGGATAGGGATCTGCGTGGGTGATCGTGGAACTGATCAGCGCCCGCTCAGTATCAAATTCGCACTCAACATTTTGCGCAAACATATCAATGATCCTCGTTGCGTTCGTCATCAAAAACCGATTGCGGTATGGGTGCCTCAGTGCTTTGGCGCCTTGCACCTCGTCGGGGATTAACTGAATCACTTCCTTTCAGTGCTGATGGTCAAATAAAGTGGCCCTTCCATCGGCTAATTCGGTGGTACTGGCAGTACATCCGAGCGAGTACTGCGCCGCGAAGATCTTCTTTGTACGCGAAAGGCCTGGTTACAGTCCGTCTGCCCTCACGACGCCAAGTGCGCTTCACCAAAGTGCGATGGCGTAAGAAACATTCCGGTTTGGCTAACCGTCCAGTTAGTAATTGGCATAGTTCGCGAAAACGAGTGCGGTATCTCGCATGAAGGATGCACCATCGACTTCCGCACATCGACGGATACGATCCGTATCTTCGGCCAATAACCCGCAACCACGGTCTTCGAGATGCTTTATCCAATATTTCGGCGGCTGTAGATTGACATGGTGGTGACCGCGCTGGCCAGGCAGTGCGTGAGTCATGACTATGATTTTCCCACAGCACAGGCTGGAGAGGACATTGTCGAGATGCTCTTCATCAATGTGCTCAACGACCTCCTGGCACAAAACGAGATCAACGTTGCAATGAACGGCGGATTTCGTGAGATCGTGCATGAGGGTAGGGTAAACTGCGTTCCTGACGTTCTCGCCAAGGCCGTCCACTGCGATAACGCTCACGCCCTGCCTGTAGAGAAAGTCTGCCGCATAGCCGGTGCCGCTCCCTACGTCCAAGGCGGTTCGGACAGCAAAGCGGGATACGACGTACCGCAATACAGACGGGCAGTATGTAAAGGGATCGCCGTACTTGATATTTCCGCCAAGGTGCTTGTGATCCGCTGATAGCGTCGGTACGAGACCGCGATAGTTATTCTTTCGGTTCGATGCGGTTGTCTGTTCCATATTCATCTGTCCCTCCAGGCCTCGGGCGTGCCAACCAGGCAACGGTAACGCAGTCAAAACTCAGGGATTGATGGCACCCGGCTTAACAGCCACTTTGGTGCTCACCATCCTGCGGCCTCAAGAAAGGTTTCATTGAAGACCTGCGGATACATTCCTGCAAGCATCATGCCGTTGAGCCGGAGGTTATAGGGTGTCATCGAGATCAGACTCGATTCCCTGTTCCTAAACTTGCGATGAAAATATTTCTTATTTTCAACATCCGATCGGTCGGACTGTTCATTGTCCTTTTCTTGCGGGTAATGGACCGCTGTTGCCGCTCGGCGGAAGCAAAACCGGTTTCCGGCAACAAAAAGACGATAGCCCAAGTCGAGATCTTCAAAACCCCAGGCTCTGTAGTTGGGATCAAACATTCCAACTTTCATGAGGGCGGAACGTTTTGCGGAAATATTGCAGCCCCAAAAAGCGACCCAAGGTGCAGGCTGTACCGCAAGATCCTCTCCATAAATTGCGTAGAATTTCTCGTCCCGGATATCGTGACCTGACCTCACTGTTTCCAACCGCAGGATGGTCGCGGTAACATCATCGGGATCAACGAGATGCTCGAAATCGGCATAGTCCTCCATCTGTCCGCGGAAGCCATAGGTGTAGCCGACGACTGCAGCATCGGACCGAAGGTCCTCGTTGTGACAATTGACGTGCTCATCAACGAAACGAGAGGATGGCAGGACGCCGGCGTCAGTGAATATGCAGATGTCTCCGTTGGCAGCGATGATCCCGGTATTGCGCGCCTCCGCAAGGCGAAAGCCGATATCCTCCTGAAAATGATATTGTAAACAAAGCGCACCGGTGTGTCGCGCCACGATCGCCTGTGTGTCGTCGGATGACCCGTCATCGACGACGATGACTTCAAATGCGTGACGAGTCACTTGCCTCTCAAGGCTCTGCAATGTCCAGTCCAATAACTGCGCCCTGTTATAGGTCGGAACTATAACGGACGCTTCAAAACGATCATCCATGCGCATTCTGCTCTCCGATTCAGTTCAAATGGATCTTGTGGTGACTGTGCCAGGGCGAAGAAGCGCGCCGATTATTTCCCGCTGTCTGGTTAAGTAGTCCTCTGTGTCGTGTGTTCGTGCTGTGGCGCTTTCGCTCCCCGCCCGGAGGGCGTCGAGAATTGCGCCGGCAGACAGATTGCGTAGCACAACGGAATTCTCCGTTCCGTCGAACGTTCTTATGAACGGTTCGATAGGACTGAAGAGGATTCTCACTTTGTTGGCGCAGAAGACTTTTGCCTCACACGCAACGATTCCAAATGCCTCAAATCTCGAAGCCAGAATGACATACCTAAGGTTACGGCTTGACAGGACAGCATAGGGCGCGTCCGGATCAAATTCCCACCCGATCGTGACTCGGTCTTTCGGTAGCACCTCCGCCAACGCCTTGACACGATTGAGATAGTCTGGCTCGGCGGTCGCGTCCGGCATCAGTAGTGCCAGGTGGTACTCATCAAAGTCCGGGTCGGTGAGGAATGTTGCAGCTGCCTCGAGAATGAGATCGAATCCCTTTTGTGGCTTGCAGCGCCCCCAAGAGAATATGAGGGGACTAGCTGTCGGCAGTAGGTCGATAAAATCTGATCGGCTACCGAATTTTTTCTGATAGCGCGAGGAATTCAGGTCGAGCACGTGTTCGAAGGCCAACATATCGACTTGAGACACGCCATATTGCTCGCGAAGTACTGTTTGGAAAAACCCGCTGACGTACCCCACCCGACCGTGCAGCGAAGTGTGTATTTGTATGGCGTGCCTTTCGAATTCGTACCTGTCCGTATCAATGTCAAATATCGAGCCCAGGCTGTGTGGGACCCAAACACAGGAGAGGCGTTCAGGAGATTTCAAATATTTCATCGTCGCCGCAAAGGGCGTGTCGTGAAGAACCGCGACCACTCGATCGTATCGCTCGCAAAGCTCATCCAGCTTCTTTGCTGCTTCGCGGCTCAAGAAAGACCATTGCTGAAGAACGGAGTTCATCGAAGTGCCGAACCACATGCTGGTCCAATCGCGTGCGTCCGACAACGTGGGGAGGCAGACGATGTTTCCGCCTGTCTCGGCGCATTTCTGCTTTGTTATTGCCAATAGGTCCTCGCGCAGCCCAGTTGCCCCTTCGAGCATTTTAGGAAAAAAACAATGCAGAGAGACCGAAACTTGAGTGCCCGACACTTCTGCTTCGACCGCCTCCGAGAAGTGTTCAATGAATGAGTTGACGACGACACCGACACCGGTCTCCATGCTTTCCATTCCGTCGATTGCGCACACAACGATCGCAACTTTCTCCACCGGCGCCTCCTGATGGTTAGCTATTTTTCGCCGACGATCATCGTGTAGCGAGCCAGTGCCCCGATCGTCGTTGCGGTCGTTTGCAGGCCTGCCCCACGCAGCAACTCAACAATTGAATCAGTGGGATGAAGTTTGCCGTGACGCGTATTCAGCATCATGTGAAGTGAAAAGCCTGCTGCACTGGGAGGCGCCGTCCCGGTGGGATCAAGCGTCATCGTCAGAATGATAAGTTTGCCGCCCGGGCGGAGTAGCGAGACCACGCCCTCAATGATCACCTGGATTTCGGCGTAGGTGAAATAGTGCAAGCAGTCGTTTAGCATGCACAGATCACACTGCTCATCCGTCCGCCAATCAGTTTTACGTATGTCAATTTCGCGGAAACTGAGGCGGGACTCCAGGGAACCCGAGCGGAACTGTTGCTCTGCAACTTCTCTTGTCGTCGCCAGATCCCAGACCTCACCGGTAACGTTCGGGTATTGTTTGGCTATTTCCGCTAGATAGGCACCATGTCCACCGCATATATCGAGTACTCGTCCGGCACCTGCAAACAGGCCGCTCTCCAACAACTGGGCAATGTTATCCTTTGCGAGCCGTATCATCGCCTGATTGAATGCAGCGTTGGCCTTGCTGTCACTGGCCAGCCGATTCTCCTGCTGATGCACGGTGGAATGCTGTGTGACAAGAGACTGCCCTATCATTGACCAAAGGGACCATTGTAGCCGTTGATGATCGATAATGGGACCAACGAACTCTGTGGATGTGGAGCGAAGGAATGAGCCAGACGAGAGCGTATTCTGGAACCTCTCACCAGTCTTGCGAAGCAATCCCAAAGCGGTCAACGCGTTAAGGACGATTTCGCTTTTCTCCGGCAGCCAACCGCGGCGTGCTGCAAGTTCGGCAGCGCTGGTCTGATCAACAAGGTCATCGAAAAGCCGTTCGGCGACGGCGAAATGTAGAAGCGCTGAATCATGAAACTGGTCGCCCATCCTGAAAATGGAGCCTACCGTCATTTCTGGAATTGCATCGCTCATTTTCTTCCTCGTCGTTCCTGTTTGTTTGGGTTATGCCGATCACTGCACACACTCGGACCAAGTCCTGCAAGTAGTCGGAGGAAGCCGCGCTTGGCGATCAGCAGGCATGCCAGGTGCCAAGTAGGATCACCGGCCAGGGCACGCTCGCGCCAGATCCGCTGCTTTCATAGTTCGTTGGAGTGACGCATGCGTCGGCTCAACAGCAAGACATGCCTCAGTTGCTTGCCAAAAGCTGAGAGGCATATCGAAACGCAATCTGCGCTGTATTTTTGGCGCGAAGCTTCTTCATGGCATTGTATCGATGGACCTCAATGGTTCTCTTACTGACCGCGAGATCCACAGCTGCTTCCTTGGCAGACCGCCCCTGTACGATCAGCCGAAGCACGTCTTTTTCTCTTTTCGTGAGGGTCGCAAGCTCGTTTGCAACACTCATTGAGGACATATCAGTGGGTGCTGGTTCCATCTCTTCAAGCTCTCCGCTGGATTTTGGGCGGATCTGAAGAATCTTCAAAGACATCGCCTCGAATCCCCGATCTTTCCCGAATGGAACGGATCGAGTCGGCAGACACGTCAAAGACGCCGGCAACGGTAGGTAAGCCGTCGTACTCGTAAGGCGATCCCAAGCGATCGAACCGACATCCCGCCCTGCGGAGAATACGCTCAAGGAACAAATCATAGACCGACACGATGTTCAGAACACCCGCACCAAGCGCAATTTCAAACAGGCCTGTCAACAGCTCGCCGGTGGTATAGTTTAGTCCGTGGTCAGTGTGGTCAGTGACGGCTTTGGTGTCGACACAAAATCGGGAGCTTTCCCAGATCAACGGATGGCGAATGAGAGGTGTCCTGCTCATTGTCTCGGGAAAAACGTCCGAGAGCATGTGAGGACCTGTTGTGGGGAGGAGCCTGAGCGATGCGAGAAGTTGCCCCTGCTGGCTCACCGACAGAACGTAAAGCGGATTTAGCTTGTCAAAGCGATCAATTTCTTTCCCGGCGTTGACGACGACAGACCAGCCTCTCCTGTCGAGAAACGATCGGGCTCGAAGTCGATAGAGCTGGTCAAGCAATTCCTTGTTTGTTTGCGCGAGCTGGTCGGCATAATCGAAAATAATCATCAAACCGCTCCTCCAAGACGGTCGCAACATATTCATGCATGTCGTGTTGATAAATACTCGATTAGTTGAGTATTGACTTCATAATATGCCCCGGCGCACGGCAACAGCAACCGCCTGAGTTTTGTTGGACGAGGATAGTTTTGAGATCGCATTTCGGAGATAGAAGTTTGCCGTGTTCTCGGTCAAGCCCATGATCTTTGCGCTTTCCCAAGCGGACTTGCCTTCTGAGGCCCACTTCAAAACATCCGTTTCGCGCTTTGATAACTGAGGCGCTTGAATCTCCATTGCACCGCACAAGGCCAGAACCTCGAGGTGAAAAAAGTAAGCAAACATGGCGATTTCGCCAAATCTCAGGGATTTGAATTGTTCCCAGTCGCGGGAAGAGAGATCGCTATTGATCGAAAACATTGCCTTTTCGCCGTAGGCGCCCCGAATGGGGAAGGAGAGGCCTTGGTGGCTAACCCCGAATTCCTTTGCCTCTCCAAAAAATCGCTTTATTGCGGCCCCTGTGTATGGTCGTGAACTCCAATCGAATGGGAGAATGCCAGTCAGGCCTTGTATAATTGCAGGATCAATTCGGAAATATTCCCTGCCGAGGTAATGACTCGCCCATTCTGCCGAGTAGGTGGCTATGGCGAGTGGAGCGGCGTCCTCCGCAAAAGGAAGCGAGATTGCGAGGTACGCCAGGTTGGTTATGCCTGCAATGCCCACAAAGGACCTGAGGTAACGTCTGGCATCCTCTAGCGTCTCGAAAGCCGGTGGATTTCTATCGAACATAGCAGGCCTCCCGCCTGATATTCAACCTATGCGAGATAAATGGATCACGATTGTATAAAGAGGTCAATGTTAGTTGTGTTCACAATTTTGGGTTGGCCTCCACGACGTCATGATGTGATCGTTTCTGCCAGCCGAAAACCCATTACGTAAAACGAACGGTCAAGCGGACCGCCATGTCGGCGTCGACAACGGGCCATGTCTCGAAACCGCGTAAATGATCCACCCCTCGCGACCCGATACTTATCGCCCAGAAACGAGACGAGATCGTCACGGACGAACTCGCCACCGGGATAAGGCATATAACAATCACTGACATATTCTTCGACCGTCCCCGCCATATCAAAAACACCGAAAGGAGACGCGCCTTTTGCAAAAGAACCAACGGCCACGGATCGGAAGAGACCGAGCTCAAGGGTGTTGGCAGCTTCGGGGTCGAATTCGTCGCCCCATGGGTATTCAAGACCAGTTGAGCCGGCGGCGGCGTACTCCCATTCGAATTCGGTCGGGAGCCTGAAGAGGCGACCGGTTTTTTCGGACAGCCATCTGCAATATCGGTCGGCTGCTTCCGGCCTAACGGAATAGACGGGATGATTGCTCCTTTCTAAGGGAAAATAACCAAACGGCCAGGATGTAGGTGGCGTTTCCCTGGGGTTTTCGACCAAGAAGCGGCGATATTCGATGTTGGTGACCGGATATTTGCCGATTCTGAAAGCCTCGAGATTGATCTCAAACGACGGGGTCTCTTTGATCAACCACTCTTCTTTCAATCCCAGATCCGGATGTCGCGCACAAATCGCACCTACCTCAGTGGGTGAGGTTCCAATCTTGACCTGCGCCCGCGGCACTTCAATCATGCAAGGAGCCGTTGCAGCCAGACGATGGTCTCCCATCAACCCCAGCAAAATCCCTGCAGCCAGACGATCGGCCAGTGATGCCCACGCCGATTCCACCACGGCCGCGAGTTCTTCGTTGCCGCTGCCCTTCAAAGCGAAGATATTACCCTTGATCGAGTCAAAACGACATGAACGAAAGCCTTCCGCGGTACCAAGCGCTTCCCGGTCCGACATAGCATTGATATCGGCGGCATCTCCGATGTAGCGGCTGACGCCGGGCATATTTATATCCATCTGATCTCCTCCCTGATGGCCAATGTCTCGCGATCGATCTCGCCTGCAGTGCAGGCAGTTTGAAAAAACGTCCTCCGCTCCTTGTAAGGTATCGCTCAGAGCAATCCGGAACTGACGCTGCCCAATTGATGAGTTCGAGAACCGACGTCGGACAAACATCATCGGCTCCCAAAGGTACGAGCATCAGCCGTTCTTTACCACCAATACAGGGTCCTATTGTAGGCGGTCGCGCCCTTCGCAGTCGCTCCAGCCTCTCGAAATGCATTCTTTTAGGCATGCGGTCCTCCGATCGGACTTGTAATGTCGCGGCCGACGATTTTGCCGTCCAGGACGATACGTATCCGACAGACGGGTTGGGAAAACGCCCCCAAACCGGTGCTGATGAGAGTTAGCGCAGTCATGTATTGCGCGTCACCCATCTGTCTGCTCGCTGGAATTGTCAGGCGCATCGTACTTTAACAATTGCGCCAAAGACAAGTTTGAGTTAAGCGTTTACGAAATAAAATCGTATAAAAACAAATGCTTAAGTAAAAACTACTAGATTCCAGCTGAGTACACCTCGGTCGATTTTTTGCGTCATTGAATCAAAATCCGGGAGGTTCTGAGAAAATGGCATCACATAAGATTGCTGTTCGCCAGCGCGTGACAATCCCGCTGGGAATCAAAGAAGCGATCGCGGAATTCATCACCTTCGATGGATTCCTCGATGGCAAGGAACATTTTGCCCTTTGCGTGAACCCGCATCTGATTGAGGGTCTGCCTCTCGTTCGGGTGCACTCCGAGTGTGTCACGGGAGACGTTTTTCAGTCTTTGCGATGCGACTGCGGCCCTCAATTGAACGAGGCGATTGAGCGCATGACTGAATGTGGTGGATATATAATCTATCTGCGCCAGGAGGGACGCGGGATCGGTTTGAACGCCAAACTTGATGCCTACAAACTCCAGGACGAAGGATTGGATACCTTCGAGGCGAATGTGCGTCTCGGGCATGCCGCCGATCCCCGCTCCTTTGAAGCCGCCGGTGCGATGCTTCTGGCTCTCGGACTTGGCGCGATCCACCTCATCACCAATAACCCTCTCAAAGTAAGAGAAATCCGAGAGGCCGGTATCGCCGTTGTGAAGGCTTTGCCAACAGGCGTTCACCTCAATGAGTTCAATCGCCGATACCTCGAAAGCAAAGTCGCTTTCGCAGGCCATAACATTGAGTTTGTTCCACAAACGAGGAGAACAGTATCATGAAACACATCGCGCCAATCAGCGGCGTTGCCAGCTTCCAGGATATGTACGTCGCCAGCGCGGGGTACGACAATCAGGTGATCCTCTGGGATGCGCGGTCGCATCAAGCCCTGGCCAAGGTCAATCACGACCATCTGGCTAACATGTGCGTATTCTCTCCCGTTGGCGATCTGCTCGCCAGTGCTAGTAGCGATTATACAGCACGCATTTGGGACGTCCCATCAATGCGGTTGCGAGCTGTCCTTTCGGGTCATACAGATGACGTCGAGATGGTGGCGTTTTCCCCTGACGGAAAACGTGTCGCAACCTGCTCACGAGATCATTCGATCCGCATTTTCGACATTGACGGCAATCATCTGGCAACTTGCCTCGGACATACTGCTGATGTGATCTCGGTCGCGTGGATGCCTTCAGGTACCGAGATTGTTTCGAGCAGCGACGACGGATCCGTTCGCCAGTGGAGAGCCGGCGATGGTTCGCAACTCTCTGTCAGCAACTTTGACGGAATCGAAACCGATACGGTAGCGATAACCCCCGAGGGACTTATTTTTGCGGGAGATGATGAAGGCCGTATATCGATCCTGCGCGGAGAGACAGCAATTTCGAGTGTGACTGCACATGAAGCCGGCATCAAACGACTTGTTTACTCTCCGGTGTCGCGGCAACTGGTCAGTCTCAGTTATGATCGGAAGATGAAGATCTGGCAAGTCAATGCGGAAGCGATCGTCAAACTCGCCGAGGCTGCATTGCCAAATATAATCTGGCCTCGGTCTTGCTCCTTCGTGGGTAAAGAGAAGATCGCTTTTGCCACGTTCGGCTCGACCTATGCAGTCTACAATATTCGAAACGGTACCTGGCACGATATTGACTATGAAGCGAGCAAAAGTGTGAACGCGGTTTTGCCAGTTGGAGACGCGTTGTATACGGTCGGCGACGCTGGCATTGTAAGGAAAGACAACGCGTTTGTTGCCGATATGAACGGTCTTTGCAACTTTTTCACGCGCTTCGGCAGCACTCTCGTGACCGGCGGCCAGATGGGGAGTATTCACAATGCGATGACGGGAGAAGTCGTTTATCAACACCACTCTCCCCTAAACTGTGGATGTGCGTTTCTGCGCGATGATATTCCGCATGCCGCAATCGGAACTTACACCGGCGAAGTGGTTATCATTCGTGAGATCGACGGCAAGGTTGAAGTCGTGACGTCGATCAAGATGCACGAAAATGCGATCAAGGGCTTGGCGACAGATGGCGAAGTGATCTTTGCAGTTAGCGCCAACCGCAACGCGGCCGTCGCCTCCATTGGCTCGTTTTCAGTCATTGAGACTTGGATCGGAAAGCACCGCCAGATCGCAAACGGATGTGCCGTCGTCGCGCCAGGCGTATTTTGCAGCGTGAGCAGGGACCTAACCTTACGGATTTGGCGACGGAGCGAGATAGAGGAAATAAAAACGCCTCATCGAAACTCTTCGAAATGTGTCGCTGCTAATGAAACGTACATCGCCACGGGAGACTACGGCGGACGCATCGCAGTGTATAACCTCGAGACTAATACGTGGCTCAATGTCGTGCGCCCAAGCACCAGCGGCATCTCATCGATTTCGACGGATGTACGAACAAGCAGCTTCGTGGCGAGTTGCTACGACGGAAGAGTCTATGGTGTGACCATTTGCGACGAAACCGTTTCGGTGAGTGTGAGACTAGATGTGCCCTATAATCAGTTAATGGCGGCCGAATGATCAGTGACAGGTTCTCGATCACAGATACAACGTATCGCTTATCACCCATTCTGACCGTCAACAGAGCAGTTGAGAAACTGCTGTTTGAAGGAGATCATCATGGCGTCTAATCCAACGCTGGAAATAATAAAAGTCAGCGAGATAAAACATCTCAACATCCTGGTGAAGAACTTGGACATTTCATGGGCGTTTTACAGCGAAGTTTTGGGCTTCTCGTATGTGAACCATCTGGGCCCCAGGAAGATCGCCGCGTCTTTCCGCGGTTTCGATTTTTTCTTGGAGGAAGCGGTCGATTACCAAGGAAAACCTGATGAGAGGATCCACTTTGGAATTCGGACTGACCGCCAGGGAGTGCTGCTTTGGGGGGAGCATCTGAGCAACAATGGAGTCACCCTTGTAAGGGGAAACAATCCCGAGGCAACTATCTATGAGATGACAGGAACGTCTCGTGTTGCTCTTTATTTCCAAGATCCCGATGGATGGACAATTGAGGTATATAGCCCAGAATAACAGCTGTTTCGATAGGGATCTAAATGGGTGTTCTTGCGGAATGGAAGTCGCTGTTTTTAGGCGGTAATTTTTCTAAGATAGTGGTCTTGGGTGGCGGAATAGCTTTGCACGCGATCAACATTTTTGTTGGATCGACGTTGATGCCCTCAATCGTAAAAGATATTGGTGGTGTTGATCTTCTCGCTTGGAACACTACTCTCTACATAGTGGCCTCGATACTCGCATCGGTGTTTGTTGCCCACCATCCGGCGGGGTTGGGGCCTCGTCAGGTTTACGCAACCGGAGCGGCATCATTCGCCATCGGCAGCCTTCTCTGTGGTACTGCGCTGCACATGGAGAGCATGCTCTTAGGGCGTTTTGTTCAAGGGTTCGGCGCGGGCATTCTTGTCGCCATATCCTATTCTATGGTCCGGGCGTTATTTATAGAAAGTTTATGGCCGAGAGCATTGGCTTTGATGTCGGTGGTGTGGGGGGGGGCGACTTTATTGGGACCCGCAATCGGCGGAGTCATGGCTGCCGCAGAATTATGGCGGCTCTCTTTCTGGATACTTCTGCCTGCGGCGTGTTTTCTCTTTTTCATTGCATGGTCAGTACTGCCTGAGGAGTTTGCTGGTTCGAAAGACTCGCCGCCACCATTGCTTCAGATTGTTCTTCTTTCGGTGTCGATCATGTTGCTTTCGTTGGCTGGCACCGCCGCAGAATTGAATATTCTCATTGCAGGGGCCTTTCTTCTTCTCGGATTTATATGCGCGGCAGTGATTGTGTGGCGCGAGAATTATTCCTTGGCAAAACTCCTTCCCACGGGTGCATTCTCAATGCACTCACCGTTATTCATTTTGTACCTTATGATGATCTTAATCTGCGCCTGCCAAGCGAGTGAAATTTATGTACCGTACTTCTTGCAGCTCTTAAAAAAACAGCAACCGCTTTGGGCTGGCTATATGGTGTCGACCATCGCTTTTGGATGGATGTTGGGAGCGATCTGCTCCGCGGGACTTATCGGACGAAAAGCCCGAATTGCCGTCCTCGTTGGGCCCATCGTTGTTTTTCTGTCGTTTGTAGGGCTTTCAATTTTTCTTCCTGTGCCCAGGGTCGCCGTCGACCGAAACGAAACGGTCGCGATAGTAGTTTGCTTGTCCGGATTGGGTTTAGGGATAGGTGTTTGTTGGCCACATCTGCAAAGTTCGGTGTTATCTCGCGCACTGCCTCGCGAAGAGGATTTAACCTCGGCGTCTATCCCCATTATTCAACAGTTCGCTAGCGCTTTGGGCGCTGCGGTTGCCGGATTGGTCGTGAATGTCAACGGCGTGTCGGACGTAGTGAATTTGAATAGTTTATCGAATGCTGCATGGTGGCTGTATTTCACTACCTCTACCGTCGCTGCGCTTGTTGTGCCGCTCGCCCTCTTCGCAATGCGCATCGTCTCGCCGATTAAGACCTCTGACCCAAATGGGATAAAATCATTGAATAAGACCTCCCTCGACAGGATTACTGATGTGTAACCCGAAGGTACCGATCGAGCGAACCCGTATGCTAGATTGCCACAGATCCTCTAATAGTTCCAGTTGCATAGGGTGTGATTAGACGGATCTAGGGTTCGAATCCTGTCAAGGTGAAGACGCTCGCAAGGCATCTGGCTCAAGCTCTATTGCGGTCGTTCATGCGGGCCGCAAATTTCGCTAAAGCGGTCGCTCGGCTGTTTGGGCTGAATGTCCCAGTTGGGGTGGAGAGCGGCCTAAGCGCTTTCAGGCCGACAGAGGATGAAGCGGCCACCCGCTCACTCGAACAATTGCGACATTGACACTTGTCGGATGCGCTGTTCGTCCGAGGTGAAGCTTAGCAGCATCCGCTTGTCTCCAAGCACCCAGCGATCGTTTTTCAAACTACCACCGCTGCTCCATTCCGGCTCTCCAAACTTTGCTCGCGCCTGCTCCCGGGTCATGGTCATATCGAGATCGAAAGGCGTTCCATCGATCGGTCTTCCGGCTTCCTCCGGAAGAACGAAGAATGTACGCAGAACCAACTCCCCTTCCGCAAAGCGCGTCCCTTTCGGCAACTCGCTTCCGAGAGTAAAGAGCAGTTCAATCTGTTGACCGGGGACCTCGACGTTCGTTTCCTTCTCGCCGCGTGGCGGTCGCGTGAGCGGGAGCGTCGCACCCAGCGACTTCAAGTAATCCACGACCGCTGCGTCGGTTTCCGACTTTCCCAGCAATGCCAATGCGCCCTTGTAGATTGCCATGCAACAGCTCCAATGCTTACTTGCGACGATTGCCATGAGATCGGTACCGGGACGCCGCGAAGACCCTGTCAATAATAAGCAACGACGATCGGGACAAGTGGCTCATGAAGAGGATCCGGAACAATTGAGAAGGCAGGTGAAAACATGAATGCAGATCGACTGTTTACCCAAACTGAATTGCACGGAAAATCGGCCGATCCGTTCATCCAGGACAGCGGACATTCATTGATGGCGAGGCGGTGGTACTGAATGAGGAAGGCCGCCCGGACTTTGGAGGGCTGCAGCGCTGGCTCGGCGGAAGAGGGGGCAAGCGCGTTTCGACGGAGTCCGTTCTCTTCGCCTTTGACCTTCTCTACTTGGACGGTCACGATTTGACCCGGACCGAACTGTCAGTTCGCCGTCATCTCTTGACAGGCTTGCTGGAGGGCGCCGTCGGTGCGATCCAGTTGTCCGAAGAGATAAAGGGAGACGGCGCTGAGCTATTGGCCAAGGCCTACTCGATCGGCATGGGGGGCGTCATCGCCAAACATCGAGATAGCCCCTACCGCTCTGGTCGGACCGGCGACTGGCTGAAGATCACGTGCGTGCAGAGAGAGTTTCATGATCCTCGGCTGCGAGCAGTCGGCGGTTGCCCACGGTGGGATTGGCAGCCTCCTGCTGGCAACTCGCCGGGACCACGATTGGGTCTATGTCGGCGCCGTCGGCACGGGCTTCAAGGAAAAGGATGCAGCCTACCTGAAGAAGACGCTCGACACACTGAAGACACGGACACCAGCCGTGCCGCTTAAAGGCAAGAACTACGTTTACGCGCAGCCGACCTTGATCGCGGAAATTGAATTCCGCGGCTGGACCGACGACGGTAATTGGCGACACGCATCTTACAAAGGGTTGCGCGAGATCCAGGACAATGCCGCTGTTTATGACCTCAACCGAGCAAAGGGTTTCAGTGCGTCGGCGAGGTCTTAAATTTTTTCGGCTGGTGCTCTTGAATCCTAAATTCTCAAAAACCAAATCGATTGCCGCCAACCGCTGATAAAAGGGCTGGCCTTGCTGGGAGCGCCGCCTTTCGGCGCTTCCGTACCCATGTTGCTTCAAGGAGGATATGGCTATGGCAACATCTTACGACTACGCACCTCTCTTCCGCTCGAGCGTCGGCTTCGACCGGGTGTTCAATCTTCTCGAAAACGCTCAGCGCGCCCGTTCGATCAGCGACTGGCCGCCCTATGACATCGTCAAGATCGGTGATGATAGCTACCGGATTTCGATCGCGGTCGCAGGTTTTGCCCAGGATGATCTCGACATCACCTTCCAGTCCAATCTGCTGACGGTCACTGGCAAGAAGCAGGAGACGGCATCCGAAGGTTATCTGCATCGCGGCATTGCCGGCCGTCCGTTCGAACACCGGTTCGAGCTTGCCGACCATGTCAGGGTGAATGGTGCCGATTTGAACAATGGTCTTCTGTCGATCAATCTCGTTCGTGAGATCCCCGAGGCCTTGAAGCCGAGGAAGATCGAAATCCAGACCCAGCCGGCCCTCGTGCAGTCGACCGCCCCGGTGCAGATCGAAGCGCCAAAGGCCGCCTGACCGAAACTGCGGAGAAGGGGCGTCGCGGGCAGCGGCGCCCGTTAACATCACGGGTTGGGAAGGAGAGAGACAATGAAACCCGATATGTTCAGACAACCAGTTGCCATCCTTGTCGGCCTCGGCTTCCCGGCTGAGGTCCGGAGCGTCATGGATGCCTACCGGCACCTTGCTGAATGGCCAGCATCGTTGCGTGACACGGCACACTCGATGGCGCTGAAAGCCTGTAGTGCGGCACTGCGCGGCGAGATCGAAGCGGAGACCGCGCGCGGCCTATTCGCCGCCTTCGCTGAAAAGCATGATCTGCTGGCGCCGGAGAATGATGCCATCGCGGCATCGCACCTTCGGCGGGACAAAGATCCACACGTTCGATAGGAAGGCCGACATGCACGAGATGTTACAGCAGGCCGTGAGCAATGCCGCGGCGATGGGGCCGGCGATCCTGCTTCAGGGCATGCAGATTGAGCGGCCGATCGATGTCGTAAAAGCGACTGCTCTCACCGCACACGACAAGCGGACCATCCTGGCTGCATGGGCCTCGGATTTCTACGCGGTCGATTCGAAGCCGTTGTTCCGCCATATTCCCGGAACACCGGATTCGGTTTCCATCGATGAGGTTCAGGCTGCCCTCCAAGAACTTGATCGACGCTACGGCTTCTGATCTCTGGCTTCTCAGGCAGCCTGTTTCATCGACTTCGCCAGCCGCTTGATGGCCTGCTCCAAGGAACGCTGGCCATCGCAATAATCCTGCCAGGCGCTCGTATTTTGGAGGAGCGCCTGTACTGTGCGGTGAAGCGTTTCGGATCGAGATCGGTCTTCACCTGGGTCCAGGTCACGGCATCGATACGGTAGCACCCGGCCGCGCACGCGGCGACAACGGCGTGACCGCCATAGCCATCCGGTCATTGCCGGCGACGCCGGCTTTTCTGCCTCGACTTCGGCTGCAGGCTTGTCTTCGCGCAGCCGCTTGAATGCCGCCTGAGGTACCAGTCCGTCGGCCGTTCAGCCGGCAAACTGGATCTCGGCGACCAGTTCGGGTTTGACCCAGACGATGTTGGAAACCTTCTTCGGCGCGCCGATGCCCGCGAACGGTGATTTGGCGGCTTCGATCTTGCGGAGCCTTGGCAAGATTGTATCGACCGTTTTGGCACCGTAGCCGGTTCCAATCCGGCCGACATACACGAAATGATTACCTCCGAAGACGCCGACCGCTGCTCATTCCGCGGCAGGCCCTTCGTTCTAGTCCTGCACAAGTGCGGCTCAATGTGGAAAGGTATCGGCTGCCACGGATCAGGCATTGACGACCTGTTATGTCCTTATCACGCGCGGAACGTTTTCAGCGAAGCTTGCGCTCTGATCATTTGCGCCACCCGTCGGAAGTTCAGCTCACTCGCGCCGTCCTGCGAATAACGGGGTCGCCGGTTCGATAGTGTTCAAGAGCAAAATAAAAGTGGCGCGTCTGGTATAAGGTACGGATGTCAGGTTAGCGACGCTATTCTTTACGTCAGCATAGCAATTACACGCTCCCAAGAGCAGTCTTTTCGCGTATCAGGCTTTCAACGATCGTTGAGGGATGGGAAATTGACAGGCAGGTTTCGGGCGACCGCGGCAGGAAAGCTGCATTCCCACCGAGCCAGCAGCTTTGAGCGGCAGCCCAGCTTACATCGACACTCCTTCTATTCTGCCACTCCTCAGCAGCGAACATCGCATGTATCGATGGACGGTCAAAATTAGCCCTCGTTCGCTGATGTTAATGGGTTTACAGAGCGCAAATCTCTGTACGCGTGGGACGTCGAAGCTACCCCGCCCCTATATGACCTTAATTGAAGGATTGCCAAACAGACGGGTCGGCCTCATCATCGTGCCTTCGGCAGCCATTAAAACGGGCGCTGTCGCTTTGGGCTTAATGCTCGTGCCCGCAATCTGAAAGGAGGACCCATGTCTTCCAGCATTCACGCCGTCGATTTCAATCCCGGCAGCAATCGTATTCTCAACCAGATGCTTCATAAGGCCGGATATGTCACGGCGAGGATGAAACCGCTGTCAGGAGCGCTTGCACGTCAATCACGCGCTGTTTTGCTCCGGTTTATGTCCGGCGTCATTCGCCAGGGAGACACTGATTTTCCGTCGGGACCGGAGTCCATTTCCGCTTCCGGACGACCGTGATTCCATGGCTGAACCTGGCGTGGGGTTACGTTCCCAGCCCTGTTTCCGGAGTCTAGAGTGTGAAACGGCACCCCGAAATTACAACTAAATGCTGAGAGTGCTGGAGCGCAAAAACTAAAAGTTGACAATCGGATATTGACGACCTATATGTTGAACATCGATATTTGCTTGCTTAGCTTTGGTTATCGCGCGTCTGGCACCGTGCCCTGAACGAGCCTTTTCTCTCAAAAATCGCTATCGCATCTGCAACGCCGCGGGCGTTGTGGTTCTCTTATTGCCATGAAAGGGTTCATCATGACCACTGGCACAGTTAAATGGTTCAATTCCACCAAGGGCTTCGGCTTCATCCAGCCTGACAATGGCGGCACCGATGCGTTCGTCCATATCTCGGCCGTCGAGCGCGCCGGAATGCGCGAACTCGTTGAAGGCCAGAAGATCGGCTACGACCTCGAGCGCGACAACAAGTCGGGCAAGATGTCGGCTTGCAACCTGCAGGCTGCCTGATCATCCCGGTATCCGCTCTCCGTTGACCACGGATGTACTGGCACTGTCGAGAGCCATGATACCAGCAGGTCAGGCAAATTGCCTGGCCTTTTTTGTTGCCGCGGCACCTCGCGGCGTTCAATCCGGAAAAACCCATGTCACAGACACACAGCAAATCCCGTCAGAAGGCGGAGATTGCCTTTGCCAATACCCAATCGCAATTCTTCGCCCGCAACAGCGCCGTCGATGAACTCGATTCTCTCGTTCTGGCCCGCGAGGAAAAGACGCGGCGGCTTCGTGAAGCGCGTCTTGCGAAAGAATTGAAGGACCGAGAGGCGGCGACCGCCTTTCTTCTCGAGAAACGGCGGGCCAAGACGGTCTGATCTGCCCAGCACTCTCTCCAAGGCAAAGATTGCAAAAAACCAGAAACAATGACCTTGCCGATCGCCGCATCGCGGTCTTGGAAGCAAAGTCCGCTTTTTGGAACGCCTATCACGCGATAAAGGCCGCCACTGGCCCTGCCAGAATAGAATGGCAGGCGGAGCAGACGAGGGTCCCCGTGCGAGGGAAGAGCGGCGCATTAGGCGCGGACGGATAAAACACGACGAGGCCGCCCGCAAGGCCGAGCGCAATCGGCGCTACGCCAATTGCAAGGCAAGGCGGCTATAGTAAATGGCTTGGTCACGTCCGGTCACCAATCAGGCTCTTTCAGCAGTTTCTTTCAAACCGTTGTAATCCGCAACCGACAGCGTGGTGCAAACCGCCGCTAAAGATTCGTCACACCGAAAGGGATACCCATGGCAGACAGTACCGGCGACCTTCAGGCACTCAACACGGCATGGCAGATCGCAATCCAGGAAATCCTGCGGATGGTCATCCGCGACATGTATCATGCGGGCGGAGAGGAAGCCTTTCTGGCGAACGTCAAGCGGATCGAAGAGGGCGCCGTCGACAGCATCTATTCCGACCTGCGGCTACGCGGGACGAATGAATGGACGGAAACGCTTGTCAAGGATAATGCAAGTAACTTTGTAACCACGCTGCTGACATCGTTCACATATGATCGAATCTAATGGAAGACGGGGCCGTGCGTGAGCCGCGCCGCTGCTGTTCCGTACAAGCATTTTGATAGGTTGGGCTTTGCGCGCGGCAACTCGCTCGCCAGCGTCTGCTTTCAGAAACTATATGGTGGAGGTTCACGCCACCAATGTCCGAACGGACGCCTATGGCGGCAAGGTGGAAAACCACGCGCATTTGATGCTCGAGGTCACGGCCACGGTGGTGCAGGAAATCGGCGCCAAGCGCACTGTGCCTGATTTCGCCGCTTTCGCCAGCAAATGGCATTTCCTGTAGCGATTCCCAGGCGCAATACGAGTATATCATCGATCAACTTGATGCTCTCGGCATCGCGTACGTTCATGTGGTCGAAGGCCCAACGTGTGGCACGCGCCACGTTGCACCCTTCGACTACGGATCGCTCCGCCGCCGCTTCAGCAGTGCATATATCACCAATAATGGCTATGATCTCGATCCGGCGACGTCGCATCTAGCCGAGGGAACGGCGAAACTGATCGCCTTCGGACGTCCGTTTATCGCCAATCCTGATCTCGTCGATCGACTACAAAGCGGCCCCCCTTGGCTGAGATCAATCCGGTCACACTTTATGGCGGTGCAGGTGCGGACTGTTCCGGCTTCACCGGGACTTCCGGCAGTTAAGCGATCAAGGCGCCGTATCTCGGTGCGGCTCCCGTGATAACGATCATCATTAATCTCCCACAATTCCCAAGGCTGCGCGGCCACAGGCCGCGCGCCAGATCGAAAAAAGCTATGGCCACCGTCGCATCAGAGAACAGATGTCCGCACCCATGACCAATAATTTGTGATGGGGTTGATGAAATCAATGGGGGAGTCCGCGGGCTATTTTTCGGCGGGGAAAAATCTTATGAGCTGTGTCTTCATAAGGGCATCTCGACTTGCGGCATCCAAGGAGATGCAATGTTCAATATTTGCACGCAAATCCGCAGGCACTTCTGGTCCGCCGGCTTTCAGGAGCTTATCGCCCATCGCGAGAAGAGCCGCCAGCTCGACACCACATCGGGACGCAGACATAACTGTTGCTCCTGCCGGACCGGGTCGTATTTCTTCAAGGTCGTTGCTGGCGGTATAAAGCGTCAACAGATACCAGATCAGAAAGAAAGCGGACCAAAGCATCATGCTTCCAAGAACATATGCGCGCACAGGTGTTTCCCCGTTATCTGCCGAACTCCGGAAGGCCTTGGATTGCGTACCTCGCGAGTGGTTTGCGAGCTGGCACACGGTCCCGCTTCTGCACCCCGAACAGGAACAGCATTTCTCCTTTGAGTTTGGAAGGGTCGGTCATTCCACCCTGAAAAAGATCAATTATCTTGCGAGTGGCCTTGTTGAATGCCCGGTCGTCATCCAGGCGCGTATCGATTTCAAAGCCTGCATCTGACAATAGAGACCGCAACATATTCAGATCGTGAGACGAAATCGGGCCGTATTCTTGTGCGGAAGACATCGTGTCCTCCTTTCGTTGGGGCCAAGGGATTTCACCTTGAAGCGGTAACGCCCTTTAAAAAAGCTACCGAAGAAATCAGCCTGCGCGTTTTGAGTTTCATTAGCAAGGGAATTCCAATGCGCCAGAATACAGCCGCCGCTCAATGATGACCAGCGAATGGCTGGCGAACTTCGCTTGATGTTCTTCCAAAACCGTATTCGCTTGCGTCTGGAGCTATTCAGGCGCACTGTAAAGTGTCGGTAGCGATGTCACGGGCACTACTGGTTGAGGGTCGGTTACCCTGGCCCCAACGAGAGGAGGACAATATGTCTTCCCACGCCAGCCTTGCAGCCATCTCCCCAGAGGAGATGGAGATGATCCAGTCAGTTTTGAAGAGAGCAGGCTATAACGCCACGTTGCTGGGCAATGACCAGCGACAATTCAATACGGCCGCATTTCTTGTAATGAGACTGTTTCTTGCGGGAGAAACATCTGCAGATGCTCTCGCGGCACAATTGAAACGCCGTCTTGGAAATGCGGACTCACTCAAACAATCCTATCAATCACGGCCTGTTGTTGAGGCCGTCAGAAGTGTTCCGCGCAACACGATATACGTCCTCAACTTTTTCAGGAAGGCGCGTGATCGATCGATTGAGGGTTGATGAACAGTCCTGGAAGAACGAAGGCGGTATTGTAAGGAACCCCGTTGCCAATCCTTCTCGGGGTCCGAAATCCACTTAGTTGAGAATGACAGTTGAGAATAAACGTTGCGGCTCCGTGTGAATTACATGTCAGGAAAGAGTGAGGGTATGAAAGAAAGAAAGACATACAAAGAAATCACTTTCGCGAACCCGTTCGTACTGGATGGACTGGTAGTTCCTTTGGAAGCTGGAACATACCGTCTGGTTGTCGATGAGCAGCTTATTGAAGGTCTCAGTTTTCCTTCGTATCAACCCGTCGCTACACACCTTGAGATACCCGCTATCTCCGCCCAATTAGTCAAGCGCCAGTTTTTGCAGGTGTCCGCGGAGGAAATAGAGGAGGCGCTGCAAAAAGATACCGAATCGCAATGCGGCGAGTCCGACCAGTGATCAAAACGCTTCACCCGTTGGCCGGTGAGTGCGCTAGTCAGTTTGTGCGTAAGCGGTAATACGACGCTATTTGCACGCTGCTTAGTTTTCTCCAGACAAAATCTATCTCCGGCATAGCGCGGGCGAGCGCAAAATGAGTAAGAAGGATATTCCTGTGTTACATGCCTTCAGAGGCAAAAAACTGATAGTGGTAGAGCGGCGTCCGTCATTGACGGCAGCGTGCCATGCGCAGCTTGCAGCCGCCGGAGCCATCGTTGCAGGCCCTGTTTCCTCTGTCGAGCAAGTCTTGAACCTGGTGGAAGCTGGCGATGTCGACGGGGCAATTATTGACGTCAAAGTTGACGTGGAAATGATGTTACGTTTAGCCATGCTTCTGGAATCAATGGCGACGCCGTTCGTTTTCGCATCTTTCATCGAGGTGAACTCGGAAGGCTACGCCTTTAGCGGTGATAGGGAGCATCTCCGCAAGATAGCGGACGCTCTTTTTGGCTCGCCTGGACCGGCGTCAACCCTCCATTAATGTGGCCCCGTTGAATAGATGGCGTGGTTGCCACTCCACCCACGGCACGTTCTGCCAGAGGATGACCGGATTAAATCCGACGGGTGAAAGGATGGCGGCATGACATACAACACTAGGATTGGGATCGATTTGGCGAAGAGCGTTTTCCCAGTTCATGGAGAGCTCAGGGTTCGGCAGAAGCTGTCCTGGCAGCATTTTTCCCAATTTATATAGCCGGGCAAGGCGTTCTGATAGTCGTAATAGAGGCGTGCGGGAGTGCTCGTTACTGGTCACGCGAGCTGGCGAAACTAGGCCATAATGTACGGCTGATAGCACCACAATATGTGTGTCCATTCGTAAAGCGCCAGAAGAACGATGCTGTGGATGCCGAAGCGGTTGTCACCGCCGCACAGCGGTCCGAGATGCGCTTCGTCACGCCGAAACCGGAGGAGCAGCAGGCACAGGCGCATCTTTTTTGCGGAAGAGAACGACTTGAACGTAAGCGTCATCTTGACCCCACCTTCCGGATCACCTGGTGATTGACGATGTTGAGCCTGAACAGAGGGCTTGGACATATGTCGATTTCAGAGCTTACGCTTAAAACTAAGGATGAAGAGCCGGTTCGTCGGTTCGAGGTATTTACTGGAAGTGGTCGCCGCCGCGAATGGAGTGACGAACAGAAGGCGCGGATCATCGCGGAAAGTTATGAGCCCGGCGTGACCGTGTGCTCGGTGGCACGGCATCACGGGCTAACATCGCAACAGTTGTTCACCTGGCGACGGCTTGCCCGCAGGCCGCTCGATACAGCGCCGGACGAGGCATTGATGTTTGCGCCTGCCATTGTCGCCCCACAAGACATACCCCCGGCGAAAAAGGTACGGCGAGCACGGTCACCGAGGAAGGCTCATGGTGAGGCTGTGATTGAGCTGGAGTTTGGTGGTGCAATACTGAGGATTGCATCTGGCGCTGACGCCACGACGATTGCAGCCGTCATTGCGGCCATGAAGGCATCATCGTGATTGGTCCGTCCGGCGCGGTGAAAGTCATGATCGCCACCAAGCCTGTCGACTTCCGCAAGGGTGCAGAGGGGTTGGCGGCACTGGTGAAGGCAGAGATGGGAGCCGACCCGTTCTCCGGCACGATCTATGTGTTCCGGGCCAAGCGAACCGACCGCATCAAGTTGATCTTCTGGGACGGTAGCGGCGTGTGCCTGGTCGCCAAGCGGCTTGAGGATGGCGAGTTCCACTGGCCCCGGATGCAGGATGGTGCGATGCATCTGACATCCGCCCAGTTCTCGGCTCTATTTGAGGGGCTGGATTGGAAACGCGTCCATGTGCCAACCGAAACACGCACCCCCGTTATGGCAGGATAACGGCCGCGACAAATTGAATCAGCCGCATTCAATATCTCGTTTTGTGGGGCAAAATATGCTGTTCTTGCCCCATGACGATAAGGGCGGACGATCTTCCCAATGACCTGAACGCGCTGAAAGCGATGGTGCTTTCGCGCGAGGCGGAGAATGCCCGCCTGCGTCAGATCATCAAGGAATTGCAGCGCCACCGGTTCGGTCGCCGAGCCGAAACGCTTCCCGAGGATCAGCTTCTCTTAGGCTTGGAAGAAGCTGAACAGGTCGAGGCGGATGGTCTGGAAGCGAAAGAAGAAGCCTCTGCCGCTGTGCGCCAGGAACGTGTTGCCAAACGGCGAACGAACCGGGGTTCTTTGCCAGCTCACCTGCCACGCATCGAGATGATCGTCGATATCGATGACCATGCCTGCCCAGGCTGCCGCCATGATTTGCATCGGATCGGCGAGGATGTCAGCGAAAAGCTCGACATCGTTCCCGCTCAGTTCCGTGTGTTGGTCGTGCGCCGCCCGAAGTATGCCTGCCGGGCCTGTGAGGATGTCGTGGTTCAGGCTCCGGCTCCCGCCCGGCTGATCGAAGGCGGCATTCCGACCGAAGCAACCGTCGCCCAGGTTCTGGTCTCCAAGTATGCCGATCACCTGCCGCTCTATCGTCAGACGCAAATCTACAAGCGGCAAGGGATCGACCTCGACCGCTCGACACTCGCGGATTGGGTAGGCCGCGCCGCCTGGCATTTGCGTCCTGTTCATCAACGGTTGCTCGACGTTTTGAAGACATCTTCAAAGCTCTTTGCCGATGAAACGACTGCCCCGGTTCTCGATCCCGGACGGGGCAAGACCAAGACCGGGCAACTCTGGGCCTATGCTCGCGACGACAGGCCGTGGCGGGGAGACGATCCGCCCGGAGTTGCCTATGTCTATGCACCGGATCGCAAGGCCGAACGCCCGATGACCCATCTCGACGGTTTTGTCGGCATTCTCCAGGTAGATGGCTACAGCGGTTATCGCCCGTTAGCTGCCAAGAACACCGTATCGCTGGCATTTTGCTGGGCACATGTTCGTCGGCGCTTTTACGAACTGGCCGCTGCCGGTCCCGCACCTATTGCCACCGAGGCGCTACGGCGCATTGCCGAACTCTACAGAAACGAAGACGAGATACGTGGCCGCACGCAGGAAGAGCGCAGCATCGCGCGTCAGGAAAAGAGTCGTCCGATCACCGACAGTCTAGCGCCCTGGCTCACACAACAGCTCGGGCTCATCAGCCAGAAGACAAAGCTGGCCGAAGCGATCCGATACACCTTGTCGCGCTGGGATGGGCTGACCAGGTTCATCGATGACGGCCGCATCGAGATCGACTCCAACACAGTCGAGCGATCCATAAGACCAATTGCCCTCAATCGGAAAAATGCACTCTTCGCGGGTTCCGATGCAGGAGCCGAACACTGGGCGACCATCGCATCACTCATCGAGACCGCCAAGCTCAACGATGTCGAGCCGCTTGGCTATCTCGCCGACGTGCTTATCAGGATCGTCAACGGTCACCCCAACAGCCAGATCGACGAGCTGTTGCCCTGGTCATACAGGAGCGATAAAATCCTCCCGACAAAAGAATAGGCGTGGAGTGTGCCGTGACAGAGCAGAGCATCTCGTGGGAGCAGGATGGAATCGACTCCGGCTGGTTCTTCGCCGCGAATGTCGGCTCCGTGAGAAGCAGTTCCAGCTATCGTCCTGGAGGCTGGTGGTTCCTTCCAAAGTGGTTACCTGACACGGAAGAAAACGATGTCGGCCCCTTCAAAACCAAAACTGCCGCGTTGGCAGAAGCAGAGCGTCTGGCTGCCCACGAACGCACAAAATAGCAGTATCAGCCTCCACCCGCCGTGGCCCCAGAACAGCGCTTACACTTGAACGTCAGCATAACGACTTGGTGAGCGCGCTGCGATCAGTGCTCTACGAATTTGGGCATCCGGTTCCTCGAGGCATTGGGCACCTGAATCGGATTGAAGCGATGGTCGAAGCTGAAAACAGCGATCTGCCAGAACTGGTTCGTGACGAATGCCGCGATATTCTGCTGCAAATCGCCGAGAGGACGCAACTGGCTCGCCTGCTCAACGGGGAGTGATAGAGCAGGATCGGCCCTTCGCATTCACGAGCTTTTCCAGCAGAATCCCTTTCACACAGCGAACCAAATTGTTCAGGTGACGGGTTTGTCCGCACCAACGGTCAACGCCGCACTTGCCGACCTGGAGCGATTAGGCATCGTTGATGAGATTACCGGCCGTAAGCGTGGCCGGGTGTTCCAGCTATCGACGATACCTTGCGATTCTAGGAGAAGGCACCGATCCCTTGCCTCTCAATTCATGACAAATTGATGGGCCAACGGTTCAAATCCCTTCAAGGTGCAGACGACCGGCAGGGCCCACGCAGATGCGGGGCTTGGTTTTCATCTGCATGGGCGATGTGGATCAGCCAGTCATCTGAGTGGCTACCCTGATTGCTTAACGTTCTCTCAGTAGAGGAAGCAAAATTGATCTGTAGGAAGATCTTTTGGTCTCAGATGATCCCTATTGGCGGCATCTGGTTTGACATGGGTAGAGGTTATGAGATACGTAAACATATCAGAGTGAGCGAGATGAAGCATTAAGGTATCAAATGAAGTCGGATTCGGAGGCTCTTCAGGCGATAGGGCGGCTGCTCAAGACATCACGCAAGACTTTGGGCCTCACCCAGGAGCAGGTTGCGGATATGGCGGGTCTATCGCGTCCGCGGTACCGCGAGATTGAGGCCGGAGCCAGCGCTGCCCGTACGACCACACTGATCAACATCGGTCGTGCGCTTGGTCTGGAACTGATGCTCATCCCGCAGGCGATGGTCCCGGCGGTTGAAGCTTTGCTACAGCCAGGTGGCGCCGAAGATGACCTTCCTGCTTTCATCGCCAGTCCTGATGGTGATGGCAATGTCTGATGCGCCTCTTGATCCAAGATCTATAACCTCGCTGGACGTGCTGCTGAATGACCTGAAGGTAGGCATGATCGTGAGGACGCCGGGAGACTTCAACGCGTTCAGCTTTGAGGAGAGCTATCGACAGACGGGTGGTTTCCCAGTGCTCAGTCTGTCATTCCGCGCCGCACATGGGGGGTTGCGGAAGGACCCGAAGCCTGTCGCGAGGGCTTTGCCACCGTTCTTTGCGAACCTTCTTCCAGAGGATAAACTGCGCGAGGCGATGGAGAAGCACCATTCAGGTAGCGTGCGGGCAGGAAATGATTTCGATTTGCTTGCAGCACTTGGATCGGATCTGCCGGGGGCTGTCCGAATTGTGCCGAGCGAAGGCACCGTTGTTCGTAATGAGGGTTTGACAACCCCCAGACCGAAGGCCCGGTTTTCGCTCGCCGGTGTGCAGATGAAACTTTCCGTCATCAAGAACACAGGAAAGGGTGGCGGTCTGACGATCCCCTTAGGCGACGAGCAGGGCTCATATATCGCCAAATTTCCATCGACTTCATTCCCCGCTGTCTCGGAAAACGAATTTGCAAATCTCGCATTGGCCGAAGCGATTGGAATGGAAGTGCCGGAACGCGAGCTCGTGGAGCAATCGCAGTTCGAGGGTATTCCGGCGGAGTTTGAGACGCTGTCCGACGGCAAAGTACTTCTCGTCAAACGTTTCGATCGGGTAGCCGGTGGTGAGCGCGTCCATATCGAAGATTTCGCTCAGGTATTCGGCGTCTATCCGTCTCGAAAATATGAGGGGGCCGCCTATCATGATATCGCTGTGGCTCTTGGGATCGCCGTTTCCTCAGCGGCAGCCCTCGAGTTCGTCCGACGACTGGCTTTGGCTGTGCTGACAGGAAATGGCGACATGCACCTCAAGAATTGGTCGCTGATTTATCATGGGAAGGGCGACAAGCCTGCACTCGCTCCAGTCTATGATGTGCTATCGACCGTCCCATACATTCCGTCGGATGCCATGGCACTGTCGCTGGCCGGTGAAAGGCCGTTCAAGGCAATGAACACCCAGCGATGGAAAGTCTTCGCTCATCGTGCGCGAATGCCGGAAGCCGCTGTGCTGAAGGCTGTTATGGAGACGGTGGAGCGCGTCAACCAGTCTTGGTGGTCTCTGCCTGAACGAGCTGTTCTCCCCAATAAAGTATTGGAACGGGTTGATGCCCACATCAAGCTGATGTCGCCGATCCTCGGGACCTGTGCGGATTAGCAATTGGCGTTTCTGCGTAAAGCGTTAGCAGTTTCGTGGCTCACCAATGCCGATAGGGTCGCTGGTTCGAATCCCGTCAAGGCGGAGACGATAAGTAGTGTCCCAGACGGCTGCGGACATTTTGCGCATATGCCTGCAATGGCCTGAGCGACGCATCCAACATACTAAGCTGCCTCCCATACCTGATTGAGGATCCGCGCAGCTAATGCTGCTTTGTCTTGAGGCAGAAAACGTCCGTAGTGCTGCTGCACGACGTCGGGCGTGTCCTGAATGGCATAACTGGCCTGCTCATAGGATCCTGTTTGCTTCAGGATGTGAGTGGCAAGCACGTCTCGGACGTTGTGTGGACCATGTGGTAGCAAACCCTTAATGGCACCGCGGCCTGTATAGGGGTTGTAGATGCCGTAGCGCTGGATCGCTAACCGCCAAGCCTCGTAAAACGTCGTTTGATTGTAAGCGGCGTCGATGCTGGTCGTCTTAACTGTCTTGACGAACAGCGTGCCGGGATCGGGCGCGCGTCCCAAGAGCACCTTCCGGTGCCGTTCGATATAGGCGTTGAGATAGGTGTAGAGATCAAGAAGATCCGGCAGCACCAGACGAAACGGCTTCTGCCCGAAAAAGGAGGAGCCCGAGTTCTTGAAAGCGTTGGATGGGATGAAGACTTCCCACCCACGCTCCCGTTCGTTCCAACGCAGTTCGCCTCTCTTCATGTCTTCGAGCCGGCGTTCTGCCGTTGGGAATTGTCCGCGTGGGCAGACCAGCAATTGCCGAAGGTTTTTCTGCCTGAGGCCGAGATGTAAGCCCAGCCTCAGCATAAGGAACGAACGGACCGCCTCAGCGGCCGCTCTCGGGTAGCGGTGCTCGTCGGGCATACGCTTCAAGATCTCCTCGGTGATCTTCCGATATTCAGCGAGCGGGCTTTCTGCTTCCAGCACGCACATGATCGGCTCGAATGGATCGCGGTGCACGCGCATCACCCGCTGGATTTCTTTTGAACGGTTGGCGGCATGGCGGTGGAAGTTTTCGCATGCGCCATGCCAGTCCCGACGAGCAGACTCGATCTCGTCTGTCGTGAGCAGTCCTTCGATCGGCTTCACGTTGCGCAGGAGTTCGGGATGTTGGCGAAGCCAGCCGACTTCAGCGCGAGTAAGGGCCATGGCCACCATCAGCATGTCGTCTTCCCATTTAGTAAAGAAGCCGCGACGGCGCTCGCGCCACTGCAGATACCAATCCCACACGCCCGGGAAGATCAGGAGGCCGAAGGTAAGTCGATTGAGCGGCACGCCTCGGCCTTTGACAACCCCGTTCGGGGATGCCGCAAGTGCCCCAAACATCAGGCCGAGATGTTCGATTTTCTGGCTGGCGGTCTCCTCATTCCAGACGCCATTTCTGCGGAAGCCGATCTCGGTGAGAGTCGACGTTTTGAAGCGGATGAGATCTGCCATCTCCATCGCAAGCCGAGGGGGTGCGTCAACGACACCGGAGAGCAGGTCTGGATCCTCGAAAGCCTTGGTCAAACGCCCTTTTTCGTCCTCATCTCGCAGCCAGCTAGAAGCCGCTAGTCGAGGAGTAGGTGCACTCCCGCCATATGTGATCCCAGGGAACCGGATTGCGTAGCGCTGCTTCGTTGCTGCCGCCTGGAAACGCCTGTAATCCGTCGACCCCGAGATGATGACGCGCCGGACCCATTCCAGGATCTCTGCGCGCTTTGAAAAAGGCAGGCTGCTGAAGTCGTCGGGAAGATGCCAGGCAAGCCGGCGCCGCTCCGCCGGGCTGATGTCTTCCAGATCGTGGCCATATAAGGACCTGGACTGATGTGGCAGTTTGGCTTTGAAGTAGCCTCGCTCCAAGCCATATCTGCGCTCGATCCGGCAAAGGATATCAAAGCTTGCCACCGAGCGCGGCACACGCTGGCCCTCAATCCACGACAGCAAGGTCTTCGCATCAAAGGTTTCGTCTATGCGAACGACCGCCCGGTGGAGTTGCCAGTAACTCTCACCAAAGCGGCGCATTTGATAGGCGAGTGCATCGGCGAATGAACTCGGGTCTTCGTTGGCCTCGAACAAGGGTTCTGGTTTGTCAGAAACTGATCTCGGCTTAGGGCCGGGGCGGCCAGGTGAGGGCGAGCTCTCGATCTCTTCGATTTCGTGATGCTGGCTTGTCGGGGAGGGGGTAAACTTTCCCGTGGCACCGGATATCGGCGCAGCTTGCAGTCTTCTGCCTTTCGGAGCATCGTCTTCTACAAGCGGCTCCTTCAGCCAGCGCATGATCGCATCCAGCGCTGGTCGCAGCTGTTTCTTCAACGTTATCGTCAGCGCTTCATCGATCCCACAATCGTGCGCTATCTGCCGCCAATCATAGCGGTTGTTCGCTAGAGCGGGTGTCTTTCGAAATGTGATTAACGCCAGAAGGTAGGCGCGGACGTTGTCAACTACCCGATCCGGCGCGACAGGAACAATGCGGACATCGCAGTAGGTCGAGATCTTTTTCTGGAAATGGCGTTTGGAAAGGTCTTCGTTTGGCATGTGTCATCCCGTATTCTCTCGGGGCCTCAGGCCGAGGGCGTGCGGAATTAGTGGTAGACGGTTAAGAATCCGTAAAGTCTATAAGGACGACCCGACAACCCAAAGAAGTCGTCGGGCGGTCTCGTCAATTTTTCAAGGATTGCGCGGGCTCACTTCAATCCGGTTATGTTCCGGCGAAGCATCCCTGAAAACTTCTTCAACCCGCCTTGATGAAGCGCGTCGACGAACGCCTCAACCGATGGAATCGACTTTCGCAGATTATGCCTCGCACTTTTGACACTGGAGATTAGCGCTTCCGGAAACGCCGCATGGAGATCGGTGAGGAAATCATCTGGCGACTTGCTCGTCACACCATGGGCGAGAAGGTTGCTTGCGGGAAAGTCCTTCAGGTTCCAGGTGACGATGACGGAGGCTTTGCCCGCGATGGCTGCCGCGAGGACGTGTCGATCATCGGGATCCGGTAGCGTGAGTTCGTGAATCAACGGGCGATAGTCAGCCACGACGGCTTCTGGGAGGACCGCGTTCATCCGGTCGCGCGTGGCTCTCAAACGGTCGATGGACAAACCTGGTGTGTTGGCGGCGAGATTGCGCATCCACTCATCATGTATATCGTCGGTCCAGCGCGCCTCGACAAGACCGTCGAAGGCGCACTGGATCAGAATGTTGCGGAGGTGGAAGGGGTAGAGGACGCAGGCATCGTAGACCGCGACGGGCGGATTAGAGGCCATAGGTCTCGATCAGGTCCTCTGTGTCCTCGGCAAGTGCGTCCATTGCCATCTGTCGTTTGTCGAGCTTCGACTTCAACGCGAGCACATCCTTCAGGAGGGCGCGGCGGTGTTTGCCGACGTAGCGGAATGGCAGATCGCCACGGTCCATGCGCAAGACGACGAGCGGACGAGAGATGCCGAGAATGGCTGAAGCGTCACTTGGGCTCACTTCCTGGTCCTCGGCCAGCACTGCAACGCGCTCACCGCGCAGCATATGCGCCAGAAGGGCTTCGACAGCTGCGGCGGCCGAGGGTGGGATCGGGAGCGTGCGCGCCTTGCCACCTGCATCACGAACGTGGAGTTCCAGCCTGTCACCGGCAACCAGCTTTGGCAACGGCATTGCTGTTTTTCGATCGCGATCTGACAGTCTGGCGAAATGAACAATCTGGCTGGCCATGCGATATCTCCTTAGCAGCCAATATAGCGAGAGAGACCTCTATCTGCAATAACTGAAAGTGTGGGTTGGTTGCGATGGCGGTGATGGGGCGGTTCTTCGGAACGCCGGTTCGATTCCGATCAAGAGCTAAAGCGGTTGCCGAACGGCTGGGTCGGTGGTTTGTATCCTTTATCAAGACTAAGAAAGACTAGGTGGACAACGACAACCTGAAACTTTGTGTAGAATTTGTCATTCAATTGCATTACTATCTCGTCAGATATGGAGATAGTCATGGCCGCAAACGCACTTGTCCAAACACGTATTGATGCCGAGGTTCGGGATCGTGCCTCTGCCGTTCTTGAGAGCATGGGCCTTACGGTATCCGATGCGGTCCGTATATTGCTTACACGGACTGCCAACGAAGGGGCGCTCCCCCTTGAGCTCCTTTCGGGGAGTGAGGCTCATGACGTTTGGTTTCGCAACAAGGTGCTCGAAGCGCTAAACGATACTCGCCCGGACGTATCCGACGACGAGGTTGAGGCGCATTTTGCCGAACGTCGAGCGGCTGCCCGTCTTAAAGCTGGTGCGCTCAAATCGTGAAACTTACTTGGTCTGCGTTCGCGTTATCGGATCGCGACGCCATCTTCACATACATTGAGGCAGATAATCCTGCGGCCGCCGTTCTGGTCGACGAACGGATAGTCGCAGCCTCACGTCGCTTGCTCGATTTTCCCGCCAGCGGCCGTGTTGGTAGAATTGCCGGTACACGCGAACTCGTCATCAACGGCACGCCCTACGTAGCTGTTTATGCCGTTACCGACACGACAGTTCGAATTCTTCGTGTATTGCATGGCGCGCAGGAATGGCCAGAGTCTGTGCCGATAAGCTAAATCGATTCTTTCCCATGGGGCCGACGGTTAGAATCTTATCAATTGCAAAACTCATTGTTTTCACTGAGGTAGATAAGCATCGGCCCCTTTGATGATGATGTCTTCCTCGCTGAGAGACCGATGCCAGTGCGAATAGAGCACGAAGCGGTCACGCGGAAGCCCGACCTCCTTCCTCAGATGACGATGAATCGCGCTGAATGCTTTGTATTCGCATCCACCCCAGAAGAAGACGCCCGCTGGACATTCCGGCCAGCGAACGGAGCGAATTGCGTCCTGAAGCAGCGTCGTTGTGCCTGCACCCTTGCCGTTGCGATACAACCATTCGATCGAAACGCCGCTGGAAGAACAGAGCGGCAGTTCGTCGGCGGGCGTATCGATTCAATAAAGGCATGGCCGGCTGCCGGCGCCGGCAGATATTTGAGAATTCTGGCAATGCCGGGCAATGCAGTCTCGTCGCCGGCGAGAACGTAGAAGTCCGCCGGCCCCGGGCCATTCGCCGCAGAGCCCAGAATGCCGACGACATCGCCTGCCCGTGCATCCATCGCCCACACGGTCGCGGGGCCGGGGTTGGCATGGAGCGCGAAATCGATTGTGATTGTCTGTCTTGCCGTGTCGATGAAGCGGATCGTATATCCTAGCCCGCCATTCCGGTGTGACGGCGCAGCATCTGCTGGGAACCGATCATCTCGGACGCGATCTTCTTTCGCGCCTCATGGCGGGCGGATGGCGCACCGCGCTTCTGGTTCTGTCGGTCGGCACCATCGCCTTTACCGGTGGCACCTTGCTCGGCGCCGGCGCCGCGGTGCTGGGCAACTGGCAGGAGAGGGTGGTGTTGCGCTGTTGCGAATTCTTCGTCACCGTTCCGACGCTCATCATCGCGCTGACGGCGGCCGCGATTTTTGGCCTGACGCTGATAACGGCCGGGCTGGCGCTTGGTCTTGCCGGCATTGGCCCGACGGCTCTGCTTGCCCATTCCCTCAGCCGGCGTGTGCTTGGGCAACCCTTTGTCCATGCCGCACAGGCGCTGGGCGTTCCGCCCTTGCGAATGGTCCTGCGCCACCTTCTGCCGAATATCCTGCCGCTGATGATAACCCATACCGGAAATCAGGCGGGTTTTGCCGTCACCGCCTATGCCTCGCTGGCCTTCATCGGGCTTGGCGCGGACCCTTCCAAACCGGACTGGGGCTCGATGTTGTTTGAATATCGCGTTTTCATCTTCGATCATCCAAGCCTGATGATCTGGCCCGGCATCGCAATCGCCATCACGGTTGCGACGCTCAACATCGTATTCGACGCTTCCGACTGATCATTTCGCTGAGCTTGAACATGGAACACACAAGGAACGATACGTTGGATGGCGGCAATTTCGATCTCAAGGAAGAAATCCGCGACTACTGGTCGAAAAGATCGGAGACCTTCGATCTCGCCTTCGGACACAGGATCGCCGCCGGTCCGGAGGCTGATGTGTGGCAGAAACCGATCCGGCAGCTGATCGGCCCGGAGCCGAAACGTGTTCTTGAACTGGCCTGTGGCACCGGCGAGGTGACGCACCTGATCCACGATCTCGGCCACGATGTTACGGCACTCGACTTTTCAGAGGCGATGCTGGCTGTGGCGCGCGCCAAACACGCCGGCAAACCGCGGCTGCGTTTCGTCATGACGGACGCCGAAAACACCATGGAACCCGATGCATCCTATGACGCAACCATCTGCCGGCATCTGGTCTGGACTTTGACGCAGCCCGAACAGACGTTCCGCGAATGGTTCAGGCTTCTCCGTCCCGGCGGCCGGCTTCTGTTTTTCGACGGCGACTGGGCGATTTCGCGATTACCAGGTGGCGCTCCGGGTCGGCCGCATAGCTGACGAATGCGAGGTTCGATCCGGTAGCCCATTTGGTCTGTGGCGGCTTGTGGCGGTTTCCCGTCGCGACCCGTGTTGGACACGATAGTAAATATGGCAAGGCAGGCAGGTGCGCGGGTGCGCATCTTTCGCTACATTGAGCAACATCTTGAATCGATCGGAGTAAGCTTGCAGCCGCACATGATGAATGTAGATCTTCTTCGGCAAATCGCTTTGTCAGCGACATGGCGGAGAGCGCGATCGCAGAGCTTGCTTCGTTTATTGAGCAGGTAGGTCTCGTACACGAACAGGAGGAATTCGATCCCAAAAGTCCCCTTGCAACTTCACGGCAGGTCCGGCCGTAATATTCTTGGCGACATCAACTATGGCGAACGCTATCCCTTGGTGCGCTCTTTTTCTTGAAGAACTGTTGCGAGGGAGGGATAGACGATTCGTAGATTGGCGATGGCCCTGAATTTACAAGTCTCTGTTTGCTCAGGCTCGCGCAACCAAAATTTACGAGACTTATCAAAGGGCTCCGAGGAAACTCGGAGCCCTATTTGCAGTCGCTGTGGTTGCTCACAACATCAATCGCGCTACCTGCTGCCACGACCAACTCCATCTTCGGCATTGCCATCGATCCCAAAACCGTGATGATGCACAATCATTCCACTTCGGATAAAAACCGCCGTGACCGCTGATCCCTTGCATATCCTCAAGACTGTCTATGGCTACGATGCGTTTCGCGGCAGGCAAGCCGGCATCATTCGGCATGTAATGGCGGGAAACAATGCCTTCGTTTTGATGCCGACGGGCCTTCCGACAGGTCAGATCTTTGCCAGTGGCACCGCGGGGCAGCTCTAGGATATGCCGGATCGAACTCTTTGCCTGACCGCCGCGTTTCTGATGATCGGCTGCTTCGTGTTGATTGCTTCTAAAGCGGTTGCTGCGCCAAAGCGGGACGATCAAGTCCGTACCGATGTCGGTGGATTCAAGCTCAATAGCGTCCTGGTTGAGACTGGTCGGAAGCCAGACTTGCCACCAATCGTCTTTATTCATGGCGCCAGTGCCAGCCTTTACGATCCGATGTTCTCGTTTCGGACAAAGCTGCAGGAACGGGCCAAGCTGTTGTTCGTCGATCGCCCGGGTCACGGCAATTCCGACGTCGGTGGCGAGGAGAACATTTTCCCCGACGGTCAAGCCGATTCCATTGCCGTCCTCATGCAGAAGCGCGGCATTCACCGCGCTATTATTGTCGGTCACTCCTTCGGGGGAGCAATTGCCGCGTCCTTCGCCGTGCGCCATCCGGATATGGTCTTAGGCCTCGTCTTCCTGTCTCCTGCGGTCTACCCATGGAATAGCGGGATCGCCTGGTACTACGAGGCCGCCAGCGCCCCGATCACAGGCACTCTATTCAGCACTCTTATCGTGCCACCTATCGGGCTTATGATGATCGATAATGCCACGAAAGGCGTCTTTGCTCCGAACCCGGTTCCCGCCGACTACATCGACAAGACACGTGCCCTGCAAGCGTTGCGGCCGCTCGCATTTCGGCACAATGCGAGAGAAGTTGCGGCTTTGAGCGACTGGGCCAGAGCGGCTTCCGTGAATTACCGCAGAATCAAAGTGCCTACGGTCATCATCACGGGGGATACTGATAGTATTGTCTCCCCTGAGATCCACTCCGGTCATCTCGCCCGCGATATTCTCGGTGCCCGTCTGATCGTCGTGCACAATCTAGGGCACAAGTCGGATTTCGTTGCCAACGATCTGGTAATCGCAGCGATCGAGACGGTCGCGGGCCGCAAGTCGAACCTCAACGCCGTGAAAAGGGATGTCGAGCAGAGGATAGCACGTGACGGCAAGGATTGATGTCTGGCAGCGGCGGTGCCAGTGGGGACTATCCAGCCTCTATGGTCTCGCGGGCATTCTGCATCTCGTCCTGCCGAAACCCTTCCTCGGTATCACGCCGGCCTGGGTTCCTGAGCCGGAGGCCGTTATTTTCCTGACTGGCCTGTGTGAGATTGCCGGTGCCGTCGGACTTCTGGTGCCGCGGCTGCGGAAAGCCGCCGGCATTGGCCTGGCGTTCTATGCAATCTGCGTATTCCCGGCCAATATCAAGCATGCCGTCGACAGCCTTGGTGCCGCGGCTGTTTCACCATGGCAATGGTCCTACCATCTCATCCGGTTGCCTTTGCAGCCATACCTGGTGTGGTTGGCGCTCTTTGCGGGAAATATCGTCGTCTGGCCATTCAGGCGTGGCGTCTGACGAAATTCGCAAAGTTTCATCGTCGGCGGATGCCTTCTGAAGGCCAGGAAAGCATGGGCACGATCAAGCTCACCCACGAAGTGGGTTGTATTGCGCAGGTGACGATCGCCGACGTCAAACAATCCAACGGCGTCATCCATGTCATCGACACGGTTCTTTGACCAAGATGCCGTTCGGGGCTATTCCATCATCAGAAAGGCCGGCGACACTTGAGGGCGCCGGCCTTTTCAGTTTCATCGTTGAACGTCCGCTGAATTACATGCTCGGCAGAACGGCGATGTCGCGCACTTCGTTATCGAGCCCTGTGATCGGGCCGATTTCGGTTGCCGCGCCAGTTTCGAGGTTGACGGTGTAGAGCGTCTTGGATGCAGCGAGATAGGCCACGTTCTTGCCGTCCGCCATGCTCTGAATATCAAAGGCATAGGCCGCAGGCTTGTCTTTGAGGCCGAGCTTGCCGATTGCTTTCAGCGTGCCGTCATTCGGCTTGGTCTGCTGGATCAGCGCGCCGATCGTGGCATCGATATTATACATGGCGGTTTTTTCAGGCTTGCCGACGGAGTTGGTATAGGCAGCAGCGACGATGTTCGGGGTCTCGCCCTTGTGCATGTCACCCTCCTCGAAGGCGAGCACACCGTCAACCGTCACAGCGCCAGTATCCGGGTGGACACGATGGTTGGTCGTTCCGGTCATGAAGCGCAGTCGATCGGCCATAGGGTTGAAGTCGACCACGACGGGGGCTTGCGTCATGGTCAGCATCTTGTCCATCTTGGCGACGTCGGCGGCGGCACCCGTTTCGAGATTGATCGAGACGATGCGATGATCGGGGGTGACGCCGATCACCGTCTTGTTGCCCGGACGGAAGTCGATGCCGACAAGCTTGTCGACGCCAGTCACGTCCATCTTTTTCGTCACCGCCGGTTTCTCCGTATCAAAGATGACGAGCGTCCTGTCGCCGGTCAGGCCGAGGACGGGGGCCGCGAATGCGGTCGATGCCACTGCGATGGAAGCAGAGGAGGCAATCAGTGCGAAACGAATGATCTTCATGTCTTTCTCCCGTGTTAAACCGTTCGGAAGTCGTGTAGCGCTCGGCTTTCGACGCTTCCTGAATTGAAGACACGCCAGCCATGCCGTTTGGATGCAGCCTGTGAAAAAATAATTTCGACTTGCATCCATTCGTCGATCCGGCGGGTATAACTTTCAAAACCGACAGTCTTCCCGTCGGTGTTGGGAGAAAGTATTGATGCTGATGGGCTCTAAGCCGGACGATCTCGATACGGCACTCGTTGCCTGCGCCAAGGGTGATCGCAACGCTCTGCGCCTGATCTTTGATCGGGAGGCGGGACGCCTGATTGCGGTCGCCGAGCGCATTGTCCGGCGTCGTGAGCTTGCCGAAGAGGTAGTGCAGGACGCCTTCATCCGGATCTGGACCCATTCACATCAGTACAGGGCCGATCGCGGCTCTGCCCGAGGCTGGATCTATGCCATTGTCCGCAACCGGGCACTTAATCTCCTGCGGGATGGAAAGCGCGAGCACACCGTCGAGGAAGTGGAGGCCCTGCGCGAAAGCGAGCAGGCGGATGAGGTCATGGCGGCATGGCACAGGCTGGACCGCAGTTCGCGGCTCTATGATTGCCTTGGTGGACTCGACGAGAGCAAACGCAGCGGCATTCTTATGGCCTATGTCGGCGGCTACTCGCACGGCGAGATCGCCGGGAGGCTGCGTATTCCGCTCGGTACGACCAAATCCTGGATCAGGCGTGGCCTTGCAGCTCTCCGGGAGTGCATGGCATGACCTACGATCGCAAGGATATCCCTGCTATTGCCGATGAATATGTCCTGGGCCTGCTAGGGGCCGCGGATGTTAACGAGGTTGAGGTTGCCATGGAACGCGATGCTGAACTGCGCGCCGCAATTGCTGCCAGCCGTGAGCGCTTCCTGCCACTCGACATGAGCGTGGCACCTGCTACCGTCACCGAGCAGCTTTGGCAGCGCATCGAAGCGGCCTTGCCGGTCCAGGATCAAACCGGTCTTATGCCTCTGATCTCAAACGCGAATGATAACCGTAGGAACGGTTGGCGAATGGCCGCGATCTCGGCCATCGCCGCCACCTTTCTGCTCGCGATCGGTCTCGCTTACAGCCTGACCCGGACGGTGGAACCGCTTGTCGTCGCGGTTCTGATCAATGATGCCGGGGAGGTGCAGGCGATAGTCGAGGATTTCGGCAACGAGCAGGCGACGATCCGTATGTTGGCCGATTTCAATATCCCCGGGGACAAGGCGATTCAGGTCTGGACCCTGCCGTCCAGAGACAGGGGGCCAGTTTCCCTCGGCCTCATCGATGGTGTGCGATCGGCACGTCTGGCTGTTCCGCAATTGCCGACGCCAAGAAATGATCAGCTCTATGAGATCACGCTGGAACAGGCGGGCGGATCGCCGACAGGGCGGCCGACCGGACCAATATTGGCCAAGGGCCTCGCGAAGTTGCTGCGATAATAATCGCGCCAGATATCTCCGTGTGGTGCTTGTATCGTAGCTCAATATTTTGATGATTGAGTTAAAAAAAAGGATGGCTATAACTCATGTGACGTGTGCACTGGCCTGCTTACCAGGCAACCTCGTAGATATTGGCGGCATCCGATAGCGACATGGTACGCGGGTTGTTGACCAGCAGCCGGGTCTGCTCCATCGCACTTTCCGCGAGTAGAGGAATTCCCTCCTTTGGAATTCCGACATGCCTCAGCCTTACGGGAAGATTAAGGCGCACTGGCAGCATCGTTAGTCCGTCGATGAAAGCGGAGAGCCGTCCGTTCTGATCGGCAGGCTCAAGGTGAGGAAAGAGACACGGTGCCAGCTCCGCGTAGGCATCACCACACACCGTCGCGTTGAAGCGCAAGACGTGCGGCAGTACCAGACTGTTGGAAAGACCGTGGGGAACGCCGTAGCGGCCTCCGATCGGATAGGCGAGAGCATGAACGGCAGCGACAGGCGAATTAGCAAAGGCCTGCCCCGCCAACATTGCACCCAGCAGCATCGCCTGTCTGGCGGCAAGGTCGGTTCCATCCTCGACGGCGATCGCGATATTCGCTCCGAGAAGCCGCAGGGCTTCTTTGGCAAGGGCACGGGAAACGGGATTGTTGTTTGCACTGGCGGACGTGAAGGCCTCGATGGCGTGGACCATTGCGTCAATTCCCGTCGCCGCGGTCACGGCGGGAGGAAGTCCGATGGTCAGGTTCGCGTCGAGAAGCGCCACGTCTGGCAGAAGTACGGGTGATACTACGCCCTTTTTCTGGTGTTCACCCGTGGTGATGATCGAAATCGGCGTGACTTCCGATCCGGTACCGGCCGTTGTCGGCACGAGCGCCAGCGGCAGACGCTCCCCCGTCACCTTGCCAACGCCGTAGATAGTGCCGAGCGCTTCGCCGCTTTTGGCAATAAGCGCTACAAGCTTTGCGACATCGAGCGACGAGCCGCCGCCGATGCCCAGCACACCGGTTGCGCCAAACGTCACCGCCTGTGCCGCAGCCGTATGGATGATGGCTTCCGGTGGATCAGCGACAACGCCGGTGAAGATTGATGTTTCGGCGCCGGCTTCTGTAAGACTGGCAAGCGCCGGCTGAACGAGCCCCGCCTTGACGACCCCATCGTCCGAAATCACCAGAACGCGCGGACCGAGCATGCTCCTCAGCTCCGAAAGCCTTGCGATAGAGCCGGGTCCCGCAATGATCTGCGGGACGGTTGCGAATGTGAATGCGGACATCCTGCCAGCCTTTCACTGATGCCATTTGACGAGGGGCTGATAATGATGCGGCTGCCGCATGACAACAAGGTCTTTTCGACGGACGATGTTCGTTGGATAGGGTGTGTCGAGATTGGTGGTGTCGACAGTCGCACCGGCTATTCCTTCCTCATCCAATATCACCGATTCCTGACGCGGAAAGGCAAAGGAGTCCGGCCCGAACACGGCGCTCTTGCCCAGATATCCTTCCGTTTCATCAAGCACATTGGCGAAGGCCAAATAGACGTTGTTCTCGCCCCCACGAACCCGCAAAGCATGCCAGTGAAAGGGGTCGGCGCCCTTCGGGATGGGATAGTTGTGCGGGATTTTCGTTCCTGCGTGGCTTCCGGTGAACGTACCGGCAATTGCCGAAGGGCAGGCTATCAGATCGCACCCCATAAGGGCGAGCGAACGGATCGCTTCCGGATAAAGAGCGTCGTGGCCAATCGCCAGGCCCACTCGGCCGATGGCAAGATCGTATATTTTCCATTCGTCACCGGCTGTCGCCCAGCTGTCGGCAATACCGAGATGCGTCTTGCGATAGCTGCCCACCAGCCCCTCGGGGCCGGCGAGCACTGCTGTGTTATAGACTTTGTCTCCGTCCGCCTCGGCAAATCCGGCGGCGAGATAAAAGCCGAGCTTCATTGCGAGGCGCACGAAGGCGGAGACAGTCGGGCCTGAAAGCGGTTCCGCCCGGGTTTGGGGAGCCTCAAGCCCGGTCAGCGACAATTCCGGGAAAACCAGAATGTCCGGCGCTGTCGTCGCCTTTGCCTCCGTGGCAAGGGCGGTGATGCGGGCAATGTTGTCTGCGACCGAGGAGGAGGGGGCAAACTGCGCAACTGCCGCGCGCGATTTGCGCCCGCGCGGGATGGGCTGGTTGCCATAGAGGCGGAAGTAGTCGCCCGGATTCCAGGTGAAGCTGTTGGTCATCATGTTCATGTAAAGCTCGGGCCGGCGCGATTTGAAGACGGGTTCGCTCAAGACTTCGCGGCGGCGTGCGCGGGCGAGATCGACCTTGCCGTAGGCAATCCCGTCGCCTGTATCGATGGATGCGGCAACTGTTCCGTCGGGCTCGATCAGGCAGCTTCCACCGGAAAACTGCACAGTTCTCTCCAGCCCCCACCGGTTGCTTTCGATGACATAGCAGGCATTTTCAAAGGCGCGGTTGATCCAGTAGGGTGCGGGTGCGCGTTCCTGCAGCCAGTTGGAGATGTGGCAGATGATGTCTGCGCCGGCCAGAGCTTCCAGCCGCGCCGTTTCGAAGAAGTGCAGATCCATGCAGACCAGCATCGAAATCCGGCCGATCTCCGTCTCGAAGACCTCGTGCACGATATCGCCGTTGGCGGCCCACTTTGGCTCGGCGATATAGGGGTGCGACTTGCGATGCCGGCCGATGACGCCATCGGGACCGATGAGGACGGCCGTGTTGTAATAGAGATCGCTCTCTGGATCGACCTCCGGCATGCCAACGACGATGTAGCAACGGTGTTGACGGGCAATGGCATGGAAAACGTCGGTGGTCGGTCCGGGAATGGTCTCGACGAATGGTTTCACCTCCGCCCTGTCGAACCAGCAATAGCCTGTCGTCCCCATTTCGGGCGTAACGATCAGGCGTGCGCCGGCCTGCGCCGCCTCCTCGCAAAGGGCTGTCAGCCGGCTGATATTGCGTGCCTTTTCAAACATGGTCGGTTCGAACTGGATAGCGGCGGCGGTGTAGCTCTGTGTCGGTGTCATGATTGTTCCCATTGTCTTTAATAAAGGATCCGTCTTCTCAGACAGCCATATGCCGATGGACAAGCGTGTCGGAGAGCGCGTCTATGGCGCCTGCCGCAACCACGCCTCCCTTCTCCAGCATGGCGAAGTGGTGAGACGCATGCCGCGCAAACGCCACGTTTTGCTCAACGAGGATAATCGTCATGCCGATCTCGCGATTGAGCCGGATGATGATCTTTTCAATCTCCTCGACGATAGAGGGCTGGATGCCTTCGTTGGGTTCGTCGAGCAGCAGCACTTTCGGGTCCGCAGCCAGGGCGCGGGCGATGGCGAGCTGTTGTTGCTGGCCACCGGAAAGCACACCGCCCGGTCGGTCGAGGTTGGCCATCAGATAGGGAAAAAGTTCCGGGACGAGTGCTGGAATTTCGCGTTTGCGATCGGCATGCGCGAAAGCGCCCATCAGGATGTTTTCGCGGATGGTGAAATCGGGAATGATCTCCCTGCCCTGGGGGACATAGGCGATCCCCGCCCGAGCCCTTACATGCGTCGGGGAAGAGGCGATGTCTTTTCCCTGCAGGTGCATTTCGCCCGTCATGCGGTCGGTCAGCGCCATCAGGGTTTTCAACAGGGTCGTCTTGCCGGTGCCGTTGCGGCCGAGAATACTCGTCACCTTGCCGGTTGGAACATCCAGTGTGACGCCGTGCAGGATATGGCTGCGGCCGTAATAGCTGTGCACGTCTTTCAATGTCAGCATCAGGAAATTCCTTTCGAACCGAGATAGGCTTCACGGACTTTCGGATTGTGCTCGATATCCTCGACGCTTCCTTCTGCCAGAACCTCTCCCAGATGAAGGACGGTGATGCGCTCGGCGATTTCACGCACAAACCCCATGTCATGCTCGACGACGAGAATGGTGTGGCGGCCTTTGAGGTTTTTGATGATCTGGGCCGTCTTGCGGGTCTCGGCCTGGGTCATGCCGGCTGTCGGTTCGTCCAGCAGAACGACCTTGGGATCCTGAACGATGAGCATGCCGAGTTCCAGCCATTGCGTCTGGCCATGGCTGAGATAAGCGGCCGTCATGTCCTCTTCCGCTTCGAGGCCCGTGAGGGCGAGCACCTCATCGACGCGTTTGGCTTCCGCGCGCGAAAACCCAAACCGGAGGTTGGCGAAAACGGAGGGATTTCGGCAATTCGCCACTTCCAGATTCTGACGCACGGTAAGATCGCGAAAAATGCTGGGGATCTGAAATTTTCGACCGATGCCGGCGCGCGCTATTTTGTGCTCAGGCCAGTTGGTGATGTCGGTGTCGTAGACGAAGACCTTGCCCTGCGTGCTGCGCGTTTTACCGCTGATCAGATCCATCAGGGTCGTCTTGCCGGCGCCGTTTGCGCCAAGCAACACCCGCAGTTCGCCATCTTCGACGGTGATGCTGGCATTGTTGACGGCTCTGAAGCCGCCGAAATCGACGCTGAGACCGTCGATGGTCAATGCGATTGCACTCATATCACAATGCCTCGTTTTGTTGCTGCAACGATGAAGACGCCGCATCTGGTTTGACCCGGCGGAGGAACTGTCGCAGCACATCATGCGCGAGGCCGCCAAGTCCGCGCGGCATGAACAGGACGACGAGGACGAAGATGAGGCCGATGATCGCTTTCCACGCCTCGACCAGCGCTTCGGTTTCGCTGACCTCGGCCTCGATCATGTTGATCAGGATCGCGCCGATACAGGCACCGAGCAGGGAGGAGCGACCGCCAACGGCAGCCCAGACGACCATTGTCACCGAGAAAGACAGATCCATGAAGGTCGGAGAGGCGAACTCCGCAACGACCACATAAAGCATACCTGCAACGCCGGCGATCCCGGCTGAAATGGCAAAGAAGAACACCTGGTAGAGCGAGACGTCGAAACCGAGATAGCGGGCGCGCACCTGATCGTCGCGGATCGCCTGCAGGATCATGCCAGCACGGGTTTCCACGACGAGACGCGCACCGATGAGCGTCAACGACAGACATATGGCACACAAATAATAGGTCGCCCGGCTGTAAGGGTCGAATTCGATGCCACTGATCGTCAGCCAGCCAAGATCGGTCAGGCCGTTGAAGCCATTCGTCACTGGTTGCGCATCGACCATCACGAGACGCACGAGCAGAACCAGCGCCAATGTAATGATCGAGACGAAGACACCGGAAATACGTTTACGGAAAACCAGCATTCCGAGCGCGCCGGCCACCACCACCGGAAGCAGGATGCCGAGCACGAGACCGACTGACTGGCTTTGAAACGGAAGCCAGAGGAAGGAGCCCTTGTTGATACAGCAGAGTTCGGTCGGCGCACCGGGCTCGGCATTCCAGAGCATGAAATCCGGAACCGGCTTGTCGGAGCCCTGTTGCAGACTGGTCGGGCTTGACAGCTTCAGCGACATGGCAAGCATGTAGGCGCCAAGGCCGAAAAACAGCCCCTGGCCGAGATTGAGAATGCCCGCATACCCCCAGGTCAGCGCAATGGCGACACCGAGCATCCCGTAGACCAGATATTTCGAAATGCGGTTCAGCCAGAATTCGTCGCCGAAAACGGGTGCTGCGAAAATGACCGCGATGAAAAGCACATAGGCGGCGATCTGAAATTTTCGTTCGTTGCTCATGTCAGCGCCCCTTGAACGAGAACAGCCCGCTGGGCTTTACGAGAATGACGAGGATGACGACCCCGAAAACGACGGCGCGTGCCAGAATGTCGTTCGTGCCGATGGCCACCAGCGCATTGATTTCCCCCAGAAGCCCTGATGAAAGGGCCGTGCCGAAGAGACTGCCGACGCCGCCCGTTACCACGACCATGAAACCGTCCACGACCATGGTTGTGCCCATGTCCGGGAAAACGGTCTTGAAGCCGGACATCATGACGCCCGCGACGCCGGCCAGACCGGAACCAAAAGCAAAGGTGAGCGCGTTGATGCGTTTTACGTCGATGCCGCAGGCCGCAGCCATTTTTGGATTACGGATGATTGCCCGCACCTGCATGCCCGCCGTCGTCCGGTAGAGGATGAACCATGTCGCCAGCGTCAGCGCGGCGGTCACTGCGATGATGAAGGTGCGGTATGCGTTGATGTCGGCGCCGGCGAACCTGAAGGTGCCTTGGAGATACGAAGGCACGGCGACGTTTTGCAGTCCGGCTCCCAGACCTTCGATATGAATGCCGAAAAAGGTGAGGCCGAATTCGAGCCTTACGACTTGCTGTAGAAGGATGGCGATGCCCCAGGTGGCAAGAAGCGTGTCCAGCAGGCGGCCGTAGAGCCGGCGCACTACCACCCGCTCGATTATCAGACCGAGCAACGCTGTTACGACAAAAGCCAGTGGTATTGCGAGCAGAAGGCTTGTTTTCAGCCAGATACCCGAGAGGACGGCGACATAAGCGCCGATCATGACCATTTCGCCGTGCGCCATATTGATGACGCCCATGGCGCCGTAGGTGATGGCGAGACCGAGTGCCACCAGAAGAAGGATCGAGCCGAGACTGAGGCCGATAAAGAGAATGTCGAGCATAACGCCACCGTTCGTGAGAAGGGCGGACCAGACTTTGTTCTACTTCTTACCATTGCCGAAATCGGGTTGGTGCCGAGCAGACAAAAACGCAGATCCGCCTTGCCGAGACATTGTCCCGCCAAACATGGTTCGGCGGGACGACGCGGGGAGGGGTCAGCCTTTGAGCTTTGCGGCGTCGAGACCGTTGGCGGTGCAGAACAGATTGCTTTCCGTCTCGCCATAGGCCGAATAGGGCAGTGGTTTGATCGGCGCCGGATAGGCGTTAACGACCTTGCTCTGGCCATCCGGCTGCCATTGCCCGATGCGCGGCGTCAGCCAGCAATGCAGGTTGTCGGGGTCGGTCGTCACCTTGCCGCCGGGCGCATCGTAGGTCTGGCCGCGAATACCGGCCCGGATCGCGTCGGCGGACAGGTCGCCGGATTTCTCCACTGCCTGCTTCCACAGGAATACCTGGAAATAGGCGGCCTCGAGCGAATGGTATGTCACTGCCTTCGGATCGTTGACGAAGGTCCTGAAGCGTTCGATGAAGCTCTTGTTGGCCGGCGTTTCGATCGACATAAAATATGGAAATGATGTGTAGCTGCCCGCCGCATATTCGGCGCCCATGGCGGCGATCTCGATTTCGGAGGTCACTGTCGCGCAGATCGGGATGACCTCCTGCGAGAGGCCCTGGTTCTTGAACTCGCGGTAGAAGGCGATGATCGAGTCGCCAACCACGTTGGAAAGAACCACGTCGGCGCCCGATTCCTTGATCTTGCTGACCATGACAGCCCATTCGGAGTGTCCAAGTTCCAGATATTCGTCCGCCACCCATTCTGCGCCCGCCGCCTCGATCAGTTTCTTGGAAACCTTGGCCATCTCGCGCGGATAGACATAGTTGGAGCCAACGATGAAGAACTTCTTCTTGCCCAGTTTCTCGACAATCCAGGGAATGTAGTTGGAGAGCTGCTGGTTTGGAACGGCGCCGGAATAGACGACGTTGCGCGAGCACTCAAAGCCCTCATAGTGCGTCTGGTAGAACAGCATCGCGCCGCGCCGTTCGAAGATCGGCAGCACGGCCTTGCGGCTGGCAGAGGTGTGGCAGCCGAAGATGGTGGAAATCTTGTCCTTGAGGATCAGTTTCGATGCTTTTTCGCTGAAGGTCTTCGGATCGGAAGCGCCGTCTTCGACGACGACTTCCACCTGGCGGCCAAGAACGCCGCCGGCTGCGTTGATTTCGGCCACGGCCATCATGACACCGTTGGCGAGAAGCTTCTCGGCGACAGAAAGCCCGCCCGTCTGGGAGTAGAGCGCACCGACCTTGATAGCATCGGCTGCAAATGCCCGGCCGCCCAGCGCCGGCAAGGCGAGTGCGGCGGAAGCTGTGGCTGCGGTTTTCAGAAAGTCACGTCTGTTGAACACCATCTTGGTTCCCCTTTTTTTGATTGGCGCACGCGACGGCACTGCCCGGCTCTACGGCGAGGCTTTCATGCCGAAAAAATACTGGAAGGCCGACTTCACTGTCAGCAGATAACAAAAAACCCGCGAGGCTTTTCACAGCCTGCGGGCACCCTTGCCATCATCGCATCACGGCTGCGCCGCGTGCAACAGCGGCACATGGCTTCGCGAAACGAAGGGATGTGCCGGAGGTGTTCATCTGGAACACATCAAAAACTAATCATGTTTTTGGGAAGGGCGCAAGAGCTGTTCGGCGTTGATAATCGAATTGGCGATTTCATCGATTGGGACCCGCCGAGCCATCGCTTGCTCGCGCATTTCACGATACGCCTCATTCTCGCTCGTGCCGCGATTGGCCATGAGAATGGCCTTTGCCCGGGCAAGCTTCTGGTCTCCCAAGACCTTGCGCTTATATTTACGGGCTTCCTTGACGAGCCTTTGGCGCTCAAGCCAGAGACTGCGCGCTATGGCGAGATTTGTCAGCAGGCCGAACGGTTTGATCGGTCTCTCGACAATGGCAAGCGCGCCGCTTTCCAGAACGATCTGCAATGTGGAGGGATTTTCGTAACCGACGATGGCGAGCATGGTCGGAGCGGGATTGGGGAGGCACTTCAGCAGGCGTTCGATTTCCGGTCGCGCCTCGTCTTCCATGGCAAGAAAGACGACATCCGTGCCGTGTGGCAACTCGGCAGGGACCGGCCAGAGGCAACTGACCGTACAACCGATACGGCGCAGGTGATCAACGAGAAACTCTCCTTCGGATGTCCGGGGATGAATCACCAGAACCTTGAGGTCCCGCAAATCTCTAAGAAGGGCGAAAGACATCGTCGCTCCTTCTCAGACCTGAACACGATGTGGGAACGGCTGCGTCAGATCCGGGCGATATTCTCGCATGAAGGGATCTGGCGCCACGCGCAGCGACGGGTCATGGACGATGTCATAGCTGCCTTGCGCATTTACTTTTGCAACCCTTGGCCACAGATGGGTGTGGTTCGTCAGCCGGTCTATCTTCACAGCGCCCTGCGGAGCGTCGTACTCGACCTCGTAAAGGGCTGGAAGAAGCTGCTCCAGCCCGTCGCCACCGGCCCGCTGCAAAGCTCCCGCATAGAGATAGACCTGGAAATAGGCCGCTTCGGCCGGCGCGGTCGGCAGCATCTGCTGGCCGTATCGCTGTTGGTAAGCCAAGACGAAGGCACGCGCGCGCGGCGTATCCAGGGAGGCGAAAAACGGGGCCGCGGTGATATGCCCCTCGGCCACTTCCGGCCGCATCCGGATCACGTCGGCCTCGCTTGTCGACTGACTGGCGATTGGCATCGTCGCTGAATCAAAACCCGCCTCTTTGAACGCCGTGTAGAAGGGAATGATACCGTCGCCGACGATTGTCGAATAGATGACATCCGGCCGTGCCGCGCGAATATGCCGGATGATTTTGGCGACATCTTCGGGTTTTAGGTTGAGAGGAACATATATTTCGTCCAGCACCTGACCGCCCAGCTGAAGAAAGAGATCGCTGATCGTCCGGTTGGATTCGTAAGGGTAGACGTAGTTCGAACCCACAAGGAAAACCCGCTTTCCATAATGCTTGGTGAGGAAGTCGACCAGCTGCACGGAGTTTTGGTTGGGTGCGGCCCCGGTGTAGATGCAGTGCCGAGAGTATTCAAACCCCTCATACAGTGTCGGATAGAATAGCAGGGCATCTCGAGCTTCGATGACGGGCAGTACGGCTTTGCGGGTGCTAGACATATGGCAACCGAAAACGACCCGGACCCGATCCTCGTCGCAAAGCTTGACCGCAAGTTCCTTATAGAGATTGGGCGTCGATTTAGGGTCATAGGCGACAGGCTCGATCATCCGGCCAAGGACGCCGCCAGCCGCATTGATTTCGTCAATCGCCAGCAAGGTCGCGAACCTCTGGGTTTTTTCGACGGCTCCGGTCACACCCGTCTCGGAGAACAGCACACCGACCCGCCAGCTTTCTGAATGCATCATCGCCCACCAAAAAATAAAAAAGCTCCCGCCCGTTTCCGGTCGAGAGCTACCCTGCTCATGGAATATCAGCGGCCCGTTGAAGCCTGCAAAACGATGATGTCAGTTTCCGTGTCCCGTGGCAACACAGAGGAGAGCTGAAAACACTCGCAAATCTAAAATCATGGGATCAAAATTCTTCCGCGTGTTCGCCTGAGCATCGAGAATACGCACACACCCTCTTTGCTCCACCGAGCGATGTCTAACTACCCTTCATCCGCGCGGCGCTATTCGGTAGCCTGGATGGAACGCGATATGGACATCGGTTCCACCGCCAAGTCGGCTTCGACAGCGGCGGCCAACACCACATTGCTGAGCTGTAACCGGAGGCAATTTATGTCTCAGCTGGATCTTCGATCGCCTTCGCAAGGCGTTCAAGTTCGACGGAGTAGCAAAAAAAACTGAACAGTACCAACAGGATCAAAGCCCCCTGCAGAACCGTGTGACCAAGCGGAGGCAGCGTGTTGGATTCCGGCAAGTGTCGAAAGAAGATCGTTGAGAACAAGACGCCTCCGAACAGGAAGGCCAGGCGTGCGGCAAACGATAAGAGGTGAGATACGAATATGGAGTGGAACGGTGCGCGGACCTCGACCCAACGCATTCTTGTCCAGTAGCTTGCCTGTAAAAGCAGCGCAACCGCAAGGATTGTGAGCAATGTCGACACGGGCACTTGTTGGCGTTCGCCAAGATGGGTGACGACGGCGTAAAAGATCGGGAAGATAACCCGGAGCAGGAATGCGACCGCCAGGGACTGGAGCACGATGAGTGATCCGTAAGCGAGAGCATTTTTCCTTCGATCAGTCATCATGCGCATTCCCTTCGAGCCGCCTGGAGAGGCTGCGCCCTATGGGTCAATGGCCCACCGCCGGCGCAATGATCCCTAGACGCCCTAGCCCACTGACAATCAGCTGGACTGCGACAGCGGTCAGCAAAATCCCGAACACGACCTCTGAGACGACCATGCTCGCTGGCTTCATGTGTTTGGACAGCTTGTCGGTATTGGTAAAAACGACATAGTCGAAAGCAGCGACAATCAGGATCAGAACAGCGACAACTACCGCGCTGGCGACTGAGACAACTTCGCCAGACGCCAGGATTATGACGGTTATGCCGACGGGGTTGAGCAAATAGGGAACCGCAAGCGGGAACACTGCGAGTTTGTCCGGATCGATCGGATCGGCAAGCTCGTCATGCGGCTTTTCCGTCGGTCCGGATGCCATCTTGATCGCTATGAGCGCAAGGATGATGCCACCTGCCACAGCGACGGCGCCGCCGGTTATGTGGAGAAGTCGCATCAGAAGCGCGCCGGTCGCAAAGAGGATCAGTGCTGTGACGAGTGCTGTCAGTACCATCTGGCGGCCGATGCGCACTTTGGTCGCGGTGTCGAAACTATGGGTTTTCTCAAGAAACGGCACGAGGGCAATTTTTGGACCCATGCCGATCAAAAGCAAAAGAAGAAGCTTTCCGACAAGCGTGGCGTCGATGGTGTTGAAGTCCATGGAAGATCCCCTTCGTTGATGATCTGCGCGTGCGCGAGCAGCATGATTGTCCCAGCCAAGCAGTTTCAGTGCGGGCAAACGTCCCAGAAGCCGGTCGTTTTGGCCGGAGACGTGTAATACCAGCACTGGCCGGGCTGCGGCGGTGTACCAGCCAGTGCGACAGCTGCTGCACCGGTGACGACGCCAATGGCTGCGCCTGCAGCTATCGCGGCGCCCGGCCGCCAGTAGCGGCGGGGAGCAACAACGACAACGCCGCGCCGCGCTGGCCGGTAGGCCGGGGCCGCAGGCCGATGGGCGGGGCGATATGCGGGTGCATGACGACGTCCGGCAGCAGCGCAACCGCGCGGTCCGCACGCCGCCACACCGCAGCCTCGGGGACCGCAGGCTGCAGCCCCACGACGGGCTTCAGCGGTCGAGGGTAAAAGAACCGGTATGCTGATCAGCATCAGCACGGCGATCAGGCTGAGTAGGTGTGATACGATTTTTGAGGTTTTCATTTCATATCCTCCTTGTGATCTTTGATGGCGTTTCGCCTGGTTCACTTCGTGATCAAGCTGGCCCGGGCACGGTCACGGCGTTGTGTTTTGCCAGCGCCTGTTGGGCAGCGGCAGCAAGACCCTCTTCCTTTCCGCCTGCGACTTGCACGGTCGGAACGGCGATCTTGATGCCTTGGGCGTTGAATGCTTCCCGCAGCATTGCATAAGCTCTGCGACGGATGGCCGATTGAAGTTGGGTAGGTTTCAACGTCATCCCAAAGCTCAATTTTATTCCAATGTCTGTGATCTCTTCGACGCCTTTCATTTTGAGGTTCTCAATAATGAACGGCTGGAATTCGGGGTCATCGTACAGGGCTTTGCCCACGGCTTTGGTGATTGCCTTGACCTGGGCGACGTCGGATTCGTAGGACACGGACAGCAGGAATTTGACCACTGACCAGTCGCGGCTCATGTTCTGGACGGCACCCAGTTCACTGAATGGGACGATGAATATCGGGCCCCTGTGGTGCCTAAGCTTGACCGAGCGGAGACTGAACGCCTCGACGGTTCCTTTGTAACTGCCGCTCTGAATGTATTCACCAATCCGGAATGCATCGTCGAGTAGATAGAACATGCCGCTGATGATGTCCTTGACGACGGTCTGCGCACCAAAGCCAATGGCGACGCCTACGACGCCAGCACCGGCGATCAATGGTCCGATCTCGATTCCGAGTGAAGACAGGGCCATCATGATCGCAATCGCTGCAAAAAGGATCATGACGAAGTTGCGCAGGATCGGTAGAAGAGTTCTCAAACGGGTACGCCGCCGCTCCCGCTCGCTTCCAATCTCAAGCGCGGCTTCCGTGTCTCCCATTTTCCGATCGATCAGCACTTTAACGACATTCCATGCCAGATCGACGACGAGGAGAATGATGCCGGCGCTTAGCACTCCACGTAAGAGCCGTAGCGCGGGTGAATCCTGCATCGTCATCTCGGTCAGTCGAACGTCCATGACATCGGCGAGGAAGAGGATGGCTGCAACGATCAGGGCTGCCCTTATCCCACGCTCGACGACAACCGAAACCACTGTGACACGTTTATGACCATCCTCTTCAGCGCCGGAGCGGCGCAGAATGTTGTTTATAGATGCTTTGGTAAGAACGATCGCGCCTGGCAATGCGGCGCAGACGACCATAGTCCAGAAAAGCGTCGTCGCGCCCGCCACCCAGAGCAACCAGATACCGGTTAAATAGGCAGTCCAAAGCCAGTTGCGACCATTCAATCCAATCCGGCTGCCCTGTAACGTGGAGGAATGAGGCGGGCGTCGCCATATGGCCTCGATAGCAATGCCGAGAAGAATGAAACCCAGGAAGTAGGCCGCGAGCTGCCGCGCCGGGATCGATAGGCCAAGCGTACCGAGAAGCCGAATGGTCACCCAGCCAAAGGCGTACCAACCCACGAGATAGCTCAGTCGTTTTGCCCAGTGACCTGCCGTCTCGTCAGAGATCGGAACCACGCGGAAATGGCCTTTCTCGTTCGAGCGTGGCGCCAAAAACACATCCAGTACTGCGCTGGCGAGGCGGTAAATGACGACAGCGAACAGGAAGCCGACGACGATTTCCCTAACGATCGGTGGCCACTCAAAAAGCAGGAAGAAACCGATGCTGCCCAGCCCGAACGACAGCACGTAAAAAGCCGCCCAGAGCAGCCGGGCGGTTATGGCAATAATCCTGTGCCAAACGGTCGTGAACGAGGCTTCCGCCATCCATGACCGCCAGCCAGCACTGATCCACCAAAATACCCATTGAGCGGCAAGTCCTGCGACAACAAACGCGACCACCAGCACGATGGGCCGGGTCCCGCCAATCGTCTTGATGTCCTGCTCAAGTAAAGCGGCGCCACGCATTGCTTCGGACGGAAAAGAATGTGCAGCGTCGACCATTGCGGCGGCATGGGCGCGGAAACGCATTGTCGATGCGGCAAACGAGGGACCCGCCTCTGCGCTGGTCGAAGGCGGCGCTTCAGGATTCGCTCCACGAGCAACGTGCTGCAACCATTTCTGAACATCGGGATCCGACATTAGGGTGATGAAGTGCTGGACATTGGGTGGTTGTTCCGCCGGAGCGGGCGCGTCAGGCATTTGCGCTGCTACGGCTGAGATGCCAACGAAAAGGATGAGCATCGCCGCAATAGACGTGCGAGATATTTTCATCAGCAAAAATTTCAGGCGCATTACCATTGTCTGTCCCTGTTGTGGTACCTCGGCGCCCTTCCGAAGGACGCTCGACCCGCTAGTGATGACATGCTTCAGTCGAAGTGTTCGGTGTGTTGCAGTGCGATGATTTCCGTGTCGTGCCACCTGAACCAAGAAGGGACTGAACGCCCCCGGCATAATTGTCTCTGGTGTCGGCATCGACGACGGCAACCGGAGCGGCAAGGATCAGCCCTGCGGTACTGCCCACTGCCGCTGCCGTGCCGGTTGTTGCTGCAAGGATCGTATCTCCAAGGCCAATCTTGCTGTCCGTCAAAGTCTGTCCATCAGAAATCCGGGCTCCAATCAGCCGGACGATCTCTGGCGACTCCGCGAACTTCCCGTGGTTGAGGCTGTCCCCGGCTTTGATCATGGTGAGGTCGATTACCGAGATCTGGCTTTCGGCCAATTCACTCTTGTAGGGAGGCTGCTCAGGGTCGATAGCGCCAAGCCTCGCGACGTTGCCCCACACTCGGCGGGACACGGCCAATGCCCGATCATCCCGGGAGACAAATAAAGTGAATTTCGGATGCTTTTTGCCCATGTCGGCGATCTGTTGCCGGAAGACGTCGACGTCGACGTCGGGAGATGCGAGCATCACATTCTTGAACTTGGCCGGAAGGCTTCCATTGCGAATGGCCATTTGACGAAGCGCCTCGAGCGCGAGCCAGTTACCCATGGAATGAGCAAGGATCGAAACTTCCTTCACCTGCTTATCCCTGGCCAGATATTGAAAAAGCAACTCCAGGGCATTGCGCGTATAGTTGGTGCTCTCGCGGTCGTAGCCGTACGCAAGTAGGCTTCCGCGCGACGGCCAGGTGACCAGTACGGGAGCGCTCGCTACGCCGGAATCCTGGACGATTTGGGCAAAGCGATAGACCGAGTCTTCAAATCGATTGTTGAAGCCGTGAATGAAGACCAGCACGCTGCCGTCACGGCTCTTTCTGACGGAAGCGCTCAGCCATTTCCGGGCATCGTCGCGGCTGATTTCCTGTGCCTTTAACGTCGCAAAATCAGTGGCTGGATTGGGAGGAATCCTTTTCGGCCAGGCAACATTACCAATCTTGCGGACATTTCCCGGAGGGATGGACACGGTGATCTCCGCGAAGGCCGCATCCCTTGCGCGTTCACCCGTAAACATCTCGCCTTTGTTCGCGGAGCGACTACGCGTTGTTGTGATCAGCATGTCCACCTTGGTGGATGTGGGGGCGCTATCGGCAACAGGGACAAGAACGTTTTTCGCGTGGCCGCCGCAACCAACGAGAGCTGCGAACATCACACAAAAAGGGAGCCTTCCCATTCGATATGGAAAGCGTCCGTTACGGAGGTCCCTTGTATCGTTGCCGTTCACCAGATCGCCCGCCGCCATATGTCACAGCTTTGTCCTCGCCACGTCGGCGCACAAAAAACCTATGCGAATGACGGGCTGTTTTCCCGTAACATCGGGTATGTTACGGGCATCCGGCGGACGATGCCGTCATCTGAATGCGTGAAAGTGTGGAAGTTGCCAGAGACAATCACACGCGGCCCCGTAACCGTCGTCTTTCTCGCCCGCTCGCTAGCGTGTTAAAACATGCGAGACCTTGACGGTGCTGCAATCCGACCCCGGTAAGCTGATCGCACCAGCGTATATTACGGTAACATACTGCACGAGCCGCGCTTCATCAAAGAATATGCCATCGAGACATTCGGCGTCGCCGTGACGCTGTGAGGGTGGGAGAGGACAATGGATGAAGGTGTGGCTGCGGTCAGGCTGCGGTTTCCCACAAGAGTTCAGGCCATCAACGAGCTTGCGTCGCGCGACGTCATATTCTGTGAAATCTGCCAGGATTTTGCCGAAGCCCAGACGGAGTTGGCAAGATGGGAGGCGGCTTCTTCCGATCCAGTCCGAGATGACCGTGTGGCCGAATACAGGGAATTGTTGGCGGCCCTTGGCAGAGAGATTGAAGATGCTCTCGCCCGAGCCACCGTTGTCTCTCTTCATCGCTCACCTGGTCCGCGCCCGGTGTAATTCCGCCGGATGGGCAGTTAACTTCGAAGGAACGAGATCGTGGCTTCCGAGATATCACACGAGCCTGTAACTACCCCGCCACCCCGCAATCCCCTGCGGAGGATCGCTTTCGCTGTCGTTTGTCTGGCGCTGGTCCTGTTCGTGCTGTCAATCTTCATGGAGCGGCGGACACCATCAACATCTCAAGCGCAGGTCCAGGCGTATGTCGTTGGTATAGCGCCTGAAGTCACAGGTCGCGTCGTGGAAGTGGGCGTTAACGACAATACGCGGGTGGAGGCCGACCAGATCCTGTTCCGAATTGATCCCCAGCGCTACCAACTCGCCGTGAACGAGGCGGAGGCCGGTCTGGCCAGTGTCGGCCAGTCAATCGGCGCATCGACCGCTGCGGTGGATGCCGCCCAAGCAAAGCTTGTCCAGATCCGTGCCGACAGGGACAACCTTCGCGACCAATATGCCAGGGCCTCCGAACTCCTCAAAAACGGCGTGTTTTCAAAAGCCCGTTTCGACGCCGCCAAATCTGCCTTCGATCAGGCAGAGGCCTCGGTTTCCGGTGCGCAGGCTGATCTCACCAAGGCCCGCGAGCAGCTCGGCCCTTCCGGAAACGACAATCCGCAACTGCGCGCAGCTCTTGCGGGATTGGAGAAGGCCAGGCTGGACCTGATGCATACCACAGTGCGGGCGCCTTCGTCCGGGGTCGTGACAAACCTTCAGCTCACCAGTGGCAAGGTCTTGCCAGCCGGCCAACCGGCCATGACCTTTATCGATGTGGGCACCATCTGGATCAATGCCGCGTTCAAGGAGAACAGCCTCGAAAATGTCGTCGTCGGCAACAGGGCGGAAATCCTTTTTGATGCCCTTCCAGGCCGACTGTTCCCTGCCACGGTAGAAAGCGTCGGCTTCGGTGTCTCGCAAGGGAGCACGGATCCGAGCACCGGGTTGCCAACCATGCGCAGTGACAGCGGCTGGGTCAAGGAAGCGCAGCGGTTTCCGGTCCGTCTCAATATCGATGAAGCTCAAAGACCCAAGGGCGGCGTGCGCTACGGTTCGCAGGCGACCGTCATCATCTATACCGGTAACAATCCGGTCACCAATGCTTGGGGATCACTCTGGATCCGTATCATGTCGGTGCTCACCTATGTCAACTGACAGCACCGCCGCCCAGCAGAAACGAAAAGGATTGCGGGTCGCTCTTGCGGTTTCGATCGGCTTTGTGCTGGCGGTGTATTGGGGGGCCTTTGTTCCGTTCCTCGGGCCGCTTTTCGCCGCGCAATTTCTGCTGGGAAGCTCTCGACCGATGCCGCTTGCCAAGACACTTGGCGCGGCGCTCGTCATTCTGGTCGCGGGAATGGCGATGATGATCTTGACCAGCAGCCTCGGCAATCGTCCTGTTCCCTTTCTCCTGCTTCTGGGGCTAACCTATTTCCTGTGTTTTGCCTTACAGGCGTCGGGAAAGGGCGGGCCTGCGGTCTTTCTGGTGTTGGTGGTCGCGATCATCGTTCCGCTGCTCGGTATTTTGAACGATGAGTTGGCCAATTCCATCCTCTCGATTCTTGTTGGTGGCGTGTTGTCGGGCACGCTTTTGATGTGGCTCGCCCATGCGATCTTTCCCGAACCGGTAGTTCTGGACGGAAGTGCCGCGCCATCCTTCGACCAGCCGCCGGCTCTGCTGAGAGCATTGGCCAATACGCTGATTCTGCTGGCATCTGTCGTGATCTGCCTGACGAGCGACAATCTGACGGCCGCGGCGGTCATTCCGATCACCGTTGCATCCTTACTCGGCCAGCTCGACGTCGCCGCAAGCACGCGGGCAGCTGTTGGGCTTATAATGGTCAATCTATTCGGCGGCGTCCTCGCATCTTTAGCTTATGCGATCCTCACGCTTCGCCCCAACCTGTTCTCGATCTTTCTGATTGTCCTTGTCGTTGCCCTCTTTCTGGGAGGTCGGGCAGCAGCTCGTACCAGGGAGGCGCCGATGTTTGCCGGTGCACTGACGATTTTCCTTATCCTGTTCGGGCTCGGTGTGTCGCCCCTGCCTGGCAGTGCTGCGGAAAGCTTCGCCACCCGCATTGTCTATATCGCGTTAGCTTTGACCTACACTCTGTTGCTCGCCACCATTCTGTGGCCCAGAAGGCCGCACCTGAGAAGGATAAACCCATGAAAACGCAGCTCGTCTGATTTCTACAGCGGTGCGTGGATCTGGAAGTATCCGCGTAAGATGTGGGCGTTCGAAAAAGGCCTGAAGGAAAGAGATATTGGCGTCACCTTTCCTACCTGCCCGTTTGGTACGTCGCAGCGGGCGGCATTTCGATTTTCAGCGTATTAAGCCTCTGCGCTAGCGCGGCTGCAAATCCGAAGCACTGATGGTTATCGCGGCGGGTTCTTTAACCTTGGGAGGCAGCATTCCGGCTTTGCGAAGTCCCTCTACCAGTCGGTCACGATCACCTGGCTGTACGTTCCGCATCGCCAGTTCTTCAACGACGTTTGGCAGGAAGTCCGGGCGCATTCGAACGAAAATCTCTGCCTCGTGCCGGGCTTGATCCATCATTCCGGCATCTGCGTATATGACCGCCGCAACCGCATGAAACAGCGGAAATTTTTGCATATCAGCCTTGGTGATCTCGCGGACGGCGGTTGAATTGTCGTGGAGCATGTAGGCTGCAAGAGCGCGTGTGCCGTTATAATAGCCGCTGCCGCCTGGATTGAGTGCGATAGCCTGATCAAGCAGGTTGGCTCCCCGTTGCCACTGGCCGCCAAGGGCTAGTCTGGTGCCGAACTCGCCCATCAACTCGGTGTCGTTGGGGTTGGTAGCGAGGGCCACTTCGCCTACTCGCATCGCCTCGGTAAGCTCCCGGTTGAAAAACAGGGCCATCATCAACGCCTGAAGCCCTCGCGTGTTGCTCGCATCAAGCTGGGTCGACCGCCGCGCCGCGCGAAGCGCCCGCTGCAATGGTGTTTCCGGACCTTGGCCCCTATTGAATTTGAAGCGGTCTTCATCGAGATAGATGATTGATAGCATCGCCCAGGCAGTGGAAAAGGTCGGATACCGCGCAACGGATGTTTCCAGGCATTCGCGAACGTGTGCATGCTCTTCGGGGCTGAGCTCGCTACGATATGCGTAAAAGCGCAGGCTGCATTCGTATGCACCAAGATCCTGCGGTGGAGGATTTGCGGTGTCGGCCTGTGCCATCACACCATATGGCTGCGCAATGGCGGTGGCGACTCTTCTAGCCACGTCCGCCTGTATGGAAAACAGGTCTTTCGATCCGAGATCGTTGTCATAATCCCGGGACCAGACTATTTCGCCATCGTCGGTGTCAAGAAGACGGGCTGTCACGCGCAGGCTGTTTCCAGCAGTTCGCACACCCCCGGTCAGAAGATAACGGGCCCCCAGCTCCTCCCTAACTTTGGATACATCGACGTCCGACGGCAGCGCTTTGGACGTCTCGCGACCAAAGACCTTGATCTCCTTGAAGCGGGGCAGGGCAGTCAGAAGCTCCTCCGTAAGCCCGAGGCTGTATAACTGGGCGTTTGGTCCATCGCCCAAATTGGCGAAAGGAGCCACAATTAGGGCGGGTCTGTCGGGAGCCGTGCTTTCGGCTAACTCTTCTGTTGGCGCCAATCTTGAGTGACTTGAGAATTGATAGGCAGACGCAGCCGTAAGCAGGGCGAGGCAAGCAAGCGAAAGCCGCCTCACGCTCCACCATCGGACCATCGGCGATAGCTGTGAGGTCGGAACGGACCCATTATCGACCTTCTTGGAAACGACCGCAGTATTCAATGAGAACACCGGGGCATATCCGCCCTTCGGTATGTCGATCCTGACCGGGTCCTTGTGACCTTCCACCAGATAATAACGTTCTAGCGAACGCCTTAGACGCGCGGCCTCGATCCGCACGACCGGATCGTCCTGCGTGAAGCTTTCATTGCGGCCGAATACCTCAATTGCGATGGAGTAACCCTTGATGCGGGCGGCCCGCCCGGCGATGGCTTCTTCGACAACATATCGCAGAAATGCGGCACTTCGCCCCAAGCCGGGAAACTCCGCGCTCGCGACGATGCGTTCGAGTTGCGACCGGACTTCCTCTATTCCCGGAGGGTCTCGTGCTGCAGTTGAAGCCGTGGACACCGTCGTCTGCATAGCCGCCTCCCGTCCCCCTCGAGATTCATCGCATGCGTGTAGTGTGTTGTGAGCTTACACCCGAGATATGGGCTCGTCCATTGTTCCATCGAGCCGTCGCCTGTGAAAGCCCGCTGTTTTTGTCTTTATATGCACATAAGGCTAACGCCTTGAGCAAACGTTTCGTTAGTTGCGGTGCCCGACGATTGCACCCGATCAGGCATTTAAGATCGAGAGCGAGCTGGTTGCCATGTTCTTGGCGTCCCAACAGCATGTTCCCGGTGGTGCTACATTTCCATCATCTATGCCGACTGATACGTCCGCTTTCCGTGGACGGCAACGCCGTAGTTTCGACTGTAACAGAGTTGACTCTGGCAACTGGGCAAAGCGCCTGCATTCCAGTCGTGAATTGCGAGGCGCTATGGCCGGCTGCTAGTCGGGCCTCCTGCAATCTGAGATGCTTGTGGTACTGACTAGGACTGAACGCTGTTATCGCCAGAAAATGGCGATGCAGGCCTGCGCGGCTCATGCCGCTGGCATCGCGATCTTCGAGATGGTCGATCGGTGTTCGCGCCTCTTTTCCGGTACTTCGGTTTCATCGACCCAGCCATAACGCAAACGATATCTCAGGGTCTCCCGCGCGTCACGCGATGGCGCGAGGCTTTGGCTCTACGAGCGAGTGTCGTTGCAGCGGTCAGTCAGGACTACGGTCAGCGGTTCAAGCAACCTCTGGCCGCGCACCGGGTGCTTTTGGCGGATTGATGCCCCCCAGGCCAGCCTTTGCTCGCTTGGTGTCTTGACCCGGGGGCGCTCCGAAGAGGCGCTTGTACTCACGGCTGAACTGCGAGGCGCTCTCATAGCCGACGGCGAACGCAACTTCGGCCGCACCTGCCTGGTTCGCGATCATGCGCCGGCGGGCCTCGTGGAGCCGGATATATTTCTGATACTGAAGCGGGCTGACGGCGGCGACGGCTTTGAAGCGATCGTAAAACACGGATACACTCATGCCGGCAAGTGCCGCGACCGCCTTGAAATCGAGACGTTCGGCGTAGTGGTCGCGTATCCAGGCCATTGCCTTTCGGATGTGCATCAGACGCGAGTCAGCCCCGGCAATCTGACGCAGCAGGCCGCCATGCGGCCCCATCAGTAGCCGAAACATCAGCTCATGCTCCAGAGACTGAGCCATGACCGGGATTTCGGATGGGCGATCGAGCAGTTCTACCAATCTCCCCCAAGCACCGAGAAGCGACGCACTCGCGGTGCTGACGCCGTATCCCGATTCCATCGGCAACTCCGGCATCGCCGCCATCTCAAGGACGAGGTCGGACAGCATAGGCGGGTCCAGATATAAACCGATTGCGACAAACGGTCTGTCTGGCGACGCTTCGCAAACTTGGCCCAAGGCGGCAATCTCGGCTGCGACGATCATGCTTTGGCCGGGTCCGTATTCAAACATCTTGTCGCCGATAAACATGCGCTGCGTACCCTGGATCACCAGGGACGCCGCAGGATCGTAGATCAGCGGATCGACCTCGGTCGTATGGTCGAGAGTATACGCAAACAGTCGCGGCAATTTAAGACTGGGACGGCCAGCATGGCGCATGGCGATGGCGCGTATTTTGTCGAGTTCGCTCATGGAGTCACCCTAAGTCGATTGCCCAGTTCTATCAAGTATTCCGGAAGATCAGGCAAGAGTGCCGGAAGTTTCGGCATCGTGGCATTGGGGTCGAAATCCTACTATCGCGGCAAGACAGAGGCCAACGGGGCTTCTGATGGCCCAGGAGAAACTGCCATGCCCACCCCAATCGAAACCGTTTCGGCTTTTTGCGCCACGTTCGTTGAAGACGGCGGAAGGCCAGCCGTGCGCCGCTGGTTCACACCCGCCACGCGCTGGGTCAATGAAGGCGTGTCAGTCACGACGGGCGCCGACGAGGCCATTGCGATGATCGACGGACTGGAGACATCGCTGGGAATATCGACAGTCCATATCGATATGCTCGCGATTGCCGCCGATGGATCCCGCGTTCTCACCGAAAGGCTTGACCGGTTCGAGCGCGCCGACGGCAGTGAAATCGGGCGCGTGATGATCATGGGAATTTTCGAGCTCGAAGGCGACAAGATTGTCGAATGGCGGGACTATTTCGACGTAACCGCCGTCCAGAAGTTCTCTGCCTGCTAGCACGGCAGCTTGCGAACGATGATGTTGAGTGCAGGGACTGTTGTCTCCGCACTCAACAAAAGGCAGTCGACTGGACTTTCGACGACAGGCCGCAATCCTTCCAAAGCAGATGGGCCACGTCCCGAAGGCTTCGCACCGCGAAGACTTCAAATTGTCAGTAGGTCTTTAGCTGGAAGCGAATTGTCATGTCTTTCGAGAAACTCCACCATGGCAGCCTTGAGCGCCACGCCACTGACGCGGGTCCTCATCATATCCCTGGTCAGCGTCGCAATGATCTCGGCAGCTTCGCAGACCGGCAGACCACCATCCCTGATATTGGAGACACAATTTCGGCTGGAATCCAGGTTTCCCGACTTGGGACCGTAAGTGATGTAAGCACCGAGGCTGTCGGCAGCTGAAAGTCCCGGACGTTCGCCGACAAGCACGATCGTCAGTTTTGCACCTAATGCCTCACCGGCAGGATCGCCGAGCGCGACGCGCGCCTGGCTCGCCAGCACAATTGGTGCAGCGGTCAGGTTCAGGATAGCGAGCTTCGGAACAAGCGCCTCGATCAACGGCACGGCATTGAGATCGATCGCGTGGGACGACAGGCCATCCGCGACGATAATTGCGACATCATAGCCATTGATCGTTCTCTCATGTTTCAGCCGTTTTTCGGATCCCGCCGCAAGCCGCCGGCCAAGATCCGGCCGCCGCACATAGGTGCTGCGGTCACTTGCCATGCTATCGACATTGACAGCCGGAAGGCCGAGACGATCGAGTCTGTCTGCCAGCGAGGGCCGGTCGACGCTCGTCCAGACCGCTTCGCGTGCCCGCGCGTGGTCGAGAAGGAAGGCAAGTTGAGCGCGTGTCGGAAGACCCGCGCCATGACGGCCGAGCGAAACACGCGCATCGGTCATATCCTTGATAGTGAGGTTTTTTCCGGCAGCAGTGGGTTCTCTCACCTCTTCCATGTCAGGCTCCGATCAATGCGCTGTTGCGGACATAATTGGAAAGCGCGACAGGCTCGCCGACCAGCGCGCCATCTGGATCGGTCAGGCCGATTTCGAAAAGCCATTTCTCGAACTCTGGTGCGGGTGGCCGTTTCAGCGTCTCGCGGCAATAGACGGCATCGTGATGCGATAGCGACTGGTAGTTCAGCATGATATCGTCGGCGCCGGGAACGGTGATGACGAAATTGACATTGGCTGCGCAGAGGAGCGTCAACAGCGTATCCATATCTTCCTGATCAGCATCGGCATGGTTGGTGTAGCAGACGTCGACGCCCATCGGCAGGCCAAGGAGCTTGCCGCAGAAATGATCCTCGATGCCGGCACGGATGATCTGCTTGCCGTTGAACAAGTATTCCGGCCCGATGAAACCGACGACCGTATTGACGAGCAGTGGATCGAACTCGCGCGCCACGGCATAGGCACGTGCCTCCATCGTCTGCTGGTCGACGCCGAAATGCGCATCGGCCGAAAGCGCCGCGCCCTGCCCAGTCTCGAAATACATGACGTTTGCGCCCGGCATGCCACGACCAAGCGACCGCCCCGCCTCATGTGCCTCCTTCAGAAGCGCCAGATCGATGCCGAAGCCGCGATTGGCCTTTTCCGATCCCGCCACCGACTGGAAGACGAGATCGACCGGCGCACCCCGTTCGATTGCCTGGATCGCCGTCGTTACATGGCCAAGGCAACAGGTCTGTGTCGGGATCGCAAGCTTTTCCCGCAATTCGTCGAGCAAGGAAACGATGCGGATATAGTCATCCGTCGCATCGGTCGCGGGATTGACGCCAATCACGGCATCTCCCGACCCCATCAGCAGCCCGTCGATGGCAGACGCTATGATGCCGCGGCTGTCATCGGTCGGGTGGTTGGGCTGGTTGCGGGTGGAAAGCCGCCCGGCGAGCCCGATCGTGTTTCGGAATCGCGTCACGACACGTCGCTTGGCAGAAACAGCTATCATGTCCTGCAGGCGCATGATCTTCGACACGGCCGCGACCATTTCCGGCGTCAGTCCAAAGGTCACCGCCTCCAGCCGCTCATGCGACGTCTCGGGCTTGAGCAGCCATTCGCGCAATTCACCGACAGTAAGCGAGGAAACTGCGGAAAAGGCTGCCGGATCGTGCCGTTGCGCGATCAGTCGGGAAACCTCGTCATCCTCCGACGAAATGAGCTCCTCGCCGAGAAATGCTTTCAAGGGGAGATCGGCCAGCGCCATCTGGGCTGCCAAGCGCTCGACCGGGCCTTGCGCCGCAATGCCGGCCAGCTGGTCGCCGGAGCGCTCCGGGGTTGCTTTCGCCAGCAGCATTTTCAGGTCATCAAAGCGGAAGACAGTCTGCTCGATTGTCGTTGTATAGGGCATTTGTTCACGTCACCGGTTGAGGAGGGCCAGGGCTTCGTCATGAAGTCTCGGGGTGGCCGACGCCAGAACCCGTCCGTCGGAATGGATCGAAAGCGCATTTCCCCGCCAGTCCGTAATGCATCCGCCGGCACCCGTCACAACGGGCACGAGAGCCATGTAGTCGTAAGGTTGAAGTCCCGTCTCGAGAGCGATGTCGCAATGGCCGGAAGCGATCAGACCATAGATGTAGCAGTCTCCACCGAAACGCCGCAGCCTGGCTTTGCGGGAGAGACGCTCGAAGCTTTCAGCTTCGCTGTCCACGAACATATCCGGCGAAGTCGTATAAAAACGGGCGCTTGAGATGTTCTCGCAGCCGCTGGCGTTGGCCGGCTTGCCAGCAAAGAGTGTCTCTCCCGGCCGGCCCTGCCAGCGTTCGCCGGTGGCCGGAATATCGATCAGACCACAGAATGGCTTTTCCTGAAATGTCAGTGAGACAAGCGTACCAAACAGCGGGAAACCGGTGATGAAGCTCTTGGTGCCGTCGATCGGGTCCAGCACCCATGTAAAGGCGTTACCTGCCTTTACGCCAAACTCCTCACCATGGATGCCGTGATCGGGAAAACGCGCCTCGATCATCTCGCGGAGATGTTTTTCGATCGTCCGGTCGGCGATTGTCACCGGGCTATCGTCGAGTTTTGAGATAACGTCGAGCGGGGTCCGGAAATAGGAGAGCGCCAGCGGACGCGCGGCGTCGGCAAGTTCCGCGGCGAAGGTGATATAGGTCGCAGCTTCTTGCGGGCTGATATCGGTGACTGGCATCAAAGGGCTTTCAGGAACAGGGGCCAACGGGGGTCGTGGATGATCGAGCGGGCGCGCATATGCTTCCAGATTCCGTACTTGTAAAAGTCGAAATCGAGGGTCGATATCCGGTTTTGTACCATCGCCCAGGTGCTCCACTTGATGTCGGCGAGTGCCTTGTGGACGATGAAGCGAGCGTGATGCGCCTTGTCGTAACGACCGAAATACTCCTCGATTATCTCGCAGTCGGTCGCCTCGGAATAGAACATCTCGCCACTCCAGATCGCGAGATCGTAGAGCCTCTCATTGTTCGACGCATATTCGAAATCGATCAGCTTGATCGACTTGTCGTCACCGATGAGGAAATTGCCCGGCATCGGGTCGTTGAAACAGGGAACCAGATCGAGCCCGGATGCCTCAAGCGCGGCGCGCGCCTGTCTGTAGTTGCGCAAGAGCCAGTCGTGGTCGAGCGGCCAGTGGCCGTCAAGCTGGCGCACTTGGTCGAAATGTTCCTCGATCATGTCGAAGACGGTTTTTGTCAGCGGCAGGGCAAGGGCATTGTGAAACTGCCGGTAGACGCGCACCGCTTCGTTGCGGATCGCCGGGTCTGCAAAATCCCTATGTGTCGAGGCGCGGCGACCGTCGATGAACTCGGCGATTTCGATGTCGAGGTGATCGAGATAGTCGAATGTCTTCGGGCCGATTCCGATCACTTCTGCCTGCTTGCTGGCGGCAGCGGCGGCCTTACGATCGATGAACATCTCGGTGCCGCGGCCGGGAATCTTTAGAAAATAGCCACGCTCTTCGCCTTCAACCTCGATGCGGAAATTGGTGTTGCTGATTCCGCCGGAAACCGGACTGTAGCGCAGCCGCCGTCCTTCCCAAGGTGGTACCTGGATGATTGCAGCCTCAACTGCCCGTTCGGCATCGGATCGTGCCATTCCCAGTTCATTCATAGGCTTGTTCCCGTTATTGTTTCTAGCCCGTTATCGTTATCGTATGCCTAGAGCGCTCTCAGCCTGGCCTCGAAATCCGGCTGGCCGAGCAGCATTCGGCAACGCAGGAACCGCCAGCCGGCATATTTCAGGAATTCGACACCCCGCGGCGGCGAACGAAGCTCCAGTACGAGGCTGCGCAACGCCCAGTAGAGGTCGTCTGCCGCCGCATAGACACGGCACCGGTTGAAGTTTCTTTCGCTGAAACCTCCATCGTGCATTTCCAGCAACGGCCTCATCTGGCTTTCGAACTGGTAGAGTTCGTTCATCTGAACGCCGAGCTGGTAGTAGGGGTCGATGTCGGCGGCCATGTCGAAGTCCACGAGCTGCATTTTCCCGTCTGGGCCCAGCATGACATTCGAAGCCTGCGGATCACCATGGGCCGGTTTCAGGTCCAGGCCGGCCGCTGAAACTGCCTCGCGGATCGGCGTCATCCAGGAGAGCATCCATTCGACATCGCCGGGCAGGCTGGCGTCACCGGCACTCACGATCGCCCAGAGCTGATCGATGCCGTCGAAGACTGACCATGTTCGGCCGGTGGAAACACCCCCTGCAATCGTCGTCTGCATCTCGATCAGGCGGGCAACAGTTTGCGGCTGCATCAGATCGTCGATCCTTGCCGCTCGCCAGCCGTCGCCAAGTCGGGCAAACAGCATGCTGGCCGTCCCAGCATCGTAACCAATCGGCTCTGGCGAAAGACCAAGGCTGTGAAAACGGTGTGCCGCAGCATTTGCGGTCTCGGCATCCACGAGATCGGTTACCTCATCGGCACCGAGACGCAGGAAATAGCGTGCCTCCCCGTCTGTCGGCGCGACCACGAAACCGCAGGATTCGACGGCATGATAGGACGGCGATGCGACAGCTGCCGTCGCCGGCGCATAGGAAGGGGTGTCGCCAATCACTGCGGAAAAGACTGAAAGCGCCTTCTCCGCGCGGGCTTCCATCGGTGATTGAGGAGAGCCCGATCTCTTCATTCGGCAGCCTCGCTGAGTTCGACAACTTTCAAACCTTCGCAGGCGATCTTGTAAAGCATGTCCGCCACTATCTGCGTGCCAAGGGCCTGGTCTTCAGGCGAGGTATACTCGGTCGGGTGGTGGATGACGCCGTCACGGCTCTGAACCGCCAGAACCACCGCCGGGCAGACATCAGAGACGGCAACGGCATCATGGCCGCCGATCGTATCGAGGTGACGGGCGCTCTGGCCGAGATGCGCCGCAGCACTTTGCGCAAGCGTCACCAGGCCCGGCGCGAACCTTCCCGCCTTGCGGCGGTCGATGGAGCGGACCTCCGAGGTGACGCCGGCTTTCATCGCCGCTTCCTCGATCTTGATCTTCATCTTGCGTTCCGCCTCCGTCAGGACGTCTGGCGATCCCGAGCGCAGCTCGATGAACAGCACGGCTTCGGCCGGCACGACATTGGGTGAATTGGGGAAGACTTCCAGGCGGCCAACCGACGTATGCAGGTCCAGCCCGTGTTCGGTCGATATCTGCTTGAGATCGGCGATCAGATAGGCAGCAGCAAGCAGCGCATCCTTGCGATCGGCCATCGGGGTTGCGCCGGTATGTGCCTGGCGTCCATGGAAGGCGAGGCGATATTTTGTCGCGCCCCAGAACCGCGTGAAGATACCGAACCGCTCCCCGGCGCGGCTGAGCGTCGTGTCACCTTCTATATGCAGCTCGATCAATGCGTCGGGAATTTCCACCTTTTCCTTGCCAGCATAACCGATCTCTTCCAGCGACTGGCGCACCGTAATGCCATCACCGTCGGCCCGTTCCAGCGCCCATTCCAGGTCAATGGCGCCGGTAAACACGCTGCTGCCGAGCAGGCTCGGCTGGAAACGGGCGCCTTCCTCATTGGTCCAGTTGACGATCTGGAAGTTGCAGGCGGACAACCTGCCTTCCGCCTTGAGACGTTCGCTGACGGACAAAACCGCCTCGCAGGCGGCGATGACACCAAGCGCTCCGTCGAACCGGCCGCCGTTCGGCTGGCTGTCGATATGGGAGCCGACCATGACGACGGGCGCATTTGCGCCCGCCAAGGTCATCTTGCCGAACTGGTTGCCGATCGAGTCCACGGCCTGCTCGAAGCCGTTTTCGGCAAACCAGTGCCCCAGCCAGTCGCGCGCCATTCCGTCTTCCCTGGAAAGCGTCAGGCGGGTCATCGAGCCATCGGGGCCGCCGCCAAAAGTGGAGAGGGTCTCCATCAGCATCTGGAGCCGCTCGGCATTGATCGGGACAGGGGAGGAGGAGACGTCAGGCATGTATGATTTCCACTTTGGATTGATTGAATTGATCTGAAAATTCCCGCGCGATGACGCCGCTGGTCACCACCGCGTCGATTTCGCTGAGGCCGAATGTGTGGATGGAGCCGAGGCGACCAAACTTGGAACTGTCGGCAACAATGATCGAACGTTTTGCCTGGGCCTTGGCGACGCGGCGCAGGATCGCCTCGTCCTCGCCGAAATCCATGAACCCGCGTTCGGCGTGAATGGCGCTGATGGCGATGATCGCGAGATCGAAGAAATGCTCCTTCAGCGCGGCCACGGTCTCATGGCCGTATGTCGCCTGATAATCTGGGCGCATGCGACCGCCAAGAACCCGCACACTTGCCTGCGGCAGATTGAAGAAGTGGGCTGCGACCGCCAGCGAATTGCTGACAACGGTCAAGTCCTTGCGCGTCTCGATATGTTTCAGGCAGGCAATCGTTGTGGTGCCGGTATCGATGAACACCTTCATGCCGTCCTCGACCAGCGACGCTGCGGCCTCGCCGATCTTGGCTTTCTCGCGTGAGCTGACACGCAGTCGGTCGGTAAACGGCTGATCGCTTTCCTGCTGGTCAAGGACCGCGCCGCCATAGACGCGGCGGGCATAACCGCGCATCTCAAGTTCCTTGAGGTCGCGCCGGATCGACTCCTGGCTGACCTGCAGATAATCGGCAAGCTCCCTCACATTGACGCGCTGGGTTTGCTTCAGCATGTCGAGGATAAGCTTGAGGCGATGTTCGGTGAAACTCATGAATGCACCCTGGATTCTAGTGATCGTCGCGGCCCCGTCTGTGGCGCCGCAACCATGGTCAGGCTAAAGCCATTTGACGGGTTGCGTCATCGAGAGCCAATGGCTGGATGAGATGACAGGCGGCGAAATCCTGGCTGCCACGCGCGGTAAGCGCGGGCTGCAGGCTGCCGCATCTCTCCATCGCACGCGGACAGCGCGACTTGAAGCTGCAACCTGGAGGAATATCGATCGGGCTTGGTGGTTCACCTTCCAGAAGGCAGTCTTCCGCTTTGTAGCGGCGTTCTTCAAGTGTCGGCATCGCGCTGAGCAACGCCATTGTGTACGGATGTCCAGGATCGAAGAACAACCGCTCGTTATCAGCCAGTTCGAAGACCTCGCCGAGATACATTACCGCCACCCGGTTGCAGACCTTGCGGACCATCGCAAGGTCGTGCGAGATGAAGATGTAAGTGAGGTCGTATTCCTTCTGCAGCTTCTGGAAAAGATCGAGAAGCTTGAACTGTTCTGTCTGGTCCAGGGCAGAAAGCGTTTCGTCCATGATCAGTATTTCAGGCTCCAGAACCAGCGCACGGGCAACATTGATGCGCTGGCGCTGGCCGGCACTCAGGCCGATCGGCAATTCCTCGTAGAGATCGGCGGAGAGGCCGACTTCGCCCATGACCTTGAGCACCCGCTCACGAATTTGGGCACTGTCCTTCCATCCGTGCGTGCGAAGCGGGCCCTCCAGCATCTTCCCGACCGATGTGCGTGGCGGCAGGGAACCGAACGGATCCTGCAGTACCATTTGCAGCTTCTTGCGGAAGGTCAGAAGGTCTTTGCCACCGAGCATGGCGATATCGTCGGCACCGCACAGAACCTGGCCGGAGCTCGGCAGTTCCAGCCTGCTCAGAAGCCGCATCAGCGTCGACTTGCCACAACCGGATTCACCGACGATCGCGAAACTGTCGCCGCGCCGGACATCGAAGGTGACGTTGCGAACCGCACGCACATGGTTGAAGCCACCGAAGCCGGTCTTCTTCTTTACCCTGTAGACCTGTGAGGCATCGCGCAGGCTCAAGACAACGTCGCGTTTGTCGTTGAGACGCGGCATCTCGGTCTTTTCGATCCAGATCTTAGGCGTCTGTTCTACAAGCTCCTTCGTATAGGCATATGCAGGGGCAGCGATCAGCCTTTCGGTTTCCTGTTCCTCGACGATGCGACCTTTCTCCATCACCAAAATCCGGTTGCAGGCTTCGCGGGCAACGGGAAGGGAGGAGGAGACGAACAGCACAGCGGTATTGAAACCATCGGTCAGTTCCTTCATCAGACGGATGACCTGGGCTGCGACGGTAACGTCGAGCGGCTGGGTGACGTTATCTGCAATCAGCAGCGCCGGGTTCGTCACCAACGCATCAACGATCAGTGCGCGCTGCATCATGCCGCCGGAAAACTGCGAAGGGTAGTCGCTGAAACGGCTGCGGGCCGAGGGAATGCGGACGGCCTCCAGAAGCTCGATCGTGCGCTTTTCCGCCTCTTTCCGCGAGGTTCCTGGAACGACCGCACGCAGCTTCTCGACGATCTGGACGCCGACCGGCAGCGTCGGATCGAGTGCACCCATCGGGTTGGCGCCGACATAGGCGACCCGGCGGCGCAGGGTACGCATCTCGTTCTCGGAGATGCCGTAAATATCCTTGCCTTCGAAAAGGACGCTGCCGGAACGCACGGAAAGCGGCGGTTCCAGCCAGTTGACGACTGCCTTGGACAGCACCGTCTTGCCGGCTCCGCTGGCCCCGACCACACCGACGATCTCCCGCGGCGCGAGGCTGAAGGAGATATTGTCCAGAATAATCTTCGCCTTGTCCGAGCGACCGGCATTAACGGTGAGGTTTTTCAGCTCAAGAAGCGGCTTGATCATCACTCGGACCCTCCATGAATGGTGTTGCGGGCCCGTTCCAGCGAAGCGCCTATGAGATTGATGCTGGTTAAAGTGAGGCCGAGGAAAATGCCGGGCATGGTAGCGATCCACCAGGCGTTCAGAAGATATTTTCGGCCATCGGCAATGATATTGCCGAAGGTCGGCGTCGGCGGCTGGACACCCAGGCCGAGGAAGCCGAGTGTCGATTCAAAGATCATCATGCGTGCTACATCAAGCACCGAGGTGAAGATCACCGGCGGCAGGAGCAGCGGCAGAAGCAGGCTGACGATAATGCGGAAATCGGTCGAGCCCCCAAGTTTGGCAGCGCGCACATATTCCCGCTGCCTTTCCGTCATTACAATGCTGCGCATGATGCGCGCATAGACCGGCCAGCTTGAGAGACCAAGCACCAGGACGATGGCCGGAATTGTCGGGCGCGACACGCCAAGAACGGCGATCGCCAGAATGATCATCGGGATAGACAGCTGCGCATCGGTCAGACGCATGATCAGCATGTCGATACGACCGCCGAAGTAACCGGCGATCGTGCCGAGGGCACAGCCGATGATGAGTGTCACTGCAACCGATGCAATCCCGATCAGGAAGGAATAACGCAGGCCGACAAGCGACCTCACCAGCATGTCGCGGCCAATCTGATCGGTGCCAAGCGGGTGGCCCCAGCTCCAGTTGTCGCCGAAGAAAAGTGGCGGCAGAAGGCGGGCCTTCACATCCATCTTGGTCGGGTCGACGCCACTGATTTCCGGATAAAGTGCGGCGGCAATCGCAAGCAGCAGGAAGATCGCAAGGCCAATGCGAAAACCGGGCGTCGATGCGGCGCGATCGAATATGCGGCGCGCAATCGAGCGGCTTGCCATTTTCGAAATGATCGGGGTGTCGAGTGCGGATGTGATGGACATCAGTATTCAAGCCTCGGATCGATGGTTGTTGCGACGAGATCGACGACAATGTTGATCAGTACAAAGATGGCGCTCGTGACGATCGCGATACCCTGGATCAACGGAAAGTCGCGCTGCAGCACGGCATTGATGGTCAGAAGGCCGAGTCCGGGATAATCGAAGATATATTCGACGATGATGACCCCGCCGAGCAGGCTGGAGAATTGCACACCGAGCAGGTTGAGAAGCGGCACCGAGGCGTTGCGCAGGGCATGGTTGGAGATGATCCGCGAACGGCTCAGGCCACGTACGCGTCCGACTGCCACATAGGGCTCCATCATCTGGCTGGATACGGAACTGACCAGCGTGCGGATCAGCACCGGAGACAATTCGACCGCCAGCACGATTGCCGGCAAGATTGTGTAGGCAAAGCCCTGATAGCCAATGGCAGGAAGCCATCCGAGCTTCACCGAGAAAAGCAATGCCAGAACGATGCCAAGCCAGAAATTTGGCAGCGAGATGAATATCGATGAGATGTAGAAGGCAAGCTTGTCTGGCCATCTGCCGATCGCAAGCCCGCCGGCAATGCCGATGATTGCCGAGAAGATCAGTGCAATCACCAGCGTCACGGCCGCCAGTTGAAGCGTCATTGGAAGTGCATCGAAAATCAGGTCGAAGACTTTCGCTCGTTCGCCTCGAGTTGAGTCGTTGAATGTCGCGCCACCGGTCGAGGCGCCGTTTGCCGGGCGCACGAAGGACTGGCCAAGATCGCCACGAACCACACCGCCCATGTAGCGACCGAATTGCACCAGTATGGGATCGCGAAGGCCCATGTCGGTTGCGATCTTTTCGATCAGTGCTTCGGGCGCCATGCCGCCCGCCATAAGGCGTACCGGGTCACCCGGCACCACCCGCAAGAGGGTAAAGATCAGCAAGGACACAAGGAATATGATGATGGCGCCCTGCATGAGGCGTCGCATCAGGAAGTTCACGGCAAACATTCAGTCACTCCGCTCGAGAAGTCACGGGCAAGTCCACACGCCGCCTGATCGCGGCGTGTGGCTGATCACGGTCAGGCAGCAGGTTTGGCGGCGTCGATCGACCCGTCGGGATAGATGTACATGCCCTCAAAGTCCTTCTGCATTGCGTGGATCATCACGGATGTGAACAGCGAGAGTGCCGGCATCTTGGCGGTGATGAGAGGCATGGTCTCTTCCTGAAGGATCTTCTTGCGCTCTTCCAGCGTCGGTGCCGAACGTTCCTTGTCGAGGCTGGCATCGATCTCCTTGTCCTCGATGCCGCAGATGCGGTGCGAGGTGGAATGGAAATGGGTGCGCAGGACCAGATCCGGTTCCGGAGACGCTGTCGACCAGCCGCAATCGACCATATGGCCCGGGCCGCCGCCGGGGCGATGGTACAGTTGCTCGTTCCAGGCCGCAGGTTCAAGCACGGTCAGGCTGACGTTAAATCCCTGCTCCTGCAGCATGGCGGTCAGCATCTCGCCATATTCCTTGGTCTTCGGATAGAAGCCGACGGACGTGATGTATTCAAGTGGCGGCAGGCCCTTGCCGTTTGGGAAACCGGCTTCGGCGAGCAGGGCCTGGGCCTTCTCGGGGTCGAATTTCGGGTAGTTCGCCAGATCGACATAGCCGAATTTGACCGGCGAGACGAAATTCGACGAGGCATGGCCGGCCGAGCCCATCAGTTCCATGATCATGTCGCGATCAATCGAATGGCAGGCGGCAAGACGGATACGCGGATCGTCGAAAGGCGGTTTCGAGCAGCGGAACCAAAGATACTTGTTCTCGACCGAAACGACCTTGTTGATAAAAATCGCCGGATTGTCCTTGATCGTGTCAACCTGTTCAGGCTCCAGACGTTCAACGATCGAAGCCTGGCCGTTCATCAGCGACAACATACGGGTGGTGGAATCGCCGGTGAAGGTGAAGTTGATGCCAGGGATGGCCGGCTTGCCCTTGAAGTAGCCGTCATAGGCCTGCATCACGGTGTCGTTGCCGCGCTGTTCGACGAATTTGAAAGGACCGGTGCCGTTGAGCCGCTGGGAGAGCGGGCCGCCGGGGCCGCCGGCGACATCCTTGGCCGACATGATCGGCAGGAAGGATGCAAGAAAGATGAAGAGATGGGCCGGATAGCCGCCCTTGGATGTGTCGACGATGACGGTGTAATCGTCCGGTGTTTCGATCGTCAGCGTCTCGGTCGGGCCGGGATACCACTGCGCCGGACGATCTGCCCTGGAGCCGTATTCGAAGGTTGCCTTGACGTCTTCCGCCTTGAACGGCTTGCCGTCATGGAAGACGATACCTTCGCGCAGCTTGATCTGTAGCCGGTGCGGGTCAAGCAGCTTGATGTCGGTGGCCAGTTCGTAGACGACCGCGCCGGGATCATCGAGTTTCATCGGCGTGCGGGTAAGAAAGCCCATGACGAAACCTTCGATATTCTTCTGAGAAAGTGTCGTATGAGCGGTCGGGTCCCAGTTGCCGGTAATGTTTTCGGCCGACAGGAACGTCATGGTCTTGCCGGCCTGTGCGAAGGCCGGCGAGATGAAGAAGTCAGGATTGATCTGCATGTAGCCAGCGACGGCGGCTGCGCCCGCGGATCCTTGCAGGAAGCGACGACGACTGAATTCTGAACCCATCGAGTTCCCCTTTTCTATTTTGAATAAACCGTCAAATCAGTCAAAACGGTCAAATCAGCCATAAGCAAACAGCGTGCCAATCTCGATTTCCTGCAAGAATCGCGCTTTCAGTCTGATGCAATTTGTGGGATCTGACCATTTATTGGTCGAATGAGAAAGATTTAAGCGACCAGCCGGATCACTAAAATTACGGGGTCATTTCTGCCGTTGAATCGCGGGATGCTGATCCGTTGTCAGGATGTGTCCGAAACGGACAGCGACGATGATTGCAAGCGCCGCCGGATTGAAACTCTCACGAGAGTTCAACTGAATGTTTCGTTTGCTCTTTTGACGGCGTGAATACATCAACAGCGGGCAGTACATCCGCCGATCCATTTCGTGCATGCCCGCCCGCATTTTTGCTGCGGTCTCATCTCTCTGCCGCCTCAGTTGATCACTTGATCCTTCATAGTGATTAATGCTGTACGATGGGTGATCGCGGTTATAGTGACGTCCCCGGCACGGGCTGTCGGTTCCGTCGTTTCACGCTGGGCTGGCCTCAGTAAGGAAAAGAAGAGCAGGACCAGAAGAAGGTTCTTGCCATGGCAATTGGCCGTCTTTCACCGCCCGGGAGGTTTAGGCCATGCTTGCCGACGTCACTGGTAAGGCCGCTCGGTATGGCAACCGTTCGGTCATAAATCGCAGCCTGCATATTGCGTGTTTACGGCTGATATCAGTCGCTATCCTGCTCTTTCAATATCCCAATGAACTGCTCGTCGGTGAATGCCTGGCGCTGCCCGTCTCTTCAGGGTAACCGACCCTACCAGGATCGAATGACGTTTTGCGGCTCCGGTCACAGGCCATATGCCAAAGGCCAGGCGGATTGTAGCCGTCCAGTTGCCCTGCGCGACGTGATTGAAGGTCCCACCTGAGTGGGTCTAAATCAACCTCAGTCCGGTGCCGGGATCAAACACGTGTAGGTCGGACGATGCCACTTCAACACCCAGCACCTCGCCGATGGCGGGTCTTATGTCTGCAGGAACAGAAATATTGATCTCGTGGCGGTCGTTTTTCAGGCAGATCAGACGTGTCTCACCGTGGAACTCGTTCCGCTCGACGGTGCCGCGAAAGGCTTGAGCATCCTGGTTTATGCGAAATGATCCGGGCCGAATTCCAACGGTAACCTCACCGGAACGGAGGCCTGCCGGAGCTGTAAACCTGACAAGATTGTCGCCCAGCCACTCCTGCGTCATCTGCAACTGAAGAAAATTCATGTTCGGTGTGCCTATGAAGCCGGCAGCAAACACTGTCCGAGGCGCCTGATAAATTTCTTCGGGCGTGCCCATCTGCTCAATACGGCCGTCCTTCATCAGGACAATACGGTCGGCAAGCGTCATGGCTTCGAGTTGGTCGTGAGTGACATATATGCTTGTCGTTTTCAGGTCGCGGTGGAGGCGCGCGATCTCGACCCGCAGGCTGCCGCGCAGCTTGGCATCAAGGTTTGAAAGCGGTTCGTCAAACAGGAAGACCTCCGGGGTCTTGATCATGGCGCGGGCGATGGCCACTCGCTGCTGCTGTCCGCCGGACAGTTCCGTCGGCTTGCGCGCAAGATAGACGCCAAGACCGAGCGCGTCGACCACAGGCGCCAGGCGCTGATCGATCGCGGCTTTTCCTATTCCGGCCCTCTCGAGACCGAAAGTGATATTGTCCCGCACGCTCATATGGGGGTAAAGCGCGTAGTTCTGGAACACCATCGCGATGCCCCGGTCACCCGGATCGCGATCGTTCATCCGCTCGCCACCGATGAGCAGATCCCCGCCTGAAATCTCTTCAAGCCCGGCAATCATCCGCAGCATGGTGGATTTTCCGCAGCCTGACGGGCCGAGAAAGACGACGAATTCGTGGTTGTCGATCTTCAGGTCAAAATCCCGCATGACCTCAAGCGAACCATAGACTTTCCTGATCCCCCGGCACTCAACAGTGGCCATCACTTCGTCTCCCCGTCCACGACGATCTGCAGCTTTACGTCCTCTGGCCGGCCTTCGGCCGCCCTTTCGAAGGCCTTGATCGATTGATCAAAGGCATAGGTGCCGGAAACCAATGGCTTCAGGTCGACCTTGCCTGCGGCGATCAGCGCCAGTGCACGGTCAAACACGTTGGCGTAGCGGAAAACCGTTTCAATACGGCATTCGCGGAAGCAGGCCGCCGCAAGGTCTACCGCGACGGGTTCGGGCGGCAGACCGACGATAACGACTGTTCCGCCCGGGCGCACGACCTTGAAGAGATCACGGACCGCGGCCGGTGCGCCGGAGCATTCAAAGACGATATCGGCTCCCCAGCCTTCTGTCGCCTCGTTGACGGTCTCAATGACATCGACCTCCTTGAGGTTGATACCAGTGATGCCGCCATAACTTTCGGCCAGTTTAAGTTTTGTTGCGGAAATGTCCGAGATCAGCACTCGCGAGCAGCCGCCGGCAAGGGCAGCCAGTGCCACCATGATGCCGATGGTTCCGCAGCCTGTAACAACCGCCGTATCGCCGGGCGTGATCTTCGCCCGGGCGGCCGCCTGCATGCCCACGGCAAATGGTTCAACCATCGCGCCTTCGGCGAAGGAGACATTGTCAGGCAGCTTGTATGTGAAGCTTGCCGGATGGACTGTCTCCGGGCACAAGACGCCGTGCACCGGCGGCGTTGCCCAGAATGTCACGGCAGGATCAACATTGTAGAGGCCGAGCCGCGACGCACGCGATTTCGGATCGGGGATGCCCGGTTCCATGCAGACGCGGTCGCCGGGCTTCAGATGGGTGACGTTGGCGCCGGTCTCGGTGACGGTTCCTGCTGCCTCGTGGCCGAGAACCATGGGCGCGTTCACGACGAAGTCACCGATGCGACCATGGGTGTAATAGTGTACGTCGCTGCCGCAGACGCCAACAGTATGGATACGAATGCGAACGTCATCCGGCCCCAACTCTTGAGGAATTTCGATATCGCGCAGGGAAAGTTCGCCGACATGTTCGAGGACAAGTGCTTTCATGGGTCAGTCAACCTTGGTCAGTTTTCTTGGAAAATGCGGCGTTGAGGCCACCGGCAAGCACTCCGAGCAGGATCAGCGGTGGCAGCGACAACAGGACGACGGCGGCGTTCAGAATTCCCCAGGGCACATTCATGCCGAGCTGCGACATCTCGGACGCGATGATCGGCAGGGTCTTTGCCTTCGAGGTCGTGAGCATCATGGCAAGCAGGAACTCGTTCCAGACAAGGACGAAGGAGAAGGCAATGGCGCCGAAGACCTGGAAACGGGCAATCGGCAGGGCGATGCGGAAGAAGGTCGCATATGGGCCAAGCCCATCCACCCGGGCAGCTTCTTCAACGTGAAGGCTGACACGCTCGAAAGCCGGCACGGAAAGCCAGATGGTGATCGAGGCTGTCACAATGAGATAGGTCACGATCAGCGACAGCCGGGTGTCATAGAGATCAAGACCGAGCCAGATGACCAGCATGGGAATAGCGATCGCGACGGGCGGCAGAAAGCGCAGCGACAGAACGAAGAACTGCGCCTCCGCCGTGATCCTGTTCTTGAACCGGGCGATCACATAGGCCGCCGGTACACCGAGTACGGCGCCAAGCACGACCGCACTCGAGCAGATGATCAACGAATTGGTAAGTGCGCGCGCCACCGAGCGGCGATTGAGCACATAACTCATATTGTCGAAGACAGGCTGGAAGATAAGCTTTGGCGTTGACACCAGCAGATCGGCATTGGTCTTGAAGGCGTTTAGCAGGGTCCATAGGAGTGGCAGCACGACAAGTGCAGCGGCAAGAACCAACAAAAGCCTGAGCAGAAAGGTGGATATCTTCATCGGTTCAGCCTCTTCCAGGTAAAGGTAAAGGTGACGATGGTCAGGACCATCATGATGACGGCCATGGAGGACGCATAGGAGATCTTGCCGGCTTCTATGAAGCCTTGGGAATAGGCATACATGTCAAGCGTCTCGGTTGAGATGCCGGGACCGCCGCGCGTCATGACGTAAACGAGGTCGAAGGAGCGAAGACTCTCGATCGCCTTGACCAGCAGCAGACTGATCAAGGGTGCTTTCAGCATCGGCAGGGTCACGAAACGATGGATTTCGAAGCGGGTCGCCCGATCTATGCGTGCGGCTTCCAGCGGCTGAGGCGGCAGGGATTCGAGAAGCTTCAAGATGATCACTGAAAAGAACAAGCCCCATTGCCAGACATCGACGAAAGCAACAGCAAGGAGGGCGCCGAGCGGCGTCGACAGAATGTCGGGCGTGATGCCGGTGAGCTCCCTGACCGGCCAGGTCAGCGCGCCGTAGAGCGGATGAAAGGCGAACTTCCACACAAAAGCGGCGCACACGCGTGGCAGGAGAACGGGAATGATGAAGAGCACGCAGAGGACGTTGCGCATACGGGGGCTCGCTGCCTCGAACATGGCAATCCCGAGCGCAACCCCCGTCACCATGGTCAACGAGACGCTGATGACCTCCCACTTGAAAGATACCCAGAGCGCGTTCAGGAAACGGGCATCCGAAAACAGCGCCAGATAATTGGCTAACCAGACATAGTCTGCATCGGGTGCCGAAAGGGTCCGGTTCTGCAGGGATATATTGATAGCGTAGATCGTCGGCACGAGCGCCAGAATGATCAGGATACCCAAACTGGGCCCAAGAAAGACGTAAGGCAGCGAGCGGCCTCGGCGCATGGCAGATCCTCGGATTGGGAAAAAGGGGCGCGTCATCAGACGCGCCCGTCAGACGGCTTGGGAGGCGTCAGAGTTTGGCTGCGAAGGCTTCGAGGTCGTTCAGCGTCGCCTTGATGTCAGTGCGGCTACCGGTGATCAGCTCTTCCAGCATGATGCCCCACTGGTTGCCCAATTCCTGCCAGCGCGGATCCTGCCAGAAGGTGACGGTGGTCTTTTGACCGGTCGCCGCCATGGCGTCGGCAAGGTTCTGGCCAAAGGTCTTGGCGTATTCCGGGCTCTGATAGGTGCTTGTGCGCGTCAACTCGCCCGGCTGGCCGGCGGCGAGGCGGCGGGCTTCCTGTTCCTTGGATGTTGCCCAGGCAACAAAGAGACCAGCGCAGGCCTTTTCCTCATCTGTCTTGTTGGCCTTGGACGCGATTGCAAAACCATGGGCGTAACCGGCCCCCGGCAGCGGCGACGGCGGAACGGAGAACGCAACCTTGTCTGCAACCTGGCTCTGTGCCTTGTCGACGGACATGCCGCCAAGGGGTGCGGATTCGATGATGATCGCCACCTTGCCGGAGCGGAAGGCGCCGGTGGACTCGTCCCAAGAGCCGGTCTGAGTGCCCGGCGCCGAATATTTGAAGAGCTCGAGATAGGTCTCTGTCGCCTTTACCGCGGCATCCGAATTGAAGGCCGGCTTGCCGTCCTTGAACCACTCGCCGCCGTTTGCTTTGAAGAACGGCATCCAGCGCCAGACGTTGGCGCCTGAACCGCGCTGTCCGCGAAGCGCAGTGCCGTAGACGCCGTTGGCCGGATCATGCAGCTTCTGCACGGCTGCGAAATATTCGTCCCAGGTCTTCGGCGGCGCGATGCCTGCCTTTTCCAGGAGGTCGGTACGGTAGACCATCAGGTCGCCGCCACCCTGCACCGGTGCAAACCACTCTTTGCCGTCATAGGTCGCAGCTGCGCGCATACCGGCGTCAAAGTCTTTGTAGTCGTATTCGGATGGATAAAAGCCATCAAGCGGGACGATCCAGCCAGACGAGGCAAAAAGCGCCAGATTGGCTTCATCAACGTAATACACGTTGAAGCTTCCGACCGTCGAGGCGTCGGCCTGCGACTTCGCGCGGCGATCGTTCTCGTTGAGATAACTGATCTCGAAGCCTGCGCCGGAGAGCTCTTCGAACTCATCGACATATTTTTCGAGAAGGGTCAGTCCGTCGCGCGGCTGCGCCAGGACACGCACGTCGCTGGTGCATTGTGCGGCGGCAAAAGCGCTGGATGCGGCAAATATGGCGATAACCGCGCAACCGGCGCGGAGAGCGTTGAGTGTCATGATGTCCTCCCTGAATGGCAACTCCCTTGCCATCGACCAGCCCACATTTACGCAAGCGACGGGCGCGTACTAGTTTGCCTCCGTCACAGAACTAGTATTATATTGACATTTGTGCGCTGTAACATGAGCAATTGAATGCCTATTGCATCAGACTTTCCTCAAACAGTCTCTGAGACTTTCACCGCCACGCGCGAGCAGATCGTCTTACCCGGAGGCGCTTCCTATCTGATCCGGAGGGACGACTATCCCAATCCGATCTGCATCTGGAACTATCATCCCGAATGGGAGATTCACTTCATCCCTGACGCTTCAGGATTTGCTTATGTGGGGGACTATATCGGCCCGTTTCGGCCCGGGCATCTGGTGCTCACCGGGACAAATCTGCCGCACAACTGGATCACACCCGGTGCACCGGCTTTGCCAGGCCGAGACATGGTCCTGCAATTCGACGCGGATGCCCTGATCGGTATTCGCGCAGTATGCCCTGAGTTCGAAGTGCTCCACCGGCTGAAGCCTCTGGCCCAACGGGGGATCGAGGTTCTGGGCGCCGACGCGCTCTTGATTGGAGCGAAGATTCTCGAGCTTCACGCGGTGGGACACCGTGGTGGGCTCGGGCTGTTTTTAGAGATACTGGAGGCAATCGAAGCGGCCACCGAAAAGAGGTTGCTCGCCAGCGAACACTTCATAGCGGTCTATAACCAGGTGTCGGACCGCAGGCACCGACGGATCGACCAGGCAATCCAGATCCTGCAATCGGATCCTGGTGCGCAGATGCATGAAGTGGCTGCGATGGTTGGTTTCGAGCCGTCCGCCTTCTCGCGTGCCTTTCGGCGTCTAACCGGCATGAACTTTTCTGACTACAGCCGATCCGTCCGCGTCTGGCGAGCAAGAACCCTTCTCGCGGAGACCGAAATATCGATCACCGATATCTGTTTCGAGGCGGGCTTCAACAACCTGTCGAACTTCAATCGCTATTTCCGGATGGAGATGGGACTCACGCCCCGGGCCTACCGAAAGGCCGCGCGCATAAGAGCCAAGTCTGTCATTGGAGGAGTGCCGGTTAAGTCCATTTAATGGTGGTCACGCCGAGATATCATCGATCCCTGGGGCTGCAATCGGTTTTTATCGTATCACCGCCGCTTCGATATGTCGGCCTCTTCGCTCACAACAAAACTGGCATCTCCATTTCCCTGAACCAGTCTTGCGAGGGGGGTGGCAGCCGGCCGCTGCATTTGTTGCTTCAGCTCTGTCGCATCGAGCGGCTGTTCGCAATTGTCTTATTCGGGTTCGCCCATATCCAAGCATTTGCTTGCCGGTGAGATAAAGACGATTAAAAAATACTCCTGTTTACGCTCCGGGACAGACCGGCGTTTGAAGCGCTGAAAACCTTACCTGGGTCTGTGGTGTTCCGGGCTCATGAATTCGGTTCTTGCAATGGCCCAAATCGACGACGCGATTCCTAGCGACACCGTTTCGACTTCGACGTTCGAGCGGCGGTTGATGTATGTGCTGGGCGGTCTTTACCTCGCTCAGGGGATACCGACGTATCTGCTTTTGGTGGCCCTGCCGCCGATCATGCGCGAGAGTGGGGCATCGCGCACGTCTATCGGGCTGTTTTCGTTGCTGATGCTGCCGCTCATCCTGAAATTTGCGGTCGCACCGTTGGTGGATCGATGGTCTCCGTTACCCAAGCTTGGCCATCGCCGCGGCTGGGTTGTGCCGACCCAGCTTCTCGTCAGCGCCGGTATCGCTTCCATGACGCTGGTGGATCCGAGCGATGCCACGGTCCTTTTTGCAATCTGCATATCGATCACGCTTGTCTCCTCAATCCAGGATATTGCAACCGACGGCTACGCCGTAAGATGCCTGACCGACAAGACGCGCTCGCTGGGGAATGCCGTGCAGGCGGGTGCCGTAGCGCTGGGCGTAATCGTTGGCGGGACGGCGGCACTGGTGGTGTTTCATGTCGCTGGATGGCGCACGATGATACTGCTGGTAGCCGCGCTGTCGTTGCTGCCCCTTCTTGCAGCCCTGGCGATGCAGCCGGAAGCGCCCACGGTTGGCAAAGAAAAAAAGCGCGCAAGCCTTGCTGGTTTCTTCCGCCGTCCGAGTGCCTGGCTGATCCTCGGATTTGCGCTGACATACAGGGCGAGCGAAGGTCTCGTGCGCGGGATGGAAGGCACCTATCTGGTTGACAGCAAGGTCCCGGCTGACTGGATCGGTTACCTCTCTGGCGGAGCGGCGGCAACTGCGGGCCTGATCGGCGTGGGTATCGCTGCCTCCATTATCCGCAAGGTTGGCCTGACGACAACGCTCATCCTGCTGGGTTGCCTCAGAAGCTTGTGCTTCCTCGCCTTCACGCTGAATGCGTCCGGCGTCTGGCCCGGCATGTGGGTGGCGATGTCGGCCTCGGCATTCCAGACGCTGATCCGCTACATGGAGCTGGTCGCCATCTATTCATTCTTCATGAAGAACTCTTCGGACGATCAGCCAGGAACGGATTTTACAATTCTCACCTGTGCCGAACTGGTCGTCTACATGGTTGGTGCATCCGCAGCCGGCCTGGTTGCCGACCGGATGGGTTATTCCGCGCTGTTTTCGACGGCAACAGTTCTTTCGCTTGTCGGAATGGGACTTTCCGTCTGGTTCCTTGGAAGGATCGGGCGCGGTTCAGGCGCGTCGCTACGGCGATGATGACAAGCGGCCGGAGTGACGCTTTCCAGCGGTGTCACGAGACGGCCTAATTCCTCACAGGTTTTTTTGCCTCGTCAGGCGCCGTCATGCGGCGAAGGTCTGTAGGGCGTATTCCGTAACGACTGCGGAAGGTGCGATTGAAATATGACAGGTCGTTGAAACCGACGCTGTAGACGATCTGGCTGATCGGAGTTGCGGTGTTCTCGGCAAGAATCAGGCTCTTGGCGAGCACCAGCCGCCGCTCCAGCACGTAGCGCGAAAAGGTCGTGCCTGTCCGACTGAAAAGTTTCTGGATCGCGCGCGGTGTGATGCCTTCGGTGCGTGCCACATCAGCTATCGAAAACGCACCGTCGGCAAGATTTTCCTCAACCATCGCCTTGATCGCTTCAATGCGGTTTTGCGGAACTGCCGAAGGCGGAACCTCGTTCCCATATCGGGCGAGAACGGGAAGCAGGGAGTAGAAGTGCGCCACCATCATGGTGGCATGCTCTTTGTCCTGATGGTCCTGTTGAAGAAGATATCCTGCATAGTGGGTCAACAACTGCAATGGCAGGCATTCTGCTGAAAAGGGCCGCAACAAGATCCGGTCGATCGACTTTCGTGCAAGGGTGAGGGCGGCATGGGGAAGATGGGCGCAGTCGAGGCGCCCGCCTTCCGGCAAAATAATTTCCGATGCCATATCCGTGGGAAGGATGATGACATCACGGGGTTCCAGTTCGAAAGTGTGCTTGCGATGATGGACAATCAAGGTTCCGTCAGTTGCACGCAACATCGCGATATCGGGCCTGCCGATCCCATGAGCTGTCAGCCGCAAGGGTGTTTTGGGCAGGTAAACGGTTGCGAGAGAAAGGTTTTCGTGTTTCCAGACAAGGCCGGTGACACCCGCCAGATCACCGTCTTCAACGGTGATTGTTGCTTCTCCCAACATGTCCAGGAGGATTGTGCGGCAGACCAGTCTGCTTTCTGGATCAGGTAGCGAGAGGGTTCCAAGTTTCAGGGGGCGGACTACTTCCATGAAAAATCAAACCTGTCTTTGCTGTTGATGTTCGCATCTATCCAAATCGGGTTCGTTCCCATCCAAGCCCGGCGGTTTCATAGCGCATAAAACATGATCAAAACAGTCTTGTATTTTCCGAGGGACGACTTGGAAGATATTTTTTGCGCATTGGGGGCGACATGATCGGAAAGTGGAATGTCGGCGTTAGTCTTGTGGCTATCGTCGTCGCAATCGGGGGCGGCAACAACGCCGTTCAGGCGCAGGATACGTCTCAGAACGCGCAATCAGACAATGGTTCTACGGTGCTGGAGCCGATCGTTGTAAGTGGCAACCGCATACCCCAGCAAATCTCGCGGACGGCGCGAACGATTTATGTCGTCGACGCACAGGCCATCGAGGCCGAAGCCCGTTCAGGCAAGTCGCTTCAGCAGATTCTTGCTGAGAGGGTTCCAAGTTTCGACCCCGCCAGCGAAGGTGCGCGCACAGCCTATGGCCAGAACCTGCGGGGACGCACGGCCCTCATTCTCATCGATGGTGTTTCGATGAACTCGGCGCGCTCCCTGAGCCGCCAATTCGATTCAATCGATCCTTTCAATGTCGAGCGTGTCGAGGTTCTGTCTGGCGCGACGGCAATCTACGGCGGCAATGCAACAGGTGGTGTCATCAACATCATCACGAAGAAGGGGAAAGATGCGCCGGACGGTTTGCGCGGTGAAGTGACGGCGGGCCTTGGCAGTGGCTTTGGCCGTACCCGTGACCTTGACCGCAACGGTGCAGGTGCCGTGACCTATAACAGCGAAAACTGGGATGCGCGTTTCTCCATCGCCGGCAACCAGACGGGAGGCTTTTACGACGGCTCCGGCACGATGCTCACCCCCGATATTACCCAGACTTCCACAGCATTCAACAAGCGCATCGATTTCATGGGTAGTGTCGGTTTGCAGATCGATGACGACAGGCGCCTTGAGGTGTCCGGCCAGTTTTATGACAGCGCCCAGGATTCGCCATTCGGGCTTTATCTTGGCGCAGGCCTTGCCGGGATCCGCAATTCCAACCTGGTTGAAACGCGGGACGGATACCGATCGGATTTCGACCCCCGCACGCGCCGTACCATGGTAAACGCGACTTACACCGACAACGATTTCCTGGGGCAGGAACTGCTTCTGCAGGGCAGTTTCCGGCGGGAAGAAATCCGGTTCCACCCGTTTCCCGGTAGTGCGATTTTCTCCCCCTTCGTCTATTTCGGCGGCAGCTCGCAGGATACCGATTACTATAGCCTGAAGGCAGCGATGATCTCGGAGCCGCTGGACGGGCTTAAGGTGACATATGGCATCGACGCCGACCGGGATTCGCTGAGTTCCAAACAGAACGTCTTCGATTTCCTGACAGTCGCGACGACCGGTGCGATGGACTTCAGGACACGCGGCATTACCGGGCTTTATCCCGATATCGATGTCTCGACCCTGGCCGGTTTCATCCAGGGATCTTATGAGGCGACGGACCGGCTGACGGTCAACGGTGGTGTGCGTTATCAATATGTCACCACCGACGTATCGAGCTTCGCCGGCGCGGCACAGCAGGTCGCCGTTCTCAACCGGGTCGGCTCCTCTGTGGATCCCATTCCCGGCGGGGAAGTCAGCTACGATGCGGCTCTGTTTAACGCCGGCGCGACCTATGAGCTCACCGATACGCAGCAAATCTATGCCAATTTCGGCCAGGGTTTCGAGCTTCCTGACCCGGCAAAATACTACGGGATCGGGAGCTATAGGCTTGTCGGGGGCCGTTACGTCCTCCTGGACAGCGTCAATGTTGCCGACTCCGCACTCCAGGCGATCAAGACCAACTCTTTTGAAGCCGGTTATCGTTTCAATGACGATAGCTTCAGCTTCCAGACCGCGGCATATTACTCGCTCTCCAACCGATCCATCGAGTTGAACCGCACGACCCTGGCTGTTGATGTCGTTGATCGTGAGCGACGTGTCTATGGTCTGGAGGCCAGCGCCAGCGCGACACTGGATTACGGGTTTGATGTTGGCGCATCCGGTCACTGGGTGAAGTCGGAAATCAAGTCTGACGGTAACTGGGAGAAGGAAAGCATCGGTACCGCCAGTGTTTCCAAGCTCGGCAGTTATGTTGGCTGGACGAAAGATAACTTCAACATCAAGCTGGCCGGGCAGCATGCCTTCAATCTCAGCGACGACGACAGCCGGAAGATTGATGGTTACACCCTGTTCGATCTAACCGGTGCCTATCGCTTCGAAGCGCAGGACACAACGCTTCGCTTCGGCGTGATGAACCTGTTCGACAAGGATTACACAACCATATGGGGCGCGCGCGCCAACGCGCTTTATGGTGCTTTGGCCAATGAAGCCGTGTTTGACTATAAGGGACGCGGACGCACGTTCGCCGTCTCATTGACGAAAGTTTTCTGATGGATCATCAGGGCGGCATGTGGCGGGATCTTTACTCCCGCCACGCGCCGCCAGGTCAGCGCAATGACCGATCCGACCGGCTATGGTGCCTTCAATCTCCATGGCTGCGGAACAGCGGGCTTATCGGGAGGGCGCGCGCGTTCTGGGCCCGGGCGCTGAAGGAGAAGCGGCAGTTTCGATATTTCTAAGGCTCGCAGTGGTGGAAAGATCGCGGTTGGTGACATGTCGCCAATGCGTCAGGCATCGAGTGTCTGGAAGCCGCCTCCCGCGCTTCGATTTCTGAGGCTGTCAGACAATGGCCGGGCAGGGCTTAAAGACGAATTTGCGGCCCAACGGCTCTGCGCGCAGCGATATCTAGCTTTACCGCATCTGCAATGTGGACCGATAGGATGGGGCAGACACCCGTTCTCCGGGACGGCGAGGTTATCGGTGCTGTTCGCCATTTCAACGAGGACAACAGCAAACAACTTTGTATCGAGTTGCTGGGCGATGAAGCGGTCAAGACCTCAGAAGTTGAGGGGGGAATTTATGGACCGCGTGAGTGTCCAGTCATCATTGCGCCGGAGTTTCGGTAGGTAGCGGATATATATCTCTGCTGACTTGCCGGTAAAAAGCTACCGAATGTCATCTTTTTTCGCAGCACTATTTGCGAGGAGGTTGTTGGCGCAATCTCAAAGGCTCACGGAAACTGAAAATCGGAAACAATCTAGTCGAAAGACGATCCAGGAACGCTGGCGCAAGCGCTAGATAACGCTTGAAATATGACTCTGGAAAAACCATTTGACCGGCGATTTATGTGCAATGGAGGTATCAATGACGACCGTACAAGAGCGCCAGCCCGAGCAACACGTATTCGAAGCCGATGTCAGCCGACTTCTGCACATGATGGTGCATTCGGTCTACTCGGACAAAGATGTATTCCTCCGCGAATTGATCTCGAACGCTGCGGATGCCTGCGAAAAGCTGCGGTATGAGTCGATTTCCAATCCGCAACTCTCGGCCGATGGGATCCAGCCGGGAATTCTCGTGACGCTCAATGAAGAGGCGCAGACACTCGTTGTCGAAGACAGCGGCATTGGCATGGACCGCGACGAGATGATCGACGCGCTCGGTACGATCGCGCGCTCGGGGACAAAAGCATTCATGGATCGGCTTGAGGCGGCCAAAGCTGGAGAGAAAGCGCAACTGATCGGCCAGTTTGGCGTTGGCTTCTATTCATCGTTCATGGTCGCTCACCGGGTCGAAGTAATCTCGCGCCGCGCCGGCAAGGACGAGGCCTGGAAATGGTCATCCGACGGCAAAGGAAGCTATGACATTGCTGCGGTCGATCCGGGACAAGCACCGACACGCGGTACTCGCGTCGTGTTACATCTCTTGGAAGATGCAAAGAAATATACGAGCAAATGGACGGTGGAGGAGATCATTCGAAACCAGTCCGGCCACGTCCCCGTACCTATCCGTCTGGTCGAGAAGGAGGGTGCCGAGCCCTCACAGGTATCCGATGGTGCAGCGCTCTGGATCAAGCAGAAGAACGAAATATCCAAGCAGGATTATGTCGATTTCTATCGCAGCGTTTCAGGCCAGTACGACGAGCCGCTGAGTAACGTCCATTTCCGCGCTGAGGGCCGACACGAATATACGACTCTTGCCTTTATACCCGGTTCTCAGCCATTCGATGTGTTTGATCCGGACCGACACGGTCGGATGAAGCTCTATGTGAAGCGCGTCTTCATAACCGATGATGCCGAACTGCTACCGCGCTATCTGCGCTTCGTCCGTGGCATCGTTGATACTTCGGATCTGCCGCTCAACATCTCCCGCGAGATGATCCAGGAAAGTCCGGTCCTCGCGGCCATCAAAAAGGGCGTGACGAGCCGGATCCTTTCCGCGCTGGAGAAGATGGCCGAGCACGACGGCGAGACCTTTGCCAAGTTCTGGGATATGTTCGGGGCTATTCTCAAGGAAGGCATCTACGAGGACTTCGAACGGCGCTCACAGTTGCTGAAGCTGGCACGCTTCCGCAGCACCGTATCGGGCGAGGCGACACGCAGCCTGGCTGACTACCTGGCCACGATGAGGGAAGGACAATCGGCGATCTACTATATTAGCGGCTCCACTTTGGACCAGCTGAAATCGTCGCCGCACCTTGAGGGTTTCCGGGCCAAAGGGATCGAAGTCCTCCTGCTTACAGATGGTGTCGATAACTTTTGGCCGACCAATGTGCCAGATTTTGAAGGCAAGCCATTTAAATCTGTCACCCAAGGTCTTGCCGATCTGAACACTGTTGCCGGGGAGGGAGGCGCTGATGAGGCTGGTCGGCAAGCTTCTCCCGAGGTTGGAGCCTTCATCGATTTCGCGCGAAGCGCCCTTGGTGAGGAGGTCGCTGACGTGCGTATTTCTGATCGGTTGACCGAAAGTGCGGTCTGCCTTGTGGCGTCGGATTATGGCCCCGACCGCCAACTCGAAAAACTCCTGAAAGGCGCCGGGCGGTTGCAAACAACGTCGAAGCCGATCTTGGAGATCAATGGGCAGAGCGAACTTGTGAAAAACATTGCTTCAATGGACGATCAGGCGTTTCGCGAGGATGCTGCGTGGCTTTTGCTTGACGAAGCCCGCATCCTTGACGGGGACAAACCAGCCGACCCGCGCGCGTTCGCCGATCGGCAGGCTAGGTTATTTGCCCTTGCGATGAGATCCGGTAAGTGACAAGCCTTTGCAAGGCGGCCTTTGGCTGCCTTGCCAACACTCGGCCGAAGAGGACGATCGGTGGTTGCCGATGGTGCGCAGGTTATCAATGAGTGTGACTGCGTTTTCTCAGATGATGCATCATGACAGCGCCAATTGCGCCCGGCACAGTCCCTTCAGTGCCGCTTTACCCTCTGGAAGATGCAACTGCACTGCAGAGCCCACCATAAGTCATCATTGGAACTGTAAACTGCCAGGGGCCCGTTATAGAACCCCTGCAGATTTCATAAACCGCTGATGCCAGGTCTTGCTGCTATCTCAAAAGTTCGTAGTGGCTTGCGGCTTGCCCTGACGCCGACCACTGAGCACCGCGAAACGCCATGCTTTGAAGCTGCAGTCCACCTCGGAAAATCCCGTATCGTGCATCCATTGCAACTGGTTCTCGATAGGGGAGCAACGATCGTGGGACATCCGCTCGAGCGCTTTGGTGATTTCCTCTTCTGGTACGCCCAGCCTCCTGACCTGTTGCAGCCAGATACGGGCGTAACGGGCCTCTACCTCGCAATCATGGCCGAGGACCTGCTCGGCGTTGACGAACAGGCCACCCTCCGACAAGGCGCTCCGAATTTCACCGAAGAGATGCTTTTTCGCGGCGTCTTCCAGATGATGGATCGCCAGCGCTGAGATGATGAGATCCCACGGACCGCCGAGTTCGGTATCTGACATGTCTGCCACGGCATAGGTAATGGCCGGATTGCCATCGAAGCGTTGCCGGGCCTGCTCGAGCATCTTTTCGGAGGCATCGACGAGGTGGATCTGGGCATCGGGGTGGCGGGCCAGCAGCATTGCCGTGAAAAGGCCAGTGCCAGCGCCAAGATCGAGTACACGCAGTTTCGCGGCGTCCCGCCAGTCGTCGATCAAGTCGAGCGCTGTCCCGTAAAACGTATCGAAACAGGGAATAAGGCCTCGCCGAAGGGCGTCGTAGCCGGATGCATCCCGATTGAAGACGGGTAAGGACGAAACATTTATCGGTGCCATGGTGTGTCTGAACCTTTCGGGATTGCAATCTACTTCGCCGTGGCGGCGGGGATCAGGCTCGGGTTCAATGAATAGGTCGCTGTCGCCTTGCCGCTTGCAAGGATGTGGCCAGCCATGGCTTTTTCCACGTCTTCGCCAGTGAACGGCCCGGCAAGGCCCAGTGTCACAACGTCAAGCGCGACCACTTCAAGGATGTAGCGGTGAACGCGCTGATCGTTTATGGGCGGGCAGGGGCCGTCGTAACCACCATAGGTACCTGCCATGCCATCAGTTTTGGCCAGAAAACTCGTAAAGACATTGGCGCCGCGCAGTCCGTGTGGTGTCAATCCGACCGGCTTGCCGCCCAGCACGAGACCCTCGCTTTCCGTACCTTCGCCGATGGATATGATGCCGGCGGGAATATCGGCCAAAACCCAGTGGAAAACCTTGATCCGCGGCGCGTCGTCTGGAATCGTGGTGCCAGGTTTATTGATGAGGCTAAAATCGAGTGGTACGTCCGGATCGGTCATCAGTAACACATAAGATCTGGTGCCCTCTGGGCCTGCCGACCATGAGACCCCCGGGCTCACGTCCTTCGCCCCTTTTCCGGGCGGGCAGAAGGCGGCGGAATCTGAAAACCGGCCAGAACCGTCAAGCCCTTCGATCTTCACGGACAGCGTGGATTCCGCGGCCATGGGCGCTGTCGCCGAAAATGCGGCGGCCACAATGGCGGCGCATATGCTTCTTTTATTCCTGTTCATCTCGTCTCGCCTGGTTGATTTCAGTCGAGCATAGGGAACGATGCCAGTGCGGGTGGGCCCGATCTGATCAGCAATGAGCCTGAAGCGGTCAGGCTAATGGTTTTTTACGTGCCCTGCGAACGGTCGAAGGAGCCTGTCCGAAGGCATCCTGGAAGTGCCGCGAGAAGTGTGAACGCGATGCATAGCCGGTAGCGGCTATTGCGTCGGCGACATCGGCATCCCGATCCGAGAGTATGAGGTAAGCGGCATGCATTCTTTCGGTGAGCAGCAGCGCGCGTAGTGAGTGGTTTTCGTCCCGTAGTCGCCGCCGCAGGGTGGCCTCTGACATCGACAGGGACGCGGCGACCGCGGCGGTTGACCACGCGTGATCGAGCCGGTGGCGGATCAGGAGGCGCACTGCTTCTGTGACTGAGCGGTCGACATATTTGGGCATCAATGGCAGCGCACCCTGTTCGGCCAGGATAAGCAGAACCTCGAGAACACGGTGATCTACGACGCGCCGGGACAGGTCGAGCGCACCCGCCAGCGCCTCGCCACTATGGATGATTGCCGAGCAGAGCGTCGGACTGATCGTGATGGGCGAGCCGAGGGGTATGTCGCGCTTGGTGAGTTGCGGCCAAAGGCGTGCCGCCTCAATGACCAGGGTGCGAGAGAAGCGGACGAAGAGGGCGCGATAGACGCCAGTGTCGGCATCTGGTTCATTGACAACATCAACCTCCGCACCGGCCGGCAGCACGAAGGCGTCGCCGGCGTGGTAGATATTGCGTTCCGCGCCCCACAGCACTTCTTTGCGGCCTTCGATGACAATGACGAGGCCGGCGGCGGGCATGCTGAGCTCGGAAATGGTTTCCCTGTGACGGGCGACGAAGGCCGAGATGAACGGCGGATCTTCGTTTTCGAGCATCAAGCGCGTGTCGCGCTCGGCCAGCGGGCGAAGGGCATCAACGAGACGCCGCCGTAGTGTTTTGTCGCTGTCACGCATTGAACAAGCTATCTCGAAATTGGATCAGGCGTCATTGCTATGTTGAAATCAAGTCGCTGTCGATACGCCGCCGAAGGGCGCTGAAAACAGAAAGGTAATGTCTGCCATTGGCGATCTTTGGGAGGGCTACAACGTCTGAGATGGTCGGATATTGCAAGCCGGCAAAACGCCGTTATCTTGGTCGTAGAGGTTCTCATCGCGCGCCTGAACGCAGAGTGCTGGACGCCTGAACGGTTGGAATGTACCCGGCTACACACAGTAATTGCATAACATATATTATGGAACTCAATTTGTCGAAAAGGCGATGTTCTTTCAATCCTGATTGGACCGTAGCGATACGCGCAGGTGCAAACGGTGAGTGGTTCTATAAGTCGTCACCCTGGGGCATTCTCCCGGTCCAGACCATCGAAGCGCTTTCAGGACGAGCAGTTATGAAAGGTTTTCTCCGTAAAAAAGCATCATTACAGTGAAGACGAGAACACCAAAGCCTGCCAGGCCGAAAGCGCGAAAAGAGGAAGCTCGGCCTTTCTTAAGCAGCGCTGCCACAAAAGCGCAGAGAGACCAGAGTGCTGTGAAAATTATCAATAACCAGGAATACACAAACGGACCAAGGTCGTAGCCTCCCCCGCCAATTGATGGTGCAGAACTTGTATCGACTTGAGCTGCTATCAGAACCGACACAGGGACAGCTAGCATCAGCAGCCAAATATAGAGCGACTTGTGTTTCATACGGTTTAAAATCGCCTTCTTTTGGAGGTCGATTAGCCAGTTCTGGCGTATATGTTTGACCCGGTGTGGCTCGTCAATATCGTGATACTTGCTCTACTAGACTGCACGGCGAACGCCAAGGGAGCTTTCCATCACCGGCAGGAACAACCGAATATCACATCCTTAACCGATCCCCTGAGACGACCGCATCCCCGAAAGGTCGAAGAGTTGGAAGCTCATCCGTTACTCCTAGCGCGCTATGGTTTGCTGGATGCTTGCAACATCGCGCTTCATGATTGGATCCGTCTGGAGACAGAAATACTGGGCAGCTTTATCGAGGCTGTTCGTCTGCCATGACCAGCGTGCCGGCTATCTTTCCGGCCCGGCGAATTCCTGTCTCAATAAACGTTGGCGAAAATCAAGTCGGCCTAAGCGGCTGCCGCTTCGACACCATGTTCGAAGTCGTGCAGATGAAGAGCGATTTCGAAACCGCGACGTTGCAGCCAATGCGCCACGACCCTGGCGCGTGCGCCAAGCAGGTCGTCCACGAGAATGACCCGCGCTCCGCGCACGGCAATTGTGCGATAGGCAACACCAAGAAGCTGCCCGCCTTCCGACGAAATCGAACCTTGCAGATGGGACGCCGAGAACTCTTCCGGCGTTCGAACGTCGAGAAAATAAGTCGTTCGGGTCGTGTCACGCCGCCACGTTTCGGCTGTTGCCCGATCGATAAACAGCAGTTCGTCATTGTGGGAGAGTGTTTCCAGGCGCGCCCTTGCGGCATCTTTCGCGTTGTCACTCGGAAGCGCATAGATCCGTGAACGCCCCGTTTCCAGTTCAAACCCGTCACCTGTCCAGCCGCACGTCCCATCGTGCAAATAGCTGACATCGTTTTCGACACCGGCGTCGATCAATGTCTGCGCCCCGAGGATAGCGCGCGGAAGGCCCGCGCAGGAAACGACAACCCTTGTGTCGGGTGATGGCACGAGGTCGGAAAACCGCAGCAGAAGTTCGGCACCGGGTACGCCGATGGCGCCCGGCACGTGCGCCTTTTCATATTCCGCTATTGTGCGGGTGTCGATGACGACAACGTCCTCGCCGGCTTCCTGCCACGCCTTCAGTTCACGGGCGAAAACCACTGGCGTGTTCTTTTCACTTCTCACCTTTTGGGCGAAAGGAACGCCGGGAATATCGAATGTCGGCAGGGCGTCTAGGCCGCCCTCGTTCCACGCCGGGATTCCACCGCGGAGAAAATGAATATCGCTCCATCCTTTGGCGGCAAGCCGTTCCGCCGCCCGCTCGGCACTGCCCTTCCCGTCATCAACAAGAACCGTCCGCACGGCAGGGCGCGGAATGAAGCGGTCGATTTCGGTATCCAGCCTTTCACCTGGGAGGTTGGTCGCAAACAGCGGCGAAGCATACCCCACCTCCCCTGCGGAGCGAATGTCGAGAACGGCAAGTTCCTTGCCATCTCTCAGCCACTCGATGAGGCGGTCTTTGGTTACAGCATGTACGGACATCGCATATCCTCCTGACAAATTCTGGTTTTTCACATCTGGTTTCAAGCTGTCGGATCGAGCCATAGGTCGCCGAAACTCCAGTTCAGCCCTTGCGCGCCGGTGACGTAGTTCCTGACGCGCCTGTGCGCCACGATCTGACTTCCCGCTGCAACAAGATCGACGGAGGCGACGTCGTCATGAATGAGATGCTGGAACCTGCTCCAGGTTACCCAGCGCTTCTTGGGATCCGGTTCGATGGCGGCCGCCTCAAGAAGCGCATCCGCCTCTGGATTGGCGTAGTTTGCCGCATTGGAAAAAGGCAGCCCGATCTTGAAATTCTTGCTCCAATAGGCACGCTGTATGCCGAGCGACGGGTCGAAGGTGTTGGAGAGGGATTCCACCACCAGATCGAAGGCACGGTCCGTGTAGACAGTTTTCAGATAGGTCGGCAGGTCGTATTTGCGGATTTCGACGGCAATCCCGATCTTTTCGAGCTGGCTGCGAAGAACATCGGCATAGCCCTGCGTCAGATACGAATTGTAGGTCAACCGCACGGGAAAACGCTTGCCGTCCTTCTTGCGCGGATATCCCGCCGCATCGAGTAACTTTTCCGCTTCTTTCGGGTCGTAGGCATATGCCTTGACCGAAGCATCATACCAGTTGGGAAGGGCCGTGCTGACGGGGCTGGGTGATATCTGCGCATAACCGAAGAGCGCCACATTAACGATTTCATCGAGGTTGATCGCCTTCGCTATGGCGAGACGCACATCTTTCTTGCGGAAGATTTCGTTATCGTAATTGAAGAACAACTGCTGCTGCGGACCCGCATAGGCATAGGTGTTCGTATCCAGAACGAGATCGGGGTTCTGCTTCAGCCGTTCGAGGTCTGCCAGCGGCACGGGGTTGTCGCCAAGATCGACTTCACCCGTTTCCAGCGCCACGGCCCGTGCGGCCGGGTCGGTGATGATGCGAAGGATGATACGGTCGAGATAAGGTTTGCCGGGATCCCAATAATCGGGATTTCGATCGAAGATCAGATGGCTCCCCGGCGTCCATTCAGTCAGTTTGAAGGGGCCGGTGCCGACAGCGGTCTGAAGCGTCTGGCCATCGGCCGGCTTCAGCTTTTCGAAAATATGCTTCGGCACGATAGGCGATTCCGAACTCGATTGCGCAGCAATCAGAAACGGTGCCGGTTTGGACAGAACGATAATGGCAGTGAGGGGATCCGGCGTCTCCACCGCCTGAACGTTCTGGTACGTGATGCGGCCTCGCGGATGCGCCTCCTTGAGGCGGAAAATCGAAAAGGCAACGTCTTCCGATGTAAAATCTTTGCCGTCATGCCATTTCACGTTGGGCCTGAGTTTGAACGTATAGCGCAGATGATCGTCGGAAACGGACCATTCCGTTGCCAGCAAGGGCTGCGGATTGAGGTCGAAATCGAATGTCAGTAGACCTTCAACGATCTTCGGGCCGATCGCCTGCCCCGTGCCTGACGATGTGTTGATGGCGAAAAGTGCGTTGCCGGGATCGACACGATAGAGCAGCTTGAGCGTACCGCCGGAGACGGGCCGGCTCGCATCGCCACTTGCGGCGAAGACCGAACCCGGCAGGGCCGTTCCTGCCGTTGCCAGAAGAAGCATTTTGTTGAACTGGCGGCGTCCTATCGTCATGAAAATCCCCGTTTGAAAACGTCGTTTCGATGAGGAAAGCATCAGGGCAAAGCAGCGCATTACTAAGAAGAAAATTCTTCCTGTCGCCCAAAGAAATCGTTACTTGCGGAATTTTATTCCGATACATAGGGAATGGAGCACCAAAACTTGCGCTGGATTACGGCATTGATCTGGATCTTCGTTGCGTCTCTGGAACCCATGGTGAAATGCGAATAAATCTTGCCGACGGTCGTTTCAGACCTTCTGCGGAAATGTTGTTTCATTGAAAAATCGCAAATGAGAAGGACATTGCTCGGCAGATACCTTGGCGAGGCATATCAAATGGCGGGTATTTCGCAGCTCTTCTAATCCGCACCTCAAGCCCATCCTCCCGCGCCCAACTTTATGGAGTTTCACCCGATGACCCTGTCCAGACCGATTACCAAACCGGAAATCCCACAGCAACGCTTCGAGGCCCGTTACGGAACGCAGGCCGATTTTTCTCCGCCTTTCTGGAATGATACGATCGACGCCTTGCTGAACCACCGTACCGCTCGCGCCTATTTGCCGAAGGCTCTGCCGGAGGGCAGCCTGGAACTTCTGGTCGCAGCCGCGCAATCTGCCCCGACATCATCCAATCTTCAGGCGTGGAGTGTGGTGGCGGTGCAGGACAAGGAGCGCAAGGCACGACTGGCAGGTTTCACGGGCGGCAACGCCCATATTAAGGATGCACCTGTTTTCCTCGTCTGGCTAATAGACCTCAAGCGGCTGCGAACGGTCGCTTCAAACCATGGCAACAACGCAGAAGGGCTGGATTATCTGGAAAGCTTCCTAATCGGTGCCATCGATGCGGCACTGGCTGCGCAGAACGCTGTTGCCGCTATCGATTCACTCGGTCTTGGTTCCTGCTACGTTGGCGGTATTCGCAACAGACCGGAAGACGTATCCCGCGAACTGAACCTGCCCGCCGAGACGGTTGCTGTCTTTGGCCTTACCGTGGGCTATCCCGACCCGAACGTGAAGACTGACGTCAAACCGCGCCTGCCACAATCTTCCATCCTGTTTCATGAAACCTATTCGGATGCCGCACGGGATGATCTCGATTCCTATGACGCGGTCCTTAAGACGTTTCAGGAAAAACAGGGCCTGCCACAAAACGGCTGGACAGCGCCCATTGCACAGCGCGTCAAGGACACCGATGCCCTGAAGGGTCGCGCGGAACTGAGCCAGACATTGCGTCGCCTGGGGTTCGGCATCAAATAATGTCCGACGAGATTGCTTCCGACTGGGTGTCGCCCCCACGATCCCTTGTTAGCCGTCGCGGTCGAAGACGCGGCCTGCCGATTTTTGCGCGTGTCTTAGGTGCGGTTATGGTTCTGGACGACGAAGCCAGTGCGCATTTCGTAGCGGCAATCGCGAGCCGAGCTCGCAAGCGCCCGGCAGAATGACGCGAAGCCCTCGCGGCTTATCGGGCGCGCAAGACCCCGGACTGTTAGACGCCCGGCCTTGGTCGGGCGTACAGAATGTCAGCTGAAGTCGGCAACAGGCAATCAGCGCTTGATGAAGACACCAGCCTTCATGATCATTGGCATATATGCGCCCTGATGGGTCAGCAATGTGAGATCCTCGAGAGGGTTGCCGTCGACCACAATCAGGTCGGCATAAGCCCCCGGCGAAACTGCGCCGATTTTGCCTTCCATGCGCAACAGGCGGGCTGCGATATGCGTTGCCGATGCGATAACCTCTACTGCTGGCAGGACACGCCCGCGAATAACGAATTCTTCCGACTGATAAACATGCATGCCGCCAAGCAGATCGCTGCCATAGGCCATTTGCAGCCCGGCCTCACGCATGATGGTCAGCGATTCCATGCCTGCCAGACGCACGTCATCTACCTTTGCGATGGAGGCGGCAGGCAGCCCCATGGCGGCGCCTTCGCTGGACAATTTGTCATAGGTAACAAGCGTCGGGACGGCGAAAGCACCTTTTTCGGCGGCAAATTTTGCCGTTTCGCTGCCGATGAGGTTGCAATGTTCGAGCGAGTGAACACCGCACTCCACCGCGCGGCGAATGGCCTGGTCAGTATAAAGATGGGCCGAAACATAGGTTCCGGCATTTTCAGCTTCCTCAACGACGGCAAGGATTTCTTCGCGGGAAAAACCGAGGAAATGAATGGGATCCGTGGGCGAAGATACGCCGCCATTGGCCATGATCTTGATGAAGTTCGCGCCACTCTTCAGTTCTTCGCGCGCCGCTTTTCGCACGTCCGGCACGCCGTCACAGATGCGGCCCAACGCACCGAGCGCAAAGCCGCGTGTGCGCGTCTGGTCGTCATTATAGGGACCGCGATAATCACAGTGGCCGCCCGTCTGGGCCAGCGCCTTGCCGGAAATGTTCAGGCGTGGTGTGGGCCATGCGGCCTCAAGGGTTGCGGCCACGAGACCGGAGGTTGCACCGCCAACATCGCGAACGGTAGTGAATCCTCGCGCCAGCATCTCGCCCATGATTTTGAAGGCGCGCACCGTCACCAGCGCATCTGGCAGCGTGCCATTCTGGCCGAGATCGGCGGTTGAGGCAACGACGTGAACGTGAGCATCGATCAGGCCTGGCATCAGCGTCTTGCCTGAAAGGTCGATGCGCTGCGCCGAGGCAGAGGCAATGTTCTTTTCCACCTCGCGGATGGAACCGCCCTCAACCAGAACCTGAACGGGTTCGGACGGGCGGTCGGCGGTGCCATCGACGATGCGGGCATTTTCGAAAATAATAGCAGTCATAGGTTCATTCCTGGGAAAGTATCAGCGACGACGCGCTTCCAGATAGGCGGGGATGAGAAGCGGCGCCACGGCCTGCGCCTGGCGCAGATGCTCCTGCGTGTAAGCGCCGCTTTTGTCGAGCAGGTTCATGGTGCCGATTGTCTCGCCATCGTAAACGACGGGAATATTGATGACCGCGCCAAGTCCGAGGCTGAAAATCAGGTCGTGATCGTAAAAGGCCCAGATGATGGCTTCTCTGTCGGGACCCAGAAATGCCTCCTGGCGATCTATTACCTTTTCACCCCAAGGCGTTGGCCCCATCTGTTTGCGGCCGAAGACGGGGTAAGCCTCTTCGTTGGTCGAATAAACACGGGCGACCTCCTGACCGTCCCGGTAGAGGAGAGTGAAGAGGCCAAAGCCGATGGTTTCCGAGAGGTGTTTTTCCAGCGCCCTATACAGCGTTTGCGGCTGTCCGGGGCTTGAAAGAGCCGCGAGAAGATTGGTCAAGGTGATGTCTCCGTTTTGGGTGCGGGGGCGATACGTTCGGGCAAAAGACCCTGCGGGCGAAGATGCAGCACGCCCAGAAGCGCCAGTCCGACGAGAATTTCGCGCACCGCGGCGACTTGTCCAGGCTGGAGGCCGGGAAAGATTTCTCCAAGGAAGCGTGTCGCCTCAAGGAAGAATACGACGAGGTAAGCGCCGGCCAGCGCGCCGAGCGGCCGGCCGACACCGCCTGCGGTGACAGCCAGAAAGATGTAAATGGTAATCAGCGGCTGGAAGTGGTCGGGCGAGATATAAGTCTGGAAATGTCCGTAGAGTGCGCCCGCAAGTCCGGCGATCGCTGCGGAAAGCGCGAAGGTCTGGATCTTGAAGCGGGTCACATATTTGCCCGCGAATGTCGCCAGTTCCTGGTCCTCGCGAATAGCTTTGAGAACACGCCCGAAGGGCGATCCATCGATGCGTCGCATGGCGAAGAAGACGATGAGAACGATGACGCTGACGAGCGCGAGATAGAACAGGTTGAAACCGTCTATGCCGAGTTCGGCCCGGAAGGGTGCCGGAATGCCGGAAATGCCGTCGGAACCGCGGGTAAGCCAGCGTTCGTTCAGCGCGACCATGCGCACCACTTCCGCAAAGCCGAGCGTGACGATGGCGAGGTAGTCGCCGCGCAGGCGAATGGTTGCAAAGGTGGCGATGACGCCTGCCAGCGCGCCGATGACGCAGGCTAGCAGCATTGCCAGCGGTAGCGGAACCCCCGCTATCGCCACCAGTGCCGAAACATAGGCACCCACGGCGAAAAAGCCGGCAAGCCCCAGATTGACCATGCCCACGCCACCCCAGATGAGATTGAGGCTGAGCGCCAGCAGACCGTAAATGCCGCCGAGCGTGAGCGTGAAAAGCAGATATGACAGCATCAGGTGTTCCTTTCACCCAGTATTCCCGCAGGCCGCAGCGACAGGATAAGCAGGATTGTCGCGAAACCGACGGCGGAACGATAGGTGGCGGGCAGCACGAGAACGGCCAGTTCCTCGCCGATGCCGATCATCACCGCGCCGACGACGGCGCCGGGGATCGAGCCGAGCCCGCCCAGCACGGCGGCGGCGAAGATGGACAAGAGCAGGCGCGAGCCGGTCATCGGATCGATGGCCGTATCGAGGCCGAGCAGCACACCGCCAACGCCCGCCAGCCCTGCACCGAGAGCAACGGTGATCATGGCGATGCGCGAGGGATCCATGCCCAGCAATCTGCCGAGATCGGGATTATCTGCCACTGCCCGCATGGCTTTGCCGAAGCGTGTGAACCGCAGGAAGAGAAACACCGCCGCCATGATGGCAATGGCGATCGCCGCCGTCTGCAGCTGCTGCGGGCCGAGGCGCAGGCCGGAAAAACGCCAGTCGCGTGCGACAGGCAGATCGAAGCCCTGAAGATCATTGCCGAAAATGAAGCGGATGACATTTTCGAGAATGAGATTGACGGCAATTGAGGCGATGGCCACGGCCAGTGCGCCCGATGGCCGAAGCCTTGCGAGCGCCGTCTGCTCTGCCACGAGACCGACGATCCCGCCCGCCACGAAGGCGACGAGCGCCGATGGGAACACACCTAGCCCCAGCCTGGTATTGACATACCAGGCTGCAAAGGCGCCAACCGTGGCATAGGCCCCTATGGCAAAGTTGACATAACGCAGCACGGCAAAGATCGCCGTGAGGCCAAGGGCGGGAATAGCGATGAGCATTCCCGTCATCATCCCGTTGAGTATCGCCTGAGCGAGGGTTGTCATCAATGCCTCACGCGATTTTCAGCAGCTTGAGCTTGCCGTCTTCCACCTGTTCGTAGCGGAACTGGCTGTCGGAAATGTCGCCGGTGTCGGTAAAGTCACAGGGGCCGGAGGCGCCCTCGTAATTGACGGCCTTGCCGGCGGCGATCAGCTTTAGGCCATCGAGCGCGTTATCCACGATTTCGCCGTCCTTGCCCTGGGAGACCGAACGGATGGCGTCGCGAATGGATTTTCCGTCCGCTGCACCAGCCTTAGCCATCGCCATGATGACGAGATTGGTCTGGTCATAGACCTGTGTTGTGTAGGGATCGGGATTTTCGACGCCGATCAGCGACACAAGCCGCTTGTAAGCGGTGGACGACTGCGCGGGTGAAGGCGCAATTGTGTAGATGCCTTCCACTATTTCCGCCGGGACACTGTCGATCAGCTTCTGGTTCACCGAATAGGCGAAGGCGATTTTTTTGCCTTCGTAGCCGGAGCGGTAGATGTCCTTCAGCAGAACGGTCGTATCGGCTGCGTAACCGCCAAGCACGATGACGTCAGGCTCATAGGCGAGCATCTCGTCGACCTCACTGCGATAGGAGGGCTTCTTGTCGTCATAGATCATCGATTTGGTTTCACCGCCCGCAGCTGTCACGGCGGCGGTTATGTTGGTAAACTGGCTTTCGGCAAACGGCGTCTGTGGCGAGAAGAAGAATAGCTTCTTCACGCCCTGTTCGACGGCGAATTCGCCGAATTTGCGGCCCTGAAGAATGGTCGTCGGCTGGGTGCGGATGATGTAACCTTGGTGCGGCAGCGCGGTGATGGCGTCGGCACCCGATACGGTGGCAAGCAATGTACCGGATTCCCAGCAGATGGGCGCAACGGCTGTGGTGACGGAGGATGCCCATGTGCCGAGGATCGCCGAAACCTTGTCGACGTCCACCAGTTTGCGGGCGGCGCGCACCCCCGCCTCGGGGTTGGTCTGGTCGTCTTCGGAAATGATTTCGATCTGACGACCGAGGACACCGCCTGCATTGTTGACCTCGGCGGCAACAGCCTGGATGGCCTTGACCATGACCGGGCCGTATGGACCGCCGGAACCGGTCAACGGCGTCAGCGCGCCAAGCCGGATCGGGCCTGTCTGCGCCAGAACGCCCTGCGGCAACAGGCCGGTTGCGGCCAGACCAGCGACGCTGCCCATGAAACCACGACGATTGATTTTAAAGCTGCTCATGCGTTGTTCCCTTTTTTTTAATAATGAATGTCAGGCAATTCGATGTCAGCCACCCAGAAACAGGCGACGGATTTCGGGGTCGGCGGCGAGTTCCGGGCCGCCGCCGGTGGCGGCGTTGCGACCGGTGACGATGACGTAGCCGCGTGTGGATATTTCGAGCGCCTCAAGAGCGTGCTGCTCGACCATCAGCACGGGCAGGCCGGACTGGTTCAGTTCGATGATAGCCTGAAACAGCTCTTCAGCCGCCTTCGGGGAAAGCCCGGCCGTCGGCTCGTCCAGCAGCAAAAGCTTCGGCTCGGTCATCAGGCCCATTCCCATTGCCAGCAATTGCCGCTGGCCACCGGACAGTGTACGCGCAAGCGCTTTGCGCTTGTCAGCAAGGATGGGATAACGACCATAGACGCTCTCGCGCCTTTGCGACATGCCGGAAGGATTACCGAAGCTGGCGATCTCGAGATTTTCCGCTACCGACATCGTACCAAAAACGTTTTTTTCCTGCATCACAAAGGCGAGGCCGGCTTTCGATCTGCCCAACGCATCTTTTCTGGTCAAATCCGCACCATTCATCACCACGCTGCCGCCTTTCAGCGGAACCAGCCCGGCGATCGCCTTTAGCAGGGTTGATTTCCCCGCGCCGTTGGGGCCGATGATTGTAACGATCTCGCCCGCATGCACCTCGACCGATGCGCCTTTGAGAATTTCCTCGGCGGCCCCGTAACCGGCCACCAGGCCTTCTGCCTTCAACATCGTCAATGCCTTCCGCCCAGATATGCTTCCTGAACCCGCTCGTCGGCGACGACGGTATCGAAACTGCCCTCGGTCAATTTGCGCCCTTCCGCCATGACGATGACCGGGTCGCAAAGGCTGCCAATCAGCTTCATGTCATGTTCGATGAGGCAGATTGTGACACCCTCGGCATTGAGGCTGCGCAAGTGATCGGCAATCTCCGCCGTCAACGTCGGGTTGACGCCCGCCATCGGCTCGTCAAGCAGCACGAGCCGCGGCTTCGCCATCAGCGCACGGCCTATTTCCACCAGTTTTTTCTGCCCGCCCGAAAGGGCAGTGACCGGATTGTCCAGAACGTGGGTGAGGCGCAACCGGCGGGCAATCGAGATGGCTTCCTCGGCAAGCTGCTCCTCGCGCCGCTTGCCGGCCGCGCTGCCGGTGATGCTGGCAAACAGGCCTTCGCCCGGATGATCCTGACCATAAAGCATCAGGTGCTGGAAAACGCTGAGTTTGGGAAAACCACGGGCAAGCTGAAAAGTGCGCACCAGGCCCGTCGATACTCTTTCCTGCGGGCTGAGGCGGGTTATGTCGACGCCCGCAAAGGTCACGGAGCCGCTGTCAGGCATGTAGAGACCGGAAATGCAATTAAAAAACGTCGATTTCCCGGCGCCATTCGGCCCGATCAGCCCGGTAATCGACCCGTCGATCACCTCGATGTCGACGCCGTTCAGAACCCGCACTCCGTAAAAAGCGCGCTCGAGATTTTTTACCTGAAGAAGAGGCTTCATGTCTGGCGCTCCGCATCATCGGCAAGCGTTGCAAAATAAGCCCTCACCTGTTGTTTCCAGAACGTCAGAAGGTTTTCGTAATAGGTCGGGTCTGCCGGTCGCAGCACCGTCTGGGCAATCATGCCCCGGATCAGGCACATGGTTGCGTTCATAACGATGCGCACGCTGGCCGGATCGACGTTGCGATAAGTCGCAAGCGCCGTCCAGATATCGTCCAGCCTGTCATGGAACTCCTGCACGACTGGAATAAGTCCGTTGCGAAAACCGGTATTGTGGCGCGCTTCCGGAAGGTATTCGAGCGTGACATAGAACAGTCGGTCGAACATCGTCTTCCAGAGATAATCGACGATCTCGTCGGTCGAGCCGCTACCGGACCCGAACGCGTCAGCAAAGTCTGCCAGCCGCCGATTGACGCTGGTCAGGTCATCGGCCACAGCGCCGATGACAAGGTCTTCCTTGCTGCTAAAATGATGGGTTAGCGCGCCGCGAGACACACCCGCCCTGCGGGCAATTTCGGGAGTGGACGTCTTGTTGAAACCCGTTTTGTACAGGAGATTAATCGTCGCATCGAAAATGGCCTTGCGCGTATCCTCAGACCGCTCACTTTGCGTGCGCTTACGCCGAGCCGGCTGCTGCAGCTCCTTCCCAGTTACCATCAGTTCCCTCGTGTCGTTCCGACTACTTTTTGTGCATTTGTTTTTGCTGCCGCATTCCGGGCATAACTCAAATCTGCATTAAACTTACAAACAATCAAGCCTGTTTTTAAAGTGCGCAATTTCTTATGTGAAGGCATTGGGAATTGGCGACAGATCATCGAGTTCTGGTGGGGCTGAAATCTGCGTAGCGTCAGCGCCAGTTCGTTTTGACGCCGCAACACAGACTGCCTCGTTGGCAGGGACGAGGCGGTCTATTTTACGCAGGATCGCAAGGAGTTATCTCTTGTTACGACTGCGCGTTTACATGAAAAGACCTTCGGCTTTTGCCGCATAAGGGAGCGGGACGGCCAGGATTTTTCCTTTGGATTTGACGCGCTTTAGATCTGATTTTTTGCGCTCTACGAGCAGATCAAGTTCATTTTAGCTCAATGGCGCGGGACAAACATGCCGGTGCTTGAAACCTAACGCGAGACGTCGACTCGAGTTCGGGCGAGGGTATCCTCCCCGATAGGCGGGTTTCTCTGCTATGTAACTTTGCCTTGTTTGGCCAGGAAATCAAGAAGAGCGCGCACTCTGGAAGGCAGCGGGCCACCCTGCCCTATATGAATGGCATGAAACTCCTCCCGGTCCCCAGGATTATACTCGTCGAGCACCGGCACCAGTCGGCCGGCCCTCAAATCATCGCGTATCGTGAAGTTGGCGAGGCGGGCAATTCCATTTCCAGCGAGTACCAGCTGTCGCAGCGCCTCGCCGTCATTGGCCTGGACACGGGCGGCGACTGGGGCAAAAATCGTCGCGCCTGCCGATATTAACGGCCAGCCATCCATCGAGCGGGTGTAACCAAGGCCCAGCCTGTCATGCCTTTCAAGCTCCTCGATAGTCCGGGGAAGGCCACGCCGGTCGACATAGGAGGGAGCAGCGACGATCGTCATTGCAGTATCGCCAAGCCTACGCGCGACGAGGCTCGAACTTTTAAGCGGGCCTGCTCGAACTGCAACGTCCACTCGCTCCTCAAGCAGATCGACGACAAGGTCGCTTTGTACGATATCGACGGTAATCGCAGGATATCGCTCCAGGAATTCCGGGAGTATGCCGGCGAGGACATGGGTGGCATAGGAGGCGCTGGTGCTCAGGCGGAGGCGGCCACTGGGCACCTCACCCGCACTGGCGATCCGCTCGGCATCTTCGATGTCTGCCAGGATCCGCGTAGCGCGCTCGAAAAAGACGCAGCCTTCCGAAGTCAACTTGAACACGCGCGTCGAGCGATTGATGAGACGGGTACCCAACCGCGCCTCCAGTCTCGCGACCAGTTTGCTCACCGCCGACGGTGTCATTCCGACGCTTCGAGCAGCTGACGAGAAGCCGCCACGCTCGACAACCTGCACGAAGACTTCCATTTCTCCGGATCGATTGACTTCCGGTCGAGCCATCTGGTCCCCAATTTCACAAATGTTGTTCCCACCCGCAATCTATATCACGAAAGCCGGATCTCCTATCTCTTCCCCATCAGGTGGCGCAAGTCGCTTCCATTTCTCAAGAAAGGAAGACCAGATGGAATATCGTTCTCTTGGCCGATCAGGCCTCAAAGTCTCGGTCCTGAGCTTCGGTGCAGGCACGTTTGGAGGGGCAGGTCCCCTTTTCAGTGCGTGGGGCACGACCGATGTCACCGAGGCAAGGCGACTTATCGATATCTGCGTTGAAGCAGGCGTTAATCTGTTCGATACCGCAGATGTCTACTCGAACGGTGCATCGGAGGAGGTGCTGGGTGCAGCGCTGGAAGGTCGTCGCGAGACCGTGCTGATATCGACGAAGACCAGCCTTCCTATGGGAGAAGGGCCGAATGATGTGGGGTCCTCCAGGTTTCGCTTGATCAGATCGGTCGAAGACGCACTTCGCCGACTTCGGACGGACTATATAGACATCCTGCAACTTCACGCCTACGACGCCCGGACACCCGTCGAAGAAGTCTTGTCGACCCTTGATATGCTCGTTCGGGCGGGAAAGGTCCGCTACGTCGGCATTTCGAACTTTTCGGGATGGGAAATCATGAAGTCGCTGGCGGTTGCCGACGCGTACGGATGGCCTCGCTACATTGCCAATCAGGTGTACTATTCCCTTCTCGGCCGAGACTACGAGTGGGATCTGATGCCACTGGGTATGGATCAAGGCCTTGGAGCACTCGTCTGGAGTCCGCTTGGCTGGGGGCGGCTGACGGGAAAGATCAGGCGCGGCGCTCCCCTGCCGGAGAGCAGTCGTCTTCACGAAACCGCAAGCTTTGGTCCTCCGGTCGATGAGGAGCATCTCTACCGCGTCGTTGATGCCCTTGAAGACGTCGCAAGACAGGTCGACAAAACAGTTGCGCAGGTGGCGCTCAACTGGCTTACAGGCCGGCCCACGGTGTCTTCCATTATCATGGGAGCGCGAAACGAAGAGCAGCTCCGGCAGAACCTCGGAGCGGTCGGCTGGCATCTCACCGATGATCAGATTGCTCTCCTGGACAATGCGAGCGTCTTGACGCCGCCATATCCGCATTTCCCCTATCATCGTCAGGAGGGCTTTGCCCGCCTTAATCCGCCGATGGCAGGTTCCAAGATGCGTGGATGTCGAGCGTAATGTTGCGATTAATGTGGTGGATCCGGCTGCAAAAGTTATGCAGAAAGACCAACCCACAACAGCTGTGAGAATACCAGCGCTATTGGCGCTGCGTTACTTTGTCGGCTGAGACCGTGCGCTCAGTTTATGTCCGTCCGGATCACGAAGATAAGCGACGAAGGCCCCGTTCGGGCGCTCATTCGGCGGGCTCTCGATCGATGTGCCACCGTGCATAACACCGGCGTCGTGCCACGCCAGAACATGCTCGCGGCTCAGGGCGGCGATTCCGATTGTCCCGCCATTGGCAACGGTCGCCGCCTTGCCGTCGATCGGTTTCGTGATCATCAGCCGTCCGCCTTCGTGGACATAAATCAGTCTGCCTCTCGCATCCATCTCGCCGGGCCTGCCGCCCAATGCAGCGAACGTGGCGTCGTAGAAGTTTCTTGACCGCTCCAGATCATTACTTCCGATCATGATGTGCGTGAACATGGTCTCATCTCCCGTAAGGCAACGCGCTGGCAGCAGGGGGCGAGCTCCCCCTGAGCCAGGAGCTCGTTTGTATGCTTTCACCGTACACCGTCCTGAGGGCCTCGCAAAGCATGGCGAATTTGATGGAATTATCGTCCCAAGGCTTTCTCAAAGAGTGGAGGAAATGTATTCAAGAAACAGCGGGCCGTCAGCATTCCACCGTCTGGCCCGTGCGATGCGAAATCCCACATTCATCGATCAGGTCGCGAATACGCTGCGCGACGAAGATTGCATGCTCGGTAACCTGCGGCAGCCCCATCAGTTCTCCGAAAGTGCCGCGTGCAAGCGGCCCGGCAATAAAGAGTGAAGTCGTGCTCTCGCCTGAAGCCGATACGGGATTAGACTTGGCATCAACCAAGATGCCAAGCCCGGTCGGGCAGGGTTGCAACAGGCCCGCCTGCTCAAGTTCTCGAAGCATGGCTTGGCTTTGAAGAATGCCGCCATGCGCCGGGCCCGTGGTGACGACGATCGCATCGACATCAAGCGTTTCGAGAGACTTGGCGCGCTGGGGTCGCAACGTTACCCTGTAGCCGGCGTCTATCCGTGTCACGGAAGAAAGCGAGGCAGCCCGGACATCCATTTGGCCGCTCGCGATCGCCTGCTCCACAGCAGCCTCGACTTGCGGCGCGATGCGAAAGCGATGCACATCCCAGACCGGCCGCAAGTGTCGGGCAACGCGCCGTCTCTCAATGACAGGCAGATTTCCCCATATGTCCCTCCCCTGCGCCCTCAGCGCATCCACGACGCTATGCCACGTCATTCCCCGTTCCTCTGCTTCTCGCAGCGTTTGGCGAACCTTATGGAGCAACTTGCTTGCAGAGGTGAACGGTTCAGACAGGAAATCGCCGAAAGGCTCCTGCCCGACGGGGCCATGGCCGCGAGACCGCAAGCCCCTGCGAGAGAAAGACGTTATCTGGCCGACATGGCCCCGTCTCTTGAGCGAGGCAACCACATCGGCGGAGGTCAAGCCATTTCCGACGATGAGAACACGATCTCCAGTCTCGACGGCGTCGATCGCATCGGTCACGGTGACATCCGCAATCAGCTTGGGATCATCTTTGAAGGGCTGAAGCACCCGAGGCAAAGAAGGTGGTGGATGGCTGACGGCCAGCACGACTATATCCGCAATGAGCGCTGTACCGTCAGCCCCCGCAATCTCATAGCGGTTTCCTTTTTGTGACACCGAGATCGCTTTGGTCCGCCACTGTCTGATACGGCCGTCATCCAAAAACGGTTGAATCCGTGCCGAGACGTATTCGCCGAAGACAGACCGCTTGGGATAAGGCAAGCCATCGTGTCCTATGAGCTCGGCATCGTCTCGGGTCGGAATACCGCCAACATAACGCTCGAAATCATCGGGAATATCCGGAAACAACGTCATTCTTGCAGCGGGAACGTTGACCCGATGCGCCGGATCGGTTGCGCTATAGGCCAAGCCACGGCCCAACTCCGATCGAGGTTCGATGACGACAACGGATGCATCAGTCGCGAATCCTTTGCCCGCTACCAGATGCATTGCCATCGCCGCGCCGGTGAAACCACCGCCGACAACTGCCACGGTTAAGCGGGCAGAAGCTATGGGAACAAAAGAATGCATCGCCTCTACGTTCTCCCAAAGAGATCTGCGCCCTGCACGACGGGCTAATAAGCAAAGCTCGAGAAGGCAATTCCGCTTCCCGCGCTTAAGGCTCGTCGTCACCACTATTCTGTTTTCCCGAAGTTCCCGGCTAAGCTCTTCGTCACAAGGCGCTTCGATTGGAAACAGGCTTGATGGGCACCATCTCACCACTCACTATATCTCATTACTGCTGGCGGATGTAGCAAGATCAATTGCCCAGCCGGGGCGCTTGCGCGCCCCGGGCTCCAGAGTTTACTCAGCTCCAGGCGTGAAGTGGCGGCTTCTCGCCATTGAGGAAGTACTTGCCTAGGATGGAATATTTCCACCGGACCGGATCGTGCAGCGTGTGGGTACGGGCATTGCGCCAATGGCGATCGAGGTGATGCTCTGCAAGCGTGGAGCGGGTGCCTGCAAGTTCGAACAGCTTGTTGGTCGCCGTAATGGCAATCTCTGTCGAGAGAATTTTCGCCTCGGCCGTCACGATCTGTGCTTCGGCGACCGTGTCAGCATTCGGGTTCCCGATGGCGCGATCGATGGCATAACCGGCTTTTTCAAGGAGCGCTTGGGCCGCATGAAGTCGCAACGTCAGATCGCCGACAGCCTGGATCGTGTAGGGGTCATCCCAGGCATGATCAACGCCGCTATCCACCCATGCACGGCTCTTGGTGCGCACGAAGGAGATGGTTTCATCGATTGCCGCCTGCGCTATACCCGTATCCACCGCGACCTGGATAATCTGGAAAATCGCACCATCCGCAGTGGGTTCCGCATACCCTTTGTAGCCGGGAACCAGGTGTGTTTTCGGCACCTTGACGTTATTGAGGATGACAGTGCCTGAGAGCGTCGTGCGCTGCCCGAAGGATGACCAGTCGTCGATGACGGTCAATCCAGGCGCGTCTCGCTCGGCAATTGCATACCAGGCGCGGCCTTCATCATCGAGCGCAACGATGGGCACGAGATGGGCGAGAAGTGCGCCGGAGGAGTAGAATTTCTGGCCGTCGACGATCACATGGTCGCCCGCATCGACGAACTTCGTTTCGAAGTCCGCCGCCCGCTTGGAACCGAATTCGGAGAAGGCATTGCCGAAGCGTGTGCCGCGCAGCACTTCTGCGAAAAGCAGCGTCTGCTGAGCCTCATCGGAAACCGTCCGGATCGCGGCAACGACGCCGAGATGGTTCTGCGCGATCTGGCCAATCGAGGAATCGGCCGCGGAGACGATCTCGATCACCTTGGCGAGCGTCGCATAGGAGACTTCAGGACCGCCGAACTTCTTCGGCACGTTGATCGACCAGAGCCCGCTTTGCGAGAAGGCATCGAGTTCCTTTACCGGCCAGATGCGATCGCGATCGCGAATGGCTGCGCCGGGGGCAATTTCGGCGGCGAGGTTCTTCGCGACTTCGATCGCTTCGGCATCGCTCTTGATGATGTGTGCCGGCTCACTCGGCCGCGGCACGGCGGGAACGCCTTGAGCCGCATCTTTCGTCTTCACGTTGGAAATGGTCATGCCATGTCTCCTCTTTCCTTTGATTTTCAGTGAATATGCGTGACGAGCGCGGTTGGCTTCTGGCCCAGATAGAAGGCTTTCACGTCATCGCGCGCCTTGAGTTTGGCGGCCGTGCCTGACAGCACGCTCACGCCGTTTTCCAGAATGATGGCCCGGTCGGCATAGGTCAGCGCGACTGCTGAGTTTTGTTCAGCGACAAGGATCGAAAGCCCTTCTTCGCGATTAAGGCGCTTCAGCGTGCGGAAAATATCCTGCACGATGAGAGGCGCCAGCCCCATTGACGGTTCGTCGAGGACAAGCAGCCGCGGCCGCGACATCAGTGCCCGGCCGATGGCCGTCATCTGCTGCTCGCCGCCCGAAGTGAGGCCGGAAAGCACCCGGCGCTTTTCCTTAAGTCTCGGGAAATGCGTATAAATTTTCTCAAGGTCGGTCGCGATTTCAGTGCGCGTGGCGGATCGGCCAAGGCCCCCGGAGACCAGGTTTTCCTCGACCGTCAGTGTCTTGAAGCAATGGCGACCTTCGAGCACCTGCACGAGACCGAGACGGACAAGGCTTGCCGGGGTTTCGCGCGTGACATCACGACCGTCAAACAGGACATGACCGGCGAGCACCTGCCCCCGTTCGGTCGGAAGGAGGTTGGAAACCGCCTTCAGCGTCGTCGTCTTGCCAGCGCCGTTCGCACCGAGAACGGCAAGGATCTCCCCCCGTCCGAGCGAAAAAGTGACCCCATGCAATGCGGTGATGGCATGATTGTAGGTTGCGTGGAGCCCCTCCACGGCAAGCAGCCTGTTCCCATCGGTCATCACGATCTCCTTGGCGCTTTTCGGGATATTGTGGCCGGACACGGGGAGACCCTTGTCCGACCACGCAAACATCAGTTCGTCACGGAATTCGCATCTTCCGACGTGCGAAGCTTGATGCCCTTTTCAGCCGCATAGGCCTCGGACGACTTCTCGATGATCGGGCGCAGCAGTGCCCAGTCCGGTGCGATCCAATCGGAAACCACGTTCCACTTCTTGCCGTCCCACTGCTGGAACGTCACGTAGCCGTTACCCTCATGGTTATCCCAGGTGACATTGATCGAGTGGAAGAGATCCTTGGCGCCCAATGCCTCGACACGGGCTGGATCAAGCTGCAGATGCTCGAAGCCCCAGCGAACTTCGTCGCCGGTCAGGGTGCGCTTGCCGAATTTCTCCTGGGCGATCCGCACCGCCTCGACATTAAGGATACCGTTGACGATACCGAGATTGTGATAGACGGAGCCGATGCGGCTCTTGTCATCAAGGTTGCCCTTGCCGGCGTCATAGACGGTTTTCACGATTTCCTTGACCACCGGATATTCGGCACCTGATGCCTGGGTGGTGATGGCGGTGTAGCCCTTGGCCGCATCGCCGGCGGGAATAACGTCCTCTTCCGAGTTGGACCAGACATTGCCGATGATGTGATCCACCGGGAAACCGGTTTTCGCCGCCGTCTTCAACGCCACCGGGTTCATGACGCCCCAGCCGCGCAGCACGACATAATCCGGCTTGGCACGGCGGATCGTCAGCCACTGCGACTGCTGCTCGTTGCCCGGATGCGGGACTTCGATCTGCTGGAGGTCGAAGCCATACTTCTTGGCCAGCAGGTCATAGATCGGGATCGTTTCCTTGCCATAGGGAGAGCCGTGGTAGAGCACGACTATCTTCTTGCCCTTCAGTCCTCCAACCCCGCCTTCCTTGGATGCAATGTAGTTCACGATGCCGGAGGTTTCGCTGTAGGGATTGAGCAGCAGCGGGAAAACATAGGGAAAAACACGGCCATCGGTCGAATCCGTGCGGCCGTGGTTGATGGTAATGAGCGGCACCTTGTCTTGGGTGATGCGGTCGATCATGGCATAGGCTATGCCGACCGACAGCGGGTTCCAGGCCGCAACGCCGGGATTGCTCTTCAGGCGCTCATAAGCTTCGACCCCTCGCTCAACTTCGTACTGGGTTTCGGCTTCGGACCATGTCAGCTTGACGCCGTTGATACCGCCGTCCCTGATGTTGATGAGATTGAGATAATCGATGAATCCGCCGAAAAAGCCCGTGCCACCGGCTGCATAAGGCCCGACGCGGTAGCTCTGCAGGGGGAAGTACTGTTCATCGGCCATGGCCGGGGAGGCGATGGCGGCGAGGCTGATGCCGGCAGCAAAGGCTGCTGCTTTCATTTTCGTGTAGAAGGTCATATCTGGACACACTCCGTCTGTCGGCTGGCGCTCGGCCATCCGTGTTGGTTTCAGGAATTCGTTGCTGATAAGCTTTTCTTGTTGGAAGCCTTTGCCTGTCAGGGCCGGCTTCGAGGAATCCACGCCCGCCTGACGGCAGCCGTAATGCGTAACTTCAAGCGATCCCACAATGACACGAGGCCGTCAGGTTCCAGGATCAGAAACAGAATGATCAAGGCGCCGAGAACGATGCGCTGCGTCATATCGAGCACTCCCGAATTAAAGACATCGCCCAATAGCAAAGAGCCAAGCCGTGAGAGGACGAGCGGAAAGACGACGATCAAAGCCGCGCCGAAGAAGGCACCCCGGATCGAGGCAAGCCCGCCAATGATGACGATGAAGAGTATTTGGAACGAGCGGTCTAGATTGAAGCCGGCCGGCTCCACTGTGCGAAGATAGGCAAAAGCCCAGATTACCCCGGCAACCCCGACGATGAAGGACGAGATTGCAAAGGCGAGCAGCTTGGTGCGAAGCACCGGAATGCCGATGATGCGTGCGGCGGTCTCGTTGTCGCGCACGGCAATGAAGTTGCGGCCGGTCTGCGACGACACCAGGCGGTAGGCGAGGAACGTGAGGACGGCGACAATGGTCAGCGCGAAGAGATAACGCCCGATCGGCCCTTCGAAAGAAAGCCCGGCCAGCGACAGTGCTGGCGCATCGATCACGCCGGATGCGGATTCGTTCGAGAACCAGCTGAATTTCGTCAACGCCCATTGCACGAAGAACTGCGCCGCGAGAGTTGAAACGGCGAGGTAGAAACCGCGCAGTCGCAGGCTCGGCAGGCCAAAAACTATGCCGATTGCTGCGGCGGAAAGACCGGCAAGTACAATCGAAACAATAAGCGGGAGCGCATCGATACGCAGATTGAAATTGTATGCCGCGAAGGCACCGACGGCCATAAATGCGGCCGAACCAAGCGAGACCTGACCCGCATAGCCAGTCAAAAGGTTGAGACCAACCCCGGCAAGGCTGAGCGCAAGAAACGGCAGCAGGATTGCCTCGAAGAGGTAACTGGTGCCGATGAACGGCACGACGAGATAAGCAACGGCGAGCACTGCGACCGTGCCGGCATGGCGCGGCAGGGAGAACGACGATGAAAGATCGGCTGTAACGGCGGACATATTAGACCCTTTCCACGAGCTTTTGACCGAAGAGCCCGGACGGGCGGATCAGCAGGAAGGCAAGGGCCACGACATAGGCGAACCACCCCTCGATGCCGCCGCCGAAGTACTCACCGATATAGACCTCGGCGAGCTTTTCCGACGCGCCGACAATCAGACCACCGACGATCGCGCCTAGAATGGAATCGAAGCCGCCGAGAACGAGCACCGGCAGAGCCTTCAGCACTACCAGCGACAGCGAGAACTGCACCCCGAGCCGCGCACCCCAGAGCAACCCGGCGACCAGGGCAACGAGGCCTGCCGCCGCCCAAACGCTCGCCCATATCCAGGGCAGCTTGAGACCGACGGCAAGCGCCGCGAACTGGTCATCCGCGACGGCGCGGAAGCCGAGGCCGATGCGGGTGTAGCGGAAGAAGGCCGAGAGAGCCGCCACCATGCCAGCCGCGACGACTGCGGCAAAGATGTCGAACTGGCTGATGAAAACGCCACCAACATCAAAGGGAATGTCCTCGATACCGAGATCAAGCCCATGAACCTGCGTACCCCAGAGGAGTTGGGCCGCTCCCTCGATGATGTAGGAGAGGCCAAGCGTCGCCATGAACAGCGTGATCGGTGGCTTGTTGGTGAGCGGCCGAAGCACCGTACGCTCGATCGCAACACCGATGACGACCATGATGGCAAAGGTAATGGCAAAGGCAGCCACAAAAGGCACGCCACGCTCGACAAGGCTGACAAAGGTCAGCGCCGCGAACAGGAGAAGCGCGCCCTGCGAAAAGTTTAGGACACCCGATGTCTTGTAGATCAGCACGAACCCGATGGCGACGAGGGAATACATGACCCCGGAGAGCAACCCGCCGACCAGGACCTCGGTAAGGAACAACCAATCAAACGCAGCCATCAGATACCCTCCCCGTCTTCGTTTTCCGGCGCAGCGCCAAGATAGGCATCGATGACGCGTTGATCGCTGGCAATTTCCGCAGGCGTGCCATCGGCGATCTTGCGCCCGTAGTCGAGCACCGCGATGCGATCTGAAAGACCCATCACCACGCCAATGTCATGCTCTATCAGAACGACGGTGACCGCATATTTGTCACGCGCGAGACGCACATAATCGGCAAGTTCGTTCTTCTCCGTCGCCGTCATGCCAGCCATGGGCTCGTCAAGCAGCAGAATGCGTGGCTCGGCGGCAAGCGCACGAGCGAGTTCCACCCGCTTCTGCAGTCCATAGGGCAGCGTGCCGGCAAGCCGGTCAACATGGGGCGTTAGATGCAGAAAATCGATGATCCGCCCTGCCCGCTCGCGGGCATCGGCCTGCTCGCGACGAGCGCTCGGTAGACCGGCTATCTGGCTCAGGAAATTTGCCCGCTCGGCGTAAGCCCGCCCCGTAGCAACATTATCGAGAACACTGAGACCCTTGAACAAGGCGAGGTTCTGGAACGTCCGCGCCACGCCGAGACTGGCGAGCTTCTCAGTCGGCACTGGACGATAGGCTTTGCCATTAATCGCTACATGGCCACGATCCGGGCGGTAGACGCCTGTGATAACATTAATCAGCGAACTCTTGCCGGCGCCGTTCGGCCCGATAATACCCAGGATTTCGCCCTGCTGCACGGCCAGGTCGATATTCTCCAGAGCGACGACGCCTCCAAAGGAGAGGTCAATACCGCGAAGCTCCAGCACAAGTTCTTTGGCGGCGTCCAGCGCGCGACGTTCTTGCCCGGCATGCTCGCTGGGCAAGGCAATGTGTTGGCGAATGTCCGTTGGGATCGCCACCTCCGCGCCAAGACTTGCAACCAGAAAACTCGATGCTGACATCGTTCAGTCCATGCTCCGCCCAATGGGCACAGGTTTCCAATCACGGAGGCGGTCCCGCCCGTGGTCCAGGCGGCGGCCAAAGGCCGCTGCCGTCCGATTTGCGACATTACTCCGCAGCGATTGCTGCGCTGATTTCCGCCTGTTCCAGTTCGCGCACGAGCGGGATGACATGCTTGCCGAAATACTCGACTTCTTCTTGAAAATGCAGGAAGCCCAGCAGGATAAGGTCAGCACCGGCGCGTTTGAGGTTCACCACGCGTTCGGCAACCTGCCGTGGCGTGCCGATCAGGTTTGAGCGGAAGCCGTCATTATACTGAACGAGATCTTCGAAGCTGGACTTCGCCCAGTTGCCCTCGCCTTCGGGAGAAGACTTGCCGGCATTTTTTACCTCATGGCCGAAGGCATTGACCGCTTCCGGATTGGCCTTTTCGATGATCTCGGCAAGCACGGCTCTCGCCTCTTCCTCGGTCTCGCGCACGATGGCGAAGGCATTCACGCCGACTTTGACCGCATGGTTGTTTTCCTTGGCCTTGACGCGAATGTCATTCACCTGCTTGGCGATTTCCTCCGGCGTGTTGCCGTTGGTGAAATACCAGTCGGATACGCGGGCCGCCATATCGCGAGCCGCACGCGACGAACCGCCCTGGAAGATTTCCGGCTGCGGATCAATCGGCTTCGGCTTGAGGGAGTAGTTGTTGAAGCGGTAGAAATCGCCGCGGAAGGTGAAATTGTCTTCCGTCCAGATGCCGCGCAGAGCCCGGATGAATTCTTCCGAACGGCGGTAGCGTTCGTCGTGATCGAGCCAAGGCTCGCCGATGGCGTGAAACTCGCCGCGGAACCAGCCGCTGACGATGTTAACGGCAACGCGACCGTTGGTGAGGTGATTGATCGTGGCAATCTGTTTGGCGGCAAGCGCGGGGTTCCACGGACCAGGCAGAATGGCGGCGATGACCTTGAGCGTCGTCGTCGATTCCAGCAGAGCGTGACTGAACGACACGGATTCATGTTGGAATTCGGCGCCGTAGCCGGCGGTGAAGCGGATCTGGCTTAGCGCGTAATCGAAGCCGCTCGCTTCAGCGATCTGCGCGAGCTTGCGGTTGTAGTCAATTGTCCAGCTGGTGCGCTGCTCGATGTTCGATATTACGAGGCCGCCGGACACATTCGGCACCCAATAGGCAAATTTCACGGGCTCGGCGTGGTGTTCAGTCATGAAAATCTCCTCTTTTCTGATGTCAGTTGGCGACCGCGTCGTGTGAAACGAGGCGAAGGGCCGAGCGGTGATCGTCGGCGACAAGGTTTCTGGCCGGCAGTAGATCGATCAATTCGGCAACGGCACGCTCGATGCGCGCCTCAACCACGGGGTTCGAGAGCGTGTATCCGGTGAAATCCGCCTCAACGGCGTAGACCGTCGTTGGCACTGTAACGGCGCCAAAGAAGCCGAACAGCGGCCTGAACTGATGCTCCAGCATGAGGCCATGCAGTGCTGTACCGCCCGTTGCCGCAAGGATCACGCGCTTGCCTTGAAGCGCACGGAAATCGACGAGATCGAACAGATGCTTTAACGCGCCGGTGTAGGATGCGCGGTAGACAGGCGAACCGACGACAAGTACGTCGGCACCTTCCACAGCATCAATAATCCTGCGGCCGGCCTCATCCAGTTGATCTGCACGAAGAGCCCTGAACAGGATCGGCGCCGCCACAGCCAGATCGACCGTGTCCACAGAGACGCTTGCCCGTCTCTCGATCAAGTTCAGGATGTCCGAGACAATGCTTGCCGTTCGTGACGGTTGTTTAACGCTGCCGCTTATTCCAAGTACGTTCATTGTTCGCCTCACTCCTGTTGCCTTTAATTTCTATAGTTTTCATAGATAATCAAAGATGCAAATTCCAAAGTGAGGGCATTTTGAGGAAACCAATCTTGTGCATTCGCCCTCTGGCGCAAAGGACTAAGCAGGCAGTGCCAGTGAGCAGCGAAGCGTTTAGGCGCCACGTCGCTCGTTTGTCGTAACCGACATACAAAAACAGTCGCGTTCTCCCTCACCAGAATTGAATATGAGGGTGTGGCTCATTTCACTGTATTAATGGCATGCCAGCCATCGAACCGCCCCGCATCGATTGATGAATGACTGACGAGCGATCTACGTCGATAAAATGCACACTTCGGTAGCGCTCAAGTCAGCGCATTTGCGAAGGATAGGTGTCATCGACTGCGTGCGGTCTTTCCGGCATGGCATTTTGCGTGTCGCCGCCATGCCGCGCCTTACTATCAAGGCGATTGGGGCGACGAAACCAGCCGAAAACGTACCATTTACCGGATTTCTCTGCACAGAGAAGCCAAGCCTCGCTGTATGGCGTCGACTGTGTTTTAGCGACAATCAGCATTCGAGGTCTTGTGGGAGGCACGCGACCGACTGAGAGCAAGAAATTAAATGGTCTTGGTCGCGGTTCCGATATAGTCGGTTATCGTAGACCTAATCTGCAGGGCGTTGCATGGACCAGATACTCGCCATACGAACATTCGTTCGCGTCGCCGAAGCCGGATCTTTTACCAAGGCTGCGGACACAATGAATCTCCCACGGTCGTCAGTTAGCAAGCTCGTGCAGGATCTTGAAGCACATCTCGGGACAAAACTCGTTGAGCGGACCACTCGGTCGGTGACAATGACCACGGAAGGTATTGCCTATCACCAGCGCGCCCTTCGCCTGCTTGCGGATCTGGACGACATGGACGGCACCGTCGCTGGCGCCCGCAGCGCGCCCAAAGGAAAGCTTCGGATTGATATTGGTTCTGTCCTGGCGAACCGGATACTCATCCCGTCCCTTTGGGACTTCCAGCGCCAGTATCCGCAGATAGACCTGCTTCTCGGCGTCAGTGATCGATCTGTCGACCTTATTGGCGAAGGGATCGATTGCGTCATTCGTGGCGGTTCACTTGGCGATTCATCCCTCAGGGCTAGGAAGCTATGCGAACTCGACTACGTGCTCTGCGCAGCGCCAGTTTATCTCGCCGGAAAAGAACTGCCGATGCATCCAGACGACATTCAGGCGCATCGTGTCGTCAGTTATTTTTCGGCGTCATCCGGTAAACGGTTCCCGCTGCGCTTCCAGCGCGGCAACGAGCAGACCGAGTATATGCCGATGTCAAGCGGCATTTCCCTCAACGAAAGCACGGCGCATTTGAATGCGTTGCTAGCCGGGTTGGGTATCGGCCAAAGTTTCGGATTCCTGCAAGACCTAATATCGACAAGGGTTTGCTGATCGAACTGCTTCCTGACTGGAAGCCTGAAAACCATGTTCTGCACCTGGTCTATCCCGCTGACAGATTTTCAAACCCGCGGCTGCGGGCATTCTCGGACTGGGCGGCGAAAGTGTTTGAAGGCGTCGACGCAAGGCGCGGCGCGGCGATGCAGACTGTCCATACAGATGGATAATGTCTCCATACGAACTGGCTTCTCCCTGCAGGGCTGAGGAATTACGTTCTGCACATCGGACGGCGACGACAGGCCCAAGGCCGGCGCCACCTCCCGCATAGCTTTAGACCGTCAACAGGCCGCGAATTCGGACTGACCCTTTCGCGCGCCCAGCCTTAGGAGAATAAAATGACCAAGAGACTAGCAAATAAGATTGCAATCGTGACCGGTGCAACGAGCGGCATCGGCCTGTCGACCGCCAGGCTTTTCGCAGCCGAAGGAGCCCGGGTCTACATTACGGGTCGCCGCAAGGACGCTCTGGACGAGGCCGTCGCAGCGATCGGCCACGGCGCCGTCGGCATACAGGCGGACTCGGCAAAGAACGACGAACTCGACGACGTCTTCGCCCAGGTGAAGTCGCAACAGGGACGCCTTGATGTCCTGGTCGTCAACGCCGGCGGCGGCAGCATGCTTCCCCTCGGCGAAATCACCGAAGAGCAGGTTGACAACACGTTCGCTCGCAATGTGAAGGCGGTCATCTTCACTGTTCAAAAGGCTCTGCCACTGATGGGTCGGGGTTCGTCGATCGTTCTAACGGGTTCGACCGCCGGCACAGAAGGCACGGCCGCATTCTCGGTCTACTCAGCCTCCAAAGCGGCCGTCCGCAACCTCGCCCGCTCCTGGGCTCTCGATCTCAAGGGCACTGGCATCCGCGTCAACGTCGTCTCCCCCGGAGCAACGCGCACGCCCGGACTCGTGGAGCTTGCTGGTGATGACAAGGAGCAGCAGCAGGGTCTGATCGACTACCTAGCTTCCCGTATTCCGCTCGGTCGCGTCGGTGAGCCCGACGAAATCGCCAAGGCGACCCTCTTCCTCGCCTCCGACGATGCGAGCTTCGTCAACGGCGCCGAACTGTTTGCCGATGGTGGCCAAGCCCAGGTCTAAATCCTTGGACGGGAGCGGGCCGCACCCGCTCTTTTTTCTCCTGGGGCACCAGCGTTCACAGACCCATCAGAATGCACCAATCTGTTTCGATGAAGTCGCTCTGGTTCAAACTGCCTCCAAAAAGCAGCGTTGAATCGCTGACTGTTCAGGACTTCAATGAATGAGATACGTTGGCTTCGTTTGTCGCGGAAGACGATGATAAACTTATTCTGATGATTGAGAGAAAATATGGAAATTGAATCCAATACCGACATCGTATCCAATGAGTTGGGATCCTTTACCATTACTCGGGTCGAGGCCAAGAACCCAAAGTGCATTGCTTTGTTCGCAGTCGGTCGTGGCGGTAATCCGTCACGCCACCGTCATTTGCTGCAGACCTTGGCTAACGGGAATTGCACGGTCATCGCACCACACTTCGAAATGCTGACCTCAATCGCCCCGACCAAGGCCGAGTTGGACATGCGCATCCGCAGGCTCGAAGCATCTATAGACGATTGCACCTCCAGCAATCTCCCCATCGTGGGTATCGGGCATTCCATTGGAGCTACGGTTATGCTCGCCCTTCAAGGTGCCGAGGGCGAAACCCTTGATGGGCAGCAACTGATTACAGGCTCCACGCCACGCCTCGAGCGACTGGCAATCTTGGCTCCGCCAACGGACTTCTTCCGCCGTCCAGGTGCGCTTGACCGTATCAAGATGCCGATGAAAATCTGGGTGGGAGCCAAGGACACAATCACGCCCCCGGCCCAGTCTCGTTTTCTCATGGATGTACTAACCGCCCAGGCATCTGTGGCGCTCCAAGTTGATCCCGATGCCGGCCATTTCACATACATGGACGAATTGCCACCAAATGTCCCGGAACCTCATCCAGATCGACACACTTTTCTCGCTGGCTTGGCCGATGAAGTAACCGCGTTCTTAGTCGCATAGCGGCTAATACGGTTAGCAGATAACCGTCATGCCGCGACCGTGGGACAAGTATTGCTTTTAAAACACCCGGTAGGTCCGCGTGCTGTCAGCGATTTGTCCACGCGCCCTGGCAGACAGCCTTGGACAGGTCGTTTACGCGTCAATCGACGCCAACGTCTTTCCACTTGGTCTGCTGGTCGACGCAAGTGGCTCGCTGCGTTGCCTCAATGCTCGCTGATAGTGCGGCGAGTTGCGAGGGTCTGCCACCAGTCGCGCTCAGATCCGCATGGGCAAAATGATCGAACAGGCCGTGATTGAATAAACTGTTAGCTCTCACGGAGCCGAGAGCTCGATCCACTGATGTGGAATACCGGGCACGTCAGTTTCAGCTTTTAGGCCAGCTCAGCCACCCTGGCACAGAGAAAGGAGAAAAAGCCAATCCCTCAACCAAACCCTGATCAGAAAATCGTACTCGGAGGTGGCGCACTTCTCCTTGGAAATCGGCTCGGTTCCTCATTGAAATCGATGTCCAGGGGTCAGGCACGGTCGTAAGTGAAGGACGTCAGCAATGTCGTCACGAAGTTGCTCGCCCTTTCCTTTACAAGCACTTCAGTCCACTCGTCGGTTCCTCGGAGTCGCAGATCGGAGTGGATGCTGTCGACCGCAGCTTCTTCAATACGTTTTATATGGGCCTTGAAATTCGCTTCTCCACCGTCGTGGTACATGTCGCGAATGACCATGCGCAGGATTTCCTGGATAGCGATTTGCCACGACGTGTTGATTGCCTGGAGCTCGTTATTATCCGGTGCCATGGGGCTGCTTTCGTTAGAGTGTCACCAGCATGACGCCGTCATGTTGTGGGGTCGGCGTGCAAGGGCAAGGTTAGGCTTGTCTTGCCTTGCGGTTAGCGTAGCGCCGGTCGCGTTCAGCCTTTCGCATCGTCTCATCTTCAATGACCCGGGCTATACGTGCCTTTTCGGCACTCTCCCGCGCTTCGATTTCTGCGACTGCGACCGCCTCAATCGCTGCCTGGCGCTCCAAAGCGTCGGTCTCGATACGCTGTTGTTCCTCAAGCTTCGTGCGCTCGCGTTGAAGACGTCGCTCTTCTCGAGCTGTGGCAATGGCTGCTCGTTCTGCCTGTCTTGCCAGCCTGGAAGGTTCTAAAGCAGTCTTTGCCGCGCGGTACGCATTGAGCAGAGCAGCTTTGGCTTCGGTAGATGCGGCGCGACGGTCGGCGACGTCATTGTTTCGGGCGTTCTTCATGGATATCCTGATAATGAGTGGAAGAGAGATCATCGCGTTTTGGCGCGATTTATGACCGGACTGATGGAGCAGTGCCCTGCCTTCTTGGCGAGACGTGCCGCTGGCAGCCATTCGGTCTACGGGGCGTGAGCGCCGTATTCCGACACTACCGCAAGGTTGCTTTTGACAGAAAATAACATCTGGATGCCGGTGAGGCAGATCGTCGTCTGCGAGCCGGATCCATTTTGTTTTTCTGCTCTTGCAATCTCAATTGGTTCGGCTTGAAACCGAAACGAAAAAGGCCAGGCAAAACGCCTGACCTTAATGAAGCAGCTTCCGACAGTGCCAGTACATCCGTGGTCAAAGGGAAGCAAATCTTGATTTATGCGGCCTGCAGATTGGTAGCAGACATCTTGCCCGACTTGTTGTCGCGCTCGAGTTCGAAGCCGATCTTCTGGCCTTCAACGAGCTCGCGCATTCCGGCGCGCTCGACAGCGGAGATATGAACGAACGCATCAGCGCCGCCATTGTCGGGCTGGATGAAGCCGAAGCCTTTGGTGGAATTAAACCATTTTACTGTGCCAGTGGTCATGTTGAACCCTTTCAAAGCATAGAGTGTAGGACCGCGAAGCTGATGCTGCGCAGCGAGGAAACCGACTATTTTTGAAATGGAAGTTCGCTTAAAGCGCGGTGCCAATCGCGCGGTAGACAAAGCTCGGCAAGCAAAAGATCGATGATTTATGTATAACGGACTGAAGTCGTCGCGTCAACGATTAGTTTTCAAATAATGCAAACTCACCTTTAAATTGTGCGGCGTGTCGCGACGCAGGGTGCCAACTCCTGCCCGCGTGGTGCCGGTTTTTCTATGCGTGGCAACGGTCTGTTGGTATCTCTGAACCCTAGGTTTTCTCCAGGGTCCGTGCAGCCGACAAGGGCATTAGCCTTATGTGAGAGACCGGACGGGCGTTTCCATATCAATAAAAAATGCCGGCCGCGGCGGCGACCGGCTCATTTTGGCGATATCTGCCTCACATTGCTCAATTCAAGGGGAAACGCTCAGGTCGGAAGGTTGCGAGCATGGGATGTTCGGTGCCTGTCGCAACCTCGAACGCGAGCAGCTCGCCCACGATGAGGCCGAGTGTAGCACCGCTGTGGCTGAAGGCCACGTAGTAACCGGAAATACTCTTGATGGCTCCAATCACCGGCTCGCCATCGCCGGGGATAGGTTTGCCACCAACGCCGATGGAAGCCACCTCGAGTTTCGGATTGCCTTCCATCACCCGCGCAGCCTCAACCAAAAGCTCTGAAACAACGCTATCGTCGATATCATAGCTGCCGTCTGCGCGCACTGTCACACCCTCATCGGCCGCCCAGTCGGCATCCAGGGAGAATGTGCTGTCCGGCGCCGGGCGAACGGCGACGCGCGGTGTATTGAGAACAGCGCGCAGGGGATGGGCGAGCGGCCTCGTCTGCACGAGAAGGGCGATCGGTGTCCCGTCGGCAATGGTCTGTCCGCTTTCCGCAGCCATCTTCGGGACGGCCGGACCGGTGGCAAGCACGACGGCGTCCGCCCGATGGAGAACAGCATTTGCAGTTTGCGCGCCAATGACACGACCACCCTCGATCACCACCCGTGCAGCACCCTGGTCCGTTACCAGAACGCCACCGAGTGCGAAAAACTCCTCAAGCAGCACACCAATCAGCGTCGGCAAATCGACCCAGCCTTCGCCGGGATTGAAGATTGCACCCTGTCGAGTGATTGCGACGGCGTCGACACCGGGCACAACGCGGGCGACTTCGGCTGCGGAAAGGCGCTGCGCATCATAGGCAAGCGAAACTTCGTGGCGATAGGCCGCGTCGATCTCATTGCGCTCGTCATCCGCGTCCCAGGTCAACCCGCCATCAAAGCGAAGCCATTCTGCGCCGGGATTCTGCGCCGCGAGTGTGCGATACCGGTCGATGCCGGCCATACGCAGCCGATGATAGGGCTCAGAGCGCATGCGTGCTGAGTTCAGCCAGGACAGCGAGCGGCCGGAGGCACCATTGGCCGGCGGGCCGTCATTGAGGATTGTCACTTTAATGCCGCGCCGCGCAAGCTGTACGCCAGTGGAAACGCCGAAGATACCGGCGCCGATGATGACGGCCGAAGAGATGGTGTTGTCGGTCATGGAATTGGCTTTCAATCAATTGTCATACGGATGGGGGTAAGGCATCGGGGATCTCCCAGCGACCGCTAGCTGCGGAGCGGAACAGCGCGTCAATCGCCGTCATATTCGCGATTGCGTCGCCAAGCCCCGTCTCGAGTGGCCCGCCGGAGAGAACAGCCTCGGCGAATGCATCGGCCTGCTCGCGATACTGGTCGACAGGCCCGATCGCGATCTTCTCGCGGCTGCCGCCGGCAAGATCGCGGCCGTCATCAAAGACAAGGATGGTCGGCTCATCAGCTGGTGCATTGAAGGGAGTGGGGATTTCCAGACGCCCGCGCGTTCCAAGCACTGTGACCTTCTGCGTGAGGGAGAGTTGTGTCGAACAGGTGAAGGCAAGCTGCCTTCCCTCTGGAAACGCAAGCAGCCCGCTCGTCAGCCGATCCGTGCCGAAGACAGGATCGCGCTCCATGAGCGCGATCGCCCGTACCGGTTCCGCGTCGAACAGGAACCGCGCCGTGTTGATGGCGTAACAACCAACGTCGAACAGACCGCCGCCGCCAATATCAGCTTGGTTGCGTACATTCCCGGGGTCGTCGAGATAATAGGAAAAGATCGTCTGGATGGCCCTCACCTCGCCGAGGCGCCCCTCGGCAATCAACGCGCGCGCCTTTTTCCATTGCGGATGGTGGCGCACCATGAAGGCTTCCGCGACCGGCAGGCCCGCCGCCTTTTGTGCCGCTGCCAGTTCCCTCGCCTGCTCGGCATCAAGCGCGATCGGTTTCTCGCAGAGTACGGGTTTGCCCTGCGCCAGTGCCTTTATCGTCAGTGGCACGTGCAGATGATTGGGCAAAGGGTTGTAGATTGCGTCTATTTCCGGATCGGCAAGCAGTTCCTCGTAGCTGCCATAGGACTTGGCGATGCCGAAGCGGGCCGCCATCTCCTTCGCCTTCGCGGCATCGCGCGAGGCGATTGCCGCAACGCGCCCCAGGCGGCTGGACTGGATGGCGGGAACGACCGCCTTGGCAGCAATGTCTGCGCAACCGAGCACACCCCATCGTATCGTTTGTGTCATTGGTTTCTCCTCCCGGCGCTCAGAGCACTTCCGCTAGGAAGCGCTGGAGACGCGGGCTTTGCGGGTTGTCGAATATTGCCTCTGGCGTGCCGGCTTCAACGACGCGCCCCTCGTCCATAAAGACGACCTGATCGGCCACCCGGCGGGCAAATCCCATTTCATGCGTGACGACGACCATGGTCATGCCACGCGTGCCGAGCTCAGCCATGAGGTTGAGCACGCCCTTGACCAATTCCGGATCGAGCGCACTCGTCACCTCGTCGAAGAGGATAACCTCCGGTTCCATGGCAAGCGCACGGGCAATGGCAACGCGCTGCTGCTGCCCGCCGGAAAGACCGCCCGGACGGTGGTGCTGGCGGCTCGCAAGGCCGACATCGGCAAGCCTTGCCTTGGCGATGCGCTCGGCCTCGGCTGCGGGCAGGCCCTTGATCTTCGTAAGCGACAGCATGACGTTTTCCAGCGCCGTGTGGTCGGGAAAGAGGTTGAAATGCTGGAATACCATGCCGACCCGGCGGCGCAGCGTTTCCGGCTTCATTGCGAGAATGCTTTCGCCATCGATAAGAATATCGCCGCTCTTCGGCTCGACCAGACGGTTGAGCCCACGCAGCAAAGTCGATTTTCCGGATCCGGACGGGCCGATGATGCAGGTGACGCTGCCTGGCTTGACTAAAAGATCGACACCCCTCAGCACATCAAGATCGCCATAGGCCATACCGAGACGGCGCACATCAAGGCTGCCGCCCTTGAACGAGACGCCAGTCGCGCGAGCTGCACTGTCGAGTTCACTGACTTCCTCCAGTCCGCTGGTGATGACGGCGGGGCGCTGCTTGCCAACCCGCAGACGATTGTCGATCGCATTGACGACATGGGTAAGCGGCACGGTAACGACGAGATAAAATACGCCTGCCAGCAGGAGCGGTGACAGATTGCCGGTCACCACCGCCTGGTCCTGTCCCACGCGAAAGATCTCACGCTCTGAGGCCAGAAGCCCGAGGAAATAGACTAGGCTCGAATCCTTGACGTTGCCGATGAACTGGTTGACCAGGGCCGGCAGAACGCGGCGCACGCCTTGCGGCACGACGATAAGGCGCATGCCCTGGCCATAGCTCATCGACAATGCCCGGCAGGCCTCCATCTGCCCACGGTCGACGCTCTGGATACCAGAGCGGAAAATCTCGCCGATATAGGCACCGGCAATCAGGCTGAGTGCCAGAATGCCGAGCGGATAAGGCGATGGACCGAAGAGCTCGCGGCCAATTCGGGCAAAACCCTGGCCAATCAGGAGAATTGTGACGATGGCCGGCAGGCCGCGGAAAATATCGGTATAAAGACGAGCGGGAATGCGCAGCCAGGGCGAGCGGGAAATGCCCATGATCGCGAGCACCATGCCAATGGCGACGCCAAGCACAGTCGAGGTCGCGGCCAGGATCAGCGTATTCTTGAGACCAACGGTGATCATGGTCGGCAGCACTTCGGCCATGGCATTCCAGTCGAGGAAGCTACGGCGCAGGTTTTCAAGCCAGTTCATCAGGATATCCCTTGAAAGAAAGGCCGGTCCGACCGGTAAAGGCCGGACCGGAAGGTGGCATCACTGCTTGGGAAGATATGCCTGCGGCATCGGCGTGCCGGGGAACCATTTTTCGTGCAGCTTTTTCCAGGTGCCGTCCTGCATGGCCTCTTTCAGGCCCTTGTTAAGCGCCTCGCGCAATGCATCGTTACCCTTGCGGATGACGAAGCCGGCGGGCGCGTCGAAGCTCGGAATGTTGACTGCGACTTTTAGCGCCGGATAACGGGCGGAATAGTCCTTTGCAGCCTCGAAATCGAGGAAATGTGCATCGACCGTCCCGTTGTTGAGTGCGGAAACGGCAGAATTGTTGTCCGGGAACTTCACGAGATCGGTGCCGGCAAAATTCTTCTCGGCATAGATTTCCTGAAGTGTACCCTGCACCACACCGAGACGCTTGCCTTTAAGACCCGCTGCATCGGTGATGCCTGGCTCCGAAGTGAGGACGCTCAAGAAACCTGCAAGATAACCCTCAGAGAAATCAATGGTCTCCTTGCGCTTGGCAGTCGTGCCGATCGCAGCGGCCGCAACATCGAAGCGGCCGTTGGCGACAGAGGGCATCAGGGCCGAGAATTCCTGGCCGGTGAACACCACCTGTTCCTTCTTGAACCCAAGACGTTCGGCTACGTTGAGGAACAACTCTATGTCGAAACCGGTAAAGTTGCCGTCGGCGGTGGTAAAGGCATAAGGCTTGGCATCGCCCATCGTGCCGACACTGATGGTGGCGGGATCGATGAGGCCAAGCGGATTGTCGGCAAGTGCGGGCGTCGCCGCGCCTGCAAGGACACCGAGTGTGATCGCGGCCGTGGTCGCGCGAATTTTTGCGAATGCGGATGTTAAGGCTTGGGTAAATTGCATTGGTTTCTTCTCCTCTGGTGTCGTTGTCTGCGATAAATTCAAGGCGCACGGGTCCCACCCGGTCGGCGCATGATGTCACCTGCCCGGCCCACGCAGTTCGCATGTCGGAAGTCTTTTTATCTTTGAGACCGGTCTCAATTAGAAAGAGACCGGTCTCTTTGGGTGTTGGCAATTGTTATCTTCGCATTTGCCAGTCGTCAAGTTCTCTTGTAAGGCTACCGCTTATGGACAAGATCCCACCTAAAACTCCTTCCGTGACAGTCGCGGACGTCGCACGCCAAGCCGGCGTCTCAAAGGCAACGGCTGCACGCGTACTGGGTGGCTACGGAACCGTCAGCGACCGGGTGAGAGAGGCGGTCCTGGCAGCGGCTCAGTCCCTCGACTATCGCCCCAATGAGCTTGCTCGCAGCATGACGACAGGTCGTTCAGGCACCATCGGCGTAGTGGTGGGAGATATTGAAAACCCCTTTTTCAGCCTCGCCGTGCGAGGCATCACGGATATTGCCCGGCAGGCAGGCTTCACCGTCATCCTCATTAACTCGGGTGAAGACGTCGTTGCGGAAAGAGCGGCCATCCGCACTCTGCTTGCCAAGCGTGTCGACGGTCTCATCGTCTCGCCGGCCAAGGAAAACGATGTCGAGCATCTGCATGAGGTTATTCGCTCGGGGCTGCCGCTCGCGTTGCTCGATCGTGGAAGCGACACGCTCGATGTCGACACCGTTATTGCCGACGACCGGCATGCCGCCGAGAATATTACACGCCGGCTGATTGCTCTCGGCCACCGCCGCATCGCCTATTTAACCGCCTGCGACACGCCGGATCATCGGTTCCGCAGTGCAGACGACATCAGTACCGGTTCGGTCAGGCGACGCATCGAAGGGTATCTTGGTGCGTGCAGTGAGGCTGGTCTGACCAACATGGAAAGCTGGGTACAGGTCGGTGCCGTCACGCAGCAAGAGACGCATCGCATCGTTACCGAAATGCTCCAGTCGGCGCAGCGTCCGACGGCAATCATTGCATCGGACAGTATAATCGGCCTGGAGGTGTTCAAGGTTCACCGTCAACTGGGGCTTAGCATCCCGGACGACCTGTCGCTGGTATCGTTCCATGATGCGGATTGGACGTCTGTAACAACGCCTCCAGTGACCGTCGTGCGCCAACCCGTCTACGATCTCGGCGCGACGGCGGCCAGGTTGCTGGTCGAGCGGCTAAATGGCAACGATCAGACGGCCCGCAAGGTCGTTCTGAAAACCGAAATCGTTGAACGTGCCTCCATGCGGGAAGCACTTTGACTCGGTAGACGGTGTTGAAAAGCTGCTTTGATCCCTCCGTCGTTTTGTGACGGCCCTTCGCCGATCGATCCGCTGTCACTATTATCGCCAACGTAAAAACGACGCTGGTCCTCGGTCAGACAAAAACCGGTAGATCGGCTCGCAGCCGGCCCTTTTAGTATTGCCGAGTGGTTGCCTCTTGAGATCGAATGTCGTTCGATTCGCCATGGGGTAGATTTTTTGCAGTGAAAATTTCGTTTCGACCGACGCTGATGACCTTGATTGCCGAGCAAAAATGCAGTTGCCGCCGCAGGGGCAGGATGTCCGAAACATTCTATAAGTATCTGATTATAATTTATAAAATGGGCGCGTCTATTCCCCTGTCAACCACGGACGTCAATATCCGGTTAACCGTAAATAACTGGACGGCGAAACAGAATCATGTTGTACCTTTGGCGGACGATGGTCGGCAAACCGGCGAATGCCCGCCAAGAGGAAAATATGGCGATAGCAAAACACGCAGAAATGACGAGCGGTCAGAAGGAAGACGCGGGCGCCAAGATTATGCGCCATGCGGGTCTTCTGTCTCAGCAGTTGCAGGACCTTCGCACCCGCATGTATCCTCCGAAGTCGGAGAAAAGCCTGCGACCGTTCCTCACCAACGAAGTCTCCAAGCTGACCTCAATACCCGATTCTACGCTGAAACTCATGTCGAGCGAAGGCCGTGGACCGATCCCTGGCCGGCTCGAAAATAACCATCGTGTCTATACGCTTGCTCAGATCAATGAATTGCGCGAGCTCTTTGCCGCCCAAAAGCCTTCTGAAGCGCTGAGATTTTCTCCTCGCCGACGCGAGGGCGAGCATCTCCAGGTCGTTGCGATCGCCAACTTCAAGGGCGGCAGTGCCAAGACCACGACCTGCGTCCATCTTGCGCATTATCTCGCGCTGCAGGGCTACCGCGTCCTTGCTCTTGATCTCGATCCGCAGGCATCACTTTCTGCACTGTTCGGCGCGCAACCTGAGTTTGACGTTGGTGCCAACGAAACGATCTACGCTGCTCTTCGCTACGACGACGCCGAGCGCCGGCCAATCCGCGATATCATCCGCAAGACCTATTTCGACGGGATCGATCTGATACCCGGCAACCTCGAAGTGATGGAATATGAGCATGAAACGCCGCGGGTTCTGGCGCAGAAATCGGGCTCGGGAGCGATCTTCTTCGAACGGTTGAAGCTTGCTCTTGCCGAGGTTGATCAGGACTATGACGTCGTCATTCTCGATACGCCGCCGTCTCTCGGGTTTCTGACGCTGAGTGCGATTTATGCTGCGACCAGCATGATTATCACGGTACACCCGGCGATGCTCGATGTCGCATCCATGAGCCAGTTTCTCCTGATGATGGGAGATCTGATAAGCGTGCTCAACGAGAGCGGAGCACAGCTTGATCAAGATTTCATCCGCTATCTCATTACCCGCCATGATCCCAACGACGCACCACAGTCTCAGGTCGTTGCGCTGATGCGCCATCTCTTCGGAACGGATGTGCTTCTTCCGACGCTGATTGAAAGCACCGCTGTCGAGGCAGCAGGACTTGCAAAGCGCTCGATCTACGAACTCGAAATGGGCCAGATCGGCCGTGACACGCATAAACGCGCACGCGAGGCGGTCGATGCCGTCAACGAAGCGGTCGTGAAACTCATCAACACCAGCTGGGGACGCACATGACCAACAAGTCATCGCGTAAATCCATCGTTGCCAATTTTGGCCTGCTGTCGGCGGAACTTGAAAACCGGCTGGCGACCGATGCTCCTGCCTCCCCGCAGCAACCTGCACCAACTGCACGTGTCGGTGCCGGCGTGATCGGTGCGGCGCACAGGGCGATCGACGACATCAAATCGGAACGTGACCGCCTCAAGGCGCTTGTTGAATCGGGTGGTGGTGCGATCAGAGAGCTCGACCCGTCAAAGGTCGATCCCTCTCCCTTTCCCGATCGTCTTCCAGATGACGATGCATCGGATTTCGAGTCTTTCAGGAACTCGATAAAGTCCGAGGGTCAGAAGGTCCCGATCCAGGTCCGCAAGTCACCAGCATCGCCCGATCGCTATCAGGTTATCTACGGCCATCGCCGGCTCCAGGCAGCGCGCGATCTTGGAATTCCGGTCAAGGCGATCGAAGTCGAGATTTCCGACGTCGAGCTTGTCATTGCGCAGGGTATTGAAAATGCCGATCGCCAGGATCTGACCTGGATCGAGCGCACCCTGTTTGCCCGCCGTATGGATGATGCCGATGTGAAGCCTCGTGATATCAAGGCGGCATTGTCTATCGACGATCCCGAGCTTGCACGGATGCGAGCGGTTTATCGCGCCCTTCCGCTCGATATCGTCGAGACAATTGGTCGGGCAGCCAAGGTCGGTCGTCCAAGGTGGGTGGAGTTTGCAAAGGCTTTCTCCGAACAGCCTGACCTGCACGATGAACTGCGCAGCGTGCTTTCGGCCGCTACGCAAAGACGGCTTGGATCCGATCAAAAGTTTCTTGCCGCCTTTAACGCCCTGAAACCTGCCGCACCGTCGAAGGCCGGCAAGATGATTGCCGGCGCCGCAGGCGAACCACTTGGCAGCTTTTCGCGCACGAACAAGGATATCCGTATTTCGGCGGATACACCGGCCGGAGCAGAATTCCTGCGTTTCATCGAAGCGCAGCTGCCATCACTGGCTGAGCGGTTCACGCGCGAAAGATCAAAGATTTGAACTGAAGCCGAGAAACAGACTTCGAAACCATTTTAAGTAAGGAAAACGCGCAAAAGAAAAAGGCCCCCGAAACGTTGCCGTCATGGAAGCCCTTCTCGTCGTGTGAGAGCTAGAGAATCGCATTTCCATGAATCCTAGTCAAGAGTCTTTGGCACCGTTTTGGTGAGCGTAAATCTTTTGCCTTTTTGAAGAGGCGAGGGACATGGAAGGTGGACAAGTGACGACGCCGTTTGGGCGGCGGTCGGTAACGCTTGCGCTTGTGAAGCAGCAGATTGCCACGACCAGGATCAAGGAAGGCAAGTCGGCAGACAAATGGAAAGTCTTCCGCGACGCATCGGAGGCGCGAGAGGTGCTTGGTCTGCAGGATCGCAGCCTTGCAGTGCTCGATGCGCTTCTGAGTTTCTATCCTGAAAATGAGCTGCGCCAGGACGCACAGCTTATCGTTTTCCCGTCGAACATTCAGCTGTCAATTCGTGCGCATGGCATTGCGGGCGCTACCCTGCGGCGTCATCTTGCCCTGCTTGTCGATGCAGGGCTGATCATCCGCAAGGATAGTGCAAACGGCAAACGCTACGCCCGAAAAGATGGTGAAGGCTCGATCGAGCATGCCTTCGGTTTTGACATATCGCCGCTTCTGATGCGCGCCGAGGAACTGGCATGCCTTGCCCAGCAGGTGGCTGCCGATCGGATCGCGTTCCGCAGGGCAAAGGAGAACCTAACGATCTGCCGGCGGGATATCCGCAAGCTGATTACGGCGGCCGTCGAAGAGGGAGCTGCAGGCGATTGGGACGAGCTGGAAGAACAATATCTGGCCGCTGTCAGGCGAATTCCTCGAAACCCGACGCTCGACGAACTGAGAGATTTGGGCATCGAGATGGATAATTTGCGGCAGAACATCATCAACCAGTTGAATTCCGATGATTTTTCTTCAGAAATGGCCACCAATGATGCTCAAAATGAGCGTCACATACAGAATTCAAATACCAACCTCCTTAATGAACTTGAACCTAGCTCTGAAAAAGAGCAGGAGGCGAAGCCGAGCCCGAATAAGCAGGCCGAACATGTGCCGATTAAGGCTTTTCCGATTGGTCTCGTCTTGCGCGCCTGCCCCGAGATTTCAAACTACGGTCCTGAAGGCCAGATCAGAAACTGGCGAGAACTCATGACGGCCGCCGTGGTGGTCAGATCGATGCTCGGGGTGAGCCCGTCCGCATATCAAGAGGCCTGTGAGGTGATGGGTCCGGAGAACGCGGCAGTGACGATCGCCTGCATTCTCGAGCGGGGCGGTCACATCAATTCGGCCGGCGGGTATCTCAGAGACCTAACCAATCGGGCCAAGCGGGGTGAGTTTTCGCTGGGGCCGGTGCTGATGGCGCTATTGCGGGCGGCCGGTCATTCGGTGAAGGCAACGGGGTGACGTTGACGTAATGGATGAGGGTTCCCGTTGCGCCGGTGTTTCCATCTGGAGACTGGAGCATTTGAGGCATCCACATCCAGGTTTGGGGGCTTTCCCTTCATTTTCCGGCCTTCCATATCAGTTCCTTCCGCCTCAATGTTTACGACCCAACGACAGCTGAACTCTTGTTGGACTGCAGCCAGGTTAAAAGGCCGAGAGAGACTGACATCAGCTACCGGACGTTGTTCACGGAGCTGATGCGGCGGACGTGGGGTGCCTAACTTGCGGCGGACTTCCGTTTGGAAGCGTAGTTCGTGACTGTGACGGTCAAATAACGCGACTATTGGTATTTTAATCTCACTAGCCCCGAAAAGGATGAGCGAAGCTATGTCGGGTCACACTACGATAAGCAGATCACGGTGCGGTATGATCATACGGCACCCAGATGAAGATTGTGGTTATGGACTAGGGATTGATCACTTTCACCCCGGCAGCCTCGAATGTGCTTGTATAAGTCATGTCGAGGCAAAAAGTTCTTTCGTGGCACTTCCGCCCAAGGTGCCATGTTGAATATCTAACCCGTTAATGCCATCGCGCACTTGGACGGGCCGTGAGCGGCTTCGGTATCCTCCTCAGAACACGAAGCTGCCGTGTCCTGCTAACTCGGCAGATACTCTGCGCTCCAACTCTCGCTGATCGTGCCGGATGCAATCAACCGATCGATCTCGTTATCCGTGTAGTTCAGGTCGCGGAGAACGGCGCGTGTGGAGGCGCCGTACTTCTCCGCTGGCGTTATAGCCGTCACCTTGCCGACTGCCGGACGGATGGCGAAGGGGTCGAGCTGAGTGACGGTGTGCCCGCTCGGATGGTCTGGAAAAACCGAGAATGAATAACTGCCCCGGTCGATCCCCGGCGTGCCGTCGGCAATGCGGGCGCTGCGGCTGCGGATCTCCTCGATGTTCTCGCAGAGAGATACGCCGATATCGGCTTTCTGCAGGCGCTGTTGCCAGGTTTCAGCAGGTGCCGTCATGAAGGCTTTCGCCAGATAGGCCTCGCGATCGGATGCGGCCCAATGACCCCCGTTCTGGATTTCTGATACAAAGCCGCTGCAATGCCGAGCGCAGCGCCGAAACCGCACATTACGTCAATGGTACCGACATGGGCGTGTTCCTCCGGCGTGTCCATGGAGCCGCCGAAACGCAACATGATGCCAGTTGCCGACTGCACGAGGTCGTCATAGCCGAGATAGTCGGTACGCGGACCGGTGCGCACGCCGCCGAAGCAATCGAGCTGGCAGAAGATCGCTTGGGGGTTGAGCGCTTTCAGGCTTTCGGCATCGAGCCCCATCGCCTTGACCTGACGGTCGGTGGCGTTCCAGACAACGACATCGACTGAGCGCACCAGTTCTTCGAACACGATGCGGCCATCGGGCGAACCTATGTTCAGGAGCACGGACTGTTTGCCGCGCATGTGGGACATGCCGAAGATCACGGTGTTCCAGCAGTCATAGAGCGGCTTGGCCGGATCGATCTTGATGACCTCCGAACCGAAGCGGGCAAGATAGGCGACCGAATGCGGACCGGCGATCACATTGCACAGATCGAGAACCTTGACGCCGTCCAGCCAGCCGCCGGGGGCCTCATTCGCTACAACCGGCAAGGAAGGGTGCTCCATGCCGGCGAGCAGTGCTAGCGCCTCCCTGGCCGTTCCCCAACGTCTCGGGCTTGGCGTTAACATAGATTCGGCGCTCTCCTGCAGCCAGGCCATAGGCCCAAGCTGGGTCATGCGGCCGAAGATCGGATCGTCCACTTCGATCATGAGGCCGGCAGCCTTAGCATGATCGTCGGCGATCCATTCCTTCAGCCAGCGTTGCGGCGCACCCGGAAACAGCCCTTCTCCGAAGACACGTTCCCATTCGGAAGCCGTTTTGGTCAGGAAAACATCCTTCATGCGAGCAGCGATTTTGTCAGCCCAGAATTTTGGGAGCGGATAGACACCGAGCGAAACGTCCGAAGACCACTGCGAAAATGGAAGATAGGTGTCTTCCTCCTCGCACAGTCCTTCAGCAACGAGCTCGTCGTAAATGCAAAGCGCTTGCAGGCAGCGTTTGGCATGGTTCTTGTGGCTGGGGCAGACCACGTAGAACATCCGCCCGTCGGCGCACCTATAGCTGCGATAGAAGGGATCGAGAAACTCCTGGAGGTCGTCAAAAGACATGTCCATTTGCAGGTCCTCGCCGCGCCGACGCTCGATTTCCCGCTCGCGCTGGGTTTTATAACGCAACGGATAGTCGTCAATCAGGATAGAATTGTAGGACAGGCCCTCCATGACGGCGCTTGCCAGCGGCACCTCGATATGATCGCCGTGGCCGGTGCGCTCACGCGCCTGAAGCGCCAACACCGTCGCGGAGGCCGCAAGCATCGTACCATATGCGGAAGAGAGTGGGAGCGGCGAGAAAGACGGGTTGATACCCATAAGAACGCGGTTTAAGCCCATATCCGTAAAGACGCCCGACGAGGCTGCGATCACTGTCTCGAAGGCTCGCCAGTCCCGGCGGAGTTCATCGTCGGAGGCGAAACCTGGGATAGACAGGGTGATCAGCTCAGGCCGCGATTTACGCAAAGTCGAAAAATCGATCCCGAGCCGGGCAAGCACACCAGGGCGAAAGTTCTCGATCACAATATCAGCCTCGGCCACCAGCGCTTTCGCCTCAAGCAAACCCTTCTCCGTTTTGAGGTCGAGTGCGACGATCAGCTTGTTGCGGTTGAGGATGGCGTTGGCGGGATTGTCCCAGAGCGGCCCGCTGGGGGGATCGATATGCACGACGGTAGCACCCAGATCGCCGAGGATCATGGCCACGGCCGGGCCAGCAATATACTGCCCAAAATCAACGACTCGAACGCCGGAAAGCGGAAGCGTTGAACGTGCTATTGATGTCATCCTGTAACCTCCCCCAATAGTTTTCTACGCGTGTGCGTCAGCAACAATCCAGCCGGCTGCCTTTTCGGCGATCATCAGCGTCGGCGCATTGGTGTTACCACTGGTGATCTTCGGCATGATGCCCGCATCGACGACCCGCAGTCCCGCGATTCCGCGAACCTTGAGGCGACTATCGACAACCGCCATAGGATCGTCATCCCCGCCCATCTTCGTCGTACCAACCGGATGGAAGATGGTATTGGCAATATCGCCCGCAAGCCGCGCCAGCTCCTCATCGCTTTGGAACTGCGGGCCCGGTTTCCACTCCTCCGGTCTATATTTCGCCAATGCCGGCTGCGACACGATTTTGCGCACTTGCCGCAGACTTTCGGCAGCAATCCTGCGGTCTTCGTCCGTGCTGAGATAGTTCGGCGCAATCGCCGGCGCGTCCGACGCCTTATTGGAGCGAATACGAACGCTGCCCACGCTCGATGGATTGAGGTTGCAAACGCTGGCTGTGAAAGCGGGGACAGTGTGCAACGGTTCGCCGAAGGCGTCGAGGCTGAGCGGCTGGACGTGATACTCCAGATTGGCGTGGGCCTGGCGTTCGTCCGAACGGGTGAAGGCGCCCAGCTGCGAGGGCGACATGCTCATCGGACCACTGCGTTTCAACGCATATTCGAGCCCTATCATCGCTTTACCAAAGACGCTGTTGGCGAGCGTATTCAGCGTTTTCGTATTACCGACCTTGAAGACGGCACGGATCTGCAGATGGTCCTGAAGATTTTCTCCGACACCTGGCAGGTCGTGTTCGACCTCAATACCGAAACGCTTCAGCAATCCCGCTGGACCGATGCCTGATAATTGCAGGATTTGTGGTGAGCCGATGGCGCCGGCCGACAGAATGACTTCTCCCCGCGCCCCAACCTCCGTGCGCTGCCCTTGACGCTCAACAATAACACCGATGCACCGCTTGCGACCAGATGCCTCGTTCGCAAGGATCAAACGCTCGACATGAGATTGCGTCCAGATCGTTAGGTTTGCGCGGTTTTTCGCTGGGCGCAGGAAAGCCTTGGACGTGTTCCAGCGCCAGCCCGAGCGCTGGTTCACCTCGAAATAGCCGACGCCTTCATTGTCGCCACTGTTGAAATCGTCCGAACGCGGAATGCCCGCTTCCACCGCGGCTTCTGCAAAGGATTCGAGGATATCCCATTTCAGCCGCTGCTTCTCGATGCGCCATTCGCCGCCATGGCCATGCATGTCGGAAAATCTGCTGTTGCCACCAGTCTTCGGGTCTGCGCCATGGTCCAGCCGGTAGTGGTCCTCGTGCGCCTTGAAATCGGGCAGGCAATTTTGCCAGGACCAGGCATCGTCGCCGGTTGCCGTTGCCCACCCGTCAAAATCGCGTGCCTGACCACGCATATAGATCATGCCGTTGATCGACGAGCAGCCACCAAGCGTCTTACCGCGAGGATAGCGTAGCGAACGACCGTTCAGTCCGGCGTCCGGTTCGGTTTTGTAAAGCCAGTCTGTGCGTGGGTTGCCGATACAATAGAGATACCCGACCGGGATATGTATCCAGGGGTAGTCGTCCTTGCGGCCGGCTTCCAGCAACAGGACACGTTTTGACGGGTCACGACTGAGGCGATTGGCAAGCAGGCAGCCTGCAGAGCCACCACCGACGATAATGTAGTCAAAAACGTCGTGGAAATTGCCGGAACCACCATTCCTCATTGGGTTACCCTCCAATCGCGATGGAACACCACACAATTATAAGACTGGACACTTTGCAGTGGCATGCCATGCTTCCTCCCTGCTTTATATGCAGGCATAGCCAACATTCGCTCGTGAAATCCAATGACAAATTCAACCAAGCATTATAAGTGAAATTAATATGCTGGAAGGTATCGATCTGAGAACATTGCGAGCGTTTGTTACCGTGGGGCGAGAAGGGAACGTCACCCGCGCCGCCGAGCACCTGCACGTCACGCAGCCTGCGGTGACGCTTCAGTTGAAACGCTTGGCCGCTGACACCGGGCTAACCCTGTTCCGGCGGACCTCGACAGGTTTGGAGTTGACACAGGAAGGTGCACTGTTGGCGGCAAAGGCCGAGCAAGTGCTGGCGGCGCTGACGGACTTTGGCCAGACAGCCGGGCGTTTATCGACCGGCGTCCGGGGAAAATTGCGGATCGGAACGATCATCGATCCGGAGTTCACACGATTAGGGGCGTTTCTGAAAGCACTTATCGAAAACGGGCCAGGTATCGAGACAACGCTGCGTCATGGCATGAGCGGCGATGTGCCGGAGAGGCTGAAGCGAAACGAACTCGACGCCGGTTTTTATCTTGGTGATCCAAGGGACTATGACCCGCCGACTGATGTTACTGGAGGGAGTACCGCGTCGCTTTTCCACTCTCGCGCACTTGCGCAATTGACCTATTGCGTTGTCGCTCCGCCATCGCTCGCCAGCTTTGTTCGAGGGGCCAACTGGTTACAGCTTGCCTCCCTCCCCTGGATCGGCACGCCACCCGCATCGGTCCATAACCGGATGCTGGCACGGCTGTTCACCAATCTTGGCGTTCGCCAACAGATTGTCGCGCAGGTGGATCAGGAAGCGTCAATGATTGCCATGACACGCACAGGGATAGGGCTGAGCCTTTGCCGGGAATCGATTGCCCTTTATGAACAGCAGTCTCATGGACTGGTCATCGCTGATAATGTGAAGCTCTCGACGACCTTAAGTTTCCTTTGCCTGGAAGCGCGCTTGGGCGATCCGTCGATCGTCGCTGCATTTGACGCAATCAAACGAGTTTGGGTTCAGTAAACCGACTTAGCGGTGACGCTCTTGAGGGGATACGAACTGACGACCCCAATATTCTAATCAAACTAGCTCTCTAGCTGCGCCAATATCATTCTCCTGACGACTTGTCGAAACCTCGATATCCAGCTATATTACTGGAAATATCTGGAGGATCAGATGGCTAGCTCTCAGACACGCGCAATTCAGAATTATAGAAGCCGCCTGGGCGACCGCGGTCTCGCTCGTTTTGAGGTGCTCGGGCGCGATAGTGATCGCAGCCTGATTAGATCACTTGCGCGCCGATTGGCCGAAGATGGCCCGGAAGCAGCCAATCTACGAGCCTTTGTAAGCGAAACTCTCGCTGGAGAGCCGCCGAAAAAGGGAGGGATTCTCGCGGCATTTCGCCGATCACCCTTGGTTGGAGCAGATCTCGACACACCCCGTTCACGCGAAGAAGGTCGCGAGATCGATTTGTAATGCGCTATTTGCTCGACACCAACATTCTCAGCAATATCACGAAACCAGAGCCTTCAGCGTCATTGTTGACATGGATGGCTGAACAATTTGACGATGATTTGTTCATCGCGTCGCTCACTATCGCCGAGATACACCGATGGATACTCGAGAAGCCGGCGGGTAAAAAGCGAACCGATCTCGAAACTTGGTTTGGAGGCAAGGAGGGGCCGCTGTCACTCTTCGCAGGTCGCATCCTTTCGTTTGACGAGAAGGCAGCCCTCGTTTGGGGAGAGCTGATGGCACAAGGAAGGGCAACCGGCCGCCCGCGTAGTGCGCTGGACATGATTGTGGCTGCCATCGCCCAATCCAATAGCTGCGTTGTTGTCACCGATAATGAACGAGATTTTCACGGGATCGAAATCATCAATCCTGTCCGAGGGAACGCAATCTAAAACAATTGCTAGATTTAGCTCTTGAGAGGATAGGAACCAAGGACGCCTTTGTTTTTATTTTCTCATCGCCACAAAATTTCTAGGCACGGGAACGAAACATCAAATGTAACTCGCGTTATCGGTCAATATGAGTGTGCGGTAGCGATGCGGAGATTACGCTTGCTAATCTCTGCATCTGAGCCCGATTATGAGCCATGACCGATATCTGGCAGTCGCCCCTGACCATTTCTAAGGCGGCACGTCAGGCTACGTTACCTGCAATAGATCGATCACGACAGCGTGGTTGGCTGGCTTTCGAACGACCAATTCATAACCGAATTGCGAAGGAGAGCGATTCTGGCGTAGCCATTCGAGCGAAGGCGCCTCGTTAGTGACCACTATGAGCGGTTCGCGTTGATCAGCCTTTGCGACATCAACGATCACCGCCAGGACCTCCTGGTCCGGATTCCCATGTTTGCCGTTCGCCGAGAGCAGATAGATGTCATCAGGCAGGCGTTCGAAGTAGTTTTTTGTGACGTTTCTATCGCTGCCGTGGTGCTAGACCTTGAGAAGGCGAAGGTGGTGGGCGGCACCTGTCGCGACAGCACCGCTCTGTTCGAGGCCGTTGAGAATGTGATCGCCCCGCGCATCTCCGGTGAGAAGGATATTACCGGCCGGCGTCCTTCCGAAAAACCTGATGAGAGCGGAATCGAACAATCGGTTACCTAGATAATGACTTTGGTTGAGTTCACTGGACTAGCGGCAATTTATTTCTGCAATGACAGCGAGTACCGGGTATGCCTACGTTCACCCGTACGCGTCAGTGCGCCAATCTCCACGAGCTGCTGAAGGTCGCGTGTTGCTGTAGCGCGGGAGGTGTCTGTGATCGAAATGTAGTTTTCGGCACTTAGCCCCCCCTTGAAGCCTGCCGTGCCTTCCTTGAAGATGCGCGCGACTACTTTTTCCTGCCGATCGTTTAGCTGGCCCCGAAAACGATAATAGAACTTTGCTTTCTGAATGAAGAAATCTATGCGCTCAAGCGTCGCCCGTTGAGCATCCAGGATAGTTTCTGAAAAGAAAATGACCCAGTCGGTGATATCGAGAGTGCGCTGATGCCGCTCAAGCTCTGAGTAATAGGCCTTCCGGTGTTTCTCGATTGTGAAGGCGAGTGAAATGAGGCTTGGCTGCCCTATGTTTTGCGCTAGGGATTTCTCGGCGAGCGCGCGTCCAATTCGCCCCGAGCTGCAAAAACGATCCGTTCGTCCACTATGATGGCAGCTGACGGATTATCCGATTCAATAAGTGCGAAGATGGCGTCTCGATCTTATCGCGCAAACGCTGAGCAAGTAAGCTTCACGACTTGCGTGCCACTGCTTTAAGCCGCGCTTACCCGCTACGTTTCTCAAACTGTGCCTCGACTTTACCGTCAGAGATGCCCGGTCGAGAGAAATTAGTTCAGCCCCACCTTGTTACGGGCGGGGCTGGTCAAACAAATGCATGGATAAGGGCTTGCGGATAATCTATTGGGCCAGGTGCGTGAGGCGAGGTCTATGCTCGATCTCCTGCTACGCAAATCGCCCCCTACGTTTCCTCGAGGCGGGTTTGAAGAAGGTCCATTCTGCTTCCAAACCAATGTGGATTGAAGCAAGTTGACACCTCTCGGCGCTCAGTTTCCTTTGGCCTCGTTATCTTTCTTAGCCTGATCGTGATGCCACTTGATGGCGTAGTACATGCCAATGCCCAGTACGATAATTTTGAACGGCAAGAAAACTATTGGGAAAAAGTCTACCCATTCCAGGTCAGCCATTTCGAGTACTTCCAGTCTGTTGCTTGGAATTGTCTGTGCTTTTGCATAGCACCCACCCGAAATGCTCCTTTAACAACTCAATTACAAGATCGACAGGCATGGTCTTTTTGACGCAGCCTCGCCTCCTTTGTGCCGGCTGCTAACGTGATACAGGGCTCCTCAATCAGGAGCGACACGCCGCCGCGCGCAGGTGCATGCTGGCTATCAGGCCGGATGGAAAGACTGTTGACACCGATACGGTCGGACCGGTCTCGGCCTCGAATGCGAGTTGGCACGCGTTTGGATCGGATGGCCGCATCGCTCTCACATGCCAATGGGTTCACGCCCATAGGCGCAAGTTCGGTGACGACGTGCCCGGAAGCTCGCATGTCTACAAATGTTTCGAAAACCTGGCCGCTAGTGCTTCTGATCCGCGCGCCAGCAATGCGACATCGACACCGACGGCAGTGAACAGCGTTCCCAATTCCATGCAACGTGCCGCGAATTTCTCGTCAGGCGTGAGTATTCCTGCCGGCTTTCCGAGCCGTTTGAGTAATGCGATCGTATTTTCAATCGCCTCGACCACTTCCGGGTGGCCTGGTTGTCCCGGATAGCCGAAACTGGCTGCGAGATCCGCCGGGCCGATAAATATCCCGTCCACCCCTTCGACCGATGCCATGGCCTCGATATGAGTAATAGCTTCCCGCGTTTCGACTTGAACGAGAACGCAAATCTCCCCCTCCGCCTGCTGGGCATAATTCTTTACCCTGCCGAAACGTGTGGCACGCGTAAGGGCCGAAACGCCTCGAATTCCTTTCGGTGGATAGCGGGTTGCTTCCACCGCGGCTTTCGCTTCGTCTGCATTTTGAACAAAGGGGATTAGAAGAGATTGTACACCAATATCTAGGAATCGCTTGATCAGCACTGGATCGTTGACAGCTGGGCGCACCACCGGGGCGACATCGTAAGCGGCGATCGCCTGCAATTGTGGCAGCACGGTCAGCACGTCGCTGGGGGAATGTTCGGTATCAAACAACAGCCAATCGAACCCGGCTGGCGCCACGATTTCGGCAGCGTAGCTCCCTGGAAGCCCGCACCAAAGTCCTATCTGGCTTTGCCCGGCCTGCAGTTTTGCTTTAAATTTATTGACTGGAAGATCCATCTCAACCTCACGTAAAAGAGACGCCGATTGAGCCAACTGGCCCATAATCAGCCTGAATGACATCGCCCTTTATGATGTCGACCGGTCTCGTAAATGAGCCCGCAAGGACGATCTGACCTTTTTTCAAGCCGCCGCCGACGGCATGAAGTTTGTTGACCAGCCATGCAACGCCGGCGGCCGGATGACCCATGATCGCGGCTGAAACCCCGGACTCTTCGATAATGCCGTTTTTCGACAGAGTTGCTCCGACCCAGCGTATGTCGATATCAAACGGGCGGATCACCCGCCCACCCACGACGATTGCTCCGAAGGCTGCATTGTCGGCGATTGTGTCGGTAATCGCACGCGGAACTTCGGTTCTGTAATCGATGATCTCGAGCGCAGGCAGAATGAACTCCGTCGCGCGCATGACGTCATAGATACGGGTGCCCGCTCCCTCCAGGTCTTCACCCATTACGAACGCCAACTCGACTTCCAGGCGCGGCTTGATGAACAAATCCGTATTTATTTGCGCGCCATCATTGTAGAGCGCATCATCCAGGATCACCCCATAATCCGGCTCGGTCATCTTGGATGCCATTTGCATGGCGCGAGACGTCAGACCTATTTTGTGACCGACAATCCGCGCGCCGCGCGACACACGCAACTCGGCCCAAAGCGCCTGAATGCGATACGCATCCTCAATTTCGAGCTCGGGATAAGTTTTGCTGGGTTGGACAATGGGAGTCCGCGTGGTTTCGGCCTCCAGGATGGCCCTGGCTGCTGTCTGGCGTTGTTCCTCGGTAATCATTATCCGGCTCCAAATAACGTTATTTTATTGGCGGGCGCGGCAAGAGAGCCTCGCCTGCTTCCATGACATAAGTGTAGTCGAGCGAGAACCACGGCGCCTGAATGTCACGGTTGGTTGGATGCGGTTCGTCGTGGCGAATGAAATCGCCGGTGAGTGCCGCAGTCACGCCAAACTGAACGTCGGATTCGATATTCGGATCGCTCGGATCGAAAACCTGCGAAATCAGCGTCTTGTAACCCCGCTTGAAGATCAGCGCGTGCAAATGTGCCGGTCGAAAAGGATGACGGCCCTGAGCCTTGAGCATGCGTCCGACAACGCCATCGACGGGGATGGGATAACCAACCATCTTGACTGTCTGGAACCAGAAACGTCCCTCCCCGTCCGTCGTGAATTTGCCGCGCAAGTTCATCTCCGCCTGATCCGGATCCTGGTTCTCATAAAGACCGACAGGGGATGCGTGCCAGACGTCGACTTCGGCACCAGATATCGGATTGCCTTCGCGATCGATGACACGAGCATGGACGAAAAGCGGCGTACCGGGCGTGTAGGACCGGATGATCGTGCCGCCGTTTTCAACTCTTGGAGAATTCAGGCGCCAAAATGGTCCAAGAAGCGACTGTGAAGTCTCTGTTTGTCCCTTGTCACCGTTATTGAGCAGGCAGACAAGGGACGAAACGCCAAGTGAGCCGGACATGAGGACAAATTCGTTATGACTGTCGGTTTGCATTTGGCCGATCTCGTTGAGAACCGCAGTCGCTTCCCGGAATTCCACCTCGGTCAGCCGCACTTCGCGAACGAAAGCATGGAGATGTTTCACCAGTGCCATCAGGATGTCCCGCATCCTTGGATCAGAGGTCTGGCCCATGGCCGCAATCACGGCGGGCGTTAAGTCTCTTTCAGATTTAATCACCATCGTTACCTCCCAACGCTCGAGTGATACGTAAATAATCGATTATCTGTCAAGCGCTCATCAACGCCCCCAGCGTCAGGATTCTGTGAAATTTCAAAATTATGAGATAAATAGCTGATATCGAAGCTTTTTCCTCTCGACATGCTGACTTGTGCTGTCAAACTATGGTGGAAAACTCCAAATTCGTTGACAATAATAATCGTTTATAATATCGCCCATCGACCAAGCGCGACATTCGCGTGGGAGGTTTCATGAAGCGACAGAGTGCCTCACCCGACGCACCCAGCGAGCAAGCTGGAAATGGTGACTTTGCCGATGACGGCAAGAATACGATTGGAAGCCAACTGGCATTCCGGCTGCGCGAAGCAATTATTTCGGGAGGGCTGGAGGCTGGCAGCAAGATCAATCTCGACAAGGCGCGACAGTCATTCAATGTGAGCCTCAGCCCCTTGCGCGAAGGCCTTGCGCGCTTGATTTCCGACGGGCTTGTAGAGTTTGAAGACAATCGCGGCTACCGGGTCGCGCCAGTATCACTGGCAAATCTGAAAGAGATCACGAGTCTTCGCGAGGAGTTGGAGGTTTTCGCGTTTAAAGAGTCGATTAGGCTCGGTGACGCGGAGTGGGAAAGCAATGTCATGCGCGCGCTTCACAAGCTCAACCGTGCCGACCGCGATGCGAACAAGCCGGAAACTCTCGAATATTGGGAGATGGCGCATCGCGACTTCCATCTAACCCTTATTTCGGGCTGCGGAAAGCCGCTTCTCCTGCATTTCTGCAGGACCCTACTCAATCTAAATGATCGATATCGCAGAAAATTCCTGACCCAGACTTCAGGCGATCGAAATGTCAGCCAGGAGCATAGTGAAATCGCTCAGGGAGCTGTGGCGAGAGACAGCGATTACGCGACTGACAAGCTTCATCAGCACATCCATCGCACCGGCGCTAACCTGCTTGATCATTTGGCTCGTACCGGAGTTGTACTATGACCGATGCGGTGAAAGAGCCGCCCGTCGGCACAGCCCATTTCTCTGCGATCCAACTGCCGCCCCAGCAGTTCGTCAGGCATGCTGCAGTCGCAGGCTTCAATTCCGTAGGACTTCGGCTGCATCCCGCTTTCCCTGGGGCACCCTATTACGAGCTGCCGCAGGGCAGCAGGGATGCAATGGAGTTTCGAACTCTACTCGACAGCGAAGGCATCAACGTTTTTGATATCGAGTTTTTCATTATCGGCCCGGATTTTAACGCTGCCCTCGTCGAACACATCGTTGCCGCCGCCGCCGATATTGGAGCCAAGCGCCTGTCCGCATGCGGCGACGATGGCGACTTGCAACGGCTAATCGGCAATTTGACGGAGTTCTGCCAGCTTGCCGCACGATATGGGCTGGCTGTCGACGTTGAGAACATGGGTTGGCGCACTATCAACACCTACAGCAAGGCTGGTGCGCTGGTCACGGCGTCCGGCCAAGACAATGCAGGTGTCTTGGTCGACGCCATTCACTTTTTTCGAAATGGCGGAAACATTGACGAGATCAAAACTGATATCGTACGGCACGTGCAACTCTGTGACGTAGTGGGGCCGGCACCCAAGCGTCCAGAAAACATGATGACCGAGGCCCGGGCAGGACGGTTGGCGCCAGGTGATGGCATATTGGGGCTGAGCCAATTGCTAAACAAAGTTGCTGGCCATGCCACGATATCGGTAGAGGTTCCATTGGTTGGCGACATCGATCCGCTGGTTCATCTGACAACGCTCAATATGAAGTCCCGGAAAATTCTTCGGCGGGTAGCCGAACAGTTTTAAAGAAGCCTTTGTCGGACTCCCACTGCCCCGCTCAGCGGCGTCGTTAATGGGCCTGCGCGGCACGAAAGTTTCTGTTGCGCGCCACAGGCGCCCTATGGCTCGCCGTCCGATCGCCACGACAGTTCACCAGTCTTTGTTTTGGTTCAGGGTTAGGGGAATCGAACTTGGCGGCCATTGGGCGGGAGGCTAAACGAATTACGGAATCAGGTTAGTGGCCTGGAAGAATATGGTGGTCGCAGCCTGTTCGCCCCCTCCCCGTATTCATGTCCATTTTACCTCGGCGGTCAGATTTCATAGTTTCCGTCCCCACGCGCGCTGTTGGTGACCTTGGGTCGAGGGATCGAGCAGCAGAAGTTATCCTCACACTGAAATGCACATTCTGTCATAGCACGATCAGATCCGTCTGTTGCGGCAGCTTACGGGCTCGGATGTAAATGCATCAGGAATGACGGTTGTCCACGTCCCTGCCCTGCTCGAGTGGATATTGTCGCTTGGTGTAGGTCGTCTGGGTGCGGTGAGGGTTTTGCATGAGATCAACCTCCCTGCCCCTGCCCCCTGCCCCCCTTGCCCCTGCCCCCTGCCCCTGCCCCCCTGCCCCTGCCTCGGGATGATTGTCGACCGTTGAAGTTGATGGAGGACTGCAAACCTTGTCAGCTGACAAGGTTGTCGGTAGCGAGCGTGGTAAACCGCTGACGCTGGTAGCTGGGCGAACTTTAGCGGTCGCGACAACTGAAGATCTGGTATCTGGGCTTCCTGAAGATGAGCTGATCCGTAGCCAGAGCCGCGTCTCCAAAACCTTGTCAGCTGACAAGGTTTTCGCCCTTGGACCTGGGATATCAACTGTCGCAAAATCATCGATGATGCGCTCACGCCTTCGCTGCTTGTACTTACGGATCAATTCTGCCCGTTCACAGATATCAGCGGAAAAAAGTCGCCTCTTGTCGGGTCAGTCCTTCGGGCTGCGGCTTCAAGCCGGCGGTGCGGTTCAGGGCGCGTGAAAGCCTTTGTCGCCCGTGACGGCCCCAGGGAACGAGCCTGGCAGGGTATTAAATCAGTTTTGACCCGGGCAAAATTGTTAAAGGCCGGGCACCGGGGTCTAGCCGAGGAAAACGTCCGACGAAGTATAGCCTTTTCCGGAGCCGTCTACACCGCGTTGATTGCGTCCTGGCGCTTCTCTTGAAAAGGCAGCATTTTTCTCAGGTTGATGCGGCTTTTGCCGCCATGAAAGCGACCTGGGTTCGCTCAACAATCAGCTTTCGCGCCAACTACACGACGGCGCAAAAGAACAGTCGAAAAAACACACTTGTCTAGCGAACGTATCGATCGGATTGCCGATGGACTGAAAATGGACACTGCCCTTCGACGGTCTGTGTCGTTTGAAAGACTTATCGGCCAGCCAAGGCAGCTCATCAGAATATTCCAAGCACATGGCAAGTGAGGAATTTGACTACCAGAGCCACCAGAACGATCGAACCCTCGCTGCGCCCGTTACGTGCTTTCGAAATATTCCCTTCGTAGCCGGGCATCTGCAGCGGAAATACCTACTAAAATTGGAATGGGGAGAACTTCAGAAAGCCTGCTTATCTGGAGGGACAGCAGAGAGATTTCTGCCTGTCGGCAGAGGAGGGCGGTCACGAGGGTAGAGACCGTTTGTAGGATCCCGCTCCTGATTTTTTTCAGGCGGCGAATTTTCCTGAAGATAGCAGGTTCTTTTCGCTGTTCTTACATGGAATTGGGTAGAAGCGGTCACAGATCTGATCGAAAATCGAAATGAGCAGCGCAAAGCCGGCCTTCCGTTGCCCTTTCGTCCACGAAGAAAATATCCCCTTGGGCGGTCGATCATCTCAAATACTGCAGGCTGTGCTGGACTAAGGTGCTGTCAGAGACCGATGATATACCTGCCTGCGCGCCAAAATCCTCGCGCAATGCATCGTCGATGACGGCCTCCAACGCATAATTGATAGCTTAGCTCTATCGTCGAGAAACGCGAGAGATCGCTTCAACAGCCTATGCTGCAGCCAAAGGACAGGCCAGAGGATCCGAACGCCATATCGGACGCCGATTTCTTCAAAAATGTTTAGGCGGCTGAATAATTTGACGCTGCCGCTCATATGCTCGGCGCACGTCGTGGGCCAACCCAAGGAACGAGGCGTCCTTGTCTTTCACAATCGGCGAGTCCTCAATCACGTGATGGATGACTTCATGCAGCCAGACCAAGGGCGTGCAGTGAGCAATAAGAAGATTACGGCGTGATTCCTGATCATTTTGTAGGAGAGCGCTCAGTCCAGCCCTTTCAATCGAAAAGCAACGGCCAGATCAGTCCACCCACTGATCACTGATTTTTATTCCGAAGCCTTCTAAATCCTTGATGTTGCGCGTCGCAATGGTCAATGGGTGAGTGACGGCTGTAGCAACCATCGAGCCGAGCCGGCGACCATTTCGCTTGGCAAGCGCCATCAGATAGGCCCAGGCGAAGGCGGCATGACCTGCCACCGGAATAATCCTGTTTTCTTAAGCGTTGAGGCAGATCATGCGTGAGCCGTTCCTCCAAGGAACCAGCCGCTATCCATCGGCGCGACACCGCGGCGAATTTCAGCAATAGAGACGATGCTGATTAAGGTTCAATCCACGTGCAGCCCTTGAAGGCACTTCAGACACCCTTCATCAGGGCGAGGCTTTGTAACTTTCGACAGAACATTCGTATCGAGTAGAAGTCTCACAAGGACGGGCCACGGGGCTCGTCGTGTTGTCTCTCGGTATCCAAGTCGGCGCCGCATAGCGGCGATACCGACAGAAATTCCGCAAACGATCCCCTGCGAGTAATTTTCTTCAGCTACTCATCTGCAGAAACAACAACCACGCTCGGTTTTCCATTGCGGGTAATCGTCTGAGGCGCGAACTGGACGCACTCTCTTTGATTGTCTCTGGTGAAGGCTGCCTTGCTTCTGCACGTATCGATCATCGGCTTAGGCAGAGGAGGCCATGCCAGCCTGTCGAGAACGTCAGAGAAGCGGGATTTCCGACCTTGCCTAGGTCGTCAGGGAGACCGATTGACTGTGCAACCAGTTCCCACAAGCCGGGGCGTCTGATGCTACGCATGAGCGCCATTACAGAATGCGTGCCGCACGCCCGCTTCGCCTTGTAGCGTTGTTATAGTAGCTGGAAGCCTGCTGCATCGACCGGTGTCTGGACTGCTCCATCGCCTCGAGAAGGGGAATTCCGCGATTGGCGGCCTCCGTCAAATATCCCGATCGTAACCCGTGCGCCGAAAACTCCCCACTGTCTAGCCCGGCCATCTGTGCCCGCTGCTTCAGGATCGCATTGACCGACTGCGGATCGAGCGCACGCCGCGAAACGGTGCCCCATCGCCCAATTCCCCGAAACACGCTGCCCTTTTCGATCTTTGCGGCCGCCAGCCAGGCGTTCAGCGCCTCGACAGGTCGGCCTGTGAGATAGACGACATCGTCCTGCTCGCCGGTCGTCGTTTTGGTTCGACCAAGATGGATGGCAAGTGAGGGGAGGGGAGGACCGTCGTTCACCTCGATCGGTGGCTCGACTGTCAGCTGCTCGACGCGTAGCCTGGCGATCTCGCTGCGTCGACGGCCGCCGGAAGCAAAGGCGACCATCAGGATTGCTTTGTCGCGTAGATCGCGCAGGCTGTCTGACTCGCACGTCGCCAGCAGCTTTGCCAGAACGTCGCCAGTGACGGCCTTTGCGCTCTTGCGCGCACGGGTTCGCGGAACGGCGCGCACGGCCAGACGAATGGCTGACTTAAGAGCAGGGGAGGCGAAGGCACCCGTAAGGCCGCGCCACTTACTCAATGTCGACCAGCTGGCCAGCCGGCGCCGTACCGTGTCAGGCGCGTGCGGGCCAACGGATTTCAGGAAACCCTGACGCCTTAGATTTTTGTCGACATCATCGGGCATGCCGTGGTTGGGGTCACTTGCGCGCTTTTCCGGATCCCACAGATGATGGGCTACGAATTTGAGCAGCAACGCCTCGGGCGCCGGCCAGGGCAGGGACTGTCCGGTGGCAGCGAGACCCCAGGCCTCCAGGTAGGCAAGATCAGACGTCAGGGCCCTTAGCGTATTGTCGCCCATGCCCTGATTAACGAGATGCCGCAGCGTCTCGATGTCATCATCGGTCAACAGCTCGGCAAGCTCGTCGCGGCGTTCGAGCGGCAAAACGGACGCGATGGTATCGAGCTCTTCGGCGCGCCACTCGACGGACGTGTGTGATGTCTTCGTTTTAGGCACGATAGGCTCCAGAATCGCGGGTTTCGGCGGCCGCTGGCACCGTGATTTGCCCCGATTTTCCTCGATTTGCGCCGCGAAATCAACTACCATCGATAATTGAACATTATCGATGGTTATAACGCCAACCGACAATCATGCCATGTGAGGAACCCAAACTTTCTGATAGAGTTCCTGTAGCAAATCGTTTACCATAAAATCAATGGCTTACGATCTCGCGAAAATCAGCATGAGTGAGTTGATGAAGCCGGCTTTCGACGCCGGTGTCGCGTTGACGCGTCTGGATGAGCGCATCGCCCGCTCGCCGGTCGGGCAGGGATGGATCGAGCGGTCTCACTTCACCGACGCCTGCGCGTCCTTGTGGATCGACGGCGACCTCGTCCACCTGGAAGACCTCGTCCTCCATGACGCCACCCGGGACATTCGCACGCCTACCCACGAGCTGACAATCGCCCGCGACGTGCTGCGCACCCGCCGGCGCATTGTATCGCACGCACCAGATTGGGTGTTGTCGGCCGGGGGTATCCGAACTTTGCGACAGACGTCGGACATCAATCCGGCCGGTGCTGAGGCGGTGCATCCGGGCCGCGTCATTCGGCCTGCGGGCGCCATTGATCCGGAGGGGGAGGATGGTTATGACGCGGAGAGTCTACCCGGCGTCGACTATGCCGCCATCGATGCGGTACTTGCCCGATCGGGGGCCGCGATCGAGAACGCAACCCGGCCCGGCCGCGGAGGCGGCCAAGACAAAGATCCGATGATCTACGATCTCGACTGGGACGAAGATGCGCGGCTGGACGAATGGCGTGCTGTCTTGCGCCAGGCCGAACACTTGCCGGCGGTGCTGCAAGCCATCATCGCCCTCGATGCGTGGAATGAGCTTGCCGTCCTGCAGCACGCGCCATGGCTCGGCCGACTGTTGGCCGCCTCCATCCTCCGCCAGGCCGGCATCACGTCGGGCGCCCATCTGGCCGCCATCAATCTGGGCATGAAAACCATTCCCGTCGATCGGCGCCGGCATCGCGATCGGGAAACCCGGCTGATGGCCATTTCTCACGGCCTGATCGCGGCCGCCGAGATCGGGTTAAAAGAGCAGGACCGGCTGGCGTTGGCCCGGACACTGTTCGAGCGAAAGCTGGAGGGGCGCCGGACATCTTCAAAACTGCCGGAGCTGGTTGAGTTGGTGATGGCCAAACCGTTGGTGTCGGCAAAAATGGTGGCGAAGACGCTCGATGTGACGCCGCAGGCGGCGCGCCGGATTGTTATGGAGCTTGGCCTGCGCGAGATGACGGGGAGGGGGAGGTTTCGGGCGTGGGGCGTGGCATAGTGGTCTGGCCGACTGCTCCTTTAACGGCGCACATCCGAACGAATTTTCGCCTCAGCACCTCTTCGGCAAGGCTACAGGTCTACTCAAATCGCCAGCCTCCTCTCGATTTCGCGCCGCGCCTCTTTGTAGAGAACTGGATCGACCATCTCCTGCATCACGCTCCAGACAACGCGCAGAATACGCTCCTCGGTCCCCGTCCGTTCACTGAGAACATCCGCATCAACCTTCGCTGCCAGTTGGCGTTGTAGCCTCCGTCGATTTTCATTCACGGCAGCGAGCATCAACTTTAATGTTCGAGTGTCCTCGTCATTGGTTATGTCTTTCGAGATCTCAGCAGATATTTCTAAGTAGATTTCATCAATGTGGAGAAGAAGAGCAGGGTCATTTCCACCGTCTACGCCAACAGGAAGCGTTAATCTCTTTTCAACAGCCTCAGTAATCGCGTCAGCCGAGCGCTTAAAGCGCTTGTATCGTTCGTTTCTGACCTTCGATGCTTTGTAAGTCCGCTTCGTCAAATCTTGCAGGATCGGAACAAATTCGTCCTGAATACCTCTCCATGCATCGTTTTCTTCGAAGCTGTCCCGGCGAGCGTTGGGTACGACGTCATCACTCAGGATATGGAATTCGCCGATGAACCATTTGTTGAAACGAGCGTAGCTCACCCTCGACTCAGCGAAGAGCCGCTCCATGATATCTGTCCCGTCAATCTGAATGTTCTTCGAACGCACGCGCAGACCAGCGGCGTCGGTGTCGTTCAATGTTGCGACAGTCGGCATATCGCCTATCCACCCCCACCACTTGTTCTCTCCGCTGGTATCAGCGAGCAATGTCACCCCCGAAACCTCAACAGCTTCTTTTTTGCCTTTAGGAGTATGGTGGTTACGGTATGGCTTGAAAATTTGGAACTCGTTGTCGGATATCTCATCGTCATCTCCTGTCTTCAACGGATCTGCAAAGTCTTTCTGGCGTATGAACAGTTCGATCGTCTTGATCGGCTTTCCAAACTCAGCAGCGAAGTTTTCGATCTTTTGCTCATGTGACCAGAGCTTCGGGTAAAACTTCACTGGTGCAGTTTGCGAAAGGTAGGATGAAAGCTTGTCAACGTCTTTCATTTCGTCAGGCGCTAGGTCGATTCCTTCCAATACTACTTCGGTGTAGTGGCTCGTCCTTTCAGTCTCGGACGTCGTCCGATACGTGTCCTTTACCGTATCCGTCAGAAGTGTCTGGATATCTGTTTGGGTGCTCTCAGCTGGGTCCATTTCCTTACGCAAGCGAACACAATCAAAAGTGACGGTCGTCTCCCGTACGTCCGATCGATGTTTCGTGATGAATTTCAACGTGTTGCAATACGCTAGCCCGGCAAGGCGACCAATGCCACGAAAGCCAGCTCGTTCAGACCGTTCCTTCGCGGACGCACCTATCGCAGACAATGTGCTCCAAGCGTTTTCGCTTCTTATCCCGCTTCCATTGTCGCGAATAAAGATTGAGTTCTTGGTTCTGTCGATTGTTATGACGACCCTGCCCTCCGATTTCTGAAGCGTTCCGCTGTCCCGGGCAGTTTCGATCGCATCGAAAGCATTCTGGACGTACTCGCGGATGGTATGGCGCGGCTCGCCGTACATCCCTGTAGTCAGAGATTCCAAGACATACGGACCAATATGTGCACGCCGCGATGGTTCTGAAGAAGCGGCGGGTGGAGTGGAAGTCTCGGAGGTCATAGTTCAACAAAGCCTTTTGTATCGTCCCAATTGACTAGGGTCTGACCGGGCTGGTCCAAGAGTAGCCAATCAAGGGGAACGCTGTAACGTTTCGCAATCGCCGCTAGTAATTCATCTACCGTGGCGTTGCCGGTCGGGAAAATCTTTGTCAGCGAGTCAGCTGAATCGATAGGAATTTCTTCAACAATTTGTCGACCGTCTGCCACGATCTGCTCGAGTTCGCGAGGACGATTGCGTCGTTCTGGTCCGAGCATGAAAGAAACCCGGACTTTGTCAGCATTTTTTGATGGCAAACGAAGATACCGATCCTCATAGCCCGTGATTTCACTCCCGAACTTTTCAAGCGCCTCCGACACATCAAACTTGCCAAGAACGTGGAATATCGCCTCGACGTCGCCGTCAAGGGGGAGAGGGCGCGGCCTATTGTTGGAATCGAAATACAGGTCTTTCAACAGACCGAGATAAAGTGCATTTCGCTCTTCACTTGGTAGGCTTTCAGCCAATAAGTCCAGTCTATAAATCATGTTCGAGGCATTCTGCAGCTCGGTGCGGGTTGCCTGCGAAACGCCGCGTCCCAGGCTCTGCAGCTCATCCGATGAGTAGGTGTTTATGCCTTGCTGGAGGTCATCGAGTGCTCTTTCTTGCTCGATAGCGCTAGTCGATGCCAATCCTTCGACTACTTCAGCCGCCGGAGCCACACCCTCTTGCGCTGCCGCTAGCCGTTCGGCTTCATCCAATGACGTGCCGGCCGCTGGTGACCCAGACGCGGGGACGACCGGCTGAACAGCAGCAAACAGAGCTGGAATCTGGTAGTTTGCAAACCGCTCCAATGCTACGGCAAGCATCGTTGTGTTCACAATGAAAAATTCCGAGATGTGACTGGTCGTGCCGATCTCGTGCGTCAGAAGCGGCGGCGCGAGAAATGTCTCGTAGCCATCGCTCCTGATGTTTCGATGCGGGTTTCCTCCGTCATCGAGGACGGTCTCTGGCCTGAACACCCAATCTGGCTTGTTATCATCCGTCAACAAGACAGCGGACGTGAACGCCCGCTGATCAGAACAGTGTTTGACGATTTCTTGCCAGAAAATTAGGTCGCCGAACCTGTTCTCGGGCTTATTCTTGTCTTTGAAGCCTGGCGGAACTCGTCCTGAAACTCGCGTTCCGTACTCGGCCTCGGCACCGTGCAGCGGAAAGATGTTCGAAGACAGTACGTGCTCGTTGATGAACGGGACGATCTCCGCTGCCAAGTCCTGCCACGTCGTGGTTTGACCCGCGGCCTTACACTGCTTGATGAACTCCTCGGCTGACCGGTCAAGAGCCGCGATGTATTCTCTCCGATCGAGAAAACCTGGTCGGCGACGATTATCGGCGGCGAGACTGACAAGGCGTTTCAGCTCCTTGATCTTCGCTTGGACAGATTTGATCTCGCTTTGAAGGGGAAGCAGCCGCGCCGGGCTCTCGACCATATGCTTGTGGAGTTCATGCGCTGCCCAAACGGGAATCCGGAAGCGCATCTGCAATTTGTCGCTGACCCACTTCAGGAACTCAGTTCGCGCTTCCGCGCTAAGTCCGAACAGCCAAAACAGCACAGAGGTGTCGCAGAACACCACGGTCGTCTCAGCCTTGAGTGCCGCAGCTACTTTCTCGAAATGAGCTTTATGAGACACCGTAGGTGGATGCAGCTTCATGGTGTCGGGCTGCGAGGGCATTGTAGCGGGCATTGTGGCCAGATGTTTTCAGTTATTCGGATAAATATGGGTCTCCAAGCAGTATGATACGTCTTGTCAAGCTTGGCGAGTGCCTCGGCAACTTTAGGGGGCATTTGCTAACGGCAAGTTTCTTTTCGCTGCCTACAGTCGGTAACGTGATTGGTGTAGTGCGGCGGAGTCGCGAAGATCTAATGGTGCGCGACCAGAAACGGCTTTTTCTTGTGCAAAATGCGTTAAGCCGACCGAAAACTAGCGAGAAACAGTGGCTTCGCATAGACGGTTGTTTAATTGCGAGTCAGTATCCTGAATCACGAACAAGCGGTTCAATGTGGATAATGAAATGCTCCAAGGCCTTCTGTCGGGCGATGAACTGAAGTCCATCTACAATGCTCGCGCGAAGAACGTAGACGAGAAGACTGTTTCGGCCGCTTCGAGCGGAAGCCTGTCTTTGAAGATCCAGGCTGAAGAAGCGGACGGGTGGATGGTCTCAAAATCCAACAAGCGCTCCGTTCGCATGACACGAGAAAAGCCTTCCGACCGACAGCTAGAAGACGACATTTGGGCCCTAATGTATCGCATGGGCTTTTCCGAGCTCAACGCCGACCGCAACTTTAAAATCCAGTTGAACGATAAGGCTCCACCCCGCCAGCTCGATGTGTTCGCGAAAGATCAGGACACAGTCTTTGTCGTCGAATGCACCCACGCAAAGGAAAGTGGCGCGAAATCTGTGAAGGCGTTGATCGACAAGATTGGCGCTATTCGAGAAGACGTCATCAAAGCGGTTCACTCGCATTACGGAAAAGAACCAAAGCTCAAGGTCAAGTTCGCTATAGCGACCCGCAACATCGAAACGAGATCAGCCGACCTCGCGCGGGCCAATGAGGCGGGAATTGCCGTGATCACCGATGATGACCTCGCGTATTTTCGCAGGCTCACAGACATCCTGAAAGTCGCAGCACGCTTCCAGTTTCTCGCGAGATACCTGGAGGGCGAGAAGGTCGAAGGCCTTCGAACGCGGGTACCAGCCACGCGGGGCAGGGTCGGTAAGACTACCTTCTACAATTTCCTGATCTCTCCTCACGACCTCCTCCGTATCTCGTACATCAGCCATATGGGCAAGGCTTCGAATGGTGACCTCGAGACCTATCAGCGAATGGTCAAACCAGCTCGGCTCAAGTCTATTGGCGCGTACATCGATGATGGCGGTACGTTCCCGACCAACATCGTAATCAACGTCAAGCAGAGCAACCTCAATTTTCAAGCCCAAGAGAATTTCGGCGAGACTTCGACCGGAATCCTGACACTGCCTGGGCAGTACGGCACGGCTTGGGTCATCGATGGGCAACACCGCTTGTATGGCTATGCCTATGCCAACCGTGATCCCTCGAAGGATCAATCTGTCATCTCTGTGCTGGCCTACGAAAACATCCCGATCCGAGATGAGATTCAGATGTTCGTCGACATCAACACGCAGCAGGTAAAGGTTTCGCGGAATCTGGTAAACGAGATCGTGTCAAATCTGGACGTTGAGCACGAGGACCCGGGCCGGCGCCTGGAAGCAATCTGTGCCCGAACCGCTCTGCGGTTGGACAGCAGCAAAAAGTCGCCGGTCAAGGGCCGAATACTTACGGTTGCTCAAGACAAAAACAACTTCCGCTGTCTGACGCTGACATCCTTGGCTGATGGCATCTATGGCAATGACCTGATTGGCAAGGTTGGACGCTCTTCGAAATCGGGGCCTGTCATCATTCTCCCGGGCCCACTCGGTGAAGCTGGGCAGATTCCGAACCTGACGCTGGAAAAAGCCACCGAAACACTGTCGCTTTATTTCGATCTTTTTGCCGGACCGTTATCGGAGCATTGGAAGTTGGGCGATGCAAAGGGCGGATATCTTTGCACAAACCTTGGTCTACGAGCATTGCTTTCGCTTCTGAAAAAGCTGATCGTGTTCGTTGAAAAGGACGGAAGACGCTGCGTCTTGATGGAGCCGGATCAGATCGTTGATGCTGTTCGCCCTCTGGTCGCTCCCATCGTTGACTACTTCCTGCGGGCGGACCCCGCGGATATCGCTCGCTTCCGGAACCGAGGAAGCTCGCTTGCAAGCGTCGATCAGAACTGTCTGCAGCTGATGGCGATCATTTCCGAGAAGAACCCTGAATTCGCGCCTCAAGAGGTCCGTGACTATCTCGACAGCCAGGATGCTGAGGGCACGAAGCGTGCCAAGGAGATGATTGATGAGATTAATCGTATTCTCTTCAAGGATGTGATCGGGACGCTCAAGCAAAAATATGGCGAAAGCAAAGATGTTTGGTGGCTTCAAGGTGTTCCGAAGACAGTCAGGAACTACTGCGATCAGCAATACAATGAAAACGGTAATACGGACTATGATCGCTGGCAGTATTTATTTCTCGTGAATTACTCTGACATCGTGCTGTACGGCAACAACTGGGACGACTTCAAGGATTATTACAATTTCTACGGAAAGGGAAAAAAGGAAACCTTGGTCCGTTGGATTGCGAAGCTGAATAAGGCTAGGACAGTCACTCATCACGCTGAAAAGGGGCCACTTTCCAAAGACCAGGTGGCTTTCGTGACGAGAGTTCATGAGCTGGTGAAACGTCACATCGAGCAGCGCGAGCCTGTCGACATTAAGGCACGGTACTTGGCCGAAGACGACGACGTTACGTCTGTCGCAGCTTAAGCAGCGCTACACAACTTTGTAGCTGCGCGTCACACTTTGTGATCGCGGAATCAGTGGAAGTTTGCTATCTGCATTCTACGGGCGTCGAATCTGCAGTGAACGACTGCAGAAAGGATCGGAATGCAGGCGATGGAGCAGCTCAGCTGCGTCAAAGGAAATTCGGCCGATCGGGAAGTCCTGCTGGGATTTGCACCGGCGCGGGTGCTTCACGCCTTGAGCTTCGCCGATGTCCTCGACGAATCGACGGGTCGCGGCTACCAACGACGCTTCAGTCCCCAGCACAGCATGGACTTTCGGCGCTACATCCAGCGGTCTGGAAGCGCGACGATACCGCTTACCTTCAATGTGAGGCCTGCCACTGACGGCTCCTGGTCTATAAGGCAGGCGAACGGCGGCATCTTCATGCTTGAGATCAGGAAGGGCACGAAAGTCCTCTCGCAGGTCGATTGTCAGCATCGGCTCGGCTATCTTGCCAATCTGGATATAGAACTTCCGTTTATGTGCTTTATCGGCCTGACCGAGCGCGAAGAGACCGCAATTTTCGATGTCATCAATGGCAAGGCAAAGGGTCTTTCGAAGAGCCTTCTCGATTATCACGACGCCCAGCTGTCCGAAAATCTGAGCGCGGAGAGGCCTGAGCTATTCATCGCGCTGTTTCTGAATGGCGAAGCGGGTTCGCCCTGGCGCCAGCGCCTTGATATCGGCGGCGAGGCGACATCCGGCCTGGAGCGCCGTGCTTCTCTGCGAACTATGCAGAAAGCTGCGAAGCAGTTCTATAAGAGGGTAAAAACCGACCGGGGGCTATCCGCCGAGGATGCTGCTGCGGCTGCTCGGAACTTCTGGATGGCTTTCGCCGAGCTACTTCCTCAGAGCTTTTCCAAGCCGCGCAATTTCCTGGTCACCAAAGGCATTGGCGTTTACGCGCTGATGGAAGTAGCCGCTGACATGGTGTGCGAGGCGCCTAGGGGTGAGGCCTTGGTCTTATCTGCAACCTACTTCGCTGCATTACTCGGTGATTTTGCCATTGATTTCGACTGGTCGAGTTCTGGTCCGCTCCGCGGTCTTGGCGGACAGGGCGGGGTCAAAGAAGCTTTAACTATTATTCGCGAAGCGCGTCGTCGCTCGCGCCTGAAGGTTGCCAATGGCTAATAAGAACATTCTGCTCATCGAACCGGGGTACAAGAACAAGTACCCGCCATTGGGCCTCATGAAAATAGCGCAGTATCACGGCCCGCGCGGAAAGCGTGATCGCGTTCGGTTCATCAAGGGTGAAGATCGTTCCGTCCTCAATGAGGCATGGGACCGCATTTACGTCACTACCCTGTTTTCGTTCGAGTACCCAAAGATTTCACAGTCGATTGACTTCGCCTTGGAAGTCGCGAACGGGCAAGCCGATAAAGTGTTCGTAGGGGGCATTGCTGCCTCCCTCATGCATGAACGGTTTATCGAGGAGCGTCGATGGCACGGAATTCGATTCATAAAAGGGCTCCTATCAGAGGCTCCCGCCGTTTCCTTGCAGCTCGATGAATTTTCAGAAGAGCTATACGCAAGCGACACCAGCGGGCGGCCGATCGAGGACCTTGTTCCAGACTATGACATTCTTTCGCAGATCGATTATCGTTATCCCGTTCGCGATGCATATTTCGCCTACACGTCGCGCGGATGCATCCGTAAGTGCCATTTCTGCGGAGTTCCGAAGTTAGAGGGCATGCAGAGGGATACGGAGTCCCTCACTGACCTCGTCCGGGCTATCGACGAGCACTACGGTCCGAAAAAAGACCTCATCCTGATGGACAACAACGTAGTCGCATCAGCGCGGTTTAAAGAAATCATTGCCGAGATTCGTGACCTTGGCTTCACCCCGAATGCCAAGCTTTTGAGGCCAGGGGCGAAGGTCGCCGTTCAGCGCAGGGTCGATTTCAACCAGGGCGTAGACGCTCGAATCCTTTGTAAGGACCCGATGTACCTTCGGGAACTCGCGACGATCAGCCTGCGACCGCTGCGGATCGCGTTCGACCATCTTGGGGTGCGGAAGCCGTATGAGCAGGCGGTCCGATACGCCGCCGAGCACGGGTTGACGGAGCTTTCAAACTACATGCTCTATAATTTCCACGACGGTCCTGAGGACCTATTCGAGCGTATGCGTCTGAACGTGACCCTGAACGAAGAGCTGGGGGTCCGCATCTGGTCGTTCCCGATGCGCTATCAGCCGACGAACAGGCCTGACCGCGGCCATATCGGTGAGAAGTGGTCCCGCTACCAGTTGCGGTCGATGCAGATTGTCCTGCAAGCGACCCACGGCATAGTCAGTGGCGCTCCTGATTTCTTCAAAAGGGCGTTTGGCGACACGTTCGATGATTACTCTCGAATCCTGATGATGCCGCACGACCTCATCTTCAATCGCACCTGGTATGAGCGCTTTGACCCAGATCAGAAGCTCTACGCGTTCCAGGCCGAGTTCGCCGACCTCGATTCCTATGAAAGGGCGGAGCTGATGGACCTCCTGTCATCCAGGGACCCGCGAGAATTTGTGACGCTGAGCGACAGGGCGAACCACGACAAGGTCCGGCGCATCTTGCGTTTCTACATCCCGGCGTCAAAAGAAGAGCTGACGTCCATATGGGCGAAGCAAAAGGAACTCGTCCGGCTTGAATCGATATCCGACCTTGGACTAGCCGAGGACGAACGCGTCGAGGACGCAGGCCTGGAATATGATGAAGACTCCGTGGCGCCACTGATTGTAGAAGCGGCTGATCAAAGGAATGTAGCATGAGTGGAGAAGCAGCCATTCGCGCAAATCGCGCGGCATTGCTTGCAGCGAAAGAGCAGGGCGCAACCGAACTAGTTGGCGAGGTCGTAATCGGCCGAGACGTTCTCGAACTGGTTTCCAGCGCCATGTACATCGATCCGATGACTGTCTACCGCGAGTATGTTCAAAATGCCGCGGATGCTATCGACGACGCCCGTGAGCTTGGTCTGCTTACGGCATCGGAAGACGGTAAGGTGACGATCGATATCGATCCTTCAACCCGCTCCATTCGCATCCGCGACAATGGGACAGGTGTTCCTGCCAAAGATTTCGCCCGCCGGATGGCTGCCCTGGGCGCCAGCAACAAGCGCGGGTCGAGTTCTCGCGGCTTTCGCGGCGTTGGTCGACTGGCAGGTCTCGGGTACGCGCAGGAACTTGTGTTCCGCTCTCGCGCAGTCGGTGACGAGCTTGTTTCGGAGCTGACCTGGGATTGCCGTAAGCTGAAATCCCTTCTGAGGCAGACAGATGGTTCGATTGAAGATCTTGTCCGCACGGTAGCAACATATCGAAAGAAGCCTGCAGGAGACTACCCGGAACACTTTTTCGAAGTTGAGCTTCGAGGTGTGATCAGAATACGCAGCGACAAGCTGATGAACCCGGCGGCAGTTGATGAGTACCTTGGTCAGGTCGCCCCAGTTCCTTTCTCACCCGATTTCAGCTTTGCGGAAGAAATCCGCTCAGTTCTGGAACCGGTGGTCCGTCTCGGTGAGCTGAAAATCTACGTTGACGGAAAAAGCGACCCCATTTACCGCCCGCACCGCAATTCCATGGTTCAGGAAAACGGTAAGCCCATTACCTTTGACCGCATCTCGATAAACGAGATTTCGGGAATGGATGGTGAGCCGGCAGCGGTGGTGTGGGTGCTGCATCATGAATATGAGGGTGCCCTGACCAACGGCTCTGGCATCAAAGGATTGCGTCTCCGAGCGGGAAATGTGCAGGTGGGTGAGAACAACCTGCTCGAAGATCTCTTCCCAGAGGCTCGGTTCAACTCGTGGTCCGTCGGAGAAATCCATGTAATCGACCGGAAGATTGTCCCGAACGGCCGCCGCGATCACTTTGAGCAAAATGCTCACTACGCAAACCTCATCAATCAGCTGAGCCCGATTGCACGAGAAATCTCGAAGCTATGCAGAACGAACTCGATCAAGCGGAAATGGCTCCGGGAAGCGGAGTTGCAGCAGGAGCAGATCGAGCACGCCATACAAGTTTTCGATCAGGGAGCGATTGGCGACGTTGAGCGTGAGAAGCTGGTCGCGCGAACGGAGGAAAACTTCGTGCGGGCTACTAAAGCCATCACCAACTCATTCTTTGAGGCGTCGGAAACTGAGGCGATCACTCAATGCTTGGAGGGGTTGCGCCAGAAGTTTGAAGCTGCAAAAGGATCGAGCGCTTCCCACGCAGCCGTCCCAGAGCTGGATGAGACTGAACGGCGGGTGTTCACTCGCTTCTGTGACCTGGTTTACGAGTGCTCCCCGAATTCGGGTGCGGCCAAAATCCTGATTGATAAGATTTTGGCGCGTCTCCAGAATTAAGGAGCTGCATTCGATCGATAGCTGGCTCTCTTGCATCCAGCGTGCAGGATCCACCATATTGGTGTGAACCATAGCGTTGTATGCTCGTTAACTAGGTCGGAGAAGGCGTTTTGTAATTCTCGTGACGAAGTTCACGCTACATGGTACAACCCTAGTAGGCACATCGAGGCGAATAGATGTTAAAGTATGGCGAAACCTTCCTGGAATCCAACAAGGATGCCCTTGATAAGCTCAAGACCGTCTTGACGCCTGAAGCCTTTCGCGTAGCCCTCGAAATGGCTCCCAAACAGGATGACGAGGAAGCTCCGGCTCTTGAGGAGGACGACGAAGAGCCCGCTGCTGCTTGAGGCTACACCCCGTCTGGCCACTGTCCATCCAAAATCCTCTTGTTCGGATCGCGAATTATGACTGGAGCCATCCCGGTCAGTCTCCATGACTGGGACCCCGTATTGTCCGCACGTCCGTCCAGAGTTCTCTCCTGAATTGCAGTCGGCTGCAGGGTGAGACAAAGAGCCTGCGCCGACGGAGCGAGTGACAGCTCACTCGTCCTCCCGGTGTCATCACGCCACAGGCCGATTTTGTCTGACGCCGGAAACTGCCGCGTGTCATTTGACCGTCGAAGCAAGCCCGCCGATGTCACTGTTAAAACAGACGATCCAGGGTCTTCTGCGAGGACAGTAGCATATCGCGCAGGCCATCGGTCCTTGAGCTGGGGTCCGTCCATAAGAAGGGCAATGACGAGGTTCGGCCCGATCCCGCGAACCAACTCCTGGCAGGGATCACTTCGTGCTAAGTCCTCGCAAATCAACGTCGTCACCGTAGCAACGCCTCGGAGAACGAACACGTCTAGGCTTCTATTCAGGATATCGATCTGTTCCCACCATCCCCGACTACTGTCGAGGGATGATCCGAGCGCGTAAGCTTCGATCTGACTCTTCTCGATTCTCCACCGGTGATGCTTTTCTCTGGTGGAGATGTTGAAGGTCATTTTTCCATCCCGGCCAGGATCGCGCCTTGCCATTGCTGCGAAATTTCCAGGCCGGATATCGCCTGCCTGATTCTGGCTGTCGAAAACACCTGAAACAAGCAACTCAAACCCCTGACGATTTTCGAGTTTCTCGCATAGCCGAGTGAAAACCTCGTAGCTGAGCGCCGCTTCAGGAAAGACAAGGCCATGAACTGTGCCGACGTCGCGGGCGCCGGAATCAAGGACTTCCTCAACGAACCGCCAAAACTGATCAAAGCCCTCCTCTATCTTATCAACTTCTCCGCTGGAAGGACACCAGTGCGGGGCGACATGGAACCATCCCCATGAGGCCTCCTTTGCAGGGGTGCCTTTGAACGCCGTTGCTTGGACCTGATACGGGAGCGGGATCACAATCAAATTGAACGGCGACGCCGCTGCAGCGGCAGGTTCCGCACTGCGGATTTGAGGGTGGGGGCTCCAGAATGCTCGAGCCAGACCTCGCGATGGAAGCAGTGAGAGGTTGTGGGTTAGTGACCGCAACGTGCAGCCGACTTTAGGTGTTCGGCTTTTGGGAAGCACGCAGACCTGATCGTTACTGGCATTGGAAACGGTGTAGACCTTTTTGTCGCGCTGAATAGAATCTCGCATTGCGACTTCTGCCATCGCAGCCTGGGCAGATTTTTCTGAACCTTGTTCAAAGCCCAAATCACGAGCTGCCTCGTCGGCAATGGCAAGAAGAGCCATGGCTGGCCGCCACCAGGGACGGGGCCTTCCTTTCCCCGAGCTGTTAAGAAAGAGCGGATTCTTGCCGAACCGGATAAGCTCTCGCCATGCGTCCGTGAGGGCTTTCGGCGGTGCAGGAAGAGTATCTTCGCCTTCGCCGCGCCATCTCCGTCCCGCCCTGATCCACTGCGAGCGGCTCGTTTCGTCAATAACGAGGCTGGCTGAAGTGCTTGCGCCATCGACCATTGGAGAGATGTGGTGATAGCCGCCGCTTCGATGAAGCAGGAAGGCGGCGATTGCGAAAAGGTCGACCGCTTGGCAGGGAGGGCGCAAGAAGCTCTTGTGCAGGCTTCGCTGCTTGCCCTCTAGCCGAGCCTGATAGCCTTGATAGTCAAGGTAGCCAGTTGGAAAGAGTGCCCGCATGGCATCAAAAAGGGAATATCGGTTGTCAGACATAAATCGCTCGCATCAAATAGTTTCGAGTTCACCATGTGCGTCTCGAACGGCATCTGCCACGAGAGTTCTGATGGTCTTTATAAATTCAAGTTTGATTGGTGACATGTCCGGACCGGGGACCGGCGCTGCATGTTGAAGAAGAAGATTTATCTGCTCTGACCGCTGCTGCGATGACCCGCGACCCGCGAGGTCGAATGCTCGCTGCCAGGCGATGATTTGCTCCTCCACGATCCTCTGTCTGGAGAAATCATGCAGGGTCCGAAACACGCGATTTCGAACGTCCGCAAGGGCTTCCTGAGCTTCGTCCTCAGACGCGGGCGCCCGCACCCAGGATGAAGGGCTGTCCAGGAATCGTGAGACTTGCGTCTGCAGTTCCCGGATAAGGTCAGCGACGGGCTGCAGATTGCTATAATGGTCAATGCCGACAACAACGCGTCGGTTCAACGCCTTTACGCGAGTCCAATGTTCCTTCTGCGTGCCGCCCCCTCCGCCAACGCCGAGTTTCGACGCCCATCTGTCGGCGAAGCGGGTCGTTGCGGCCTGAATAGCAAAGTCGAGGCCGACAAGATTGTAGCGAGGCGCGACATCTGCCTTGACGACTGATGCTATGGCGTTCCTGCACTGTTGAAAGAAGCGGTCGAGTTCCTTCTGCACGCCGCCAGGAAGTCGGGCGCTCTTTTCGTGAAGTGCTCCGAGCATGTAGCTGTTCGCTTCGATGGATTTCCCTAGAGAATTCGCTACGCCGCCGCCGACGACCTCACGCAACGAGGTCAGGCCGTTTCTGACAGACGCCAGGACGTGATCTCGCTTCGCGACGAAGGTGGGGAGGTTGTCGCCTTTGACCTGGTCGAAGTGGGTAAAGGCTACCGCGAGCTTGCTGTGATAGCCGGCAGTTCCGACTGACGACAGGACAGCGAGAGGCGAGGCTTGCATTGGCTGTTCAGCGTTGTCGACCAAAAGGATAACATCAACCTCGGCAAAGCGCTTGGTGATCGACGTCGCGATGCTTGCGGTGCTGTCCGGCGTGTGGCCAAGCCCTTGGCCGTCTAGTAGAATCAGGCGGGGCTGTTCTGACGTGAACTTCGGAAAAAGGGGGCCCGCGACACGGACGCCGTCAACCAAAGGTGTCAGCAACCGCCCATAAGATGGAGCGAAATTGCTCGAAAACCATCTGACTTGCCGAATGAATTCGCCACGATCTTCAGAGGTGAAGCTCCATGATTGCGGCCAGCCGGAGTGTGTTCGCTCGAATTTACCACCCGGCACGAGATCAAGGCGCGCCTGGATGTCGTCGATGACATCCTGGACCAGATCAGGAAATTCATTGCTGTCGTAGAATTCGCCCTCAAGCAAATCCAGCGCTGTGTCCCAGTCCTCGGGGCTTGCGGTTTCGTACTCAAGGCCAAGCGTCACGAGATGGGGGATGGCAATCGATTTCACCATCTCCCGGACGCGGGCGACATATCGCTCCAAGCCTTTCTGGTTTCTCTCAGCCTCAGCGGCCGGCACAGCATCTTCGTCCGCTGATGAGTGCGCCTCCGCGGAGGGAGTTGCGTCAAAATCCCAATCATCGACCGGGACATCAACCGCAGCGCTCTTCCGCCAGTTTCCAAGAGTGTATCCCAATCGATACCGCTGGTCAGCGTGATTGAGAAACCTGTCAGCGACCCGCTCATCAGGACTGTTCGTCAGGACGGCGGTGCAGGCATTGAGGACGCATTCTTCGATTGCAATCCGTAATTCTTGCTCGGTGAAGAAGGTGACGACCGCCTCATACTTCGTCCCAGGCTTCAGAATCACCTCGGTCTCGGCAATGGTCGTCTTGGCGGTCGATGTCGACGGAAAGCGGTCTTCATCGGGGTCTGAACCGATGAGGTGACGTACAAGAGAGGTTTTTCCGGCGCCCGTGGTGCCGACGAACAAAACCTTGGTGTAGCCGTCGGAGGCGCCCAAGAGCGGCATTATGTCGTCCCTCAGCGCCCGATTGTCGACGTGTGCAACCTCGATATCGTCATAGAAGGCGTCGACGATCCTGGGATCAAAGTTCTGGGAGGCCTCCGGCTTCCGCGCAACGCTCCACCATCTTGGATCGGAAAGGAGCGCGTTCATTTGGCTGACCAGCTTTTCCGCCTCTTCTGCAGAGGTGGTCCCTAGGCCTCGGCGGACTTTTAAGCCGGTCTTTCGCTTTGTATCACGCCGCATTGGATGCCGGAACGTGACGCTCCAGCCTGGACGTCCGGGGTTCTGGGTTTTGGTAGCTGTATACTTGATCACGATCACATCCTCGATGATGTACCTGGGTGTACCAGCTCAAAGCATTCCAGTCAATGGAACACTCTGGAACATCATTTAGGCTAGCAAGCGATCGCTGCTGAATGGAGCCTGTACGTGCCGCCGCGGTTAACTCGTGATCCGGGCAAACTAAATTTTCTGGCATCCCGCGACCGCGTACGGGTGCGTTGCACCAAGCAAGATCTCGGCTGTAGCCTTCAATCCCAACGTTTAGCTCGCGCATCGAGCTCGACCGCGTCAGGCAAGGTTGACAGGTGTTCGTCAGAGCTGCTTCATGCATTGCCCGCTGTTTGTGTGAAATTCAGTAGCCGGCGTCGGAAGTTATCGGGATCGAAGCGCGGCTGCCCATCAATTGATACAAGCGGCTCTTCGCCTGCGCATCGGAAGAGATCTTGATGGACTTTAGTCCTTCCAACTTCTGATGAGGGCAGTGTAAATCCAGCCGCTCCGCCAGCTTGAACGAATAGTTCAAGCGCACGTTGCCGAAGTCGGATCGACACGACAGAGGCTCGGAGCTGATAGTCATCATGTACTCCACGTTGTTTTAGCAGATCAACAATCCGAGCCACCTGAAGATCGTTATCCTTGCGCTCTTCAGCGGACGTAGACGCCTGCAACGCATAAACTTCATCCAGTAGCTCAAACGTGATCGGCGTTTCATTGGCTACGTCCAAAACCGTCGGCTCTTGGCTTATCGGGGAAGACGCCTGTGTATGATAAAGGACATTATCATATGAATACAACACTTTGGCGTCATTTACCTATGTGGCCGTAGGTTCATGTCCCTTCAAGAGCACACGCCTTCACCTACTGCAACAACCCGAAGAGCAACCTTCTCGGCACTGATTGCCACACTCACGGCGTAGCCGGATGGGTCGTCGTGGTTATACTTCCTCTGCTTTCAATGACCACTTTGGGGGACCGCTCGTCTGACCATCGCGCTTGATGGTCCGATGGATCAGCCTTCGGAACGTGGGGCATTCCATATGCGACGGCGCCGGGCAGTCGGCCATATGGCGCAGTGTCTCGCCCAGCGCCGTCAACTCCGCGATCTGTTGATCGATGTGCTCCGCCTTTTGACGCAGCAGGTCGCGGGGCAGATCCGGCAAGCCATTGCGGCCAAACATGCCGGCGATCTCCTCGAGCGAGAAGCCCGCAGATTTCCCCATGGCGATCATCTTGAGCTGCAGCAGCACCTCGGGCGGAAACTGCCGGCGCAGGCCGTGACGCGATACCGAGGCGATCAGGCCGGCCTCCTCGTAATAGCGCAGGGCCGACGGCTTGATCCCTGTGCGCGCGGCGACCTCACCGATATCCAGGAATTTCATACTTGACCTCAAGTTGGCTTGAAGTGGCAGCTTGCCCCTCAGTTGATCATTCGACAAGAGGAAACGACATTGGACACCATCGATTCACCCCGACCGCTGACTGGTCGAGCCGGCATCACGATCGCCCTCTCGTTGGCCACTGGCCTGGCCTCGCTCGGCACTAGCATTGCCAACATCGCCCTGCCGGATCTCGCCAGGTCCTTTGCCGCACCGCTTCCACAGGTGCAGGCCGTCACGGTGGCCTATCTCGCCAGCCTGACGGTCTGCGTCGCCGCCGCCGGCCGTCTTGCGGATCGCTTCGGAATTAAGGCCATGCTCGTGCTGGGCCTGGTGCTGTTTACTTTGGCCACCGGGCTCTGCGCCGCCGCGCCGACCCTGTCGGTGCTGATCGCGGCAAGGACGTTTCAGGGCGCCGGCGCGGCATTTCTGATGACGCTGGCCATGGCATTGATGCGCCAGACCACAGGCGAGATGCAGATAGGGCGGGCCATGGGCCTGCTCGGCACCGTCTCGGCCATCGGCACTGCCCTTGGCCCCTCTCTCGGCGGGCTGCTGATCCCGCTGTCAGGCTGGCGGGCGATATTCTGGGTGCAGCTGCCGTTGGCAGCCTTGGCGTTGATCCTGGCAGTCTCGTTTCTGCCGCGTGACGCGCACTTAGCCGATAGCAAGGCGCCGAGCCTCTGGTCGGTGATGGACCGGAGTCTGGCCGGCAATCTCCTTATGAATATGCTGGTCGCTGCCATCATGATGACGACGCTGGTTGTGGGACCCTTCTATCTCGGCCTCGGGCTGGGATTGACCGTTTCTGAGGTCGGCGCGGCGATGGCGATCGGCCCGGTGATTTCGATCGTCAGCGGCGTGCCATCCGGCCGGCTCGTGGATGCCTGGGGCAGCCACTGCGTGCTTGCAATCGGCCTGGCCCTGCTGGGTGTTGGAGCGCTTATGCTGGCCATCGTGCCGGGCGTGATCGGGGTGGCCGGTTATGTGCTGTCGATTCTCGTCCTTACACCGGGTTATCAACTGTTCCAGGCGGCCAACAATACGGCAGCCCTAGCGGATGTGGCCAAGGACCGCCGCGGGACCGTGTCCGGGCTCTTGGGCTTGTCGCGTAATATCGGGCTGATTGGCGGTGCTTCGGCCATGGGCCTTTTCTTCGCCCTTGGTGCCGGCACGACGGATGTCACCCAGGCGCCGGCGTCGGCTATAGCATCCGGGATGCGCCTGACCTTCCTCATTGCCGGTGCCTTGACCATGGCTGCCTTCGCCGCCGCGGTTTTCCGGCCGGACAGGCATAGGGCAGAGGTTGAGCGCCGTGAGCCCTGACGGGGACAGCTCGTGGAATGGTGGTCAATTGCCCCAAACCATGGCCCTCACGTCGTTCGAACTACGGGTCGATGGTTCAGATCCATTCAAGGGGCTAAAAACTGTTTGCGCGCCGTCACAACGCGTTGCTCATCTCGCTCGCCGTCTATCTCGTGCCGCTGCTCCCGCCCCTGATGAGCTTTGATCCGGTAGCGGAGGAGGTGAAATGCGACACCCTCCCGTTGCTGCTCACTCATCTCGTCTCGCCTCAGATCCTGCTCGGCCAGCTCCTCGCTCTCGCGGTTACGCTCGGCTACGGCGCGGCACGGCTCTGGTGGCGACGCGGAAGGCGGTGCATCCCATGCGCTAAAAGCTGAAGTCGCGCGGCGCAGAGACATCGCTGGTTGCGTTCGACCTCGCTTACCTAGCAGGGAAGGACGTCGCCTGACGTTAAGATAGGTAAGGTTCGCTTAACCTTCTCGCCCGATAACTGGGGCAAATTCCTCAACTTGAAGCGAGCACCATGAGCGTCAGCACACAGTCGGTTCTGTCTCCGAACGCCCTCGACGACTATGTCGACCTGCGTTCTGTTCCCAATCACCGCTATTTCGGGAAGAACGACATTATCGAAAGACTACGCCGTGCCGTCCCGTTCGACTACATCTTCATCTCCGGTCTTGACGTTGACCACTACCGCTTTGGAAACGGCTTTTCGATCGATACGGACCTTCCTCCTGGTTACGTGGAAGCTTATCACGCCGACCGCCTATACGCCGAGGACCCTTTTGTCGCGGCCGCCAAAGCGGCAAAAACGGTAGTTGTCGAACACGAGGTCTATGCCGAGCACTCGCCGCCACAGCGCTTGCTGTACCTTCAACGCACATTCGGCGTACTCAACAGGACGCTGTTCCCAGTCGCGCGCGAAAGCGTTGTTTATGGAGCAGTTGGCGTTACCAAGGCCACGCCATTCAATGACGATGAACTGACTTTCCTCTCGCTGGTCGCCGACACAATCCATACCGTCGTCACGAAGCCGCTGATGGAAAAGTTCGCGGCCGAACACCTGCGCCTCTCTAAGGGCGAGATGGCGTGTCTGTCTCAGGCGAGCGTCGGCTTGACGAGCGACGGGATCGCGAAGGCCACAGGGTATCAGGTCGACACAGTCAACAGCTACATCAAGTCTGCGATCAAGAAGCTCGGAGCCTCGAATAGAACCCAGGCGATCGCGGAGGCAATCAGACGACGATTAATTGCTTGATTTAGTCGCGAGCGTCGAAACACCTGGGCCAAGTTCTTATCGAACCCTTGTTGAGATGTGGCTTGATCTCGCTTAATGCGAGTTCCGCATTGCCGCCGACTATACCGTTGCGGACGCGACTTGGTAGCGGCCTTCCAGTTTGCGAGGCTGGAGTGCCTGTCCGCTCGGACGGCTAACGGAGACGCTGCGTTTATGCGGTTGACGATTACGGGTACCCCCGCACCGGCGGAAAACTGAAGTTTCGAAAGTGATAGGACGGCTCGTGAAGATAAGGTAGCTCCTCCCGCTTAAATCAGACCGGCCGAACTGGGCGAGATATGCGAATATCTCTTGGGGAAGGTGGTCCCTCGGACCGAAACAGTCGAGGATGCGTTTGACGTTTGTCGCGTGTGGTTCGCAGGTCGGCTCGCCGATGCAGTAGCCACGGCCAACGCTCCACATCTCGCATCCTTCCTCCATGAGCGCCGTGACGAGGTCAATGACGCGCGGGGAGACAGAGGACGACATCTTTGCCCGGCCCGTTGGTCTGGCCCTTCGTCGCTCCCAGAAGCCTGGAAAGGTTCAGAAGACAGATCATTCCCTGTTCCAAAGTCAGCATTCCAGCCGCGAACTGCAGTTCCACCGTGGCGACCACTTCCGGAACGGGCTGCACCGAAGCACTGTCGACGGTGAGGATATCGGAAACGCTATCTACGAGGAGGCCAAAGACCTCGTTGCCGACTTCCGCCACCACGATCGCCGAACGCTCGGTTCCCTGCGTCATCCCCATGCCCAGGCGTCCGGCGAGGTCTATGATCGGAACGACCTCACCCCTGAGGTTGATGACCCCGAGTACGTCCTCGGGAGCGTGGGGTACGGGGGTGCAGGCAACCCACCCCCTGATTTCGCGAACCTTCGTCGTCTCGACGCAAAATTCCTGACCCCGAAGACTGAAGGCGATGATGTCCATGTCACTCGCCGCGGCCTGTCTGAATGAGCTTGCCAACATCAGAAGTCCTCCCATGCCTGGGCAAGCGCGTTCCCGCCCCTGATCTGCTGGCTCACTCTGCGACGAAGCGCATGAACGGGCGTCGGCGCGGCTTCTGGTCTGGCGTAGGTCGTTGGCACCGCGACATCGAGAGCCCCGCCTTCGTCGACCTTGAATTGGCTTACAAGGTTGAACAGCGCGTCTGCCTCGCTGGAGAGTCCATGACTGGCAGCGTTCGACTCCTCCACCATGGCCGCGTTCTGCTGCGTCCCTTGGTCGATCGTGTTGACCGATATGTTGATCTCGCGCAGACCCACGGCTTGTTCCCGCGCACCTTCCACGATGGCCGCGACGTTGACGTCGATGTCCTTCACCTGTGATACGATCCGGGAGAGCGACTGGCCCGTCTCGTCTACCAGCGAGACGCCCGCTTTCACCTCCTCGCCCGAGAGGCCGATCAGGGCCTTGATTTCCTTTGCCGCCCCGGCAGACCGTTGCGCAAGCTCTCGGACCTCTTGGGCGACGACCGCGAAGCCCTTACCAGCCTCCCCGGCGCGCGCTGCCTCGACGCCTGCGTTCAGCGCCAGCAGGTTGGTCTGGAAGGCGATGTCGTCGATGACGCCGATGATATTGGCGATCTCTTTCGACGATTTCTCGATCGCTCCCATCGCATCGATCGCGCGGGCCACCACTCGGCCAGATTCTTCGGCATTGGTGCGGGCGGAAACGACGAGGCGTCCCGCTTCATCGGCACGCCGGCTGGAGTCGGAGACCGTCTGGGTGATCTCCTCGAGGGCGGCCGCCGTCTCTTCGACCGAGGCCGCCTGCTGTTCGGTCCTTTTCGCAAGGTCGTCGGCTGCCGTCTTCATTTCAGACGAGCCGGCGGCGATCGCCTGTGCGTTTTGCCGGACAGCCTTCATGGTGGCGCGGAGCTTTCCCGAAGTGTTGTTGAAGTCCACCCGAAGCTGTTCGAGTGCCGGAATGAAAGCCGTGGGTAGGTCGGCGCAGAGATTTCCTGAAGAGAGCATCTGCAGGCCGTTTCCCAAGGCCTGTACGTTTTCCACCCGACCTGTAACGTCCGTGGCGAACTTGACAACCTTGAAGACCTTGCCGTCCACACCGAAGATCGGGTTGTAAGAGGCCTGGATGTAGACCTTGTTGCCGGAGCGGCCGATCCGCATGAATTCCTGCGACACGAACTCGCCGGAGCGCAGGCGGTCCCAGAAGACGCGGTAGTCGGGCGTGCGGATGTATTCCTGATCGCAAAAGATCGAATGGTGTTTGCCGACGATCTCGGACAGCTGGTAGCCGAGGGTCTTCAAGAAGTTTTCGTTGGCGGTGATGATTTCGCCGTTCGGTGTGAACTCGATGACCGCCTGCGCCTTGGAGAGGGCTTCAAGCTTTCCCGCGTCTTCGGCGGCTTTCTGCTTGATCGCGGTGATATCGGTCGCGAACTTGACGACCTTGTATGGCTTGCCCCGGCGGAAGACGGGATTGTACGACG
>NZ_CP072140.1:0-18992 GCF_019355535.1 Agrobacterium sp. S7/73
CGGGGAAGCCGTCGCCAGAAAATCAGCAGCAACAGCCGCCGAAGCAGGCTTCACCATCGTCAGCGGCCTTGCGCATGGGTGCGACACTCTGGGGCATGAGGGCTGCTTAGATGCCCATGGTGTGGGCGTCGCTGTCATGGCGCACGGCCTCGATAAGGTCTATCCCGCCGCCAATCGCGGGCTGGCCAGTCGTCTACTGGAAAACGGCGGCTGCCTAGTCAGTGAATATCCGCTCGGTGTCACACCAATGCGGACAGCCTTTGCCGAACGAGATCGAATCCAGAGCGGCCTTTCCGATGCGGTTCTTGTCATAGAGACGGACGTTAAAGGTGGGACCATGCACACGGTCCGCTTTTCGCGAGAGCAGAGGCGCACACTGGCTTGTATCGATCATCCCGACAAATGGAAGCATGAGGATAAGACAAAGGGTAATCAGATGATGATTGCCGAGCGATGGGCACGAGGCATAGCCGACGGTCCCGCTTTGATGCAGTTCCTTATGGACATCGAAAAGGTAACGCCTTCTAGCGTGCCCGAACCAAAGAAGCCAAAAAATATTGACCCTCAAACCTCGATGGCTTTCTAAATGATCATTTTCGATTTCGACCAGACCCTTGTCGATACGTCTTCCGTCGAACATCTGCGCGCTGCCCGCAACTGGAAAGCAGTCATGGCGCAAGCATCGAAATTGCCGGTCTACGATGGGATTAACGAGCTAATCCAAGAGCTGCATGAGTCCGGCCAGACCATAGCTATTGTCACAAAAAGCCCTGATATGGTGCCAAAGGCATTCATAAAAGCCCATGGCTGGCCGATAGATATCGTCGTCGGCTACCACCATGTGAAGAACCGGAAGCCCCATCCAGAAGGCTTGCTGCTCGCCATGTCGAAGGCGGGAGCCGCCCCGGATGACACTTACCACGTAGGCGATCAGCCGCAGGATACCGAGGCTTCACGTGGTGCGAGCGTGACCGCAGTAGGCTCGGCATGGGGATGCACAGACACGTCAGAACTGGAAGCTTCAAAGCCAGATGTTATGTTTGCGTCGGTTGCCGAGCTGCGGGATTATTTCAGGGCCGAACTGGACATAGACGACTAGCCCCCGTAGGCCCGCTCTCTCACATAGGGCTGTAGGGCCGAAGGGGGCGGGTGACTTGCTTCGGCTTCTCGTCCTGCTCTGCGCTCTCCGGCGATTGGCCCAATAACGCTAATAGCTCCTTGGGCGGCTCCCGGTCTGCCATCTGCACCTTCGCGGCCTTGGCAGGCTGCACAGGGACGGCGCTAACCTCGGCCTCTCGGTCGCTCGGCGGCAATCTCGGATCGGCAACCCCGAAAAACTTCAAGCCAGCACGATATTCAGGGATACCAAGGCCATCATCAACATGAGGCGTTATTTCCCCGATCTCCGCTCCGATCTGCGCTATTTTCTGCTCCTGAAGCTCAATCGGCCCGGTTCGCTTATCATTGATGATTAGAGCCTGAGTGGGCGTCACTCTCCAATTTAGCCACTCGGCATAGGCGACTTCAATTCGCCCCTCTGTCTCTGAAATATGCCAATGGTCATGCCATAGGTGCCGCTCCAGCCCCTCACGAGCCAGCTTGTTACGCAGTTCCTCAAGGCCGTATTGCCATGTCGTGCGCCAGTTCGAGGCGAGCACGAGCTTTGCACCGCTCAGCTCACACAGGCGCACCAGCAGCCCAACGGAACCCGGATCGAAACGCAAAAGCGGCGCTCTCTCGCCAACCGGGATTTTTTTGGTGAGAAGCCGGAAGTTTTCAGCCGCCGCCCACATTCTTGTAGGCAACAGGACTCCGTCAATGTCGATAAATATGATGCGTCGCGTGCTCTCGTTTTTGCTCATCTATAAAACTCCGGCCCTCTGGTCGGCGTCGGCCGCTCATTCAAACGATCCTCTGGCTTCTGCTTGGAATCCTGTCCATTTTGCTCTCTGGCGAGCGCTTGCGGCTGTATCTGCCTGACGGCTTCCTCATATTCGTCTCTGATGTTTTGCCACGGCGACGGCGCTCCGTTTTCAAGCCTTTTCTGAATGTCCGCGGCTCGGCCGGTGAGCGTGACGAGATCCTGTGTCGGCAGATCCTCAAGCTCGCGGATCTGGAACCGGCGCTGGATATGGTTTTCGAGTTCGTCAGTCCCGTAGGCGGCCGATAGCTCGCGCTCGACGGGAGCGCCTTCCGCCACTGCGTCCCGGTGCGCAACCTGCCGGATAAACATTATCATGTCGGCACGCGCCAAACCGTTCGGGCCGGGGCGGTCCATAAAGCGCAAGGATTCACCCATCTGCGGGACGCGGATCGGCTGCACCTGAGACGCCGGAATACGCTGTAGTTCTGTTTGTTTGTCCTGTTTGCCAAACAACCGGCCCAACAATGACCGGCCCTTGTCGCGGGTCGCTTCCTGAACCGGCGCTGTGTCGCGCTCGATGCCGCGTGTTCTCACAAACTCGGGCAGATAGTCGAGCGTCGTTTCCTTGCTCTGGTTGCGGCTAAGGCGCTTGGAGAGGGCCTGCATGTCTGCAAAATCGTCATAGCCCATGAACATTTCGACGTTCTGCCGATGGCGGGTCATGGCGACATAGGTCAGATGCCGGTCCATCCCTCCGGACGCCAGCACAAAGGCCCGGTCCACGGTCGCGCCTTGGCTCTTATGGATCGTCGTCGCATAGCCGTGATCGAACGCGGCATACTCATCGGCCGAGATTGTCACAACACGACCTGGCTGGCCCTTTTCCTCGCTATCCAGCCTGACAGTCAGCCGGTTCGCCTCGGCCTTCTCTACGGTGCCTAACAGGCCGTTTTTGACGCCCATCGCAGCGTTGTTTTCGAGAAATACGAGACGATCCCCAACCGCAAATGACCTCTTGCCTGCGTTGGTCTGATAGGAAATTTCGCCTGAAAGCTCGCCCTTGGCCGCGCGATCGGCGCGAACAGCGTCATTGATCGCACGCACATCCTTGTGCGTGTGGGCGAGCGCTATACGGGAATCTGCCGGGTTTGCAGCCCGATCCGCGATCAGGCGCTCCACCAGATCGGCGCGGGCATCGTCGCGGCTCTGGCTGGCCCGAATAGCACCCTTAGAAGCGTAAACATTCAGCCCCTCGGCCGTTCGCCCCTTTCCAAAGGCTACGGTCGCTTTCTTATCGTCTTCATTTCGCTGGCGCTGAATCGTGGCGATATCGGCATAACCGATCCGCTCCAACAAGGCACGGAATGCAGCGCCGGCGTTGATCGGCTGCAACTGCTCAGGATCACCAACGAGGACTACCTTCGCGCCGGCACGATCAGCCGCCTCAATGAAGGTAGCGAGCTGGCGGGACGATACCATGCCCGCCTCATCGATAACCAGCACGTCGCCTTTCTGCAAATGGTGTTTGTCGTGCTTCCAGCTCATTTCCCACGACGCCAGAGTCCGCGACTGGATGCCTGCCGATTTCTGTAAACCTTCGGCCGCGATCCCGCTCAGCGCCGCGCCGTGAACACGGTAGCCCTGCTTTTCCCAAAGCGCCCGCGCCTCGTTGAGCATGGTGCTCTTGCCAGCACCCGCCAAACCAATGACGGCGGAAATTTGCTCCGGCCCGGTCACATGCTTGACGGCCGCGATCTGCTCCACATTCAACGTGGTCCTTCGCAAGTGCAGATCGTGACGAACCCGATTGAATTTCGATATGCTATGCGAGGGAGCTCGCGCCATGCGCATGGCGCTTTCCGCCATGCTGCGTTCGACCTCGATCATGCTTTTGGTCGAGTAACGCGCCAGCTCGCCGTCTGCCCCATCATCGCGTAGCTTCACCAGCTCGGCCGACGCCATGGCCTTTGCAAAGGCGTTCTGGAACGCCTCGGGGTCATCTATGTAGCGGTTCAATGCGCGGGCAATATCGTGCCTATCGAACACGCTCTTTTCGCCCGTCACGATATCCAGAATCTCTTCCGGCCGCTCAGCAATCAGAGCCGCATTTCGCTTCTTGGCGTCAGCATCCTGCCGCCCGCGCTCAACCTCGATCCCCCGCATCTGCATCTGATGCGCATGCACGCCCATGTGCTTCGTCGGCTCGATCTCAAGTCCACGATCAGAATGGGAACGATGGTCAATCCGCTCTTCGAAACCGGCACGGGCCAGATGGTAATTCGCGATCTCTTCCCAAAGAACACGCGTCTGCCTGATCTGCATTTGTGTCGTGGGCTTATTCAGCTTCAAAAGGTCGCCGCTGCGCCCCTCAAGGTCCGTCTTTTCACCGAACCCATCGGCCAGAATTTCGCGCGTCGTTAGCAACAGATGAGCGTGGTAATTCCGCTTGTCGCTATCAGCACCGGGAGAGTGGATAGCGAAATCAATTGCCACGCCATAACGGCTTGCAAGTTTGGTCGCAAACTCCCGGACAGCCTCCGCGCGCTGCTCCGCATTCAACTCGTGCGGAAGGGCCAAAACCACCTCGCGCGCGGTTCTGGCATCCTTACGCTTTTCGGCTGCTTCCGCACGGTTCCATAGCTGCTGCCGGTCCAGCGCCCATGCCGCACTAACCCCTTCCGGCACCACAATTCCGGCATGCTCGATCCCGCGCCGAAGGGAATAATCATGAATGATTCCATCATGTGCGTTCACGAGCCGCGTGCCAGAACGATAGGCGGCGGCAGCCACGGAGCTGCGCCCTGCCCGTCTCTTAAGCGGCTTCATGGAGCAATGATAAATCGCCATGGCTGCACTCTCTCTCATTCTGGGTTGCGCAGCAACCCGTAAGTGCGCCCTTTCTGCTAAATTTCGTTCGTCTCTTGCGTTTCATATAGTTTTCGATTTCATTTTTATTGTGAAGTGGTTGTTGGTCGATATATGAGTTGCTGACTGTCTGTGTGTCTTGATCGATGTGAAAAGGTGAATCGATGGCTAGACGTTCAATTGATCAGCGTATTGCTGAGCTGGAGGAGCAAGCGAGGGCTTTGAAGGCTCGCAAGGCCAAGACGGATCAGGCGAATGAAACGCGCCGGAAGGTGATGCTCGGATCACTGATCCTGCGCGACATCGAGGCTGATAACGATAACGCAAGGGCACTGAAAAGTTGGCTGCTCGATGCGCTTCCGGGCTACCTGACGCGCGACCACGATAAGGAGATTTTCGCGGAGCTTTTGGCGAGGCTTGGCAAGGTGGATCATGCGTAAGCTGATCGATCTTTTGCGCGGCGGACAGGATGAGAGTCTGTCGCGCATGAAGTGGGCCTTTCTCCTGATGGTTGGCCTGTCTGTTTACTCGGTGGTTGGCACGGGGGCAGACACGACAAGCGCCCCGCTAGCCGCAATAGCTTGGCTGATCGGTCTCGGGCTATTTTTGGTTTCGGCCGTCGCCGCTTCGCGGCGAATGGGCGTTCATATCGTCGGGCAGTATGTATCTGGAAAGCACGAGGTTAGACGCGTGCTTTTGTTCGCGCTTATGCTGTGGGCGACCGTTATCGCGTCGGCGTATGTTTCCCGGTTCATTGTCGGCGTGTTTCGCGATGGCTCGACCTTCGATTCCGGCTACAACAATTATGTGGTCCCTGCTCCCTTCGTCGCGCTTATTGTCGCGTCGGCAATCCTGCTTTTTGTCATCGTCATGCTCGGCCGCTCGGCGTTGAGCACACGCGTTGATGTCACGCGTGGTGAAAACCTGCGCGGAGCAGATTTTGCGACCGAGGAAAGCTATCGGGCGGAACTACAGCAACGCTATCCGGCGCGTCCGCCAGCAGCGGAAATTGCCGGTATCCCCTTCCCGCCGGGTAATGAGCGAATGCACACGGCAATTGCTGCCTCGACCGGCGCGGGCAAGACAACTGCACTGCGCGGCCTGCTCGCCTCGATCCGGGCGCGAGGGGATCGCGCTATCGTCCTCGACAACAACAGCGAGTTCATGGCGTCATTTCGCCAAGAGGGCGATATCATCATGTCGCCGTTCAGCTCCGAGTCTCTTGGATGGCGTCTTTCGAACGAGGTCCGCGAGCTGCACGATTGGGACCGGCTGGCTTCCGGCTTCGTACCACAAGGGACCGGGAACACGGCCGAGTGGCATGACATGGCTAAGTCATTCTTCGGCGCTGTCGGCTCCGGCCTCTCGGTGGTTCATAACCGCAGCTTCACAAATGCGGAGCTGCAACGCCTCCTGATCTCGGCCGAGGCGCGTGAGCTGGCCCCGCTCGTCGCCGGGTCCACGGCCGAAGTGCTGGCCGCCAACGATGACCATAACGCCCGCCGCCTTCAATCGGTGCGTATGAGCTTCATCGCCAATCTGAAGGCGTGGCGTTACCTGAAGGACGGCGATTTCTCGTTCCGTTCATGGATCGGGCAGGATGGGCCGGAATGGATGTTCCTCCCCTACTCCGATTATGAAATGAACCTCGCCCGCGATCTGCTGGCGGCGTGGGTCGATATCATGGTGACGTCCGCGCTCGACCGGCCGAACGGCCCAGCGCCGGAGCGCACAACATGGATCATCATTGATGAGCTAAACGCCCTTGGTGAGATTCCGGCCCTGCTCGTCGGCGCAACCAGGTTGCGCAAGGCAGGGGTTGCCATTGTCGTTGCGGTGCAGGATTTCGCGCAGCTCCGCGACACCTACGGCGACAACAGGGCCGAAACCCTCATGAACAATTTCAGCAACAAGCTTGTGCTGCGCACCACCGAAGGCAACGCGGCTGAATACCTGTCCCGCCAGCTCGGGGACCGGGAAATGTTTGAGGATCACACCAGCTACTCGGGCGGCGGCGGCGGCGGCAACTATTCCTACTCCGCGAACATCGTCACGACGCGGCTTGTCTTGCCCTCCGAAATTCAGAAGCTTCCCGATCTCCACGGCTATCTGAATTTTGCGGGTGACTGGCCCATTATCAAGGTCAAGGTGCCTATGCTTCCGGTCCAGAAATCGCCCTATGCTGCTTCCATGCCGGATTTAGCCACTACCGTACGGGCAAGTATCGAGACCATTGAGCCGGATGAATCCGGCGAGGACCGGGTTTCCGCTAGGGCCGAAGATCGGCAGACTACATCAACGCGCACGGAAGAATCCTGAAGATCGATGCCCTAAACGGTCCCGGCGCGAAGCGCCGGGGCTTTTTCAGTGCGGCCCTCCGGCTCTCTACGGCGCAATGGGAAGCGCGCTCGCCTCCGGGCCAAGACGCGGCCTAGCCGCGTCCGAATGTCAGGCAACCGCAAGCGTCAGGTGCCCGACCGGATCGGCCGTAGGCCGCACCCTGATCTCGATATCGTAGCCAAGGCGGTTCAGGGCATCCATCAGTTTGCGCTCTGACAGATTGGTGAAGTCGCCACGCAACAGGGCTGACACCTTCGGCTGTGGAAGTCCCATGCGCCGCCCCGCTTCCTCCTGTGTCAGTCCAAGCCTCCGCACGGCCTTGGTGATTTCGATCATCAGGCCGGATTTCACCTTGAGCTTGTCGGCGTCAGGTAGACCGAGATCGGCAAAGACATTGCCGGAACTGGTCGTAACCTCGATTCCATTAACGACGCGCGTTTGCATCTCTCATCTCCTTGGCTATAGCCTCGGCTACCTTGAGCCGCGCTCGGATAACATCCATGTCCTCTTTCGGCGTGGCGATGCCGCTCTTGCTCTTCTTCTGGAAGCAATGCAGCACGAACACCGCTTCCTCATACCGGACCGTGTAGACGGCCCGGTATGTGCCTCCCACATCGTTCTCGACCACTTCCAACACGCCAGCGCCGCCAAAACCTTTGAGCACCTTTGACGCCGGGTGCTGTTCGCCGTGCTGCGCGAAATGCAGGGCGAAGCCGACCGACTTCCGCACATCGGCCGGAAGCTGCATCAGGTCCTTGTAGCTGCTGCCAATCCACTCAAGCGGACGTTCTTCCTGCTTCATAAAAAACCTTATACCTGTTCTGGTATATTTTTCAATCCCAAATCCGGGCACTCATGAAATCATGAAAGCATGCAAACATGCTTTCTGTTTATTCTTCGCTCTCGCGAACCACGGGGAAATTGTATTTCACGAAGAGCAGGTTCAGCGCCTCCGCGACAAGCCGCTCCTGTGGAATCCGCTTGCCCTGCGGATCACGGGTTCGGAAGCTGAGTTCTTCCAGCGTTTCCCAATAGGCAGGCGGGAGATAATGCGTCTTGGCCGTCTTGTTCGCCCGCGACGGCGCAACGTAGCTCCCAGCGGGCTGGACGCTGCGAGCACGACGCTTCGGCTCGGTCTGCGTATCGGAAGCGACCTCGATAGTCGGCGCGTCGGCCGCTGGCTGCTCGGCGGTTTTAATGGCGCTTGCCAAGAGGGACGGCTTGCGGCTCATGCTTTCATCCTTTCATGATTGCCTGCAATCATGCTTGCCTGTTTGGTAAGAAATTCGAAAAGACCGGCGATTTCCTGTGCTGCTCGTCCCTCCGGCTCAAGCTCCTGTGCCGTCTGTCCCAAGGCCGGGGCATCTTCTTGGGCTTTCAGTCGGGACATGTGGACGGGCGCAACAGTCATGTTGAACCGCTCGGCAATTGCCAGCGCGTCGTCAGCCGCCCTACCCCCGGCGTTCGGGTGCACCAGATTCAGCACCACGAAGGCGGGCGGACTGCCTGCCATGTCCAGCAGCCGCTTTAGCGGCTCCAAGGTGTCGATTGCGAAAATCTGCGCCTGCGTCGGGATGATGACCATATCGGCATGCTTGGCCGCTTCGGTCGATGCGCTGTCCATCTTGCCGGGCGTGTCGATGAACACCCAATCCATGCCAAGGCCGCGATAGGCATCCAGCGAACGCCGGATAGCCCCCGGCTGGATCGAGGCCACATCGGGGCCGTCCCCTTCGCGGCGGTCGAACCAGTTGACGGCGTTTGTCTGCGGGTCGAGGTCGAGCAAGGCCGATTTCTTACCGGCCCGATGCGCCGCGACCGCGAGTGCCGTCGCTATCGTGGTCTTGCCAGTCCCACCTTTTTGAGTGCAGAACGCTACTGTAATCATGTTTGCATCCTTTCATGCAAGTTAGATTGCATGCCTTCTGCCAAGCATGAAAGCATGTTTGCATTGCAATTCCGTTAATCAGTCCTCCGTTTCCTCCGGTGTCATCGGCTCACCGCACTCACCGCACACCAAGCGCACGCCGGGTTTCGCCCAAGCGTTCATGTCACATGACGGGCAGGTGTAGCGGGTCTTGCTGGCTGACTTCGCTCTGCGCTTTTTGCGGGCCTCGGCGTCGTCCCAAAGCTCGACATAGAGGGCCGAGAAGTCGGGTTGAGCCGCCAGATCGGCATAAGCGCGCGCGTAGGAACCGCCCTCGATGATGTAGTGGCTGCACGATTGCCCAGTCTCCTTGCCGCCCGGACGGCCGGTGTCTGACGGGTGCAGGCCAATTGCATGCATCTTCGCCGCCCATTCCTTATTGTGGTAGCCGGAGCGCGACGGCTTGCCAAAATGGTGCTGCCAGAGATGGGCCATTTCGTGCGCGAGCGTCGAAAGGCTCTGCTCATCGGTGCGGCTTTTGAAGTGTGACGGGTTCAGCGCGATCTCGTCGGTGATCTCCGCGCCGTCTTTCGATCCGAACCGCCCGCCCGCGAAATAGCCATAAGCCTTGTTCTTGCGCTGCAAGGTCACGAGGCACGGCGGCAGCTCGCCCCCGAAAAGCCGGTCGTTGAAAAAATCGAACGCCTGATTCAGTGCGGCGTAGGTTTTCGCAGTCGGATTGGCGGGGGACATGGAAGCCTCTTTTGTTTCGTACGATACAAAAACAATCGCATATTTCATGATTACATGCAAGCATGCTTACATGATTTCATAATTATGCGCTGCCCTATCCGCCCGCTTCCTCTCGAAAGCCCATGCGACATTTGCCGCAGGCGCGGGTGTTGCTGTTTTGAGTGCTGAGGGTGCCGCACCGGCCCGCACTTAACGCGGGCCGGAACCGCCGCAGGGCCTCGATAGAGGCCCGAACAGCGGCGTCCGCTTATTCTTTTCTAACTTTTATAAAACCAGATGGGGATTCAGTCTGCTTGGCGGACTCACGTAAATTGATTGCTTTACCAAGGCGGGCAAGAGCCTGCCCCAAGGCATTGTCGCCCACGTCGAACAAGGTTCGGGCCTCGATGTCGAGCGATGCCCGGTGCGCCTCCATCTCGGCTGCGCGCTCGGCCTCGGCCTGCACATGATCGTCGGGCGGGGGAGGGGTCACGCCGAACCGGCCTAGGAACTGACGGGCGCGGGCAGGGAGCGACAGCCGATAGGCGTTGCTGGTCTGCTGGACCTGTGGGCCGCGTCCCTCGTTGCCGGTCGGCACATAGCGCCGCAGCCAGTCGAGGAAGCCATGCGAGCGCAGTGCCTTCAAGGCGCGCACGATGGCGTCACGAGAGCGCCTGAGCTTACGCATGAGAGTTTCTATGGCTGGATCGAGCCTGCCGGTGCGGAAATCGACCATATTGGCGAATAGTTCCAGCACCTCAATCGCCACGCTCCCAAGAGGGCCATTGCGAGAGCCAGGTTCTCGGCTTGCCAGCTCGTAGCGCTTCGCCGCCAGCACGATCTGGCGGACCTCCTGCCGGTTGGTCCGACGCCAGAATACGCCCTCGCATCTCCCGGCCGCGCGGGATTGCCTTCGAACGGGTGTGCGTTCCCGCCCGGCCGGTGCCCCTGCGAGCACCGCCCCAATTTGTGCAAACATAGTCTCTTCGTCCTCCGTCGGGAGGGCATGGACAGCGGACAAAGATTCTGCGTTCCCGCAAGACTCATGTCTTGCAGGGTGGCGGTCTCTCGACTATGTTGAAAAGCAGTCTTACGGGCTTCCCAACAAGGTCGTTCCGACAATCCAAAAACCCCTTACCGCGCCAACGGTCAGGGGTTTTTCGTTTTATGCCCTCGGTGCGTTCTCGATATAGAACCTCAAAGCTTCTTCGATGATCGGTGCGCGCGATTGCACGCCCCTCTGCTCCTTGAGCTTGTCGATAGCCTCGATAAGCTCATTGGAAATAAAGGTGGTGAGCGACGTGCGACCAGCAGCAGCCTGCCGCGCACGATGCGCGGCCACGTCCCTGCGAATCTGTTCGGTACGTTGCTTCATTCTTACATGTAAGCGGTGATTTGAACGATTCTGCAACCCCTTATTTCTCAAGGGGGTGATTTTCACGCCATGGGAGCCGCAGAACGTCATCCGCGTCCACCTGTGAGGCTGCGCAGCTCGTCGCGCATGAAATCCCCGAACGGTGCCTTTGTCTCATAGACTCGGCCCGTTGCGGCCTGCCATGCCCTATAACGCATAGCGAATATACCCGCCAAAAAAACTGGAATAAGGCTGGCGGCGGCGAACAGCATGTCAGGTGAACCAGCGTAAGAGCTCAACGCTGCCGCCAATGCCAAGAATAGACACGCCACCTGCACCAGAAGCCGCGCATGCCGTTGGAAATAATCACGGCGCTGCGGAGCTGTATCGTCCAGCCAAGCCCCGTTCAAGATCGCCAGATCGTCGAGCGTGACGACAGTTCCGCAATGGTCGCAGCAGCGCACCTCGTCATCGTTGGTGGGCTGAAGCGATCCAGCTTCACAGGAAGGGCAGGCGGCACGATCTGGGCGCAAAGCCTCACGGGCAACGGCTGCGACATAACGGTGCGGACCCTTGATAACGCATGGCTTTACGCGGGTTGGCGGCCTCGGAATCATAATATGCCTCCGTTAAATGCTTCGGATTAGGCATATACTTCACATGCTTCCAAAAAAATAAAGCACAATCAATAATTGATGCAATCAACTCGCCATTTCACATTGTTTTCTATTTCAAAAACACTGTGAAACTATTCTGGTCACGGATTCTCGAATGGGTTAAAATATTTCAATTGAAGGAAATACATTGTTTTTATTTTCAAAAACAATGTGAAAGTGAGGGCGGGGAATGGCAGATCGGCCAGACATCACAGAGCTTTTCACACCCGAAGATTACAGTGCGGGCCTTGTATTCCTGCGGCGTATCCTCGGTTGCACGTTCGATTATCTATGGGTGCCGGGCGGGCAAGCGGCCCCGACCGGGGGAACCTGCGACAATACAAACGACATTCTGGCCCAGCTCGTCACCACCTTGAACGTGGCGATGCTCGCGGTGATCGCGGTTGTCGCAACTTACCTGATTTTCGCGAGCCTGAAGAACACGGCCAATGATGGCGAGGCGGGCGGGCGTTCGATGAACCCAAGCTGGACGCTGGTTTTGGCCGGGGTAGGAGCGATCCTCTGCTTCCCGGCCTTTAATGGTTTTAGTGCGCTCCAAATCGGAACGATGCAGGTAGCCGTCTGGTCGTCGGGCCTCGGGGACTCGATGTGGCGGCTCGCCGGGGAGAAGATGGCGAGTTCAACCGCCGTCAACAAGACGTTCACGAACCTGAATGAAAGCGGCTGGTGGAGTGATGGAGGCGATGGCACCGAGGCCGATCTGCGGACGGCTATAACACAGGCTTTGCAGGCCCGCGTGGGTGGTGAGCTTTGCAAGCGCTCGCTGAATAAAAGCCTTGCCAGCATGGCAACGACCAACGGTCAAATTACCCCTGTGTCTGGAACCGAAGTGAAGGACACGCAGGAGGGCTTTGCGCAGCGAAGCATCTACTTCAAAGCGCCGCCGTCCCTCAACGATAGTATTGGGCTTTGTGGTGGCGTGACCGCTACCTATTCCATTGAAAAATCGGCCCCGAACGCGCAGGGAAACGGGAACGCTGATCCATCGAATCTGGCCATCCAGAACCAGATTTCCGATACGATAAGCAAATACGCTGCTCGGACAGGTAAGGCCGGTGCGGATGCGATCCTTACGTCTCTCGATACAGAGGCGCAAAAGCTGACGGATGTTCTTTTCCCGGCGGATGGCCTTCGCAAGCGCGGCCCGGCCGAAGTGGATGCAATCGGACAGTCGATTTCTGCGGTCGTGGCTGCGGCGAAGCAAGCTATCAACACGCAGTTTCAGCAATCCGAACCGGAGTTGCGCCAAATCACTGCGCAGGCCATGTCTTCCTCAAATCGGAATGGCTGGTTCTATGCGGTCCTCTATCAGCGCATTTTGGTGAATGCGACCTCCGCTCGCGACGGCATCCGCAAGGGGATTTCTGTTTCGGCCTCGCCTGCGTCTCGTGATCTCGCGGCGGCGTGGGGCTGCGTCGTGTCCGGCACTTGGGCAGTTTGGAAAACAACCTGCTCAAACGAACTTGAGGTGTTTTTCAAGCAATATGCATCTGATGTGGCGAACCTCGATCAGATGTCGGGCACGTTCTTGAACAGCGCTAACCGAGACAGCGGGTTAGGTGCGAACTCCTCTGAAATCGCTGCTATTCGCGGCGCGGGAATGGGTTGGGGCCGTCTGACCGATTGGATCCTCGGGATGATGGGCCAGAACAATGAAGGCAACTCCCTGAACGGGGAAGGTTGGGCCGACCCTATCCCGCAATTGCAGACGACAGGCGGTGCCATGCTTGCCGCTGGCGGTACTCTCGTTACCGCCGCCAAAGGCGGAGAGATTGCAGCAGAATCCGCCGTTGGCAAAGCAAACATACTCGCATTTATCGGCGGCAAGATGCTCGAAATGCTCGGGCCTTTGGGGTGGCTATTGGTCGCCATCGGCTTTCTGCTGGCCGTGGTCGTGCCGTACATGCCGCTGATCTATTTCTTTCTCGCCGCGCTCTCGTGGCTGATCTTGGCGGTACAGACGATCATCACAGCGCCGTTCTGGCTGATGCAGATGTTCTATCCAAACCGCGACGGGAGCCTACAAGGCACCAGCATTGCGCGGGCTTTGATGGTGCTGCTGGCACTGCTCATGCGTCCGGCGCTTATCATCATTGGTCTGATCTTCTGCATGCTCCTGATGCGCGTCGGACTGGATTTCCTCAACATCCTCACACGCAACGCCTACGCCGCCATGGCCTACGCGGGGCCGATCAGCGCCGGGGGGCAGTTAGGCAACATCGCGTTGGCGATAGGGGGCTTCATGATCTACGCCTCGGCGGCGGTAGCACTGGTTTCGATCTGCTGCGGTCTGATCGACGGCGTAGGCGATGCCGTGATGGATGGCGTTGACGCCGGTATGAGCCGTGTTCTCGGTTCGCAGGCCCAACGCGGGGAGGGAATGCTCGGCAACCCGGCCGCTGCTGCGGCAGCACAAATTGCCATTGGCGGGCGCGGATCGTTGGCCGGAACCGGTAATCAGGTTTCTCGTCTGCGTCAGCAGAGGGAGAGCAAGCAGCTCTCCGGCACAGGAGGTAAAAGATAATGAGGCAAAGGAAACCATTCGTGCGGTCGATTATCAGCGCTGCCGCTCTATCATCCATACTCGTTGCCAGCTCGGCCCATGCCGATCCGCTGACGCTCACAAAGCTGCGCGCGCCAGAGAGCCAAGACCCGAAAAATGGCATCGGAACCATCATGCGCGACGTGTGGGCCGACGAAATCAAGGCTGTTGGCGGGCGGGCCTATAGCTTCTCCTACGGCCTGTTTAAAGCCGGGTCCGCGCAATATCTGGTGTCGTCGTTCCGGTCGGCCGAGTCATGCAGGCCGGATGAATGCACATGGAGGGTGCAGCGCCTTACGCCGTCCTATGAGGTCGCCGCCTCGGGCAAGGCGTTCACCGCCTGCGGAGCGCTCAATCAGCTCAAGGTGACGGAGGGCCGACTGACCATCTGCGATAAGCCGGTCGATCTGCCATGATCCTGCGCCGATCTACTTTCGCAGTCAGCATTTTGCTGGCGACAACCGCCCTGACCGAAGCCCGAAACGCTCAACCCACCGCGACGGACTGCGGTGGCTTCATGCGCAATATCCGCCAGTCCGAAGGCTCCGGCGACTACTCAACCAACACCGGGAACGGCTTTTATGGCGCCTATCAGATGGGCGATGAGGCCCTGCAGGATGCCGGGTACATGGATGCTGGCGGCAACTGGACCGGCAAGGACGGCGTGAAATCGCTGGATGATTACCTGTCGAACCCGACCGCACAGGACAACGCCTTTCTGGCCTATGGCGAGAAGAATCTGAGCTATCTCGGCAACTGGCAACAATATATCGGCCAGACCATCAACGGCGTTCCGGTCACGCGGGCCGGGCTGATCGCCGGTAGCCATCTCGTCGGCGCTGGCGGTCTGAAATACTGGCTGACGAGCGGCGGCGACTGCACCAACAAGGGCACAGGCTCCGACGCGGTAGACGGAAACGGCACCTGCGCCGGAACTTACGTCGCGGAAAATCAGGTCAACGAACAGTGCACCGGGGGAGAGGGCGGCGGGGCAGGTTCCTGCTTGGTGGCGCACCCTGTCACAAGCCCTGTGGTCTTTTCCGAATACGGCGCATGGGATCGACCTGGTGCTGGCGCGGGAAATGGCTGGCATCGCGGATCGGACATTTATCCGCAAGGAGCGCAGGGCCAAGCCTCAAACGGTCAGCCGCTTTTCGCAGCTCATGACGGCAAGCTCACCGTGGGTTCTATGGGTGTGAAAGTCACTGGCGATCAGTTCCGCACCCTGTACCTTCATTCGGCTTCACGACCCGACCCGAGGGACGTTAGCGCCGGAGAGGAAATCGCCAAAATCGGTGATGTGAAGTCGGCCGGTAAGCCTCATCTGCATTTCGAGGTGCAAGTACCGGCAAGTGCGATTTCCGCAACGAAATGCGTGCCGGGATCGAGCACGGACGATTGCGCGTTTCCGGCCGATGGCAACAAAAAAGACCCGACCGGCTATGCCACGGCCGACGCGCTGCGATCCGCGTCACCGAACACATGGTTCTATGTGAACCCGGAGCGCTACCTGAAGGAGCGTGTTCCGGTCGTCGGCATGGCTGCGGTGCGCGCCGGTCGCAACCAGACTTTGCCGAATAGCTGCACACCCGGCCAGACCGTCGCGGAGACGCCTTCCAGCTCCGGCGACAGTGACAACACGAATGCGATGGCTGGCGGGGAGGGCACCTATATGACCAGCAGCGGCAGCGCCATCGCGAATGCCGACGCCGATCTCCGTTCCCTCGCCATCAACATGACACGGCAAAGCGCGCTCGAGCTGCGCGCCGCGTCCTCGATGGCGCAGAACCTTCAAGGCCGCACCGATAGCGCGATTGCGCACATGCTCATGCTGATGACACGGGAGGGGGATGGGCTATGAGCGACATCATGAAGACTGCCGCACTTGCTCTAGCCGTTGTGGCTCCGGCAAGCGCCATTGCCGCGCAAAGCTCGCTGGATGGCCGCTATGCGTACTATCTGGCCAGCACAGCGGCCGAGACCGACAGAGGGCCGCGCAACGATGCCGATTGCCAGAAATTTCTGGCCTCTGACCTCGCGGATTCAACTGAGCACCTGACCATTGCCGGGAACCGTTGGGACGATAATCAGGACGTTTCCGCTGTGACCGGCAATGTCGAGCTAGGGCAGGGCAGGGGCAACGTGGTGCCGTTCACGATCAACGTAGAGAGTGAGGCAGCTGACGGGAGCGGCGACGGCACTACCCCGGCGAAAGGAACCTTCACCCGGATTGGAAGGCTGGCGATCTCCATCACCATCGACAGCGAGGACGGCCGGAAGGTGCTGCATTACTGCAAGGTAGGTTAGGCGCGCTCCGGCCGTTGCAGGGCTTCCAGAATGGCTTTCTGTGTTTCCAGCAGCTCGCGCTGAATCTCAATCAGGGTATCAAGCCGCTCTTTGGTGTCGAGGCGGGCAACCTCATTTTGAAGCCCTAGGTTCAGCAAGACCCCATATTCGTTTTCCGGGCTCGCAATCAGCTTTCTGCCGTCAAAATACGTGGGATCATAGAGCGAGCGCACATCTGGCAGCTCTGCGTTCTTTTCCGGGCCTCGTCCTAATAGATTACGCAACATGGTCCTTCTCCGTCCCTCGCTCGATCTCTGATCCTTCAAGGGCGCAGTATAGATGAATCACCACGTCATTGAAGCCGCGCCTATTCAGCCATGAAAAAGCGGCATCCTGCGAGACTTCGAACAGATCGCGCATGATCATGAGGTAATAACCGGCGTTCTCTGCCTTGTAGAGCGTTTCCGTGTAGCGCTGCGTTGCTGACGGGCTGTCGAAGTCCTCATAGGTGGCAATGGCCGGAAGAGGCCAGACTTCTGACGATCCTGCAATTTTACGTGCTTCCTCGATCATGACGGCACTGGCTCCTTGCTACACGCATGGATTCTGCGCGCTGACGGTGCAGAAATCAAGACTTTTGCACCATAAGCTAAGATGCTGATTTTGCACCCTCTCGCACGGTGCAGAAATCTGGTGCATAAACGATCCATGATTTATGGATACGCGCGAGTCTCAACGGATGGACAGGATGTTGCAGCACAGGCGGAGGCGCTGCGCGCGGCAGGCTGTGAGACGATTGTGCGCGAGGTGGCCAGCGGAGCGCGTGAGCGCCCCCGCCTAAAGGGTCTGCTCAATAAGCTGAACGACGGGGATGTGCTCATTGTGACGAGGATCGACCGCCTCGCCCGATCCTCGTTAGACCTGCACCTGATCCTCGACACTGTGGCGAAACGCGGAGCCGGATTCCGGTCCTTGGGTGACGCATGGGCTGACACCACAAGCCCGCATGGTCGGTTACTACTGGCGATCCTTGCCGGGCTTGCGGAGTATGAGCGCGAGCTGATCAAGGTTCGAACCGGCGAAGGGCGGGCGCATGCCAAGGCACGGGGCGTACGGTTCGGTGCACCGACGAAATTGACCCCCTATCAGCAGCAGGAAGCGCTTGAGCGGCTGGACAGGGGAGAAGCGCCCTCCGTTGTGGCGCTATCGTATGGGGTAAGCCGGTGGACCATCCAGCGACTACGATCTGACCGGCAATAGAGCGCGGCTATGCACCGTATCATCGACAGGGCTAGCCCGCTTTCACAGAGGTTGCCAGCGTCTCGCCTCATAGTTGAATATCGCCCGTACGGTTACTACATTTTCGGCGGGCTGAGAAACGGGGAGGGGGTAATGATGATTTACTATAACATGGTCGCTGGATGGATGGGGTTTCCACACCTGAGCATTTCTAACGGCCTGACGTATTCTTATGCGATTGCCTACAGGCTGAAGGACAAGACGAACGAGCACTGGACTGCTCGTTTCATTCGCTTCAAGGACAAGAATAATAAGGCTGAGTGGGGTGGAGCAACGGTTTTCTATGAGGCCGTCCCGGCTCTCATCAAGCATCTCGGCATCGATCCGAAGCGCACAGCGTTCATTCCTGCTCTCTCATCAGGAGAAACCAAGGCGGACCCTAATAGGTCCATTCCATGGATAGCCAAGGAATGCGCAAGGATATGTGGTGCGCAGTATACCGACGCAGCGCTCTCAAAAAATGTTCATCAGAAGATTCACTCAATATATTCTGCTGACGGTCGTAGCGCCGAGCTAGACAAGGCAAAATACCAATCCACGAAGATCGACGCCGACCACATTTTTGTTTTTGATGATTTCATCACGCGGGGTGATACACTGTCGCGTATCGCTCTGGCGGTACTTGCGGCAAATCCAAAGTGCAAAGTCTACGGGATAGCGCTTGCAAAGGCTGAAAGTGTGGCCTTCTGCCCTAATCCTGATAACGATCACGTTCCTGCTCGTTGGGACGATCTCTGGAAGCAGGGTGAACAGGAGCACGACGCGAAATTCAAGAAGGGCTAGAACATGGCTGTATCGTCCATATCAACGACCTCCGTGGCTCTTGCCGCTCTGATGAAGCTCAAAGGTGTTGGCCGTCGCGCGGCCCTACGCATTGTTCACGGTCCTGTTCCCACCAGTGACGCGAAGGAACTCGTCGTAGATAGGGCGATCCGGGCGAAATTGCCGGAAGCCGCCCTACTGGACGCGTGGGACCGCGCTCAGGACGAGCTGGAAAACACGAAAGCCAGCGGCATCAAATTCTATTCCTTCCATGACGAAGGCTACCCCGAACGGCTGCGAAATATCCCTGATCCACCGGCCGTCCTCTATGTGAAGGGCGATGAATCTGGTTTGCATGCGGCTAAATGCCTTGCGGTCGTAGGAACGCGAGAACCTACCCCTTA
>NZ_CP072138.1:0-1007991 GCF_019355535.1 Agrobacterium sp. S7/73
CGCCAACATGCCTTGGGGTGGTTACAAGGAGTCTGGCTGGGGCCGAGAAATGGGCAAGCCTGCCCTGGAGCTCTACACCGAAGTGAAGTCGGTAGCGGCCTTCCTGGGCTAACTGCGAGGGTGGGAGAGGACCCGCTTTCTATGCGATCGAGACTTTCCACTCCGCAGTTTTGCGGAGTGGTTTCGTGTGCCCATGTCATGGCCGCGTGGCGCACTTGGACTTCGGCCCTGGGAGGAGTGATCATGAAAATTTCTGGTTTGAAGCAGGCAATCCTGGCGGCAACTGCTGGCACGGCGTTGGCAGCTTTAGCGACCGACGCAGCTTTCGCCGAGGATTTTGTCTACGTCAACAAGCATGCAGACATCACAAAGCTCTGCGGAACGAAGCAGCTCCGCGTCGCTCTCGTTGACGGTTATGGCGGAAACTCATGGCGTAGGACGGCACTTGCAGAGCTGAAAGACGAAGCTGCTAAATGCCCGAACATCACGGATGTTCAGTACACTGACGCTGCCGGTGATGCGCAGGCCTACAACTCTGCGATCAACGGCTACACCGCACAGGGTTACGATATCATTGTGACGTTTACGGACTTCGGAGATGCCGCGCTGCCCGCCTATCGTGCGGCGACGCAGGCTGGCGTAACTATGGCGCCATACTTCAACGATCTGAAAGGCAAGCTCGGCGTCGACTATTCGGTCAATCCCTATGAGGACGCTTATTCTGCCGGGAAGATTTTTGCTGAGTGGGTAGGGAAATCCGTAGGAGAGGGGAACACGATTTTCCTGGGCGGCCTCGCAGGCTCTGCTTCGTCGGTAACCTTCTTGAATGGTTACAAGGAAGGCCTGAAGAAGTACCCGAAAATCAAACTGCTTGACGACAAGTTCATCGTCACGAATTGGAGCCCTGCCGACGCGCAAAAGGCGGTCTCCGGTCTTATCGCCAAATATCCTAAAATCGACGCTATTGCGTCAGATTATGGCGTCACGAGTCTCGCAGCTGTAAAGGCTTATCAGGCTGCCGGTCTTACCGTGCCTGCGATGGCCTTCATCGCAACCAATAATGAATATTCTTGCCTCTATATGGAGGCGAAGGCGACCGGAAAGGCGTGGAAGCAACTTGCTCTCAGTGGGACTACGGCGGACACCCGGTTTGCCCTACGTGCGGCGCTAGCAAAGCTTAACGGAATCGAGAACACGGAGCCTCGGGCGCTGGTCGCGTTTCCATTCGCCGATAGCGAACAGGGCAAGGACCCAGCTTGCAACAAGAACTTCCCGCCGGACGCGGATCTCGCCTCGTCGCTTCCGCAAGACAAGCTTCAGGCGCTGTTTAAGCAGTGATGCTCCCAAGCACGGAACGCCGCCCGAAGTATCTGGGCGGTCTTTCCCCTTCAGGTCGCCGATCGGCTTACGGCTCGTTCTAGCCCTGTCGCTGAGATTGGGAACCGAAGCATTCTAACATGACTACCCCGTTATATTTCCCTTCGCGTAGCAGCATCGTTTATCCCGCAATGCTCGATTACAACGTCAATCCCACTGTATTTTATGATTTTATGCTAGAGATGTTGAGGACATCACGTCGTTTCCCGCTGAACAACATCTGATCGGCAACAGCCTTGGCGTCGAAGTGTATCGATATCGTCGAAATGGCCGCAACGACAGCTGCAATGCCCGCCAGCAGGACTGTCGTCGACAGCGATGACATCCTGCCGGCCAAGGCGGAGCCGAGAGGGAAACCAGCCAGATTCAGGCTCACCGAAATCGACATGACGCGTCCGAGTTGTTGTGGATCGGTTCGACGCTAGCGAAGCGTCAGAAGAGCAAGATCGATGGGACCGGATATGACGCCGGCCAGCATAAGGCTAATCGCCGGCCCGCCAAATCCAAGCCCAGCTGCCACTGGCCAAGCCGCCAAAGCCGTGATTAACATGCCGATAGCCATGATGTGACGCTTGCGAACGGTCGTGCGCAGCGAACAGCGCACCGGGCCATGCCCATTGCAGCCCATAGGAAGCCTGTCACAGAACTCCGAATAAGAGCGTCAAGTCGTTGGCGACAAAAACCGCAACGGCGACACCGAGTACACCCAAGATGATCAGATACATCAAGTAGGAGATGGCAAGGCCGCGCAGTGTCGGTTAACCCATTAGCCCTTGAAAGATCAGCGCAAAACTCACCCCAATCAGCAAGATAATAATCAGCATATTGAATTTTTCGGGACTGACGTACCGAACGAGCTTGCCGCCCACCCAACTGGAGACCATCGCAATGGGAATGAACATTGCAATGAGGGGCAACTCTGCCGTATTGAACTGTCCTAATGAGAAAAATACTGGAAGCTTCATGACATTCAAGATGGCGAAGAAATATACGCTCGTACCGACATATTCGTCCCGGCTAAGTCGCAACGGCATCGCATAAAATTGGAACGGCGGTGAACCCGCGTGAGCGATAGTGCTGGTGAAGCCCGCCCCGGCACCACAAGCAATGCCCAGCGTAGAATTTCCTTTCGAGTCCGCCTTTATGGGCGCGCCGCGCCAAGTCGTTAACAGCTGCCAAAGTGCGAAAGCCAATGAGACGACGCCGAGGACAAGCTCCACTACCCATTCCGCCACACTTGAAGCTAGAAGGTACGCGGCGATAACACCTAGAACGGCACCTGGGAGCAAAACGGCGAGAGATTTGCGATTGTAGATACGCCGATACATAAGGACCGCTATTGCGTCCTGACTGAGCATGACCGGGAGCATGAAGCTGGCGGCTTCAAGCGGCCCCATAACGAGCGCCAGCATCGGAGTACTGATCATGCCGATGCCCGCAAATCCACCTTTTGATAAACCAAGTATGATGATCGCAATTGTAGCGACCACGAAAAACCAAAGATCCGGATGCATCGTGCCACCTTCAGGAAGTCGCTATTAGGAGAGCGCTAGTCTTATAGGTCGAGCGGCTCGACTATGAACGTTGTTATCTCGCCTATGAACTCCTTGGCATGCGTCATCGTGGTAATCCCCTTGTCGGACCGAAACGCTGGATCGATCGCGTCCCGGGTCTCGAACCAAAGCTCCGCGATCCCGTGAATAGGCGTCCGGTCGCCATGCGGCGGCGAATCGATGATGAAATTCTGACGGTACCCCAAAATGCCCGGCATGCGTCGCAGCAGGATACTATGCACACCAAACCATTCGCTGCGGAAGCGCTCAAGGTCGACATCGGATCTTTTGGTCAGAAGTGACATGCGCTTTACGAATGTCCCGTTCGTCGGCGGTTCAATCACGGTGTCCGCGAAAGCCGTGAGCACAAAAATATCCTTGAGACCCTCCTGCGACAGCCCTGCGCCAACGTCCATCTCGCCTGCCTCGGCCGCCGAGAAGCCAGCGGAGACGTCGGTAAGCTTGAACTGTGAGATAGCATCCAACTCAAGACCACCTCTTTGGTAGGTGATTCCGAGCTGATTTCGATCAGAAACGAGATTCAATTTCGAACCCGGTAGCTGAGACTTTTGGTTAGTCTCAGAGCGGTTAGCCGCCGAACCTTTTGCGTCTTTTATGGTGTAGCCATCGTTGAAGCGCATCAAGCCAAAAACAGAGATCATTCCACTTTCCATTCGCATACCTAGAACCGCCCCCCCTGCGACCTTCAGGCTCGCAACACGCTCAGCGCCGAGGGAATGTAGCGGATCGTAACCGCAATGATGATTGAAAGCGCCTGAACGAGTAGCTGCACGGATGTATCCGCGCCAAGGGCCAGCACCATCTGGCCAAGCTGAACCATGAACAGAGCGGCCACGCCGCTTGCCACAACACTTCCGCGTCCACCAGTGAAGGGCGTGCCGCCCACGACAACTGCCGCGATGGCGGGGAGGAGGTAGTCGTTACCGGCTGTCTGCGACGCTGAACCAATGAAGCCAGTATAGAGCATACCTGCGACTGCAAAGCAGATCGCAGCTATTGCGTAGGTTCCCACCTGGTAGGGAAGCACTGGCATACCCCCGGCAGCTGCTGCAGCAGGGTTGGCGCCAACTGCAACGAAGCGGCGACCATAGACCGTGCGTCTTGTGGCTACACTGATGAAGACGATGAAAAGCAGTGCCAGGATGAGCGTCATGGGGACGCCTAGAATCTGATAGTGCGAGAACGCGGCCAGTTCAGGCGGAGCCGACATCGGGCTGCCACCCGAGATTGTTCGAACAGCACCAAGCAGGATCGCATTGACCGCCAGAGTCGTAACAATCGGAGTGATGTTGACTTTGGCAACAAGCAGCCCGTTCAGAATTCCGAAAAGGCAAGCGCAAACCAACGTCAAGGGTACTGCGAGTAGGAGCGAGCCTGTCATGAACCCGAATTTGGCCAGCAACAATCCAGAGATCGTCATGATGCCAGGCAGCGACATGTCGAGACCGCGCTGCTGAATAACGATGGTCTGTCCCACCGCGGCGATGGCAAGGATCGCCGCAAAGGGAAGCATAGAAGATATGGATGCAACTCGCACTGTACCGGGCGCAAGGATTGCGCTGACGATGAAGATCAACGCGGTTCCGCCCCAAATCCAGGTGAATTCATTGAACGTCGTGCGGCGGAGCCGCTCGCCGGTCGTGAGTGTGGTCACAACATTTTTCTCACGGACTGCTGCTTGGGTCATGCCTGCACCACTTTCTGGCGGCTCTTAGAATAGAGCGCCACCGCTGCGAGAATGAGGAACCCCAGCAGGTATGATTGCCAAGCCTGGTCAAGGCTCAGGAATGAGGTCACTGAGTTTACCTGGGTGATGAAGATCGCACCGAGGAAGGCGCCTACAAACGAACCACGTCCGCCGAACAGGCTAGCGCCGCCGATAACCACGGCTGCGATCGAACCTAGTGTGTAGCCGAGGCCCGCACGCGGGTCACCAATACCGACCTGAGGCATCATCGTGATTGAAGCAATACCAGCGAGCAAAGAGCACCCGACGTAAGCCAGAAGGCGGGTGGTGGCGGGCCGAATACCGGCTGTGCGGGCGGCCTCCTGGCGCGAGCCTAGACCCCGCAAGGAAAGGCCAAAGGTCTTTCGATAAAGGACGAACTCCAGGAAGAGGCCAACCAGCAGTGCCACAATAAAGATGACGGGTAAAATGCCAATCTTTGTGCCCAGCGCCATCATGATGTCGGAGTCGATCATGCCATCCGGCACGGGACGCAGAATGAGGGAAACTGCCTGCACTGCCATGAACGTGGCCAGCGTTACTACCATAGGATGAAGGCCTAGCGGCTCAACTAGAAGCCAATTGATCAGACCGACTGCGATGGCAACAAGAATCAGGAGTGTCCAACCCGTCAGGTGAGATCCAGGTCCGAGTTCCTCAAGTAGGTAGAAGGACGCAACCACTTGGCAAAGGCCCATTAAGGGACCGACTGAGAGGTCGATACCACCAACCAGTAGAAGCAATTGCTGCCCGTACGCGACAAGAGCAAGCGTTGCAACAAGCGTCATCATGCCTGTGAGGCTTCGTGGTGAAATGTAAAAGGGGTTCCATACGGCTGCGGCAGCGCCTAGAATGAGGATAGCAACCGCAACCATGATGAGAGGAGCGCTGTTGCCAGCGGCCCACTTCCATACTGCCCCAACCGCTCTATGGTGCTTGTCACGCTGACCGGTAGCCTTCAGCACGGAAGCCGTTATGTTGTCTTCGGTGACCCGCTCGCCTGCCAGGGTCTCGACGATCCGGCCTCGGGAAAAAATTGCCACTCGATCGCTCAGTCCTGCAACCTCTTGCTGATCGGACGAAACAAGTATGATTGCGATCCCTTTCGCCGCGACCTCGCGGAGTGTTTTGTAGATTTCCGCGCGGGCGCCCACGTCAACGCCCTGTGTGGGCTCGTCGACCAGAAGGACCTTCGGGTTGGACGCGAGAACGCTGGCAAGCACCACCTTTTGCTGGTTGCCACCTGAAAGGGAGCGAATAGGCGTCTCAATGTCAGGCGTTTTGACGTTGAAGCGCCGAACTGCGTTATTGGCGCGACGCTCTTCCGAGGCCGCGCTGATCAGACCGCCCTTTAAGTCCTGTCTTGGGCTCCGGATAGAAAAATTTTCGCGTACCGCTAGGTCAGCAAAGATACCTTCCCGGTGACGATCGCCTGGCAGGTACGAGATTCCAAGCGCCATCGCAGCCTTGGACGACGGTATCTTGACGTCTCGGCCATCAATAGCGACTGTTCCGCTTCCACGATTGGTACCGGCAAGTGCTCGCATGAACTCGCGTTGGCCGTTCGCGTCGATCCCCGCTAGACCAACAATCTCGCCAGCGCGTACAGTTAGACTGACTTCAGAAAAGCCTGGGCCGGAGAATTGAGCGGTTTCAAGCACGACCTTGCCTTCGCGCCCTTCAGCTTTCGACGGAAACGTCCTGTCTAGGGAGGTGCCGACGATGAGAGACACGATCTGGTCTTCGGAAAGGGAGGCGGCGTCGTACGTCCCTTGGCCTTCTCCGTCACGAAGGACGGTTAAGCGGTTGGCGATCGCTTGAACTTCTCGGATGCGGTGCGAGATATAGATTACCGAAGCACCGCGAGCGGTAACCTCACGAATACGAGCGAAGAGGCGCTCCACGTCCTCCGTGGCGAGGTGCTCAGTTGGCTCATCGAGGACCAAGAGCTTTGGTTCACAAGCGAGTGCCTTGACGATTTCAACAATAAAGCGTTGTTCTGCGTTAAGCGTAGTGATTGGCGCCCTAACATCGATTGCCACGTTGGCACTCCAGCGCTGTAAGAGGGTTCTAGCCCAAGAATTTAATCTAGCAAGGCGCGGCCTACGAGCTTCCGGCAGACCAAGGAACAGGTTCTCCGCCACTGATAAGTCCGGCATCAAAGCAGGCTCCTGGCGGACAATTGCCAAGCCAAGGTTTCTAGCCTTCTGAGGATCGCCGCGCACCTCTTCTCCGGCAACCCAGACGTTACCGTCTGTAGCGATCAGGGCGCCTGAAGCAACGCCCATGAGCGTGGATTTGCCAGCACCGTTTTCCCCTACAAGACCGTGAACTTCGCCTGCACGGACATCAAATGTGATCCCGTGGAGCGCCCTGACAGCACCGAAGTGCTTCGAAACGGCTTTCATTTCCAGAATAACGGCGTTGTCCTTCATGACAGCACCCCATTCAAGAAATTGATATGCGAGGCGGCGACTACGCGCCGCCGGCTCGTGGAATGGCGCTTCATGAGTTCCTCCCGAATCTCTCCAATACCCGGCCGCCATAGCGACCGTAGGGCCACCTTAATGGCCTTCCTCCAATTTTTATTCTCTATTAATGAAGTGATTTGTCAATATGATATTAGTTCGTGATTAGGCGGTTGTGAATATCTGGGAGAATGGCCGCCATCCCGACCGAGGCCTTGAGATCTGACGGGCCCCTGTACTCCTAGTGGCCTTGCCAAACGCAGATGTGATGTTGTCGGTGACTTAGTCTGCCGCTGCGCAATATCGACGGATGGATTCGATTGACGTCGCTGCTGGACTTGTTTGCGCGTGAACTGCTTGCTGCAAAACATTCGACGCCACCCGAACGGGCGTGCCGAACGCCACCCTCTGTCGATTTAAACCGCCTCACCGATCATTCGGTATTGGCAAAGTCATTTTGTTGGATATAATCAAAAGAGTTCGTAACTATCGAATTCGCGCTGGCGTGACAAAGAAGTCGCTGGGCGAGGGAGGAAACATGCTTGATATTCAGGGAGCGGTTGCCGTTGTAACGGGAGCCGCTCAAGGGAATGGCAAGGCCATCGCTATAGGTCTTGCGGCCGCCGGAGCAAAGGTCGCTTGCTGCGACATCCAGGAAACCGCCGTGCAGGCGGTTGTCGATGAGATCAAATCCCAGGGTGGAGACGCCGTCGCGGTTGCGCTCGATGTCACCAAGACTGAAAGCTGTTTCGCAGTTGCAGCCGCCATAGAAATGGCGCTCGGCCCAGTGAGTATTCTTGTCAATAATGCAGGCATCATTCGGCGAACCGCGCCCGAGTCTGAGACGTTCGCAAACGATTGGGACGCTGTCCTTGCCGTGAACGCTACGGGCGTCATGCAGATGATTTTGGCGTTCTTACCGCAACTGAAAACTACACGCGGACGGATCGTCAACCTTGCTTCGATCATGTCGGTTTCTGCTGGGCCTGGACTTTCTGCATATGCGGCTTCCAAGGGCGCAGTTCTTCAGCTCACTAAAGCGTTGTCCCACGACCTTGCGAAGCACGGGATCCGCGTCAATGCGGTGGCGCCGGGGGTCATCGAGACTCCCATGACGGTTGCAACGAGGGAAAATCCGGAGGCTATTGGCCGCTTCATGGCCCATACTCCTTTGGGTCGTCCTGGCAAACCCGAAGAGCTTGTCGGTCCGATCCTTTTTCTTTGCTCAGCCGCATCAAGCTACGTAACGGGCGCCCTACTGCCCGTTGACGGCGGCTACCTTGCATCTTGATGGAGTTTTAAAAATGGAGCGTCATGAAGTTGATGTTTTGGTCGTAGGATCAGGCGCGGGTGGCCTTTCAACGGCCGTCGCGGCGGCTCACCGCAGGCTTAGCGTGGTTGTCGCCGAGAAAGAGCCTGTCTTCGGCGGAACCACGGCCCGGTCGGGCGGCTGGATGTGGATTCCCTGTAATGCTCCTGCAAAGAGAGCCGGGGTGCAGGACTCCTTTGACAAGGCAAAGACCTACCTGAAGCACGAAACTGGTGAATTCTTTGATGAGCGAAAGGTGGACGCATTCTTGGAAACCGGACCGAAGGCGGTCGAATTCTTTGAGAATGACACCAGCCTTGAGTTTGATCTTGGCCCTACCTTTGCGGACTATCACCCGACCGCTCCTGGCGGTATTGACGGTGGTCGATCCATCGTCGCTCGTCCATTTGATGCGCGACTACTCGGCAAGAACGTGCAGTATCTCCGCCCGCCACTCGCCGAAATCACGATCCTTGGGATGATGATCGGCTCAGGCAAAGAGCTGCTTCACTTTTTCAACGTAATGCGCTCTCCAATTTCAGCTTTCTATGTTGGCAAGCTGTTCGCGAAATTCCTTCGAGATGTTGCTTTTTATGGGCGCCCAATGCGGCTTACCAATGGCAACGCCCTGATTGGGCGCCTTGCGAAGTCGGCTTTCGATAAGAACGTACCGATTTGGACCTCGTCTCCGGTCAAGTCGCTTGTCCGCGACGCCAAGGGGCGTGTGACGGGCGCAATCGTTAATCGCCCGAACGGTCCCGTAGAGGTCATCGCCCGCAAAGGCGTTGTTCTCGCCGCGGGCGGCTTCCCACAGGACCCGGTTCGGAGACGCGAACTGATGCCTCACTCGCCCTCTGGCTACGAACATGTCTCGCCAGCACCTCCAGGGAACACCGGCGACGGTCTTCGCATGGGAGAAGCGGTGGGCGCGACGGTACAAACCGATCTACCATATTCTTCAGCACTCGTGCCGATCTCAAGGCCTTTAAAGAGCGATGGAACGCTCGGCACATTCCCGCACTTCGTTGACCGCTCGAAGCCCGGGGTGATTGCTGTTACGCGCTCCGGCAAGCGTTTCGTCAACGAGGCGAACAGCTATCATGACTTCTGCCAGGCAATGATAAATCGTTGCAAAGAAGAAGGCGGTGAGGGTGCAGAGAACGCTGCCTGGTTCATTGCTGACCATCGGACTTTCAGAAAGTACGGCCTGGGCTTCGCCAAACCCGCTCCAGTGCCATACAAGAAGCTGATTGAGCAGGGCTACCTGCTCTGCGGCAAGACGATCGCGGATCTTGCTCGACAAATTGGCGCAGACCCCGCCGCTCTCGAAAAGACGGTGGCGAATTTCAATGCTCACGCCAAGGACGGGAAAGATCCGGAATTCGGCAAGGGGTCGACCAGCTACAACCGCTCGCTAGGTGATCCCGAGCATAAACCAAACCCGTGCGTTGCTCCCATCCAGAATGGCCCGTTCTATGCTGTCCGTCTTTATGTAGGCGATCTCGGAACATTCGCTGGTCTCAGGACCAACGAAAACGCCCAAGTTCTGGACGCGGGCGGGAGGCCGATTGAGGGCCTATACTCGGCGGGCAATGATGCCGCATCTATCATGGGCGGCAACTATCCAGGTGGCGGAATCACGCTTGGTCCCGCTCTGACGTTTGGGTATATTGCGGCCCGCCACATGTCGGGATCAAATACCTGACTAAGACGGGAGCATCCGGGCCATGGATGCTCCCAGACGCTCGAGTGTCATGTCGTTGTGGCGGTTCAATAGGCAGACTGCGCTCTGTAAAACCTTGCAAATATTTCGATATTCCGCACGGCTTCGTCTTGCACGCCCTCTTTGTTATTTGGACAAGGCGAGTGAGCGCTTCGGCTTTTCGTTTGAGCCACCGATTTCCTCTCATGGGAGCATCTCAGACATATTCGGAGGGGCATCATAGGCGTGCGACTTGATGATTAGGCCTATTGGGAAGTTGCCGATCTTGATGCCGACGAATATACCGAGACGAAATCTTGCCCTCATAAACACGTACTGTCCGGCTGGGACCAGCATGGGGTCGGTCGTTTTCATTGAGAAGGCCGGGGATCGCCATCAGGCATTAATTGGATCGGCTGCATGCCCGCGCTTTTTGTCTCAGCGTCATTGAGAAGCTTGGCACAGCCCGCTCCACCATTATGCCTGGCTATACGCACTTGCAGCCAGCGCAGACAATCACATCCGGCTACTACCTGACCAATGTTTCTGGAGCCCTCGAACGCGAAAACGAACGGTTCAAGGAATACTTCAAGCGGATCAACCTCTGCAGGCTGGGCGTCGCAGCCATGGCCGGCACGACGTTTGCCATTAGTCGTTCACTGACCGCTGAGCTACTCGGCTTTGATGGCATCGTTGCACACTGCCTTGACACGGTCGGCTGGCGTGATTTTGTCATCGGCACACTTTCGATGCTGAGTCGCGTGGCGCAGGACCTCTACGTGTTTTGCACCAACGAGTTTTCAGCGCTTTCCTTTCCCGATCATGTGGCCGGCACGTCCAGCATCATGCCAAAAAAGAAGAACATGCTCGCACTTGAGTGTTTCCGGGCAACGCCGGGCCGTATCATTGGAGCGCTCATCGGAAGCTAGGCTTTGGTCAAGGGCAGCAATTATTGGATCGGTCTGGCCTCGGTGCGCGAGGGTATAGCCGAGGTATGGGCGTCGCTTCACCTGTTCGAAGATGGCCTCGATCTGCTGCGTGTCGTCTTCGAAACGGCGGAACCCAATTTGGAATTATTGCGCAAACGGTGCTAGAATAACTTCACGACGGCGACCGACCAAGCCAACGGTTTGGTCAAGCGATTCAAAATGTTTCTCCGCGACGCTCATCACGTCGTCGGTGGCGCATTCATCCTTCGTTCGCGATCACCAGGAACTTTTAGCCGCCACCTCAACAAAGCTTGCCGTCGAAATCTGTACACTCGCCGCTTTCTAACTGTCAGTACCGGAGCAATACCCCCATTAGTGCATTTCTGGGGAACGTTCACGCGGCATTGACACTAACCATTCTCCACCCTGCAATATCATGATGGAACCTGAAAATGCTAAATTTCGACGACGCAGAGAACATTTACTTCCTCGGCACCTGGCGGCGTTGCCTACCTGACGCAGCCGGCAGCCCAGTTACTGCAGCGGAAGCCGTCCTTTCCGGCCTTTCCTTGACTAGCCCGCCAAACTCGTCATCAGCGGCTCGCACAATCTAACCTCCAAATCGCGCTTTCCGGGACAGCTCAAAGAGATTGGTGCAACTGTAGTGACCTTTGTCGATCACCAGGAGACGCCTCTTGGGAAGGGCGGAGATCAGGTGTTCGTTAACTTCGCTGAAGACGACACCTCTTGCGAATCCTTTTAATCGCAATCGTTGTTGGTCGCTCTTTCGATCATGAAGGTGAAAATCCCCAGACGCGGGAAAGATAATGCACGATAATCCGTCAAAAGGAGCAAACTCGTCGTGGTCACACGAGGTCAGCATAAAAGTGTCGCGAGCAACGGAGCCGAGTTTGCTGAAACCGGCATCGTTCCTGTGACGGTCGTTGGCAAAGCGGGTGTCGCAGACACGTTCACAGCCGACTTTGTTGCGCGTCGTCTCGTTGGTGGCTCGCTTCAGGCGGCACTCGAAGCAGGTAGGGATGCGGCGGCGATAACCTGTACGCATATCGGTTGTTTCCGCAAGATATAGAAAGATCAACATCGTCTGGATAAGACAGTCCACGTTGCGCCTGTTGGCTTTGGAAGTTGACGTTGCTCATGTGGCCCATGCGTCGACCTTGATCCGATCCAATGACGCCAAGATATCAAACGGGCGTTGTTGAGCGGTACATCGATACGGGCCGCTGTATTGACAGCCTTGTCGATAATTGCCCTGACCTAAGTTCGATCGGTTGCTTTGGTCTAGGATCGTGATTACCGTCCGGAAACTTGCATGGCTTCGCCAGAAGCTGGCGCTCCACCTGGTATACGTCGTGGCAGTGGCGAAATCTTGGAAACTATTCGGTTCGCCTGCAAAGAAAGGGCGATGCTTCATTGGTGTAGCCAGGCAGTTTAGTCCCGAGTTACCGGGCAGTGCGCAACTGTAGGCCTAGTTTGTTGAAGCGACCTTGTGAAGGAAGCTTCGATTTGGGAATGAAGTTTTGCCGTTTGAACCAGGACTTGAGGACGCCGAATAAGGTGACGAATCGCCCGCGACCTAGGGTCACGGGCGATTCAGCTGAGTTGCTGCTAACCCGCAAAGACGCTTTATTGCCGGTTAAAGCCTTCTCAGCGTTAGACAATTCTTGCCTGAGTATTTTTCTGCACCTCTTCGAGCGTCACACCTGGTGCGATCTCCACGAGTTTTAAGCCGTTATCGACAACATCAAATACGGCCAGATTGGTGATGATCCTGTCGACTACGGCTTTCCCCGTGAGAGGCAGGGAACAACTCTTCAAGACCTTCGGCTCGCCGGTTTTGCTCGTATGGTCCATAACAACGACGACTTTTCGAACCCCAGCGACAAGATCCATCGCGCCGCCCATACCCTTAACAAGTTTTCCCGGGATCAACCAGTTGGCAAGATCGCCATTCTCAGACACCTCCATCGCACCCAAGATTGCCATATCGATCTTGCCACCCCGGATCATAGCGAATGAAGTGGCACTGTCGAAGAAGGCCGAGTGGGGAAGTTCCGTGATCGTCTGTTTGCCAGCGTTGATCAGGTCGGCGTCTTCTTCTCCCTCGATCGGGAATGGTCCCATGCCTAGCATTCCGTTTTCCGACTGAAGCGTAACGTGAACGTCGTCGGGAATATAGTTTGCCACGAGCGTAGGGATGCCGATCCCCAAGTTTACATACATGCCATCTTCAAGTTCCTTGGAAGCCCGCTGGGCCATCTGGTTGCGATCCCAAGCCATTACGCCGCCTCCCGCTGTCGTGTCGTTCGCTGCTCGATCCGCTTTTCATGGGCGCCCTGGATAAGCCGGTGTACGTAGATGCCGGGCAGATGGATTTCATCGGGGTCAAGTTGACCAACCGGGACGATTTCCTCGACTTCGGCGATACAGACGCGACCACAGGTGGCCGCCGGGACATTGAAGTTGCGAGCGGTCTTTCTGAAGACAAGATTGCCGGTCGTGTCGGCCTTCCAAGCTTTCACGATGGAAAGATCTGCGACGATTCCCCGTTCAAGAATGTAGGTTTCACCGTCGAATTCCTTGTGCTCCTTGCCTTCAGCAACAAGTGTGCCAACACCAGTCTTTGTGTAGAAGCCCGGTATGCCAGCGCCGCCAGCTCGCATTCGCTCCGCCAGGGTTCCCTGCGGATTGAATTCAATTTCGAGGATTCCACTCAGGTATTGCCTCATAAACTCGGCGTTCTCGCCCACATAGGAGGAGATCATCTTCTTGACCTGAAGGTTTTGCAGCAGCAGACCAAGGCCGAAGTTGTCAACGCCCGCGTTGTTTGAGGCAATAGTGAGATCTTTGACGCCACTTCTGGTCAATGCAGCGATAAGCAGCTCTGGGATGCCGCACAGACCAAAGCCGCCTGCGGCAATCGTCATGCCGTCTTTCAGCAAACCTTGCACCGCACTTGCGGCATCCGGATGAATTTTTTTCATATCAGTCCTCCTCCGATCGCCGAACCTCAGCCCTGGAGGGCCTCCCACATCTCCATGTCCCGCTGTGCGGTCCAAACCCGCGGAGTATCGATGCCCCGAGCTTCGTCGTAAGCACGAGATACGTTGAAGGGCAGGCAATGTTCATAGATCGCGTAGTCCTTGAACTTCGGATCGCAAGCCTCGCGGATTGCGTTCCAGGCGTCCTTCAGGGTTCCATTGCGTGCGGCCACGCGCTTGGCGGGGTGGTAGGTGGACTCAATAAAGTCCTTCGTCCGGTCAATTGCTCCGTTCACAGCCTCATGACCGATCAGCGCATCGCCACGGCCCGGCGCAATCGCATGAAGGTTGAAGTCACGAATTGCTTCAAGCGTGCCGCTCCAATCTCCGAAGTGTCCGTCGCCGCAGTAGCAAGCCGAATGGGCTTCGACGATGTCGCCTGTGAACATTACATCTTCGTCCGGGACGTGAATGACCGTATCACCTGCAGTGTGAGCGCGGCCGAGCTGCATGATGTCGACACGACGATTTCCAAGGAAAACAGTCATCTTGCCGTTGAAGGTAGTTGTCGGCCACGTCAGACCAGGAATACTTTCGTGCCCTTCAAAAAGACGCGGGAAACGCTGGAATTCGCTATCCCAATCTTCCTGACCGCGTTCAACAACCATCGAGCGGGTCTTTTCGCTCATAATGACCTGGGGCGCTTTGAAAGCCGACGCACCCAGAACGCGGACGGCATGGTAGTGCGTAAGAACCACGTGGCTGATCGGCTTATCCGTGACGGTTCGAACACAATCAATCACCTTCTGCGCGAGACGGGGCGTTGCCTGGGCCTCAACGATCATCACGCTATCGTCACCAATGATGACACCGGAGTTTGGGTCACCCTCCGCCGTGAACGCATACAGGCCTTCACCAATCTCAGTGAAGCTGATCTTCTTCTCAGTCATGTCGCCTTGCGACGCAAATGCCTTAGCCATTGGGGGTTCCTTTCAAGAAGAGTAGGGATTGGTGCGTGCCGGGATTACGGTGCCGACGCATTCGCCGAAGCCAATGGTGTAGCCATCGCCCTGCGACGATCCACGAAGTGTCAACGTGTCGTAATCCTCGATGAATGACCTCGTCGCGCCGTCGAGCAGCTCAAACGGCTCTTTGCCTCCCCAACTTAATTCCAGGAGGCTGCCGCGGCTTTCCTTGGTCGGACCAGAAATGGTGCCCGAGCCAAGGAGATCGCCAGTCCGCATCGAACAGCCGGACGTCGTGTGGTGGGCAAGCTGTTGAGCTGCGGAGTAGTACATCTCCTGGTAATTTGTAGTAGAGATGATTGTCTCATTTCCGTCTTTCGGCCGAAGCCCGACCTCAAGCGAAATGTCGTACAGCAGGGGGCGCGGCTCGTTTAGATACGGCAGCAGTGGAACTTCTCGTTCCGGCGTCGAGACGCGGAATGGCTCCAGGGCGGCCTTCATCACAATCCATGGCGAAATCGTCGTCGCGGTTGCCTTGGACTGGAAGGGACCGAGTGGCTGGTATTCCCACGCTTGAATGTCTCGCGCAGACCAATCGTTGAGCAAGACATAGCCAAAGATCATCGCGTCGGCCTGCTCGACGGAAACGGGCTCGTCGTAGGTTGAAGGTGTTCCGACGATCGCTCCAAGTTCAAGCTCGATATCAAATCGGCTCGACGGAGCGAACCGCGGCTGGAGATCATTAGGACCCTTGACTTGCCCCCATGGGCGACGAACCTCTGTGCCCGATACCACGACCGAGGAGGCCCGCCCATTATAGCCAATGGGGATGTGAAGCCAGTTCGGCGGAAGCGCGTTTTCCGGGCCGCGAAACATCGTGCCGACGTTGAAGGCATGATTTCGTCCAGCATAGAAGTCGGTGTACTCCGTGACCTCAAAGGGGAGATGCAGCTTCGCGTCTTTTAGATCGTGCAGGTGCGGAGCAACAGCTGCTTGCCAACGAGATCCATCAAGCAGCAACTCAACCAAAAGCTGGCGAAAATTCCGCCAGCTGTCGGGACCCAAGGCCATCAGTGCGTTGAAGGAAGGCTTTTCGAAAGCCGGTTTCCCAAGCTTGAGAAGACCAGCCTCCTCCAATGTGGTGACGTCGAGAACCTTGTCGCCAATCGCGACGCCGCAATGCGCCAAATTCGTATCTGTCGAAAATACGCCGCATGGCAAGTTATTGAGCGGAAACGCGCATGTCGCAGAATTAGCACTATCCACCCAAGACCGAAGTAAGGGCATTCTTGCCTCCTCCCTTTTTTACATTGGAAGCAGGCAATAGCACCGACTTCCGCAACGTCCTTTCCGAGCCGCCGGTTGGGGATAGCCCCCGACGGCATCCGGTCGCCTTATCGTTCGCAAATGCTGAGGACCGGGCCAGCGCTTACAAACAAATGAATTTGATAATAGCGAATTTATTTGTTAGGGATAGTTGAAAGCGTAACTATGTCAAGCTAAATGTCGCGCCATCAAAAAAGGGAGGTGGTCATGACCGCGGAAGTCCGGCTCTACGGTTACTGGAGATCATCATCTACATATCGAGTCAGGATTGCGCTTGCCCTTGCAGGCATTTCCTACTCGACGACGAAAGTCGACTTGCTAGGCGGCGAGCAAGTCAGCAGTGACAACTTATCGAGGAGCCCGCTGGGTCTTGTTCCCTCACTTGAGATCGACGGGCTCCTGCTAACCCAGTCGCTTTCCATAGTCGAATATCTTGATGAGACAAGAAAACTGAGCCTCCTTCCAGAGGCTACTGAAGCCCGTGCAAGGGTCAGGGCGCTTGCGCATGCAATTGCCATGGACATCGCTCCCGTGTGCAATCAGCGCGTCGCCAAATTTGCAAACGAGCGTTCCAATTCGGCAATTGCAACAACGGATTGGATGAAACACTTCATCTCGCTGGGGCTGGGTGGCTTTGAAGGGATGTTGGAGCAAGCCCCGCCGACCCTCTATTGTGGTGGGGATTCTGTAACAATCGCGGATATCTGCCTCGTTCCCCAGATCTACAATGCAGCTCGTTGGGGGGTTAACTTATCGGCGTATCCTCTGACCACCCAAATCAACGCCCGTTTGCTGGAACTGGAGGCATTCAGAGCCGCTCATCCCGACGTGGCAAACACCGAAACGGCCTGACGACAACCGGTTCGACAGGCCGACAATCTGCAAACAGGAGAACCCATGACCACTCCATCAATCGTTATTGCGAGCGCGGCCCGCACCGCCGTTGGTGCGTTCAACGGTGCTTTCGCGAACATGCCTGCTCATGAACTAGGTGCAACGGTGATTAAGGCGGCAATCGAGCGCTCCAGAATCGATGCTGCCGAAGTTAACGAAATTATCTTTGGACAAGTGCTTCAAGCTGGCGAAGGACAGAACCCTGTGCGCCAGGCTGCGATTAAGGCCGGAATCCCCAAAGAAGCAACGGCCTTGAGTGTAAATCAGGTTTGTGGCTCCGGGCTTCGCTCAGTAGGCTTGGGTATGCAGCAAATCATAACGGGTGACGCGTCTATTGTCATCGCTGGCGGACAGGAATCGATGTCACTTGCACCGCATGTCGCTCACCTTCGGGCGGGGGCAAAAATGGGTGACTTGAGGCTCATTGACACAATGATCAAAGACGGTCTCACGGACGCCTTCAACTTCTATCACATGGGTATAACTGCCGAAAACATCGCCAAACAGTTCGATATCTCGCGGTCGGCTCAAGACGAGTTCGCGGTTTCATCTCAGAAAAAGGCAGAGGCTGCCCAGACGGCGGGCCGCTTCAAAGACGAGATCGTTCCGGTTGTCGTGCCCAACCGAAAAGGCGACACCATCGTCGACAGCGACGAATACATTCGCCATGGCGCCACCTTGGAAAGCGTTAGTAAACTCAGACCTGCTTTCGATAAAGAAGGAACAGTCACAGCTGCAAACGCTTCGGGACTTAATGACGGTGCAGCAGCTCTCGTGCTGATGACCGAGGCTGAAGCTGCTCGCAGAGGCCTTACGCCACTTGCGCGGATTGCCTCTTGGGCAACCGTAGGCGTCGATCCTTCGGTGATGGGCATCGGACCTGCTCCCGCGTCGAGAAAGGCGCTTGAGAAAGCAGGCTGGCGTATCGCCGACCTCGATCTCATTGAGGCAAACGAAGCCTTCGCTGCTCAGGCTTGCGCGGTAGGGAAGGAACTTGGCTGGGACCCAGCAATCGTGAACGTGAACGGCGGCGCAATCGCTATCGGTCACCCGATCGGAGCTTCAGGAGCCAGAATAGCAAACACGCTCCTCTTCGAAATGAGTCGGCGTGGCGCAAAGAAGGGACTAGCCACTTTGTGCATCGGAGGCGGGATGGGCATTGCGATGTGCTTTGAAGCCCTTCGATGAAGGGGCTGAGCTGAGGGCAACTTCAAGGAATAAGAACCACCGACCACGGGCAGGGCAAATCCTCGCCCTGTTACGCCGCAAGAATTTGTCACTGCGTAGTCTGATATGGGGCCGGTTGGCGTGAAGCGTCTTCTGCGACGTTCAATGCTCAGACTTCATCGATACGAAAGAAACGAGAGCGCCGTTCAAAGCGACTCTGTCAGCACACAAGCATATCTCGCTCAAACGTATCTTTCGAAGATGACTGGAGAGTACGCATCACCGCAAATGAAAGCCTGTAGGTCGAACCCGGTGAAAGGTCTCAGATGAGTCAGAACGCGAAAGACTTCTAAGCCGCGCAGCTCTTTGCTGCGCAGCTATGAGGGATGACGGACTAGCGGCTGAGTGGCCCCAAGTCTTCGTGCTGCCAAACGACATCAAGTTTCGTGTGATAAATTTTCCATTTCCCGTTTTCTCGCCTGTATTTGTCAGCGTACAAGCCGAGAAGGAGGACTGGGTGTCCAGCCTCTCGCCCGGTAACCCAATCTAGGAGGTAGCAGAAACCCTCGGCCTCAACTGTCGACGTGATCGAAACTGAATGATTAGTCACGGCGTGCATGAACGGATAGTTGCGGGCCTTGCGGTAGTCGAACGTTTCGTAAGCCTCTCCGAGCCCCATTTTAATCGCCTCGATGCCTTCCATCTTACCTACAGTGACAGCGACAACAGCGTCATCCGTAAATACATCATGGAAACCCTCAACTTTTCCGCTGTCCAGCACATGGCTGTAGCGGGTTCGAAGTGATCTGATTTCCTCGATATCAATGAGCCTCTGTAGCTGCTCGGCGATATTGGGTTGTTCCGACATTTCGTAGTCCTTTCATTGAATGAAGCAGGGAATAGCGTGGCCAGAGACCACTTGCTTTATTAGGCGTGCGTCACCAGCGTGCGCGGCAGAGAGCGTCTTTGCTTTTGAAGTAGCAGCATGCCGCGTCAGGGAACCTTCGGTTTCCCAACGCAGCTCCACCACAGTTAGGCTGCCGGTGGGTAATCCGTGTATCCTTCCAAGCCCGGCGTATACCACGAAGCCTCATTGCTACTGACGATCGGAAGGCCTTCCCGTACGCGACGAACTAGGTCCGGGTTACCAACATAGGGGCGACCAAAAGCGACCAGGTCTACATCGCCTCTTTGCAGAGCCTTTTCAGCTGACTCAGGCGTGAACCCAGCGGCACCGATGAGCGGCCCTTTGTAGATGCGACGGGCAGTCTCGATGACCTCTGCATCACGCGAGCTTGCTTCAAGTTCAATATTGCCACTGACGACCGGACGGATAACGTGGACGTAGCCAATCCCTAGCTTTTGAGCCACCGCAAGCATGCCCTCGTATTTTGCATTCGGATTCTCATCGTCAATGTCGTTGAAGGTGCTGTAAGGCGAGAGCCGTACGCCAACGTAGTCCTTACCGTAAACGCTGATCATTGCCTTGAGAACTTCCTCCATAAATCGAAGGCGCTTCTCAAGCGTACCACCCCAAGCGTCGTTACGCTGATTGCTGTTTGTCGAGGCAAATTGATCGACGAGATAGCCGTTTGCGCCATGGAGTTCGACACCATCGAAACCTGCTGCCTTCGCATTCACGCAAGCAGAACGATAGGATTCGATTACGCCAAGAATATCTGCCTCTGTCATCTCGCGCGGCATCGGGTTCTCAACGAGCCCCTTGGCGGTGTCCGTATAGATGAGCGGCTTCGGTTGCACAGCGGATGGCCCCATGGGGAAGCAGCCGGGCGGCTGGTTGTCCGGATGGGCGATCCGACCGCAGTGCCAGAGCTGGATAACAGCCTTCGCGCCACCATTGTGGATGTTATCAACGACTTCTTTCCACTTGGCGGTCTGCTTCTCAGTCCAGATGCCAGGTGTGCGGGGATAGCCAGTCGCGTCCGGACTTACTTGAGTGGCTTCGCAGATCACGAGACCTGCGGTGTTGCGCTGCCCATAATATTCTGGGGCGCGATCATTCGGGCTCCAGTCAGCCTCTGCACGATTGCGAGTTAGAGGTGGCATCACGATGTGATTGGATAGTTCCCACTTCCCGAACTTTGCGGGCGAAAGTAGCTTCTCGTACATTTTATCCTCCAAGTTGCTCGCCTTGTTTTTGTGAGGCGACTCCAGTTGCATGAGACGACAAAACGACCGTGCGTTTCGTTACTCTCATCAATTCGACCATCCGTTCGTCGTTCGGAGACGAAAGCAGTTGGCTTGCTTCGACCCAGGCCGCAGCCAAGAAGTCAGAAAAGAGCGGGCAGGCCCGCTGTTTCGCCACCGTCAGCGACAAATTCCGCACCGGTGCTGAAAGAGCTTGCGTCGCTGGCAAGGAACAGAGCCAACTTGCTGATTTCACTGGGGCGGCCGCAACGGTTCATGGGTACGTGCTTGTACTCTTGGTAGAGCCCGTCGATCATCGGCGTCTGGATGTTGCCGGGATGAATCGAATTTACGCGAATGTTGAATTTCGCGAGGTCAAGGGCGGCCGCCTTGGTGAGCCCTCGCACGCCGAATTTGGATGTAACGTAAGCCGGGACCGTGCCAAAGGCTTTTAGGCCTGCAGTCGAGGAAATGTTGATAATCGAACCACCGCCCGATGCTTTCATAGCCGGTACAACAGCGCGGATTCCCTTGAATGGGCCGCTGAGATTGATCGAAGTTACAAGCTCCCATTCCTCGTCGGAGCATTCTTCGACCGAGGTGAAGCGGAGAATTCCTGCGTTGTTGATCAACACATCAACGCGGCCGAAGCGTTCGGTCGCGGCCTCTACCGCGACTTTCCATTCGTGGGTGCTGCGGACATCCAAATGAATGGCAAGTGCATTACTATCGCCTATTTCTCTCGCAAGCTGTCGAACTTTGTCGTCAAGGACGTCAGCCAACACAACCTTGGCACCTGCAGATGCAAAGGCAACAGCTTCGTCTGCACCCATCCCTTGGCCAGCGCCACTGATCAAAACCACCTTCCCATTCACGTCCACGAATATCTCCTCCGTCCTTGCTTGTGCGTGCTTCTGTCTTCCTCAGGAAAGAAGCCCGCAGGCCCTTAGTCTCACTTTATGGTCCACCCCCCGTCGGCTACGTAGACCGCCCCATGGACGAAGCTCGCTTCTTCGCTTGCGAGGAAAAGAATTACGTTTGCGAGTTCGTCAGGTTGCGCGTGGCGACCAGCCGGTGCAGCGCGGAGCGCCTGAACAACCGGCAGGTCTTCATTACTAAGGATATTGGCAGTCATCCCTGTCTCAACGGCTCCGGGCGCTACGGCATTGACCCGGATACCTTGATGAGCAAAGTCGTATGCGAGCTGTCGTGTAAAGCCCACGACGCCGTGCTTGGCCGTCGTATAGGCAATACCGCCTCCGCCAGCGATGAAGGCGGATATAGAGGCGACGTTGACAATCGCGCCGCCCCCCGCTCCAATCATCGACGGGAGAAGGGCCCTCGATACCAACCACATTCCTTTGAGATTGACGCCTATGACCCGGTCCCAAAGCGCCACATCAGTTTTCAGAGCATCAGCGTAATCGTCTAGGATCGCCGCGTTGTTCGATAGAACGCGCACCGGACCCAGCGCTGCGATCGTTGCCGATGTTGCAGCTGCTATGCTTTCGGAATTGGACACGTCGACGACGAAACCCTGGGCGTCTCCGCCGAACCCGCGAATTTCGGACACCGTCTGTTCGACACGCTCTTTGATAACGTCCCAAACAGCTACCCTCGCGCCTTCTTTGGCAAAACGGTGGGCCGTTGCCCGGCCGATACCCGAGCCCGCTCCAGTGACGACGGCGGTACGTCCTGTCAGTTTCCCTGATGAGGCGACCTGATCCTGACCCTTTTCGGTCATTGTTTACTCCTGAATTCTAAGTTTAAATTTGAACGAGTTGCGATCAGGCCTCAGCTGAACCAGCCGGCGAAATGCGTGAATTCCGACGGATCTTCAGGCGGTGCAGGCCGGTTGCGATAGGGGTCTTCCCGTTTGTCAAATCGACTGTCAGGAACGCAAGCAGGACAATCCCTGTAGCAAGATTCGCGGTCCAGTTGGGGGTGCCGAGCATCTGGAGGCCACTCAAGAGGATTTGAAGCGTCAGAACACCAAGGAAGACGCCCAACATGTTTCCACGTCCGCCGTAGACGCTTACGCCGCCAATCAATGCCGCCGCTACGGCAGAGAGCAGTAGTGTCTCATGACTGCCAGGCGTTGCACTGCCTCCGCGCAGAGCTGCCAAGGCACCGGCCAACGCTGCGAGAGAAGCCGAGCACGCAAAGGCAATTGCGAGGGGCCTCGTCTGCGGGACACCAGCGGCTTGCGACTCTTTGCGAGCACCACCAATGGCGTAGATTTCTCGCCCGTAACGGGTGTAACGCAGGAACAACCCAACCGCTATCAAGACAGCAATCATCAGAATGCTGAATGGTGAAAAGATGAGAATCCGCTCTCGCAACATCGATGCGAGCTTGAGGTTCGTCATTGCGAGCGTCAGTGTTTTCTCATTTGAAACGATGTACGCAACGCCCCGCATGCCGATGAAGGTTCCGAGTGTAAATACGAGTGAAGAGATCTGCAGCCGGGCAATGGCGAAGCCTTGAGCAATTCCGTAGATCAATGCGGGTATCACCGCGCAAACTACGGCTGTAACGATGCCATGATTTGACATCATGATTGCGATGAGACCCGCACATGCTGCAATTGAGCCGATAGAGAGGTCGAACTCGCCAGCTAACATCGTCACGCCTAGTCCCGCTGCTACGATACCAAGGATCGCAGACGCCTCTAACAGTGAGTAGACATTACCAGCAGACGCGAAGTTCGGAGACGCGACCGAGAAGGCGGCAAAGAGGGCGCATATCAACACGATACGCTTAAAGCTGGGCATTGCAAAAAACTTGCTCATTGCGACTATCCCTTCCTGCGGCTAGCGATGTGAAAGCCAACGACGATCAAGAGGATAAACGCCCCGGTGACGCCCATTCGAACCCCGGACGGCAAGGCGAGGAGCAACATGTAATTCTGCAGTGTCGCAATGAAGATCGCTCCGATGGCGGTTTGAAGCGGCGATCCGCGTCCGCCCTGAATAGCTGTACCTGCGATCAGCACGGCAGCAACAACGTCGAAGTCGACTGAACTGAAGCCCATTACGCGTGCCTTGCTGAATTGGGCCGCCTCGAATATCCCCATGACCGCTGCCGCGACCGTCGCGATAATAAAGACCGAGATCGTCACACGCGGGACCGAGATACCCGACGAATGCGCCGTCGCCTGGTTGGCACCCAGAAGGATTGTTTCCCGCCCGAACCTGGTCTTGCTGACGACGAACCAAGCAACCGCTACGGAAAGGAGGAATGCCACGGTCTGCGTTGGGATTCCTACAATGCGGCCGTTGCCAATCCATTCGACCGCCGCGCTCTCAATCGGTATGTTTTTGCCACCTGTAATCAGGCCTGCGAGACCGGCCATTAGGGCCCCGGCCCCAAGGGTCGTGATGATAGGGTTGGCGCCCATGGAGATAACACCGCCTTGTAGAAAGCCCAAAAGTACAGCAATGGTCAGGGTGGTAACCAGCGCGACCGGGAAGGGAATGCCGTACGACATCATCACGGCTAGGCAGACGCCCGAAAACATCGCCGACTGGCCCAGAGCCAGCGAGAAAAAACGACCTGACAGGGTTATGAACGTAGCCCCCATGGCTACCATTCCGGACATCGCAGCCGCACGTAGAATGACAAGGCCATTTTGGGGGCTAAGGAAAGCGGGGTTATAGAAACCGCCAGCGGCTATCAGCGCAACAAATGCTGCACCGAGCCCGGCATAGCGAAACAATCGGCGGAGGTTGCTCTCGCCGGTGATGCCTATTTCACTGATCGAGGTGTTCACTGCGCCAACTCCTCCAAAGGATGCGTGATGTCGCGGATTAGTTCTTGGCTGTTCGTCTGCGAGGCAGAGACTGTTCGGACTTGTTGACCCCGATACATCGGGATGACTGTGTCCGCGAGACCTTGCACCTCGTCGATGTCGGACGACGCAAAGACGATGGCCATGCCTCCATCTGCAAGCTTACGTAGATGACGATAGATCTCGGCTCTGGCCCCGACGTCGACACCTCGGGTTGGCTCTGAAACCAGAAGAACCCGCGGTTGAATGCCTAGCCACTTGCCTAAAGCGATCTTTTGCTGGTTGCCGCCGCTGAGCGCACCGACCTTGTATTCCGCACGTTTGACATCAACCGCCATATGACGGCAGATCGCATTGGCCATGTTGCGCACGCGACCGCGGCTAAACAGGCCGCCTGGCGAAACTTTCCGCATCGAGCACGAGGCCAGATTGGTAGAAACCGGAAGCTCCGCGAAGATGCCATCAAGCTTTCGGTCGCTTGAACAGTAACCAATGCCTTCGCTTATCGCCTTGGCAAGACCGTGAGCAGGGGGAAGCGTTATTTCGCCAACGCTGATCTTGCCGGTCTCGACGACGTCTGCCCCAACTATCGCTCTAAGCAGTGCTTCCGATCCTGAGCCGACCTGACCAGCGATCCCAACGATCTCGCCAGCTCGAACCTTCAACGACTGTGGCTTCTTAAGGGAGGTCGATGTGACGCCCTCCATTTTCAGAAGTGTTTCACCAAATCCAGCGGATCGGGGCGGAAACATCTCCTCAAGTGGTCGGCCGACGATCCCTTCAATGACCTTTTCAAGGGTCGTGTCAGATACATTCACTGGCGGGAAGCTTTGGCCGCTTCGAAGTGTGATAATCCGATCGGCGATCTCGAAAACTTCACCCAGACGATGAGTAACGTAGATGATGCTGCGGCCTGACTTGGCGAGCCGAAGGACCATTTGCTTTATCCGCTCGATATCAGAGTCATTGAGAGCGGCTGTCGGCTCATCGAGGATGAGGATACGGGCATCTGTTGCGAGAAGCCTTGCGATTTCGATAAGCTGTCGTTCCGCGACCGAAAGCCTTTCGACGGGGATCGACGGGTCCAGATAGTCGAGACCCACCGCTTCAAGATAGCTTCTGGCACGCTCGGCAAGACGTGCTTTCGTCCATAGGCCGCCGACCTTTACACCCCCAAGGAAGATGTTCTCGGCTGCACTCAGTGGACCGATGACGCTAAGCTCCTGCTCTGCAACTGCGATGCCAGCTGCGTGCGAGAGTTTAGCACTCCCGATTGGAAAGCTCTTCCCGTCAATCTTTATCGAACCGGCATCCGGCGTATGCAAGCCGCCGAGCACTTTGACAAGGGTGCTTTTGCCGGCGCCATTCTCGCCAAGAAGGGCCATGACCTCCCCACGACGAAGCTGGAAGTCGACGCCGTTCAGTGCCTTCACAGCACCAAACGATTTGGCAATACCTGTCAGTTCGAGAACGAGATGGTCCTCGGCTACATTGTTCGCAACCATAGTCTTTTCCTGGATTGTGTAGGTGAAGCACCCGCACTGAAACGGTTGCTCCACCCCATACTTTGTCAGTCAACTAGTTGTAGTTGCAGAGTTCCTGAGCCGTCTTGCCCCAGATCTTGGTCTCGGCGTAAGACTTCTCCGAGCCGTCCAGCATGGTGTTCGGCATGTAGTTCCACTTGTGTGGCGGTGCATCTATCGACAACGGGGTATCCGGCGAAAGGTTCTGTTCGCCGTCTGTCACCTTGCCCGTGTTGAGGTACGCTACGAGGGCATACATGGCAGCCGCGCCCTCGATGTACGGGGATTGAACGGATGTCCCGACAAGCTCACCTTTCTTCACTGCCGCGTTCGTAGTGGAGTTCATGCAAGTCCCGCCGACGAACAGCACGTCTTTACCAGGTTGAATGCCGCTTTCCTTAGCCGCTCGCACAGCACCATAAGCAAGAGCATCGTTTACACCGTAGACCCAGTTGAACTTGCCTTTATTTGCGGGAATGATTTGAGAGCCGATACTGTAGCCCTCGTTTTCGAGGTAGCCACCCGAGTGCACATCAGCAAGCACTTCTGAACTAGATGGGAACGCCTTCTTCATCTCGTCCTTAAAACCAGCTACTCGTTGCTGGGCGGCCGTGTGGCCTGCGACGGTGTTGACGATCAAGCCGTTGCCAAGTTCAACGCCAGCCTTCTTTGCACCTGCGATCAAAAGCTGGGCGGCGTTCTGGCCGCTCAGGTAGTCGTTAACGCCACCATAGGCGACAAAGAGATCAGCTTGCTCGGGGGCCGGAACTTGGTTGAGGATTACCACAGGAATGCCCGCGTCTTTCAGGGCCATCTCCGAAGCTACAGCGGCCGCACCCGATACCGGGTTTAGCACAACGCCGATTGGCTTGTCGCCCGTCGAGAGCATTTGTTGGATAGCGGAGTCTTGCTGCTCCTGAGACGAGGCTTCGACGTAGGTGAACGTCCAGCCCTGCTTTTTCGCGATATCTTGAACCGCAACGGCGTTCTGGCCGAAATAAGGGTTCTCCCTAGACTGACCGAACATGACAATAGCGCCTGATTTAGGCAGTTCGGCATGTGCTGTTCCCGTGACCGTCAGCACCCCCAACATCGAAGTTGTTAAAAATCCTAGCTGCAATGCGATTGAGCGTTTCCGATTTCTTTCCATAAGTCTTTCTCCTCCCGACTTAACGGTAAACGGGGCCTCCACCCCGGAATTATCTGGTCTCCCAAGCCACGCAAATTCGAGTCAGCGTGAGCGCCGCGATCCTCCATTCGCCGTCCACGAGACGATACTTTTCGTCGTAGTGACCATAGCCATGCATCACCTCCGGCCCGTAATCCAGGCGATCATAGAGTGTCCATCGGCCACTCGCCGTTTCGACAGTATCGATTTGGATTTGCGGGTCGTGGCCTTGATGGACGGCAATGATACCGCCAACGGCGCCTTCGATAACTTCGGCAGTTGCTTTTCCGCCAATAACAACCCAATCGGCTGGATTGATACTCTCATCGGTTACACCATGGTGGCCGACGTGATATTGGCACTCTCCACTGAAATCGACCTTCGCGTCCTCGGTAAAAATCCGTGCAATTGCCTGCCAGTCCTTTGTGTCCACGGCAGAGAAATAACGTGATTTCAACTGACGGATATCTTCGATCGCCACCAGGCGAGCAAGTGTATCCACCCCCGCGCTGGAAGGCGGGATAGCGGTCGTATTCATGCTGCATCTCCTCCAAGTGCCAGCTTTTAGCCGCCCGTTGGCATAGGTTGGCGACTGACAAGTCGATACTACAATCGCAAATCTATTAGTCAATAGCGAATTCTTATCATCTTTGCGAATTCAAATCTTCTTGTCTCAAGCAGCCATGGGTGAACTTGGTGCGCGAATAACCATACGCAGATGATACCCGAGGCCGTACGGTTGTGCAGCAATGGGCGCGCTTCACAATAACATCCTCGGGACGCTAACGCAGGGCGACTTAGCAGCGGCACTTTATTGGCACATGTATTCTCTTTCCCGGACCGGCTCCACGACTGCGCGCAGATTGCGCCATCTATTCATTGTTTGCTAATATCAAATAAATTGTATTATTGCGATCTTTGTCGAACAGGGCGCGAGAAAGATAAACTGATGACTGACAAAAATTTCGAGTTGGGTCTGAAAATGCGCCGAGAGGTTGTGGGGGAGGCCAGAGTGCAGAAGTCCCTTATGGAGGCCGACGAGTTCAGTAAACCTCTCCAGGAACTAATGACATCCTTTGCCTGGGGCCAAGTTTGGGGAAGAGACGAGCATCTTGATCGCCGGTCGCGATCATTGCTAACCATTGGAATATTGATCGCGCTGAATCGGCAGGCTGAGTTGATGGTCCACATTCGCGGCGGCATCAGTAACGGCCTGACGGAGGTAGAGATTCGGGAGGCGATTACTCATTCGGCGGTCTATTGCGGATTTCCCGCCGCACTGGAAGCGATACGTTCCGCACAAAGTGTACTTTCTGGGTTGACGCCGAAGGAGGGGGATAGAGCCTAGTGCTCGAACAATCGACCTGAGGACTTGCCGGGTGCCAGGTGGTTCACATTATGGAACTGGCACGCCAACAAAATTTGACGCGTTGCAGGCGCTAGAGGATTGGCTGGTGCAAGGCCGCGAGCCAGGTAAAATGACTGCCGTTGAATTGAACCCGAAAAACATTCGAGGTGGGTGATAGCCGCCCGCTATGTGAATACCACAACACCCACATTACGTTGCTTCTGGTGATAGCGCCAAGGCTGAGAACTTTGAGTGCCGGGCAATGTAAACGGCTGTGAGGTTTGCTCGGAGGACATGCGGTCGCGTACGCCGCCTGTCCTTGTCCGTTTGCCGCCTAGCACCACGACTTAACAATGAAATGACAAATCGGTGATTTGACGTCCACGAAGATAGCATGAAGGTTCCTGTAATTTCAGCACCAACAGGAAAACTCCCATGAAGGTCAAATCTCTGCTTTCGTTCGCTTTTTTTTGCTGTAGCCACCACGGCTGTGGCTGAGAATATGGTACTCGCGCCCACCGGGACCTTGCGGGCCGTTTATCTTGATGGCAACCCGGTGCAGGCGGTGAAATATCCGTCCACTGGCGAGGTCAAGGGGGTCGCAGCTGACATAGCGCGGGCGATGGGCGAGGCGGCGGATGTTCCTGTGAACCTACAAGGATTACAGGGCATTCCCGATGTGATCGACGCAGTGGCCAGCGGCGAGGCCGACATCAGCTTTCTGGCGCCAGATCCCACGAGGGAGGGAAAGGTTCGCTTGTCCGAGATTTACCTTCGAAACCCACAGAGCTTAGTCGTCAGTCCGTCATCGAAAATCGCGTCGATCGATGATCTAAAGAAGCCTGGGATAAAAATCGGCGTAACCAAAGGTGACTCCATAGCCAATTATCTGGAGTGGAATTATTCGAATGTCACCTTGATTGCCATAAACGGTGCATCCGCTAAAGAGGCAGCCGAGCTTTTGCGGGAGGGCGAAGTCGACGGCTTTGCGGCAAATATTGTTCGGCTTAAACGGATTGGCGAGGAGGACAAAAGCTTAGGGGTCATTCCGGGAAGCATCACGGGAGTGCCTCAGGCTATCGTCGTCCCGAGCGACAACGACCGGCGTCTCCAGTACGTGAATGACTTCATCACATCGGAACGGAAATCAGGTAACTTGCAAAGTTGGATTGCGGCAGCAGACAACGGAACTGTAGTCGCGCCATAGCTCGCGTCTTGTGACGCCTGCCTTGCTATCGCCGGCAGGTTATTTTTGTCGACGTTACCGCGACATACAAGGCCTCCAATCGCGGCTGCGATTAGAGCCTTGGCGGCAATCGCGATGGTTTCTGTTGTCACTGATCATTCTCGCAATCGGGCTCTGGTGACGATCAACTGGTTGTCAAAAAAGTCGTTTAACCCCGGGAGAGTCCATCAAGCTTTCCAACAGGCGGCGCAGACAACTGGACTGCCTGCTGCCATTTCAGTTCCCCTAACCCCCGTCAACGAACCACGAGCGGGTCACAGAGATAGGCCGAGGCCTGCCGGGAAACTTCGGTGATGACATGGTAAAGATCGCTGTTAGTTTCGAACGCAGCGCGTGCTTGCTCCGCACTGTTAAACCAAAGCACCAATATATTGTGCGGAGCTACAGGTTCAGACCATAGCCGGGGCCTCGAATGGCTGCTCGTAACGGTGTTGATGGAAATCTGGGTGGCGGATGCCTCGCTAGCTGCGCTTGCAAGTGCGGCTCGGGCAGCTTCCGCGGCGTCCCTGTCTCGAAGCGTAATCGGCACCATTACTTTTGAGCCGAAGTGGTCATGTGGATCTGAAGTCTCTACGATATTTAGCGACCAGCCTCTCAGGAATTGCAGCTCGTCCTCCGGTATTTTAATGGCTCCGATCTCGGACGCCTGCGCGGACATCATCGCATCCTCATCCGTGAAAAATAGCTCAACGATTCCGTCAGCGGTGAACCCGCGATTTTGGGGATAAGTCATGAGAACCTCGATGGCCCGATTCTGCGTGTATTTGCACACGCCTGGCAGGGACAAAGCGAGCTGGGCATGGTCTCCCGCCCAATGATTCCTGAAGGCATCAAGGCTCAAATTATCCTTCTTCGCTAACAGGGTCATTCTCTTTAACATAGCGATCCTTTACCTCCTCTCGGTACCCATAGTGGACTTGATAGCAGCTAGTTTGGACCAGTCCAAGAAATTCATCATTAGCGAAAAGATTTGTTGAAAATTTCAGACAACCAACAGTTCATGACAAAATGGCCCGAACGCAGAACATAAGATACATGCACCAGCGTAAAAGCGGACTCACGCTGTCTGCAGTGGACTGAATGTACCCAGATCAAATCGCCCGGTTGGCGGAGTTTTCCCTTGGGAAACAAAATATATGGCAGGCGGCGTAATGCCAAGGCGAGCCGTCTACTCGACAGTCCCGGTGGCCACCAGCGCATTTACGACGACCTCAATTACAATGTGTATTGCTGCGCGGCGAGGGGCATGCGGGACTGTTATGGATGAATTTGGGGGCGAATGGGTTGATCCTCAGCAATGAGGAAGAGGGCAACACGGGGCGCTGTGGAAAAAGGACACGAAACTGAGGTAGCTAAACCAGTCACTCCTTCACTAGGAGCTCGCACCTGCAGATAGACGACGAATTCACGTCGGCCTCGTGGGGTGGTCACGGCTTCGCAATGCCGGGAATGACAATAGCCATTCTTTATCGGGCGGATGCGACGTCTGGTTTTTGGGGGCGAGCGAACCGGGTTCTGAGTTTGGCCCTGCTCTCGACTGACCAAGCCACCAAACTATCCACTTCTCAGATTGGCTCACTCCTGCAAGAAATCGTCAAAGTCGAATCTATTTGTTAAAACGAAAGCAATAGCAATGATTTTTCTTGCATTTTGCCCTCCCAAGAAACCCCCAATAATCGATAAAACCTCACTAAAAGGGATTTTTGGCATATTGACGCTATTCGTCTATTGTAAATCAATTTGCTGTAGACTATTGTATATCTGCGCCTTTCGACGAGGGAACGAGATCAAGGCAATAGCCTGGAGGAACGGGCGATGGAGGACAAAACCGCCGTTTGGGAGGTCAGGCGTCGGATGGCAAACCGCTATTTGTCCTTCAATCGCCACTGGCGTCGGTCGTCAACTATCGAAGACGTCTGATTTGAAGTGGAGGAGAACATGTCAGTTAAGAAGTCCGCATTGAAAGTCGCGCTCTTGGCGAGCGTGCTTGGCGTTGCATACTCAGCCGAAGCAGAAGATATCAAATTGGGGTTCAACGGGGACCTCTCTGCATCGCCGTCCGCTCAGAGTGGGCGGGCGGGTGTCCTGGGAATCCAAGCCGCGATCGACGACATCAATGCAGCAGGTGGGCTACTGGGCCAAAAGCTTCAGCTCGTCGTTCGCGATGATCTGTCGCAGCCTCCAAAGTCGATCCAGAACATGAGTGACCTTATCGATAACGAAAAGGTAACCGCAACATTTGGCACGACGAATTCTGGCAACGCTCTCGCCTGGAAGCATATTCCGAACCAGCGCAAGAACCCGAATATGGAGTGCATCGGCTCTGGAAGTGACATCACCAAGTCCACGGGCGCGGACAACTACATTTACCGCGTTTCGATGGTCGACCGTTCGCAAGTGGCTGGGCTGATCGCCTACGTTAAGAACCGTTCGCAAACCAACAAGGTGGGCTTTATGGTGGAGACGACCGGATACGGGCAGGGGGCACTAAAGGACCTCCAATCCTTTGCTTCTAAGAAAGGCATCGAGCCTGCCGCCGTCGAGAAATTCGGCGTGAATGACACCGACATGACCTCTCAGCTTGAAAAGCTAAGGTCGGCAGGCGTCGATACCGTCATTATCTGGGCTCAGGGCACGCCCATCGCCCAAGTCATTCGAAGCATGCAGAAGATCGACTATTGGCCCGTCACTCTAGCATCTTGGGCCGCCGATAACGCCAGCTTCTATGATACCGCAGGAAAGGAATTGGCTGAAAAGCCGATTTTTATTCGCACCATCACTGAGGAACGTACTCCCGCCCAGCAGAAGCTGTACGATCGATTGTCGCCAAAGCTGGCATCTAAGAGCTCATTCAGCTTTTCCGCCCATTGCTACGACGCCACCTTGTTGCTTGCGGCAGCCATTAGACAAGCAAACAGCGCTGACGGTGCGAAAATTCATGATGCCTTGGACAATCTCCAAGCCCCGGTAGAAGGCGTCATGAAGACGTATAACAAGCCGTTCAGCGTTGACCAGCGCGAAGCTCTGACCGCTGCGGATTACCGGTGGACCCAGTGGCGAGACGGGAAACTAGTTTCCTTCACCGACGACACCATCAAGGCGCTCAAGCCCGCGGACTTCGCCGAGTAGCCACTCCACTATAAGCAGCTTAGGGGCCGACATGCTGGCGACATACATCCAAACCCTGGTCAGTGGCTTGGCGATCGGGGGGGTTTACGCCCTCATCGCCCTGAGCTTTAGCATTACGTTCACGACCACGAAGACCATGAACTTTGCACAGGGAGAGTTCTTGTCTTTTGGCGCGTTTATTGGGGTTGCCTCCCTGATATTCTTCTCCGGGCTGCACGGTAATTTGACGGCAATCCCTGGAGATGCCGTTCTCAGCTGGCGATACCCCGTTGCAGCTACCGCCGCCACGGTGGCAGCGGGGGTGGTCGGGATCTTGATTTTCTTGATCGCTGTACGGCCTTTCGCGGGCAAGCGAGGAATGAACTGGGTAATGAGTACTATCGGCTTCGGTGTCATTCTTCAGAGTATAGGGCTCACGGTCTGGGGGCCAGCTCCGGTTATGGTCCCTTCACCACTCGGCGATGACATCATTCGCATTGCAGGGGCGGGGGTCCGTCCACAAGAGCTACTCGTGCTTGCGTCAGCCATTGTGATCATGGTCGCTCTCGACATCGTCATGCGCAAAACGAAGATCGGCAAGGCTATGATGGCGGTCGCTCATTCACCGCAGACCGCAAGCCTCATGGGTATCAACGTAAACGCCATCATGATTGGAGCATTTGCTCTTTCCAGTGGCTTGGCAGGACTCGCTGGCGTTCTGATCGCTCCTATTGCCTCTGCATCTCTGTTCATGGGGTTGGGCTTTGCGCTCAAGGCTTTTTCGGGAGCGATCATTGGAGGATTAACTAACCCACGCGGCTGCATCTATGGCGGCTTCATCCTCGGTGTTTTGGAATCGACAGTGGGCCTTTGGGAAGCACAATGGCGAGAGATCGTGGTCTTCGGTCTGATCATTCTCGTCCTTGCGGTTCGCCCGCAGGGTCTGTTCGGCCAAGCTGCAATTGATAAGGTCTGATCCAATGCGTCATCTGATCGGAGCCATCTGCCTTGCAGCGCTTGTCGCGGTGGGCGTTATATTCGTCCAGAACGAGTTCTATTTGCGCACGCTGTTTATGATTTGCGTCTACTTTCTTTGCGCATCCGGGATGAACGTTCTCCTGGGGTTCGCTGGGCAAAAATCACTCGGCCAGGCGGGATTGTTCGCCGCCGGGGCGTATGCCGTCGCCCTGCTGACCACTGTTTGGGGCTTCGGTCCTTGGACTGCTTTGCTACTGTCTTGCTTAGTATCCGCATTCTTCGGCCTTCTGATCGCCTTGCCATCGCTTCGCGTCAAGGGCCCTAGCCTTGCCATGGTGACGCTCGCTTTCGGCATCGTGATTGAGAAACTTGTCTCTGATGGCGGCGATATATTCGGCGGCGCCATGGGCATTTATGCGATCCAACCCCTGACCATAGGCGATGTACCATTCACCGCCCAGCAGTGGGTATGGTTTGGAATCTTGCTTTGCCTGGTCACGCATCTTCTGTTGCGGAATTTGCTTGTAGGTAGATTTGGAAGAGCGTTCCTGTCGCTACAGTCTGACGAGATCGCCTCAGGCGCGGTCGGAGTCCCGGTCTACCGATACAAGGTGCTAGCCTTCGTCATCGCGGCGATTACCTGCGGATTAGCGGGAGCGCTTGTTGCACAGCAAAACCAGTACATCAATTCTGACTTCATCAACTTCAACCTGTCCGTCTTCATTCTCCTGCTTGTTCTCTTCGGAGGCAGTGGCTCGCTCTACGGACCACTCCTAGGCTCCGTTAGTCTGGTTATCATCGGCGCGGTTCTCGCTCGTTGGACCTGGGTCGAGCATTTTGTGAATGGTGCACTTCTTCTGTTTGCGCTGTTCGTGATGCCGAAGGGACTGGCTGGTGTCTTGGAGATGATCCTTCCGGGCCGGGGAAAGTCAGACCCATCCAATCGGCCGTGGGCATCAACCGCAGGAAAGCTATCTTTTACAGCCGGAGGAACCGATACAGGCAATCCGCTTATGGCGGCTGAATCCCTTAACAAAGCGTTCGGTGGCATCGTCCCTGCCAAGGACATTTCCGTGAAGCTTACCAAAGCTCATATTCATGCGCTAATTGGCCCAAATGGAGCGGGAAAGAGCACATTCATCAACATGCTGACGGGTGTGATCCGTGCCGACCGGGGCGCGATCACACTAGGTGGCAAGGAGATCACACGGAAGAAGGTCCACGAGATCTGTCAGCTCGGTGTGGCGAGAACCTTTCAGAACCTACGTCTCTTCCAAGACTTATCGGTGCGAGAGAATGTCCTGCTTGGCCAGCATTCTCGTATGAAGAATGGCGTCCTTTCTTCTCTCTTCGGGCTCCCGAAGGCATGGAACGAAGAAGCAAAGGCTCGCGCCAAGGTCGCAGAGGTTTTGGCATTCACAGGCCTCACTAACGTCGCGGACCTTCCCGCAGGTAGTCTCGCCTATGGAATTCAGCGGCGAGTCGAGCTTGCCAGAGCCCTTGCCTCTGAACCGCAACTGCTTCTGCTTGACGAACCAGCGGCTGGTCTCAACCCCCAAGAGACGGCCGAACTAGGAGAGCTTCTGGTACGAATTCGCGAGCAGGGCATCACAATCCTTCTCATCGAACATCACATGGACCTGGTGATGGCGATTTCTGACCACGTCGTCGTGCTCGACTACGGCCAGAAGATCGCGGAAGGGGCGCCGACCATCGTTCAAACTGACCCCCGCGTGATGGAAGCATATTTAGGCGCAGCCGTGGACGCGGCCTGAGGAGCAGCAAAATGTTGGAACTGCAAAACGTTCACCTCAATTATGGTCCGATCTCGGCAGTTCGAGACGCCTCCATAAAGGTTAGGAGCGGTGAGGTCGTCGCCATCGTCGGCGGCAACGGTGCGGGCAAAAGCACTCTGCTCAAGGGGATTGCAGGGCTCATTCCTATGCAGTCTGGCAAGATAGTCTTCGACAGCGAAGATATCACGCGAGTGCCACCGCACCATCGAGTTGCGCGGGGGCTTGCACTATCGCCTGAGGGGCGACAGGTATTTCCTGACCAATCCGTCTATGACAATCTCAGTCTTGGAGCTTATTTCCGAGGTCTATCGAAGAATGCGCTTGATGCAGAAATCGAGGAGCAGTTTGCTCTATTTCCTCGCCTGCGTGAACGTCGCAATCAGCTATCGGTGACCCTCTCTGGCGGCGAGCAGCAAATGCTGGCGATTGCACGGGCTTTGATGAGCAAGCCCAAGCTATTGCTTCTGGATGAACCCTCTCTGGGACTAGCACCTAAGATCATTCAGGAAATTTTCGCGATTATCGTTTCTCTGCGGAAATCGGGAATCACCATCCTTCTTGTCGAGCAGATGGCAAATATGGCTCTAGCGATTGCGGACCACGCCTATGTCCTGGAGACGGGGAGGGTTACCATGACCGGCACAGGCCAGCAGTTGCTTCACGATCCCAAGGTGCGTGCGGCGTACCTTGGCGTGGCTCACAACGCGGCTTAGCTATCTCCCGCTGATAGGCTAAACGAGCCTTCCAATCGGCTCAGTACTAGGAGGAGTTGCTCGGCATCTTTTCCAAGTGCGTCAAGGAGTCTTTGTTCGAATGCAACAGCGCGGGGGATGATACTGTCGTAGTATCGCCTTCCCGCGACGGTCAGGCTCAAGATTTCTTCCCGCCGATCATGCTCGTTGCCCTCCCGGCGTAACCAGCGGCGATCTTCTAGAGCATGGACCGCGCGGCTAACCTTGGTTTTGTGCATCGCCGAGTGAGCGCCGATCTCTCGCGCACTCATATGTTCAAACTGACCCAAGGTCGCGAGAACGCGCCATTCGGGTATAGTTAGGTCGTAGTCTGGTCCATAAACAGTGCGGAATTCCTTCGAAACAAGCGAAGCAATCCTATTGAGACGATAAGGCAGAAAGTTTTCGAGATTCAGTTTGGTCATTGTTGATGGTTACAAAATAGACCGTTACGTTTGCAACTGTTTTTTGGAGGACCGACGATGAATATACAAAATCCCGCAACCATGTCCGCAGGCGTACAGGCTGCATCTGCTATCCAACCTGGCTACATGTCTGGCTTCGGCAATGGCTTCGAAACGGAGGCGCTCCCTGGTGCACTCCCAATTGGTCGTAACTCGCCGCAGAAGTGTTCATATGGACTATATGCCGAACAACTGAGTGGTTCGCCATTTACCGCCCCACGGACAACAAATGAACGATCGTGGCTATATCGTATCCGCCCGACTGTTGCGAACTGGGGCAAATTTGAGAAAGCGGATATTGGTTTCTGGCGGACTGCGCCTGTCCACGAGGTCGACTCTCCCATAGCTCCAATGCGCTGGGACCCGATCCCGCTTCCGGAGGAGAAGCTAAGTTTCATTGAAGGTATCCGGACGATAACCACTGCTGGTGACGCGGGAAGCCAGGCCGGAATGGGCGCACACGTCTATTTGGCAACACGTTCAATGGAAGATGAGTACTTCTACAATGCCGATGGCGAGATGCTTATCGTCCCTGAACTGGGCAATCTGCGCCTCTGCACCGAATTCGGGGTAATTGATATCGAGCCCGGTGAGATCGCGATCATCCCCCGAGGGGTGAAATTCCGTGCCGAGTTGGTCGATGGTCCGGCGCGTGGATACTTCTGCGAGAACTATGGCGGTGCTTTCAGTTTGCCAGAACGTGGTCCGATTGGCGCCAACTGCCTAGCCAATCCTCGCGACTTCTTGACGCCAGTTGCCGCCTATGAAGATCGGGACGTAGCTTCAAAGCTTTATGTGAAGTGGTCAGGCAATTTGTGGGTTACCGATATCGAGCATTCGCCACTCGACGTAGTCGCGTGGCATGGTAACTACGCGCCGTACAAGTACGATCTCAGGAAATACTCGCCCGTTGGACCGATCCTGTACGATCATGCAGATCCGTCAATATTCACAGTTCTAACATCGCCTTCGGAAACCCCTGGAACGGCAAACATCGACTTCGTAATCTTCCCGGAGCGTTGGCTTGTAGCGGAAAACACATTCCGACCACCATGGTACCACATGAATGTGATGAGTGAATTCATGGGCCTCATTTACGGCGTTTACGATGCCAAGACAGGTGGCGGCTTCGTACCCGGTGGTATTTCACTGCACAACACGATGCTGCCGCACGGCCCCGATATGGATGCTTTCGAAAAGGCTAGCAACGCCGAGCTGAAGCCGCATAAGCTAGAAGGGACGCTCGCGTTCATGTTCGAGACGCGATTCCCGCAAAAGGTGACCGCATTCGCAGCAGAAACGCCGTCATTCCAAAAAGACTATGGAAGCTACGGAGCTCGATTGACAAAACACTTCAGTCCAGATCAACCTTGATCGGTTGATATCGGCCCCATACTCGCTCCAAAGAGAACTGGATGGGGCTTTTTTATACTCAAGAAGAAGATGCCCATATCGTGCTTTTCCGAGCCTTTGGCTACGACGGGATGTACAGCCAGAGGAAGCCCCGGTCGTAAATCGTTCGAAGGACGCCAGGTTTTAGCAGGTAGTCATGCTTCTAGGGGCTTGCCGTTCCGATGACTGTCAGCCCGCGTTGGTGCGTCAACTGGGTGGCAGCTGGGCGACCCCGCCGGCGACGTTCGCAACCAGAAACGTATCACCCTGTTTCACACCGCCTGATCCAGGATGCGCGATGCCGTTTCGGCGATCACGGTGAGACCGCCCGCATCCTCGAACGACTTGTCATTCGGCTTTTTAGCCCATTTCGTCGGAACCGCGCGTTGGGCCACCGTGTTTCTACCAATGCCAACGACCGCGTCTCCGACTACCGCACCGAAGACGCCGTCACCGACCTCGTCGACCACCCCAAAAGCCGCCATCCGCCCCTCGATGAGGTTCGTCGTACTAAAAACCGAGAAGCAGCAAGCCACCGCCATGATCTTTCGGACGCGCGATCTATTCGTGCGTCAACGAACGCAACTGATAAACGCCTTGCGAGCTCACCTTGCGGAACAGGGGTTCATTGCGCCGCAGGGCATTGCAAGCCCGGACGCGTTGAGGGGGATCGTAGAAGACGATAGCGGTCTTGAGCTCCTGGTCGTTGAAACTGCGCGGATTTATTTGGAGCAGATTGATCTGCTGACCTCCCGTATCTCCAGCTTGGAGAAGGTTCTCAAAGCTAAAGCCCAGCAAACGATTAACACCGCGCGACAGATGTCAATGCCCGGCGCGGGCCAATCACGGCCATGGCGATAGAGGCGTTTGCTCCAATTATGACGACGTTTCATAAGGGACGTGATTTTGCAGCTTGGCTCGGGCTTGTACCTAAACAACATTCGAGCGGAGGAAAGCAGGTGCTCGGCCGGACGTCAAAGATGGGACAGCGCGATATTCGGCGGCTTTTGATTATCGGTGCAACGACGGTGATCCGATGGGCATGCCGAAAGCCCCCCTCCGAAAACTCATGGCTCGGGCGTATGTTGATGCGCAAGCCGCGTATGCTCGTTGCTATTGCGCTTGCTAATAAGATGGCTCGATCCGTCTGGGCGACGATGACGAAGAATGAGAATTACAAAGATAACAGTCTCGCAAACGCGTAAGCAAAGCTGACGATATAGTGAGATCGGATCGTCGGCGTGTGAGGAGATAAGCGAACGGTAAGGACAAGAGATTCGAAAGAGGGGGGGAATGCCGCCGGCTCAGTGAGCCTCGAGCTCGTAGAACTGATTTGCGCCAGCCCCGCTTAGCTCCATACCGGCCAGCAGTAATATAGCTGTGCATCGAAGGCCTGATACATAACCGCATCCAATCACACGTTCAAGCCGCTCAAAGAAAAGCTTGCATGAACGGGGGCATCCATACATGAGCCGGTGGGGGTGCTGATAAAAACTTGGACTGCTTCAAAAAATCGAACGCGACAAGTTGAGGCCTTTCAGGCCTTGTAGTTCTACGGCATGAGATCGCCGATTTCGCTACTGGGCCAGCCATTGGCCAGACGCTCAAGTGTCTGCGTCAACCAGGCTTGCGGATCGACAGAATTCATTTTTGCAGTGTGCAAAAGTGTCGCGATAGTTGCCCATGTCCGGCCACCGCCGTCACTTCCGGCAAAGAGGCTATTCTTTCTTGTTATCGCCTGAGTGTACTCGACGGGTAAAAATCTACAACTGCTGGAGAGGAATTCGTCGCGTCTCAGGGAGGGATAATCAGCATTGAAACCGCCGTTCGTACTGAAGAGTGAGCATCCAGCTCGTCTAGGTCCTCAGTCACGACCGCTAAAATTGCATAAGGACATCCTCCTGACGAAACGTTCTCCTCGAAGTATTGTGTACTCTGCGTACACAATTTGATTGACGACAGGTGAAGTTGCGCTAATCTCTGGTCATCGCGATCGACGCTGACGGAGATGCCCATTGGCCAAGAGCAGCAAGAACAACTTATATGACGATCTAAAGCGTCAAATCCTCACGATGGAGTTGGATCCGGACGCCGATCTGGATGAGGTGATGCTCAGCGAGAAATATGGCGTCTCGCGAACGCCGGTGCGCGATATCTTCAGGAGGCTTGCTGGCGAGGGATATATCGATATCCGTGAAAATCGCGGCGCTCGTGTTATACCCATGAACCACAGCACGTTGAGAAACTTCTTTCTCGTCGCGCCTATGGTCTATGCAGCGATAGGCCGTCTAGCTGTCCAGAACTTTAAGCCAAGCCAGCTTGCCGATCTCAAGGATACCCAGGAGCGCTTTCGCCGAGCGAGCCAGGAAGTCGACACTCTGGGAATGGTGCTGGAGAACAATCGCTTCCATGAAATCTTCGGCGAGATGTCGGCCAATGTGTACCTGCAGCCGAGCCTAAACCGCTTGCTCATCGATCACGCGCGGATCGGCCACACGTTCTTTCATCCCCGTTCCGAGGACATGCGCCGCAGGCTTCAGCTTTCCGTCGAGCATCACGATGGCTTCATCGCAGCGCTTGCCGTGCATGACGAGGACGCGGTCGTCGATCTGGTTTTTGAGCATTGGGAGCTGTCGCGCGAAAACATGGAAATGTTCATCGCCCCTCAAGGGATCAAGGCGGACGCGCAGCTCGGGGCTCCCGGCCAAACACTGGAGAAATCACTGTGAAATTCGAGGGTATCTATACACCGGCCGTCACTCCGCTCGACCGTGAAGGAAACATCGACCGCAAAGCCTACGCCGACGTTCTTGAATACCTGATCGAGTCCCGCGTCCATGGCGTCATCGTCGGCGGGTCGACGGGGGAATACTATGCGCAGTCAGCGCAAGAACGCTTCGAGCTGGCGGCCTTCGCCAAAGAGGTTCTCGGCACCCGTATGCCGCTGATCGTCGGAACGGGTGCGACGCGGACGGAGGACTCGGTCGAGTATGCGAAAGCCGCCAAGGAAATCGGCGCAGATGCAATCCTCGTTTCGACGCCGCCTTATGCGCTTCCGACCGAAAAAGAGAATGCGATCCATGCGCTCACGGTCGATCGGGCGGCCAATCTGCCGATCATGCTCTACAATTATCCGGGTCGAATGGGCGTTGCGATGGGTGAGGAGTATTTCTCCCGCGTCGGCAGGTCCAAGAATGTCGTCGCGATCAAGGAGAGCACCGGCGACATGGCAAACCTTCATCTGCTCGCGCGGAAATTCCCGCATATCGAGTTGTCCTGCGGCTGGGATGATCAAGCACTCGAATTCTTTGCCTGGGGCGCCAAAAGCTGGGTTTGTGCGGGGTCCAATTTCCTGCCACGGGAACATGTCGCGCTCTACGAGGCCTGCGTCATTGAGAAGAACTTCGACAAGGGACGCGCGATCATGACGGCGATGCTTCCCTTTATGGACTTCCTCGAACTTGGAAAATTCGTTCAATCCATCAAGTACGGGTGCGAGATCGTCGGTCTTAAGGCCGGCCCGGTCAGGGCGCCGCTGCGGCCTCTGAATAGTGAAGAAAAGCGTGGCCTCGAAACCGTCGTGAGGACCCTCAAGCGCACCGTTGGCCAGATTGTATCGGGAGCAAACCATGCATGAACCTTTGACCGCAGCCGAATATAAGGCCATAGCCGACGGGCTGACATTTGCCGCAAGCGCCTTCATCGACGGCGCCTTTCTTCCTGCGCGCTCAGGCAAGACCTTCACCTCCACGAACCCTGCCACAGGAGAAGTCCTAGCGGAAATCGCAGCCTGCGATGCAGACGATGTCGATTTCGCCGTCAGCAAGGCACGCGAAGCGTTCAACGATGGACGCTGGCGCCTGCGCGCTCCTGGAGAGCGTAAAGAAGTACTGCTGAAACTTGCCAAGCTCATCGAAGAAAACCGGCATGAACTCGCTGTTCTCGAAAGCCTGGACAGTGGAAAGCCGATCCGGGAATGCCAGACGGTCGACATTCCGGATACGATTCACACGATCAGATGGCATGCCGAACTGGTCGACAAGCTCTACGATCATACGGCGCCTGTCAGGCCCGACGCGCTCTCCTTCGTCGTGCGCGAGCCCATCGGCGTCGTCGGCTGCGTTCTACCTTGGAATTTTCCGCTGCTGATGCTCGCATGGAAGATCGGTCCCGCTCTTGCATCGGGATGTTCGGTGATCGTCAAGCCGGCTGAGGACACGACACTTACGACGCTTCGCGTTGCCGAGCTCGCTGTCGAAGCCGGAGTGCCAACTGGCGTCTTCAACGTCGTCACCGGCACGGGCAAAGCTGTCGGAGAGCCTCTTGGTCTGCACATGGACGTCGACATGGTTGCGTTCACCGGTTCTACGCTGACCGGACGTCGCTTCTTGCGATATTCTGCGGATTCGAACCTGAAGAAGGTCGTTCTCGAATGCGGCGGGAAGAACCCCGCAGTCGTTCTGGACGACGCCGAGAACCTTGACCTTGTCGCCGAACAGGTCGTCAACGGCGCGTTTTGGAATATGGGCGAGAACTGCTCCGCCACGTCCAGGCTCATCGTCCACGCCGACGTGAAGGACGAACTCCTCAAGCGCATCGGCCACTACCTTAAGGAGTGGAAGACCGGAGATCCGCTCGACCCGGAAAACCGTATCGGCTCGCTGGTGAGCAAGACGCACTTCGAGAAGGTAACGTCCTTCCTCGCCGACGCAAAGAAGGAAGGTCTCGCTCTTTCCCATGGCGGCAAGGAACTCGAAGGGCGCTATCTCGAGCCGACCGTTTTCGATGGCGTCGGCAAAGACAGCAGGCTGTTTAACGAGGAAATCTTCGGACCGATCCTGTCCGTCACCACCTTCAAGACGATTTCGGAAGCCATAGCGCTTGCCAACGACACGAATTATGGCCTCGCAGCCTCCGTCTATACTGGAAGTCTGCGCAGCGCGATCAAGCTGTCGCGTGAAATCCGCGCGGGCATCGTGACCGTGAATTGCTTCGGTGAGGGGGACGCATCTACCCCGTTCGGCGGATACAAGGAATCCGGCTTCGGCGGGCGGGACAAGTCGATCTTCGCGCATGACAACTACTGCGAACTGAAGACGATCTGGATCGATGTCTCTGACCGATCGGTCGATGAGGCTATCGGATGATCACCACGCCCGTCAGACGTCTCCCTTTTGAAAATGGCGTCTCCGGGTGGGAGGCGATCAGCCATCGCACCTTTCCGCTTCGCGTTCTCGAAGCCGATGCAACGGCGGACTGGCTCATCGTTGGAGCCGGTTTTGCCGGATTGTCGGCGGCGCGTCGCCTTCAGCAACTTCGACCAGAGGATCGCATCGTTCTTCTCGACGCCAGCGAAGTGGCGAAAGGACCTGCCGGACGAAATTCCGGCTTCATGATCGACGTTCCGCACAACCTCTCTTCAAGCGAATATTCGAGCGGAGAGGCGGACGCCACCCGGCTGGAGATGGCGCAGAACAGAAAGGCCATTGCATTCTCGAAGGCTATCGCCGAGGAATTCGCCATGTCTGCGGAGACCTTCGATCCAGCGGGCAAGATTAACGCGGCTGCGACCGAGCATGGCATGCGCAACAATGCCAGCTTTGCCCAGTCGCTGCGCAGCGCCGGTGTGCCGCACGTGTTTCTCGACGCCGCCGAGATGCGCAAGATTTGCGGTTCGGATTACTACAAGGGCGGCCTCTACACGCCGGGGGCCGTGCTGATCCAGCCTGCCGATTACGTTCGTGGTTTGGCAGCAGGACTTTCGACGAAAATCGACATCTATGAGAAGTCCCCGGTTCTGTCCCTCGCCCGAGAAGGCGGAAACTGGAAGGCGCAGTCCAACAAAGGAAGCGTAACCGCACCAAAGGTAATTCTGGGTGTCAACGGCCATATCACCGACTTCGGACACTTCGATAGGCGGCTCATCCATATCTTCGCCTATGCATCAATGACGGCGGCTTTCCCCGCGGAGAAGCCATTTACGGACTATTCGGGCAAGGACAGATGGGCGCTGCTTCCAGCGGATGCAATGGGTGCAACGGTGCGCAAGATCACTTCGAATGGCCAATCGCGCATCGTCCTGCGCACCCGCTACACCTACGATACCAAGTTAGAACTTTCCAGCAGGCGCATGAGCGCTATGGCGAGGGAACACAGGCGGTCATTCGACGCCCGGTTTCCTCAGCTCAACAGGCTCGATTTCGACTACACCTGGGCTGGACGCCTCTGCCTAAGCCGCAATCACGCGCCCGCCTTCGGCGAGCTCGAGGAAGGTCTGTACTCCGCCTGCTGCGAAAACGGCCTAGGAACCGTCAAGAGCACCTTGGCGGGAATGATGGCCGCTGAGCTGGCGACCGGCACGAAGTCAAGGCAACTCGACGAATACATGGATCACCCGGATCCCACGCGCTTGCCGCCAGAGCCATTTGCCTGGCTCGGCGCAAACTCCCTGATCCGTCTGCAGGAATTACGAGCTGGCCGCGAGGGCTGAAGTCTTGCCTGAGCAGTACTTCCAATGGACTCCGAAATACTCCGTAAGGAAAATGTACACAGTGGTCATTTTACTTTTCACCTGAGAATAATTTAATGACACAGTTGTACATTTCGCTTGGCAGAAGGTCTTCGGTTTGTTACGAAAGAGGAAGGAATGAACGAGAGGACACATTCGACTTCAATGTGTCTTTAAGAGCGCCTCCCGGACGGGTTCATTAAATCCGTTTCTAAAAGCATGCGCATATGCCGCAGACCGCGGCGGGTCATTCAGCATTCACTGAAACCGGGATCGCGGCGACCTGCTTCAGAAACAGCCGCTATAAAACAAGGGAACAAAAATGAGGAATCTTCTCGCATCCACATGTCTGGTAGCCGGGTTCATGGCGCTGTCGCATTCCGCAAGCGCCGCCGAATGCGGTACCGTCAGCCTCGCACTCCACAATGTCCAAAGTGCTGAAGTCCTTGCCTACGTGGACAAGTTCATTCTCGAAAATGGCTTCGGCTGCACGGTGGAGATGATACCGGGCGATACGGTTCCTTCGACGACGTCGATGGTCGAAAAGGGCCAGCCCGACGTGTCGCCGGAAACCTGGGTGGACTTGCTGCCGGAGATCGTTCCACGCGGCCTCAAGGAAAACAAAATCGTAGAAGCAGCGAGGGCTCTGCCCGATGGCGGCGTCCAAGGCTGGTGGATACCCAAATATGTTGCCGACGCGCATCCCGACATCAAGTCGATCGACGACGCTCTGAAGCATCCAGAGCTCTTCCCGGCTCCGGAAGACTCGAGCAAGGGCGTGATCTTCAACGGCGCCGCGGGTTGGGGCGCTACGGTCGTGACCGCGCAGCTCTTCAAGGCGTACAAGGCAGAAGAAAAGGGCTTCACACTGCTGGATCCGGGTTCCGCTGCTGGCTTGGACGGCGCGATCGCCAAGGCCTACGAGCGTAAGCAGGGCTTCATCACTTACTACTGGGCTCCCACGGCTTTGCTCGGCAAGTACGAGATGGTTCTTCTCAAGTTCGAAGTGCCACAAGATCCCGCGGAATGGAAACGCTGCTTAACCAATCTGCAGTGCAACGATCCCAAGCCAGCGGCGTGGCCAGTCGACAACGTCTTCACTGTTCTGACGAAGAAGTTCGACGAGCGGGCTCCAGCAGAGGTCAAGACCTATTTCAGCACTCGCGGATGGAGCAACGACACCGTCGGTAAGCTCATGGCTTGGCAGACCGAAAACCAGGCAGCGGGTGAAGAAGGTTCGAAGAAGTTCCTGAATGACAACAAGGATCTTTGGACGAAGTGGGTGTCGCCCGACGTCGCAAAGAAGGTTGAAGCAGCACTGTAAGTTCTTCGAGCGCGCGATCTCTTCGCGCGCTCACATCTTCAGGCCCATATTGCTCGAAAACACCCGCTCGACCACAAGAACCAAGAGCAGTAGCGACAACATATTGAATTCTAAATGGACTGGTTGTCGTCTGCCCTGTTGCTCTCGGAACCCTCAACGCTAGTGAACCGCAGTTCACTAGCGTTGAGGTCCAATAGCCCAAGTTCATCACTTTGCAGCTCTCCCGTTCGACGAAATAGAGGTTCGGGAGTGGCCAAAATATACTTCCTCGGTCGGAAACTACAGCGCCTAGGCAGGTTAGAAACTTGCGGACGTGTGCTTTCATGCTAATGAAAGCAGAGGATGCGCATTGGGAAGGATTGTGGAGCCGTGGCGGAGGTTGAGTGTCTACCGCTTGTATCGTTCTCTTGAATGCCACTTGAATGCTCCCGTTATTGTTTAAGGTCTAGGCTGTGACGGCTGGCTTCTTGGAAGCGACCGCAGAAATTCGATCGAAAACGATCTTCGGAATTTTCAGCGTCTCCTTGGACATCAGATGAGTGATCCCGGTAACTCCTGGAACGAAAACGCCGTGCCCCGCAAGACGCCTGGACTGCTCGTGCGCCCTGCGGATGCGTTCTTCGCTAGGCTGCCCCGGCCTGATGGCGATGACGGTCAGTCCTACCGCCGGCGAAGTCGATCCGGAGCGAAAGTCGGGAACGTCCAGTGACCAGTTTCCTCCCGAAAGGCCCGCCGAAAGCATCTCCACAAGGAGTGCTACATTGCCTCCCTTTCGTCCGCCGAACGGTAGAAGCGCTCCGGAGAGAGCCTTCGTGGCGTCCGTAGTGGCGTTGCCATCGGCGTCCACGGCCCAGCCCTCCGGAATGGGCTGTCCTTCCTCCGCGGCTCTGACGACGTTCACGAACGCTGTGGCGCTCGATGCCTGGTCGATGATCATAGGGGGGCTGTCGGGGCCGAGAGGAAATCCGAATGCCAGAGGGTTTGTGCTATAGACAGCCGGATCTCCGGGCTTCGAGACCACCATTGCATTCGCATTCGTCACGGCAAGCCCGACGAGATTGCGAAACGCGAGAATTCGGACATAGTAGCCCAGCTCACCAGCAGTGTAGCTGTTCGTCTGGGTGAAGATGGCAATTCCGTTGGTATCTGCGGCCTCTACGAGGTCATTCACCGCAAGATCGAACCCGAGCTGCGCAATTCCGCGGTCGGCGTCGGAAACAAGAGACGAGGGGAGAGCGCGTGTCAGCCGCGGTTCCGGACGTCCGTTGATCCGGCCTTCGATGAACGCGTTCAGATAGTCCACAAGGTGTGGAAAGCCCAACGTCGGCGGGCCAAAGAGAGCAGCCGACAAGGTAGCGTCGACAAGAGAACGGGCGGACACGGCGTCGGCACCAGCGCCCAGGCACGCGTCGGTCGCCAGTTGTCTCGCTTCCGCCAGAGGCAATTCCACTTCTTCAGTCATTATCATCTCCCGTTTGAATCCTCAATATTTGTTGGACGTCGAACACCCGCTCGGTTGTCGCGATAGTCGCCATGACGAACTCCCGTTGGGTCGAAGGCTCCGAGGTGGGGTCAATGCACAGGGTAGGCGCTCACGATACCTCTCCGGGCGTGGCGGACGGCAAGCCAGACGCACGCGACTAGGGCAGGAATGCATATGGCCAGCAGCAGCTTCGCGGCGTGCATCTCGACGCCGACCTCGGTCAGGCTTTCGAGTGCGATCTTCGCGAGACTGACCGCGTAGTAACTGATCGCTATGACCGAGAAACCTTCGACTGCCTGCTGGATGTGGACCTGCACGCGAGCCCGCCGCTCCATCGACCGCAATAGCTCGGCGTTCTGCTCCTCCACCTGTACCTGGACTGTGGTGCGGAGAAGGTCGCTTGCCATCGCCACCCTTTGCGTAACTTCTTTCAATCGACGTTCGGACGTCTGGATAAAGCGGACGGATGGCTGGAAGCGCCGCTCGATGAAGGTGGAGATCCGTTGGCGGTGCTCCACACGACCCTCCCGCAACTCCTGCAGCCTGCTCGCTAGGATCTCCGCATAAGCCCTCCTAGCTCCGCTTCGCTGGCGAGCCGCGACAGAGCGAGACAGAATATCCGAGGCGAGATGCGTCACTTCCGACAAGAGTCGCTTCTCCACGCTGCCGGCTTGCTGCAGATGCTGGTTCAGGCTTGCCAGGCGCCGGTCGTATTCGGGCAGTGCCGTCACAGTCTACTGCGCGACAGGTAGCGCGAGAAGGGCCATCATCCTGGAGGTTTCTATTTCGAGCAGACGTCTCACCATACGTCCCGCCCGGTAGGCATTGAGGTTACGATTGAACAAATAGAGTCCAACGAAACCATCCTCGTTTAATCGAAAGGTGGAGTGCACTTCGGCATCCCCGCCGCCAACCAGGGACGCTACGAAGTCAGCCTCGCTTACAAAAGATGGTGGCGCTGCTCCATCGCGCGCGGTCACGACCACCACCGCGACAAGTCGACCGGGAACACGATCCAACACTTGACGAAACCGCGGAGGAACGCTCAGGCCTGCCTCAGGAGTGATTGGTTCGGCGTAGGTGAGGGACACGAACTCGGCGTGCCGCTCCCATTTCAGCCGACCCGGCCCCAAATCGGGCGTTCCGTTTCTTTCATCGCCATCGAGCGACGCGTCGTCCATGTCGAAAAGATCGGTCACGGACGACGGAGTATCGAGGTCAGGCATGATGGCAGCATGCCACACGTTGGTCTTTCCGTCGAAGTACAGCGGCGGTCGAGCATGCAGCTCCCTGTGAAGAGCTCTTCGCGCCGGATGCTCTATCCCAATAGACATGCCGCACCCTACTGCCGTACCAGCTTGATGGCGTTCTCGCGACTTTCGTTGTGGTGGGAGTTCACCATCGCGTTGGCGAGTTGCCGAAAGCTCACGGTTCCGACGGGCTGGGAAGCGGCGCCGACGACCGTGACATCGCCGTCCGGCAGCGAGGCCAGGGTTCTCAATCCTTCCTCGATGGTGGTGTCCGCCGGGATGGTGATACCGCTCGCGACGGAGCCCGCCTTCAGCGGGCCCATGACCGCTGAGACCTGTACGACCCTGCCTCGATTGACCTCCTTGACAAAGTTCGACACGTAGTCGTCCGCAGGACGCAGGACGATATCCTGGCTTGTACCCTGCTGGATGACTTCGCCGTCCCTCAGGATGGCGATCTGGTCTCCAAGGCGCAGGGCCTCGTCGAGGTCGTGCGTGATGAATACGATCGTCTTCTTGATCTCCTTCTGGATGTCCAGGAGGACGGTCTGCATGTCGGTGCGGATCAGCGGATCAAGCGCGGAGTAGGCCTCGTCCATGAGAAGGACCGGCGCGTCGTTGGACAGCGCTCTGGCAAGTCCCACGCGCTGCTGCATCCCGCCGGACAACTGGTTGGGATACTTGTCCTCGAAGCCCTTGAGGCCCACTCTCTCGATCCACCTCATCGCTGTTTCAACGGCCCTCGATCGGTCCACGCCCTGAACCTCGAGCCCGAACATCGTGTTGTCCAGCACCTTGCGGTGAGGGAGAAGCGCGAACTTCTGAAAGACCATCGCGGTCTGATGGCGGCGGAATTGGCGGAGCTCGTCCTGGTTCATCTTGACCACGTCGACGCCGTCGACGAGGACTTCTCCCGCCGTCGGGTCGATGAGCCTGTTGATATGCCGGATCAGCGTGGACTTGCCCGAGCCCGACAGACCCATGATCACCTGGATGCAACCCGACGGAATCTCGATATTGATGTCGCGCAAACCAAGGACATGGCCGTGCTGGTTGTTGAGGTCCGTCTTGCTCATGCCTTTTTGAACGGCGTCGATATAGTTGGACCCGTTCGCGCCGAAAATCTTGTAGAGGTTGCGGATCTTGATGCCGCCGAAATGAACGTTAGCCATGGACGGTCTCCCGGTAGGTCTGAAGTCTCTTGCCGTAAGCCTGGCTGACGCGGTCGAACATGATGGCGATGCCCACGATCGCCAGTCCGTTGAAGATTCCAAGCGTGAAATATTGGTTGGCGATCGCCTGAAGAACTGGTTGCCCCAGACCCTGCACGCCGATCATGGATGCGATGACGACCATGGCCAGCGCCATCATGATGGTCTGGTTGATGCCAGCCATGATGGTCGGAAGCGCCAGCGGGAGCTGAACCTTGAACAGCTTTTGTCTGGCGCTGGTACCAAATGCGTCAGCCGCTTCGAGGACGTCCTTGTCGACCAGCCGAATGCCGAGATCGGTCAGCCTGATCATGGGCGGAACGGCATAGATGACCACGGCGATCAGACCAGGAACACGTCCGATACCAAGAAGCATGACGACCGGGATGAGATAGACGAAGCTCGGCATGGTCTGCATGACGTCGAGCATGGGGCTGACGATCCTTTGAAGCCGATCCGATCGGGACATCAGGATTCCGATGGGTAGACCGATTGCTATCGACAGCACGGTACAGACGAAGATCATGGAGATCGTCCGCATCGTGTCCTGCCACATGTCGAAGTAGCCGATAAGGATCAGCGTCACAAGACAGCCCAGGACAATCTTGATACTTTTGCTCGCGTACCAGGCGATGATCAGTATCAGAGCGATAATGATCGGCCAGGGCGTCTGCGTCATGAACCGCTCGGCCGCGATGAGGAATGTCTGAAGAGGCTTGAAGAGACTTTCGATACCCTCGCCATAGAGCCGAGTAAATGCTCTGAAGTTCTCGTCGATCGTCTTCTTCAGGGCGCGCAACGTATCGTCGTTCATATGCGGAAATTTGTAAAACCAGTCCATTCGGATCCCCTTAGTTAAAAGAAGCCGTCGCATAGTTTCTTATTTTTATAGCGTGACGCCCGGAGCGCCTCGGCTCATATATGCCAGCAGGCTGGCGAATTTCAGTCCTTGAAGGCGCGACGACTACAAGAGTCCTCTCCGGCCATCTCCGGCCTTTGCTCACCGCTCTGCGGGCAGGTCCTCTTTTTCATAGTCGCGTTCCCGTTTCTTCATTGTCGCGGTGGTTGACCACCTGCATTGTTCGATAGTTCGAGCGATCGCCTGCGTCTTTTGCAAGGCAGCCTTAATTCCCTGGTCAACGGCCTCTACGAAACCGCCGGACTGCATCGCCTCAAGTCCGGCGGCAGTCACGCCTTTGTAGTCCACGAAGTCACGGACCGTGAGCTCCGGGTGGACAGGCTTCTCCCGCAGCAGTCCTCCAGCGCCCACCAGCATGCCGTTCACGGCGCGCATCGCGACGTTTTCGTTGAGGCCGTGCGACAGTGCGCTCCTGTACATCGCGACAGCAAGAAGAGCGGGATAGGCCGGACCTGTTCCGGTGAGGCCGGTGAGAAAATCGATGTCCGCCTCGCGTGTGAGCACGTCCTGGGTGCCGCACGCATCGAATATCGCCCTGACAAGATCGCGGTCATCCTCGGACGTGGAGGACGACGCAAACCATGGGGTGTAGGAGAGCCCGACCGCGGCGGCCGCGTTCGGCAACGCGCGGACCACCCGCTGTGTGCGATGCCGTCCCGATAGAAGTTCGGAGGACACGCCCGCCATAACGGAAATCAGAAGCTTCCCTTCTACGTCCACATCCACGAGGTGGGAATCTTCTGGACGGACGGAAAGAAGCACAACCTCGGCAAGTCGCGCCAGCTCGCGGTTGTCGGGAGTATGTCGGATGTCATCAGGAGAGGCCGGTCTGTGGCTACGGGAGGATATGACAATTTCGGACGCCCCGATCACGCCGGAGTAAATCAAGGATTTGGCGATGGCGCTTCCGAGCCATCCGGCGCCTCCAATGATACCAATCTTGTACGACCCGCTTGCCATAGAGTGTCAGCCCGGTTTAAAATTGTGACGCGCGAAGAAGCGGTCAAGTTCGCGTTGCTCCGGGACCTGCCCGGTGTAGATTGCAATGTATTCAGGTATTCGCTTCATTCTGACGGAAATGTCTTCCTGGGACTGCATCGAGATGTAGCCGATCTGGACGAGGTAGGTGGTTCTGGCGCGGACGTCGGCTGGAACGGGTTCCAATCCAAACCGCATGAACATTCTCGACAATGCTTCCACACGTGCCTGATCGGCCTGTCTGACCTCGTCGAGTATTTCCGACGACTGCAGGGCCCAGCTCCGAACGGCGAACTCGAACTGTGAATCGAAAAGATCTCGGTTGAGCCAGCAGTCGAAGACGTTGAGCATCGCTTCGGCAAGAGACTCGGCATAGGCCTCCGTCTGCTTCACCAAGTTCCCGGTATTCTTGTCTCTCCACTTCTGAACCAAAGCATCAAGCAGCTCCTCCCGGTCCTTGAAAAACCAGTAGAAACTCGTTCTGGAAAGCTTCAGTTTCTTGGCCAGCGGCAAGATTTTCACGGAATCGACGCCGGATTCGATCAGAGAGGAGTAGGCTGCCTCAAGCCACCCTTCCGGGGATCCGCGCCATCCGCTGTCGTTTTCCATCACAGTCTGGTCCATGACCAATCTCCTAACAAATCAAATGCTGGCAAACAAGCGAAATGTACAAGAATGTCAAAATTTAAGACGATCATGTTTTCTAGATTGACACATATGTACATTCTCGACTAGCGTCCTCCCGTTCTTTCTAAACCGGAGCACGACGTATGTCGAACGATCCTCTTCTTCAGCCTTTTCAGCTCAAGCACCTCACCCTGCGCAATCGCATCATGGTCACGTCCCACGAGCCGGCATATCCGGAAGACGGCCTACCCAAGGAGCGGTATCGTGCCTACACCGTCGAGCGTGCCAAAGGCGGCATAGCGCTGACGATGACTGCCGGATCGGCGGCCGTATCGAAGGACAGTCCTCCTGTGTTCAACAACCTTCTGGCCTACAAGGACGAGATCGTTCCGTGGGTGAAGGAGATGACGGACGCGGTGCATGAACAGGGCTCCGCCATAATGATCCAGCTTACCCATCTCGGGCGACGCACGCGCTGGGACAAGGGCGACTGGCTACCTGTCGTATCGCCGTCTCACAAGCGTGAACCTTCTCACCGTGCATTCCCGAAGAAGATGGAAGACTGGGATATCGAGCGGATCATCAAGGACTTCGCCGACGCCGCGGAACGCATGAAGGCCGGCGGCATGGATGGCGTCGAGCTCATGTCCTACGGCCACCTGGTGGACCAGTTCGTCTCGCCTCTGACGAACGAACTCGACGGTCCCTATGGCGGCTCGCTTGAAAACCGCATGCGGTTCACGTTCGACGTGTTCAAAGCCATGCGTGAAAGAGTGGGCGACGAGTTTATTCTCGGCATTCGCTACACCGCCGACGAATGTCTCCCCGGCGGTACCGACGGCGAGGAAGGGATCGAGATTTCGAAGCGCCTTCGTGACAGCGGCCTTGTCGACTACCTCAACGTCGTTCGCGGCCACATCGACACGGACCCAGGTCTCACTGATCTGATCCCGATCCAGGGCATGGCGAACTCTCCGCATCTCGATTTCGCAGGAGAAGTGCGCGCTGCGACGAAGTTCCCGACCTTCCATGCCGCGAAGATTCCAGACGTGGCGACCGCGAGACATGCCATAGCCTCCGGGAAGGTCGACATGGTCGGAATGACCCGTGCGCACATGGCCGACCCGCATGTCGTTCGCAAGATCATGGAAAGACGCGAAGAAGACATTCGGCCCTGCGTGGGGGCCAACTACTGTCTCGACCGCATCTACCAGGGTGGCATGGCGTTCTGTATCCACAACGCGGCGACGGGTCGCGAGGAAACCATGCCTCACGCCATCCCAAAGGCGGACGTACGCAGAAAGATCGTGATTGTCGGAGCGGGGCCGTCCGGGCTCGAGGCAGCCCGAGTCTCCGCCGAGCGCGGCCACGACGTGGTGGTCTTCGAAGCTGCGAGCGACGCAGGCGGCCAAATCCGTCTGACTGCTCAGAGCGAGCGGCGCCGGGAGATGATCAGCATCATCGAGTGGCGCATGTCACAGTGCGAGAAGCTGGGCGTTACCTTCCATTTCAACACCTGGGCGGAGGCAGACACCATCGCCGCGGAAAACCCGGACGTCGTTATCATCGCCACTGGCGGACTCCCACATACGGAGGTGCTGACCCAAGGCAACGAGCTCGTGGTGTCTTCCTGGGATATTATCTCGGGAGACGTGAAGCCCGGCACCAACGTTCTCATCTTCGACGACGCCGGCGACCACGCTGGGCTGCAGGCGGCGGAAATCATTGCGAAGACTGGCGCCAAGGTCGAGGTGATGACGCCTGATCGGTCTTTCGCGCCTGAAGTGATGGCGATGAACCTCGTTCCGTACATGCGATCGCTTCAGAAGCTCGACGTGACCTTCACGGTCACGTTCAGATTGGAATCGGCCATGAAGAATGGAAACCAGATCGTTGCACGGGTGGGAAGCGACTATGGCGGCGTCCAGAAGGAACGTATCGTGGACCAGATCGTGGTCAACCACGGTACCGTGCCCTTGGACGAACTCTATTTCGAGCTGAAGCCCATGTCGAAGAACCACGGGGAGATTTCGCATGGCGAGCTTCTCGGTGGAAAGCCCCAAAGCGTCGTCCGCAACGAGGGGGGAAGTTTCCAGCTCTTCCGCATCGGGGACGCTGTGGCAGCAAGAAACACTCATGCTGCGATCTACGACGCCCTTCGTCTTGCGAAGGATCTTTGAAGCCGATCCTTCAGCACGCCGCTGTTGAATCCTTGGGAGGCTGGCATGGAAGTCAGAAACGAAGACCTGGAGCGTTTTGTATTGGCGGCATCGGTTGCGTACAGTCGGCACGTCTGTGACGCAAAGGCTAGGGAGTCGTTGCGTCGGATCTTTGCGATGCTGACGAAGCCCGATCCTGCCGGCCTGAGGCCGGGCGCGCGGCTGCCGGTCTGCCGCCACTTGCCAGAAGCGGCGGCTGGGGCGCGCGCAGACCCTGTGCTTTCCAATATGCTTGACTGCTTCATGACTCTTGAACCTCTGCTGACCTGGACGACCCGGACGAAGCACGACGGGAGCGCCGGTCCGAACTTCGCGGAGGGTCACGCGAACGCGATGGTATTGGGGCCAGGCGGACTGGAAGAGCGCAAGGATCTTTGGATCGGCACCACCCTCATGGCGCCGAACATCAGGTATCCTGACCATTTCCACGCTCCGGAGGAAACATACCTAGTCCTGTCGGAGGGCGAGTTCCGTCAGGGAGATGGGGAATGGTTTTCACCGGGAGTGGGCGGGTCCTTCTACAACCCGCCCAACATCAAACACGCCATGCGGTCGCAAGGCAAACCGCTGCTGGCTTTCTGGGCGCTTCTCGTCTGACGCCGACACAATAGGGGAAATGCATGAGAGTTCTTGTCCCAGTAAAGCGTGTGGTGGACTACAACGTGAAGATCCGCGTCAAGGCGGATGGCTCCGGCGTTGAACTTGCCAACGTGAAAATGTCGATGAACCCGTTCGATGAAATTTCGGTCGAGGAAGCCCTCCGCCTGAAAGAAGCGGGCAAAGCGGAAGAAGTGGTCGTCGTTTCCATCGGCCCGGCGAAGGCAGAAGAAACGTTGCGCACTGCTCTTGCCATGGGTGCCGACCGCGCCCTCCTCATCGAAACCGATGAACCCGTCGAGCCTCTTGCCGTCACCAAACTGCTGAAGGGCGTCGTCGAGGCAGAAGCGCCCGGCCTCGTCATCGTCGGCAAGCAGGCCATTGATGACGATAGCAACCAGACCGGCCAGATGCTCGCAGCACTTCTCGGCTGGGGCCAGGGAACCTTCGCCTCCAAGGTAGAGCCTTCCGATGGCAAGGTTGCCGTGACCCGCGAAGTGGATGGCGGCCTACAGACGGTCGAACTGAAACTTCCGGCCGTTGTCACCACCGACCTTCGCCTCAACGAGCCGCGCTACGCCTCGCTGCCAAACATCATGAAGGCAAAGAAGAAGCCGCTCGACAAGAAGTTGCCTGCCGATTTCGGCGTCGATATCGCGCCGCGTCTCAAGGTTCTAAAGACCGAAGAGCCTGCCGGTCGCAAGGCTGGCGTCAAGGTTGGTTCCGTTGCCGAGCTGGTGTCCAAGCTCAAGGCTGACGGCATCCTCTAAGGAAAGCGAAAGGGAGATAAATCATGGCCATTCTTCTTTTGGCAGAACACGACAATGCAACCCTTTCCGACCAGACGGCAAAGACGCTGACGGCGGCAACGCAAATCGGTGGTGACGTGCATGTGCTGGTCGCCGGTTCGGGTGCCAAGGCGGCAGCCGATGAAGCGGCGAAGCTCTCCGGCGTATCCAAGGTTCTGCTTGCCGACGACGCATCCTATGCCAACCAGCTGGCCGAGCCGCTGGCTGCTCTGATCGTCTCGCTTGCCGCATCCTATGACGTGATCATCGCGTCTGCGACGGCATCGGCCAAGAACGTGCTGCCGCGTGTGGCGGCTCTTCTCGACGTTGCCCAGGTTTCGGAAATCACCGAAGTCGTATCCGCCGACACCTTCAAGCGTCCGATCTATGCCGGTAACGCCATCCAGACCGTTCAGGCAACTGATGCCAAGAAGGTCATTACCGTGCGCACGGCGTCCTTTGCGCCCGCTCAAGGTGGCGGTTCTGCATCCGTCGAAAATGTTGCGGCCGCTGAAAATCCCGGCGTGTCTTCGTTCGTTTCGGATGCGCTGGCCTCTTCCGACCGCCCGGAACTGACTTCGGCAAAGATCATCATCTCGGGCGGTCGTGCGCTCGGTTCTTCGGAAAAGTTCAAGGAAGTCATTCTGCCGGTTGCCGACAAACTCGGCGCCGCGGTTGGCGCATCGCGCGCTGCCGTCGATGCGGGTTACGCGCCGAATGACTGGCAGGTTGGCCAGACCGGCAAGGTGGTTGCGCCGCAGCTTTATATCGCTGCGGGCATCTCGGGCGCCATCCAGCATCTGGCGGGTATGAAGGACTCGAAGGTCATCGTCGCCATCAACAAGGACGAAGAGGCCCCGATCTTCCAGGTTGCGGATTACGGTCTGGTCGCGGACCTTTTCGAAGCCCTGCCGGAACTGCAGAAGGCGGTATAGGGAGCTGACATGGAAACCGGAACCGTCAATGATGGGGGTCGTATCACCTCGCTACGGGGCCGTGTCTTTGATACGGTCGTCGTCGGTGCTGGTGCGGTGGGGTGCGCAACCGCGCGCGAACTCGCGGGCCGCGGGTTTGAAACCCTTCTGGTCGACCGGGCCGACATCGGTTCCGGCACGTCCTCGCGCTCCAGCCGCATGCTCTATTCGGGAGTGGGATATCTTGCTCCCTCGTTTCCACTCTGGCAGATACCTTTCAGGCCGATAGCCGTCCTCAAGTGCTTCCTCTACGCCCGCAATATCATGCACTGCCGGGCAGAGCTATTGAAGGACATGCCTGGCCGTCTCACCAAGCACAGGTTTCACTACCCTTTCCGTAAGGGCGACAGATATCCTCACTGGCTCGTCGAGTTCGGCTTTCGAATGATGGAAGCGCTTTGCAGCCGCGGGTTCCCGTTGGCCTTCCGGCGCTTGCCGACGGCAACCGCAAGTCGCGAGAGCGATCTCGCCGCGTCGCTCGGTGGACCGCTTTCGAGTGTCGGCGTCTTCGAAGAGTACATGTACGACTGGCCCGAGCGTATCTGCGTCGATACCGCGCTGGACGCCGAGGCTCGAGGCGCCACTATCCTGACCTACGCTAAGGTTGCGGCGATACGGGAGACCGGAGGCAATTGGGAGATTGCTTTGCAGGACCAGGCGCCGGGATCCTCCGCGGAAGTGCGCGTCCTGGCAAGGACGATCGTGAACGCTGCGGGCCCTTGGGTCGACCGTGTATCGGGCGCGCGGTCGGGCGATACAAAACGCGTGATCGGCAAAAAGGGCGTAAACGTGATGGTACGCCTTCCGGACGCTTGGAAAGGGCAGGGGCTTGAGGCGTTTTCCAGCAAGGGGGAGACGTTTTATGTTTTCCCTTGGGGCGACCACCACTTCATCGGGCCGACCGAGCTCGTCGTCGAGGACGATCCGGACGACGTCCGTGTCCTTGGGTCTGAGATCGACTATATTCTGAACGAAGCAAACCTGCTTTTTCCCAATCTTCATCTCACCAGGAATGACGTGCTCCACGCATGGTGCGGGGTTCGACCCATGTCGACGCTGGACGGCGAGACCGTAAGCCTTCCTGTTCGAGCGTTCGAGGATGCCGAACTACCCGGTCTGATAACGGTCACCGGATCCTACATCATGATGCATCGGCATGCCGGCCGTCTTGCCGCTCAGTGCGTCGAGAATAAGCTTGGAAGGCGGGGAGAGCCCCCGAGGGGCATTCTTCCTCGGGGCGTCGACAAGGATATCGCCGCGATCGTTCGCAACGAACATGTCGTGCGCCTCGTTGACCTTATCCGGAGACGCTTGAAAGACGGACTTGATCCAAGCCTCGGTCGCAGCCGTGCCGAAGAAATTTCGGTCATCGCTGCCGAGGCCGCAGGATGGTCGGAAGAACGGCGACTGTTGGAACTTCGGCACTTCGAGGAGGATACCTTGCGCGTCTATCACCAGGTTCGGTCTTTGGAAGAAGGTGTGCCGGGTCGTTCCTCCAGCACTCCAACCGTAATGCAAAGCGACAGTGAGCGGGTTCGCTTATGAGCAATCAGAACCTTCCTGAACGCGAATCGATGGAATTTGATGTTGTCATCGTCGGCGCGGGGCCTGCGGGTCTTTCCGCTGCCATCCGGCTGAAGCAGGTAAACCCTGATCTTTCCGTCGTCGTGCTGGAAAAGGGCGCCGAAGTCGGTGCGCATATTCTGTCTGGCGCGGTTGTCGATCCCATCGGTATCGATCGTCTGCTACCCGGCTGGCGCGAGGAGGAGGGGCATCCCTTCAAGACCGAGGTCAAGGACGACCAGTTCCTGTTTTTGGGACCAGCGGGCTCCATCCGTCTGCCGAATTTCCTCATGCCGCCATTGATGAACAACCACGGCAACTACATCGTCTCGCTCGGGCTGGTCTGTCGATGGCTGGCGGGAAAGGCGGAAGGTCTCGGCGTCGAGATTTATCCCGGTTTTGCCGCCACCGAGATGATTTATAATGACGAAGGTGCGGTGATCGGTGTTGCGACCGGCGACATGGGCATCGAGCGCAATGGTGAGCCGGGTCCGGCCTATACCCGCGGCATGGCGCTGATGGGCAAATATGTGCTGATCGGTGAAGGTGTGCGCGGATCGCTGGCCAAGCAACTCATCAAGAAGTTCGATCTGTCCAGGGACAGCGATGTCCAGAAGTTCGGCATCGGCATCAAGGAACTCTGGCAGGTCAAGCCGGAGAACCACAAGCAGGGTCTCGTCCAGCACTCCTTCGGCTGGCCACTGGGCATGAAGGTGGGCGGCGGTTCGTTCCTCTACCATCTGGAAGATAATCTCGTTGCCGTCGGCTTCGTGGTGCACCTGAACTACAAGAACCCCTATCTTTATCCTTTCGAGGAATTCCAGCGTTTCAAGACGCATCCGGCCATCGAGCCCACTTTTGAGGGCGGAAAACGCCTGTCTTACGGCGCGCGTGCCATTACCGAAGGCGGCTATCAGTCGGTGCCGAAGCTGACATTCCCGGGCGGCGCGCTGATCGGCTGTTCCGCCGGTCTGGTCAACGTGCCGCGCATCAAGGGCAGCCATAATGCCGTGCTTTCCGGCATGCTGGCGGCAGACAGGATTGCCGATGCGCTGGCCGCAGGTCGCGCCAATGACGAAGTGATCGAGATCGAGAACGAATGGCGCGATACCGATATTGGCAAGGACCTGAAGCGCGTTCGCAACGTAAAGCCGCTCTGGTCCAAATTCGGCGCGGCGATTGGCGTCGGTCTCGGCGGTCTCGACATGTGGACCAACCAACTTTTCGGCTTCTCGATTTTCGGCACGCTGAAGCACGGCAAGACGGATGCAGAAAGCCTGGAGCCTGCATCGCAGCACAAACCAATCGCCTACCCCAAGCCTGACGGTGTGCTCACCTTCGACCGCCTGTCCTCTGTCTATCTCTCCTCCACCAACCATGAGGAAGACCAGCCGGTTCATCTTCAGGTAAAGTACATGGAGTTGCAGAAGCGTTCCGAGCATGACGTCTATGCCGGACCTTCTACGCGCTACTGTCCCGCCGAGGTTTATGAGTGGGTGGAGAAAGACGGGGAGCCGACCTTCGTCATCAACGCGCAGAACTGCGTCCACTGCAAGACCTGCGACATCAAGGACCCCAATCAGAACATCAACTGGGTGCCGCCGCAGGGTAGCGAGGGGCCGGTCTATGCGAACATGTAGTATCGAACCAAGGGAAAGCTGAGATGGCGAAGGGATATCTCATTGCACAGCTTACGATGACGGACCCGACGAAGTATTCGGAATACGGAACCGCTGCGACGGAGGTTCTCGAGCGCTTCAGGGGCAGGCTTCTCGTACGGCCGGCAAGTGCCGTGGTCGTCGAGGGCGCTCCTCGGCCTCGCACGACGATCTTCGAGTTCGATAGCTTCAATCGAGCGAAGGCCTTTTGGGAGAGCGACGAGTATGCTCCTGCCAAGAAGCTCCGGGACGACGCGGCCGACGCGGCCTTCATTTTGATCGAAGGCGTGGATTGAAAGCGCCTGGACCACGACGCCCACACACAACGACGAAAAAAGGAGAACATGCAATGGACGTTCGCGCCGCTGTTGCCATTCAGGCAGGCAAGCCGCTTGAGGTCATGACCGTTCAACTCGAAGGCCCGCGCGCCGGCGAAGTGCTGGTTGAGGTCAAGGCGACCGGCATCTGCCATACAGACGATTTCACCCTGTCGGGCGCCGATCCGGAAGGTCTGTTCCCGGCCATTCTCGGTCATGAGGGCGCGGGCGTCGTCGTCGATGTCGGACCGGGCGTCACCTCGGTCAAGAAGGGCGACCATGTCATTCCGCTCTACACGCCGGAATGCCGCGAATGCTATTCCTGCACCTCGCGCAAGACCAATCTGTGCACCTCCATCCGCGCCACACAAGGACAGGGCGTGATGCCGGACGGCACCTCGCGCTTCTCCATCGGCAAGGACAAGATCCATCATTATATGGGTTGCTCGACCTTCTCGAACTATACGGTTCTGCCGGAGATCGCGCTCGCCAAGATCAATCCCGACGCGCCCTTCGACAAGGTCTGCTACATCGGCTGCGGCGTGACGACCGGTATCGGCGCGGTCATCAACACCGCCAAGGTGGAGATCGGCTCGACAGCAATCGTCTTCGGTCTCGGCGGCATTGGCCTCAACGTTCTGCAAGGCCTGCGTCTTGCCGGCGCTGACATGATCATCGGTGTCGATATCAACAATGACCGCAAGGCCTGGGGCGAGAAGTTCGGCATGACCCACTTCGTCAACCCGAAGGAAGTCGGCGAGGATATCGTGCCCTATCTCGTCAACATGACGAAGCGCAACGGCGACCTGATCGGCGGCGCGGATTACACGTTCGATTGCACCGGCAATACCAGGGTCATGCGTCAGGCGCTGGAAGCCTCGCATCGCGGCTGGGGCAAGTCGGTCATCATCGGCGTTGCCGGCGCCGGTCAGGAAATCTCCACGCGTCCGTTCCAGCTCGTCACCGGTCGCAACTGGATGGGCACGGCCTTCGGCGGCGCGCGCGGCCGCACCGATGTGCCGAAGATCGTCGACTGGTACATGGAAGGCAAGATCCAGATCGACCCGATGATTACCCACACCATGCCGCTCGAAGACATCAACAAGGGCTTCGACCTGATGCACAAGGGCGAAAGCATTCGCGGCGTCGTGGTGTACTGAACCATGAAGACCGTCTCCACTGACAAGTCCTTTGGCGGAACCCAAGGCGTCTACTCGCATCAATCGGAGGTCTGCGGATGCGAAATGACGTTCGCGGTCTTCGTTCCACCTCAGGCGTCGAAAGAAAAACTTCCCGTTTTGTGGTACCTTTCCGGTCTCACGTGCACGCATGCCAACGTGATGGACAAGGGAGAGTATCGGCGACTGGCCGCCGAACTCGGCCTGATCATAGTGTGCCCAGACACGAGCCCTAGAGGTGAGGGCGTTCCCGACGAGCCGGACAACTGGCACTTCGGAAAGGGGGCGGGCTTCTATCTCGACGCTACGCAGGCGCCCTTCGCCTCCCACTATCGGATGTACACCTACATCGTCGACGAGCTCCCCAAGCTGATCGAGAGCGAGTTTCCCGCCGACATGTCTCGGCAGGGCATCCTCGGGCATTCGATGGGCGGACACGGCGCCATCACGATAGCCCTGAAGAACCCGGGCCGATATGCGAGCTGCTCCGCTTTCGCACCGATCTCCCATCCGAGCATTTCGAACTGGTCGCGTTCCGCCTTCGAGAAGTATCTTGGAGCGGACCGGGAGAGGTGGCGGGAGTACGACGTCTGCAACTTGATAGAGGACGGTCGGAGAATTCGGGACCTGCTCGTCGATCAGGGCACCAGCGACTCTTTTCTCGAGGAGGGGCTCAGGCCGTTAGATCTAAAGGACGCGTGCAGAGAAGCGGGCATTCCGCTGACCCTCAGAATGCATGATGGCTACGGCCACTCCTACCTGTTCATCTCCACATTTATGGACGATCACCTTCGCTGGCACGCCGAAAGGCTTCGCGACTGAAGAAAGAAGCTTGGCCGAAGCAATTCCGCTCCGGCTCGGGAGGAAAGGAACTACGACATGCCCAGTTTGAATATCCATCCAGTCGTCGATTCAGGGTACCAGGCGACAGAAGCCAGCTTCTCGGGCGGAACGCTGGTGTGCGGATGCAGCACCAAGCCGGTGAAGGTAAAGGTGTCCGGCGACATCGCCCATAATCACGCGTGCGGGTGCACAAAGTGCTGGAAGCCGGAGGGGTCGGCGTTTTCTATCGTAGCCGTTGCTCCGACCGACAAGATCGAAGTGCTCGACAATGGCGAGAAGCTGGAAGTGGTAGACGCGTCCGCGCTCATTCAACGCTACGCCTGCAAGGAATGCGGCGTCCACATGTACGGCCCGGTCGAGCGCGACCATCCGTTCAAGGGACTGGCCTTCATCCACCCCGAGCTTTTCGACGGAAAAGGATGGGCGAAGCCTGGCTTCGCCGCCTTCGTCTCCTCGATCATCGAGAGCGGCTTCGATCCCGCGAAGATGGAGGAGGTCCGTTCGACGCTGAAGCAGGCGGGTCTGGAACCCTATGACTGCCTGTCGCCGGGGCTGATGGATTACATTGCGACCTGGACTGCAAAGAAGAGCGGAGCGCTTGCCACGTAAGTTAACAGAATGGCTGGCGGATGCAGACGCACCGCCAGCCATGACTCTAGATCGATTATGAGACCGCTTTCAGTCGGCGTCGATTGAGTATCTCAGTCATCCTCCCACGGAAAGGTATCAAGGCGCTCCGCGCCCCCAGTCGTGACGAGTGCCTGCGTCTCGAGCTTTATGCTCTCAGAGCCGCTTTCCGCGATCAGACTTTCGACGTTCAGCACCATGCCTTCCTCGATCACCCCTTCAAAGTCGGGATCGAAGTCGGGATGCAGTAGAATGCCAGGCCACTCGTCCGCCATCCCAGTGCCATGAACCGCCAGCGTGTAGCGATAGGGCTGATACCTTTCGGGTATCCGCCAGCTCTTCTCGTTGAATTCGCGGAAGCTCATGCCCGGCCTGATTATCGAGAGGTTATGCTCGATCTGGTCGCGCGCCGCGCCGTAGAGGTTCTTTTGCTTCCCGGTCATCGCCACATGACCGCATGTCCATGATCGGGAAAGGTCGGCACAGTAGCCGTATGGTCCGATCATGTCGGTATCGAAGGAGATCATCTCGCCACGCTGCACGACGTAGTCGGAGCATTCCTGATACCAGGGGTTCGTTCGGACACCCGCCGTCAGTAACTTCGTCTCGAGCCATTCGCCGCCGCTGCGCGCGTTCTCGAAATGGAGTTCGGCCCAGATCTCGCGTTCGGTGCGACCGGGCTCCGAGATCTCGTACATTCTGGCCATTCCCGCCTCGCACACTCGGATGGTCCACCGCATGAGCTCGACCTCCTCGGCGCTCTTGATGGAGCGCGCCCGTTCGGCGAGCTCCTGGCCGTCGAGAAGCGTGAAGCCCCGCCGCTGAAGCTCCGTAGCGGGAGCAGGCTCCAGACGGTCGACCGCGATTCGCCCGATGCCCGAGTGCGAAGAGAGGATCTCCGCTATCTCGTCGGCCCAAGACTTTATTCGGTCCTCGACCAAGTTCCCCGCTGTGAAGAAGAGGAACGACTTCGAGGTGCGTATTTCGTCTATCCCCGGCAGCCCGTCGTTGAGATGCTCGCATCCGTCGAACTCGAACATTATCGCCGGGCCGTCCGCTACGATCAGCGCGTATCTTGAAGGGTTGTGCATCGTCCAGATGCTCATGTTCGAACAGTCGAACGCATACCGTATGTTGACCGGATCGTAGAGGAGCAGGGCGGGACAGTCCCACTCGCGCATCTGCTTGCGCAGTCTGTCTAGACGGTATCGTCTCGCACGATCCAGGGTCGAGGCGGGTATCGCGCTCACCAAAGGGCGATCGGCGCCCTCGGGATTGAGATAGGCCTTCTTGCGTTCGTCCTTGAACACATCGGCGCCGCCGGAACGCGCCGGTTCCAGTTCCTTCAACATCAGAAACTCCAATCTATCGATCTATGACAAGGTCGCTAAGCGGCTTGGAGCAGCACGGCAGGAAGAAACCCGCATCAACCTCGCGCTGGCGGATGCCGCCGTTGTGATTCATCTCGACAGATCCCGACACAAGCTTCGACTTGCAGGTTCCGCAGACGCCGTTCGAGCAGGAGGACGGCAGCCTGACGCTGCCCTTCTTCGCCGCAGCCAGAACGCTCTGTTCCGACGAGATTTCAAGGGTCTTCTTCTGCTTGGAGAACTCGACCTGGTAGATCTTCGCTGCCGGCCCACTTTCGACGATCGTCACCGGCTCGTCGATGACCGCGGCGTCGAAGCTTTCCTCGATGTAGTTTTGCGGAGGTACGCCGAGCTGCCCGCAAATCGAGCGCGCCGAGGACATGAAAGGCGCCGGGCCGCAGCACATAACGACCCGCTCCGATATGTCTGGAACTGCGAGCTTCAAGAATTCCGGCGAGATGCGGCCGGTGACGCCCGGCCAAGACTTCTCCCCGACTGTGCTTTCGGGGAGGAACTGCAGACGCAGGCACTTCATGCGCGTTGCGAGCCCCGAAAGGTCGTGACGGAAGATGATATCTCCTGGCGTCCGCGCAGCATGAAGGAAAACGATGTCGGCAGTCTCGTAGCGGTCGGCCAGGTCTCTCGTGATTGACATGACCGGCGTCACTCCCGATCCGCCGGAAAGCAGCAGAAACTTATTGCCACCGTTCTTCGGTCGCGTGAAGTTTCCGAGCGGCCCCTGACCCTTGACCGACATCCCCGGCGCCATGTTGTCGTGTAGCCAGTTTGAGATTCTGCCGCCGGGAACGCGTTTCACTGTGACGGTGAACGCGTTGCTGCGCTGAGGCGACGAGGAAATGCTGTAGCAGCGCGCCTCTCCCTCAGTGCCGGTAGGGAAGTCGAAAAGGAAATACTGCCCGGCCTCGAACTGGAACCGCTTCCCCTCCGGCGAGGCGAACGTGAAACTTTTGACGTCGTGCGTCTCCTGAGCGACGTCGATGCAGATGAGCGTCTCGTCCGTTTCTGGATCCCAGAACGGACGCGAGCCCGGAGCAAGCTGAACAGAGGTCAGATCAATACCCATGTGCCCGCATCCTATCGATGTACCACGTCGCGAACTTGTCTAGGTTGGTCTCGGAGAATTTCGAGTAGGGGCCTGGCCTATATGCGGGATCGAGGGCACCCGCGTGTGAGCGTGCGACCAGATCGGCGTCCTGGTCCGTGGTGGCGATCCAGACGTCCGTCAGCTTGTCGAGATCGTAGTCCTTGCCCTCGACGGCGTCCTTGTGGACCAGCCACTTTGTCCTGACCAGCGTCTTCCCCGCCGATAGTGGTATCACGATCGCAACCACGGCATGATCTCCCATGAAATGGTTCCAGCTATTATGACCCCACAGATGCATGTCGCCCAAGTCCTTGCGGGTCATGTGCCCCAGGAGCTTCGAGGAGGCGGCGGTGGCGTCGTAGGTCTGGGATTCCCCCGCTCCGGAAATGATCAGGCGCTGGCTCCGGAAGTTCGTCGCGCAGTCGGTCAACCGCTCAACGGCCGCAGAGGAGAACCCGTCAGCTTCCCAAGCCTTGGTACGCTCCTCGTACATGCGGAGATGCTCTTCTGCCTGCTCCCTGTCTTCCGGGCTCAGCGTCTCTGGGTCGAAGCCGAAGTCGAGATCGACGAACGAGACGCAGAGCTCCGGATGGTTCGCGGAGCAGTGGTAGCATTCGCGGTTGTTTTCCATCGTCAGCTTCCAGTTGCCTTCCTCCACGACGTCGGCCTGGTGGGCGATCTTGGCGTTCCGGATGTCGTAGGGCGCCAGACGTTCGGCCATCGTCTCCTCAAGCTTGGCGATATCCTCCGGCGGATTGTCGGACAGGCAGGCGTAGATCAGGCCCCCTATGGACTTGAAGTTCACGGCCTTGAGGCTGTGGCACTCCTTGTCGAAGTCCTTGCCCATGTGCGGTGCGTGCGAAAGCTCGCCTGTAAGCTCGTACGTCCAAGTATGGTACGGACAGACCAGCTTCGATACGATCGTCGTACCGGCGTCGAGAAGGCGCGAGCCGCGATGGCGACAGACGTTGTGAAGCACGCGGATCTCGCCTTCGTCGTCACGCAGCAGAATGAGACTTGTCTTGCCGATATCGACGACGGTCGCATCGCCGGGTTCCGGAACGTCGCATTCAACCCCGATGCAGATCCAGTGGTTGTGGAAGAAGACGTCGATATCGGCTTCGAAGACGTCTTCGCGCGTGTAGAGGCCGGCCGGCAGCGAATGGCCGGGCGTGCGTGATGCAAGAAGAGCGGAAATATCGGATGGCAACCTGTTCAGCATAGTGTTCCCCATTTCTTTGGTAGAGCGAATTTGCTCTTGCTAAACGGGGTGTTCAACGGCATAAAAAATCACGCTCGCATAACGCAGGCTTATGTGAAGGTCATGGGATGTTGTTCCGGAAACGGCTGCCGTCGCTCACGTCGCTGATCATGCTGGAAGCCGTATTGAGGCGAAAAAGCTTCACGGCCGCTGCGGGCGAACTTGGGGTCACGCAGGCAGCAGTCAGCCGCCAGATCGGACTTCTCGAAGAAGAGCTGGGGGAGATGATGTTCGTGCGAAAGCATCGAGCGATCGAGCCCACGCCAGCCTGTATACTGCTCGGCACGACGCTGGCTCAAAGCTTTGCCAACATTTCCGACGTGATCCATTCGATCAAATGCTCCTCGGAGGATGTCGTCACCATCGGAGCGACCGTCGCGCTTTCGTGGTTCTGGCTTCTGCCCAGACTTCCTGATTTCCGAGCGCAGAACCCCGGAATCCAGATCCGCGTCGTATCGCAGGACAGCAAGATCGACCTCGACGAAGGACAGGTGGACGTCGCCATCAGGTTCGGAATACCTCCTTTCAACGACGGCACGGTAATCGCTTCACGGGGAGACACGATCACTCCGGTCTGTTCGCCTGAATACCTAGAGCGACGCGTGCCTGGTTCGTTGAGCATCACCGACGAACTCATTGATACCGAAGCGGAGGAGCGGTCCTGGCTCACCTGGAGCCACTGCATGTCGAGGTTCGGTCTCGACTTTCCGCTCAAGCCTTCGCTGCGGTTCAATCACTACACCGAAACGATATCCGCCGCGCGTGCGGGGCAGGGGGTCGCTCTGGGCTGGGGCGCGTTGGTGCAGACCTTTCTTGACGATGGAAGCTTGGTTGCCGTAGGCAACACGAGTATCGAAGTGGAGGGTAGGTACAATGTTCTCGTGCCGCTTAAAGCTCGCAGGACGATAGCTGTAGACCGTGCCTGTTCGTGGCTGACCTCCGCCCTGCATGGCTGACATGAGGTGGACTGCGCTACTTATTTTTCGTCGGCCGACGCTTCCGGAGTGAGGTCGAAAATAGGCGTCACGACAAGGAGGACATTGGGTGAGTGACGAACCGTTCAGAGGCGACAGCGCAACTCCGCCTCTGCTGGAGGACGAGCTGTCCGCTGCACCTCTTCTGCAAGGCTGGGTACTGGCGGATAACGGGCACGGCTGGATGCACGGCTAGTTTTTTGGTCATCCGGAAATCGAAGAGGGTAGCCATGGCAACACCTCTGTCGTTGTAGCGATCGACGCCGCATCTCCGCCTCGTTGGGCAAGAACCGAAAGTCGCTTGTATCGCCTGGGTGCTTCGTATCCTCCCGCGGAGCGCGAGATCCGTTACTGGGCTCAGAAGCATTCCGGTCTACCTACCGTCGCCGGACGCCCGATCGGTGGAAGCGACGACATCGAGTCCATGCTCGCCAATCTTCGATCAACGGGTCGTATTCGGGCGGCGAAAATCGATCGACTAGAAGGTGCTTATACCGACGAGCGTCACCGTACGGCGACACCGTCGATGTTGTTTCACGACTTTGATCACACGAGCAATTGACGAGCCACTAGCCGGTGCCTAGTCTGCTATAGACGGAAGGAAGGTAAGCGGCAAGCTGAGGCCGTTCAGGCCTCGTAGCTACACGGCATAAGGTTTTGGATTTCGCTGCTAGGCCAGCCATTTGCAATGCGCTCGAGCGTCTGCGTCAGCCAAGCCTGGGGATCGACAGAATTCATCTTTGCAGTCTGCAGCACCGTGGCGATTGTCGCCCATGTCTTGCCGCCGCCGTCGCTGCCGGCAAAGAGACTGTTTTTGCTTGTGATCGTCTAAGGTCTGATCGCTCGCTCGACGATGTTGGAGTCGAGCTCGACACGGCCGTCCGTGAGGAAGCGTTCGAAGACGTCACGACGCTTGATCGAGTACCGTAGAGCTTCGGCGAGTTTGGATTTGCCTGATACTCGCGGCAAAGTCGTCTGCCAGAGAGTGAAGAGGTCACGGACTATCCCCGCCGAGCGGTCTTGTCGGGCAGCGACACCCGCCTCAGGGCTTTGACCACGGACGGTATCCTCTATTTCCCAGAACGTTGCCATTCGCTCGACTGTCTCTGTTGCCAACCTTGGAGCTTGTCGCGACCCGCAATTCATAGAACTTGCGGCGGCTATGTGACTAGCAGCCAGCCAGAATAACGCCGTCGTTGCCGCCGTCCTTGCGGACAAGCTTGCTGTTGGCCCCGTACCCGTCAACCTGCAGAATCCCGCGATAGCCGCTGAGGTGCCGTGCGACGCAATCGGTCGCCCGACTGCCTTCGAAGCGATAGGCCACAATGGGCGGGCCGTTACCTCAGAACGTTCGGTCATCCCTGGCATAGGCCCATAGCCATGCGGTTTTCGCCGACCCGGACCGAGGCGCCAGTGTAGGCAGGGTCGTCTCGTCGGCAAATATTCGTTCCGCCTTCTTGTCCATGGCAGGGTCGAACTTGGGCGGGTTGCCGGGGCACATCTCCCGCGCCACAGCCTCGCCACCCAGCTTGTCGGGCAGCGAAGGCCAATCAACGAGGTCGCCGATTTTCTTGGTCACCGGAGCATCAACACAACGGCCGTGTACGTGAAGGTTGCGGCCTCGCAGCTCGCCGAGGTCGCACTCCCCTTCCGGGAGGCGCTGCATGACCGCCTTTGCCCGATTCCTCGGCGAGAAGGTGGAACGTTACATCGAACTGCGCCACTCACTCAGCTATCATTCCCGCGTCGAAGTTCGCCGTGAAAGGCATCATCTAAGATGCCAGCCATTATCCGGGTGATGAGACAACAGTTCGACAAAATTTGAAGCGGCTTGTTCATATCGGGCCGGCATGGGACAGCATCAATGTAAGAGGCCTTTTGGGGCATGACGGGCAAGCTTGAAGGAAATCTTTGCAGTCGACGAAGGGCCTTTGATCGCCAAGTACGCACAGTCTTCGTTCAGGACGATCACCAAGTCCTTTGCGCACTCGAGAGCCTTTGAAATCTCATCTACATGATCAGGACGGCCTAGAAAAATCGTCAGGGCCATCATCAGAATGCCATCTTTGACGGCCGACCTGGACGCGCTACTTTTGCCATCGGGAAGCGCCTCGAGATCAATAAGGCAGCTCAATATCTGCATCGTTACCAGATCGTAGATTGCAATTTCCGACGGAAATCTTCGCTGGAGCGCAATTGCCTTTTTTGCAAGATCTTTGCCCTCCCTCGTCGGGAACAACGTCCTTATTGTACCCGTTGCGCAAGTGATTGAAACGTCAGCGTGAAGCTTGAAATACACCCTCGTTTCCTTTTCTTTTTAAAGATGTGAAACTCCCGCGGGCTCAGCGATTAACCGCTACGACTGCTCCTATAGCGCCGAGTGGCACAACAAGCATTACCGCGATTGGGATTGACCAACTCTCATAAAGGGCCGCCAGGCACAGAAAAACGAAGACAAGAGATAAGCCGAGCAAGAAGGGTGCTGCATTGCCCGATGCTTTTTCCTGATAGGACTGCCCGGTCCATGCAAAACCAAAGCCTGGCGGAAGCTCACCTGCCAGCCGTTCCATTTCAACCATCGCATCGCCGCTGGTAAATCCAGGGGCAGCGCTCCCGCTGATCTTGACAGCTTGAAGTCCGTTGTAGCCGACAACCTGGGTTGGACCGAGAGCCCACCGGGCTGTAGCGAAGGCCTCAAGAGGGACCATTTCGCCCTTCGAATTGCGAGCATTGAGTTTGCGCAGGCTCGACACGTCCATCCGCTAAGCCGCTTCCGCCTGGACGATGACGCGCTGCATACGGCCAGCATTCGGAAAGTCGCCAATATAACGAGATCCGATTGAGGTCGATAGAACGGTGTTGATCGCATCAAATGTGATGCCATAGGCATTCGCTTTTCGACGGTCGATGTCGAGCACAATCTGTGCGGCTGGTGGCAAGCCTTCGATATAGGGATATTGAAGTACAGGGCTCTGCCATGCCTTCATCAGCAATCCATTGGCCGCCTCAACCAAAGCAGCATTTCCCAGATTGCCGCGGTTCTGGAGGCGGAAGCTGAAACCACTGGCATTGCCAAGGGCTGCTATTGGGGGCGGCGTCAACGTGAAGACCGATCCTTCCGGCAGGCCCGCCAAGGCGCCAAGAGCAGATCCGACAATTGCATCTGAAGAATCCGCGGGACCTCTCTCTGACCAGTCCTTGAAGGTCGCAAAAGAGATCCCAGCGTTCTGTCCATTGCCATCGAATCCGAATCCGAGGATCGTCACGACTTTGTCGACACCGGAACGAATGACGAAAAAGTCGTCTACTTTTCCAAGCAGTGCATCGGTCCGTTCAGTCGTTGCCCCGGCAGGAAGCTGCGTTGCAGCGATAGCATAGGCGGCCTGATTGCCTCCACTGGAATCTTCGCGTGCGGCGAGGAGGGCCAATATGGGAATAGAAAATGAGATTTGGAGCAGTCGACTTGCCATTTTTATGATTCGGATAACACCCTGCGTATCGATACGGGGCCGTTGAAATTGAGGTCCGGACACCCATACGACCTGAACTATAGTTGAGGTCAAGAGGTTTGTTCCCTTAATTTTATGCGAGGAATGATATTGACTGAGGCCGCGCTTGAAGCATGATTGGGCATCGCTTCAATCGGGGATGATTAGGCGCGTTGACACCTAAGCAGATCGACGCAGGGGGCAAGATTGATTCCTCAACGGAAGTCTGACTGCGAAGCGCGGGTTTTTAGGTATTCAGCTCTTGTAGCGACAGATGGCAGAAGGACGCCTGGAGCAACGAGGATCGGAAAACTCAGTTGCTATCATAACACTTGCGCCGGCGCGCAATCTCCAGCGAGGATACACAAAGGCTGCCGTAAAATATTTGCTGAAGCGTCCGGCGTTTGTTAAACCTCATTGAAGGGCAACATCTTCGATGGGTCGCGTTGGATCTCGCAGAAGATTCTCACGCGCCCGATCAAGCCGAACCTGGCGTTGATAAGCGGCGATAGACGACCCGATGAAGCGTCTGAACCCTATTTGCAGAGCTCCAAGCCATTCTATAACAGAAGTGCGGTGGACCACAATTGACGATCCGGAGTGGCCTGATGAGATATCAACCCTCCTAGACGAGATGGTTTCTACCGCAAGAGCTACATTTCGGGTGCCGACCAGGGTCCGTCCACCCTGATGGAATTCGATAGCGCCACCCATGGAAAAGAAAAAAGAGATAGCATCCAAAGGCGCCCGCAAGGTCAGAGTGAATTTGCCGCATGGCATTCTCCTTTGCAAAGCGACGAGAAACTAACTCCCGCTCAAATAAATGGGGCACCCCTGCAACCTCCGTTTGGTCACAGGCTGTCTGGCGATCAGATAGAAGTCGACAGTCGTGCTGTGACGAAACCACTGCTGGGCAATCGGCAAGGAGTCACGAAAATACCAGCTAAAACCGTTGAAAAGCAGTATATGCCTTCGCCTTAATTTCATTAGTGGGTATAATCTGCTTAGTCCTGTTGCCAGAAGCAATAAATGGCGAATGAGTATTACATTGTCCTTGCGGCGTTCGTTGTGGTCGCACGTGAACGCAGCTCCACTCGCGCCGCCGCAAAGCTCGGAATCTCGACGTTGGGCCTAACGGTCCCCGGGCTCGAGGAACGTGTGGAGTTTCGGATTGCTCGCGCGTACGACACGCAGTGGCTCGCCGACCAAGCCCGGAGGACGAAGCACTTCCATACATCGCGGAGGGTCGCCTGATCCGGGTGCTGGATGATTGATGCTCATACTTTCCAGACCATCACCTTTACTGTCCGAGCCGGCGCCATTCGTCACCCGCGCTCGCCCTGTTGATGGACGTCCTTCGCTACCGCGAGCCCGTCGGATCGAAAAAGCGTTAGTCGGGCCGCCCCTCGGAAAATCCCAAGTTCTGAGCGCGGCGTGCCGCGACAGGCGCTCGAATTATTGCATCAGCCCTGCCGTTTTCTCAATCGCAGCCGCTCGATGATACTCCTGCCGGATCCTTCGACATGCAGGGCGATCATGCTCGCTGCGCCATCAGCGTCTTGCGCTTTGATTCGGTCAATCAATTGCCGGTGTTCCTCAATCACATTGGTCTGACGGCTTAACGATGTCGGATAGCCATGACCGATAGCGCCCAGAATTTGCCGATGACGCAGCCAGAGATCGACCGCATGCCGATTGTAATGTCGATCGTACATCAGTCGATGGAACTGAAGGTCAAGATCGGAGTGTTTTTCCTCATCAGTGTAATTCAGCGCCTCGATCTCGGCCTGGACACGCTCCAAGTCGACGATATCTCCGGCGGTCGCTATACCGACGAACCATCTGGTTAGAGCGGGCTCGATCAAAACCTCAATCTCGCAGATATCGCGAATAAAATCCTCATCGATCGGACGCACGCGAGCTCCGCGATTGGGCGTCATGAGCACGAAGCCTTCACCGCGCAATTGTTGCAGCGCTTCACGGATCGGGTTGGTCGATGTGCCCATCCTGCTGGCAAGCTCCGACACCTTCAGGCGCTCATTTGCCATAAGTCGACCGCTGATAATGTCGTCGCGCAGGCGCTCATAGACCGAAAATTCGGTCTCTTCGCCCGCTGTCTCAGGGTCATTCGCGTAAGGGGATAGCTGTGTGATCGTGCTCATAAGGTTGCATTTAAAGTATTTTCCCCGGCTTTGCCAATAGGAAAACATCATTTTCATACATTCATATTGACAAATAATGTACGATCTGGAAGTTTTTGTGCGCAAGACGGCGTGGAGGCCGCTTTTTGGGAAGATGCCGGTGGTGGAGCCGGCAATCGGAGGAGAAGAAATGAATTACCGGTTTTCACCGCGTCGCTTTGGTTTGTACGGCGCTCTACTCGCGACCGCACTTGCTTGCAGCACGGCCAATGTCTGGGCTGCGGATTACAAGCAGGCCCCCATGCTCGATGAGCAGGTGAAGGGTGGCGAGCTGCCAGCCGTGGCCGAACGTTTGCCCGAAGCTCCCTTCGTCGAAACCATGGTGGATGGCGTCGGCAAATATGGCGGCACGCTGCGCACGACGATCCTCGCCAATGGCGACCAGTATAATCTGACCCGCACCATTGCCAACGAACTGCTTGTCCGCTGGGACCCGCAATGGAAGAAGGTGATGCCGTCGCTGGCAGAAGAATTCAAAGCCTCGGACGACGCGACGACCTATATTTTCAAGCTGCGCAAGGGCTTGAAGTGGAGCGACGGCCAGCCGTTTACCGCCGACGACATCATGTTCTGGTATGAAGACGTCTTCATGAATTCGGCGCTTTCGCCCGCGAAAAACCCGACCTTTACGGTGGGCGGCAAGCCGGTGAAGGTGACGAAGATCGATGACCTTACCGTCGAATTCAAGTTCGAGTCGCCCTACGGCCTCTTCCTGCAACAGCTCGCCTACGGGCAGGGCCATCTGCCGGTCATCTACCCCAAGCATTACCTCAGCCAGTTTCATGAAAAGTACAACAAGGACGGCATTCCGGCCCTTCTGAAGTCGAATCCAGCCGCTGGTGACTGGGTTGCGCTGTTCAACTCCAAGGTTTCCATGACGTTCCAGCCTGCCTACTGGCAGAATCTGGAGCTGCCGACCATGAACCCGTGGGTGCTGACGGTGCCCTATGCAGATCAGGAACGCGTCGTTGCGACCCGTAACCCCTATTACTGGAAGGTCGATACTGCGGGCAATCAGCTTCCCTATATCGATAACATCACCTGGGCAAAGCTGGACGATCCGCAGTTGATGGCGCTGAAGATGACGTCGGGCGAGTTCGATTTCGCGTTTCGCCACATCAATAACTCCACCTTCAAGTCCGTCCTGTTCGACGGTCAGGAAACCGGCAATTACAAGTTCGTGGACGTAAAGGACCTGCCAGCGAACGATGCCGTCATTCTGCTGAACCTGAACTCGACCGATCCGGTCAAGCGAAAGGTTTTCCAGAACAAGGATTTCCGTATCGCGCTCAGCCACGCCATCAACCGTCAGGAAATCATCGATCTGGTTTATGTCGGACAGGGCGCGCCTGCGCAGGTTGCCGTGCAGCCCGAGCATGAGTTGTTCAACGAACGCGAGGCAACGCAATATACGGAGTATGATCCGAAAGCTTCCGCCGAAATGCTGGACAAGATCCTGCCGAAGAAGGACGCAGAGGGCTTCCGTCTGGATGAAACCGGCAAGCGCCTCACCATCAACTTCATGGTGGCGGATGTCTTCGGTCTTTCCTATCCGGACGTCATGCAGATGGTTCAACAGTATGCCAAGGACGTCGGTATCGACATCCAGATCAGAACGACGGACCGCGCGCGCCTGAACACGATGTGGGCGGCAAACGAGCAGGATGCCTATATCTGGAACTGTGTCGGTGGCCTGTCTGAAGTCTATACCGATCCGCGTTGCTACATGCCCTTCCAGAAGGCGGACATCTTCTTCGCCATGAGGTGGAGCGAGTGGTACTCGAACCACGAAACCGGCGAAGAGCCTCCGGCAAACATCAAGGAGCTGATGGCTGCCTACGACAAGGTCAACGCAGCCGTGACCGACGACGATCGTCGCGACAAGATGAAGGCGTTTCTCGAGCTTTCGGCAGACAACTTCCTCAATATCGGCATCTCGCGCCCGATGCCGAAATACATGATGACCTCGAAGAATCTGAAGAATGTGGTGAACGGTATTCCGATCACCGGCAACCTCTGGCACCCGGCGCCGACCCTGACGCAGTGGTACTTCGAAAAGCCTGCTCAATAAGGCTCCCCTGCCGGCGGTGGCGCGAATGCCGCTGCCGGTCCCTTCGATCCATTTCATGCCGAATGGCGAGATCCATGCTTCGTTTTATTCTCAAACGGCTGGTGTTTGCGATACCGACCCTGTTCGCCGTATCCATCATCGCGTTCATCATCATCCAATTGCCACCCGGCGACTACCTCACGACGCTTATGGCGGACTGGGCCAGCCAGGGCGGCGCGGTGGAAGCCGGAACCGTGGAAGCCATGCGCGAGCGCTACGGTCTCGATCAGCCCATGTACTTCCAGTACTATAAGTGGATGTGGGGCATCCTGACCCAGGGCGACTTCGGTATCTCATTCGAACTGGGACGCCCGGTAACGGAACTCATCTGGGACCGCCTCGGCTTTTCGCTTCTGCTATCGATGCTGACGCTCTGCTTTGTGTGGGCCATCGCCATCCCGATCGGCATCCTGTCTGCCGTGCGCCAGTATTCCATTTCGGATTATTCCGCGACGTTCCTCGCCTTCTTCTTTCTGGCCGTGCCGGATTTTCTGCTGGCTCTCTCCGCCATGTACATCATGTCGGCATGGTTCGGGCAGAGCGTCGGTGGGCTGTTCTCGCCTGAAATGGTCGATGCGCCCTGGGGCCTGACAAAGCTTGGAGACTTCTTCCAGCATGTCTGGCTGCCGGTCATCGTTATCGGCGTCGGGTCGCTAGCCGCCCTCGTTCGCATCATGCGCGCCAACCTTCTGGATGAGTTGTCGAAAGCTTACGTCACGACCGCCCGTGCAAAGGGCATGTCGGAATTCGAACTGTTGATGCGTTATCCGGTGCGGCTTGCGCTCAACCCCCTGATCTCTACGCTCGGCTGGATTTTGCCAGCGGTTATCTCAGGCGAAATCATCGTCTCCGTCGTCATGAGCCTACCCACCACCGGGCCGCTGCTGCTGCGCGCGCTGCTTGCTCAGGACATGTATCTCGCTGGCTCGCTCATTCTGCTCATCTCGGTGCTGACCATCATCGGCACCCTGATTTCGGACATCCTGCTTGCCATAACTGACCCGCGGATTCGGCTCCAATGACAGATATTACCCATCTTCCGCCGGATACCGGCCCCTCGCTCGACCTGAAAAACAGGGACATTGCCGTTGCCGGTCAATGGCGTCTGTTCTGGCTCAAGTTCAAGAAGCACAAGATCGCGCTTGTGAGCCTCGTCGTCATCATCTTCATGTATCTGGTCGCGGCCTTTGCGGACTTCATCGCGCCCGCTGATCCGAATGCGACGAACGCCCGCTTCACCTATGCGCCGCCGCAGTGGATTTCACTAATGCATGACGGCTCGTTTCAGCCCCATGTCGATCAGTTGAAGATGACGCTGAACACGGAATCCATGCGACGCGAGTTTACGCCTGATCCGGCAAAGCCCGTTTCTGTCGGCTTCTTCGTCAAGGCGCAGCAGCCCTATAATCTGCTCGGCTTCATTCCCATGGAAATCAAGCTGTTCGGCCTGACCGATCCGAAGCCCGGCGACAGCCTCTATATCTTCGGCGCGGACCGTCTCGGACGCGATATCTTCAGCCGTGTCGTGCATGGCGCGAAGATTTCACTCTCCATCGGTCTCGTCGGCGTGTTCATGAGCCTCATTCTGGGTGTCACCATCGGTGGCATTTCCGGTTTCTTTGGCGGCTGGATCGATCTGATCATCCAGCGCGCTATCGAATTGCTTCGCTCCATTCCAACAATCCCGCTGTGGATGGGACTTGCTGCGGCAATTCCAATCGGCTGGCCGCCGCTGCGCACATATTTCATCATTACCCTCATCGTGTCGCTGATCGGCTGGACCAGTCTGGCGCGCGAGGTGCGCGGCAAGTTTCTGTCCCTGCGAAACGAGGACTTCGTGATTGCCGCACGGCTGGATGGAATGAGCGAGTTCCGCATCATTTTCAGCCATCTGGTGCCGTCCTTCATGAGCCACATCATCGCGACGCTGACGCTTGCCATTCCCTCGATGATCCTCGCTGAAACCGCGCTGTCCTTCCTCGGTGTCGGCCTTCAGCCGCCGATCATCTCCTGGGGCGTGCTTCTTCAGGAAGCGCAGAACATCCGTGCCGTTGCCCAAGCGCCATGGCTGCTGTTTACGCCCGCCGCCGCGATTGTGATCTCTGTGCTTTCCCTCAACTTCCTCGGTGACGGCCTTCGCGATGCCGCAGACCCATATGAGTCCGTATCATGACCAGCAGTGACGAAACGATCCTCAAGGTCGATAATCTCAAGACCTACTTCCCCACCCGCACCGGCATCTTCAAGGCGGTGGACGGCGTTTCTTTCGAACTGAAGCGTGGGCAAACGCTTTGCGTCGTCGGTGAATCCGGTTCCGGCAAATCGGTGACGGCGCGCTCGATCCTCCAGATCGTCGACAGGCCCGGTCGCATCGAAGACGGCCATATTTTGCTCAAAAGGCTGGATGGCAGCGTCACCGATCTTGCCACACTCGACCCGCGCGGCAAGGAGATCCGCTCCGTGCGCGGCAAAGAGATCGCCATGATCTTTCAGGAGCCTATGAGCTCGCTGTCTCCAGTCCATCGCATCGGCACGCAGATCGGCGAGGCGCTGCGCATCCATTTCGGTACGCCGAAGAAGGAACAGCGCGCCCGCGTCATCGAACTGCTCAAGCAGGTGGAAATTCCGCGACCGGAAACGGCATTCGACCGCTACACCTTCGAGTTTTCCGGTGGCATGCGTCAGCGCGTGATGATCGCCATGGCGCTGGCCTGCAATCCATCCGTTCTGATTGCAGACGAACCGACGACCGCGCTAGACGTGACGACGCAGGCGGAAATTCTCGACCTCATCAAGAAGCTTCAGAAGAGCCACGGCATGGCCGTGCTTTTCATCACGCACGACATGGGCGTGGTGGCGGAAATCGCCGACGAAGTGCTGGTGATGTATCGCGGCAAGGTGATGGAGAGGGGCTCGGTCGAGCAAATCTTTCATGCCCCGCAGGACGACTATACGCGCCGCCTGATCGGTTCCGTCGTGAAGCTGGAAAAGAAGGCCGAGGTGCGGCTCAGCCGTCCGCCTATCCCGGCTGAAACGCCGCTGCTTCTCGATGTCAAAAACCTATCTCTGACCTTCCCGTCCGGCCTGAAGGCTGTGGATGATGTATCCCTGGCGGTTCGTCCCGGCGAAACCCTTGGCATCGTAGGGGAGTCCGGTTCAGGCAAGACGACGATGGGACGTTGCCTGCTAAGGATTTACGATCCGCAGGAAGGCACCATGGCATATCGCCGCCCGAATGGGGAGGCAGTCGATCTTCGCACCGCCGACAAGGGTACGTTGAAGGACGTGCGCCGCGAAGTCCGCATGATCTTCCAGGACCCGGTCGGTTCGCTGAGCCCCCGCAAGACCGTCGGCCAGATCATTGCCGAACCTCTCAAGCTTGCTGGCATGAAGGGCGCGGAAGTCGAGGACCGTGTTGCGGAACTGATGCAACAGGTGGGGCTGGACCCGACATGGCGTGAACGCTACCCGCATGCCTTCTCCGGTGGCCAGCGCCAGCGCGTCGGCATTGCAAGGGCGATTGCGGTCAAGCCCCGGCTCATCGTTGCCGACGAGGCGACCTCTGCGCTCGACGTTTCGCTGCGTTCGCAGATGCTCGACCTGATGATGAGCCTTCAGGACCAGCTCGGGCTGTCCTATGTCTTCATCTCCCACGACATGTCGGTCATCCGATACATGTGTGACCGCGTTGGCGTCATGTATCGCGGCAAGATCGTGGAGATGGGCGACACCGATCAGGTCGTCAACAATCCGCAGCACGATTACACGCGCTCGCTGCTTTCCGCCATTCCTCATCCCGATCCGCGTGACAGACGCCTTTCCCAGCGCTTCCGCTACGATCCCACCCGTACTGTTTCCGCTATTGGATAAGCCATGAAAATCACCGACGTTAAAATCATCGTTTGCTCGCCCGGCCGCAATTTCGTGACGGTCAAGATATTCACCGACGAGGGACTGACGGGTGTTGGCGACGCCACGCTCAACGGACGCGAAAAGGCTGTCGTCGCCTATCTTCAGGATCATCTGGCACCGCTGCTGATCGGTCGCGATCCTTCGCGGATCGAAGATATCTGGCAGTATTTCTACAAGGGCGCTTACTGGCGTCGTGGCCCGGTGACGATGGCGGCGATTGCAGGCATCGACACGGCGCTGTGGGATATCAAGGCCAAGGCCGCGAACATGCCGCTTTATCAATTGGTCGGCGGCGCAAGCCGCGAGAAGGTGCTGTGCTACACCCATGCGCAGGGCACGGATATCAATGAAGCGATAGAGGCCGTCGGCAAGCGGATCGAGCAGGGCTATAAGGCCATCCGCGTGCAGGTCGGTATTCCGGGTCTGCCCGGTGTCTACGGCACCGGTGCGAAATCCGTCACCAACAACGCCGTCGATGACGCCTTTCCGCATGAGGAGGTCTGGTCGACCTCGAAATATATGCGGCATGTTCCGAAACTCTTCGAAGCGGTGCGTGATGCCTATGGTGACGACATCGAACTGCTACACGATACGCATCATCGCCTGACGCCGATCGAGGCGGCGCGGCTTGGCAAGGATCTGGAATTCGCCCGCCTGTTCTGGCTGGAAGACACGGTTGCCGCCGAGCATCAGGAGGGTTTCCGCATCATCCGTCAGCATACGACGACGCCTCTGGCCGTTGGTGAGGTGTTCAATACCATCTGGGATGCCCGCCTGCTGATCGAAGAACAGCTGATCGACTATATCCGCATGACCTCAGTCCATGCCGGGGGCATCACCGCGCTACGCCGGGTGATGGATTTTGCAGGCATCTACAACGTCCGCACTGCCTGCCATGGCGCGATGGACATGTCGCCCATCTGCCTCGGTGCCAATCTCCACCTTGATTTGTGGGTGCCGAATTTCGGTATTCAGGAATATTCCGGCTACCTGCCGGAAATCCTCGAAGTTTTCCCCGGCGCGTGGAGCCTGAAGGATGGCTATCTGCATCCGGGTGATGCCATCGGTCATGGTGTCGATATCGATGAGAAGCTTGCGGAAAAGTATCCCTATCAGCGGGCCTATCTGCCGGTGAACCGTCTTGAAGACGGCACGCTCTGGCACTGGTAAGGAGAGGCGACATGAAGATCACAGCGATCAAAAGCTACGCCGTCAAGGTCGGCATTCGCAACCAGCTTCTGGTGAAAATCGAAACCGACGAGGGTATTTTCGGCTGGGGCGAAAGCGGCCTTTCGGGGCGCGAGAAGGCGGTCGTCGGTGTGCTGGAGCATTATGCCGAATTCCTGCGCGGGCGCGATCCCTTCAAGATCGGCGCGCTTTGGCAGGAAATGTATCGCAGCCAGTATTTCGAAGGCGGCAGAGTATTGCAGGCGGCGATTTCCGCTATCGATATCGCTCTCTTCGATATCAAGGGCAAGGCGCTCGGCGTTCCGGTCTGTGACCTTTTGGGCGGCAAGCAGCGTGATCGCATTCCGACATTCGCCACGACCTTCGCCGCCCCCGGTGAAGCGATGATCGAACAGGCGCAGATGCTTGTCGAACACGGCTGGACGGCGATGCGCCTGTCTCCAGATGGCCATGAAAACAAGGAGATTTATGAGCCGCGTGAACATATCGCGACGACCGCGAAATGGTGCGTCAAGGCGCGCGAGATGCTGGGTGACGATGTGGTGCTTGGTATCGATTACCACCACCGCCTGACCGTGGCGGAAGCGGCGAGTTTCTGCCAGAAGATGCCGAAAGGCACGCTCGATTTCCTCGAAGAACCCATTCGTGACGAGTCCCCCGGCGCTTACGAAGCCTTGCGTCGCCTGACCGATGTACCCTTCGCCATCGGTGAGGAGTTCTCATCCAAGTGGCAGTTCCAGCCTTATATCGAGCGGGATATCCACCAGTTCAACCGTCTCGACGTCTGCAATGTCGGCGGCCTGACGGAAAGCATGAAGGTCGCGGCCTGGAGCGAAACGCATTACGTGGACATGATGCCGCATAATCCGCTGGGACCGATCTGCACGGCGGCAACCATTCATTTCTCGGCGGCGGTTCCGAACTTCTCCTGGCTTGAAACGCGAAACAGCCCGGCTGAAACGCATCTTGGGTTTGATAATTCGGAATTCTTCCCGGTTCAGCCGAAACTGGAAGGGCCGTACTACCCGGTCTCTGGCGCGCCCGGCCTCGGGGTCGAGGTCAACGAGGAGCTGATCGCAAAGCAAAGCTTCGAATTCTGGGAAGCACCGCACCTCAAGCGTAGGGATGGCTCGGTGACGAACTGGTGAGGATCAGATGCTGCCGCGGATTTCCATGTGGGGTTCGATCAGGACGTGTCGCGCAGAGGTGCGACCGTCTATCCGTTCCAGAAGCAGCTTGATCGCGGTTCTGCCGAGAAGTTCGGCATTCTGATCTATGCTGCTGAGACCGATAAGGGGAAGGCGGGCAACGGGGGAGTTATCATATCCGATGATCGCGAGATCTTCTGGAACGCGAACGCCTGAAACTCTCGCCGCATTGATGAGCGGCACCGCATCGAGATCCGACCAGACGAAAACGGCGCGGGGACGATCAGGGGAGGCGATAAACCTTGCGATCTCCTCAGTTCTATCCAGTTCCATCGGCGGCAGGCGAAGGATGCGCGCTTCCTTCCCCGCCCGTTGCATGGCCTCCAGATAACCCCACTCTCTTTGCCGTGCCACGACGGCGCTGGGCAGCTCCGCGTTTTCATAGCTCAGCATCGCGAGTTCGGAATATCCTGCCGCCAGGGCTGCCTCGACTGCCAGAACGGCACCCTGCCTGTCATCGGAGTTTACCGTATCGAAGGTCTCCGCATGGGGCTCATGATGGGCGATGACGACGATTGGAATATCCTTGGCGTAACGTTCCAATACGTCGCTTGAAATACGCGGAGCAATGATCAGAACACCGTCCATCCGGTTGTCGATCATGGATTCGATCATCGTTGCCTCGATCATGGTGGCGGAATGGCCAAGTCCGATCAGCGACTTGAAGTTATATTCAAGCAGCGCAGCATTCGCCGCTTCGATAACGCCGGGCAGGAACGGGTTCGAAAGCTCGATTGCCAGCACGCCGAAGGTATTGGTGCGCCCGCGCATCGCCCTTGCTGCGGTAGAGGGACGGTAATTCAGCTTGCCGATGGAGTTCTGCACCTTCGTCCGCAATACCTCGCTGACGCCATAGGCATTTCTCAGAACTTTGGAGACGGCAGCGACCGAAACACCCGCGTCTTCCGCGACATGGCGGATGGTCACACGATCTCTCGTCAGTTCAACGCTCTGATTTTTATTCATATTCCGGTCAACGATCCTTGTGTTAGCAAATCATATTCAAAAAATGCTTGCACGGCAATCAGTCTTGTAGAATGATATACGTATAACGATACACGTTAACGGTTTTGCTGGGAGGCGGACCGGGAGGAGGAATGAATGAACGTAGTCTCAGGGCAGACTGGCGTCGTTGCCGGTCACGCATTTCAGTTCACCGCCGCAATGGTTGCGCCGCTCTGCGACAGCGGGAGGGATGGCCCCGGTTCATTCGTGTCGAAGCAATTCGATCTGGCGAAGGTGCCGTCCAGCGCGGTGCTGCATATCTCCGCCCTTGGCCTCTACCGAGCCTTCATCAACGGCCATCGGGTGGGTGACGATCTGCTGACGCCGGGCTGGACCTGCTATGACGACCGCATCGCGTTCCAGAGCTACGATGTTGCGCAGTATCTCTTGCAGGGTCAAAACCACATCGAAATCTGGCTGGGCAATGGCTGGTATCGCAGCCAGTTGATGTGGGCCACAGACCCGATTGTCGATTGCTGGGGCTCACGCATCGCAGCCATAGCCGAGCTGGTAACGGACGGTTTGCCGACGCTGAAAACCGATCAGAGCTGGAAGAGCGGCCTCACGCCCGCCGTCAAGAACGGCATCTATTATGGCGAGGATTACGACAACCGCATCGCCCTTCAGTCCGATCACGGTGTCGAGCCGCTCGCCTTCGACAAGAATTTGCTGGTGCCGCATGAAACCGGTGCTGTAAAAGAATTGTCGCCGATCGCGCCTGTTGATCGGTGGACGGAGGCGGACGGTCGCCACGTCTTCGACTTCGGCCAGAATGCGGGCGCTTATATCCGCTTTAAGGTCAAGGGTGAGGCAGGTGCGACGATCCGTGTCGAGCATTCGGAAATCGTCGGCAATGATCGTCATTTCGATAACCGGAATTACCGAAGCGCGCGTGCCGAACTTGTCTATACGCTCTCTGGCAACGGTGAGGAAACCTATGCGCCGCTCTTCACCTTTATGGGTTTTCGCTATGCGCGGGTGACGATCACCGGAAATGCAGAGTTGCTCGACATAGAGATGGTGCCGATTTCCTCGGTGCCGGTCGTGGCTGGTGGCTTCACCTCCGGTGTCGAGGCCGTCAATCGTCTGGTTGAAAACACCATCTGGTCGCAGCGCTCGAACTTCATCGAGATACCCACGGATTGCCCGCAGCGTGACGAGCGTCTGGGCTGGACGGGTGATGCGCAGGTGTTTGCCGGAACCGCCTGCTGGCTGGCCGACAGCCATAGCTTTCTGAAGAAATATCTGCGCGATGTGATGCATGATCAACGTGAAAACGGCGCAGTGCCGCACTTCTCGCCAGACCCCACCCGCATGCACCCGACCAAGGATCGCGGTGACTGGGCCGGGTCCACGGGTTGGGGCGATGCCATCGTTATCATTCCCTGGCAGCTTTACCTGCATTACGGAGACAAGTCCGCTCTTGAGGAGTGTTTTCCGGCCATGCTGAAATGGCTGGATTATCTTTGGGGCATTTCCGATGGCCCGCTGATCAGTCCGCCTGCCGCATGGGGAGCTTATGGCTTTACCTTCGGTGACTGGTTGCAGCCTGTGGGCGACAACAGAAAGCCGCGCCCGACAATTGCAGATGATTGCGCCGCAACGATCTATCATTTCATCTCGACGGATCTGACGGCGCGGATCGCCGCTGTTCTCGGCCGTTCGCAAGAGGCGGACCGGCTTGCCGCGAAGGCGCAACAGATAAAAGCTGCTTTCAAGCACGAGTTCTTCTCGCCGTCCGGGCGCATTGCCCATAATGATCAAACATCCTGGGCGCTGGCCTATCTCTACGGTCTTGTGCCGGAAGAATATGAAGAGGCAGGCCAAGCTTATTTCCGCCGCGTGGCGGAAGAAACGGACGGCGTGATCGGAACCGGCTTCATCGGCACTCCGGCCTTGCTGCCCGCGCTGACGCGGCTCGGCATGCTTGATCTTGCGGAGAAGATGTTCCTGAACAGGAAGGTGCCGGGCTGGCTTTATCAGGTGGAGCGTGGAGCGACGTCCATTTGGGAGCGCTGGGACGCGATTGCCGAGGACGGCACCATCTATGATCCGCTGATGAACAGCTATAACCACTATGCCTATGGCGCGGTTTGCCAGTGGTTGTTCGAGGATGTCGCGGGTATCAAGCCCGTGCAGGACAAGCCGGGTTTCGAGGAAATCGACTTCGACCCATCCATCCTGCCCGCTCTTTCGCCGGTCTCGGCATGGCACGATACGCATTTCGGACGTATCGAGGCTGGATGGAGCATTGAAGGGGACCACGTTTCATGCACCCTTGTTGTGCCAAAGGGTGTGACGGCGCAACTGTCGGCAAAGGCTGGCCGGAGGAATCTGCAGGTGGGAGGTGCTTCCATTGCAGAGAGCCAGCAGGTTCGGCTGGAGGCCGGGACGCACAACGTTACATTTCAGATCTGAAGAATATGCCTGCGGCAATGCCGCGGGCAAATAGCCTAACTCATTCCGGTCAAAGGAGGAAACGACCATGCGAATGATGAAGTGCAGCATTCTTGCAGCAGCGACCCTGGCGCTTGCTTCGGGCGTTGCCCATTCAGAGGTGACGCTCAGCGTTCTCATCGACAACAATGTCGAATCCATCTCGGCTTTCGAGGCGGCCTCCGAGGCCTATATGGAAAAGCATCCCGACGTTACCTTTGATGTTGAACTGCGCCCCGGCGGTTCCGAAGGTGACAACATCGTCAAGACACGCCTTGCCACCGGCGAAATGGCGGACATCTTTCAATATAATACGGGATCGCTTTTTCAGGCGCTGAAGCCGGAACAGACGATGGCGGACGTCACCGATTTGCCGTCTCAGGCCAATGTGCTGGACAGCTTCAAATCGGTGGTCAAGGACGGGGGCGGCAAACTCCGTGGTATTCCGTTCGGTCCTGCCATGGCTGGCGGTATATTCTACAGCCGCCCCATCTATGCGGAACTGGGTTTGACCCCGCCCAAAACCTGGGCCGAGTTCATGGCCAATAACGAAAAGATCAAGGCTGCCGGAAAGGTCGCTCTCGCCCAGACCTATGGCACCACATGGACCTCGCAGCTCATGATCCTTGGTGACTTCCACAATGTGCAGGCGGAGGTGCCGAATTTCGCCGCCGATTATACGGCAAACAAGGCGAAATATGCGACGACGCCCGCTGCTCTTCGCGGTTTCGAGCATCTGGAAGAGGTCGCGAAAGCCGGAATATTCAATGCCGATTTCGGTGCGGCGACCTATGAAGAGGGAATGCATATGGTGGCTGCCGGGGAGGCGGCTCACTACCCGACCATCACATCCGGTCTGGGAAGCGTCCGCGAGAATTACCCGGACCTCCTAAACAATCTCGGTTTCTTCGGCCAGCCCGGCATTGATGCATCCAAGAACGGCCTGACGGTGTGGATGCCAGCCGCGCTCTATATTTCGTCCAAGTCGGACCATGCGGAAGAAGCGAAGAAGTTCGTCGACTGGATGGGGACGAAGGAAGCGTGCAAGATCATGGCGAAGGTCGTTCCGTCCGGTCCTTATCTCATCAAGGATTGCCAGCTTCCCGCAGACATCCCGCCAGCCGTTGCGGATATGCTGCCTTACTTCCAGACAGAGGGCCGCGCCACCCCCGCGCTGGAGTTTCTGTCTCCCGTGAAGGGGCCAGCCCTGGAGCAGATCACCGTCGAGGTCGGAACGGGCATACGCCCCGCAAAGGAGGCGGCGGCGCTCTACGACCAGGATGTGCAGAAACAGGCAAAGCAACTCGGCTTGCCGAATTGGTAACCTCCCAGCCGGTCCCCCGTTCGCAATGACGAATGGGGGACATTCGGAGCATCCATGATCAGACGTTCATCACCTTATCCCTATTGGTTCGTCCTGCCGGCCGCGGTCATATTCACCGTACTGTTTCTGGTGCCGACGGCAGCTTCTTTCTGGTTCAGCCTCACGCGCTGGGATCTGTTCAACGCCGATTTTATCGGTCTTGAAAATTACGAGCAGTTCTTCCGTGAGCCCTTTCTCATTCAGGGCCTCGTCAACACCGTCATCTATGCCCTGCTGACTTCGGCGGCAAAGACGATATTGGGGTTGCTGCTAGCCGTCCTGCTGACGTCCGGAATTTGGGCGCAAGGCTTTCTTCGGACAGCCGTATTCTTCCCGGTGCTCGTTTCCACGATCGGCGTTGGAATAACCTTCTCGGTTCTGATGCATCCCACGCGCGGCACCATCAATGTGGCGCTTGCCGCTATCGGCATCGATGGTCCGGGCTGGCTGACCGATCCCGGCTGGGCTCTCTATTCCGTCATCCTCGTTGATCTGTGGAAGGGCATCGGGCTCGCCACCGTCATCTTCATCGCCGGGCTCGCTTCCATCGGGCAGGAATATTACGAGGCGGCGAAGATAGACGGGGCAACCCGCAGGCAAATGTTCTTTCGGGTCACGGTGCCGCTCGTGCGGCCAGCAACCGTTACCGTCGTCACCCTTTCGCTGATCGGCGGCCTGCGTAGCTTCGACCTGATATGGGCAATGACGCGGGGAGGCCCCGGCTTTTCATCCGACGTTCTGGCCAGCGTTATCTACAAGCAATATCAGGCAGGGTTCTACGGCCTGTCGACCGCCGGTAACGTCATCCTCTTCCTCCTCATCGCCCTCATCGTGCTGCCCATGACGGCATGGTTCAATCGCAAGGAGGTGGACCTATGAGCAGACGTCAGCTTTGTACGGGCGTTGTGGCGCTTGGCTTATGCTTCGTCATTTTCATCCTCCCCTTCCTCTTCATATTTCTGACCGCCGCGAAGACGCGTCAGGATGCGGCGGAACTAACATTTACCCTGCCGGGAGAATGGCGGCTGTGGGAAAACTTCATGGACGTCATTCAGGCCCGCAACTACATGCTGATGTTGGCCTATTTCAATTCGATCCTGATAACGGTCGTCTCGGTGGTCTTCCTCGTCCTGTTCGGGGCGATGGTGGGATACATCCTGCAACGGCGGGATTCCCGCTGGAACAAGCTGATATATGCGCTGACGCTGACGGGCCTGATGATACCGCCCGCCGTCGTTCCCACCATATGGGTCCTGCAATCGGTCGGTTTGTTCAAGACGATTTCCGGGATGATACTGATCCAGATCGCTTACGGTCTCGCCTTCACCATTCTGCTGTTTCGCAGCTTCATTGCGACAATACCGAGGGATCTGGATGAGGCCGCGATCATAGACGGGGCAAAGCCGTGGCAGATATTCTTCCGCGTGATCCTTCCCTTGCTGAAGCCGGTCACGGTCACCGTCATCGTCGTGCAGTCCATCACCATCTTCAATGATTTTACCAATCCGCTCTATTATCTTCCGGGCCGCGAAAATGTGACCGTGCAGCTGACGCTCTATAATTTTCAGGGGCAGTTCCAGACGCAGTTCAACCTGCTGTTCATGAACATTCTGCTCGTCACTATTCCGCCCCTGATCGTCTTCATTTTCTTCAACCGGCAAATCGTAGCAGGCATGACCGCTGGCGCGGTGAAAGGCTAGTTCATGGCAAGCGTCGTTCTTGAAAAACTCTCCAAAAGTTTCGGCAGTCTGGAAGTGATGAAAGATGTCGAACTGACCGTCGAAGCGGGTGAGTTCTGTGTCTTCGTCGGTCCCTCCGGCTGTGGCAAATCCACCCTGCTGCGCATGATTGCCGGTCTGGAAACCACCAGTTCGGGAAGGATATCCATCGGCGGAGAGGACGTGACGGAGGCCGAACCCTCCAGACGCGGCATTGCCATGGTGTTCCAGTCCTATGCGCTCTACCCCCATTTGACGGTTTCCGAGAATATCGGTTTTGGCCTGTCACTGGCGGGCCGTCCGAAGACGGAAATTACGGAAAAAGTGAGAAAAACCGCCGAAACGCTGCAACTTACGCATCTTCTGGACCGGAAACCAAAAGCACTCTCGGGCGGGCAGCGGCAGCGCGTCGCGATTGGTCGCGCCATTATTCGCAATCCCAAGGTTTTCCTGTTCGATGAGCCGCTCTCCAACCTCGATGCCTCGCTTCGCTCCCAGATGCGCGTGGAACTGACCGACCTCCACGCAAAATTGGGAACGACGATGATCTATGTCACGCATGATCAGGTCGAGGCCATGACCATGGCCGACAAGATCGTCGTTCTCAATGGCGGACGCATCGAGCAGATCGGGACGCCGCTCGGGCTTTACAACAATCCGGCTACGGCCTTTGTCGCAGGGTTCATCGGCTCTCCCAAGATGAACCTGTTTGAAGGCGCGGTCGCGGCGAAAGAGGGCTGCGAGACCTATGGCATCCGGCCCGAGCATATCACCCTGTCTTCAAACGAGGGAAAATGGCACGGCACGGTGCGCCACATCGAGAGGTTGGGTTCGGATACCGTTGTGCATCTGGATATATTACAGCTTCGGTCTCTGATCGTCCGCACGGACGGGGACAGTCAGATTTCAATGGGTGAAACGGTCTATGCTTCACCTGTCCAGGGAAAGGAACATCGCTTCAAGTAAGGCTGTCTCAGTCTGGAAGGATGTCCCTAACGTGCGCTCCTGTTGAAAGCGAAGGATGGCTTAAAGCAGGCATACCGCGAGTCGCTGTCCACGACCCACTAACTTTCCCGCAGGTTAAACCAAGCATTTACAGCTACCAACGAAAGCACGATCAGAGGAAGCAAGGCATGAATGGGGTCACCACTTCGCAAAACGGTAGCGGCGGCAGCAAACATAACGAAAGCACCCAACACCGACCCGAGCAACCGGGTTTCCCTGCGCGCGAGGAGAAATGCCACGCAAAACTCCAATATAGCAGTTACATAGTGGAACCAGATTGGATATCCCCAGTGTACATAATCAGAACGTATCTGATCAGTTGCTAAAAAATTTATAGACCCGCCGACAATGAAAAACAAGGCAAGGGCCCAAGAACCGAAATTTCGAAATAATAACAGCTTTGAATTCCCCATGATTCTAGCCTTGATCATTGTTTGCGGTTTGCGGGGAGGGCAGGCAATAGTCTCGCTGCAGCCAAAGGAGGGGCAAATCAGGGGCTGACGTAGTCTCGACAATAGCTCCAACAAACAGCATATGGTCTCCCACATCAATCGACCCTACGAGTTCGCAATCGAAAGCAATGCTTGAGTTTACAAGTCTCGGGTTACTCGAGGGCCAGACATCCCAATGATCGATAGCGAAGCGATTGTCATGGTTCCCCTTCGCGGCGAAAGCGTCAGCAATGGATTCTTGTCCAGCGGAAAGAAACGAGACAGAGAATCTTTTGCTTGCCCCGATAAGGTCAATGATCCTGCTCCTTACGTCAATGGATATCATAAAGTGCGGAGGATCCGCGCTCAACGGCATGAAAGAGGTTACGGTCCGCCCCAACTGTTCGTCACCATGTCGGGTAGCCACGATGGACAGAGAAAACGCGAGGCTCGCCATCGAGTCTTTGAACTCTTTTGCCGAAATCGCCGGGGAAGTGCTTGTTGAAAGAGGTAGGTGAGTGTGTGCAGTCATGGCTGCTATTTCGATGATGTTGTTTTGCATGATCGATCGGCGTTAGTCGCCCCCTCCTGGGAGTTTGGAAAATATCGATAATTTAGCGGCGGCGCCGTTCATGAGATCGGCGTTGGCAGGCGGGGTTCGCTTATGATGAATCCGCGGCCAAATTCCCGCGTAGTAGCGATTGAGATCAAGCCATTGGTGAAGTCCTGGCTTAATATCAGGCACAATGGCGGCGGCGGGACACTCAGGCTCACAGATGCCACAGTCGATGCATTGGTCTGGATGAATGACCAGCATATTCTCGCCTTCGTAGAAACACTCTACCGGACAAACCTCCACACAATCCATGTACTTGCATGCGATGCAGTTCTCGGTCACGACATAAGTCATCATATTCTCCAAGGCTATGGACCAGCCGGGTGCGGTGGGAACCCCCGACTGCTCCGCTAGTTGCCGCAGGGAATGTGGGGCAACCAGCAAGGGAAAAAGCCGGCGACTTACAGGCGTGCGGCAACAGCTTCCCAATTCACGAGTTTGTCCAGAAAGTTCTCAAGGTACGCAGGACGTCTGTTTCTGAAATCGATGTAGTAACTGTGTTCCCAGACATCGCAACCAAGCAGAATCTTGTGACCGAAGCACAGCGGATTTACGCCGTTTTCCGTCTTTACGATCCGTAAGGTGCCGCTATCCTTATCCTGGATGAGCCACACCCAGCCCGAGCCGAATTGCGAGACGCCGCTCGCAATAAATTCATCGCGGAAAGAATCTGGGGAATCGAATGCTTCAGCAAAAGCCTTGGCAAGCTCGGGAGGCATCGTCTTTCTGCCAGGCCCAATAATGTCCCAGAAAAGAGTATGGTTCCAATGCTGGGAAACATTGTTGAAAATCGGGGATTGTGCAACAGCGCCGCTGTTGTAGGTACCAACGACGATATCCTCGATGCTCAGGGCCTCCCACTCTGTCCCTGCGAGGGCCTTGTTGCCGTTGTCGACATACGCTTTGTGATGGAGGCTATGGTGGATTCGTAGTGTCTCTTCGGACATTCCCAGGTCGGCGAGGGCATCATACGAGTAAGCGAGATGAGGCAGTTCGAGTGCCATTGGGCATTCCTTTGTCACGGTTGTTTCGACTAAAAAGTCCTTGAAAAACAAGGTGACTACCGTTATAAAACCTCAAGTATAGTTTTGGTCAAGGATTTTTATCTCTATGCGTCTGGAAAATGAATTGTCGGTGGGAGAGCTTGCCAAGAGAGCTGGCGTCGCAGTGTCGACGCTGCACTTTTATGAAACGAAAGGCTTGATCAGTCCCCGCAGGAGCAGCGGTAACCAGCGGCGCTACTCAAGAAGCCTCCTGCGTCGCGTGGCAATAATACGTATCGCGCAACGGGCAGGGATCTCGCTCGCAGAGATTAAGAGTGCCCTTTCCGCACTGCCTGCCGAGCGAACGCCGAATGCTGACGACTGGCGCAAACTTGCATCAAGTTGGAATAAAAGTCTGGAAGAACGCATCAGAGCCCTGACGCAACTCCGTGACGAGATGGCCGGATGTATCGGTTGCGGGTGTCTTTCCCTGCGCGAATGTCCTCTCAGGAATCCAAGGGACGAACTTGGTCAGGGTGCGACAGGGGCCGTTCTTCTGCAGCACGAAGATTGATCGGGATCACTGCCCAATTGGCTTGATCTCCGGCACTGCTACGCAAAATTACTGTAACCTACTTTCTGTTGTCTGCTCACTCAGTTTGAATGATATTTCTTTCCGAAAATCTGTCCTTTCGATCACCACCGAAGCATAGTCGCCGCGAAGAACGGTCGCTAAATCGGAACCTGATAAAAGCGCCTTTAGTATCTCTCCAAAACAATCCGCGCGGCCGAGAAAGATGGTCAGTGCCATCATTATGATTCCATTTCTGACCATTGAGTTCGAAGCGTGAGTTGTTCCGTCAGACGAGGAGGCTGTGTCAGCCAAGAAACTGAAAACCTGTAGCGTCACCAGATCGCGAGTTGCAGTTTAGGAAGTAAACTTCCGCTGAAGTGAAACTGCATTTTTTGCCAAATCTTCACCCTTACTCCTCGGGAACGCGGTTTCTATCGTTCCTGAAATACAGGTGATCGAAACCTTTCCGTAAATATCTAATGACATCTTCGATCCTGTCGATTTGTCCGCACGCCGGCTAAAGCCGGACGACGTGGCCCTCATCCTAAAGTGGGTTTCCGGCATGACGCCCGCGTCACCGCTACTGCCTCTGCCAAGTTGGGGAGAATCTTTGGGTGAATCCCCGACCTCGACCAGACAACAACGCCGTGGACGCGACCGCGTCGCGTTGACTTCGCGAACAACTGGACATCAGGCGGCGTGTCATCCACGTGAATCGCAGCAAACACTTCCGTTGTGACCTTGACCCATTCGGAGATTGGGACGTTTTCGGACGTAAGTGCCTGAGCTTCCGTCCAGAACGGCTTGGCAATCACTTCGTCCTTTGTTTGAAGCGCGACGACGTAACGTGATCCCTGTCCTAGTCTTAGAATCTTCAGTTCCGAATTTTCAGGAATTTGTATTTTCATGACCTACGCATGCTGCAATATCCGTTGGCTTGGCCTATGCGACTCCGCTCTCGCGGAAGGGCACAAGAAGATTCTTGGGCTGCGGACGACGCAGCCCAAGATGGGTTTAGTGACTAGATACCGTGGCGGCATTTGATGCGTCTTCCGCCGACACGGCTAGGGGGTCCGATCTGTGGCGCGCAAGCTTCGAGACCACGACAAAAAATGTCGGCACCAACAAAACGGCGAGGACTGTCGCAGAAATCATCCCGCCCAAGACGCCCGTCCCAATTGCGCGCTGGCTGGCGGAACTCGCGCCTGTCGCAAAGGCAAGCGGCACCACGCCCAGAATGAAAGCGAAAGAGGTCATCACGATCGGTCTAAAACGTAGCTTTGCTGCCTCAACCGTCGCCTCCAGCAGAGGGCGTCCCTCAGCTCTTAATTCCCGAGCGAACTCGATAATAAGAATGGCATTTTTCGCGGAAAGACCAATGATCGTGATGAGGCCGACCGTGAAATAAATATCGTTCGGAATACCGCGCAGCATGACAGCCACCACAGCGCCTATTGCACCTAGCGGCACAACAAGCATGACGGCAATCGGGATAGACCAACTTTCATAGAGGGCCGCAAGGCAAAGGAAAACGAAGACAAGCGACAGTCCAAGCAGGAATGGTGCTGCACTACCCGACGCTTTTTCCTGGTAGGATTGCCCCGTCCATTCGAAACCAAAGCCCGGAGGCAGTTCGCCAGCGAGTCGCTCCATTTCGGCCATCGCATCACCACTGGTGTAACCCGGGCCGGCACTTCCGCTTATCTTAACCGCTTGAAGTCCGTTATAGCCAACGACCTGCGTTGGGCCCAAAGCCCACCGGGCTGTTGCAAACGATCCAAGGGGGACCATTTCGCCGCGCGAATTGCGGGCGTTCAGTTCCAGCAGGCTTGAGACATCCATGCGCTCGGCTGCTTCCGCCTGAACGATGACGCGCTGCATGCGGCCTGCGTTGGGGAAGTCACCGATGTAGCGCGACCCAATCGAGGTTGAGAGAACGGCGTTGATCTCATCAAACGTCACTCCGTATGCATTCGCCTTCCGCCGGTCGATGTCCAGTACGATTTGTGCGGCTGGCGGCAGGCCCTCAATATAGGGATATTGCAAGACTGGGCTCTGCCATGCTTTCATCAGCAGGCTGTTGGCTGCCTCTACCAACGCAGCGTTTCCGAGATTACCGCGATCCTGAAGCCGGAAACTGAAACCGCTGGCATTACCGAGCGCTGCGATTGGCGGGGGCGTCAAAGTAAACACTGAGCCTTCTGGTAGCCCGGCGAGTGCACCAAGAGCGGATCCGACAATTGCATCTGAGGAATCTGCCGGGCCTCTTTCCGACCAGTCCTTGAAAGTGGCGAAGGAGATACCGGCATTTTGGCCATTGCCGTTAAAGCCGAAGCCAAGAATCGTGACCACCTTATCAACGCCGGAACGATTGACGAAGAATTCGTCGACTTTTCCAAGCAAAGCATCGGTCCGTTCCGTCGTCGCACCCGCAGGAAGCTGGGTGACTGCGATGGCGTATCCCTGGTCTTCGAGTGGAAGGAAGCCGGTCGGCAGCCTGACGTAGGTGTACCCAAGTGCGGCGAAGATCGCGAGATAGATGACCATCATGCGGAGACTGCGTTTCACAGTGCCAACGATCAGCCATCCGTATCCAGACGTGGTCTTATTGATCACCCGGTCAAAGCCGCGGAAAAACCAGTTCTTCTTGTGCTCCCCGCCATGCGGGATTGGTTTCAATATGGTTGCGCACAGAGCTGGCGTGAGGGTCAGCGCCATCAACGCCGAAAACACCATCGACATAACAATCGTCAATGAGAACTGCTTGTAGATGATTCCAATCGCGCCGGGGAAGAAGGCCATTGGCACGAAAACTGCGATCAGCACAACCGTGATCCCGATCACCGCGCCGGTGATCTGTTTCATAGCCTTCACCGTTGCAGCTTTGGGGGGAAGTCCCTCCTCATGCATGATACGCTCTACGTTCTCGACGACCACGATCGCGTCGTCGACTAGGATGCCGATTGCCAGGACCATGGCAAACATCGTCAGGACGTTAATCGAGAAGCCGAAAATGTAGAGTGCCGCGCAGGTTCCAAGCAGCGCGACCGGCACCACGAGCGTCGGTATGAGCGTGTATCTGAAGTTTTGGAGAAACAGGAACATGATCACGAACACGAGTGCGACTGCCTCGAGCAGAGTGTGGATCACCTTCTCGATCGAAATGGATACGAAAGGTGTCGTGTCGTAGGGTATTTCGTAACTGATGCTCGAAGGGAATGTCTCCGCAAGCTCAGCCATGCGTGTCTTGACGGCTTGTGCAGTGATGAGCGCATTCCCCGTCGAGTTGAGCTGGATACCGATTTGCGCCGCGTCTTTTCCGTTGATTTTCGAAGACAGCGCGTAGCTCTGGCCTCCAAATTCGAGCCTTGCCACATCGGCGAGCCGCACAACGGACCCGTCTTGGTTCGCACGCAAAACGATCTCGGCAAAATCATCGACAGTGGACAATTGTCCCGTCGCAGAGACGGTGGCGGTGATTTCCTGCCCGTTTGCGCTCGGTTGGGCGCCAATGCTGCCCGAGGAGACCTGTGCATTCTGCGCGGCGATGGCGTTGGATACGTCCTGGGCCGTCAGGTTCAGCCCGACTAGTTTTTTGGTATCAATCCAGACACGCATGGCGCGCTCGGTTGCGAAGAGCTGCGCCTTGCCGACGCCTGGAAGACGTCGCAGTTCATCGATGACATTGCGTGCGGCGAACTCGCCGAGATCGATGGGGCCCAGACGACCGTCTGTGGAGGTCAGTCCGACGAACAGCAGAAAGGCGCTGCTTGTCTCTTCAACACGGATACCCTGCTGTAGGACCGATGGAGGGAGACGGGCTTCAATGCGGCTGATGCGGTTTTGAACGTCAACCGTGGCAGTCTGTGGATCGGTACCCGACTGGAATGTGACGTTGATTGTCACACTACCCTGGTTATCACTGACGGAGTCATAATACAGCATTCCCGTGGCGCCGTTCATCTCCTGTTCGATCAACTTGGTAACGCTGTCGTAGAGATTTTGCGGCGTTGCTCCGGGATAGCTGGTTGTGATCGCAATCGTCGGCGGAGCCACATTAGGGTACTGCGAAATCGGAAGAAACGGAATTGCAATGACGCCAGCCAAGGCAATTGCCAAGGCGATGACCCATGCAAAAACCGGGCGCTCGATGAAATATTGAGGCATAGCTCGACCCCTTAAAGTTTTGCTTGCTGAGTGCACACGCCGTCGCAGTCAGCATCGGGCGTTACCGCCGTGCTCGCTGCAGCAATGGGTTGCGCCGTGACGGGTGCCCCGGCCATAGCTTTCTCAGCTCCATCGACGATCACCTGATCGCCGACCTTCAGGCCTTCCGTGACAAGCCAACGACTACCAACGGAACGCGTTGCTATAACGGGTTGCGGAACGGCTTTGCCGTCCTGGACAATCATAACCTTGGCCTGACCCAGCGTGTCCCATTGGACAGCGCGCTGTGGCAGCAAAAGAGCTTGGTGGACGGTTCCCTGCGCCATACGCACGCGGACATATGTACCTGGTAGAAGGGATCGATTTGGATTGCGGAACTCGGCGCGAAGCGATACTTGTCCGGTTGTTTCGTTGACCACAGCGGAAGAAAACAATAGCCTCCCTCGCTCCCCATATGTCGTACCGTTGTTGGTGATAAGCTCAACGAAAGCGCTGTTGTCCTGCTCTCCTGGCGCACCATCACTGGACAGCTTCTGTACCGCTGTAAGATCTGTCAGCGGCGCTATGAAGTCCACGTACACCGAGCTGAGATCACGTACGGTAGCCATATGTGTCCCATCTTCTTGCCGTACGAATGCGCCGGCCGTTACGATCGCTGCATCTATTCGCCCATTGATCGGAGACCTGACCGACGCGTAGCCGAGGTCAAGCTCGGCCGTTTTGAGATTCGCTTTGGCGACAGCGACTTCTGCCTGGGCCTGTTGGCGTGTGGCAACAGCAACGTCGTATTGATCCTTGCTGGCAACATTTTTTTGCAGGAGACTTTCAGCTCTCCCTTCTTGCTGCGACGCGAGTGAGAATGATGCTTCGGCGCGGGCGAGTTGCGCTTTTGCAGCATCTACCGCCGCTTCGAACTTTGCGGGATCAATCTGGAAAAGGGTTTCCCCCGCCGTGACATCCGATCCTTCCGCGAAAGTGCGTTGCAGCACAATGCCGCTGACGCGCGCCCTGACCTCAGCGAGTCTGATCGGCAGGAGACGACCTGGATATTCTTTCGTGAGCGGTAGATCCTCCGTCTGCATGGAAACGGTTTTAACCAAGGGAGGGGGATAGGCAGCTTGCGAGCCTGATGATGAATCGTCGCATGAGGTCATCAATGTCGACAAGGGAAGCAGGAGTACGGATAGGCGAAAGCGAAAATACATGATCTGATCCGGATTGAGTTGACCCGCCGGCAAACGCACGGCAGCGGAGCTGAAAAAATGGCCCGGAAACGTTCATACAACCTCAACCATAGTTTAGGTCAAGGGGTTACCTATTAAATCCGAACTGCAAGAAAAGCTATGACGGCAAGGTGGGGATGTCCGCCGATCAGCAAAGTAGAAATATCCGATTGGAAACCGAAAGGCACATTGGCCAGCCCCGATGTGACCCTCTGGCAGCGCGAACCGGCACTGCCGCGCCGTCGCTTGTTAGTTACAAAAGCACCCAGTTGTTACTACTGCGGACTTCGGGTCCCTGTGGCGTCAACAAATGCAAGAGCCGCCGGCGGCGGTGACCTGGCCGGTGAAGAACCGGCCGAAATTATTGCCCGCCTCGATGACCGTGCGATATTGGGCCATGTAGGAGAGCGCGTGCATCTTCTGGGCGCAGGAAATGCGCGGCACCATGTCCGTGGCGATGACATTTGCGCCGTTTTCCTTCGCCTGCTCCAAAAGGTCCTTGTTCTGGGCTGGGTAGAAAAACGAGATCAGCGTCTTGTTCGCAGATAGGCGATCAATCTCCGATGTTTCCGGCGGACGAACCTTGGCGATGATGTCGGAACCGGCGTAAAGCGCATCGGCGCTGTCGATGATCGTCACACCTGCTGCGCGATAAGGCGTCGTCGGAAAAACCCGCCGCCTTGCCTGCACCGGTTTCATGAATGCAATCATATCCGAGTTTCTACAAAGCTTGCGCGCGGTCGGGCGTCATACCGACGCGCGCCTCGCCCTCATATAATTCCTTAGGTGTCCCGATTCTCAATCGTATCGTCTTTCCTGTTCTGCTCGGCCGTCAAAATAATTAGCGTGCCGGGGAGCCCAGGTGCGCTAAGCATCTTGTCATGCGGTACGGAGAGCGTGAGCGACTTGAGCGCTGGTGCTCCTCATCTGCCCCGCGAGGGTTCGGATAACGCCGGGAGCAATAGATATGCCAACTCGGAATGCGCGATTGATGAGCATGTTGCCAACTGCAACCGGCGAGAAAGGGGCGGCCTGTGTAATCCGTCCGGACACCCTGTCTTCAAAGTCGACAATCAGGCATGATCGGATGCATGCGTCATTTCGGTCATACACTCAAAATCTCCTAGGGATCGACAAGCGCACCTTGAGCCAGACTGAGAGTTATTGCCTCATATCCGCGCTCTTGTTGCAGGCGGAAAGGCAATCGTAGTTACGATCAATTACCATCTCGGGATGTTCGGCTTCATGCTCCGTCACCATACGCACGGCACGGGCGCGGACTTCAGGGGAGAATTTGTTCGTCGTCTTGCTTGTCATAGACCCTACTTCTCACGAGTTGGGGTCTCCGGCAAAGCCGGTGCGGTTCAGTCTCAGCTTGCCGCTTACGGTCAAGCGTTTTGTTTACCCGCTATAAAATGCAACAGATAGAGCTTGACCTAAACTATGGTTGAGGCGCTAGATTTTGTGGGTGTCGACGCTGAAATTTCTCGCTGAAGCGCGTCGAGCCGGCGGTTAAAGCGAATGTTTAGGAATGAATATGCAAAACTTGATTGAAAAGTTTGAGATTGCTGTAGAGCAGTCACAGTTGGATGACCTGGCTTTTCGGCTCGAAAACGTTAGGTGGCCTTCGTCTGAAACTGCACGTGATGCAAGTCAGGGACCCACTCTAGACACGATGAAAAACCTCGTTCAACACTGGTCTCGGAACTACGACTGGAGAAAGTGCGAAACCTTCCTCAATCAATTTGATCAGTTCCGAACCGTCATCGACGGAGTGGCCATCCATTTCCTGCATATTCGATCAGCCGAACCTGAAGCTATACCGATGCTAATGACTCACGGCTGGCCAGGCTCCATCCTGGAGTTCAGAAAAGTAATTGGACCTTTGATCGATCCTGTTACCCACGGGGGAAATGCAAATGACGCATTCCATCTGATCATCCCGTCTTTGCCAGGATTTGGATTCTCAGATCAACCTAACGAGGAAGGTTGGGACATAGCCCGCATTGCCAACGCTTGGACCAAGCTTATGCAAAGACTTGGGTACGCGAAGTGGGTAGCGCAAGGCGGAGATTGGGGCGCGGGAGTGACCACCGTTATGGGGTACATGGCTCCAGAAGGTCTGGCAGCCCTGCATCTCAACATGGTGCTATTCAAACCTACAGATGAGGAGCGTCAGGAAGCCGATGAAGAGGAGCGAAAGTTACTCGCGATTGCTCGTCGGTACGACGAGGAACTCTCTGCATATAATATGCTTCAAAGCACTCGGCCTCAGTCGCTAGCCTACGGAATAGCAGATTCCCCGGTCGGCCTGGCCTCGTGGATATACACTCTTTTCCAAGACCTTTCAGGATCGGACGAGAGCCTCGAGCGATTTATCTCATTAGATGAGATGATCGACAATATCATGTTGTATTGGCTGACCAATACAGGACCCAGTTCGATTAGGATTTACTGGGAAACTGCTCAAAGTCTTCGACGTGCCGGCATGCCTTCCCACCCAATGCCTGTTCCGGCTGGAGTGGCAGCTTTTCCTGACGAGATCATGAGCACCTCCAAACGCTGGGCTGAAAAGCGGTTCGAAAACCTCCTACATTTCAGTCAAGCGTCGTTCGGGGGCCATTTTGCAGCGCTTGAAAATCCAACCGAGTTTGTTCAGTCAGTGAGGTTTACGTTCAGTCACATCCGGGAAACCAACTAGGTTCCCCAACAGCGGCCAGGTACAGCTCCAAGCGACGGGTGGCAAGGTTCGTGTAGGTCGTGCCTGCGGAGTGTACAAACCCTCTGAGAAAAAGCATGGAGCTTCCGGCTGAATGTGAAGGAAAACCAGCACCTACCCGATGACAACAGCCAAAAATTTTGCCCGTGCGAGGACATCAATGAAGTCAAAGTGAAGTTTGGGGAACGTTCATTATAGGCGACACCTGTGATCCGACCTGTATGGCGATGGCCGAGAAGTTCAAGGCTGGCGGATGCATGCAAAGAAATGCGTCGAGCGCCGCGGCCAACAAATTCCGTTTGGTGATACGCGAGGCAAGCCGGCGGAAAAAGTTCCATAAGATAGATTACGCGATCTACATCGTCCATAAAACCGACGTGGGAGCTGCCTGCAATTTTTCACCAAACGGCGTCACGCGATCATGATCGTGCAACACCAGCCCCCTCACGAACCGGTCACCAACAGCCTCCTGCAGTTGGCGCAGTCCACGGAAGTCTTGCGCTCTCACCGTTGCCGACGCCTTAACCTCGATTCCGATAATACGACCGCGCCGATCTTCGATAACGACATCGACCTCATCCTTATCCTTCGTCCTGTAGTGAGAGAATGAAACGCGTCGCTCGCTCCATGACGCCAATTTCATCAACTCCGACACAACAAAACTCTCCAACAGAGCACCAAAGCGTAAGCGGTCCAGCCGCAACCGTTCGGCTTCGTCTTCTCGCATACTCGCCAGCAATCCCGTGTCGATGAAGTGCAGCTTCGGCGTCTTGATTAGACGACTAAGTCGATTGTTCGACCACGGAGGCAGTGTCTTTATCAGGAACAATCGTTCAAGGATCGCAACGTATTTCTGTGTCGTGACACTCGATAGCCCGAGCGCCGAACCAAAGCTGGAATGATTGACCAGTTGTCCAGCGTGCTCGGCCAATATGTTCAGAAGACGGGGCATCCGATCGAGTTGATCAATATTGGCGATGTCTCGCACGTCACGGTCCAGAATGAGTGCAACATAGTCCTCAAGCCAGGCAGTCCGTCGACGCGGTGTCGGTCTGCGTATTGCCTCAGGGTATCCCCCTCTTACAACAATGTCGATCAAATCCGTCCCAATGGCGGCGGCCGTCTCTACAACCGGCGCTTCTCCCGCGAACAGCCGATCCAAAAGGCGACCCGGTGCAGACTGAATCTCCGCCTGCGCCAGAGGTAGCAGCGGAATGACTGCCATCCTGCCCGCCAGTGAGTCGGCTATGGATGGGATGGCCGTTAGATTTGCAGAACCTGTCAGCAAGAAACGCCCTGGCGTTTCGTCACGATCAACACTTTCCTTGATCGCCAACATCAGTTCCGGAGCCCGCTGCACCTCGTCAATCACAGCGCGGTCGACGCCTCTTATGAAACCTACAGGATCGGCACGCGCAGCCTGCAGCGTACCCGCGTCATCCAAAGTGAGATAGGCCCGGTCGGGGCCTTCAAATTGCCGCGCAAGCGTCGTTTTTCCCGCTTGTCTAGGGCCGGCAATAAGAACGACGCGCGTATCGGATAGCGATGTCTCAACCAGAGAATACGCTTTGCGCTCGATTAGTATTCGGCTGGTTCGTAGTCGGTCCATCATCCGTCTATTATTAATACACACTTCGGCCAATTTAAAGCAGAAAAACGTCCAATATGCATTGAAATGCATCCCCGATGGGTGATTGATCTGCACTCACGCAGGATGCCAAAATCGCTCATGATCCTCGTTGTCAGCCCCGCTCGCCCACGACAGACGGTGTTCTCGTCCGAATTGGAAAGAACAGGATACTTCACTCTAGTCGCCTATACAGATATAGGCGTGGCGCGGTTGCAAATGCTTTCCGCTTAACGACCGACGGAGCTTCCGGAGTTCCCATGCCACAAAATCTCAAAAGAGGCTGGCATTGGTCGGTCATCTAATTCATACAACCTGCAGTAAAATAATAATTCGAGGTCAGATCTGCATATGAAGCGCCTTGTGTCCACAATCGCCATCACTCTTTTTTTGGGGACTATCTCTTTCCAGCTGCACCGAATCCGCGCCGGAAATGAGCGATGATCAAATCCTCTTGTTATTTTCTTCCACCTCCCTGTTCTCGACAAGTGCCGATGCGCCCAAAACGATCCCCAAAAAGGCCGAGGAATGCGTACGCCTTCTTTCAGGGCTGGAAGAGGCAGTCTTCAAAGATATGCCACAGGAAATGCTTGGCCAACTGAAGACCGAATGCCGCCAGACGATCAGCGAGCGCCTGCGTGATCCAGCTCTGAACCCTAAAAACTTAAAGCTCGAACACGTTGAGACAGCAAAATTTGCCCAGCGGCTGACCACCGTCCGCGCAAAATCACAGGAAGAAGCAAAGGCATTTGCCGCGCGTGAGAACGAGCGCCGTGAGGCCGAACTTGCCAAGCAGGAACAAGACCAGCAGCGGAGGCGAATTCAGGAGGCCGCAGAGGCGATCAAGAATGCGCAGACTCAGTTGGCGTCGATAAAGGATGACTTGCCGAAGAGGCTCACCGAGGCGGCAACCGCATGCGCCGAATTCGACGAAGCAAAAGAGGACCTCCGCAAGCGCGACAGGCGATCTCCAGTCCTCAATCGCGCGTGGCGTCCCAACGTTTGTCAGAAAAACTATGCAGAGCGGGCCAGCCGTCAGCTTCATCAAATCGAGCAGGCGGTCGAGAAAATGGCTTCGGATAAAAACTCACTCTTTCTCCCCAGCATGCCGTTCCTCGGTGAGGCCGATCCGAACAAGATCACGGCGGAGATCGAAAAGATGCAAGAAACGATCAGGGATATGAAGAACGCTTAATCGTTGCGACCCCGACATACACCGAATGATTGATTACGTCCGGCTCAATCCCATCTTGATGGGTGCGGACTGCGCCTAGACGCCTTTCGTGAACCGCCGAAAATTGGCATTGATGAGAGCAATCTGATTATTCGTCTAGGCACGGAAGGATCTGCCGGAGATACGCCGGAAGCTCGGCAGTTGCAGTTCCGCCTCACCAATTCGTTTGAGCGAGAATCTTTACACGACTATTTTCATCAAGTTTATTGACATGGATACCATCCGTCTCTTTTATGCGCCCGCACAAATTGAAAAACGGGCCTGCGCCATATGGAAGTTTCAACCAAAAATCAAAGTTGGCCAAGTGAGCTTTCAAAAGCAGATATGGGCAATCGCCGCTCCGTTCCGCCTGCCCTGTTGCGTGCGCCCGCCCCATCCGATGAAAAACTAAACGATATCCTGATGCTCGCGAGCCGCGTCCCAGATCACGGTAATTTGGTGCCATGGCGGTTCATTCTTGTAAGAGATCATCAGGCTAGCGATCTCCTGGAAGAGTTTCTTCGCGCGCACGATGCTGAAGAACAGAACGAAGGCGTGAAATCGGCAATGATCTCCCGGTTGAGGGCGTGGCTGATCGGACCGCCGGCTACAGTGTTTTTGGTTTGGCGTCCCGATAAAGCGGCACCATTCCCCGAACTGGACCAACTGCTTTGCGCAGGTGCGGTCGCGACGACGTTTTTACACGCTGTCCACGCGGAAGGCTTCGGCTCGATCTGGCTTACTGGCTGGCCCTGCTCCTCGGAACGGGTCAGGCAGATCATGGGTCTCGATCCACACGAACGGCTGATCGGTCTTTTTCCTTTGGGCACTCCAACGCGAAGGCCAGCCGAACGAGCCAGGCCGAATGCAAATAACCTACTGAGCGAGTGGCGCTCGTAACAGCCATCGAATTATGGGGGACTTATCATTGCTATCCAAGACTTTTTTGTTTTCAATTTCGGTATCCACACTTGCCTTGTGCAGCGCAACTTTCTCGGCATTCGCACAAGATAACGGCGGCGACACCGTCCTTGCGCCAATTACGATCAAGGCCGATCGTGTTGGAAATGCTCCCGAGAGCCTGACCCGCAACGTCACGATTCTGGAAAAAGAGGATATCGAAAAACTCCTCACGACGTCGCACAGTTTGCCGGATCTTCTGGGAAAAGCAGTCCCTGGTCTGGCGCTGTATACCGGTGCCTTCACCACATACGGTCAAGGTCTACGCGGGCGCAGCGCCCTCGTCGTTATTGATGGTGTTCCCCAGAAACTCAACCGTGACACCTCCCGCGATCTGTTCAATGTTGACGTTTCCGCCATCGAGAAGATCGAGGTCGTCCATGGGGGCTCCGCTCTCTACGGCAATGGCGCGACAGGCGGCATCATTTACATTACGACGCTCCAGGGCGGCGGCGAGACACGGTTTAAATCACGCCTGGAGACCGGCAACAGCCTCACCAATTTCGGCGGTCAGGGGGCGAATGCGCGCTTTTCGCAATCTGTGCAAGGAAGCTCGGGGGACACCAACTTTGCTTTTTCGGCATCAGGTGACTTCAACCGCGGGCTATTCGACGCCAAGGGTGACCGCATAGCGCCTGAGCCCAGCCAGGGCGATCTTTTCGATACTGTCTCCGGCAGCTTTTTCGGGCGGGTACGCCATCATTTCGATGATCAGACCCTTGGCGCTTCGCTGATTGTCAAGAAAATCAGGCAGGACAGCGATTATGCGGCCGACACAACCGTTGCAGGCTTGCCGCCCGGTACTGTTCCTGCTCGCGCCGTGAAAGGACTGTCACTCGACGAACAGGGCGGACTGTTCAATATTCAAGGAACGATAGACTACAGACACGAGGATATTCTCGGCGGAACACTGGATGCCCAGGCCTTCGCCCGCAGAGCGGAATCGCGATTTTATCCTTCCGATGCGCGCGCCATTCGCAATCGCGCGGCGATCATCCAATCCTATTTCGAAAGTGACATTTACGGCGGAAGCGTTGTTTTCAACACGCCCATTCCTCTCAGTGACGAACTTCCCGTCAATCTGATGTGGGGAATGGATGCGCAATTGGAAAGCTCCGTCGGCCCAGCCGATCTTTTTGATGGTACGGCTTTTGACCTTAGCAGGGGAACTGTCTTCAATCGCACGCGAACGACGCTCTGGACACCGCCTTTCGATCTCGACCAGTATTCGCTATTTGCCCAGCTTGAGGTCAAACCGACAGATCGCGTCACGGTGCGTGGCGGTGTGCGACAACAATGGGCCCATTTCTCCGTAGACAATTTTACAACGATCATCGGCGATCCGATTGCAGGCGGCAGCCTCGATTTTTCCAGCGCGCTCTATAACATCGGCGTGAATTACGAGTTCATCGACGGCATAAGTTTGTTTGCCGATTTTTCCCAGTCCTACGATCTCTCGGACATCGGCCTGCAGCTTCGCCAGGCCCCGCGCGGTTTCAATCTCACGGGCAGCAACATCCATCCCCTCAGCTACGACAACTACGAAGTCGGTATTCGGGCGTCGGTCGGAGATTTCACCGGGAGTGCCGCAGCCTTCCTGAGCAAGTCTGAGCTGGGCGCCCTGCGCACGGAAAACTTCATTCTCATCCAGGACCGGGATCCCGAAGAAATCAGGGGCATCGAACTGGCGGCCAGTTACCGCTTCAACGACCATTGGTCGGCCGGGGGAACGTTTACCTACACGCATGGTGAACGAACGACCGCAACCGGACGCGAGATCGCTTTGGACGGTTTCCGCATTCCGCCGATCAAGGTTACAGGTTATGTCGAGTACATGCCGACAGATTGGTGGTCGTTGCGCCTCGACGGCGTCTACAGCGGATCTCGCGACGACGCTTTCAACGACCGCGTGGCATTTGGCGGCGCGAAGGTGGAAGACTTTGCGATTTTCAACCTTGCAAGTGATTTTAAGCTGGAGCGCGGCAAGCTCAGTCTCGGTATCGACAACATCTTCAATGAAGATTACTACAACGTCTATGCGCAGCTGTTGAGAAATTCGAACAACACGAGCCATATCAAATCGCCGGGTACAACGTTCAAAATCGCATATGAGGTTGAATGGTAGCCGCATCTTATCAGGTCAGCACAGCCGAATGTTCCTCGGGCGCGTCTTTGGTCGGTTCCGGGCTTTCGTTCGTCGCCGGCGGTCGCACCATTCTCAATGAGGTCATCTGCGAGATACCGGGAGGGAAAATCACGGCTCTGGTCGGTCCAAACGGCTCCGGCAAGAGTTCCCTGATGAGACTTCTGGTGCGCCTGGAGCGACCCACAACCGGGCAAATTACCCTTTCAGGTCGTGATGTTACGTCCTTCAGTCGCCGCGACTTCGCGCGGTGGCTGGCGTTTCTTCCACAGGATATGCAGCCGCCCGCAGCGCTATCTGTCCGCGATCTTGTCGCCTGCGGAAGGCACCCTCACCGTGCCATATGGCGGCCCGAGACCAAGCGAGACAGAGAGGTCATTGAGGAGGCTCTCGTCGTCACCGATCTCATTGATCTTTCCAGCCGCCCCATAGGAGCGCTTTCGGGAGGCGAGCGTCAGCGTTCGCTGATTGCCATGGCACTTGCGCAAGAGACGCAGATCCTGATGCTCGATGAGCCGACAACGTACCTGGATCTTCGTTATCAGATTCAGATACTGGAGCTTGTTCGCAAGCTTCAGATTGAACGGCAGTTAACCGTCTGCTGGGTTCTGCACGATCTGAACGAGGCAGCGGCCTATAGCGACGACGTCATTGTTCTTTCGAAGGGGCGCTGTGTCGCAACAGGGTCGCCCCAGCGCATCCTGACGCCCGAGTTCATACGTGGTGTTTTCGGCATCGACATGTTGCGGCTTGCTCACCCTGTCGACGGAGCGCCGCTCCTCGTTCCGTCGCGTGGCTGGGCTCCCAATCATCCAAGAGAAACGACATGATCGCCCTCAATCGACGCAAATTTATTTCCGCTCTTTCCTGCGCCGCCTGTGCCTCGGCCTTCCGCCCCGGGCGACTGATCGCAGAAATGGCGCTGCCGCGTGTCGTCGCCCTTGAATGGCGTTATGCTGATCATACTCGTTCGCTCGGATTGCCTCTCGTCGGTGTCGCCGATCTTGCGGAGTATCTTGGGCAGACTTCATCCGACGCGCAGGAATTGGCAGCAATCGGAACGGCGGATATGGGACGCCGGCAGGAACCCTCTCTTGAGGCAATCATCGCGGCGAAACCCGATCTTATCCTGGGTGTCAAGTTTCGACACGAGCGCATCCAGCCGCAACTTTCAAAGATCGCCCAAACGGTCCTTTACGACTATACCCGGACCGGCAAGGAGAACGGCGACCAGCTCTCCCTTATGATTGACGAACTACGGTTGCTTGCCGAAAAAGTTGGACGCCGCGATGCCGCAGACAATGCGGTTCGCGGTCTTGACGATTTCCTCGCCAAGGGGGCCGGACGACTCGCATCAGTCCCTGACCTGTCGCGGCGGATCGTATTTGCCCAGTTTCCGTCCGGGGTTAACAATATTCGTCTTTTCACCTCGAACTCGCTTCCCGTCCGCCTGCTGGAGCGACTGGGACTTCAGAACGCTTGGAACGGGCCATCGGAAGGTTTTGGCTTCACGACAGTCGGTCCAGAGCGGTTGCTGGCTCTTGGTGATGTAACGTTTCTGGGTGTCGCGATCGGTGCGGATAACAGCCTTACGAGGCTTGAAAGAAACCCGCTCTGGCAAAGCATGCCATTTGTGCGTGCTGGCAGATTTTTTGGCCTGACCGACGTGGTTTGGCCTTTCGGCGGCATTCCGGCGGCCGAGGCCTTTTCCGCGAAAGTGGCAGAAACGCTCAAGCAGGGATGATCGCTTCCTCAAAGAATAAGTGGCTATTGGTAACGCCCGCAGTTGTGATCGCAACCTGCGTGTCAATAGCGCTGGCGCTTGTACATCTACACGCTTCGGTCGGCATCGAAGCGTCGATATCGACTATCCTCCGTAGCATTTTATCTGCATCGGCCGATGATCCAGCGAGTATGATGCTGCACTATCTTCGGCTTCCTCGGACACTGGCGGCCATTTTGACCGGCGCGTGTCTCGCGGTAGCCGGAACGCTCTTTCAAGCAGCCACACGCAATCCGCTGGCATCGCCGGGGATTCTTGGTGTGACGGCGGGTGCACAGCTGTTCGTTGCACTCGTTACTGTTGTGCCCGCCCTCGCCCTCTTCGTCCCACACGCCGTGGCAGCCACCGCGGGTGGGGTTCTGGCAGGCGGGCTCACCTGGACAGTTTCCGGGGCCAGTTCCGGGCCGGTCAGGATTGCCTTGTCGGGGATGGCGGTATCGCTGATGGCAGGAGCGATAGCAGCGGCGATCTCACTTTTGAATGAAACGGCTGGCGCGAGCCTTCATCTTTGGGGCGGAGGAAGCCTCATTCAAACGGATTGGCAGGCAGCAATCAGCGCTCTGGCCGGTTTCTGTCCGGTATTTCTGGTGGCGCTAATGCTTGCGAGACAATTCGATATTCTTAGCCTCGGCGATGATACCGCGAGAATGCTCGGGCAGAACCTGCTTCTGATACGCGGAATAGCGCTTGCTCTCGGCGTCTGGTTGTCCGCGCTCGCCGTCACGCTCGCCGGACCAGTCGTATTTGTCGGGCTGGTGGCGCCCAACTTGCTACGTCTGGCGGGAATATCCAAACACCTCCTTTTGCTGCCTGCAGCCGTGATCGTCGGGATAGCGTTGACAGTCGGGGCCGATCTTCTTGTGCTGAACCTGTCGGCCAGCACAATCGAATTGCCGGTCGGTGTGCCGATCGCGCTCGTCGGGGCGCCGGTTCTCATCTTGCTGGCCTGGCGCCATGCACAGGAAAATCGCACCACATCGGAATTTTCCAGCAGATACCAGGCAGCTCCTGCCCTGCGCGGATTATCTCATCCCGCCTTTCTTGTCATCCTGCTCCTCCTTGCGGGCATTGCGGGGCTTGTCAGCGGTAATCGCTTCATCTCGCCGTGGAGCGCCCTGACCTTCCTCGCCGGGGTGCCCTCCACAGACCTGCATAGCATCCTGGAACTCCGCACATTGCGCGTTGCCGGCGCGGCATTGGGTGGCGCGCTTCTCGGGCTTTCGGGCCTCCTTCTTCAGGGGGTCGTTCGCAATCCGCTCGCAAGTCCGGAACTGATCGGCATCACACAAACATCCGGCCTTGCCGCTGTCGCCGTACTGCTTTTTTTTCCCGAACTTGGCTTTCCCGGCGTTCAGGCAGGAGCAGTCGCTGGCGGTCTTGCCGCCACGGTTTTTGTTGCCAGCCTCGGGCTTCGGCGAAATCTCGCCCCGTCGGCGATGGCGCTCATCGGTCTTGGGCTGGCGGCATTTGCGGCCTCCGCTTCAACCGCCTTGGTCATCATGGCTGGTTTTCAGGCAAGTCAGGCCGCGACCTGGCTCGCCGGATCAACTTATGGCATTGGCAAAACTGACCTGACGGTTCTTGCCGGCGCCCTGATTTGTATCGTGCCTGTTTCCTATCTGCTGTTGTCGCTTACGGACATAATGGCACTGGGCCGGCCGAAAGCATCAAGTCTCGGGCTGAATTTTCGGGCGGCGGAATGGGCCCATCTCCTGGCCGGGGCATTGTGCGCCAGCACGGTTGCCGCGGTCTTCGGCCCCGTATCGTTCGTTGGGTTAATGGCGCCACATGCGGCTCGCCTCCTCGGTCCGGGGCGATATCGCGACCTGATGGCCGCCAGCGCTCTCATCGGAGCCATATTGATGATCATCGCCGATTGTCTCGGACGGACCCTGTTTGCGCCGGTCGAAATACCCGTCGGCTTGATGACGGCCATCATTGGGGCTCCCTTTATATTGCTCGTTCTACGCCGGGCATGACAAGCTGATGCAACGGAACCGGCACGACCCGAACCGGTGGAAACACATGGCGCGTCGATTTATGCGGAAACAGAATGCCGCGCCGGGCGCGCTCGACGATCTCGTCGGGTTCGAATGACATGTCGGGCCGCCAGCTCCCCAGCCGCACGTTCTCATAGTCGAACGTGACGACCGGCACGAGCGCTAGTCCGAGACGTAACGCTGCGGCGTGACGATGGTGCCCGTCCATGATGCATCGGCTTGTGCGCTCAATGCAGATCGGGCTGGTCCAGCTTTGATCCCGGATCAGAAGATCGGTCACTTCAGCGACGCGATCGGGAATGATTTCCTCATGGGGAGAAAGGGTCGATGGTGGCACCAGGAGCAACTCTGAATAGGTCATGCAATCAGCCTTTCGTCACCGTTGGAGACAGACTCGTTCAGGAATATCCTTTCCGGATGAGCATTGCTCAGGAAGTCATGGTGGGAAATGTCCCAACCATAGGCACCTGCGGCCAGAAAGCAGACGATATCGCCGACGCCAAGGTCGTGAACCTCTTCATTTCGCAGCAAGACGTCCTTCGGCGTGCACAGTTCACCGGTAAACGTCACAACTGCTTTCCCGGTCGTGGGACGCGGCCATGATCGTCGCCAGGCGCGACCGTTGAAAATTTTGTGCGGGTGGCGATGCTGCCAGGCCGAGGGGAGCCTGAAATGATGTGAACCACCCCGCAGCAACGCAAAAGTTTCACCATGAGTTGTCTTCACATCTATGACCTCGGCAACGTAGACCGTGCAATAGGCGACGACGATGCGCCCGCATTCGAACTGCAGCACGGTGTTATCGGCAGGGATGCTGCCGGCAAGCTGTTCAGTGAGGTGGCGGAAGTCGAATCTTCGGTCAAGATTGGCATAGTCCACTCCCCAGCCGCCACCGAGATTGATGACGCGCGCCTCAAGCCCATTTCGTATGGCCCAATCGCGCGCCCTCAATAACGCCTCCTTGCAGAAGATGGCATGCGCATCGGCATCCAGATTGTTGGAGATGGTGTGGAGATGGAAGCCATCGAAGCGCAGGTGCCGGCATGACTTGACGAGCTGAAGCGCCTCATCGACCTGCGCCTCATCGATGCCGAATTGCGTCGGCTGCCCTCCCATCGTAATCGTGGCGCCCGGAACGGGGCCGGCCATGTTGATTCTCAACAGAACTGGAAGCCTTATGCCGGCCCGAGCCGCCACCATGTCCGCCAGATGGAGGAGATGAAGACTCTCGATATGGACCCGCTCGACTCCATGATCGATTGCGGCGATGAAATCAGTTTCCGTTCGCCCCGGACCGCCCATGATGATACGGACCTTTGGGCCGGCGGTTTGCCGCACTTTGCGGATTTCTCCTGCCGAAGCGACTTCGAAGCCGGCGACGATCGGCGCCAGCGTCGAAAGTACCGCCGGATCGCTATTCGCCTTGATGGCGTAAAAGAACTCGCTCTGCGCTGGCAGGTTCGACACGATGTCGCGGGCGTGCCTCGCCAGCCCGTCCAGATCGTGGATATAGGCGCAGGCGGGAAGGTCCTGCCTGACCAGCGACTCGACAAGCTGAAGCGAAGGGTTGAAATACGTCACGATACGTTCTCCTTGGAAATTTGAGCCTGTGAGAGGCACTTGCTGCGCCAACTCCGATCGGACCGCGTCAATGCCTGGCGCAAAATTCCGCGATCATTGGCCGCGACAATACCCAGCGCGCCTTGGGTGAGTTGACGCTCCACGTCCTCGTCACGGCGAGGAATGACGAAGAAATGCTTGCCTGCGGCTTTCACTGCGCCAGCCACCTTTGCCTCGGCGTCAATGACTTCCGGAGCGGTTGTCTGCCACGGAAGGCCGATGGATTGAGAATAGTCAGCGGCCCCGAGAAGGATTGCGTCGATGCCTTCAATCCGCGCGATATCGTCCACGGCGTCCAGACCCGACCTGTCCTCGATCATCGCGATGATCAAGGTCTCGCGATCCAGCTTGTTGATAAACTCCACGAGGTCGCAATCTCCAAACCGGCCCAGACGGCCCGCATTGAGACCACGCGAGCCGAGCGGCGCGTAGCGTGCTCGTGCCACCGCCGACCTGGCATCTTCAACGCTGGAGCATCGTGGCACCACGATCCCAGCCGCCCCGGCATCAAGAACCTGCAAGATGCGATCCGAGCGCGCGTCCGGAACGCGTACCAACGCGCTGATGCCCGATCGGTCCGCTGCTGCCAGCAGGAATTCAAGCTCTCGACCGTCGATCAGCGTATGTTCGAGATCGATGAGGACGAAATCAAATCCTGCGACAGCAGCCACCTCAACGATGGTCGGTGCGGGGACCGACAGGAACAACCCGCCCGCCGCTTTGCCGTTATCTAGGAGATTGCGCAACCTTGTTCGCCCGGTCAGCATCGCGCGTCCTCACCGCTTGCACCAGCATGGATCAGTGGGTTCGGAACGCTTCGAGGGGGGACTTGTCCGGTATCGAGCCGGCGTCGCGCCAGATCTTCTACAAGGACTTCATCGTCAAACAGGCCAAACGAAACTGCACCTTTGCCTGCCGATTCGTTATTTTGAAGGTGTTCATGGATGACACCGGCAGCCATGCGCCAGAACGCGCGTTCGTTAAATTCGAAGTGTCTTTCGAGAAAGAATGCCAGCTCGGCGAGATTGACCCCGAAGAGCGCATCGAACATGAAGTCACGCACGTCGCTGGGATCTTTTGCCTCGACATATGAATTTGGATTGACCATGGCATGTTCGGCTGGCGTCGCAACCAGGGCCGGCGCTCGGGCACGCAGCCGTTCCGGTATGAAGCGAACACCATCATGGAAGTCCTTGAGAGCAACTCTCACGGGCCAGCCGTTTCGATGAACCAGGAGCATGTTCTGCTGGTGGCTCTCCAAGGCGATGCCATGGGCCGTCAGCAGATGCACAACGGGGACTGCCGAAACACGCAACAATTCACGTGTCCAGTTCTCCATGCCAAAGGCGTCAATCCAAGGCTTGATGGAGGGGCGACCGTCAACGTCGAGATGGGTCAGCATCGAAAAGGGCGATGCCGCTTCGGTTTCCACGCGAAGATATTTATGTACCGGATCCCGCCAGATCGCCGCCATACCGCCGCGAAGATCTCCGCCCCTGTCCAGCACAAGCGGCGCGGTCACCGTCGTCCCCATACGCTCCAGCAGAAGAATCGTGCCCGAAGCATCAAGATATGGATCACCGCGCAAAACATCTTCCAGCCAGGCGCTGATGATCGGAGCATTAAGGACGGTGTGAGCGGCCAGCGTCCGCGCCGTCGAGGTATTGCGAATGGAAAGCGCAAGCTTGAGGGAGGAAGCCCCCGGCAAAGTCTGATCGGCAAGGGTCCGGATCGACTGCTGAGCCAGATAGTCGTGCCGTGCTTCTCCAAGAAAGACGATCTGGCCAGTGGCACGTGCGACAATCGTTGCAGCTTCGATCACCCGTTCCCATTGCCATGGATGAACCGGCAGGATGTGAAAATCCTCATCAAGCATGGGTGCATCTGCGGAAGCGAGCAAAAGTCGGTCCTGGTTTCCAGGCACAGCAATGGACGAGCTGGCGCAAAAGTCCCTGTGCACTCCCAGCCAGACCGGCTTGATAGCGTTGGCAAACTCCGGACCGTAGCTTCTGTTTTCCTTGGGTGAAAAACCTGTTCGGGATTTGAAGCTGGGATGATAGCGATGGCCATCGGTAAGATTGGCCTCCGCTGCGTCATAACTTTGCGAGGCAAGCGCTCCTCCCCGACGCCGACTGGCAATCAACGCTTCGGTGTGGTTGAGAAATGTCCTGCGGATTTCGTCGCGGAAGCGTTCGTGGGTCGAAGCGTCGCCGACGACGAGAGGCAACAGGTCATCCAGAAGCAGCAGAGGATCGTCGCAGCGGGTGCCGTCTTGCGATTTCAGCCGCCAGACACTGCCGTCCTCCACCAGCCATCGGTCATAGGCGACGGTTCTCCTGACAAGAGCGCGATAGACGATCACCCCGTCGGAAGCCTGTATCGATACTTCCCCTGTCCCGCCGGTTGCGGGAGCGACTAAAATCGCGGCATCCGGCAAGAGGCCTTCGGTGAGAAATGCGCTCAGCGTCTGCGACACAACCCGGCTCCCCGCAGCATGCAGGGCATCCGGCAAGGCATGGGCGGAGACTTGTGCTGTTTTCGCCTGGAACTGGATCGTCATGGGGTCGCCTCCTCAAATATAGTGTGACGGATATCGGAAGGTGCTGTGGTCTTCCCTGTCAGCAAGGGATTGGGTACAGGGACGTAACTCGGCGTATCGGCGTATCCACCGAGGCAACTCAACAGGTTGGCTTTCGCAGGGAGTTGGCTGCTCGCCAGAAGTTCGCCGATGGCCGCCAAGTCGGAAACCTCTTCCAGAACCCGCCTCGCCTTGCCCCATAGATCGCTTTCGTCAATGCCGGAAACCTCGGCTGCCGTTGCGACGACGTGGGAGAAATGGTTGACGACCACGTAGTAGAGGAACCGTCTCCAGACCGTCTTGCGATCATAGAAGAGGGCATGATCCAAAAGCGCAGCGTCTTCGCCGCTGAAGCGGCGTTCGAACGCACTCCGATCGACCGCGATACCCTCCAGATCGCGGATGAAGAGATGGTCTGGCCAACCATCCACGAAGCGCACAAGACTGTTTTGGCTATGCGCCTCCAGCGCGATGCCGGTATCGCTGAAAAGGCGCAGCAAGGGGATGAGCGATATCCGCATATACGCCGTCAGCCAGCGATGAGTGCTTTCGCGGTCCTGCAGGTAATGTCCGCTGACTTCTGCCAGATTTGGCTTGCCGTTAGCCGGGTTGGCCTCCAGGAGGCCGGCAACAACTAGAGGGGACGGGCCTTTGCCAAAATCAGCGTCCCTTAGCAAATATCCCGTCTCGGGATGATACCGGAAACCACCACCTGCCTTGCAGCTCTGCACAATACGCCCGACCGGCTCGTCCAGCACAGTTAATCCGGCCCGCGCGACGGCTGGCCCGACCGCTGCAATTGCCCGTGCGCCTGCCACGCTGCGAGCGATTTGCTCATCGGTATTTACACGAGGAAAGTTCGTAATCCGTGCCTCGATTGGCAGTTTGACGAAGAGATTTTGATCCGAAAACCAAACAGTACGCACCGAAGAGGTCGGAGCGGCCGCATCGCCCGTGGCTTGCGTGATCCTGATTTCCCCCGATCGTATCCGGTCTGCAAAGTCCGGGTTTCCTTCCAGGCGCGCTGCCTGCCAGGGATGACATGGAAAGAGGATATCGTCGCGCATGTCGCTTGCCGACAGGCCCGAGGCAGCCCGCAGGCGTAAATCCATGGGAGCGAGGCGCTGGCGGTCACTCTCGAATTCCGCAACATGACGACGCTTCACCAGCAGCCAGCGAAGCTGGAAGCGGGTTGCGCGCTCAGGCGCATATTTTTCCGTGTCGGCTTTCGTGAAACCACCTACGCTTTTCGCAAGCGGATGAAACGGATGCCCAAACCACAGCGATTGCTCCAGTGCGACCGCAGAGATGCCGGCCTTTGCGGTCGACAGAAAGATCGCATGCTCGCGGCTTGCTAACGAAGAGCGGCCGATCCGATAAAGGATATCTTCGATGTCTTCGCTCGATGCGCCTCGCTGCGTCTTCAAAAGAATGGCAGCGAGCTCGGAGGCGTCTTCAATCACTCGCAATCCGCTCTGGTCGTTGACGGTAACCCGCTCGCCGAAGCGATGAAAACCAGCCGGCGAGAAATGCTCGCATTTCGCGGTGATCACCACATCGCCAGCGGCGATTTCGACCTCGTTCCCGACGCGGATCGTCTGGAGAAGGTCGGGCCGAAACTCCCGTAACCACGTGTTGAGAAGCCTGTTGCGCTCACGGTGCATTGCAAGTCTGATCGTCATGTCATTCAACGTCATGGCGTCTAGCCTCCGGCTGTAGGTAGAGAAGAATTGATGCGAGAAGAGTAAGTAGAGCCGCAGCGAGCAATGCGCCGTCGTTCCCGGCAGCAAATACGGCGAGCCCGCAGATCGCCGGACCGATGACCTGGCCAAGAGTAATGGCGGTGCGCCCCGCCGCAAGATTGAGGACGCGATGCCTGGAGCGTCCAAGAGAAGAAAAAAGCGACGGAGCCAGGCCCGCGTTGAAGGCTCCGTGAGCGATCCGCGACATGAAGATCGAAACAATGGTCGATCCTGCAAGCAATGAGAGAAGCGCAACCAGGGAGCCCGCGGTGGACAGGCGCATGACCGCTCTTTCCCGGCCCGCATCGATCCAGCGTCCCCACAGCGGAAGCACGACAAATGCCGCTGCCCAGCTTCCGGCATGAAGCAAACCGACCAGGCTTGCCGTCAGAACCGCGCTTTCCCGCTCCAGCGCCCAGTCGGCGAAAAACGGCATGAAGCCGAAAGCGCCGGCGGTTGCAAGAAGACCGGAAAGGACAAGCGTACGGCTGGCAGTTGGTGGCAGCCGCCCGTTAAGAGCAGGGGAGCGCGTGTCATCCTCGACAAGTCCTGCATCATGGAACGCACGTCCGCATAAAATGCTCAGGGCGACAAGCAATATGCCAAACCCCATCAAAAGACCCTGAAGCGCATCATGCTCAAATGCCCATCCTCCCAGGAGGGGTCCGGCTATGCAGCCTGCAGCCAATGCCTGCTGCAAACCCGAATAGCCTTTTCGGCCGGTCGTACGGTTATGCTCAACCGCAAGAAGCAGAAGGACACCGATCCCGGTCAGTCCCTGGATGCCGCGGCCTAGCGCAAAAAGCACCACAGTGCCTGCCTGCGCCTGGAGGAAAGCGCTGAGCGCATTCAGCAGGCATGACAGACCCATCAGTCTGCCGAGGGGATAGGAGGAGGCGAAGTGAGCCCAGACGGGCGTAGACAAAATTGCACCGACCGCGGGGGCGGCCGCGATCGCCGCGGCCCAGAGTGCAATATCTTTGGTCCCTGCCCCCGATAGTCGCTGGAGGTGCAGGGACAGGAACGGCAGCACGGCCAGAGGCGCAGCGACGGTCGCAAACTGTACGGCGAGCACAAGCCACCAGGATGCCCGCTTGAATCTGGTTGCGATCATCGGTTCACTCGAAATCGCGAAGCGGATTGCCGGCGAGACCCAGGCGGCTCGGCATGCCAAGTCCGAGCTCTGTCATCGCGAGCAATGGGGTCAGTATCTGCTTGAATGGCCAGTCAGGCTGCTCGAGCAAGCTAAATCTCAGCCGATCCCGCATCTCGGACGGCATTTCGATGTGCTTGAGATGATGCTCTACGCTCGTGCGCAGCAGGCGGCGTGATTTTGAGAGTTCGAGTGCACCGGTCCGGTCCAGCTCCGTACAAATCGCACGCAAGGCCACGTCGAACAGCAGGGTTTGACCGTATGCAATGAGGTCTTCGGGCTGCGATAGTAACATGGTTGCACGGCGTGGATCTTTAATGATGTAATCGGGAACCGGAAGTCCGCACTCTGCAAGACCTGCGGCATGGCACCGCACTGTATCGTGATCGCGTAGGATCACTCCCGAGGGCCGTCCGTTCGAAATCTCCACGAGCACGTTTTGCCCGTGCATTTCGGGAATGAAGCCGCTGGCGAGCGCTTCAATTGCAAACCCGGTCAGGAGGTCGAAGAGTTCGATGACGAAACCCTCGAGCGTATTGTCGCGACGGGCTTGCAGAACGGCTTCGATAGCGGGAGGAATTCCGCCGGCTGGCGCAACTGCAAACGCGGCAAGGGGGATGAGACTCGCACCGTCGATGATCGGGAAGATGCGGACCGCACAGCCAAGATAAGCGGTCCTGGGTTCCAGGACATCTCCCGACAATTCGGAGAAAGTCCAGAACTGCGTTTCGTCGGCAAGCCGCGCTACCCGGCCAAGACCGGGCCGGGTTGCCAGCGCCAGGGTCAGGAGGTCCGCCCCCTTCAGGCCATTGCAAAGGGACTGGGCGCTCAGCAACCTGCGAACACCCAGGGTTTCTACATCAAGAGGGAGCTTCAGATGGCATCCGGGCTTGCCTGGAATCGTGACGCTCCGCAGCGACGACGTCGCAGCAACCAGGGGGCCTTGAAAATCCAGCATGGTGATCCGTCCATCGGCGAGTTCCTCAGAAAATTCTCGCGGAACGATATGGTCGGCTTGCCAAGGATGGAGTGGTAAGGCTTCGTGTGTCGTGTCTATTCCCAGACGGGCCAGTTCCAGACCAAGCAGGGCCAACTGGGTGGCGTCCAGAAGGGCGGCGGAAGGCCCACCCCTCTCAACACGCGGCGACGCAAAAACATGACTTTTCTCCACGGCGCACCAGCGCAACGGGAAATACCTGCCAAATTCGGCGCCATAGTCCTCGATCTCTCGGGCTCCCCAGCGACCGCGGCAATGTGCCAGGGGATGGAAGGGGCGATCCCGCCACGCTGCCATTCGCTCCCATAGGAGATCGTTCTCCAGCGCACCGGCCTGCCTGCCCGCATTTGAAAGGGACGAACCTGTGGCCTGAACGAGATCTGCATTCTTCTCACTTTGGCTGAGTTGCCTCATCGTCCTGTCAAGGACCGGCACACCAACTTCCGGAAGAGCGTTCAGGACCAGCCAGAGCAACTCGCAGGGATCGAGGGTGTTGCACGTCTGCGCATGCTCAATGCTCAGCGGCCGCCACCCGCCGCGCCAGCGATCGGGTTGCAGGCGGATTGTGATTTCCTTCCCGCCGATAGCAACTGTGGCATGACGATCTTGCCGCGATGAAAGAGCGTGGCTGCGCAAACCGGCGACATCTTCCGTCCAGAGCAGATCGAGGAGATCGTCGAGGATCGCATTGCGATCCTCTTTGTGTTTGGGAATCTGGGCTATGTAGTTCATCAAAATAGATCCACCAGTATCCCTGCATCGGCAACCTCCGCCCGACGCAGAATGGCGCGGGCGCAGACGATATCGTCGATCGCCATCCCCATCGGATTGAGAAGGATGATCTCGTGATCATTTTCCCTGCCCGGTTTGTGGCCGCTGACGATTTCCCCGATTTCGGCATGCAGCTTTTTGCGAGAGAAAGAGCCTTCCTCGACAAGCTGGTTGATGATCTTCTTTTCACGATTACACTGGTCCCAGTCGTCCACGACCACCTTGTCCGCGCGTAAGAAGACCTCCTTTTCAACATCCATGATGGAGATATTGGAAAGAAATGTACCCGGTCTAAGCCATTCGAACCTGAGATAAGGCTGATCGGTGACCGTCGCGGTGACGACGACGTTGGCCGCCTCGACCGCGGAGCGTGCGTCGGGATGCGGAACGGCCTGCACCACAGGAAAAGCTTCGGCCAACCACTCGGTCAATCCGGCCATTGCCTCAGGCTGACGATCAAAGATATGGATTCGCCTGACATTCGCGAATTGCTCGCAGAACATCTGGATTTGCGTACGCCCGATTGGTCCGCAACCGATGACCGTCACGTCGGTGAAATTCGGCCGCGCCAGATGCCTGGCAGCGACCCCGGTTACCGCAGCGGTACGCAGCGCGCTGATGCGGGCCGCTTCCAGGACGGCAATCGGGAAATGCGTTTCATTGTCGTTTAGCACAATCACAGCACTTGCCCGATCAATGGAGCGCCGAGATGGATTATCGTGTTTCGAGCCGATCCATTTCAGCCCGGAAATGGGATCTCCGCCGCCAATCCAGGCTGGCATGGCGATGATGCGATCGGCGATGTGCCCGGAGTTCGGGTTGCGGAGATAAGGTTTCAAAGGTTGAGCGTAGTCACCTTTGGCGTGGAGGCGGAAGCCTTCTTCGACGGCTTCCATATAAAGATCCGAGCGGTCGCCGCCAACCGCAGCAATATCCCGTCGTGACAGGAAGCGAAGACGAGCGCTGACGCCCTCCCGTGACCGGATGGTTTCAATCATGTTCATTTTGGTCTCCTGGTAGATTTAGGACGCAGATGCCGCCGGTCAGGAGGCGTTTTGTAAGAGAACCGGATCCCGTCTCAGGACGACGTGGGATGATTCAAGGGGGCGATGAACCCGTTCTCGTGCGGGCAACCAATCCGGATTGTAGACACTGTCAAGATAGCGCTCACCCCGATCCGGCAGGACGGTCACGACAACTGCGTTACTCGGTAACTGCGGAGCCAGTTTCTGAATTGCCGCAATAACCGAACCCGAAGATCCTCCGGCGAGCAGGCCCTCTTCCCGAACAAGGAGACGGCATGCCTCGACAGATTCGAAATCGTTGACGAGAACGACTTCATCTATCTCACTGAGCTCCAGTTGCTCAGGAACACGACTGGCCCCGATCCCTGGAATGCGCCTGCGATCGCGCGAAGGACCGAAAATGACGGAACCTGCAATGTCCACGGCGATGATCCGGATTTTCGGCCAGGCCTCGCGCAGCCGACGGGTAAGGCCCATGATAGTACCGCAGGTGCTGACGCATATGAAGGCATGCGTCGGTTCGACAGGCATTTCGCCGACGATTTCCGCTCCAGCGCCATGGTAGTGGGCAGCAGGGTTATCGGGATTGGCATACTGGTTGAGCCAGACCGAATTTGGCACCTCTCGCAGCAACGTCTGAACGCGCCGAATTCTGGTATGAAGATAACCACCCTCCTCGTCTGTCTCCGTGACAAGTTCTGTGAACGCTCCATACGATTCTATCAGGGCTCGATTGGTACTGGTGATATTGGGGTCAATAACCGCCGTGAACTTGAGCTTCATCTGTTGCGCGATCATCGCCATCGCGATCGCCAGATTGCCAGACGAGCTCTCGATAAGATGCACGCTTTGATTGATTTTCCCGGACTGGATAGCTTGGCTTACCATATGCAGGGCGGGACGATCTTTGATGCTTCCACCTGGGTTGAACATTTCCAGCTTCGCAAAGATACGAAGCTTGTCGCTAGAAAAAGGTAGTTCCAGCTCAACCAAGGGGGTATTTCCAATAAATTCAGAAAGATTTGGCTTCATGCGCGTCTCCTGACTATCAACCGTACAAGCACGAAAAATACATGTTTACGTTGCATTTCATCATTGCACCAACAATGAGAAATTAACAGGAGTAAAATTGTCATGTTTGTGTTGCATTGAGTTTTTCGTTAATCAACGCCTAAGCGTGTCTCAATGAGATACATGTTGTTGTCAGTCGCTAAGAAACGAATTGCGTATTGGGGTCGTGTGTGGATGCCCCCGGTTTGGCAAGAAGAATTTTCTAACGACTGTCTGCGGACGAGGAATTCTATCGGTCGTGTGTCAGGCCTCATAATGTGGCCTGAAGTAGCCACGGGCCGGGATGCAGTTCGAAAAACAGGGTCCACATCGGTTCAGAGAGCTTGGTTGGCTCGAGCCCCGGGACTGGCTTACCCCATTGTGAACATTGAAGTCCTTTCCGCATCGTTCCGTCAGTCGATCTTCTCACCGGGGCTCATCACCCCAGGCATTTTCCGCATTGCCGCCCAAAGGAGGCAGCGGATCACGCCATCCTGTAATTCTGCTCTCTTGTCATCATCGCCCATATGATGCGCGCCATCTTGTTGGCGAGTGCGACGGCGGCAACCATTCTCGGTTTCCGCCCGAGAATGTGGCCGAGCCAATTATCTGGAAACACGCCTTTGCGGACGATCCATCGAATAAGGCTCATGGCCCCAACGATCAGTAATCTGCGAATATCTGTTTGCCCCATTTTGCTGACACCGCCCAGACGGGTCTTTCCACCCGTCGAGTGCTGTCTTGGAACGAGGCCGAGCCAGGCGGCAAAGTTTCGGCCGCTCTTGAAAGCACGAAGATCGGGTGCGAAGGCAAGGATCGCGCCGGCGGTCACAGGGCCCACGCCAGGAACAGTGCAGAGACGTCGCATGTCCTCATTCGACTTCGTGGCCTCGCGAAGATTCAGGCTTAGTTCGTCGATCTTTTCGCTGAGCATCCCGATCTGATCCAGGTAGAGCTGGCCTATCACTCGAACTCCATCCGGCAGATCAACAGCTTCCTCAGCCAGTATGCTTGCAACCGCACCGAGATTGGCAGGGCCTTGGGCAACGAATGTGAGACTGTGCGGCAACTCGGAATTTGAGGTTTGTCGTGCATGTTGATCGGTTACATGCGGGTATCGAGCGGTGATGAGCGGCAGTCGGTTGCCTTGCAGCGCGATGCTCTGCTTGCGGCCGGGGTCGATCAGCGTCACCTGCATCAGGATCGTGCTTCGGGCGCGCGCGACGATCGGCCGGGCCTGAAGGCTTGCCTTACAGAATTGTGCGAAGGTGACGTGCTGGTCGTTTGGAAGCTCGACCGTCTGGGCCGGTCACTCTCCCACCTGATCCGGATCGTAGAGGATCTGAAGATACGCGGGGTCGCCTTGTGCCTTGCCGCTCTTTACGAAAGCTGGACAATCCCTATTGCAGTCTTGCTTGCGATGCCCGTTGGCGTTCTTGGAGCACTCCTGGGCGCTGTGATTGGCGATCAGACAAACGGCGTTTACTTTCAGGTCGGACTTTTGACCGTCGTCGGCCTGACAGGCAAGAACGGCATCATGATTGTAGAATTTGCGCGGGAGCGAATGGCACACACTGGGGGAAATGCCGTCGACGCTGTTCTTGAAGCAGCAAAGCTTCGTTTCCGCCCAATTCTGATGACGTCTCTGGCGTTCGGTCTTGGGGTTGTACCGCTCATCATCTCAAGTGGAGCGGGGGCTGGTGCCAGGCATGCAATCGGCTATGCAACATTCTTTGGAACAGTGACAGGTACAGTACTTGCCGTAATTTTTGTTCCGGTGTTTTTCGTGGTCGTGAACAAGATTTTCAATCGCGCAAGCAAGACGGCCACTGCATAGCCAGCCCTGTGGAACGTGCCTGTGGATCGCCCAGAAAGCGCAACTTCCGCTTTCTGGGCGATCGCTTTAGCTAAGGCGCGGATCTGTAATTTGCAGAGCTTGGCGGTGTTTCCCTTGAGGGTTTCAAAGATCTGTCCGCACTGATGGCTGCAAGCAGCGATCGTGCTGTATCGGGTTTCACAAGGTCGAATGTTGCATTGACTCGATGCGGGCTCTCTGGCCCATCCGCTAACCTTCGCAGATCATTCGTCCCTGCGTTCCCTCTCAGGACACCGCCCTCGGATCAGCTATCCGGCTTCACCGCTGGCAACAGGTTTTACCTCATCTTATGTTTCGAACAAAGTGCCATCGCGCTGATCTGAACCCTTCAAACTGGACCGTTTTTGGTTAGAGTTTTCCGGTGCATTTTCCTGGCTGGGAAAGGAACGGAAGACGATGAAAGCATCACAGTTTTCGGACGCACAGAAGGCGTTCATTCTGAAGCAGGGTGATGAAGGAGTGTCGGTTGCGGAGATCTGCCGGAAGGCGGGGATCAGCCAGGCGACCTATTTCAACTGGAAGAAAAAATACGCGGGCATGCTGCCGCCGGAGATGAAGAAGCTGAAGCAGCTCGAGGACGAGAATGCGCGGTTGAAGAAGATCGTCGCGGACCTGACGCTGGACCGTGAGATGTTGCAGGATGTCATTCGGCGAAAGCTCTAAGGCCTGCTCGGAAACGCGAGATGGTGAAAGGCATGTGCCGGGATTGGATGATCTCGATCCGGCGTGCCTGTGGGGCACTGAACTTCGATCGGTCGACCTACCATTACACCTCTCGCCGTGCCGATCAGGCCGGTCTGGAACGTCGTATTCGTGAGATCTGCGAGATACGTGTTCGCTACGGCTATCGTCGCGTGCATGTATTGTTGGAGCGCGAGGGTTGGGGGACCAACATCAAGCGAACCTATCGCATTTACAGAGACTTGGGCCTGCAACTGCGTAACAAGACGCCGAAGCGACGGGTCAAAGCCAAGCTGCGGGAAGATCGGCAAATGGCCGTTGGACCGAACGATGTCTGGGCGATGGACTTCGTTCACGACCAACTCGCGACCGGCAAGAAACTGCGGGTGCTCACGGTGGTCGACACCTTCTCGCGCTATGTGCCGGTGCTTGATCCACGTCACAGCTATCGAGGTGAAGATGTCGTGCAAACCTTGGAACGGGTATGCCGGAAAGTTGGCTACCCGAAGACGATCCGTGTCGATCAGGGGACTGAGTTCGTGTCTCGCGATCTTGACCTTTGGGCCTACGCCAAAGGCGTCACCTTGGACTTCTCACGCCCGGGCAAGCCGACCGACAATGCGTTCATTGAAGCGTTCAATGGCCGCTTCCGCGCCGAATGTCTGAATCAGCACTGGTTCCTGACCCTTGCGGATGCCCGCGAAAAGATGGAGGATTGGCGTATAGACTATAATGAGTTTCGGCCGCATGGTGCGATCGGCAATAAGGTACCGATCTCGCTGATGAAATCAGGAGGCTCAACCAGCCCGCCTCCCTGAATGAAGCCGGAAAACTCTAGCCTCAGATGGTCCAGAAACCTGGGGCGGTTCAAACGCCGCCGAGGCTCTAATCGCAGCCGGATGAAACTTCAGTGGCAGGTCATCGGCAACCAGCCCCCAGTAAAATTCGCTATGTCCAAGCCTTTATGGCGTTGAGACCATGTCAATGCCGAACCACTTGATGCTGACAGACTTTAATGTCCCATCTTGCTTCATCGCCAGGATTGCTCGGTTGAAGAGGCTTATTAGATTGCTGTCATTTTTCCGAAGGCCGATACCGACACCTGGGCCAAAGACGCCACCCGAAATCCGGGGACCATAGAGCGATGCGACCTTCCCGCCGTCAGCGTCAAGGAATGCTTTCCAAACCGAATAATCCGCCAGTCCGCCATCAATCCGGCCGGCAAGCAGATCTAGGTTCAGATTATCCTGCTTGTCATAGGTCCTGATCTCGACGTTGTCCCCGAGCACCTCCCTCACAAATGCCTCAGCATTCGTTGCCCCTTGCACACCCAATACTCGGCCCTTCAAGTTCGACCTCAGAGTCTCGAGAAGCAGTCTGTTTGCGGAATCATCCGAGGAAAGATCGACTACGGTAGCCGGGTCCATCGCGGGAAGGCTAGCTGAGTTCGCGACAACGAAATAGTTGGAGGTCAGCGCGTAAGGTTCGGAGAAAGCTATGACTTTCTTTCTTTTTTCAGTGATCGACATTCCGGCCATGACCGCATCATATTTGCCGACCGTCAGTCCCGGAATGATCCCGTCCCAGGCCTGAGCGACAAACCGGCAAGAGATTTCCGCCCGCTCGCACAACGCCTTCCCAACATCCACGTCAAAGCCTTCAACCTCGCCAGAGGAGTTGACGGAATTCCAGGGAGGGAAAGCCCCCTCGGTAGCAATAGTAACTGTCTTCGATTCTTGGGCGTTTGCGTGACCAACAAGTACCGCAAGAATCGGCAAGAAGCACAGCAGTTGCGAGACTTTCATATTATTCCCCTTCTTTGCTTTTCGGTTTAGATGTAGAGGCGTGGGATGTGGTCACGAAGGTCGCCATAAATCCCAATCGCGTCGGTGCCTCGGGTGCTCGCGAGCTCCTCAATGCTGATCTGTTCGGCGCCCTGGCGTCCTAGCAGGACTACCTGATCCCCAAAGCGGGCCTCCGGGATATGACTAAGGTCGATGCGGATATGCTCAAGATGGGACGGCGGAAGAAGTTTTGCGCGTTTGCCGCGTACCAGCCCGACCGCCCGCTCCGGCAGAGCTCTGGGCAGACCATCCCCCCATCCCATTCCAATCACGCCCAGAACCATGTTCGGGCGTATCCACGAAATGCTGTCGGGTGGATCGAGAGATTGATCGAGACGTTTAACGGAAATGAGTGTTGTCGAGATCGCCGTCAACGCCGGTCGCAGGTGCAGGTCACGAACGGGCTTCTCGACGTCAGAAATACCGACAAACAGTGCTCCGGGATCGACTGCATCAAAGTCCATGTCCGGGTAGTTCAAAACTCCCTCAGTGCTTGACATCATGACGACCGGAACGCTGATGCCCAGCGACCGCATTTGTCTTAGAATGTCGTTCATCTTCGTTCGTTGGCTGTGAGCGAGTTCTGGACCGGAGCCGGGCAGTTCACTCAAGTGGGCGTAGATGCCTTCAACCCGAACTGTTCGGTCCTGAGCGGCCTCAGCGAGCAAATCGACCAACTGCGCTGGCGTTGCCCCAGCGCGAAAGAAACCCAGATCAACTTTGATGAATATCCGCAGATTTGACACGCTCGTGCGCCATTGCCTTAACTCCGCGATGCTCGATACGGTAACAATCAGGTCAAGCGCTTCTATCGTGGCAGCTGCGACAGGCAGAGCGCCGGGGTAAAGGAGTACCGGATTCGAAATCCCTTCGCGACGGATGGCAATCGCGTCAAGCAACGACGCGACGGCGAATCCGTACACATTTTCGGCAGCCAAGGCCTTTGCAACAAGACCTGCTCCGCAGCCATAGGCATTGCGTTTCAGGCATGCGTAGACCGCCACGTGTTCGTGAAGATGCGCCCGAATTTGCCGGTAATTGTGACGAATGGCCTCTAGATCGATCTCATACCAATTCCCGCGTAATTCTGCCGACGAGATGCTGACAGGCGGACGTGGGAAAGCCGTGATACTCATTATGCCAACTCCCTTGACAGCCGCGCCGGTTCGGCGGCCTTCCTCTGCTTGTCAATACGGCGATGATGTTTCGACAAGCGAAGCTCGATCAGGCCAAAGGCACTTGTGAAGAGAAAGGTCACGGTGAGATAGAGAAGAGCGGCGGCTACGAAGACTTCGTAGGGCGCGAATGTCTGAGCAACGATCTTTCTGGCGGCCCCTGTCAACTCCATAATGGTGATGGTGCTTGCTAGCGAGCTGGCTTTCAGCATCAGAATGACCTCGTTCCCATAGGCCGACAGCGAAAGCCGGAAAGCGATCGGCAGTATGATTCGTCGGATACGAAGGAGAAGCGGCATTCCCAACGCCTTGGCTGCTTCAATTTCGCCTGGTGGTACGGCGCGAAGGCCGCCGCGTAGAATCTCTGTTGTGTAGGCGGAATTGTTCAGCGAAAACGCAACGAGCGCGCACCAGAACGGATCGCGGAGCATGGGCCAAGCCACACTTGCCCGCACCCATTCCAACTGGCCAAGGCCGTAGTAGACCAGAAATAGTTGCACCAGTAGTGGCGTGCCGCGAAACACGAATGCGTACGCCCGAACCGGCAGGGAAATTACTCTGCCACCTGATGCCCCGGCGAGAGCCAGGGGGATCGCAATGAATGACCCTGCGACAACCGACGCTATCGTCAGGAGAACAGTGAGAGCTAGGCCATTCAAAAGCTGCGGAAGTGTCTGCACAATCAACGTCACATCCATCAGAAACCTCCTTTGGGGGAGATGCACAGCCCGCGGTCAGTTCGACGCTCCAGGGCAGCAAGTGCCGCGAGCGAAATCGAGGTGAACATGAGATAAAGGCACGCAGCCACAGAATAGAACTTCAGGGGATCGTGTGTGGCGCCAGCGGCGATGCTCGCCTTCCGCATCAGGTCTTCGAGCCCGACAACCGAAATTAGCGCCGAATCTTTCAATAACGTCAGCCATAGATTTCCAAGACCGGGCAGAGCATGCCGCCACATCTGCGGCATGATCACAAGACGCCACACGGACAGATTTGAGAACCCCAGTGCGCGAGCTGCCTCAATTTGACCCGCGGGCACTGCCTGAATAGCCGCCCGGAGTACCTCGGTTGCATAAGCACCGAACACGACCGTCAGAGCGAGAACACCGGCCGAGAACGCATCAATTTCAACGTATCGACCAAACAACGCCGTGAGCGCGACAGTGCCTCCATAATACAACATGAGAATGAGCAGCAGCTCGGGAACACCCCTGATAACAGTGGTGTAACCATTCGCCACCCACCGGACGCTCCTGCTTTGGCTGCGCTTCGCCAAGGCGCCGCACCATCCAACGACGATGCCGAAAGCAAGACTTGCGAATGCCACTTGAAGGGTTGTGATGGCGCCGGTCAGCATCTGTTCACCGAATCCGTGGACGGAAAGCATCTCATCGCCCTCCAATGTGGGAGGATAAAAACCGTCTCAGCGAAGATGAAGAAGGGCTGCCAAAGACAACGTCCGGTGGGCCTTCTTCATCGATCGAACCCTCCTGCAAGAAAATCGTACGGGTCGACACTTGCCGCGCGAAGGTAAGTTCGTGCGTCACGATCAACATCGTGCGACCCTCACCAGCAAGAGACTGAATGACCTTAAGCACCTCGCCCACAAGCTCCGGATCCAATGCGGATGTCGGCTCGTCAAAGAGAAGGATCTCGGGCTCCATAGCCAAGGCGCGGGCAATCGCTACGCGTTGCTGCTGCCCGCCGGACAGATGGGCGGGATAGGAATTCCGCTTGTCTGCAAGCCCAACCTTTGCAAGCAGTTCCTCCGCGCTTTGACGGGCATCTGCCTTGGTCAAGCCCCTGACATGGATCGGAGCCTCCGTGATGTTTTCCAAAACCGTTTTGTGGGACCAGAGATTGAAGTTCTGAAAGACCATACCAAGCCTGGCGCGCAGCGCGTTGATCGCTTTTCGACCAGCCATGCCTGGGCGCATCTCGACACGATGCCCCGACAGCCAAACCTGCCCGTCTGTCGGCTCTTCTAAAAAGTTCAGGCATCTCAGGAAGGTGCTTTTTCCCGAGCCGCTGGCCCCAAGGATTGAAATAACGTCGCCGGCGTTGGCGGTCAGGGAGATCCCTTTGAGAATTTCGAAGTGCCCGTAGCTCTTCTTGAGGTCCACAACCTTCAGAGCGGCTGATTTCTCAATACAGATAGGCGGATGTTGCGCTGGGAGCTGGTATGGATGCAATGGCTTGTCCTCGGCTGCTTACCAAACCGAGAATGTCGAGGTGTACCGAGCAAAACTTGCAGAATGTTGATGATCGTGCGCGATTTTATCGCAAATTCAACCAAAAGCCTTGTTCGACCAGGCCGCCCTGTACATTTGCGGAGTCGTGCCGACCTGCCGGCGAAAACTGTTTGCGAAATGGCTCGATGTTGAAAAGCCACATGCTAGGGCAATATCGGTGATGGTCATTTCGGAATGACGGAGATGTTCCTTGGCACGCTCGATACGCCGCCTGATGATAAATTCATAGGGCGGGCAGCCGAAGCTTCGTTTGAACGCACGACAAAAGTGCGGAACACTTATGCCTGCGACTGCCGCAAGCTGGCTCAGGGTCACATTTTCAGCCAGCCGCTCCTCGATCTTTTGAACCACGCGGCTCAAATCCGCCGCAGCCAGTCCGCCTTTGAAGAAATTTTGAAAGCGCTCCTGCCGACGCATCATTTGTACGAAAATCGTTGCCACGTAAGCTTCGATCAACATTCCGCTCAAGGAGTTCCGTTCGCAGATTTCAGCGCCTATCCCGCGGGCAGCATTCATGATGACCTGATCTTCGAAGCCAAGATCCGGCGACAACGTCGGCAAGGTGATAGGCGAGGCCGTAAGGCTGGTAAGTTGTGCCGGTTGAACCATTATAGACAAGTAAGCCGCCGTGGACGCGCCAATTTCCCAGCCATGCCAACTGCAACCTGCTGGAATGAACAGGATCGCGCCAGGCTTTCGCGCAACGAAACCGGCCCTCCTGTTGTCGAGAAAATAGTCGCCGCGCTCTGAATTGCCACGTAGGTTAAGAAGCAACAGATGGTGGTCAGAGACCATCGCCGTCTCTTCCTTGTCAAGCCCTGTTCGTCGGACCAAGTCGACCCGGGCAGTGCGCCAGGTTCTCTGCTGATGAGAAGTTACCCGGCATTGACCCTGTTTAAAAACATGGGGTTGAAGTTTCAACGGCCAGTCTCCGAAATGAGTTACCGCGGTACGTCCCCGCGAATGACTCACTAAACCTCCGAATGATCGGGGAGTTGGAAACTGTACGAGACAGCCCTGTGGCCTTTAGTTCCGGGGAACCTGGACATACGCCACAGGCTCCCCGACCGAAAAGGTCAGAGAGTATGATGTTGAATCGACCAACATCAGTCGCTCGTAGGGGTTTCCACGCCCCAAGGCAGTACGTGCTGCCTCACCGCTTAGGATAGAGGATAAGACGCGCGCTCGCTAGTTTTTTGTACCGCGTCAAGGATAAAAACACCTGTCCAGATGCTCGAAATTGGCGTGGCATGGTCACGCCCGGAACACAATGAACCGACAACCAAAAGTGTGTCGTCACTGCCAAGACGTTCATTTTTGTTTTCGGAGAACGGACTGCCTGCGTGAGGCACCTAGCGTACAGTGTCGGGCCTACACGTCCGAGTTCATTCAGATTCTGACGGAACGAGCGCGCCAGTTGGTTGCCCGTACATCGCAGCCGGAGATTAAGGACTTCTCTGCTCCTGTGAGATTGATTACTGGCAGGCGCGATTTCTCAGAGGAAAGAATCTGCTACCAGCTCCGTCGCTACGCTCTTCATCTCGTGCGAGCGCATGAATGAGCGCCGCTACTCGTCCACGAAGACGCGGCGACAGCCGCATCAGGTGGCCCAGCAGGAATCGCACTTCGCTCGGCGGATCTGTTACTTCTTCTGTAGCGAAGAGCGATCCGAGATCCTTTGTCGGAGGAAGACCATCGAACAGTTGGCCAACAGTTACGTTCAACGCGCCGGCAATCGCGTAAAGTGTCGAGGCTCGCACACAGTTTCGACCCGTCTCATATTTTTGAATTTGCTGGCGGCTGACACCTACGGCCGCAGCCAGTTCGGTTCGCGACTTTCTGGCCAATAGTCTCCAAACGCGGATTTGCCTGCCCACATGCGCGTCAACGTGAGAATAAGCTGGTGGAACATTCGGTTCTGTCGCCTTCAGTGGGGTAGACGTCGCCATATGAACTCCCGAGGTAAGAGTTCAAGCGGTGCGCCCCCGCTTGAAGAACTCACTTAACCCGTGGCGGGGAGTTGATAACCGTACGTGACGGCCCTGTGGCCTTTAGTTCGGGCGAACCTGGACATACGCCACAGGCTCCCCGACCAAAGGTCAAGGAGTGTGATGCTGTCTCGGCCAGCATCAACCGCACGTAGGGGTTATCAAGCCCCGAGGCAGCGCGTACTGCCTTAAAATCTAACTAGTGCCGCTAGCACAATTTATCAAGATCGAGTACGCACAAGATGTACCACGTGTCCGCCGGCGAGCGGCTCCCGCAAGTTGTTATACTTATGTGGGCAAGGCTCACGTTTTTACAATCTACGGCCCTGTTACCTAACAGCCAGCAGATCGCGCCGGAAGCACGCCCAGAATACAGTTCCGGTAAACAGCGCTACTAATCCAAACCAGCCGAAAATGACGGACGGCGCCAAAGCATTTCCGATAAGCGCCACGACGCCGTATACCGACAGAGACACTGCCATACACACGGTATGAACCTGACTCCTGGCCCGACCAAGCTGGCTTATGGGAAAAGATCGCTGAATTTCAACATCGATTAGAATCCGTGCACTGTTGTAGGTTAGCCCAAGTCCCATCATCTGAAGGAGCGCTGCAAAAAGATTCTGGAACACCAGGAAATTCGTGAGGATCACACCTGTCCCGAGAAGGTGCCACAAAAGGGCATCTGATTTCGCTGACCGACACAGCAGCCACAGACATCCCAGGACGGACCCAGCAGCCCATCCGGCCTCCACAAAGCCGAAGGCCAAGGCGCTTCTCCCAAATTCTCCCATCACAAGAGCCGAACCAAGAACGCTTACCATCATTCCGGCCGCGTAAATGAAGGCGTAAACAACAGAGGGAAGCACAAGACTTCGCTGCGGCAACCCGGGAAACAATTCGCGCCGCAGGAAGGTGACCGGCTCGGCATTCCCAGGCCGATCAAAATATACCTCTCTTCTGGCAAAGGATGAGCCGAACGACAATAAAAAGCATGACAGCGGTGCCATGAGGCTCAGGTAGTCCGGTGTGAAGGCCAGCAGCAATCCTCCGGCGACGGCGGCGCAGAAATTACCGATCTGCATCCACACATATGCCGTAGAATTGAAGGATAGGAGCCGCGCCGCATCCACCATTCCGGGTATCATGGCCTGCAGCGCAGTGAGATACGTTCGGTCCAATACAGCATATAGCACCCAAGACGCGACGAGCGACTGGACCGGGTAACCCAACATTATTCCGGCAGTCGCCGCTGCCATGGTTAGGATACGAAATCCGTCACAGACTAGGCAGGTCAGTTGCGGCCGATAGCGATCAGTGACTACCCCACCAAGGTTCGTTGTCAAGAACTCGGCGCAACTCCCGGCCGCGAGCAACATCGCGATGGCGGACGGATCCGCAGTGTATTTCATCATCAGCCAGGCGACAACGATGAAGTATATGTTGCGTCCGACCGCCGAAGCCGTCACGCATAAAAGATAATGACAATGTGACGTACGCGGTGTCGTCATGCTCATGGACTTCCCTCGAGTCTGCCTTAACCGCAGCATCAAGATTCTAAGGCCCCAAAAGCATCCAGGCTTTCATGTTTTTGATATTTTTATTCTGCCCAAAGAGCGCGGTACGCGATCGGAGAGATACCAAAAGCCTTGTGAAAGCTCGATGAGAGATGACTGCCGCTGGAGTAACCGCAAGAATGTGCGATCTCGGTCACCGATTTACTTGTTGTACGCAGCAACTCGCTCGCCCGGTCGAGGCGCACCTTGTTGAAATGAGCTTGTGGAGAAAGACCGGTCGACTGCTTGAACGCGCGGGACAAGTGCGCCGCACTATACCCGAACTCTTGCGCGATCGCTGCCAAGCTGACTTTCTCCTCCAGCGCCGCGTCAATACGCTGAGTGATGCGTTTAAGCACAGCAGGCGCGAGGCCGCCTTTGCGGTGTTTGTCGAAGAGCCTTGAACGCCGCAATAAGTGCCCGAAGATAGTGGTGAGCTGCCCTTCAACTATGAGTCCACTTGCGGAATCCAACTGGGCAAGCTCCAAATAAATTTTTCGAGCCGCATGCTCAATCCCTACGTCCTGAAACGACATATTCGGGACAAATAGTGCGGGGACTGGGTCATCGCCAAAAACTTTGTCAGCAAATCTTTCTTCGGCGGAAATCAGGAGATAGGCCGCGTTTTGGTCGCCTTCATCCCATCCATGCCACATGACGCCGGGCGGGATGTAGACCAATGATCCTTGTGGCCGCGCTGCGAACGCATACCGACGACCGTCGAGAAATGTCTCTCCGGATCTCGCTGCCCCTTCCAGGTTAAGGAAAAGCGAATGCGTGTGGCTTTTGAAATCGATCTGCTGGCGTCTGACACCTTTTCTTCGAACGAGCCCGACACAGAATTCATCCCATTGCGCTTGCTTTTGTGAGACGACCGCACTTTCGGAATTTTCCGGCAAAATGCGTCGGTGGCTAAGTAATGGCAATCCCATTATCTCCCGCACAAACTTGTTACTCAGCTAAAAGAGTAAGCCACCCAAAGAGGTCAGGCAAACACATCTAATCGCAAGCAGAAAAATGCATCATATTCTTGAAAACATATCAAATTTCTGAATGAACGTTTGCGCCTAGCCCCGCACGATAGCTGAGCCCAGCAGTCAGGTTTGCGTCTCACGGTTCCGTGGAATCGTCAACTGACCGGATCCTGCAGAACTGGATTGGCAATGCTATCGAGAGGCATTAGATGCAAGACTTCGCGCAGTTTCACGAAGAGTGCGAGCGGGGAGCCCGCTTAAACGAATTGGCCGATTTCTTTTCGTCCACTGCAGCAGGGCGGGCGGGAGTTCCTATTCGCCGGCCCTCTCTTGATTTCCGGCTTTTGGAACGCAACCCCGAGACTGAGCGGTTTGCCGCGCTACACGCAGTCAGACAGGGACCGTTCGATCAGCATTACCTGAGCAGCATTCCTTACCGATATGAAGAGGAGATAAGACTAGGGACGGCCATACTCCGATATTCGTCCGCACGTCAGTCTCCCCTAACCCTCTATAGCTTGGGAACGGCGGAAGGAACGATGGCGCGAACCATCAGCGAGCTTGCCGACGGGCAAATCCTGTCGCTGTCCTGCAGCCCAACCATCGAAAACCAGGAAAGCTTCTACGCTTGGGGCGTCCCAAAGCATGCCCAATTCTTCCTTGGCCCCTTTAATAAACTGTCACCGGAATCGCTCAGCCATACACCTGGGCTTCAGGACTTTGCGTCAGGTTTTGATATTATCTTCGAAGATACCACATTTCAAATGTACTCGCCGAACCGCCAGCAGCAGATCGCTTTTGTCCGACGTAATCTCAAGGCAAAAGGATTGATGATTTTTCTTGAGAAGTTCCGCAGCCAAGATGTCGAAGAGTATCGAAGGAGAGAACTTCAAAAGGATCACGGCTTTAAGGTCCGATATTTCAGCGAGGCCGAAATAAACCGCAAAAAGATAAATGTTTTGGAAACCATGAACCTCAATGAAGTCACTCTCGACGAAATGCGCTCCGTTTTGAGAGAAGTATTCTCATACGCATATATCATCTGGAACAGCGGAAACTTCTACTCGATTGCGGCAAGCAACAGCCTGAGAAATCTGGATTTGTTTGTCTCCTGCTTCGGACCTGCGGCTATTCCGTCTGAATACTCGTATGGCGAAGTGCCCGCCCCCTTTCTTCCCGTCCGCTAAAATTAGCTTCCTCACCAAACACTCGCGCATGTTCTGGACAGCCATATCTATTCCGCTCGTGAATATTGGAGGGTCGCAATCAACTGGTCAGAAATGTGACTCTTCGGACACTCATATTTCTGAATAACGAACGTGTCCCAGCTTGGATCGTCTGCCGATGGATACCATTGAGTGCACATTCCGAAAAATCGGTTCGAGAGGCCTCGTCATTTTCGAGAGAGATGGCATCCTTTTGAGACGATCTATCCCTCCCAGAGATTTCACGCTCGGAGACATCAACACCATCTTTGTCCAGATGCTACAGCAACTTCGTCAAAAAGACGTCCGCTTCGGCTTCATTTCCGACGCCAGAGGCATGACGGTCGGCACCCAGGGCGCGCCAGAATTTCTCGCGCTGACTTGTATCCTCGACGATCTATTGAAGGTTCGGGAGGTCGCGCCGGACTTCTGGATGACATGGGGCACCTTCCGCCAGGCTCGGGATGATCGGTCGGAAATGGCAGATGCGCATACGGTATTTCGAGCGATCGAGTGGTATGGCGTTGAAAAGAAGGAAGCCATGTTGGTCTGCAGCACCGCTGAAGGACGGCTTGCAGCAGTCGAGGCGGGCATCACCTACATCCAGTGGCCCCCCCCCATGGAAGGCGGTCACCGCGACCAAATAATTCCAGATGAATTCTGAACTTCCCTCCCTCCCGAAAATCGTGGCGCCAGATAGTTTGACACCGAGATCGAAAGAATACTGAGGCCGAGCCTGCCAGCCCGGATCGTGGACAAAAAAGAGGTCAACGACTGCGGTCCCGATCCTTTTCCTGGGGCGGGCGAAGCTTTATCGACTTTGGTGTCTCACGATCGCGCTGTTGCGCCTTCTCCCGTTCGCGAACCGAGCGATCTGCCTGCCGCGTGTCATGCTCGGCATTGGACCGGGCAATACGCGATTGGTCGACCAAGCGGTTGTTCGAGCTCTTGTTGATGACGCCCTGCTCCGCGATGTGGTCGCGACCTGCCGCCGACTTTGTTTCCAGGCTGTCCGAGCCACGCTTGTCCTTCCCGGACTCGGCACGATCGCGGTTTCTCTCAACCCGCGAATCGAGTTGTAGCCCGACGACCTTTCCGATGATCTTCGTCGCCTGCTCGAAGATCAGCCGATCGGACGGATTGGCTATTTTTGCCGCAAGGCTCAACGCGGTGTTCGCCAACGTTTCTTTCGCTGTCTTCGCCTGAGCAGCGCTAATAGGTGTCGATCGCAGCATGTACTCTTCGCCTTTCTCCTGCGCGGGGTCGCGGCCGGCATGAACGGCCACTTCCAGCCGCCGGTATTCGCGTTGCAGTCCAACCGATAGATCCTGGCTCAATTCGCGTGCCGTGCTGGGGGCAGACCGGTCTTTCGCTATTCCGTCCAGCATCTTGATAACCAGCCCGACCGAGCGCCGGCTTTGTTCGAGCCGTCTTCTGGCGTCCTCAAGTCGAGGCGCCGTCGGCGTGTCGCGAACCTTGGCCAAAACCTTATCGACCACGTTGCTCGGGGCTGTGGCTCCCATCCGCTGGAACATTTCCCATTCCCAACGCTTGACGGGCGGTGGGCCGGCACGCTCGATCCGTTTCTGGCGGTTGATCGGGATGCCACGCTCGCGCGCCTTCTCGGCGAAGCAGACGCGCCATTCCGTGAAGTCGCGGATGTTCGGATTGAGCGTCTTGCCACTGCCGTTGCGCAGTGCGACGATCACGTGCAGGTGCGGATGCTTCTCAAGATCGTTGCGATTGTGGACGGCATAGGCATAGCGATGCCCGGCGAATTGCTCTTTCAGAAAATCACGGCCGGCAAGGATGAACTGATCGCGGTTGACCTTTGCTGGTCCTGACAGCAACAGGTGCATGAAGTCCCGCGGCTGGCGGGTCTGTATGAGTGCCCCAACGATCTTTCCTTCCTCCGTCAGTTGCCTGTGATCGGTAGTCCTGACCTCGCGCCGCGCCGCGCCCTGCGTGTAGCGTCCACTCTTGCCGGGACGCTCCTCAATGTGTGTTTTGGTCGAGAGCGTCACCTCTGCGCCCCTCCGCTGCATGGCGTGCAGGGTTGCGGCCAGACCTTTGGGGCCGGACGAAAATTCGGCCGGGTAGCGCGAGATCGGCGTGATCCCCTCCCTCCGCAGAGCCTCGTACAGTCTCGCATCGATTACATGCACGGCCTCGGTCTCCCCGGGAAGGCGGTTGTGGCTGCTTCGATCCGACCTGTCTTTCTTTTCGTGCGCGATCACGAGCGCGAAATGGAGACGGGTCTGTCCCTTGACGCCATCGCTCACGCTGAACGCGTAGGTCCGGTCGGTGTCACCAGCCTGATGGAAACCATCTTCCGCGAGAGAACCGAGGGCGCGGGTTATGTCTTCGCCGCTGGCGTTTTCAAGCTCGTAGGTCAGACGAAGAACGTCATTGCTGCCCTTACGGCTGCAGAACTCCCTTTCCCAGGAACGCACGGCTTCGTTCAGGTCGGACACTTCACGGCCGTCCTGATCGTGTGCCTTTTCCTCCCTGCTCTGGTAGGAAAGCACATTTCGCGCAGAACCGGCGCCCGCACCATATGACAGGACCTTGACGACGACGGCGTTGTTGCCAGTCGCGCGGCTGAGCGCCGAAGCAGCACCTGGCTGCTTTGAAACGGCTCTCTTCCCTTTCGGCAACGACGGCCGCTTTCCACCTCCGCTTCCGCCGCCACCCCGGCGACGCAACTCATCTTCGATCAGGTCGAAATAGCTCGGCAACCGGCGAGCTTCCGATCTAGACCTCGAGTGACTTCTGGACAGCTCGTTCATCATGTTTCCTGATCAGGTCAACGATATAAGAGGATGGCCGGACGAAGGCGGCGTCACGGATCGCATCGAGTGCGCCCATGACCTCATCCAGCTTTTGTTCAATCGCCCTGGCGCCCCCGGCTCGTGCCCCCTGGTCCGTGAGAAACGCCTCGTTGCGAAAGGCAATTTCCCGCAGGAACTGGTGCATGTTTGCCAGCTGCCGGTCATGTTCATCGAGCATCGCCGAAACATGCATGATCTCCCTGGTGACGATCAGCTTGGCGACGATGTTGACGGAGACATCGAGCCGCCCGGCAAGAGCGTCGACATTGCTCAGCACGTGATCGGGCAGACGGAACATGATGGGCGGCTCTCTCATCCGATCTAGAGCCCCCTCGCCTTCAAAGCCTCAAGGATGAGTCTCAGCGTCGCCGACGACAATTGCTCGTGGCGCTCCAGCGAGACCCGGAAAATCTTCGTCAACACGTCATCATCGAGATAAAGCGATACGCGCTTTCGCTTCGCGGTCGCACCTGCTGCCGTAACCTGGCTCTTGGACGCCGATCGCTCACCACGCTGATGTTTGCCAGGGTCGCGTGCTTCCGGCGGCTGTGGCTCGGGAGGTACGGTTTCCTTCTGTTCTCGAACAGCGTCATCGGGCATCAGCGTTTCGAGGTCGATGTTCGTCGGCATATACGAGGTGGCGGCCTCTTCCATGTCTTTTGCCTGTTCTTCCCGCGATCGGGCAAGTGCGAGAATGTTTCCGGCCGACGTTCGTTCCCTCGACATCGTTTACGCCGCCTCCGCCTGCAGCAGGCCGATGAACTCGTTGTTGATCCGTTTCACGAGGTCGATTGCATCGAGCACGCTTTCCGAAGCCCGCCGCCTCGCCGACGGCGTCAGAGAAGAATTGTTCTCGATCCCGGCAAGCTTGGAATAGAGCGAGCCGTAACCGGCTCCGACATCGCTGAAATGGTTGCTTTTGCGGATGACGGTCTCGACCACGGGAATCCTCCCACTCGTCAGGATGGCGTGAACCTCCGGCAAGGACCGGTTGTGCTTGAGGGCGATCATGTCCACGTAGTTCCAGATGGCCGCATAAGGGATCGGCCCCCGATCGCGTTTCCTGGATATCTCCGTCAAGATCGTCGCCACCTTGATGGCCGACGTCGCGGCGGTAGGCTCGGGAATGACCGGGATGAGGATGGCGTCGCATTCGTGGTAGACCTCGACAGCGCGCTGATGCACGTAGCCGCCGACATCGTAGATGCGTATATCCGCTTCCGGTGCGTTTTCGAGCCGTTCCCGAAACCGGTCTCCCGGCGCAACGCGCAGATGCAGCAGGGTCCCGTCGGTCGGCAGCAGACCGCGTTTCATGGAAACATTGTACCAGCGCGTCGACGACTCCTGCTCGTCACAATCGACCAGCAAGGTCCGGTGCCCCTGTTGAGCAAACTCCGCGGCAAGATTGACGTTCAAAGTCGATTTCCCGGCACCGCCCTTGAAGGTCGAAATAGCAAGCGAGAGGGGTTTGACTGTCATGGAATTCCTCAATCTATTTGGTCAAAGCCAGCGCCGGGACGAACGAGTAGATCGCGAGGATCTCACTAGATAACGGTCCGCCGCGCGCGCAGGACCTGGGGCGCCGCTACTGGCAGCCCTTGGACCAGCGCCTGCTTTCAGACCCGATATTTCCCTTAGAGCAGTCCGCGCCGCCTCGCCGCGATCAACTCGTCATTCAGCATCATTTCGCGCTCGTGAGCCGCCTCGGCGATCGGATCCCTCCCCGGCCAAAACCGCAGGATTGGCAGGACAAGCACAAGAAAGAAGGTAATCGTCGCAGCCTTGAACCAGAAATACCGGTCATAGAGATCGGCCGCCCACTGCCACAGCGCCTGCGTCCATTCGGTCGGCAAAAGCACATACGAAACCGCCAGCGCGATTGCGTAGCCGGCAAAGGCCGCAAGGAACAAGCAGACAGCCGTCACCAGCAAGAAATTCGCGACCAGGATCAGAAACCACACCACCCGAAACGGAAAGGTGATGACCCTCAGCGCCTTTCGATACACCACCATCTGCTTGTCTCCACATGCAAATTGAGCATCGAGAAGACCTTACCTCAATCCTTGCGAGATTTCCAGACTTGCACTTCAGTATAATTTTGTGCATTCTCGAACAAGTCAACTAGTGACGGATGCGAGCATGAAGAACGGCGCATGGCGACCCGGTCGCCCCCTCTTTTGCACTCTTGTCGGTTTTTTGATCGTTCAGCCGATGACCGCGCGGGCGGACACCGCCGCGAGCTTCATCAGCTATTATCAGGACGCCTATGCGCAGGGGCGAGACCTCATTGCAGTGCCGCAAGCGCCGCTCGATACGTCGTCGATTGCGACGCGGCTCGATCTGAAGAGCGTCAGTCCAGAAGCGGCGTTGAGCGGCAGCGCCTTTTTCGCCGCCGACGGAACGATTATCAAGCTTGCCGGGGTTCAGGGTTGCCTTTCGACCGATCCAATAAAGTATCGCGGCGTGCCGGCGACATGCGCCATGATTTCGCTTGCGGGGATGACGGCAACCATCGGCAAGGCAAAGGCAAGCGCCGGCAGCGCCTTCCCCTGCCATGAACTGGGGCGAAAGCCTGGCAGACCGACCGTGCGCTTTGCGGAGTGTTTTTTCATGGAGGATGGAGGGGTGCGATCGCTTTCAGAAGCGCTCATCCGCGAGGGAATGGCGTTCGCCTCCCGTGACAGCGCCGGTCGCCCAATCTTTCCGGAATATGCGCGGGCCGAAGAAACGGCAAGGAATACAAGAAGCGGAATCTGGGCAAACGCCTGGTTCGCACATCCATATGGTGAGCGCTATCGCGCCAATCCAACATTACACTGATGCGGATCGGAGGGCTCATGCTGATTTCCACGATCGCAGTTTCCGGCCTGTATGCAAGCATCACCTTGGTGCCGATGCTTGCCGGTGCCCAGTTTCCACGTGGCGTCTCTCCCCGGATCGTTCCTGTCCAGGCGTCGGCAGCCGAACGTGCAGTAGCCGGCGACAAGGGCACTGCGTCATCGGAATTCGTGCCGTTCCCGGCCCAGGCTCAATTCGAGACCGGCGATAGCTGGGTCTCCGGCGGCCGGCGCTATCGGCTTTATGGACTGCAAGCGTGCCTGCGCGGCACCAGCATCAGGCTTTCCGGCGAGGCTGTCCGGGACTGCGGAGAGCTCAACGTGATCATGACGCAGGCGTTGGTCCGGGACACGAGACCGGTCTGCGCGCGCATACAGGAGATCGACCAGAACAATACGGTGGTCGCATGCCAGACGACAGCGGGCCAGCATCGCTACGATCTGGCAACCTACATGATCGCTCAAGGATGGGGATTTGCCGCGGTCGATGGCGCCGGCCAATTGATCGTTCCCGGCTATCGGGTTGCCGAGGACAGTGCGCGGGCAGTACGCGCAGGCCTGTGGGCCTATTCGGACTTGCCACATCCCGTCACCGTCCTCATGCAGCAGGCGGAGACATCGCGATGAAACTTGTCACTCTCTCGATGGCATTGCTCGCCGCGACCTCGACGGCATCGCTGGCGCAAGGCCGCCCAAACGACGTGCCACGCCAGATTTACGGCAAGGTGCAGGTCATCGATGGCACCACATTCGAATTCATCAACAGCCGTCTGGTCGTGCGGCTCGCTGGATACGAAGCCCCTCGCCCGGACCAGGCGGCGACGAGCGAAGGTGTGACGTGGCCGGCAGGACAGGTCTCGCGCGCCTGGATGATCCTTCGAACACTGGGCCAGGACGTCAATTGCGCACCGATCGCTCGCGACAACAACAGGACCCTGATCGCCCATTGTTTTGTTGGCGAATCCAACCTGGCAGCGACGGCGATTGCCGAAGGCATCGGCTACGCCTTCAATTATCGCAATGAACCTCATGTCTCCGCTTATTTCGATATCGAGAGAAAGGCCCGAGGGCTTGGTTTCGGCGTCTGGTCGTCATCCGACTTGGATCCTCCTTGGCTCTACACATCCACGGTGCGTGAAGAGAATCCCGACAGACGTTCACCAGAGTCCCAAGGTGGCCTTCCCCTTCCCCTGCCCCTGCCCCTGCCTGTCGTCCCAAACAATTCGCTGTCCCTCACGGACGCGCACGGAGGTTGAATGAAACGCTTTTTCAAATCCTTGGGAATTGCGACGCTGCTTTTCGGCTTTGTCCCTCTTGCGGCCAGTGCGCAAGACGGCGCCACCCAAACGCAGATCGAACGGCGCGATCCCGATTTTTGCGGCGCGGGCGGCGCCGGTTGCGATTCCGCCGAGGTGCAGCAATGGAAGGCAGTCGGCACCAGGCTTGCGGACCTCTCCTCGGCAGACCTCAGCCAATATGCCTATGCCTGCGCCCAGCATCGTGAATGGAAGAAGGTTTGCGAAACCGATCCGATCGCCATCCTGAAGCGCCTCGGAATCGAGGGATATTGAGGTCGCCGATGAGCAAGCCTCACAATGGAGCGCTGATCCCTGCAGCAATCGCTCTCTTCGTCGGAACGGGCGGCGGATACGCCATCAGTGAGCTGGTACGAAGCGGTCAGACTGAGGAGTTCGAACAAGAGATCGCCCGTCTGAAAAAAGAGGCCCAGCAAAGATCACAAGTAGAGGTTCCAAGCGACGAGGAGGCGAGTGCCGCGATCGCAAGATCGGGCCGCTCGATCCGGATTTCGGAATGCAAACCGCGCCAGGCCGTACCCGGCGTCACCTGTACCGGCATTATCAGCACGACGAGCGGCTCGTTCGCAGGGACGAAACAACCCGGTGTCCTATCTTTTGCAAAGATCGACGGCACCTGGACGCAAGTTCAATAGGAGATGCAAAGGAGGCAAACAGTGAAATCGATCGTGATCTGTGCCGCAGGTTTGATCGCTGTGGGCGCCGGGCTGCCGGCGGCAGCAAAAGCCGAGGATGCCTCCTGGGGATGCCAGGTCCTGCTGTGCGCGGCATCAAAGAATCCGTCCTGGCATGGCGTCCCCTATTGCGTTCCGCCAATGACAAGGCTCATCGCGGCCATGTCGAAGCCCGGGTTCTCGTGGCCCATTTGCCATGAAGCCAAGGCGGGAAGGCCCGGGCGCGAGATTTACGAGGACTGCCCTGCGGGAACGACCGTCGGCTACAGCTCGCAAGACGACCGCGGCTGGCGTGGTGAACCCGACCAGTGCATTAGGCGGGTCGACGTCTGCCGGGCGTCGGGCCAGCGCGATGGCGATGCCCGGTCGGCCGGGTTGACGATCAACCGGCGTTTCGGTCGGGACGGCGAGGACTGCATCCAGCAGGTCGCCACTCCGAGGCCGCGACGCGCCGATCCCTGGTTTTTCGATGTTCCGAATGACAACGGTGCGAAGGAACGATTCTGGTTCAATCTGAACCACTAGCGCTCGCCCGCCGCAGCCATGGCGCTCGTAAGGATCAGGGCGTCGTCGCGGCTTTCTTTTGTCTGCGGCGCGCTTTCCAGACCGCGACCCGATGGAGATCGTCTTCGGTGATCTTGAGCAAATCCTCGATAACGACGTTCCATTCGCGCTGCATCTTGTCGAGGGTAGACAGCTTGACGTCACGCATGGCGCGGGTCACCTGTGACATATATGCTTCAGTCACCCCAAGCTGCTCGGCCAATTCCTTGTTCGTCAACTTGCGCTCGGCCTTCAATCGCTCCAAGCCAATGGCGAGCCTTTCCTGGAACGACAGCGAGTTCAATGACGAAATGTCGACCGGCTCGACCGGAATATTGCGTTTCAAACGGGGCATCGATCGCCATCCCTCGCCGAAGACGCCAGCGAGCTATGACAGGCAGACACGCGCTCGGACACACGGCAGTGCTTGTCGCCGCGACGTGTTCGCAAGACCTTCGATATTTCCTTGTTCATCCAATACCCGATACCGACTGGAAACCGACACGACCAAGCGTAAACCGATTGTTGTCTATCTTTCGTTTTGGGCAGTTCACAACTTCGTTACGCTGCTTACACCTATACCGCTACGATCAGGTGGTGCAAGAGGACTGGTGAATGCTTGCGGTCCACACAACGACCCGCAAGCTGACCACTCGCGGATCGCATGCGTATAGTCGTCCGCAACAGTCCAGGTAACGGGCTGGCCGAGCTCACCGCAACCGAGGCGGCCGCGCTGCGTGCCTGGTATGGCGATGCGGCGTCCAACGAGGAAAAGGCGATCGCCCTTGCGGCGATCAGGCAGGCTAGGGTGATGAATGGCTGGATCGAATGCGATTGCCTCACCGGCCGGTTCCAGCCATTGCTCGCTCCGATCCAGCAGGAGCGCACATTCACCCTGCGGCGGCTGACACCGAAGGACGCGGACCCGCTTCGGCACGAGGAGCGGCCGAACCATGCACACATCTGCCCCTTCCATGTCGACAGGGATGCCACGCCGGCGCTCGTCGATCAAAGCTATCACATCCGGCCGGTGCGAAAATCCGACCGCAGTTACATCGACGCGCTGCCGGCCATTCCCGACCGCCTTGCGGATGTCGTGGACCGCGACCCCGCACGCTCCTTAGAGCGGAACGACCGGCCCTCCAGACTTGGCGGTATCCTGTGGCGCCTGCTCGATGATGCCGACATGAACGTGATCCGGCCGCTGCAGGAAGATGCCAATCTTGCGCTGCGAGATCAGCTCTCGAAACTCCGTGCCGCCGCGAAAGAGCTCAGGGTGCTGCGGACCTGGACGCTCAACGCCTTGCTGTCGACCTGGGCGGCGGATTACCGGGAGCCCGACAGCCGATGGCAGCGGTTGCTCGAGACGTCGCGCCCGGATTGGCCGGCAACGCTTCGCCGCACGGGTTTCATGCTGCTGCTTTCGACAAGCGTTTCGCCACAGGCGATCATGCCGGCGTCGTCATCGCGCCCCATCGACGTAGTTGGCAAAGTGCGGCAGCCGCTTCGAGGAGATCCAGCACGTCGCGGCCCCTTCCTGACGTTGCTGAATGTCGACTTTCAGGACGACGACGAAGGACCGGTGCGGGCAATCCAGGCCTATGCGCAGCCGGTCTACAATGGCGACACGCTGTTTCCGGTGGAATCCGGTTTCGAGCGGGAGGTTTCGCATCTGTTGTTCTGGCTGCAGCAGTCTCTGTTCGATGCCGCCCCAGAACTTCGCATCAAGATTACCAAGCCGCTTTTTGCGTCGGAAACGCTGCTCGGACCATGCCGGCCGGACTTCGTGATCGAAGCAACCTACAAGGAGCGTAAGCCCGTAACGCTCATCATCGAGGCTTTCGGCATGGAAATCGAGAAATATCGAGAAGCCAAAGACAAGACCGTGCAGCGAATGAAGCATCTCGGGCCGATTTTCGGCATCTTTCCCGAGGATCTCGCGGAGGCGAACGCTTCAAGCACCGCCAAACGCCTGCAGGACTGGGTGATCGATCAGATACGTCATGCATAGCCAATACAAATGCGACTGGAAATTCTTCAACCAATCGCCAAATTAATCGGGCTGCCCGCCCCTATCCGGTCCTGATCTTAAGCGAGAGCACCAGCGTCATGGGTTGATTGGGAGAGCATAGGAAACCATAGTGCTCGTAAAAGGCTTTGGCGTCTTCGGAAATCGCATGCACAAGAAGGCCGCGAATGCCCATGATGGACGCCGCCTGCGATGTGCGAAGGACGGCATCCTGCAAAAGCGCCGCGCCCAATCCCCTGCCCTGCCAACCGCGATCGATGGCAAGCCGACCAAGAACCGCCATGGGAATTGGATCTGGCATGTTTCGCCGAACCGATCCCGGCGCATCGGCCAGATCGAGCGCGCCAGACGCAAGGCAATAATAGCCGACGACGCGCTGCCCCTCGGCGACGACATAGGTCCGGGACGCACCGCTGACCTGATTGGGTCGCGCGCGGCGGCGCAGCCATTCATCGAGCGTATCGTTTCCGCTCTGGAACAGGTCAAGGTCATGCGCCTCCTCAAGAAGCGCCGGAGCGGAAAGCATCAGGACTGCCAAGGCTTGGGCGCGTTCATCAACCGCTCGAAACCTTCCCCATTCGGCGGCTGATCGAGGACGGAGAGGAAGTGGCGATAGCTGTCCTCATCAACCCGCACAAGAGTTTGGTCGAGCAAGGCGTCTTCCGCAGCGCGGTAAGCCGCATCGATCATGAAATCCGTGCGGCTCTTGCCGCGAATGCTGGCGGCGCGATCGATCACCTTGCGCACGTCCTCGCGGATACGCAGGTGGACCGGCTTGGCATGTGAGTCCGTCAACGATTTTGTGGCCATGTGTAGATTCCTTTCCAAGCCACGATAACACAACCAGATACACAATGTGTATCTAAAAATGAGCAGCATAGGGGGCGAACAAAACGGCCGGATCCTCGGACGGAACAGCTGTCGCGCGGACGCCTCTGGTCGTGCTCCAGCTTCGACAAGATGGCCCGTATGCAGATCGCGCTGCTGTCCGCGTGGAACATTCCCGATTTGAGTGGCGTGATCGGTATACCACCGAGCACGCAAGCAATTATCAGTCATCGCGCCGTCTGGACGCATCCAGCTCACGTTTCGCAGCATCAAGCAGGGCTTCCTCAACGGGAACCAACACCTCCGGCGGGCAGCTTCCGAACATGCGCGACACGAGTTGGTCGGCAAGTTCCGACAACCGCGGCTTCAGCCTGTCCGGAAACAGACGATCAATCTCGTCGGCGTCAGCATCGAGGCGCTCGAGTTCGGCCCTTATCGCGCGCATCTCCATTTCCCGCTCCTTCACCATCAGCCAGAGGCCCGGATCGGCCCTGGCTGCGGCGACGATCCGTTCGAGACTGCGCGCGTCCGAAAGATGGCGATCTGCAAGGTGTTCAATCCTGGCCATGATATCATTCTCCTTATCGGCGGGCGCAACGACCCGGTTTCGTCCTGCGCGTTAAATCGGCGATGGCCGGGTCGCTCCGCTCCACGTCCCTCAGCTAGTTTTCCGATTGATCCGCGCCTTCGCGCAGAGGATCGCGGGCTAGGTCAGCGAATTCGCGCAGCCAGGCCCGCGAACTGTCCTCCGTCAGACGGTTGGAGAGAGTGTCGATCAGCAGCTCGACATCCGGGTTCAATTCCGTCGGCTCGATCGGCTTTTCTTCGGCCTGCCGGAAGACCGCCTCGTTCAAGGCCTGGAGATCATCTCCGAATGCCTCTTTCACCTCCTGGCGCCGCAGAACGGGCGAACCGGTCTCCCGGTTGAGAGGACTCTCGGCCGGAGCGGATCGATTGCCTTGCTGATTGCGCCGTCGTGCAGGCGACCCCGAATAGGAATTTCGATTGAGCTTCTCCTCGTCGATATCGAGATCCATGTCATTGGCCGCCCTGGCGCGAGGACCTCTCGCCTTGCCACGCGTCTCTTTCCAGCCGGCTGCGTTGCAGGCAGGCTTGCGTCCCGCCTGCGGCTCTTCGCTGTGAAGCTCTTCTTCGGTAACACCCGCAGCCCGTTTCTCATCGAGATCCAGCCGGCGGCGCAGTTCATCGAGGGAGGAAATATAGACATGGCGAACGCCCTCCTTGACGATGAAACGAAGTTCCTGTGGCCGCCTCGCCCGTTCGATGGCCGCAAGATCGATGTCAGATCCGGGCGCCGGGGCCCCCTGCCGATCGGTTGGATTCGCGGCCTTCGTCGCCGGCGGCGCCACCGGATTGAAGTTGTCGCTGTCGGCAACCGTCCACTCGACCGGCTTCAGACAGGGCTTTCCCACCATCTTGAACTTCCGTACCTTCGCGAACATGCGTTCGCCGCCGGAGTCCAGTTTCATGATGCGCATCAGCGGCATGCCGGTGACCTGCAGGATCGCCTCTTCCGGTTTCATCATCATCAGCGTATTGACCGGCAAGAGGTCGACCGAAACCGGCACCTTCGAAATCGACCGCTGCCTGCGGCCATGGCGATGGGAATAGGACGATTGCTCGACCCATTCCGTCGTTTTTCCGGCCGCCAACGACACCGCCGTCGCATCGTCCTGGTTCTGGAAATTCATGAATACCTTGATTGTCGAGGCGCCCATGAGGATCTTCTGGCCCGATCGCTGGTACAACCGCTCCAGTTGGGCGCCGTCCTGGAGGATGAAGACGAAGCGGACCCCGTTCTTGCGGATCAGCGGCGCGAGCGTCAGCACCGTATCGATACGGCCGCCATTACCGAACTCGTCGAGCATCATCATGACCTCGTGTTCGCCATTGCGCAGCCACCCCATCTGGACGAGCTTGTCGGCCATCTGCTGGATGAACATCGAGATCAACCGCTCATAGATCTGCATGGCATTCCAGTCCGCCTGGATATAGATAACGATCTTGCGCCGGCGAATGCTGTCGATCGGGATGGTGGTGATCGAGGTGAGCGCTTCGACCAGGGGATTTTGCAGAAAGTTGAGCTTGGCGACGATCTCCGCCGCGATCCCCTCACCCAGCTTCTCATGACGGCCGGCAAACTTGGTGAGCTGCATGCGGGTCTGGTCGGACAGGACCGTCTCGTAGTTTTCCAGCAGTTGCACGATTGCCTTCCGCTCGTCCGACATGGAATTGAGGATGCGGTAGAGTTCGCTCAGCGACTTGCGCGTGTCCGGGCATTCGAGGACGAAACCAAGCATGGCGGTGAACAGAATTCTCGCGCTCTCTTCCCAGAAATCGGAGGAGTCGGACCGCAGGCGCTCCGGCAGCAGCATCTGTGTCAATTTCTGGAGGTCAGTAATTCGCTGATGCGGGTCGTCGCTGATCAGATCGAGCGGATTGTAGCCGTCCGTGAATTTCGAGCCGGGGGCCAGCAGATAGGTCTCGTAACCCTTGCTCTTCAGATAGCCGGAGGTCTCCTCGAACAGTTCGCCGCTCATGTCGAGCACGACCTGCGAGCCCTCGAAGCTCATCATGGATGGAATGACGAAGCCGCGCGATTTGCCCTGCCCCGGCGAGCCGATGAGCATCACATGCTGGTCGCCGTCATTGCGCAGCAAAAGCCCCTGTTTCAGCCCGAGCACGATGCCGTGCTTGTCGCGCAGGCGAAAATCGGCCGCATCCTTTAAGGTCGCCAACCGCGCCTTGCCCATGATCATCCGCTGGCGCTTCTGGATCGCAGCACCAATCGGAAACCCGACCAAGGCGCCGGCGGTGGCAAGACCGGCGAGCGCTGCAAGAACTGTCTGTCGCGAAGGCCGCTGATATGCGCCGGTGGCGTCGGTCGCGCCGAATGGCACCTGGTACATGGCGGCGAGATGATTGCCATAGTAGCTGGCGATATCGGCATGCGCGCCGGCCCTGGTTGCAACAAGATAAAAGGCAAGACCATAAACAACGGCGCCGGCCCAGGCGGCGGTAAAGATGAGCGCCGTCATCGCGATCAGGCTGAACATCGACCGCACATGCAGGAGGTAGAGGATCTTGCGCGAGAGCGCCCTGCCCGCCTTCAGCATCCACAGGCACAGCAGGAAAAACAGGAACGGCGAGGCAAGAGCAAATGCCAGAAGTGACAATCCAACCGTATTGCGGGTGTGAATGATCGACCAGGTGTAGCGGGCGGCCTCGGTGAAGCGCACCTGTCCCACATAGTCGAAATATGACGCCGATCCGAACGACGTGAGATAGGCATCGTAGATCAGCGTAAAAAAGACGAGCCACACGGCGCCGGCGCCCAGGAGGGCGACAGGCAATGTCAGGAAAGACAATTTCTGAAGGCCCGACCATTTCGGGCGATCAGTCTCTTCGTCCGTGTACGCGCTGGCCATGTTCATCAACCTCGTCGGCAAAATAGATCTCGCTGACGCCGCGGCCGCCGGCGGCATCACTTTTCTTCAACTGGACCACAATCGGGACGATCGAGCGGATGTAGCGGATGATGTCGTCGCGCTCCATGCGGACATTGCTGTTGAGCACCAGCGTCGACAGCCTGTTGAAGGCGTGATGGGGCGAGTTCGCGTGGATGGTCGACATCGAGCCCGGATGGCCGGTGTTGATGGCGTTGAGGAAGTCGAAGGCCTCGTCGCCGCGCAACTCACCCATGAAAATGCGGTCGGGGCGAAGACGTAGTGCGGTGGCCAGGAGATCGGCCATCGTCACCCTCGCCTCCCCCTGGCCGCCTTTCGAGACGAGCAGCGAAACGACATTTTCCTGTAACGGCTCCAGCTCGGCAGTATCCTGCATCAGGATGAAGCGCTCATGCTTCGGGATGGCGGTCAGCATCGTATTGAGGAATGTCGTCTTGCCGGTCGAGGTACCTCCCGAGATCAGCATGCTGCGGTGATTGACGGCGGCCAGCTCCAGGAATGGCCTCACCTGTCCGGTCCGCAGCAGACGCGAGAGCTCAACGTCGACGTCATCAATATAGTCGTCGCCCGTCACCTTGGTGAAACGGAAGGCGCCTGCCTTCTCATAGTCGTTGAGGTCGAAGTGGCGGATGAACTGCTTGCGGATCGAGAAGGCGTGCCCGGTTGCCGACGTCGGGTTCAAGACGAACTGGACGCGCTCGCCGCCGTCAAGCGTCGCCGACAGAAGCGGATTTTCGGCGTTGATCGTCTGCTTGGTGAAGGACGCGGCGCGTGACGCCATGTGGCGGATCGCCTCCTGGTCCAGTCCAACGATCTCCTGCCGCACCATCCGAAGCTGGCCGATCTTTTCCAGCCAGATCTCGTTGCTGCGCTGGCAAGAGATCTCGACCACGGCAGGATCGTCGAGGAATACGCGGATTGGCTCCAGCGCCTCGGCCAGAAAATGCTGTTCGGCGGAAATCGCGGGACGTGCGTTCATTTGCCGTATCTTACCTTGCGCAGCCGCTCGAATTCCTCGCGCACCGGATCGGGATAAAGCCCGGCGAAGTCGAGGTCGCGCGTCACGAAGACGTTGATATCGGACCCTTGCGGAATATGGATTGTCGGCCGGATATTGCGGCTGTCCTGAAAGGCTTCATTACCCAGTTGCTGAATCCCCGCGGCAATGGTCTCGGCAGCAATCTCGCGGGCACGATCCTGCGATGTTTCGCCATTGTCTTGCGGGATGCGGGTGACGCTGCCATTGTCGTTGACGATGGTGATGTAGCGGTCTTGCCTCTGGCCGAGCTGGGCGATGTATTGCGTCGCGCCGCCGATCAGCGTCATCAGTGCCGGCGGCCCGAACCGTTCCCAATATTTCCGGTCGACGATGCCGGTCATGCCCGAACGCCCAAGCCGGTCGGTGCCATAGGAGCCGAGCTGCACCGAGACGCCGTCGCCGCGGATCATTCGGGTCCAGACGATCAGGACCCGCTCCTGCCCGCGTTCGACGCCGGACTTGTAGTCGCCGATCAGCGAGGAACCGGCGGGGATGAGGATGCGGCGGCCGTCAAAGGAATAGACGTCCGCGCGGACAATTCCCTTGACCATGCCGGCGAGGTCGGAATTGATGGCCGTCTCCAGCGTCCCGCGGATCATCGTGCCCTGTGGAATCCAGGCGTCCGCGCGGCGGTTTTCTGTCGCGACCGACACCTCGACCCCCTGCCCGCCGATTGTCTTCAGAAAGGCGCGATCGTTGTCGACAGTTGCCCCTTCCGAACCGGCCGATGCCTGAGCGGACGACGAAGCATCGCCACCGAAGGCTCCCGCGCCTGTGGCATCGGCGGATGCCCGCGCCGCACCGTTCGCCTGGTCCGACTGGTCGAAAACCATGGCCGAAGACCGTACACGCTCCAGCAGTTTCGCCTCCCTCGCAAGTTCGATGCAGCGGGGGTGATCGGCATTGTTGCCCCTGGAGCAATCCACTTCCACCGGCGGTGCGACCGGGACGGCGGCCGGCACGAGCGGGGCTGGCGGCGGGGGTGGAGGCGGCGGAGCCACAGGCACCTCCACCGTGGGCAGCGGTGGCGGCGAAGGCGTCCGGAAGCCCTCGCTGCGCGGCGTCTGCACCGGCCGGAACTCCTCACGTGGCGTCGTGTCGATTGCCGGTTCCTGCTCGCCGCCGGCAAGTAGAAAGTAGAGGACGACACCAACACCGGCGATCCCGGCGACAACCGCGATCGGGCGCATCAGCCCTATTCCCGATCGCCTGACCTCTCCGCCGATGGCGGTATCGGTGTCGATCGAATGGTAGTTGGGATCGGACATGGCGCGTCTCCTATCGTGACGTCGATTGTTGATGCGTGGCTCCGCCGCCGATCCGTTTCGGCGCTACCGCACCTTCGATCGGCGCCGGGATATCGGCGGGCGTGGTCCGGAGATTAAAGAGGCAGGTCTCGAGCTCTGTCCCATAGCGCAGCGTCCACTGCCGTGAGACCTTGTCGATGACGATGTAATCGGCTTCGCGACGGTAATTGACGAGGCTCTCCCGCCGATTGCCATCGACGATGAAGATTGCCGGAACGTCGCCGGTGAACTTCATGAAGGTCTTCAACCCGTCATCGAAAACCCAGAGCGGCTTGGCGCCGTCGCTTCCCTTGAAGCCGTAATCGTAGTTCACCTTGTCGCGACGGATGTTTTTGATGTTCGGATTGCGCTCGGCCTCCTGCGCCTGCCTCCAGAGTTCGGCCGTTCCCTTGAGGCCGGCGTCCTCGGGATAGATGAACCGCAGCTTGAAAGTCTGGTTGTGCATCGCCTTGCTGTCGTTGATGCGCAGATCGAAGGAATAGGTTCGCTTCGTCGTCACGACCGAAAGATTGGTCGCCGCGTCCTTTTCCATCGGCTTCAAGGTCAGAGAACGCCGGTCGGCCGAGGTCAGGATCTGCCAGGAAACGGTGTCGCCAGCCACGACCTGGGTAATCTCCTCGTCCGCTCCGAAGAGGATCGTCGTCACCAGGCCGTAGGTGCCCGTCACCAGAAACACCTGTTCCGCCGAATAGGGAAGCGACCGGATTCTCGGGTCAAGCCGTCCCGGCCGGGCGACCAGTTCGGCGTGGGCTACCGTCGGCGCGAGCAGCATCAAAAGGGATATCGCCGCCGTCCGCCGCATCATGGAGTAATCCCCGACGGCATGGTTTCGGGGACCTTCGCATATTCGGTGACGACGAAGCCGAGTGGGTTGTAGAGACGAACCCTGTTGCTGGCGGGCAGATTGATCTGCCGGTAGCGCACGGTCGCCGACCAGCGATTGACGACCTCGCCGCCGCGCTGCCGTTCCCGCGTCTCGAAGCGGACAGCCATCGTCGAGGGATTGAGCGGATTGACCGACAGGATTTCCGGGCGGATCTCGCCGGTGGCGCCAAGCATCTTGACCGGCCCCTGCGGATTGGAGGGGTTCATCCACGCCTCATAATCCTTGAACGCTTGAGAGCCCGGTTCGGACCAAAGGGCGATCATGTCGAAATTATCCGACAGATAGCGGGGATCGTAGGTTTCGCGCCGGATCACGTAATTGCCGGCGAAGGCTGCGCGAACGGCCTGGTTCTCCGAGACGCCTGTGCGGTCCTTTTCGAGCGTGGTCACCGTCTCCATGTAGCCGGTGTTCCTGTCGACGATCAGCGGCACGACCTCGGTTCGGACAAGCGGAAAGAGCTGTGCCACCGAAAACGACAGCACGCCGGCGACGGCCCAGCCTGCCACGGCGAAAACCAGCAGGATCAGGCCGACCAGGGTCCGAAGCGAGCGGTTCTTTTCGCCCCAGGACAAATGCTGATCGTAGATCTCCTGTGGGCCAGAAACATGATCGGTCGGGGCGGCTTTCAATTGCCTTTTGAACAATGCCAAGTGCTGTCCTCGAAATCTCGGTCGTCAAAAACCTGAAGTCATCTGCGCCATTGTTCCGGTCACTCGCCGTTGCGGCGGCGGTTCGTGAGCATTCGGCCGAGCGCGCCCGTACCGGCAATTGTGCCAGCCATTGCGCCGCGCGCGGCAAGACCACTCGCCGCCACCGCGCCTTTCGGTCCGGCGAGCAGGCCAAGTGCGGCGGCGGCGGTTTGCCCGGCCCTGGAATTGCTGGATGCGAGCCCTGAACGGGCGGCGCCATAGATCCCGGGGACACCACCACCGCCCGGAACAGCCGAGGTCATCGTGCCGTAGGCGAAGGTGCGGGCGAAGTCCGGAACCTGGAAAATGAAATAGGAGATGAGCGCCAGGTAGAGCACCATGGCAAGCACGATGGCGAGCGCGTTTTCCCTCGTCGCCATGTCGCCATTGATCGTATCCATCATGCCGATCAGGAACCCGAACGACAGCCCGGCCATGATGTAGGTGAAGAGCAGCATGAACATGCCGTAGGCGATACCCCTCACCCAGGCGTCGAAGACGAAGCGGGAGATGCCGAAGAAATAGGAAAGAATGGCGATCGGCCCGATCGCCAGCATGACGGCGGTAATCATCTTCGCGAACAGCGTCACACCGGTCAGAATGAGCAGCATCGGCAGGAGGCCGAAGACGAGCACGATAAAGACCACCACGGCGCCGGTGACATTCGGCAGCCATCCGGATTCGTAGGAATTGAAGAGCTGCATGGCAAAGTCGTAGACCTTGCGCGCCATACTGGCGACCTGGCTGGCGAGATCGGAGCCGGCGGATCCCCCGCCCATCTCCGAGGAGATGGCCGCACCAAGGTCCTGCGGCGACGACAGCACGAACTGGCCGATATTGTCGTAGAAGGTGGCCCAGGACATGACCAGCGCATAGGCGAGCGCAAGCTTCGAGGCGGTGATAGCCATATCCTGCAAGGAGATGCTCGAGAGGCCCAGTGCACCCCAGAGAAAATAGAGGATGAGAAACAGCGCCAGGATAGTCGAGATCAGATTGCCGTTTTCGGCAAACAGCCCCCAGGCTCTTTCCATGGACGCTTCGTTGATCTTGTCGAAATAGCTGAGTGCATCGCCATAGAAATTGACCGCGTAGCTGACTGGATCCATCTCGCCCCCTTAAAATGGATTGACCGGCCGCATCGGGCCGCAATCATCGGTCGCGGCCACCAGCGCCTGTTCCGGCGGCGTCGGAGCCTGTTCTCTGTTGTAGCCAAGTGCGGGCACGGGGTTTTCGTCAGCCGAGCATTTCGCCAGTTGCTCGACCTTGCCGCCGCAGCCGGAAAGCGCTGCACCGCTGAGCATCAACATGAGCAAAACCCTCACTGGTTCTGCTCCTCGAACGCCTGCAACTGGTCGCGAACCGAGACGCCCTGCCCGCCGGCCCCGCCGCCGCGCATGACGCTGTCGGGCAGCGTCGCGAAGGTTTTGAGATTCTGGGACGAGGTTGCGAGTGCTGCCTTGTATTGCTGATTCAAAAGCATGACCTGGTTGTTGAGCGAGCCGACGGCCTCATTGGCGGTCTGGTTGCCCTGAAGCACCATCTGGGTGTTCTGCTCCAGCGCCCCCTTCAGGTCGTGCGCCGTGCCGATCTGCTGCGTTGCCGCCGTGAAGGAATCCTGCCGGTCCTTAGTGGCGCTGTTCATCGCCTCGGTCAGCGCCGTCATGGTCGTCAGCGCGTTGATGCCTTGCGAATAGGCCTGGTTTGCGCCGGACATCTCACCGCCCTTGACCGTATCGACGACCATCTTAACCAGGTTCAGCCCGTTGATCAGCCTGGCCGCCGTGTTCTGGAACTCGCCGCCGATCCCGCCGAACAGCGCCTGGTTTCCCGACAGGATGCTGTTGAAATCAGGGGCCTGCCCCATACTGAATCCATTGCCGGTCGCAAGTTTTGCGAACTGGCTGGCGTCCTGCGTCCGGTCGCCGGTGATCGCCTGCAGCGTCTTGGTCGTGTTGTCCTTGACGACCGATGTATCTTCCTGGATCTGCTTCGAAAGCCGTTCGATCTCCTGGCTTATCGAGATATTGGCCGAATCCTTGACCGGCACCTGAGCAGCGGCCTGCGATATGGCAGCCAAGCTGATGGCTGTTGCGACAACGAATTTTCTCATCTGCCTGTCCTCTCTTTACCTGTTCAATTCGCCGTCGGCCTGGCATCGACGACCGTGACCAGCCCGAGCGTTGGATCGTCCATCGCCGAGAAGGTCGCGACAGTGCCATTGGCGCGCGCCAGTTCCTGGAGATCCTCGAGCCAGCGCTGGATCTGATCCGTGGTGGCGGTCGACGGCACGGCGAAGCAGCGGGTGCTGCCGGTGTCGATGATCGTCGACGGGCACTGCACCTCAGCCATCACCAGCGACCCATCATGCTCCCTGGCATTGCCGCCGCCCGATCCGCGCAGGTTCGCCGACGACGAGCGCAGCCCGGCCTGAAGCCGCTGGAGATATTGCCGGTTCGCCTCGGTCGATTTGCGGACGAACTCGTTCCACACCTTGCCACGCTGAACTTGAGCCTCTGTGTTGCGATCGACGGCCTTCTTCAGCTGTTCGCCGCATCCCTGGTTGTCGCTCACGGCTTCGGGCTCGGCAGCACCGCCTGCCGGTGTGCGGTCGCCGTTCTGCGCCTTGTTACGGCTGTAATAGGCGGAGACCTTTTTGACGTAGTCCTGGGTCTCGGGAATGTTGGGAATCCGGCCGTTCTGCAGGGATTGGCGATGGGGTCCGGCATTGTAGCCGGCGGCAATCAGGTCATAACGATTGCCGAACATCCCCTGCAGCTGCTTGATGTATTTGACGCCCCCGCGGATGTTGTCGCGCGTGTCGTAGGGATTGACGCCGAGACCAGCGGCGGTTCCCGGCATCAGCTGCATGACGCCGGTGGCGCCGACCGGAGAGCGTGCGGATTGGCGAAAGCGCGATTCCTGCTCGGCGATCGCCAGCGCGAAATTCGGATCGACACCCTGGCGGATCGCCTCGTCCGCGACCATGCGGGCGACTTCCTGCTGGCTATGGGTCCGCTTCGATGGCCCGGCGGGAACGGTATCGCTGGCCATGCCGTCAGTCGAGCAGTCGAGTGGCATACCCGAACCCTGCCCGGGCGCCACGCTGTCCGTCGTTCCGCCCGACGCGCCCTTCACCGCTTGCGTGTCCGCCTGATAGGTTTTGTACCAGTGCTCGGTCGCGCGCTGGATGTCCCGGCGGGCATTGTCGATCACCGGCACCTGCGCGAAGACAGGCGCGGGCGCGAACAGGGTGGCGAGCGCAAGCGCGCTGACGGTCGCCAGATCAGGAAGCCTTGCGGTCTTCATCGGACGCTCCCCCTTCCCAGTCGCAGAATTTCGACAGCCAGTTCTTCGGATCGTCGCCATATTCGTCGAGCAGCATCTCGACTTCGCGGACGGTCTCCTCCCGGCCGGACAGGACCTTGATGAACTCGGGCATGTGGGACATGTTGACGCGCGCGATCACGCTGCTCTTCGCCTGCTTGATCAGCATGAAGCGCGAACTCGGGTCGCCATTTTTCACCCAATCGAACTCGGCCCTGGAGAGGCCGAAATGATCCATGTAAGAGTTTTCGTCGGCCTTCGGATTGGCAAAGAAGATGTTGGTGGACGTCTGCTCGATGATCGTCCGGCTGACGCTCGATTGCACCACGTCATCGGCCGACTGCGTGCCGAAGATCACCAGACCATTTCTCTTTCTGATGGTCTTGAAATAATCCTTCATCGTGCGCTTGAACTCCTCGTCGTCGAGCAGCTTCCAGGCCTCGTCCATCAGGTTGATGATCGGCGCCTTGCCGTCATAGATCGCATCCAGCCGGTGGAACATGTAAAGGAGTGCTGCGGTGCGCACGGGCGGATCGTCGAGGATCGAAGTCATGTCGAAGGCGATCATCGGCCGGGAGATATCGAGATTGTCCTCGGCATTGTCGAACAGCCAGGCATAGGGGCCGTGATCGACCCATTTGTCGAGCCGGGCAATCAGGCTTCCTTCGGTCCTTTCGCTTCCGGCGAGAAGCGCGCGCAGCGACGACAGGCGGCGATACGACCGGTCCTTCGTCTTCAGGACCGACTTGATCGCGTTGCGGATGATCGCCTCTTCCTGCGGCGTCAGGCTCTCGCCTTCCCTTGAGGGCTTCAGCATGAAGCTCAAAAGGCCGTAGAGGAAAACCCGGTTATCCTCGGTGTCGTCGAGAAGCAAAGGATTCCAGCCCGATGGCTCGCCGGGTTCGAGCGTCATGTAGGTTCCGCCGGCGGCGCGCACCATGATGTCGAGGCCGCGATCCTTGTCGAAGACGATCGTCTTCAGCTGCGGACTGACGCGGTAGGCCTGCAAAATCAGGAAGGCCATGATCACGGTCTTGCCGGAGCCGGTCGGCCCGAACACCGTCGTGTGTCCGACGTCGCCCTGGTGGAAATTGAAGAAGAACGGCGTGCCCGACGTCGTCTCGAAGATGGTGATCGCCGGTCCCCAGTGATTGCCGTCCGGCTTGCCATAGGGATAGGCATGGAAACTGCTGAGGCCCGCGCAGTTGAGGGTCGAAATCACGGCGCGCCGGGCGATATAGACCTGATTGCCGGGAAGCTGCGACCAATAGGCCGGCTCGGCGTTCAAATCCTCACGGACATAGGAGGCTCCGAGCGCGCCCAATTCATTTCCAATAAGCGCGACGCCATCGTCGAGTTGCGCCGTCGTCCTGGCAATCGGCATCACGGTCAGGTGGTGCTCAGCGAAAGCGACGCGCTTCCTCGCCAGCTCGTCGCGGGCAATATCGAGATTGGCCTGGACGCTGGAGCCGCCCTCGTCGGCCTTTGACATCTGCCGGTCGAGCCGTTCGATCCGGCTGCGGGCTGCCATGTCGTCGATGAAGGACATCGACTGGGTCAGGACCATCTCGAAAGGCAGCTTCAAGATGTAGTCGAGCATGCCGGCGCCGGTTTCGGGTGGATACTCCTTCAGCGACACCATTGCGGCATAGCGGTCATCCCCGGCGGTATCACCCTCAAGATGGATGGTGCGGTTGCCGATCGACGTGCGCCGCGCCGGCAGCATCTCGTCGATCGGAATGTTGCCGAGCCGGATCGGCCGGACCCGGCCGCCGTTCAGCAGCGTGTAGAAGAACTCGCATTGCTCTGAGAACCAGATTTTCCGGGTGGTTTCGTCGAGCACCATGGTTTCGGAAAATTCGCGAAAAATCGTCTTTCCGTTGCCAAGGTCCACCTGGACACGCTGCACATCGCGCAGCACCTTCGGGCCATAGGCGGCTAGCGACTTTTCGAGCGCCTTGGTGGCTTCGACCAGCCTGTCGCGCATCGAACGGAACTGCTCCTTGCGTACGACATTGCCGCCGATGCCCATGATGCGGGAAAGCGCTGAACCCTTTTTGAACAACGGGCGCACGACGAGCGAGACATAGGTGTCGTTGACGAACATCTCGTTCCTGGAAATGCTCGCCTGATAGACGTCATCAAGGCGCTGGATGAAGGGATCGGTAAATGTGCCTGGCAAGGATGGTGTCACCTTGCGCCTGATAACATGGGTGTAGAGCGCGAAATTACCGATCGACGAAATGGCGCGGAAGGCGGCATTGCGCTGCCGCTGTAGCATGTTGATGGTTTCGATATCAGCCGTTTCGAACGAGAAGCCCGTCAACTTGATAGTCGAAACCAGGCAATCGTTCTTCAGCCGGATAATGCCGTTTTCAATCGGGACATAGAAAGGAACATGGGTCGAGATGCCGCGATCGGCAAAGATCTGCCAGCCCTTCGACAAGCTTCCCTTCAGCGATCGTGCCGTGGTACCCATTGGTCAAGCTCCGTAGGTCCGAATGCCCCCACCCAACCTGCGGCCGAGGGGATTGACGCCGCACAGGCTGAGGCGCCCGACGATGTCGAAAAACCAGAGGTCGAGCTTGACCGTCAGCACATAGAGAATGCCGTGCAGGACGACGAAGGAGACGGGAAACCACAGGATCGATCCCAGCACCATGAACACCATCAGCGAGACGAAGCATTCCGCCAGGAAGTAGGTGTAGGGGATTCCCATCACCGTCGGCGGGCGCGTCAGGGCCAGAATGACCGGGAAGGAATCGATATACTCATCTCCTCTCTCGGCATTGTTACCGGGCGTCGCCATGATCACGTCCCCCCGCCGGCAACGAAGTCGACAAGCTCGGCGGCGGCAAACATGCCGGCAAGGCATCCCGCAACGCGAAGGAGAGCGCCCCAGGACCAGAATCCAAAGGCTGCGGCCATGAACATGCCGATAAAGGCGATCGCCCCAATCGAGCGGCCAAACGAGCCGGTAAAGAACTGCACCAGCCTGTCGGCACCCTGTTCCAGGGCCTTCAGGCTCTGCGCGGCGGCCGGTTCGTATTGACTGACGAACACGACCATGGTCGCAAGCAGCAACATCCAGACGTGGGCAATCCATCTGCGCTTGATCAGGGAACGGCAGACGATGCTGCCGTAAAGGACTGCCACTGCGATCGTGTTCATTGAACCACCTCTTCCTTGACGATTTTGACTGCGCCGCCGAATTGGGCCGCCTTCTCCGTTTGGTGAAGGCGAGCGTCCGGCGAGAGCGGGTCCGGTACTGAGAAGACAAGCATCGGGGATTTCGCCCGGTCGGCAGGGCCTGTGCGGCGTGGACGGTCGGGCTCGGGCCGGGATGACGGTCCGTCCCCTGGGGTCGGGGAGATTGGCACCGCGCCGGTGTAATAGCCTACGACACGCGTCACATAGTCCGCAGTTTCCCGGATCAGCGGCAGGGACCGATGGATATCGACCCGGGGCTCGCCGGCGTTGTAGGCCGACGCGATGAGCACCGGGTTGCGATATTTGTCGATGAGGATACGAAGGAACCGGACACCGGCGCAGATATTCTGCTCGGGGTCCGCCAGATCCTTTACACCGAAGGCTTCCCCGATCTTCGGCATCACCTGCATCAGGCCGACGGCTCCGGCAGGGCTGACCAACCCGGGATCGAAGCTGGCGTTCTCCGCCCGCATGATCGACAGAACCCAGTTCGGATCCACCTCCTCCTCGGCCGCGATCGCCACGGCGAGCTTCGCATAGTCTTCTGGCACGCCTGAAAGAAGGTCGGGCCGCGGTACACCTGACGACCGTCCGACATCGGCAGACGGTACGGTTGCCGGATCGATGAGCGGACGGGCTGAGCCTGGATCGAAGGAGAAGGCGCTGATGGGCGAGAGCACGGCGCGTTCCCGCCGAGCTCTCGCCCTACCGGCCGCTTCTCCCGGGAGGCTTGAATTGTCGTCGGCAAATTCCGCCCCTGCCGGATCGATCAGGGACAGCTTTGCCGTGATCATCCCCACGTCCGGGGTTGCCCCGAAGCGTTCGTTGAAACTGGCCAGGTTGATTGTCGGCAGCAACGCCGTCTTTTCCGGCCATCGATCGGCGGAACCTGAAGACAAGTCGGTCGGATCGACAATTTCTGTCCCTGCGGGGAGGCTGCTGTCGGCGGCGTTGGTCGCGAACCCGGTGACCAGAAGCGCGGATGTCACGGCAGGCCAGGCGACGCTTCGCGGTCGCCGGAGTCGTGGTTTCTTCACAGAAGATGTCGGGCTGTGATCCATATCCGAACCAGTCCAAAATTATACTTCGGTATAAGATTTTGAACTGCATTGCGGCTTGAAAATCAACCACAAAATATCACTGGAGTATAATTTTCGAAAGCACCGGTAACGCCCACCAGAAATTTTGCAAGAGATTCAATCGTGTAGACGCGACCATGGGTCAGGCTTCCATCGATACTCGATCTGCTCACGGTCGCCGAGAATGCGCGCCAGCCGTACAGCTGTACCACCTTTCACCAGCACCGAACCGGCTTCGGCCCCGGACCGGCTGCCATAGATTCGGCATGTGAAATTCGGCAATTCCCGCTGAGCCCTGGGCGCCGGCCAGCACGTATAAACCTGATAGCGATAGCCACCAGAACCTGTCGCCAGATCACGTGAGACCTGCTGCACGGGGCCGAGACGATTGCGTCCGAACTCGGTGCCATGTTCCAGCTGGCACTCGACGATATCGCCCGGATAGTTCCTGCAGGCGGTGAGGCTGAGATAGGCGAACGGCGCGGGCGGTAGGGGGCGCGGCGCCTGCTTTAGCTGTCCACATGCGGACAGGGGGATTGCGATTGCCAACGGTCCCAACAATGCTGTCGAAATGCGCACGGTTCACCTCCTGGTTTCCTGCTGATATCCGGCCTGTTCGAGGGCTACGAGAAAGAGATCGCTGGCCAGCCTGCAATAGGGTGACGAGGCCTGCGCCATGTGCAGCCCGGTCAGCACCAGCCCGAGGCCGGCAATGGTCGCAACAACCTCCCCCAGATCGGCGTTAAGACTGTCACGAAACATCTCGCGCCCCTCATGTCCCTTGACGACGATCGCATAGTCGTTGCGCGCAATGCTGTGCCACAATTCGAGGGTTCCCGTTTCGCCGCCACGGCTTTCCGTGTCGCAGACGAGCATCATCACGTAATCCGGATGCGGCAGGTCGCTGTCTTCGATCAAGGTGCCGCCATGAAATTCCGTCAGCGTCGCGGCCGCAGAAAACAGCAGCAGGCGCTCGTTGACCAATAGCCGCCGCCGTCCGAGACGCACGAAGCCATTCATGACAGCCGAGCGTATCAGGTGCGGCACAAGGCTCTCCTCGCAATGCTCACAAATCGACACCAGCTGGTCGCTCCGCACGGCGAACGCGTTGTGAAAACGATCGACGACGAAGCGCTTGATATTCTCGGTGCGACCACCGAACGACTCGACAAACGCAGACGCACCGAACTGCGCCCATGGCTTGTTCAGTTCATCGCTATCAGCCAGAACCCCGGCCGCCCCAACCAAGCTCGACGGCCCGACAACGATGCCGGCGGAGCGGGTCTGCGCACCGCAGTCCGGGCAATCGACGCAGACCGGAACCTTGTACCCTTCCTTCGTCAGTAGGGATCGACAGCTTGTCAGATGAGCACCCGGGGTTTCTGATTGATTTCGCTTCGCTGTCAGCAGAGACCGAAGACCTATGAGAAATCTTGATCGACAATTTCGACCTTTGTCGACTATTTATTATACTCTAGTGTAATTTTGTCAGCCAGATGCAATCGACGCAATCGCGAAGACGGCCACCGAAATAGGGTAGCCGACCGCCGCATTGCATCCAAAACCGCGGCAACCTGCGATCCACAACCAACGTTTGGGCACGGCAGATCGAAAATGACCCGTAAATTAGCGACGAACATATGAGAAATCGGATCCGGCTAACACCGGAGAGACTGACCTACAAATACACAGGCTTGCTCTTCGGGTGGCCTCTTCTGATCGTTGCGAACGTGGTGCTGACATGGGCTTGCTATCCGGGAGGAAATCTACGATGCCAGCACGATCATCGTATGGCGTAACCTGTTCTCGGTCATCACGGTGATTTGGGGAGTCCTCGTGGTCGTCGTCAGCCTTGGCGATACCGGAAATGGTGCGCTATGCACGATTGGCCGTACCGTCATGCCGCTTGCCGACGCCCTGGTCATTGGAAAGCGGATACGTCGATATGCGCACCAGCGCGCCCTACTCGGTCCTAGGGCTGAATATGAAGCCTATCTCGAGCGGGAAAGACAACGCGGGGCCGAGGCCGCGGCAAGAAAAGAGCGGGAGGCAATCGAAGGGCCGCGTTACTCCCTTCCATGGAACCGAAAAACCGATCCATTCCTGATGAGGCGATATGTGGAAGTTCTCGTAACGATCGGATGGGTTGCGTTCTATTGGCTCCTTGTCGCCCTCTTCTGGAATGCCATGCCCTTTTTTCTCGTTGTCATTATCGCAGTCCTTGTCGTGATCCTGACGGTTCAGTCGGTAGTCATTCTCGCCGCCGTCATTCTGACGACAAAGCCGGCGGATGATCTGTTGAAGAACGCGGACCGGTTGATTACCCCGTTTCGCAGAAAGCGCCGCTAGAGCAGACGGGTTCTGCCCTCGCCCCAACAGACTTGCAATCCTGCAACCGCAGGGCTTCACCATCCGTTCGGCCATCGGCTTCCCTTGCCGACAGCAAGCACTGCTCGAACCGCACCGCGGTCAGCAATCGTCGCGTCGTCAAATGCGGCTCTGCCGACGCGCCCGTTTACCCAATCGCGCAATTGCAGGTCCACTGATCTGCCTATTCGTCCATGCGCTCATACGCCGAGGCGCCGAACCTCTCGATCGACCACCCGCATATCCACTTATTCACCTATCCGCGCATACACGGAAATGCTTATTCGCGCATGAACGCAAGCACCGATTGGCAGATGCGCCTGGGCGCTCATTCGCCTATTCACCAAACCACTCATTCGCCGAAACGCCCCATTGGCGCAAACACGAAAGCACTGATTTGCTCATAGGCGCATAGGCGCATCCGCCCATTCACCTATTCGCCGATTGGCTTATACCCTGATCTGCGGAATCTCTCATTCACCAGAATGCAGGCCCCTTCCCGCTGCGGCCGGAGACGCTGGCGCTCCCTGCCACAAACCAGCCACGCCCCTCCTCCTACCGGCCCGGCACCTGTCCATCCCATGTCCTGTTTCGTGTTCTGACCGAGTGGGAAAGTCAGTTTTTTGGCAGTGCTCGATCGCCTTGGCGACAATCGCCCTTCGGGCGAAACGGCTATTGGTATACCAATAGCCTATCCTGCCATCTCTCACCAAACCGGTCTGACCGCCGTGCCCGAAGCGCCCAAGCTGTTGCGGGTCATCAGACAAAGCAACAGCGATCACAGGCTCAGGCCTGTGATCCGCGCCGGAGGAATAGCGCGGTGGACAGACCGGTTTGGTGAGAGATGCTGAAGCGAGCCGTTGTCGCGAGACGCCGGGATGGCCGTGACCGAAGAGAACGGACGTCGATGGCGCACGAGCGATGAGACGGCGAGCGCACTGCAGGAGAGGAGAATCACCTGAAGCGAATGCCTGAAGCATGAGGGCGCAGCGTAAGGTGATCCTCCTCTCCGTGTTGTTTGGGGAAGTCGCGGCAGCGTCCATTTAGCGGCCCGAAAGGCCGGGCGGGTCTCGACCCGCACCGTAAGGAGAGGGGGGTTTGAGGGGAGAGGCGGCAAGTCTCTCCCCTCAAGACCGCCGGGCTGGCTCGATGCCGGTAAGCGGTCAAGCTCGCAGAATAGACGAGAGACGGCAAGAGCCGCCTCTCGTCTCGCGTCAATCATAGACGACGCGTGCGATGCTGATGGCGATGCCCGCCTCATTACGAATGGAGCGCGCGATCGGGGCGAGCGTGCCCAACTCGTCATCCGCGAGGGCTACAAGGCGCGGATAGCTGACCTCGATGCCGTCGCAATCAGCGGAGAGCGCATTATGCCATTCGCCGCCGTTCACACGGTACTCGTGAGTGTCGAAGTCGATTTCGAGATCATCGAGCAGCGCGATCCGGAAACGCGCAAGGCATTCCTCTTCGCCATGACGCTGGACGGTGGCGAGGCCTTCTTCGTCCGTGTCATTGGCGAGCTGGCGCTCCAGCGCCATGATGGATCGAACGCGCGCCGTTGCACATGCCAGCTCCTCGGCGAGCCTGTCATGCAGTTCCAATAAGAATTGGTCCGCGCAGCCGATGCGATTGGCAAGGACGATAAGCCTGAAACCCGCAAGCACTGCGAGTTGATGGACGTAGTACCAGTCATCGGACATATCAGTGTCTCCTTTCTGTCGCTGACGAAAGGAGGCCGCACCGTAGCCGCGAGGGGTCAGGGATCGCGGAACGCGACCGCCAGCGGCGGCAAGCGGAGGAACCGATTTTCTGGCGATGGCCCGAAGGGACGGCGGCTGAAAATCGGAGGGGCCGCGCAGTCCTTGATGCCGGAGTGGCGGGTGCACAATGCGACGTCAGAGAGAGATAGACCACGGCGCCGGCGGGCGCCGTGTCCGTATCCGGCGTTCAGCCGGCCATGCGCTCGATCCTCGGCCGTGGTCGCGGAAACTTCGCGCCCGGTGCGGAAGCCGCGAGAGGGGCGTGACCCGAATGGGCGGAGACCGCTTGCGGGCTCCGTGAGCGACGGCGAATAGCACCGTCCGCCGCAGGCGGCTTGCCCGGATCATCCGGCGACAACCCATCATCAGTATGAATCAATCGGGACCGACCGATTCAAATATGTCGTTGGACGCCGAGTCGGTCTTACCCGATTCTCCGTTTCATGATTGCGCAACGCTACCAGCTTTATGTCGAACGCATCGACGCCAAGAAAAATATGGCCCGGTATTATGCCATGTCGATCGAGCCCAACCTGTTCGGCGAGGCCTGTCTCGTCCGCCGATGGGGTCGTATCGGCGCCACCGGCCAAAGGCGGGAGCATCATTTCGCGCGGGAGGAAGAGGCGGTCAGGCTGTTCCTTCAGCTTCTGCGAAAGAAACGGTCGCGCGGATATAGGCCGAAACCGCAGATCCGCCAGGATAGTCCGGCTGATCATTAGCCAAGGAGCACCGTGGAAGCCGACGCCATCCTCGTGTCGATGGCATGGGATCGAAACAGGAGTGGTGTCCACGGGCAGCCGCCTTTCCAAAGGAACGCCGCATGATCTTACAGCTCTTGATGGCCAAGTGAAGCTTCGGGCGTGAAGCGTCGGTCGACCCGGCGCGTCGGGCCCGGCGACATGGCAAAAGCCGCCTCAGAAGGGCGGCTCGACGTCGATGACACCCTCCTGTTCGGCCATGATCACCGCCAGCTCGGCACAGGCGAGTTCCAGCTCGACCTCGATCTCGCGGCGTTCGCCGGGGTATACGGCATTTCGCAATTCGGCCCGCAGCTCTTCAATGTGTTGTTCCAGAAGCATCGTCGTCGTCTCCTTGACGTTTGTGAAAGACGATGCATGCGGTCATGGGGGCGTGGCGGGATCAGGGATCGCGGAACGCGACCGCCGGCGGCGGCGAGTGGGGGTGCCGATTTTGTCGGAGTGCAGGGAACCGGAGCGCAGGCAAAATTGGGGGCACCGCTCGTCCTTGAGGCCGTCATGCGCCCGTGACATCCTCGGACGGACTGAGCAGACATTACCTCTCCGTACCGCACCCAAACGCGGAGATGGGCTCGATGCCCGTCTTCGGGTCATCTGTCGCCCGCCTACGTGAATATCTGTGGAGATCCGGGGTTTTGCGAACGATTTGCCACCGCGTGTCGATGACAGGTCCGGTCGGCAATGGCAGGGATTCTGCATCTGACACAATGCGGAGAAGAAAATGACCACAACCAACGAAATTGCCGACAAGATCGCGGCAGAACACAGCCTTACCAAGGTGCTGGCCAAGTCAATCGTCGAGGCGGTGATCGCTTCGATCACGGATGCTGCCGTTGCCGGCAACGAAACTAGCCTACCCGGCTTCGGAAAATTCAAGGTCAAGCACACGCCGGAGCGTGAGGCGCGCAACCCGGGTACCGGTGCAACGATCAAGGTTGCCGCGGCCAAGAAGCTGGCCTTTACGCCGGCGAAGGCACTGAAGGATGCGCTGAACAAGTAATCTTGCTGGCCAAGCAAAAAAATAGCCCGGCGCCGTGCCGGGCTATTTTCGTTTTCGGTGTGCGTCAGCGGGCGGATGTCCGCTCAAGAACATCCTGGATGATCGTGTCGCTGACTGCGTGAAGGGCTTCGCGGGCATGGTCATCCAGCAGCTTGTGAAGAATGCCGGATGCCAACGGGATGAAGTCGAAACTGCGTGCGATTGCTGCGCTGCGCAGTTGCGACAGTGTTTCGAACTCCCGGTAATCCGTACCCAGCCAGAGTTCAAGTTCCTCGCCCTCGGCGTCCGGAAACGCTTGGAGGAAGAACGTCTGAAGCGGACGGTCGTAGCCGATGATGGCATCCGGATCGGAATGGCGGGATGCGGTCCTGGTGACGGTAATCGTGTAGCGGCTCATGGCGGCCTCCTTTGGAATTGGGGATGCCGGCCCCGATTGCGGGGCCGGCGATCCGGTTCAGGCCGGGCTGTTCCAGAGGATGACCTTCTTGCCGGGTTCGCCACCGGGCGCCGGGGCGACGTTACCGAAGATCACGCCGATCTCGGGCGCTTCGAGCTTCGTGGAGATGTATTCCTCGCCGGTCTGGCGGGAGATGCGGTTCCAGCCTGCGCCGATCTCAAAGCCGGTCTTGCGATGGATGATGCGGTAGTCGGGGGCTTCTTCGCTCGCCTTGCTGGCGTTCGGGATGAGGGCGATCGGGGCATTGACCCGGATGGTGGCGAAGACGCCTTCGAGAGTGCCGTCGGTCTTTTCGGTAAGGGTTGCGATCGTGGTAGCCATGAGATTGTCTCCTTTGTTGCATCGGGACCATTCCCGATGGCGCCCGAAGAAGGGGCCGCGCCGCAGGCGTCACCGGAGCTTAAGCGAAGGGGAACCCCCTTGCGGGGTTGACGCTGATGGCGGCCGGTCCCTTAGAAAGGCGACATAAAGAACGGGAATGGTCCTGGATTGCGACGTCGGCAGGAGACCTCGCCTTGGCTACCTTTGCGGACCCGATGAGTGCCGCGCTCGTCGCTTGCGTCGGTGGGTGTCCGGGACAACGAATGCAGGCCTTCAACCAGGTGGACACGGCGCGAGCGATCAGCACCGTTCCAGTCCCATCGTCATTATCATAGAAGGCTTCGGTCGGTGTGGCACCTGATATGCCATGCGCTCTGGTGCGACTGCAGCTCGGGTGAAGTGAGATCACAACTGCGGTTTGATTGCGGAGCGTCGCTCTCGCGCCGGTAATGATCAGGAAAGGGAAACCTGCCGAAACAAGTCGGCATTGCGCCGACGATCCGATCGCCGGAGATGTCCCGAACGATGACCGCTTCGATTTGTCGCCTCAATCGAGTCTGTTGACCCGCCCGGTTCGGCCACGCGCCTCGGCAAACAGTCTGGCGATCTTCACCATGAACGGTTTGCTGAAGCGGCCGAGGATGTCCTGATCGGGCTCGATGTACCAGGAGCGTTCGACGATATCGTAATTGTATTCGTCGGCCATGATCCAGCACTGCTTAAGATCGCTCAAGCCCGCACGCTTGCGCTCGATTTCGGGGATCTCCAGAGCGATCCGGCCCGTCTGCGGCGGTTGAGTGGTAATAGCGAGAAGGGCCAGATGCGTGTTGCCATCGGCGGCACTTCGGATGGCGATGACGACGCAGACAGGCCGCTGCTTGCGGCCCTCGGTTTCGCCGCGCTGCTGCTGCCAGGCCCAAAGGTAGGGATAGGAGATGACCTCGCCGGGCCGGAATTCATGGCTCATCGTCGTAGCCTTCGCCGCGCGCCAGCCGATCGAGCGCCTCGTTGAATAGTTCCGCATGCTCGGCGGGCATCTCCGAGATATGATAGGCACGGCGGGGATCACCGCCGGTGCGCATGCGCTCATAGTGTTCGTAGCTCATCAGCACGAAACGCGGCTTCTTGTGCCGGGTGAGCATGACCGGCTCGCGGCTCGCGGCATCGGTGATATCGCCAATTTGTTTATTCAAGTCGCCTGTCGTGAACTGCTTCATCGCTGTCGATCTCCAGTACCTTTCTCCATATAATCCAATTTTCCCATGTTTTCCATATTTTTCGATCTTCGGAAACGGCGCTCATGCGCCGTCTCCAGAAGCCTGCCAGACCGGGATGCCGAGCCGACGCGCCTTGTCGGCAAGATTGCCGGTGATCCCATTCCCGGGAAAGACGATCAATCCCGCGGGCATGGCCGAGAGCATGTCGTCGTTGCGCCGGAACGGCGCGGCCTTGGCGTGCCTGGTCCAGTTTGGCTTGAAGGTGATCTGCGTCACCTTGCGGGCTTCAGCCCAGCAGGCGGCGATCCGTTCGGCGCCCTTCGGCGAACCGCCGTGCAACAGCACCATGTCGGGATGCTTGGCATGCGCCTGATCGAGCCTGGCCCAGATCCGCTCATGATCGTTATAGTCCATGCCCCCGGCAAATGCGATTTTGGTGCCGGCCGGGATCAGCACCTCGGTCTCGGCGTGGCGTCGAGCGGAGAGAAAGTCCCGGCTATCGATCATCGCCGCCGTCATGTTGGCGTGGTTGACCTTGGAGCCGGTGCGCGGTCGCCAAGACGAACCGGTCTGCGCCTCGAACAGATCGGCCGCGTAGTCGCGCATGAACTCGAAGCTATTTCTACGCTCCAAAAGCGTGATGCCTTCGGCGATGAGGCGTTCGAGTTCGACGCTCTTCACCTCCGAGCCGTCCTGCTCGCGCTGGCCGGTGCGCTGTGCCTCCTCGTTGCGATCGAGTTCGCGCTGGATGCGCTCTCCGGCGCGATGGAAGAGATTGGGGATCGACCAGAACAGGTCTTCGAGATCTGGCTCGAGGCGGGTGTCACCGAGCATCTCGGCGAAGGCATCGAAAATGGCGGTGATCGACGACTGGACCTGTGGTTCCTCCGGCAATGGCCGCGGATCGGGCTCGTCCTGGAAGGGACGATAGCCGAAGATCTGCATCTCGTAGATGAAGCGGTCGGTCGGGGAGGATGCGTGGTGGGGCTCGAAGGTGTCGTCGGGGTGAAGGATCAGGTCCATGGTGGTCTCCGTTTGGTGGGCCGCGCCTCTCGCGGCCTGACGGCGGACCCGGTCACGTGGGTCGAGGCCGGAACCGCAAGCGAAGCGAAGCGGCCCAGCGAAGCGCCGGGCGGCGGAGGGAGGGTTTCTTGGTCCGCGAGGAATGACGGACCGCGCCGCGGTCTGGCAGGGGAAGAAACCTGACCGACCCGCTGAAGGCCGGAGGCCCGCGTGGTAAGGGTCGCCTCTCGGCAGACCCGCGGGCGCGCCCACTCGGGGAGCCGGCACCGCGGACCGTCCTCCCGCCCTCGCCGGCTCCGCCCCTGCCCCGCCCCGCCGCCCTCATGCGGGCAGACATGCCATCGCGTCTTCAGGGACCAACTGAGCCCGAAGGCTCGCCGTCAGTCGGTCGGAACCCAGCCAGCGCAGATCCTCATTGAAGTCGCCGAGCTCCGGCGACAGAACCAGCGGCAGGATCCCGCTTTCCTGTGCCCTGCGGCTCAATCCCGCGATCCCGTGCCGGCCGGCGGCATCCGCATCGGCGGCGATGTAGAGGCGCCGGCATCCAGGTGGAAAGTTGAAGGCCGCGAGATGATTGGCCGTCAAAGCGGCGACCATCGGCATGCTGGGCATCACATGCGATAGCGACAGCATGGTTTCGAGGCCCTCCCCTGCCGCCATGACCGGCACAAGATCGTTGGTCGGAAATCGAAAGCGGACGGCATTGCCGAGAAGACCGCCAAGCGCGCGACGGGGATCGTCTACCTTGGCCTTGCCAGCGCCGTCGGGATCGAGCCAGCTGCGATGCACACCGGTTATCGCTCCAGCTGTGTCGGTCACGGCAGCGATCAGAGCCGGATAGCTTGTCGTGTGGCCGGTGACGAGATCGCGATAGTAGCAGGACGGATGGAACCGCAGCGCCGTATGCGCGGATGCTCGCAGGATGCCGCGCTCGCGCAGATAGGAGTCGGCCAATGTGTCAGCCAGCGGCTGTGTCATCCGAAACAGACGCCTGGCTCGCTCAGACGCCGGCTGCTCGACCGTCGCAGAATTTCGGGTATCCCTTCTGCAAGACGATACAGGCTGCGGTCGAGGCAGGCTGAGGAACTGGCGCGCCTCTTCGGCAACGTCGCGGAAATCGACGAGGCCGCAGGTCTCGCGGATCAGATCAAGCAGATCACCAAACTGGCCCGTCGCCGCATCCGTCCATCGGCCGACGCGCTGGCCGACCAGATGCACATAGAGGGACCGGCCCTTGTTGTTGGCGACATCGCCGACGAGCCAGTAGTTGCCTGCGCGGCGACCGGCGGAGAGATAGTGGCGGCAGACCGCCTCGGCATGCTGCGCGAGATGGCCTGCCAGGTCGGCGGCGGAGACCATGACAAACCTCCGTCACGACCGGCGCGCGATGTCGATGAGGCGATGACGCTGCATCAATTTCGACAGGATCACCGCACCCTCGTCTGTGACAGGCACGAAGAAGCGCAGCTTCCAATTGATCATCTCGGAGAACAGGCCGATCGACCGCAACCAGTCGCGCATGCCGTCGGTGAAGCCGGTGAGCTCGACGCGGTAGTCGTTCATCACCCGCACCCGCCGCAGCGTCATATCGCCGGCGAGCCCGACGATCGAGGATCCGTCGACCAGCGATGCCCAGGCCTGATCCGGCGAGATCACCATGGTTTGATCGATCCCGAAGTTGCGGCAAAGCCCGGCCAGCCGATCCGGAGCGATAACACGGCCGACGATCCGTTCGCCGTCATCTGTCTGCAGACGCCGCACGCGGCAGAAATCCTGGGGCAGGAGTTTCCAGATCGGCAGCAACAGCCCACTGACGATATGCATCGTCGAGGTCGAGAATTCGGGCACCGCAGCCACCTCGGCATCCCAGGCATCTGAGAAGACCCTTTCGTCGGCTTCTTCCCAGCTCGTCTCTTCGAGCTGCCGGACTTCGAAGCGGAGCTCGTCCATCGGCCGGATCAGCGACACGCGCGGCTGAATAGAGCCGTCGTCCAGCATGATCGAGCGGGTCGGGACCATCACCGCCGGCCGGCCCGACTTGCCATTGATCATCAGCTTGGCACGAGGATCCTGCTGCACAAGGCTCTGAACCTCCTCGAGCCGCATCGATGCATTGCGATCCCGTCGTTCGATGGTCAAGAGGTGCGATTGCGCGCCGGTGACGGGATGGGTGTAGATTAGCCGGCGGTCGGTGACCGTCATGCTATCGGCGGTAATTGTCTCAAGTCCTTTATCATAAATGCCGGCGGCAATCGCGCCTTCGATACGAGCGGCCAACAGCTGCTCGAAGGCCTCCAACAGCACATTTTGCATGGCGATCGTCAGCGCCAGCATGCGATTGAGGAAGGTCTGGATCGGCGGCAGCTCGTCCTTCAATCCGCCCTCGTCCGATGTCAGCGACAGGCCGGTGATGGTTTCAAACATGTCGAGCGAGCAGCCGTCGATCCGGCCGGCATGCAACAACCCGTAGAATTGCCGCAAGGCGTCGCGGGCATATTGGGATTCGAGATTGTCTTCGGACCGGAACATCCCCTGCCCGCCGGTCTCGCGCTGACCGCGGGTGATGGCGCCGAGCGTGTCGAGACGGCGTGCGATGGTCGAGAGGAAGCGCCGCTCCGCCTTGACGTTGGTGGCGATCATCCGAAACCGGGGCGGCTGTTTCTGGTTGGTACGATGGCTGCGCCCAAGCCCCTGGATCGCCACGTCGGCACGCCAGCCCGCTTCCAGAAGGTTGTGAAGACGCAGGCGCTGATTTTTGGCGGCAAGATCCGCGTGATAGGATCTGCCGGTTCCGCCGGCATCGCTGAAGACAAGAATGCCCTTCTCGTCATCCATGAAGGCGCGGGCCTCATCGAGATTGGCGCTGCCCGGCCGGTTCTGCACGGCATAGCGGGCAATAGAGCTGCTGTCCTCGCGGGAGACGATGCGGCGGGAGCGGCCGGTGATCTCGGCTACCTTCTCGGTTCCGAAGTGCTGGACGATCTGGTCAAGGGCCGTCGGGATCGCCGGCAGGCTGCCTAAGGTTTCAACGAGCTCGTCACGCCGACGTTCGGCCTCCCGGCAGATGACAGGGTTACCATCCGCGTCGTGGACCGGGCGGGAACTCAGACTGCCCTCGGCGTCGGAGAATTCCTCGAAGAGCTGCACCGGGAAGGAGTGCATGAGGTAATCGATGACATATTCCCGCGGCGTTACGTCGACCTGCAGATCGCCCCATTCCTCGGTCGGGACCTGCGCCAACCGGCGCTCTGTCAAAGCCGCTCCCGTCGAGACGAGCTGGATGATGGCAGCATGACCATCGTCCAGATCTGCAGCGGTTGCCTTGAGCAGGGCCGGCGTCTTCATCGAGGTCAGAAGGTGATTGAAGAAACGCTGCTTCGAGCTTTCGAATGCCGAGCGAGCAGCCGCCTTGGCGTTTTTGTTCAACGTTCCAGTTTTGCCGGTTATTCCGGACGCCTCCATCGCAGCATCGAGATGATTGTGGATCACCTGGAACGCCTCGGCATAGGCGTCGTAGATGCGGACCTGTTCCTCGGTCAGCTCGTGTTCGAGGACCTCGTATTCGACGCCTTCGAAGGAGAGCGAACGCGAGGCATAAAGCCCCATGGCCTTGAGGTCGCGGGCGAGCACTTCCATCGCCGCCACACCGCCATCCTCGATCGCCGCGATGAACTCGGAACGGGTCGGGAAGGGAAAGTCGCTGCTACCCCAAAGACCGAGGCGCTCGGCATAGGCAAGCGACTCCACTTCCGATGCGCCGGTTGCCGAGACATAGACGACACGGGCATCCGGCAGGGCACGCTGCAGGCGGAGCCCTGCCCTGCCCTGTTGCGATGCCACCTTATCGCCACGCTCGGTCTTGCCGCCGGCGGCATTGGCCATGGCGTGGCCTTCATCGAAGATGATAATGCCATCGAAGCTTATTGCATTCCCAGTCGCGGCTTCGCCGCTTCCCGCCTCTTGACCGAGCCAGTCGACGATCTGCTGCACGCGCGATCGCTTACCCTCACGCTCGTCGCTGCGCAGCGTCGCAAAGGTCGTGAAGAGGATGCCCTCCTCCAGCCTGATCGGCTTGGCCTGCCGAAAACGCGACAGCGGTGTCACCAGCAGCTTTTCTTGGCCCAACGCGCTCCAGTCGCGCTGGGCGTCCTCGATCAGCTTGTCGGATTTTGAGATCCAGACATGCCGCCGGCGGCCCTTCAGCCAGTTGTCCAAAATGATGCCGGCCGCCTGGCGGCCCTTGCCGGCGCCTGTTCCGTCGCCGAGGAACCAGCCGCGACGGAACCGGACAGCATGTTCTGCATCCGATGCGACCGCCTTAAGATTGTCAAAGGATGCATCGACGCTCCAGTGTCCGGTGAGATAGCCGGAATGAGCTTCCCCCGCATAGACAACGCTCTCCAGCTGAGCGTCGGATAGATCCCCGCTGGTGACGATGCGCTTCGGCAGGTGCGGGCGATAACTCGGCTTCGGCGGCGCGACGGATGCCATGGCAACGGATTCGACCAGCCTGTCGGGATGCGGTTTTGCATTGGGGATGTGGATCGATTGCAGCCGATAGGCCTCGTAGATGCCCTCAGCGCCATTGGTCTCATCCTTGGGCTGAGCGTCCCGCAGCTCGTATGACAGTTCGATGATTTCATCATCGGCAGGTATGGGACGCACCGTTGCTGCAGGCTGAGCCCGCCCTCCGACCTCGTGGCGATGCAACGTGGCGCTTGCTGCTCGACGCGTTGTGTCCGCGCGCAGGATACGGCTGCGGGGTGCTCCATTGAAGTTCAGCGTCGTCAGGGGCGCACGCGTTGGGAGGTCATGGATCCAGGTCAGTAGCGTTTCCAGATCGGACGCGGTGCCTCTCGACGTTGCGAGCTTCGACGGATCGTCGGCCGGGATCTTGTCGATGACGATCAGGCGCGTTTCCATCGTCGTGCCATGCCGGGCGTAGATGCTGCCGTCGATCGCCGCAGTGAACAGCAGCGTCCCCTGCCCCTGAAGGCGAACGAAAGCATCGCGCCATACGGAATTATCGGGAGAAAGACTGGACCCCGTGATCGCGACCAACCGACCGCCGGGGGCAAGGCGAGCGAAGGAGGAGGTCAGATGCCGCCAGGCGGCGTCGGCGACACGACCTTCGACATGAACACCGGCGGAGAATGGCGGGTTCATCAGTACGACCGTTGGTCGGACGGAACGCTCGAGGTAATCGTCGATACGCGCGGCGTCGTGTTGCGATACCGGAACGCGAGGAAAAAGCTGCGCCAACAGCGAGCGCCGGACAGCCGCATAGTCGTTAAGCGCCAGGCGCGCGCCCGCGAGCTCCGCAAAGATCGCCAGCAGACCGGTTCCAGCCGACGGTTCGAGAACCGTGTCAGCGGCCGTGATGCCAGCAGCACGGGAAGCGACATAGGCAAGCGGGATCGGTGTCGAGAATTGCTGCAGAGCCTGGCTCTCCTCGGACCGTCGGCTGTGGGTCGGCACAAGGGTTGCCAGCCTCGTCAACATCGCGAGCGTCGATCGAGGCGATTGGCCCCGGGAGACAATTGAGCGGAATTTGCGCAGGAACAGGACCTGAGCGGCCTCTGCTGCTTCGTAGGCGTCCTTCCAGAGCCAGAGGCCCTCGGCGTCGCTCCCGCCAAGAGCCTCCATCATGAGCTGTCGCAGGTCGCCCGAAGTGACGGCTTTACCATGCTCCAGACGAGAGGCGATTTGTTCGGCGGCTTTGAGAAGTGCCTCAGCGCCGGTTTTGGTCTCAAGGCGCGGAGAGGCGGAAACGGTTTGAGAATGTGAGATGATATTCATCGAAGGATGCTCCAGGAGTGAGGAAAGAACGGCCGAGCCCAGCGCCCTGCCGAAGGGTCGGAGGAGCGAAAATCTGGGCAGCCAGGGAAGAATCGGGAATCGCCGGCCGAAATTGTCGGCGATCATCAGTGCTCAGGTTGCCGGGCTAACAATGAAACTGGTGGGATCGTCGGGATCGGGCGGCAGGTAGGCGTCGTATGGATTGCAGTCGGCAAGATGGCCGAACGGCGTGAAGACGTATTCGCCGTCACTGCGGCCGACGGCGCAGAGCACGTAACGCGGCTCGCGTGTGGCGGCATCGAGGCATTCCATGAGAGCAAGATTGCCATCGGACGCGGCGCGCAGCAGCGTGTCGAAGTTTGTGCGGGCATGATCGGGGATAGCCATTGGGGTGCTCCAGACAGAAAGAGACCCGGCGTCTGACCGGCTCTCGGATGACAACGATGCGATTCGCGGATGCGGGGGGCCCGAGCCAAGCGCGCATGAACATGTCAGGAGGCGCTCTCCAGCAGCTTCTTCGCTTTGCGTTCGAGTTCGAGGCGCGTGTCCTGGTTGGTTTTCGTGCGCGCCAGCGCGGTGATGCCCTGCACGAAATCGAAGATCGATTCCGGCGGCCTCCCCTCCTCCGACAGAACCATCTCGATGACCTTGACGGTCTCGCCTTTCGAGAGGCCTCGCCGACGCAGGAAGGTTTCGCGGTCGTCGTCCTTGCGCGCGACGATCCGCTCGCGCGCCGCCTTGATGCCGGCGATGAATGGCGCCGGCGAGGAATTGGCGAAGCTGGTCAGCGCGGGTGCCGCCTCATGCGCAAAGCGCTGGGCGGCGAACTTCGAGTGCCGGATGGTGATCTCCTCGAAATTCTCCGTGCCCCACAAATTTCTGTTGGCGCAGACCGCCCGCAAATAAAAGGAGGCGATGCCGAGCGTCTTCGATCCGACCTCGGAGTTCCAGGCGTAAAACCCGCGGAAGTAGAGATCAGGCTCGCCGTTCGGCAATCGCCCGGCTTCGATCGGATGGGTATCGTCGACCAGGAACAGGAAGACGTCCCGGTCGCTGGCATAGAGGGTGGTCGTGTCCTTGGTGATGTCGACGAACGGATTGTGGGTCATCGTCGCCCAATCCAGCACACCAGGTACTTTCCACATGGTGTCGCCAGTGCCATTTCCGGCGATCTTCATGACCGCCGAGACCAGTTCGTGATCCCAGATGCGGCCATATTCCGGTCCGGTGACGGCCCGCAGTTCCAGGCGACCGTCGTCCATCTCGAGCGTCTTGATGAGCTCGGCACGGTGATTGAGCAGACCATGCTGCAGATTGATCGCGGCGAGCGGCGCCGGCAGTTGCCGCATATAGGTGGCGGGGGCGCCGACCAGGCTGCAAAGCTGGCCGTAACTCCAATGGGTCGGCGCGATCGCCTGACGCTGACCTGGAACGAGAACCTCAAGCCGCTCGGCATTGTCGCGTGTGGCCTCGACGCGGATCGCAGCGCTTTCGATCGTTCGGGCATAGGCCCGCTCGGCTCGGGACCGGACGGTATCGTACAAATCAGTCAGCGACAGGAAGCGTTCGTCATCGGGGCGCGAAAACCATTCCGAAGAGACGCGGCCGATGCGTTCGCCGCGGGAGATGTCGACCCTGAAGCCCGAGGAAGCGGACCGGGCATCGTGTGTTAAAGTGTTCATGGGAGTCTCCTGAAAAAACAAGCGCCCGGCGCTGTGACCGGGCTGGGTTGGGGAAGTGAAATGGCTGATGGTCGATCAGGCAGGATGGAGGCGCTGATGCGCTGCCCGGATCGCCGCAAGCGCTGCCTGGAATTCGGCATTGCCGACGAAGTCCGAGACATCCATCGTCGTCGCGATCGTGAGGCAGGCGGTGCGGATCTCGTCGTCGGTTACGGCCGCCGGCGAAAGCGCTCGGAAATTGTCATCGACCTCCAGTACGGCGGCGATCGCATTACGAACCTGCTCTTCCTGCAGCCGGCCGAGAACATGGGTCGCCTTTGGCGGACCCACAGGCTCATCGGGATCCGGAGCGTTGCCAAGGATGGCCTCACCACGCGCTATCTCCCAGGCCGAGCGGGCAAGCCAGTCGGGCGACGGAGGCCGTGCTGCTCGCGCGTCGTCGAAGAAGATCTTCAACAGGCCGAGCAGGATCTCGAAATGACGTGCACGCCGCTGGACAGCTTCATCGAATTGCGAGGGCACCGGGACTGACGGCCCGTTGTAGGCGCTATCGGCGCCTTCCCAGACGCCGGTGATATGAACCTCGCCGGAGGAATCGTAGTCTTTCTCGGCGAGATCCCAATTGTCGTCGTCGACGGCGGCCCGGCAGGCGGCCTCGAGCGTGTCAGCCGCATAAGTTCCATGCCGAAAAACCGGCAGGTGATAGGTGGATTCGATCGTAAAGTCGGGCATTGAAATGCTCCTGAATATGGAAGCGGCCCGGTCTCCTTTCGGAGCCGGGCCGTTGGTTGAACTGGGAAGACAGTTATTCGGCGGCGTCGAGATGCCGTTCTTCGTTGACTTCGTCAGTCGCAGCCCCCGTTATCAGTCAGGAACGCTGGGAGATCGGAATTGCCGCTCCCGGCTGCATCACCGCTCAGAATCTCTGCGTTTTCGCACGTCGCGTCGCCGACGGAAGCGACATCTGTAACGAGACGGAGAGGCTCCGGACGCCAACCACTACCGGCCATTAACCGTTCGGCCTCGCGGGCCATGTCGGTCTTCTTGAGGTGGCCGATCAGCTCTGCCGCCTGATCGCCCTTGGCCTCCCGGACCGCCTGCAGAATGTGCGCCTTGGTGACACGGCCGAGATAGTTGTCGGCAGTCGGTGTCCAGCCGGCTTCGACCATGTCGAAACCGATCGAGCGGGCCAGCTGATCGGCATGCGCAATCGCGCGGGTGCGCTTGTTCCAGGGTTCGATCACCGCGTTGACCGAAAGCGAGGCGCAATGCGCAAACAACGCCTGCCGGCTGACCTCGTCGAGCGTGATCAGGAAATCCCAGAGATCGTTCGGATCCTTAGGCAGATCCTGTCCCCAGCCTTCGTGCCGCTGATCGATCTCCTTCGCCCAGACCGTGTCGCCGAGCCCCGGCGTCTGGCTGAAGCGGGCGCTTTGCAGCGTCACCTCCAAGCATGAATCCGAGCCGTAGAGGTAGAAGGTCTTCAGGACGAAAGCATGCAGGACCGCGAGGAAGGCGATCACAGGATCGTTCGCGAGCGCATTGCGCAAAGCAATTGTGCGCGTCGCCGTCAGATCGAGGATCAGGCGATCGGGAAGCGGCTTGATCGTTTCGTCCTCGTCGTCCGGTTGGGTGCTCTCGCCGTCGGCGTCCCCGGTTGCCGGAAGACTACTGCCATAATCGGCACCACCGTTGGCATCAGCTGACGGATCGGCCTCATCCTTCGGTTCATCCTCAGGTCGCACGAAGCCCCGCTCAATCTTGAGCTCGCCACCGGCGCCGAGCGACACAAAAACACCCCCGCGGGCGACCTGCTCCGGATCGAACACATATGGCCTGTCAATGAGCTGATCGAGTTCGCTTCCAAGCTCCTCCAGTTTCTGTTCGGTCGCTTCCGAGTACTCGTCTGCCTCCGCATATTCTGCGTCGAGCTTGTCGTATTCGGCGCGGGTGGCATCATAGCGGGCCAGTTCGTCTTCTGTCATTTCGGCCTGCTCGCCATAAAAGCGGCGCAGACCGGACGTGTGACCGTAGGGGAAATCAAAAGCGGCTTCGACCCACTTCCAGCCTTCGCTCACGCGGACCGCCTCGGCGTCAGCCTTCAGCTTCTCCATCACGAGTTGCTCGAGCAGTGCCGGATCCTGCAGCCAGCCGCCCTGATCCTGGTCGAACAGATCGCGCATGGTCACGCCACCGGCCGCTTCATAGGCCTCGATACCGACATAGACGGCGCGGCGGTCGCTAGCGCGGATGGCGGTCTCTGTCAGCAGCCGGCGAACATAATAAGGTTCACGGCTATGCGAACGCGACACCGTATCCCAGACCTGCTCCTGGCGAACATGGTCGTTGGTGATCGAGAAGGCCATGATCTGCTCGAGCGTCATCTCGTCTTCGGCATAAAGATCGAGAAGCCGCGGCGAGACGGAGGCCAGCCGCAGGCGCTGCTTGACGGTGGCAACCGAGACGAAGAAGCGCGCCGCGATCTCCTCCTCGCCAAGCCCCTGCTCCCGGAGAGTTTGGAATGCGCGGAACTGATCGAGCGGATGAAGGCTGACGCGCTGAACGTTCTCGGCGAGCGAATCCTCGACCTCCAGCGTCTCGCCCTTGCTGACGATGCAGGGAACACCGGCGGTTTTGGCCAGCCGCTTCTGCGCTACCAGGCGTTCGAGGGCACGATAACGGCGCCCGCCGGCGGGGATGCGATAGATGCCGGTCTCGTTGCCATCGCCGTCGAGTTCTGGGCGGACATTGAGGCTGGTCAGCAGACCGCGATGGGCGATATCTTCCGCCAGGTCCTCGATCGAGACGCCCGCCTTGATCTTGCGGACGTTCTGCTGGCTGAGCACCAGCTTGTTGAAGGGAATATCCCGGGCTGCACTGAGGGTGATTTTCTGGATGGCTTGTGCCATGTCCGTTTCTCCGTGACGGACCGGCCGGAGCCTCTCTCCAACCCTCTCAATCCGTCACAGCTCCCCTTCCCTCCTCTTCCTCTCTGCAACCGCTCCCCATGCGAATTCGCCCTTGATCCGCGCCGTTCCCTCCCCACATTGCGGCTGTCACTTGTGAAGAGGTCATTCGAGTATGCATCAGTTTCTGGAAACGACCTTTGGGCCGGACGAGCTGGAAATTTTGGACGTTGTGCTGGAGGAATGGAGGGCGCAACGCGGTTTTGCAAAGGACAATCCGGATGTCGAGCTTGCGGCAGCTGTGATGCTCAACCTGTTTCGCGAGGGAAACCGAACAATCGAAAAGCTGAAGGCAGCTGCGGCCGAGCACAGAGCATTGTCTGAGCTGTGACGGCAATCAGGCTGGTGAGCTAAGCACATCCCACGGCTCCGGAAACCCATACGAGGAACTCTGGCTTAGCTGCAGGTCGAAGCGCATCGACGCCGGGGGAGTCACGAACACCCTCGGGTCACGGTGAATGTCAGCAGCCGAACGCTATTGGAAAGGGGGCAGTGTGACACTCTCGCGAGCAAACGAAGAGTCGCCCATTTATTGAATGATACGTTCAGCGCTCGAACCGCTCCAGCATCCTCTTGAGTTGTGCATTTTGCAGCTGAAGCTTGCGCGCGAGTTGGTTCCGGAGCAGCTTGATTTCTTCGTCAAGGCTGATCGTGTCGTCAGAATCGGAGGGAGCGGCTGTAGAGGGCGGCAAAACAGCTTCAACCGGCTCCCCTGACTTGGTCAGTTTCCTGCGCTTTCGCGTAACACCTTCGCCAGTCTGGGAGGGTTTTGGTGCTTCGCGTGCGACCGTACCGGGCTCATCGGACAAGGCCGGATCAGCCGCCTCCGCGCGCCTAGCGTCCTCGCTATCGGCCGTGCCATGGATACTGCTTGCGGTTTCGTCGGAATGATCCGGGTCCGCTGACACCGCCTCCGATTGTTCGTCGGCGACCGGCTTTTCGTCGACCGGAGGCGCTGCGGTGTTCAATCCGATATCGCCAGCCGTTTCAGTAGGGTTGGCGATGGCCAACATGTCCGGCTTCACATCATCGGTCGAGCCATGTTCCTGGCGCTGCTGACGTCGCGGTGACACCAGCCGAGCAAGAAGTTTCCACGGAGACGCCATTTATTCGACCTCGTATTCTACCCCGCACGGAGGCAGTCGGCGAAAGCGCTGGCGGGAGGTTTAACTGCCGCCAACATGTTCGTTTCGATATAGCCTCGTGAATGCGGCCGGCGCTCGATAGGCTGCTGCCGATCAAGCGAGGTTGAGCCGCTTTCGCAGATCAGCGTTTTCCGCACGCAGCTTCTCGGCCAGCAGCTTGCGCAATCTTTGGTTTTCCTCTTCCAGCTGCAGAAGATCCGCAAACTCGTCAACTGCTGCCACCGACGGAGTGGTAGCCGCCTGCACGGCCTTCGTAGCGCGTTTGACAGGCGCACGTTTGGCGCTAGTCGCAGCCTCGTCGGACTTTGCTGCCTTGCGTCCTCTCTTCGGCTTGACCGCTGCGGCATTCGATGCCGCTGCCGGTTGCGCCGAAACTGCCGCTGAGACCGTTTCGCTGGCGGCCTTCTTGGCGCGAGGTTTGCGTTCCTTCTTCACCACATCCAGCGCCGCTGCGGCCGGCGTGTCAGCATCAGTCATCGTATCGTTTTCGTCGGCCATTGTGGTCTCCTGTAAAGCCCATGCATTTGTCTCTTGCTCAATTGGCGGTGTCAACAACGCCGCGGCCTGTTGTTTTCTTGCGAAAGACGTTCCGGTTCTGCTGACCTCGGAAGTCTCCGGAAGGAATGGCATTGCCTCGTCCTGCAGATCCTGTGCAACGGACTTGAGATCCATGTCTCCCCAGATCGAATTCGGTTTGGGGTTGAGTTTTCGCCGACCCGATCTGTACTCGACGGTAAAGCTGCGTTGAACTTTTTTCACTTTGAGAGGCCTTGGGTGTCTTCGGCGCTGTTTCAGCATCGCAACAAGTCCTGCGGATACCGAATATCGCGCTGCTGGTCCACATGCCATTGCGATATCAGCCATACGAATTTAAGCCTGTCCGTCCCATTATCCGTGCTTGACGCATGACGAACCAGTTGTTCGCAACCGCTCCGCATAGCTGCTGATGCCGATTGCTCCTAGTCCCTGGCGGCAGCGGTTGCTTCATTTCACGATTGGCCTGCCTTGGACCTTAGCAGGGCCGAGACCATTGGTTTGATCGTGAATTGGCGCTGCGTCGCTCGTCTGGTGAGATCGCGCAGGTATGCACCTGCAGAATTAATCTGCCCTCCCTTTTCGAAGATACAAGCTATGGCAGCGCCAGCATTTTCTGGCCCCATGACAAGGCATGCTTGATGGAAGGCCGATGGGCTTATTTGAAGCATTGATCGCAGGACGGCTGTCGCTGCGAGCAGATCTCGCCACGATCTGATCGATCCATCAGGCCCATATGGGTGAATTTCACCGCAGGCGCGTAGCACAGTGTCCAGGGCGACAGCGGGTTTTAAAGATTGGATCGGTTCTACCAGAGTCTGTTTGATGGCCCGGTGCTTTTCTTTAGCGGATTGCGTGGTGGCCGGCTCGCTGAAAGTTTCGGCAGTTGGTGCTTCTTGCTCTGCTTCAGATTCATAACAGGATTGTGTTTGTGAATCCTGTATGTGGCGCTCATTTTGAGACTCTCTGGCGCACATATTTTCCATTTTATCGTGTTCTTCCAAAAGCTTGACGATAGTCGTGCGGAGGTCTATCAAGCGGCTGAGTAGGAACTGGAGTTCATCGAGTGACGGCTGACGGGGCAAAGACGCGAGGAAGGCGCGGAATCGGTCGTGAAGTTGGCTCCATTCGCCTTCTACACATCCGTCTATTGCCAGCTGGATTAGTTTGGTTATGTCGCGGCGGCAGAGGCTGATCCGTTCCCGTGTCGCGTGGAAAAGCTCCCGGTCGGCGGTTATCTTGGCCGCGATGTCTTCAATCTCTTTTGCGCGGGACAACAGCGGGGCCAAATTGAAGCCGAAAGCTTCATTGATCTCCCCTGCCCTGCTCCGCCGGGCAAAGCGCTTGCCGTTGGCACTATCTTTGCGAAGGATGAGGCCAGCGTTGACAAGAGCGGCCAGATGCCGTCGCAACGTCGCTGGTGTCATTCCCCTTGCGCGTATTGAAAGCTGTGCGTTCGACGGAAAGACGATCAAACCGTCCTCGAGGGCAAGATCATCCGATGGGTAGAACGACAGGAGAGCGTCGAGAACCGATAGAGAGCGGTCCGACACGTTCAATTCCTTTCGGGCTTCGCAGACAGCCCTGAAGAGTTTCCACTTGTTGCGCCTGGTTTCCGGTGGTGCCTCGTCGATTTGTCGCTGCCTTGCCAATAAGGCGAACGTCATCGACCGCCGCCCAAAGGGCGTCGTCCCATGTCCACGTTCCATTTCTTCACCTTTCAAAAGGCAAAAGAAATCCGCTCACCAAATTCGGTGCCAACACTCTTGACGAGGATTCGTGAAAATGCGATTCTCTGATTGCGACATACAGAGGAAGGCTTCCACGACGGCAACGTTACGGGGGCCTTTTTCTTTTGCGGTTAATCTCCTGGTTTAGTCTGTGTTTCTCGCTGGAATGCCTGGTAAAGCGACTCCAACTGTTCGGACAGAAATGCTCCGAATTTGGACGCATCTTTCGATGTCAGCGCGAGCGTAAATGTTTTCCCGGACGATTTGGTCGTCACGGCAACGGATTTGGCGGCGACGTCAAACTGTCGAACTGACGGAGATGCGGTCTGTTTTTTCTTCAGCGTCTTTGCGGCTTTTAGTTCGGCCAGAAGAACATTGAAACGCTCCCCTTCTGCCGTTTGGCGAAAATCACTCGCACCCACGAATTCGCACGCTTTCTGAGCATTGGCTGGTATCAGAACGAGCTTTTTCAATTCCTCCCAGCGATCGCGTCCTACGCCTTTTGCGGCGCCGACAGCGTCAAGGACAGCCTCGGGAACGGCGTCGGCAACCGCGAGCATTCTCGAAAGAAGCGTGTCGTCGATTGTCAGGGCGATCTTCACGACATCCTTGCTCATGCCGTTAGCAAGAAGCTTCTTGGCAAAGAGCGCCTTCTCTATGAAGGTCAGGTCGGATCGCGCGGTGTTTTCTTGGCCCTGAGCGATTACGTGGGCGAGGTCCTCGAGAGGCTTGATTACTGCCCGCACTTGAATCTGAAGGTCTCGCGCGGCTCGTGCACGGCGATGCCCGAAGACGATCATGTACCGTCCTTCGGCATCGGGGTGGGGGCGAACGAGGATCGGTGTCGACTGACCCGACTGTCGGATTGCTTCGCGAAGCTGAACATAGTCTTCTTGGTCGTCGCCGATGCGGTCGGCAACAAATGAGCCTTCGAGCAGCTCAGGATCGAGTGAGACCACCGTCTCGCCTTCGAGCATGCGGATTGACGTCTCGGCCAGTTCGTCGAGGGACTGCATCATCGAGCGCGAAGCACCCCGGCGGGTATACTCTGCGCGAGTGTCCGCAGTTTTTTGATGTTCTTCCGCGGACGGCTGTACGAATTTTGCCAAAGAATGGTTTCTGGCCATCATTTCCCTCCGCGTGCTGTTTCAAGTCCGTGATTTAGCGAAAGATTTCGTGAATTTGCACGGCTGTCAAAAACTGCATTCATTTGCGACCCCAAGCTTTATGGATGAGCCCGGTGATTTCACCATTGACGGCGTTCAGGCAGTCAAGCGCCCGATCGTATGTTGTCCGGGTGAATTGGTTCTTCTCTACCTCATAAAGGGTCTGCTTCGTGATCCCGGCATCGCTGATTGCGGTGGATTTCAGCATATGGTTCTGCAGCATTCGCTTCGAAAACATCGCTTGCATGAACCCGACCATTTGAGCCTGGGGGCCGTCGGTCGGTTCATAGCGCGTCACGAGGTAGCGGAACCAGTTCAATTTTACCCGGGCACCGGCACCCTTGATCGATTCCAGAATGCCGCCGAGCATAAGTAGGAACTGGCTCATCGACATGATGTCCAGCATCTGCGGGTGCACAGTGATTAGAACTGACGTCGACGCGGTCAGTGCAGTCAGCGTGAGGTAGCCGAGCTGCGGCGGGCAGTCGATGACTACCACATCGTAGCGATCTTCGACTTCCTTTAGGGCGTTGGAGATACGCGTGAAGAACAGCCGTCCCTCCGGAGAGGACCTGTTCGAAGCTGCGAGCGGCGTTTGGTACTCGTATTCTTGAAGCTCGAGATTGGCCGGGACAATGTCCAGACCAGGAAAATTTGTCGGCTGGATAATCTCGGTAATCGACTTGCGCTGATCGTCATAGCGCAGCGTCTCGAACAATGACGGATTTTTGTCGAGCTCGGGCTGGATACCGTGAAGCGCGGTCAGCGACGCCTGAGGGTCGAGGTCGATAGCAAGAACACGATGACCCGTGAGTGCGAGATACTGCGCGAGATGAGCCGTGGTCGTCGTCTTGCCAGAGCCGCCCTTGAAATTGACGACCGAGACAATCTGCAATGGCTCCCCTGGCCTTCTATGGGGAACGTAACGCTTAAAGTCGCTGCGGCCGTTCTTGTCAAGGAAATGACGAAGTTCGAGCATTTGCTCTGCGGTGTAAGTCCTGCGTCCCGATGAGGTCGTTGCGGGAACCGGACCCTTTCCTTCGAGGTGTAGCTTCTTGATGTGATTTTGCGTGACGCCAAGATAGTCCGCAACTTCGGCCAGCGAAAAGGAGCGTAGACCTTTTTCAGCATCCGGTGGATATTGCTCCAATCGAAGCATGTTCAGATTGTCAGAGATCAGTTCTCCTTGCTGGAGAATCTCCTGATCAAAATCAGACGCCTCGATGTTGATTGCCATGTTCATTCAGCCAAATCCAGAATAACGCTTTTAGCTCTGATGCTTTCCAATAAGCGTTATTAATACGTGCGATTCTACCTGTTCGGCAAACTCTTTTTGGTTAACAGAACCTTAACGCGCGGTGCGGCCTCCTCGAAGTGAGTTCTCTCAGCCTGTAACTGTTTGTTTCTACAAGGGGAAGGCGCATTCTGCACGGCTGTCAAATGAGCGACCCGAGCGTCACACTTCGTCCCTCCAACCTGCGTTCAGGGCGCGTGCTGATCGCGGGTCTCATCTTCGGTGCCGGCTTTCAGATCTCGATTTCGGCTTGTGATTTCAGAAACCATCTCAAAGGAATTCGGCACCAGACCGTGTCGATCAATCGGCCGTACGCTCAGCTGCAATAGTGTCTTCTGTCATAGGAGATTTGAATGCATGATGTTAGAATTACGAAAATGTGCTGGACAGCTTAAGGTTTCGAAACGGGAGCTAAAGCGACGAAGGAGCGCCTCGCAGCCCTTAAGCAAGGATAGAATGATGCGCTGTCGACGTCAGATCCATCACCCAAATGCCAGAGTCGCTGTTTCTCGGGTGTTCGGATTTGTGTTGGAGACGGCGCTGCAGAGGGAGACGATAGCCTCAAAGCTGGTGCTATCGGCTCTAGCGCATTTCGTCATGGCTTTCGCGATGGCGCAATTCGGCATTCTCTATGCTCACGGCCGCCGCAATGCTTGTGTGTTCGCGAACCTCACGGGCTCATTGTCACGATGCTGCGCGCATATCTTCCTTCACCGATCTTAGGATGAAGTTCCGCGCGCCGCCTCGGACCCACTCCTTTTTGATCTACAAGCTCCGACGTCCTCCTACGACACCTCGCCGAGTGAATTGCCGATGAGCCAAGTCCCGACCGGTGAGTCGTCCAGAATTCCCGCGAGAGAACAGCGGCGGTTTCGCCCAAGCTGGCGTTGACAGAGAACAAACCTTCTGCGCAGAATTAACGATCGGTAGATACAGCCTGCTGCTTACGCCCCTTTGGGGTACGGTGAATGTATCGAGCCACTTATGGCTCCCTTTGCCCGGACGAACGGGTCAGCAACGCAAGCTCCTGACGCTCTCCGTTCGTTTTTGCAAAGGATCATCTCATGCGTGATTTCCGCGATGCCAAAGCTATGGCGAAAACGCTACGTGAAGCGCTCAGCGCCAAATCCCTCGCACTGTCCACCAGCGAAAGCCAGGAGCTTGTTGCCCGAATTCTTGGCTTTAGAGACTGGAACGTATTGGCCGCGAGGATCCAGTCAACTGAAATACCTGCGACCTCGGCGCAGGCTAACACGCGTATCTCGGCCGACGCGAAAATTCCCGTCGTCCCCATGCGAGATATGGTCCTCTTTCCGCACATGGTTTCGCGGATTTTCGTGGCGCGCGACAAAACCCGGCAGGCCGTGGAACAGGCTCTCGCCGGCGACCGTCGCGTTCTCGTGGTCGCCCAGAGGAGTGGCACATACGATCGTCCAAGCACCGCTGATGCCCTCCATTCGGTTGGCGTTATGGCAAACGTGGTTGATCGTCAGACACAGGTGGACGGAGCTCTCAAGGTTACCGTCTGCGGACTTCAGCGAGCAGGCATCGTGGGCATCATCGATGGCGAGTTCCTGGAGGCGAAAGTCAAAGCCGTCGGGGAGCAGGGCGCGCAATCGAAGGAGGCAGCTGATCTGTCGAGCGCGGTTCTCGATGCGTACCAGTCCTATGCCGAGGTGGACTTTTCCGCACTTCCACCAGGATCCAAGGCCCGTTTCAGCCTGCCTTCGGTCGGTGACGCAAGCCAATTGGCCGACACAGTTGCCACGTTACTCTCGGCCGGTATCGAGCAGAAGCAGCAACTCTTGGAGACCAGTGACGTGGTGGAGCGACTCAAGAGACTGATTGAGATGATGGGCTCTGGCCGTCCCAAAGCTGTCGCATAAATCTTCCCGAAGTAGGAGATTTATGCGCTCCGCAGCAGTAGCATGCGGTCCAGTGACACAAACATTGGACCGCGTTTATGCACGATGAAATCATCGCCTGGCGTCGTGATCTCCACGCCAACCCGGAGCTGGGCTACGAGCTTCCTCGTACCGCCTCCTTCGTAGCCGACAAGCTGCGGGTTTTTGGCTGCGATGAGGTTGCCGAAGGTATTGGCCGGAGCGGCGTTGTTGGCGTTATTCGGGGCCGGAATGACGCTTCCGGTAAGGTGATCGGTCTGCGTGCCGATATGGATGCACTGCCCATTCAGGAGACGACCGGATTGCCTTACGCCTCCACCACCGAGGGCCGGATGCATGCTTGCGGACACGATGGGCACACGGCGATGCTGTTGGGTGCTGCAAAAGCTTTGGCGGAACACGCAACTTTGATGGCACAGCCGTTGTGATTTTCCAGCCGGCGGAGGAGGGGCAGGGCGGTGCTAAAGCAATGTGCGATGACGGCCTGATGACGCGCTGGGGCATTGAGCGGGTGTTTGCCCTTCATAACGAACCGGGTCTGGACGTTGGCCGTTTCGCCACCCGCACAGGCCCGTTCGGTGCGGCCGTGGCGAGTTTCAAGATAACAGTCGATGGGAAAAGTGCGCATGCCGCCAGCCCTCAGGCTGGCGTTGATGCGCTGCTTCCCGCCGCTAACATCCTTATCGCCCTGCAGACCATCATCGCTCGGAACGTCCATCCGCTGAAGAGCGGAGTGATCTCCTTCGGATCGTTTCAAGGCGGAAAACCGGGTAGTACCTTCGTTGAATCGAGTGAGCTGCGTGGCTTGGCACGCTGGTTTGAGCCGGAGGTGCGAGACACCATGGCTCGTCGCATTGTCGACATCTCGGAGGGTATCGCGTCGTCCTACGGAGCGACGGCGACGGTCACCTTCAGAAACCTGTATCCGGTAGTCGTCAATTCTCCGTCGGAAACCGCGCTGGCTGTTGAGGTCGCGAGTGCGTTGATGGGCGTGGATCCCGACCACTCGCAGCTTATGGGCTCAGAAGACTTCGCTTTCATGCTTGAACAGCGGCCCGGCAACATCGCGCTTCTAGGTAACGGAAGCACGGCCGGGCTGCATGACCCCAACTATGATTTCAACGACGCAGCGATTCCTTATGGCATGGCCTACTGGATGCGGTTGGTCGAGACGGCATTGCCGTTGCAGAACTCATGACATTCGAGGTGGTGTGAGAACTAAACTGTCATGCTGGGTAGAACATTTCACAGTCCCAAGGTCATTTCATGCGTCCGATTGTTTTTGCTTTCATTTCCGTTGTCACGATCGCCTTTGGTGGTGAGGCGAATGCGCAGCCCTGGAAAAGCGTTGACCCTGCGCCTGCAGGCTGGTCCGTCGAACAGCTGAAGGCGGCGGAGGACTATGCCGCCAGCTTGAAGCCGACGGCGGTTATGGTCGTGCAGAAGGGCGAGGTGATTGCTAGTTGGGGTGAAGTGTCACGCAAAGTGAGTGTCGCTTCCGTGCGCAAAAGCCTGCTCGGCGCACTTTACGGTATTGCGGTTTCAGAAGGTCGCATCGATCTCGGCAGCACTCTTGCCGATCTCGGCATTGACGACAAACCTCCAGTCCTGACCGGGGCAGAAAAGCAGGCCACTGTCCGCGATCTGCTCATGGCGCGATCGGGCATCTATCATGCCGCAGCTTACGAAACCGCCGACATTCGCCAGAAGCGCCCGGAGCGGGGAAGCGATGCGCCCGGTACCTTCTGGTTCTACAACAACTGGGATTTCAACGCACTGGGAACGATTTATCGCCAGCAGACCGGCGAGGATATTTTTCAAAGCTTCGCGGACCGCATCGCTGAACCCATTGGCATGGAAGATTTCAAGGCGCGGGACGGTGGATATGTGACCGAACGCCAGTCTAAACATCCCGCCTATCCGTTTCGCCTCAGTGCCAGAGACGCAGCCCGGTTTGGCCAGCTCTATCTCGACGGAGGGCGCTGGAGCGGCCGGCAGGTCATTCCAGCGGCATGGGTCAAAGCATCCACCACTACATACTCCATGACCGATCGCGGGAGCATGGGATACGGCTATCTGTGGTGGACGTTGAATCCCAATGTATTCGGTCCCGGCGCGGCGCTCGCCTCCGGTTACGGCGGCCAAGCGATTGCCATTGTGCCGTCAAAGCAGCTGGTCGTCGTGCAAACGGTAGACCTGGCCCAGAACGCGAAGGCCGTCAGGACTAGCCGCTTCGTCAAGCTGTTGCAGCAGCTCACAACCGCCGCGCCGTAACGAACTTTGATGCAAGGGGCCAGAGCAAAGGACCGGTTTAGGAGATGGAGCTTTGTTGTTGACTACAGAACCAGACGCGCCGCCCGTCCCATCTTTCGCTCACTGTTGTTATAATAGCCGGAAGCTTGAACGACTGATTTGTGCATGGATTGCTGCATGGCTTCAGGCAGTGGAATGCCGCGGTTGGCAGCTTCGGTGAGGTAGCCGGAACGAAGCCCATGGGCAGAAAACTGTGCGGGGTCGAGTCCGGCTTGTTTGATGCGGGTTTTCAGGATCAGATTGACCGATTGGGGTGTCATCGCCCGCCGATCGAGATTGCCCCACTGGTCGATACGACGGAAAACCGGTCCTGCCTCGATCTTTGCCTCACCCAGCCAATGCTTGAGCGCCGTTACCGGTCGACCGATCAGCACGACATGCTCGTCGTCATCGGCCGATGTGGTCTTGGTACGGCCGAGATGGATCGTCAGGCAGGGGAGGAGAGGGGAGGACTCATCGGCAGGATTGGCACGAACGGGTTCCTCGTCTACCAGATCCTCGACGTGCAGTCCCGCCACTTCGGAACGCCGACGACCACCGGATGCGAAAGCCATCAGCAGAAGCGCCCGGTCACGCAGGTCGACCAGCCTGTCACCGGCGCATACTGCCAGCAACTTTGCGAGAATGTCGCCGGTGACGGCCTTCCTGCTTTTCCTCTGCCGAGGACGATTGCTGGCACGGACCGCAAGGCGGAGGGCACTCTTCAGCGATGGCGCCGAAAACGATCCAGTCAGGCCACGCCAGCGTGTGAGGATCGACCAGCTGGTCAACCGGCGGCGAACGGTCGCGGGCGCATGCGGGCCGCTACTTCTCAGGAGGCCCTTGGCACGCAGTGTGATCGAGACGTCTTCGGGCATGCCATGATCGGGATTGGTTTCGCGTTCGATCGGATTCCACAGATGGTGGGCAACGAATTTCAGGAGCAGGCTTTCAGGCGCCGGCCAGGGCAGGGGGGTGCCGGTAGCCACAGAACACCACGCTTCAAGGTAGGCGATATCCGACGCCAGTGCCCGCATGGTGTTGTCGCCCATGCCCTCGCTGGCGAGATGTTTCAGCGTGGCGACGTCCTCGTCGGTCAGAAGTTCAGCAAGCTGGTCGCGACGGTCAAACGGAAGGATGGCGTCCAGAGCATCCAGTTCCTCGGCGCGCTTCAGCACTGACTCGTCAGTTGCAGCCAGGGTCGGTGACGTTAGCTTCATCTTTGCATAATCCGTAGAACGAGTTGTTTGCATATATTCCGTGAATCCCGTATATTACGGAACAAGGGAGTTTTGTTATGACATCCACAGTAACCGCTGCGGCGGTGTCGAAAAATTTCGGGGCCTATCAGGATGCCGCTGTCCGTGAGCCGGTGATCATCACCAAGAACGGCCGCCCGCGCACGGTATTGATAGCTTATGAGGATTATCTCCGGCTGGCGAAACGGGATCGCCGGGTTGAACTCTCGGCAGCCCTTGGTGACGATGAACTCGCAGCCATTGAAGCTTCGCGGATGGAGCCGGGCCTTGATCATCTCAATGCCGAACTGTTGACGGAAAAGCATGCTGCCGACTGAACCAAAGGTCGGCTGGCTCTTCCGATATTCGTATCTCTGGCATTGGCAGCATCTTGAAGGACGGGAGGAGGCAGACAAGGACCGTCCGGTGCTTGTCCTGGCGATCGTCGCTACACTGGAAGACGGAACGCCGGCCGTGAGAGTTTTGCCTGTCACGCGTTCGCCGCCATCCGACCCGCAAGACGCCGTCGAAATCCCGGCTGCCACCAAGCGGCGTCTGGGTCTTGACGACGAACGCTCCTGGATCGTTGTGACGGAAAGCAATCGGTTTGTCTGGCCGGGACCCGACGTCAGGCCGGTCGATAGCGAAACGGGCTACTACAGGCCCTTGCCACCGGCCCTGTTTGATGAGGTCAAGCGCCGGTTTGTTGAGCAGGCGCGTGCGCAACGTCATCGCGCGACGGCCCGAAGCGAATAGTTGCGGTGTGGCGGAGGAAAGTCCTCCCGCCTCTCTGTCGCCAGTCATTTCCATCCCGTTCAGGTCGCTGCGGGTGACGTTTGACCCCACCTTATCCAATCTAGGACGCAAAATCCATCACTATCGATACTTGATTATTATCGATGGTGAGAAGCCCAACCGCCAATCATATGATGTGAGGAACTTTAATATTCATATAGAGTTCCTTTAGCAAATCATTTACCATGATTTCAATGGTTTACGATTTCGCAGAAATCAGCATGGCACCCTTGATGGGGCTGATGGGGCCGGCTTTCGACGCCGGTATTGCTCTCGCGCGCCTGGACGAGCGGATCGCCCGTTCACCGGTCGGGCTGGGATGGATCGAGCGCACCCATTTCGCCGACGCCTGCGCCTCACTCTGGATCGACGGCGAACTTGTGCATCTCGAAGACCTCGTGCTCCATGACCATGTCAGAGATATTCGAACGCCAACCCACGAACTGACCATCGCCCGCGACGTCTTGCGCACCCGCCGGCGCATCGCCGGGCAACGCTCAGACTGGGCGCTGTCCGCCGACGGCGTCCGCACGCTCAGAAGAACCTCCGAGATCACGTCAACAAGCTCTGAGGAGACCGGGACGGCACCTGCCGTCCGCCGCGCGGTGGCGATCGATCCGGAAGGGGAGGCGGAGGACAGTGATCACGTCGAAAATATCCCTGGCGTCGATTATGCCGCCATCGATGCGGTGCTGGCCCGATCGGAAGCCGCGATTGAGAGTGCCACACGGCCAAGCCGTCGCAGCGGCCAGGACAAGGATCCGATGATCTATGATCTCGACTGGGACGAGGATGCCCGGCTCGATGAATGGCGCGGCGTGCTGCGGCAGGCAGAAAACCTGCCGGCGGTGCTGCGGGCGATTGTTGCCCTCGATGCCTGGAATGAGCTTTCCGTCCTTCAGCACGCGCCCTGGCTCGGCCGGCTGTTTGCCGCCGCGATCGTGCGCCAGGCCGGCGTTACGTCAGGTGCCCATCTGGCCGCCATAAATCTCGGTCTGAAAACCATCCCCGTCGATCGGCGCCGCCATCGTGATCGGGAGACCCGGTTGCTGGCAATCGCCCACGGATTTTTGGCGGCCGCCGAGATCGGAATGAAAGAGCATGACAGGCTGGCATTGGCTCGGCAGATGATGGAACGCAAATTAACGGGGAGACGAACGTCTTCAAAACTGCCGGAGCTGGTCGAGCTGGTGATGGCAAGGCCGCTCGTGTCGGCTGGGATGGTGGCCAAGACGCTCGAGGTCACGCCGCAGGCGGCGCGGCGGATTGTTCTGGAGCTGGGCCTCAGAGAGATGACGGGGAGGGGGAGGTTTCGGGCATGGGGAGTGCTGTAAACTGGGCAGTGACGACTCCCGAGGTTTCTATAAACATTGCAGTCGCCGCTTTACTGATGGTCTTCCTGCACTTGAAGGTAAAGAAATCACAGAAGTGGCGCCCCTCGATCTAGCAGGTCGCTGAGAACATGGACACGCAAACCGGGTTTCATCGCCGATTGAGCTACGAGCGCCTCCGCCATTTTCCGTGCGAGACGCCTGGCGCTCAAGCGAAGCAAGGCCGGCCCTTCCATGAACGAAGCTGCTGCGGAGCTCAAACAGCTCGCGATAAGCAACAGCTGTGGCTGCGTCGCTCAGGAGAGCAGCCAAACGTGCTGCAGTTCTATCAGAAGCGGAGACGTTCCTGTGGGCATCCGGTTTGGGGCGTAGCCCTCTCCTATGATCCATCTCCAATCCTAGCCCCGCCTCAATGGCGGTCATATGCGCCATGACTTCATCCATACCGTCAGCCAGGAAAGCTCGCACGATGAAATGCACGATCGGCGTCTCGAACAAGGCGCCAGCGCGGGCGTCCAGGACACTTTGCCAGAAGCTCTCGTTCAGTTGGTTGAAATCAGTCCGTGCCTCGTCTTCCAAGTTGTTGACGGTCGGCCGCTCTATTTCGACCTCATCGCCATATTGGTCGTAAGCGATATCTGGCTGCACGGAGAGGGTGTCGGGGCTTGGGGGCGCCATCGGCCTCACAAAAAGATCATCGTCAACGGTATGAAGCCACGGAAGACGGAAGGCGCGCCAGTTTACTTCGGAGTACACCGCCCAATCTTCCCATGGTGCAAGCAGAAGAAAAAAAATCGCAGCCTCGACAACTGGCGGAAAGCGTCCGATATGGGGATCGATCTCGCCGAAGTCTTGGCTTAGATCGACAAATAGGATGGGCAGGGCCCGCGCTTCCGGCCTTGGATCAACTGCGACATTCTCCTCGACGACCAGCCAGCGAAATTGTGCCAGTTGGCGCACCGGCGGTTTATAGGTGGGATAGAACCGCGCGAGCCTGGCCACGTCCAAAAACTCCGCCAGTTCTGGTTCGCTAAATTCTCCAACCACGCTGTTTCCGAACCGGATTGACGGAAGTTGATCGCACAAATCGAGAGGACACAAGTGCCGGCGGCGAACCATTTGGTTTGTCATTGCTTCATGCAGTTTGAGCGCAGCCAATTCCGGATCGAGCGCCCTATCTCGATTGTCTTTTGGAAGATTGAACGGGGCTCCTAGTGACCGTAGCGCATTCGAAAGTGCGGAGTCGGCATGCGGGAAACCGTAAATTTCGCCGCACACCTCCGTGAGTTTGATGAAAGCCGGCGCTTTTGTAAGATTAGCCGGTCCGGGCGGCGTCATTCGCCAGAGATTTTCAACTGCGGTCACGAGCTGTATCGGAACTGTCATTGTCGTCCTATTCAATCTGCCTGGATGCGATGCCATGCGATCGATAAGCTGTATCCTGCTACATAAAACGGGTGAGAATAGGGTTGGTCGAACAGATCACAAGACGTCGTGAGCCACGTGTCATCGCGACGTAGAGATTACGAGCATCGAGCGCGTCGGTGTCGATTACGATGGATACGTCGGCCTCGAGACCCTTTAACAAAAGAGTGCTGCCGACGGCTCGGTTGGGAACACTTCTTCCGAGAACTCTTGACTGCTCGCGAGCGCGCACCGCCATATCATGAAATTCCGCAGCTGATCTGGAGGCGTTAAGAGCTCGAATACACGCTCGCAAGATTGCTGGTCGAAGCTGCGATACCCCCGCTTGTCGATTGATCTCTACAAGGAAATCTACAGCCGACTTTGGGTTCGGATTGTTCGAAAAAGAGACGGCAGCCGTTTCGGCATCTGTTGGCGCCTTATGGGATCGGCCTGCGAGCAATGTGGTGAGACGCTGCTTGAATTGTGCTGGCCCAACACCGGTAAGCATCTCACCGGCAAAATCGATCAAAGCATTCGCAGCTCCCGGGGCGGCGAAGTCAAAGTATTCCGCGAACCTTATGAAATCGGACAGATCTGCATTTTCAACGACGACCGCTCCTTTCACCCTGCTCGCAATATCCCTGTGCCTCCGCGGGACACGGCTATCGCAGACAATCAACGCACCTCCGCCATTGACTGGCGACGACGAGTATGCGGCACCCGTGAGGGCCTGAACGTCATCCGGCCCCGTAATTGGCACCCATGATACCTCACTCGGCGCGAGCCGCAGATCGACAGGCTCTCCCCGTGTCAGTGCCCCTCGAACCCACAGGAGCCATTGGCCGAAAGCCGAACATCCTGCATTGTTCCAGCGCCAAGGGGTGCTCATCGGGGGTAGTGGGGGAAAAGCACGTTCAACCTCGGCCCATCCGACCAGTACGTTTGTCCCCCACCCGAAGATCGCTTGCATGTCGTCGCCGAGTACACAGGTGGGCAAAATATCAGCCAGTCGGCAAACCATTTGATGCTGCTGAGTAATGCAATCTTGATACTCGTCGACGATTACCCTCGAATAGGTCGCGTGCAAAACATCGGTCAGGTGACCACCCTCCAAGACGTTGAGGGTACCTTGCCTCACTGCAGGATAGTCATTTGCCGGGAATTTCAGGGAAAGAATTTGGGGGTCTTGGCCGCTGCGTCCGGGAAACGTCCCAACAAGCCGTAATGCCCAGCCGTCTATCGTCGTGATTCGATATCTAGCACGGGGGACTCCGGCTGCGTCCAGACGTGAACGGAGAGCTGCGACGCCAGCATTCGTGTGCGTGAGTATCAGAACCGGCTTGGCGGAACCGTGGGCAAGAAGGCTGGTCGCAATGATATGCGTCTTGCCGCATCCCGCTGGCGCTGCGAGACTACCTCTCTGGCAATTGAGAATACTTCGCTCATCCATGGCTCGTTTGTGCCCAACCTAGCAAGTCGTTGATTTTGATTGTTAGTGCCGGGCTGATACCCCCCTGGTTCGGGGCAAGGATGTGGAGCGCGACATGCTCCATGTGTGTGACCGATTTAAACCAGGCGTTTTTTCCACCACACGCACGAGCGAGGATGTTTCGCTGTGCAGGAGAGCTCAAATGTTGCTGTGAAAAAAGGACGTTGCGGATGTTTTGAAGGTTGTCTGACCCGTTGGATGCAGAAGAAACATGTGCCGCGATCGGATCGTTACCGTGGATAGAAATAGCATAATCCACCATCTGCAAAAGGATGTGATCGTTGACGTTGAACACAATCGCGCTTTCGATATCTTGCCCATCGTACCATGTGAAAGTCCTGCCACCGAGAGACGCCACTTCGGTCTGAAAAGCTTGCGAGGGTTTCACGTCGTCATCGCGAAATACTGCCGTGCGGTATCCCAGTGCGATGAGCGCCTTGGCACGTTGATATGGGCGATCGGCATGGCCACCTCCACAGTCAACTAGAGCAAGCCCGGCGGCCTGCATCGATGTTTGACCTTGTGCAACACAGTATTGATCAAAACCGCGAATAAAGCCGACCTCCGTTGCACCCTCACATAGCAAAACCGACGGGGCAAGAAACGCTTCCGGGAACGCGCGTAGTGTTCCTTGAGTGTCTGCTGGAATCGCATACGGATGATGCGAGCCATCCCTGTTTTTCCTAAGCACAAACAACTGGTGATGACCCAGTTCTTTAAGAACCACTGGAGAATGGGAAGTCGCGAAAACCTGCTGTGGCGTCGGTATTGTTTTAGCCCCGAGCGATCCGATCAGACGCATGATACGATGCGGTTCGAGGCCATGTTCAACTTCGTCGACAAGGAGGATCGAAGATTTCTCTGCGACCTCACGCTGAAGTCCAGCAATCAGGAGCCTTGTGGAACCGAGACCTAGGCCCCGAAGAGGCACGCCCATATCGTTGTGGAGGGCGATCGTCCCCCCGCTGACGGAAACCGAGTGGGTGTCAAGCAGAGCCTTTGCGGACGAGCCGACGGGTACTCCCAGCTCCCGTGCAGCCTTGTTGACGATCGCCAATGCTCCCCCGAGCTGCTTTTCAGCTTCTGCGCCAAACGTCTTTCGGGCCTCTCTCGCTGCATTTGAGAGCGCTTTGGAAGCATCGGGCTTCTCCTCACTTAAGCGATTAAGAACTGATCCCCGCCGCCACGCCAAGTTATTTTCAGCCCAGTCTCCTAGCCGCGTAGGGGAAAGTGCCAGACGGTCTGCCCAATTTAACCCTCTGTCGACACCCCTATCCAGTGCCCGCTTGGACAACAAGCGCCACCGAGGTTCAAGGTCGCCGGATACGGTGAGGTTAAGCCGCAAAACCGTTTCGAGACCATGTCCTGGCTCCTCTTCGACGCGCCCATCGGACCGTAAGCCAGAGAGGAAGTCGCCATATGCCTCGTAGTTACGTAAACTTTCGCCCAATCGTCCTAGAACAAGCGTGATGGAGATCTCATTCTCAACATCGAGATTGTGGAAGTCGGAGTCGCTGAGCGTCAATGAGCGCCTGGCACCGAGGCAAAAGTCGATTGCATCGAGGATGCTGCTCTTGCCGGCATCGCCGGCTCCGATGAGGCAGTTCATCCCGTCGGTTGGCGACCAGTCCAACTGTCTAATAGACCTGAAGTTTCTGATCTCAAGTTTGCGAACAACCGCCATAGACCCCCCTACGCAAACTGCGCTCCGCTGACGCCATGATATTGGCCAAGCTTGGTTTTTCACAGCAATAAATTGTGGCTCATCGTCACTGGCTTCAAAAAACTGTCCCATATCGAGATCGGGTTCGACGGTGATCGACGCATCATCATCGTGCGGCTTGTCGTCGATCTTAACCGCGCATGTTATTGCACGACCGATCTCGATCACCACCTTCATCGAACGCTTGATGACGGCAGACTGATTGACAACGGTGGCCTCAAAGCCATCAGGTGGATCGGCGTCGGCATCGCGACCAGGAAACCCGGCTGCTCGCCATCGCTCACAGTTTTTTGGCGGCCGCCGAGATCGGCATGAAAGAACGTGACCGGCTGGTGCTCGCGCGAAAAATGTTCGAGCGGAAGCTGGAGGGCGGCGGACATCCTCGAAACTGCCTGAAATTGATGGAATTGGTGATGCCGAAGCCGTTTGTGTCGGCCGGGATGGTGGCGAAAGCGCTCGACGTCACGCCGCAGGCGACGCGGTGGATCTTCTTTAACTGGGCTTGAGGGAATGACGGGGAGGGTGAGAAGTTCGGGCGTGGGGCGTGATCTAAAGCGAACACTGCCAGCTACCCGGCGATCTCCGCTCGGATGCACTTTGGAACCCGCCAAGAACATCCCTGAGACAGGACGTAAAAACTTCACCGCTTTTGTTCTGGTTTTGATCGCTTTTTTGACAACAGCTGGTTGTTTTTACGGTATCAAGCAAACAGAATAAACATGGGGAACCGATTTTTAGCGTGAGCAAAATGCACCCAGACCTTGTTATATTTTTGCCTGGCATCACTGGCTCGGTTCTTATGAAGGACCGACAGGTGTTGTGGGGTTATTCGCCTACAGTCTTCTGGAACTCCGTCGTAAACAACGGATTGGACCTGCTTGAAATCAACGGCGATGATAGCGGCGACGAGGATCTAGATGACGGGATCGTCGCTTCGGAGCTAATTTCTAATGTCACGATCGTGCCAGGTCTCATCAAGCTGGACGGTTACTCGATCGTTTCAAACTTTCTTCAGGGTGGCCTCGGGCTGGTGAAGAACAGGAATTACTATGAATTTGCCTACGACTGGCGACGCGACAATCGCGTTTCAGCGAAAAAGCTAGCACGTTTTTGTGATGAGAAGCTTGCGTCCTGGCGAAAGGAAAGCGGCAGCAGCGAAGCTAGGGTAATTCTTGTTGCACATTCCATGGGAGGATTGGTTTCCCGGTACTACGTGGAATGCCTGGAAGGTTGGAAGACGACCAAAAACTTGATCACGCTAGGAACTCCTCATCGCGGATCATTGGATGCCGTCAATGGAATTTGTAATGGCCTTACAAAATCTGTTGGGCCGGTTGTACTCGCGGACGCCAGCCGAGCATTTCGATCATTTCAATCTTTGTATCAGCTGCTACCGATATACCCATCGATCAAGGATCATGAAGAGGGACTGAGACGCGTAACTGAGGTCATCTTACCGAATCTGGATATAAATCGTGCATTGCAGGCACGACGGTTTCACGACGAGATCAATGATGCACATGAAAAAAATCTCCTGAGCCCTGACTACCAACGTTCGCAGTTCTCGGTTTCGTCGATCGTTGGGATCGATCAACCCACCTACCAATCCGCGCGGTTGATGCCTGAAGGTAAGGTTCAAATGCTGCGCGCACACAGCGGCAAAAATCTGGGCGGCGATGGAACGGTTCCCCGCGTCTCTGCGCAGCTCACAGATGGAAATGGGGTATTCTTTGCCAACACCCACGCATTTCTTCCTAATGCTCGCCCGTGTATGATGCATTTGAAAGGCGTGTTGTCCGGAAGCTCAATAGACCTCTCTCTGTTCCGTGGTCCTGGCGACTCATCCGGCATCGGTCTGGATGTGAGCGATCTCTACTCCGCCGGCGAGCCCGTGGTCGTTCAAGCCACCATAAAACAGTATCGTCAAAAGCTAACTGCTGAGTTCAGACGAGCAGATGTCGAAGCTCAGCCAATCCGCGTGGATATGTATCCCATGGACGAGATGTATACGTGCTCAATCCATTTGAACCCCGGTTTATACAGGGTGACTATCGAAGAAGCGGGGCTTGAACCTGTAGGTGACGTGTTCGCGGTGGTTGACACGGACGGAGTGAGCGGCTGATGTCCGATCCCACAGGAAGAGAGCCCAACTACGGGGAGCCCGATATAACGCTGCCGGACACAGACTGGCAGTATCTAGTGGACGCGTTCAATGGGCGCTATGAGAACTCTTTAATATCTCTAGTCATCAACTTTTCCGGCGGCGTCGCTGAAGTCAAAGGCGAGATAGCCTCCGAAAAAGCTAAGGCTCATCTTTTGGACCTGGTTAGCCGGCATCCAAAAGTTCAACGGGTGAACGAGGAATTGGTGGTTAAAGCGCCATTTCGCTCGGCCGAACGTGACCCTAACGATGCCGCGTTTGAGCGTTTGCAGAGTGCGGTCGCATTCGATGGCGGTGATGTGCCAATCACCCTATTGCGGTACCCGCATGTGTCGATCGCGGGGGAATTGCGCGTCGGCGAAGACGTAGTTATCGCTGTCTACCTCAATGAGGAGCCCGATGAGTTTACGGCTGAAGAACCTACGCAAATTACCAACGTCAGTGCGAATTGGTCCAAGTTTAGCGTAGACGTCCTAATTCATTCGGCCGAACTGGTCCTCGATGACGAGGACGATATTGCTTCCGTGAAGCTCCGACGTGGCAAGGGGTGCCAGCCTGCTCTCATACGTGCAAAGGTCGCCGACAGCGCCACTAAAACTGGCTCGGTGCAGTTGAATATTCAACTTCTCTACCAAAAACGCCAATGCGGATTTGCGAGGCGCACGTTCCAATTGGCGACTACGGAAAGAGAGTGGACAGCCCCCACGGCCCCGGCCACTTCGGATGATCCTGCAGAGGCGCTGAATTTTTCAGCGCCGTCGTCAATAGATTCAGCCGCAGAAGCGTCAACTCTTGTGGTCGCTATCTTTCGACAAAGCAATGCCGACGCGGGTAGTTACACTTGGGTCACAATGTCCGGCATCCAGGGTGTGGGCAGGCAAGTTACCAGCGATCATTTCAACATCGGCGACGCTCGAAGCTTTGCGGAGAAGCTTCTTCACACCTGTCCGACTCTACGACCAGGTGACCATGGTAGGGTCATGCAGGGAATTGGTGAAAAAGTCTGGGGGGCGACACCACCGAATTTCCGAAAGCATTACCTAGACCTTGTGAAGGAACACGGCTGTGATTTTCCGATACAGTTCTTCACCGATGAGCGCTTCGTGCCTTGGGAGATTATGTGCCCTGAGGTCAACGATATACCAGGAGAACATCTATTCATAACCCACCCAATCGCCCGGTGGCCTCAAACTTACAAGTCCTCGCCAGCCTCAGTATTTGCTGACGGGGATGTAGTAAGTTTCGTACCTAGTTACGGCCCTAGGGATCTGCCGTTCGCTCGGAAGGAGCTCCAGTGGCTTTGTGAGAACGTTAGTGCAATAGAGCAAAACGCCACCCGAGCGGGGCTTTTGGCACTTCTTGAGACGCCTCCCGAAACTAAAATCAGACTAGTTCACTTCGCCGGGCACGGCGCTTGCGCAAAATCAGAAAGTTCCGCCCTGTTGGAGATGTCGGACGGCGAGAAAGTGACATTGGAAGAAATCGACCAAGGCCGGGTTAAGTTGGGACAGCGTGACCGCAGTCTCGTTGTGTTGAATGCCTGCGAAATGGGAACTGAGATTGTTGAATTGAACATGCCGACGGGGTGGGCGACCGCGCTCACTGCACGTGGGTTCGGGGGCGTGTTGACACCCTTATGGCGCGTGGCGGATCAGCACGCGAGCAATCTCGTGACGGACACGATTGAGCAATTTTTGCTGAAGGGTGAGACTATTGCTGAAGCGTTGCGCAAGTCGAGAGCGGCCTCAAAAAATAGCTCATCGACCCCTTTTGCGTATGTGCTGTATGGCGATGTGATGGCCAGAGCATCCAAGGATACACTTCGCAGAACTACACCGTGACTAGATTCCGGATGGCGGCGCGCACGGGCTGATAGATGTTTGCAGCGCCGTCTGGGACACGAATAGACACGATCAGAGAGAAGTGAACCTGACGTTGGAAGCGTCCACTCTGACGCAGATCCGCCCACCAGCCCTTCACCGGTGCAACCGAAATTCCATCTCGCTCAGCCAGTTCGTAGGCTGGCCCCTTCCATATGTCATGCTGAAGCGTACCCGTGCCGCTAAGACGCTTTCCGGCTATCCAGCCATCGTCGGTTCCCCCAAAGCCTGCGTCCTCTTCAAGAGCGTTGAATCGTGATTGGGCTTTGACGTCACTCTCGCCAAATCGACGAAGGTCGAACTTCAGCCGGTGTGACGGGTATCTATCATACCGATTGCGAGCGATCGCATGTGGATCGGGCTCCACAAAGTAGGAGAGAGTACAGCGCATTTCGACATCGGTTTGATTCAACGCCGCCAACTCCGAACTTGGCCACGGCAGTTTGAAATACTTCATCTCCTTCAAACGAAGTTGGTTGCTGTCACCAATCTCGTAAGGATCAAGGTTGTCCTCGATAATCAAGGTCATTTCGCTTTCGGTACTCGCGAACAACCTCTCTTCGTTCGGAGTACCCCAACCATATCTGCTGAGCATTGTTCCCCAGGGATCAGTCGTCAGGTGCGAACCTCTGAGCTCGCCAAGCTGATTCAACATCGCTGGTGTCCACTCAGCAGAATGAACTAGCATACCGCGGATCGTCTCCATCCTTAAGCTAGGGTAGCGTGCCATCAGTCGGGCGGCAAGGTGAGCGGCCGCAGCGGTACCGGCGCTGGTCTGGCCGGTCATAGCCAGAGGATTGGACCTCACATCCCGAGAAGTTGTTAGAACGAGGTTCAGTGGGGACGGGCTGGAGAAGATTTCATCGTCGTCGATTTCGTGGTTACCACCCTCCATCACGATGTCCGGCTTGCGAGCACCGCGAACAAGCCATTCTTGTGAGGTGCGCGATGTCGGCGAAAGATCGCCGCGCGAGGCGACCAACGACGCGCGTCCATTGGTTTTTTCTGTGAAGGCGCCAACCGACAGCGCATTCAAAGCTTGAGCTGGTGACTGAATTCCGTGTCGACGGTTCCTGTCGATGTAGTCGGCGACCTGATAAGGTTCGTCATCTGTGGTATCAACGTTACCGACTGCCACGCAAAAAAGACGGGAAGAGATGCCATCTCCGTAGGCCAATCTGTCCAATGCTGCGGAGGTGGATGAAGGCCGTCCATCTTCGGGTTCGCCCACTGCAGTCTGTGCGAGGCAAAATACTCGCGCAGCCGGCTCACTTTCTACGAGTTCAACGGCTCTACTAATAGCGTCGTGTGCTGGGACGTCTTGTCCACCTAAAGGGGCGGTTACAACGACCGATTCCAATGCAGTTGAAAGAGCTATTTGGCCACGTCCAGATGGTACATCACCTAGATCGCGAAACAGTGCAACTCCCGCCATCTTCGTCCCGTGGCCATTATGGTCGGAAATGGCCCAGTCGTCGCTGACAGAATAGCATCTAGATCTCGGCAGGGAGGCCGTTAGCAGTGGGTTGGCAGCATTAACTCCTGTGTCAAGGACGGCAACGCGAGGTGCCGAGGCTGGTGCAGGCACTACCCGCCCAGCAAGTGAACCGATTAAGTCATGTTGACCTTCTGGTGTGGCCGTCATGTAGTCGGAAACAAACGAAGAAGCGCTGCGTAGCTCGACGACCGCACCGCTTCTGCGCATCAAACTCAACATATCTTCAGGAGTGGCAATCAGGTTCCGAACTGCTGTCTCTATGAACATCGTACGATTGCTTTGGATATCGATATCCAGGGATCCTAAGACTGATCGGAAGGCGTCTTCATAGTCATTTCTGGTCCAGACCTCCCACTTAACTTGATCCTTTTTTCGTGGGAAACTGTCGATGTTATCGGTCCAGAAGTCGCGAAGGTTTGCGGGCCGAATTAACGCGGCGCTTTCAAAGAGCTTGAAATTTGTCGGGCGGCGTGTGTCTTCTTCATCGTTGTCACCAAGGAGATCAGCGTATCCATTGTCGTCCCACTCTTCGTATTTGGTCAGTGCTTCTGACAGTGACTTTAGCGAAGATTTCGACACGAAGAAGTTTGCTAGCTCAACGCCGGGCTCATTGCCCAGGTTTTCCTTGGATAGGTTTGCCTGATGGGTAAGGAGTTTAAGTCCCCTGGTGGTTGAACGCGCGGAATGGCTCACGAAAAGAGGAACGTCCTCACGGCTTTCTACCGTGATCGCCATACCTCGGAGCTTTGCAGGAACGCCTGCCGTCCCTTGTTCTTTGCGAATTTCATCTAGTTCTGAACCCAGGGCGCGAAGGTTCTCCTTCAGCGCTTGCGCATGCTCGCGCCTGTTTTCGACTGATTTCGGCTCTTTATTCCCACCCCTGCCCACAGCGCGGTATTCCTGCGAAGCGACACCGATATTACGGGCAAGCAAGTGAGGTAAAAGAGCCATCTTAACCATCTTGAGCGTTAGTTTTCAAAGAGATGCGATGGTAGCAACGCAATGTCAACACTCGCTTACTCGTTGTGCAACGCTTTTCGATCCTTGATTGCTTGGGAGAGGATTTCGGTCGACATCCGCCCATCGTGATCAAGCACGGCATCCCGTGAGGCGTCATCAGCGACGGCTACGAGATCGGCTTGACTGAGGCCATCAATCTCGGACATCAATTTGGTCCAATGGACCTTCTTTACGTCAAATTGTCTCAGGTGATTGCAAAGTACCCTCTGAGCTTCATCGGCATTTGGTCGCGCGTAGGAGAACGCCGCGTGAAAACGTCGGAAAATCGCCGGGTCCAGCAAAGTCTTATGATTGGTCGCAGCGACTATAACGCTGCCCGACTTATCGTCCTCAAGAAACTGCAGAAACGAATTAAGCATCCGGCGTGCCTCGCCGACGTCGTTCTCCGAATCTCTGCGGGATGCGAGCGCATCAACTTCATCGAAAAAGTACACCCCTCGACTGGCGCTCATGGAATCGAAAACCAGACGCAGCTTGGACGCCGTTTCGCCCATAAACTTCGTAATAACGCCATCCAGAAGAATCGTGAACAATGGAAGTCCTAGTTCACCCGCGATGGCCGCGGCCGTCATTCCCTTGCCGGTGCCCGGAGGGCCCGAGAACAGGAATTTTCTGCGCGGGCTGAGCTCCCGTGCTTCGAGCAGATGACGCTCTTTGTGTTCGCGTACGATCCCTTTGATCCGACGTGTCAGGTCGGGACCCAGAACGAGGTCGGGCAAACCGGTCTCGGGATAGCTCGCGCGCACCAGTCCGGCCAGTTCGCCGCGTGGAGAGGCGAGGGGAATCGGAGCCTTTGCGGACGAAGAACTTTTATCGCGGCGAACACGCTCGACCACACTTCGAATCTCGCCGGCCACTCTCACGTGACCCGAACGATCAGCATCTGAGGCAATGGTCTCCGCGATCGCCAGGAAACGATCATCGTCTCCGGATGCGTGGCTCTGGATCATTCCTATTAAATGCTTGGTGGCCGTCATGCCTTCCTCCTATTTTACAGCGTCGCTGCCGTCGAGCAAATTTTCAAGTGCTGCTTGCAGCCCCGGCGCCACCCGATTTAATTCATGCAATAAATGCAACGCGTGTTTCAGTTCCCGTTTTCTTGTAGCAGGCCATGATGGAGTGTAGCTTTCTAGAAAATGCGTCGCTGCTGCCGCCATGTCTCCGGACATCGCGTTTGCGTGCAAGGCTCTGCCAAGACTCGAAGGATGAACGTTAATTTCGCGCGCGACCTGTCGCATCGACAAGTTCAAGTGAAGCCGTTTCTGCTCGATGGCAGCGCAAAGCTCTGATGCATCTTCTCGTTTTGGTCGACCACGCATTTTGCATATATTGCATAAAATAATATTTCTTGCAACGATCGGCGATGCATCTGATCATAAGGTCCATGGCCGCATCCATTTACCTACCTTGGAATGTGATCTGGCAGGTGCCTTAATAAGGAGCCGAAAGAGCGATGCGCCACGATGACATCGGTCAGGACATGCGCGATCTGGCCTTTGACTTCTTCTACTGGTTTTCCCGCTTCGAGTTCGCGCTGAAGGAAAAGCGTTTCCTGAAGAACGAGGTCATCGGTGCGCGTGCCGATCCCAGTTGGGACAAGTTCGTTAAAGTCCATCGCGCCGCTTACATCGCATCATCTGCCGCGCATGCGCTCCTTGCAGAAAAGCCCCGGCGCCAGATCGTCGGCGACCCGGAACATGGCTTCGAGGATCTCTCCTTTTCCCCGAACACTGCCGACCTCGACAAGGTCGTGGCCTACGCGAAAGCCGTGCGGAACAATCTTTTCCATGGCGGCAAACACGGTCATGACCAGTGGGACGATCCGGCCCGCATGCGCCGCTTGCTCAAACTAACCATTACCGTGCTGGCCGAGTTGGCCGAGCTGGGTGATTTCGGCGGCGACTATGACCGTTTCTATTGACCTAGAGTCGCGATGATGCCCGCCGCAATGGCTCTCTGAACTACATGAACCAACGTCCGCTTTTTGGCATCTTCTACACTACGGCTGGGAACTCGAAAACTGCCACGTATCATTCGCACCGCAGAAGAAAAGCCGACGTCCCCGCTGATTTCAGGGCGTTAGCACTGTTCCGATGAAGGGGTCGTTGGTTCACATCCTTTCAAGGCGAGGCCCCGGAACACACACGGATCACTTACGAGACATCAGGCTGCAATATCCGCGACGTTGCTTTCGTTCGTCCTCAGCATCGCCTCACGGATTTGCTGCCGCAACCATGCGCAGCCAAGATCGCTGTCCATCTGAAGCGGCCAGACCATTGCCACGGGTGGAAAAGAAAGCGCCAATGGCACCGGGCTGACCTCAAGTCCCAATAGCGGGCCATTACGAAGCGCAATGCGCGAAGATACGGTGGCAATCACCGCAGATGAACGCGCGGTGGCCAATATCGACATGAAATCGGGAGCTGCCGCCACGACTTCCAGTTCTGCACCTGCATGCTCCAGCGCATCCTTGACGCAGCCATGCAGGCTGTCCGTCTGCGAGATCACCGCATGTTGTGCGGCCATATAGGCATCAAGATCCACCGGATTGGCGAGCTTCAGAAATTGGGGATTGAAACAGCACAATACGCTGGACTGATACAGCGGCTCGCTATGGTGCCGTGTGTCCGGCAGGTAACTGCACCCCAGGGAAATATCGATGACGCCCGCATCCAGCATCGCGTCGACCTCCTGCGCATCACCACCGCGGGCGAGAATACGGATGCCCGGCGCGATATCCCGCAACCGCGCCGTCAGATAGGGAAGCAATAGCAGTTCCACCTCGCTGGAAAGTCCCAACCGGAATGTGCGTTGCTCGGCGGCCGGATCGAATGCGTCCGCCATCAACACGGCCGCCTGTGCCTGCTGCAGAGCCTGCCGCACTGGGCCGGACAAATTCAGCGCGCTGCGGTGGGCTTCATCACCTGGCCTACACGGACGAATCTCACAGGCGATAGTCCGCCCGAAAGAGGCGGGTGAACGCCGGCTCCCTAAGGACAGCCGGCGTCTTCACTTACATGTAGACGATCCGGTTAAGCTTTGTGAGGAAATCGGCGTCCGAATTCGAGAGCTGAGCCATGCCGAAACGCTCCTGCACGATCTGGGAAACCAGGTCGCGGCGCTGGGAAAGACGCTCCTTTTCGGCTGATGCCAAGGCGGTTGCCATTTGTTCCCTTTTCAGACTGGTGCAGTAAACCGGGGAACCAGGCTGTTGACGCCAAGAATCTGCAAGCGATCCGGCGTCGAACGGGTCAAAACCGGTTTCATCGACCAGACGCATGGCCACGTCCCGGTCAATGTCCCGGTCCGCGGCGACGGGAATCGCGATACGGTCGGGGCTGCCCGGCGGCTTCCCGAGTTCCGAAAAGGCCCGCGCTCCGACGGCGTTCCACGCCTTAGCGATCGGTCGGCCCAGTTCCTCGGCGACCCACAGGCTTTCCACCTGACCAGCCTCGATGGCGTCGATCTTGTTGTCTCGGATGGGGTAATAGTTGGCAGTGTCGATCACTACCGTGTCCGTTGGGACCTCGGTTAGAAGCGATTTGATGTCTGAGTGCTTTGCAAACGGAATCGATAGAATGATCACATCGACATCCCTCATTGCTTCCTCGGCCGTGACGGGCCTGGCACCGGAAGCCACTATTTCGGTCTCGATGGATTCCGGGCCCCGTGAATTTGCGATCTTGATGTCATGGCCGGCTTTTGCCAGTTCGCGGACGAGCGTCTTTCCGATATTGCCCGTCCCTAGAATTCCTATTTTCATGATAACTTCTCCGTTTTCAGTGCTTATCGACGCTCGGCGCCGGGCTTAGGCGTGAAAGGTGGTGCTTTCCTCGATGGCGGCCTTGCCGATCCGGTAGCGGTTGGCGGCGGCGTCGGCATCGGGATAGCCGAACGACATGCCGAATAGCAGTTTCGACGCAGGATTGATGCCCAGCACATGCCGGATCGTCCCGGCATAAAGGCCAAGCATCGTCTGCGGGATCCCGCCGAGTCCATGGGCGGTCAGTGACAGCAGGAATGTCTGCCCATACATGCCGACGTCACCGGCGACGCGCACGTTGTCGCCCACATCGGGCATGAAAAGCAGGGCGACATGCGGCGCCCCGAAAAATCCAAGATTGAACCGCGCCACGGTGCGCCGCTCCTCGTACGCTTCGCGCGAGACACCAAGCGCCTGATAGTACGCCGCGCCCTGATCCCGGGCCCGCTGCCAGTAGGCGCCTGGATAGTCATCGATGGCAAAGCCGAAATCGGGCGTGTAGCGGCCGGCATCGTCATCGGCAAGGATTGCCCTGCTCAGCGCATCGCGCTTTGCACCGGAAACGATGTGGACCTGCCATGGTTGCGTGTTGCAGTTCGACGGCGCATGCTGCGCATCTTCGACCACCGCCCGGATCAGCGCGTCGGGCACAGGCAAGGGTAGGAAACTGCGGACGGAATGGCGATTACGAACAACGTCGTGAAAAAGTGCGGGTTCGGACACTTTGGTTCTCCATGAACAGCGCGATGAAGTCATCGCTATTGCATTTCGAGGATTCTTTTTAGGTAGTCATGCGCCTCCTAGCTCCGGAAAGATCTTTCAGCCAATGACCCGCGGGTCGAGCCCGTATTGAGCGGGCGCGTCGAGATGATCTCGCAGCGTCGTGCCCTCATAATCCCAATGAAAAAGTCCGCGCTCCTGGAGTATCGGAACCACGCCGTCGACGAACGCATCGATTCCGTCCTCAAACACGTCAGGCGACAGCCAGAAGCCATCAGCGGCGCCGGCTTCGAACCATTCCTGCATATGATCGGCGGCTTCAACGGCCGGGCCGACGATCGCTGGGTGATAATCGATCACGCCATGGGCGAGAACGTCGCGCAGGATCCAGCCTTCACGTGCGATCTTGAGGGCGTGCGCCGAACGAGGGTCGCCGGGCGACGGACGAGCGGAGGCCAATTGCTCCGATGTAAGCGGTGCGTCCAGATGGCGTGGGTCGAGCCGCAGGCCCAACATTTGACCTAGATACAGGACGCGTTGCGGAAACGTCTGCCAGCTCAGCGCAATTCGTCGGTCCAAGCCTTCGCGTCGATTAGGCGCGATTGTCGTCATCAAACCAGCGAAGAACTTGACTTCGTCAGGGTTCCTCCCAGCTTTTTCGGCGGCGTTCCGAAGGGCGCTTCGCTGAGCGCGTGCATCCTCGATTGTGAAGACGGCGCCGATCACGCCGCTGGCATAGCGGCCCGCAACCTCCATCCCCTGAGCGCCGCCGCCGGCTTGGAAAATCACCGGCTGGCCCTGTTCCGAAGGCGGGAGCGGAAGCAGTCCGCCAGCGGCCACATGGCGCCCTTTCAGATTGATCGGACGGAGCTTGTTGGAATCAGCGAACCGGCCGGATACTTTATCGTGCAGCCACGCGTCCAATCCCCAGCTGCCCCATAATGCCTGTACAAGCTGAATGAATTCATGCAGTCGTTCATACTTCTCGTGTCGTGGGGGCAGGGCTTGTCCGTAGAGGGCTGCGACATTAGAATCGCTGGAGGGTACGGCATTCCATCCGACTCGGCCGTGGCTCATCAGGTCGAGCGCTTTGAATTGTCGAGCCAAATTGAAGGGTTCGTTGAACGTAGAGGACCCGGTGGCAACCAACCCGATCCGCTGGGTCTCGCGCGCCACGGCAGCGAACGTCAAAAGCGGTTCGTTGATATTCAACGGAGCCTCATTCTCGAGAGCGTTTTGCCACGCAGGAAAATCCGGGGCGAACAGGAATTGAAACTTACCCCGTTCAGCAGCTTGAGCGTACCGCACCTGACTGTCGAAACTCGTGTAATTCCTCGGGTCCACACCCGGCATCCGCCATGCGCCAGGTTGCGTGCCGTAACCGGCATTCAAAACCATCCCAATGATCATTTGCCTAGTCATGGCGATTCCCGACTGCCCCTGTTCGCGGCATCTTGCCGTTTGGGTGAACTGATCCGTGAGCCGTTCGCGAAACTTCGCGAGGCCCGGCACCTCAGCCGGACCAGCCACCGGTCGGTGTGGTCAATTTTATTGCTTGCAGTGACCAGCTCCATTACCCAATGCTTTAACTCGGGTCCTGCCAGGCGGACAGCATTGCCAAGGCTGCTTCGTAGTTACCAGCAGCTTCGGCATTGCGGAGATATTTGGCCCGCTCCACAATTATTTCCCGGGGTGTGGGTTCACCATGCAAAAGCTCGAGCGTCTCGTTGAGGAAGTCTTCCAGAGGCATAGCATGCTCGTCGATTTCATCGCCGAACAACGTCGTTTGTACACCAGGCGGCGCCAGTTCAACCACGCGTACGGAGGTGTTGGCGAGTTGCACGCGCAAGCCTTCGGTGAACGAGTGAACCGCTGCCTTGGTGGCGCTATATGTCATCGCTATGGGGAATGGAACAAATGCCAATGCTGAGCTGACATTGATGAGGACACTGTCTTTCTGTTTTGCAAGTTGCGGCAAGAAAGCGTAGCTCATCCGAATGGTGCCTAAGAGGTTGATCGCGACGGTCTCTTCTGCAGCCCTAAGTGAACCGGGAGTCATCGCATCTTCGCGCAGCATGATGCCCGCGTTGTTAATCACGACATTTAGGTCGGGATAACGCGCGGCTAATAACTCACTTGCCCGGGCAATGGACGTAGCATCGGCTACATCGAGCTCAATAGCCTCGATGCCCGGATGATTGGCCGCGATCTGCTCCAGCAACGCTTTGCGCCGCCCGGCGACGACAACCTTGTTGCCCGCCTCGTGAAATCGCAGCGCTAGACCAAGTCCTATGCCCGCGGTGGAACCGGTGATAAGGATGGTATTGCCAGACCGCTTCATGTGCTTCTCCAGATTGTTGGGGCGGGTAAAATTGAAACGGACAATTGTCCGCAAGCCGTGATATTAACGGACAGTTGTCCACTTAGCAAGATACGCTTCGAGAAGGAGCAGAAATGGAAGAGTCACAAAAGGTTGAGCGTCGTTCGCGTGCTGACGCATTACTGAACCGCGAGCGCATCTTGGAGGTCGCGTTGGCGGAGCTGCCTTATTCTGCAGACGTTCCCCTAAGCGTGATCGCTAGGAAGGCTGGCGTAGGACAAGGGACCTTCTATCGACACTTTCCGACGCGAGAGGCACTGGTGATGGAGGTCTATCGCTATGAGATGTTGCAGGTTGCAAAATACGCCGAACATCTGCTTCAGAGCCGCCCGCCTGACCTAGCTTTGCGTGAGTGGATGGCTCGTCTTGCCGAGTACGCCATGACCAAGGCTGGCCTGGCCGATGCAATACGCGAGATGTCGAGTTTGGGGGACTGTGCAGGAAAGGAGAGTTATGCCCCGGTGGTCGCTGCAGCCCAGTCCTTACTTGATGCAAATGAGAAGGCGGGCACGATTCGCCCCGGCATCACCGCTGATGACTTTTTTCTGGCCATTGCCGGTATTTGGCAGATCAACTTCAACGATGAGTGGAAACCCCGGTTGGGTTGGCTGATGGACTTTGTTATGGAAGGACTACGCGCCGGCGCGCCGGCACGGCGTGCCTCCGCGTAAGTTGTTAAGACCATTCGATTACACGGGCTGGTGATAAGCGGTTAGTAAAACCGATAACAGCAGGAGTGCAGGAGCTTAAATGAGGATGCGACGATGGACACACGTTGCCACGCTCCTAAGGCTAAAGCCTACTTCATGCACCTTCGGAATGCTCTGATGGAATGGGCATATCGATACGTTGAAGGTGAAAAGTAGAAATTTTCAGTGATTTCCGTTGTCGAGAGGCGGGTTGTTGGGTCTTATCCCTTCAAGGCGTGGTGGTCGCACGATCTGCCCGGCGTTCATGGAATGAGACGCAGGCGTCCGGCGTCCCGGACGCTCCGCGTCTCAGAATGCCTTATGCGTTATGGCAGGGCGACCAGAACCTCTATTTCGACAAGCCATTCGGGCATGGCAAGTGCTTCAACACCGATCCAGGTACTTGCACAAACGGGCCATTTGTCGCCGAATATGTCTGAGCCCGCACCGAAGAGCGCCGGAACGAGATCCGGAGTATGCCGGACCACGTAGAGCCTCATTTGCAAGATGTCTTTCGGATGCGCTTTTATGGCCGCGAGGGCGTCGAGGACATTCCCGAAGCATTGCCTTGCCTGGGCGGAGTGATCGTTTCCACCAATGAGTTGACCTGCCCTGTCGACCGCGACCTGGCCCGAGACGGCGGCAAGACGCGCGCCGGGCGGGGTTATGGCGATTTGTGCGATCAGGTGCGAGAAGGCATCGGTCAGGGAGGAAGGGTTAAGAGTCTCCATCGATGCTCTCCCTTATTCCTGATCGATAGCCGCGGCATAACCGTCGGGCCTGACCAACAGCGCCCGGACGCCGCGAAGGGCCGCATGGTCGGATGGATTTGCCGACAGGGATTTGACGCTGCTGGATCGCAACCATTCCGGGCCGGCAACCGATGCGCCTGGTTTGAAGGAAATGTGAAGCCAACGTCCTTCGACCAGCAGGCTGTAGAGCGACATCGATGCGCCGTCCTTGCCGACAAGTTCGATATCGGGAACGCGCACTCCTGCTGCCAATCGTCCGGCAGCAACGGCCGCCTTTGCATAGTGGCCATAGGCGACGTCAAAGCCGGAAAGCTCGCCGGCAAGACGATGATTGACCGCGGGAATTTTCAGGAGTTCGTTCAGCGTCTCGCGCAAGGCAAGGGTCGCCGGATCGAACCGGGTGACGAGCGCGACCTGCCCCAGGGTATTGGTGTAGAGAATTTGTCCTATCGGACGCCGTTCCTCGTCATAGGTATCAAGCAGTTTGTCGGACGCTTCGCCCTTCACGACTGCGGCCAGTTTCCAGCCGAGGTTCAATGCGTCCTGCAGTCCGACATTCATGCCCTGTCCGCCCATGGGGGCGTGGATATGGGCGGCATCGCCGGCGAGCAGGATGCGGCCCTTGCGATAGGTTCCGGCAAGGCGCGTCTCATCGGCGAAACGCGAAAGCCAGATCGGGTCGCGAGGCTGATAGTCCTCGCCGATAATGCGCGCGGTCGGTCCCGCTACCTCTTCCAGAGTGACCGGTTCGGTTCGCGGCACATGGGTCCTCTGCGGATCCACGAGCACGATGCGGTGGTGTTTGCCGTCACCGAGAGGCGCGATCATCACCGAGCCATGCTCATTGGTGACCGACACGACGGGTTTTGCCGGTGGCGAGGCAAGAACTACGTCTGCGAGCATGAGTGAATTGCGGGCTTCTGCTCCCTCATATGAGATGCCAGCCTGTTCCCGCACGATGCTGCGAGCGCCATCCGCTCCCACCACATAGGAGCCGAAAAACTCTCCGCCGTCGGTAGAGATGTGCACGCGGTTTCCGTCGTCCAGAATTCCGGTTGCTGTCACGCCCCGCACGATGACGACACCTAGTTCAATCGCACGTTCTTCCAGACGCTCCTCGGTCACGGCCTGCGGAATAAACAGCGTGTAAGGGAAGCGGGTGTCGAAGGGTGAGAAATCCAGCCGCGTATCGAGGACCCCATAGTGGCCGGTCGGGATCGGCTTGCCGGCGCTCAGGAAGCGATCGGCAAGGCCACGCAGGGCAAATACCTCCAGTGAACGCCCATGGATGGTGAGCGCACGCGACTGCGCCGTCCGCTCCGTTCGCCGCTCGAGAACGGCGACATCCACACCGGCAAGCTTCAGTTCGCATGCCAGCCACAGGCCGACAGGGCCTGCGCCGACAACAACAACATCATAATCCATTTTCATCAGAAGCGCTCCAATCTAACGTTGCTAGATTTGCCTAACAGTGTTAGAGAGTCAACAGTAATACTGGAGACGGACATGCGCATTGTGAAAACCGAAGTCATCGCGACGGCTCTCAAGCTGCTCGATGAGGTCGGCATGGAGGGGTTGACGATGCGTAAGCTGGCAGACGCCTTGAACATTCAGGCGCCGTCGCTCTACTGGCATTTTGCCAACAAGGATGCCTTGCTCGAGGGAATGGCGGATGCGCTGATGGAGCCGGTCGCCGTAAGCAATCCGGAAGGCGAGGCATGGGACGCGAGGCTTGGGCGCGTGGCCTCCGAAGTGCGCGACGCCCTGCTGTCGCGCCGCGATGCGGCACGTGTTTTCGCCGGCACCTATCCCTTATCCGATAACGTGCTGCGCGTCGGCTCGCTTCTGATCGGCTCTCTCCAGCAAGCCGGTACTGACGACCGCAGCGCAAGCTGGGGTGCATTCACACTGGTCTATTTTGTGATTGGCTTCGTTATCGAGGAACAGAGTCTTGGGGGCAAAAAGGAACCAGCAGGTCAGGAGGAGAACTCCCGGGCAGCAAGATTTCCTCTGGCTGCAATAGCGATGCGTGAGATTGCCGGAGCCAATGCCGATCAACGTTTTGCGTTTGGGCTCGATCTCCAGATCGCAGGCTTGAAGGCAGCGCTTCGTCTTACCTGAGACGTTGGCGAGGTCAAAGCGCACCTTTGAGAAGACTACGACCCGAGGCTATCCGCCAGAAATTGGCCGACGGACTGGGCTTCTGCAGAGAGGCTCGCCCGTCCTTTCACCAGCGCCATCTCGGACGCGGGCTGATCACCAAACCCATCCAGCGGGCCGAGCTTCCGGTGTTCGGGAAGCACCGCATCGGAAGGCAACAGACTGATCCCGAGACCGGAAGCGACCGCTGCCTGCACACCCATCAGACCCTGGCTAGTATAGGCGATCCGCCAGCGGCGACCACTGCGCTCGATCGCACGGATGGCACGATCCCGGTAAATGCAGCCGACGGGAAACACCGCAAGTGGGACCGGATCCGTCTCGACTGGACGGGTGGTGCTTTCCACCCAGATCAGCTCCTCCTTCCAACTCGCCAGACATGCCCCATCGCCAGGCTCGCGCTTGATCAGCGCCAGATCGATCTCGCCCATATCCAGCAGGCGTCGAAGCTCGGTGCTCCAGCCGCTGACCGTGTCGAGCCTGATATGTGGAGACGCCGCAGAAAATCCCGACAGCAGATCGATAAGCCGCCGCCCGGCAAAATCTTCCGGCACGCCAAGACGGACAGTGCGCGGAGCTGAAGGCCTCCGCATGACCTCGGCGGCCTCATCCGCCACGGCGAGTAATTTACGCGCATAGCTCAGCAGCAACTCGCCGGCCTCAGTCGTTTCAACAGTTCCGGTCGACTTGTCCCGACGCAGCAACGAGGTGCCCAAATTGACCTCCAGCTTCTTGATCTGCTGGCTCACCGTCGATTGCGTCAGGTGTACCCGTTCGGCCGCCTTGGTAAAGCCGCTGCAATCGACGACTGCAGCAAAGGTTTTCAGAAGATCCAGATCGAAGCCGAAGCCCATTTGATTTCTCGATGATGATGATGAGAAGATTTAATTTCTCAATCCATCCAGGTTTTGTCAAGCTCGGGAAAATCAAGGAGAAGACACATGACCCTGACTGGACCCAAGCCGACCTGGCTGACCTTTGATTGCTATGGAACCCTGATTCAGTGGGACGAAGGGCTGCTTGCTGCAATGGACAGAATACTGTCCGCAAAAGGTGGCGATATCGACCAGAAGGCCTTCATCTCGATCTACGACCACCATGAGCATGCGCTGGAGGAGGAGCGTCCGCACCGCACGTTTGCCGAGGTCAGCGCGCTTGCGCTGGAACGGGCGATGATTGAATTCGGCCTACCGTTTGAGGTAGCGGATGCCGAAATCCTGACCTCATCGATCGGCCAGATGCCGCCGTTTCCGGAGGTCGTGACAACCCTTGGAAAGTTGAAAGATGCAGGTTTCCGCCTGGCGATCATCTCCAATACTGATGATGCCATCATTGCTGGAAACGTGGCCCAACTTGGTGGCCACATCGACCGCGTCATCACTGCGGAACAGGCCGGTGCCTATAAGCCATCCAGCCAGATCTTCCATCATGCCTGGGAAAGCCTCGGCATCAGCATGGAGGATCTGGTGCATATCTGCGCCAGCCCGCATCTTGATCTTGCCGCAGCGCGTGAGCTTGGCTTTCGTACTGTCTGGATCGATCGTGGCACGGGCCGCAAACCACTCGCTGACTATCACCCGAATGAAATCGTCCCGACGCTCGACAAGGTACCAGCCATCCTTGCCGCAGCAGGCTGGATGGAGCGATAAGGAGACCAACATGGCGCATGAGCTGAATGTTTCGAAGACAAACCAGACTCTTCGGCACAATCTCCCGCTGGATACTGACGAGATATGGCAGGCACGTGTCGATCTTGCCGCCTGCCTTCGCATGGCTGCTCGCCTGGGTCTTGAAGAGGGAATCTGCAATCATTTCTCGGCCGTCGTGCCCGGCCATCCCGACCTCTTCATCGTCAACCGCCTCGGATGGGCGTTTCTGGAGGCGACTGCCTCTTCATTGCTGATCTGCGATTTCGAGGGCAATGTGGTTGCCGGGGATGGCGTTCCGGAAGCAACCGCTTTTTACATCCATGCGCGCCTGCACAAGATGGCACCTCGGGTGGGGGCTGCGTTTCACACTCATATGCCGAATGCAACCGCTCTCAGCATGGTGGAGGGTGAGCCATTGGTCTGGGCAGGCCAGACGGCACTCAAGTTCTATGGCCGCGTGGCTGTTGACGAGAACTATAATGGTCTTGCTCTGGACGAAAGCGAAGGCGATAGGATCGCCTCCGTCCTCGGCGACAAGGACATCCTGTTCATGAAAAACCATGGCGTCATGGTCTGTGCACCCAACATCGCCGAAGCCTGGGACGATCTCTACTATCTCGAGCGTGCTGCCGAAGTTCAGTTGAAGGCAATGGGCTCGGGCCGCAAACTTCTGCCGGTCGTGCCTGCTGTCGCGGCTGAAGCGGCGCGGCAGATGCGCGAAGGGGACCCGGAAAGTGCCAGGATGCATCTGGAGAGCATCCGGCGGGTCCTCGACCGGCAGGCGCCAGAGTATCGCGATTGATGGAATAGGAAAAGGCGAAAGGTTTGGCATTCGCCTTTCCCATATTCCGTCCGGGTCAGGACGTCCCTTTCAGTTGCGCTGAATCACCCAGTGTCACGACCATATGTTCGATGAAGGCACGAACGCGGTGGGGCAGGGGACCTCCGCCGACATAGACGGCATGTACCAGTTCAAGATCGCCTGGATTGAAGTCTTCGAGCAACGGGACCAACCGTCCCGCCGCAATGTCGTCCGCGACGTGAAACAGGCCCACCCGGGCAATGCCGGCGCCAGCCAGCACCATCTGCTTCATGGTCTCGCCGTTGTTGACGACGATACTGCCTTGGACCGGCTGAGCGACGTCTCGACCGTCTGCGCGAAACGGCCAGGAGGGCCGTGCGCGTCGGAAGTTGAACGTCAGGCAGTCGTGTTGTCCAAGATCCGCCGGCGTTTCAGGCGAACCCCTGCGCGTCAGATAGTCGGGTGAAGCGCAGATCACGCGCCTGCTCTGCCCCAGTTTGCGGGCGATCAGGCCGCTGTCCGGCAGATTGCCCATGCGAATGGCGACATCGGTCTTTTCCGCCACCAGATCGACAATCCCGTCGGTGAAGGAGAGGTCAACGATCAGGTCAGGATTTCGGGCGATGAATTCCGGGATGGCCGGTGCAACGAACATCGTGCCGAACGGTATTGTGGTGTTGATCCGCAGCCGCCCACGGACTGCGCCACCTGCTGCTTCCTGGTCCGCCTCGTTCAGTTCCTGCAGAATCCGAAGCGCGGCATGATGATAGGCCTCGCCTTCTTCCGTGAGTGTCAGGGCACGGGTGGTTCGCACCAGCAGGCGAGTTCCGAGCCTCGTTTCCAGGCGTGCGATCAACTTGCTGACCGCCGATGGCGTGATGTCGAGGTTGCGAGCCGCGGCGGAGAATCCTCCGTCCTGAACGACGCGGGTAAACACTTCCATTTCTCCCGAACGTTCCATCAGGATGCGCGGCATTGATGATCCTCATTCACAGGTGCATGTCTTCTGTGGGCAATAGTACGTCCGACTTTCAAATCATAAATTGTCTTCAGCATCAATCTGGAGACACGCAATGGACCTTCAACTGAACGGAAAGACTGCCCTCGTGACCGGTGCCACTGCCGGCATTGGCCTCGAAATCGCCCGTACGCTCGCCACAGAAGGAGCGCGCGTCGTCATCACGGGCCGGAACCGCGCCAAGCTCGACAGCGCGATCGCTTCCGTCAAGGCATCGGGCGGATCGGATATCTCCGGAATTCTTGCGGACGCCGCCATCGCCTCGGGTGCGGCGATCATCGCGAAGGCCGAACCGTCGACCGATATCCTCGTCAACAATCTCGGCATCTACGAGAGCAAGGCCTTCGGCGACATCACCGACGCCGATTGGAGCCATCTGTTCGACGTAGCGTTGGTGCATGAATTATAATTCAACGATTTCTGCTTATCCGATTGCGGTCGAAACCAGCTTGATTGATCCAGCATGCCGCACAAACATAACGCCTCCCGCCGCCATCACATCGGTAAGATGAAGTTCAAAGTGACGAACTGGGCGGAGTATGAGGCGGGCCTTCGCCGCCGTGGCAGCATGGATCTTTGGATAACGCCGGATGCTCTGGCGGGCTGGGCAGCCCCACGTCGCAAGACGCGTGGTGGCCAGCCTCTCTATTCGGATCTGGCGATCGAAACTACTCTGATGCTGGGCATGGTGTTTGGGCTGCGTTTGCGCCAGAGCGAAGGCCTGCTGAGTTCGGTGCTGGACATGATGGGATTGAATTTGCCTGTGCCCGATCACACCACGCTGAGCCGACGCGCCAGAACCTGGAAGCCATCGGGCAGAGGCAACGACCGGCCGCATGTGGCGGACGGACCCATTCATGTTCTGGTCGACAGTACTGGGCTCAAGGTCTATGGCGCCGGCCAATGGCTGGAAGAAAAGCATGGCGTAAAGACCCGGCGTGGCTGGCGAAAACTGCACTTGGCCGTTGACGCCGACAGCGGCGAAATCCTTGCACATTGTCTGACAGATCAGGAAACAGGGGATGCCTCGCAACTGGAGCAATTGCTGGATCAGATCGGCGATGAGATCAGCCAGTTCACTGCGGATGGAGCCTATGATGGCGCTCCCACCTATGACGTTGTCCTGCGTCACAGCCCAGGCGCAAGGGTAGTCGTTCCACCGCGCTCGAATGCGGTTGAAACGCCCAACGCACGGGAGTCCTGCCAGAGACACGATCACATCGCATCCATGCAGGCAGCTGGTCGGCTGAAATGGCAGGCATCCACCAGCTATGGCAAAAGAGCTTTGGTTGAAACCGCGATGGGTCGATACAAGGGCGTGATCGGTCCGCGGCTCCGCGCTCGATCATTCCTCGCTCAACAGACTGAAGCCGCGATCGGCGTGGCCACCCTCAACCGAATGCTTGCCTGTGGACGCCCGAAATCCGTTCGTTGCCAAGTCTTAACGGCAGCAGCCAAATAACCGGCCTATCAAAGACAGACTTCCGCGTGCTTGCTGATCCCCGCACCAACGCCGCGCTAACTGGCTCGATGGAAAGCGATGTTGCCGTTTTACTACCCGAAAACGCCAGTAAGGTCTCACAATTGGTCGATCACGATCCCGGCGGCTGAACAAGCTTGGCTGCAAAGCCTCGCGTTCTTTCGGCAAAGTCGAGCTCCAGCTCCGATTGGGGATTGAGGCGCGTGATGTAGTCCTCGATCCCCGCCATTGCTCGGTCCCTGAGACCTGAATCCGTCTGGCTTGCATGCTCTACCAGAGCCCGGATAACCGTATCGAGTGCAAGCTTGCGTGCGCCCTCGGCCGTGCCAAACCTGTTCGGCTTCTCGTCTATCGCCATTTGGTCTTTCCTTCCCTCTTGTAACATTCCGGTTGTCCCGAGCATTTTCCTCGTTTGTAAAGCAGAACTTCTAGTATTCGCCCCGCTTTCGTCTGATCTCCCGGAGCATTCTGAGATTTTCACGCGCCTGCTGCGCATTGATCAGGGCTCTTTCCTGGTTCATCAGTTGTTGACGATCGCTATCGAATTGTTGCTGGTTCATGCACCCGGCATAGTGCCGCGAGCCGTGGCAGGCACGACTGTCCTCAAAGTGCTGGTCTTGAGGGGATGTGCATCCTGCAACGATCAGTAATAGAAATCCGCCTCCACAGGTCGTGGCGAGCGCCTTGAGCATGGATGTGTTGGGTATCGTCATCTTGTCCTTCTCCAGTTGATCGGTCATTTCGCGGGCTTGAGTGTCAAGCCTGTCCAATAGGCGGCAAATGAATAAAGGTCGGCAGTCTGCGCGATCAGCTTGTCGACCGGCAGCCCGCTCCCATGCCCTGCACGCGTTTCGATGCGCACCAGGCGCGGCTTGGGACCGAGGTCGGCCGCCTGCAGCGCTGCGATGTATTTGAAGGTGTGAGCGGGAACGACGCGATCGTCGGCATCCGCCGTGGTGGCGAGGATCGCGGGATAGTTCTGGCCCGTCCTGATCGTGTGATAGGGCGAGTAGGTCAGGAGGTTGCGAAAAGATGCCTCGTCCGCGGGGTCGCCATATTCGCCTCTCCACAGCGCCCCGCCGGTAAACTTGTCATAGCGGAGCATATCCATGACCCCCACCCCCGGCAGCGCAACATCGAACAGGTCCGGGCGCTGGTTGGTGACCGCGCCGACAAGCAGGCCACCGGCGGATTCGCCCTGGATGGCCAGTCCCTTCGGTGTTGTGATGCCTGATCGCTTCAAAAACTCGGCGGCGGCAATGAAGTCGTCGAAGGCGTTCTGCTTGTTTTTAAGTTGACCCGCGCGGTGCCAGGCCTGGCCATATTCTCCGCCCCCGCGGATATTGGCGATCGCCAGCACCCCGCCCTGCTCCACCCACGAAAGTTGCAAGGGGTTGTAAAAAGGAGTCTGACTGATGCCGAACCCTCCATAGCCATAGAGAAGGGTGGGCGCCGGTCGGGTCACATCCTTGCGCCGGATTATGAACATCGGCACTTCCGTGTTGTCCTTTGAACGATAGAAGCGTTGCTCCACACGGACGTTGCTGAGGTCGATGGGCACTTTCGGCTCCGCCCAGGGTGTCACTGCCCTGGAGGCCAGGTCGTAGTGATAGATCGAGATTGGCGCGTCGTAGCTGGTAAAGACGAAGAAGGCCTGCCCGGCATTGCCTTCCAGAAATCGGGCGCTTCCGGGACCTGGCAGCTTCACGGTGCCATCCGGCCGTCCATCGAGGGTGAAGCGTCGCACGTCTGACTTGACGTCGATCCGATAATTCACCAGCAATCTGTCTCCGGCAAGAACCGCGCTGTCCACGACCGCGCCATCGGCAGCCTCGGCGATAACCTCCTTTGGCTTGGGATTGTCCTGGGCAAGATCGAGCGAGACGATGCGCACGCGCTCGGCCCCTTGCGTCGTGGCGAGCAACAACCTTTGCCCATGATTGCCGATCACAAACCAAGCCGAATCCATGTCCGTGATGACAGTGCGCGGCGTCCATTTCTCGGAGGCAAGATCGACAACGGTCAGGGCGCTTTCATTGGTCCCTGGCGTCGATGAGATGGTGAGGTAGCGCCCGCCCGAAACTCTGTCCGCCCCGTGCAACAGTTCGGGGCGCTCTGGAGTGGCATAGATCAGCCGATCATCTGTCTGGTCCGTTCCAATGCGGTGGAAATAGACGGCGTGGTTGGCGACAACAGCAAGACCCGCATCACCCTCTGGCTTTGGAACGCGGGAGTAGAAGAAGCCCGATCCATCGGGCGCCCAGGTGATGCCCGTAAAACGTCCCCATTCAACGACATCGTCACGTATCTTGCCGGTGTCGACATCAAGCACCCGTATGGTCCGCCAGTCGGTACCACCTTTCTGCGTCGCGAATGCCACGAGGCGACCATCGTCTGACGCGCTCCATCCGCCCAGCGCCTCGTTCCCGTCTTCCGACAAGATTTTCGGATCGATGAGAACACGGCTGTCCCCGAAGACACCTTCTCGCACATAGAGCGATGGCTGGTTCTCATTGCCCTTGATGACATTGAAGAAGTAGCGGTCTCCCCGCTTGCGCGGAACGGTGTAGCGATCGTAATCCAGCAACTCAGTCATCCGCTTGCGCAAGTGGTCGCGCCCTGGAAGCGCGTCGAGATAGGATCGCGTCACGACGTTCTGCGCCTTGATCCAGGATTGAACATCGGAATCCTCGGACGCCTTGTTTTCCAGCCAACGATAGGGGTCGACGATCGTCCGACCGAAATGCTGTTCGGTCACATCAACACGCCTAGTTTCCGGATAGGAGGGTTTCGGCACCTCGCCGGCCATAGGGTCAGCGGAATGAGCATCCACGCAAGCGAGAAGAAGGGCGATGGCGGCTGTAGGGGTTCGCATTTGCAACTCCGATAAAGACAGGATGAATATCGTTCATGCAAAAATTAATAATGGCACTAAGTGTCATTATTGTGACCTTGCGCAGGGAAGTGGAGCGGGCCGACTTGATCGGCTTTCCTATGGATAAGTCATTGAATATCACTTATATTTGTACCAATAGCGATATCGGGGGGCGATGGATGAGCAGAACGATAGCGGAAAATGCCCATATTGAAGTGGCGCGAAGTGCCGCCCGCTTGTTTCTTCAAAAAGGCGTTGCCGACACGACAGGCGACGAGATCGCCGAGGCTGCAGGGATCTCGAAACGGACGCTCTGGCGTTATTTCCGCACCAAGGAAAGCTGCGTCGAACCGCTTTTCGCGCTTGCGTCACAGCGCCTTGCGGCGAGGCTTCGTAGCTGGCCAAGCGACACCTCGGTAGAGCAGTTTCTGGAGGCGACCTACGACATGAGCAAGATGGACGAACAGGAAATAAAGGACACCGGGCTCGTCATCCATCTCATCGCTCGTCTCGATGAGGAGCCAGCGCTTCTCGGCCCGTGGCACATGTCGACGCGAAACACGGAGGAGACGATGGCTGAGGTCATAGCCAGTCGACTCGACCTTTCGCCGCAGGATTATGACGTCATGCTCTGCGCCGCCACGGTCGCCGCAGCAATGCGCATCGTCGATGAGACCATCAGCCGAGGCGCGGTGAAATATGGACAGGTCCCCACCGTGGGGGAAACGAACGACCGCCTGGCGCAAGCGATCCGGCGCGCAAGCACGCTGCCATTCTGCGATCCCGTCACGCCAAGACCCAGGTGAAGGATAAGCAATCTAGGCTCGCTCCGACCGCGATCGGCTACCGCGACTTCACCTTTCGAGGCAAGCGAGCGTAAGTCTGCTTCGGGCCGAACTCGGACAGCAGCACCAAATGTCTGCGTTCGCCGTTCGGCACTCTGTAATCGGATAGTCCCCACACGGCGCCCGCTCCGAACATTATGAATGAACCAGATGCTTGATTTGCCCCGACTATCTGCCGGCACGCATCCGAAATAATAGCATGCCGGTGGTTCGACTCCATTCAAGAGCGAAACCGGCCAAAACCAGGCGGTTGTGCGGTCCCGGCAGCCGTTGCATCACCGCCGTCAGGACTTCGCTACCTGCTGCAGTTTGTTTATGTGCTCGCGGCAGAGCGCCTCGATAAGGTCGTGAAGTTCTGCGGTTCGCTCCTGAAGCCAGGCGAGTGCCTCTTCGGAAATTTCGAAACGCTTCGAATAGCGCGCTTTGACGTAGGCCTCATTGAGAATGTTGTACCATGCGGTAAACCGCTGATGGTCCCTCGGCCATATGTCGACAAGGCGGCGATCCCGATCCTCCGAAAGCCCGCGCAGGAATTTAAGGTTGTGAGACGCAGGCGAATAGTTGGTCAGTGTCAGGAGATAGCAGTTGTAGGCCGTTTCGACCGCCTGATGGAAATTGAATGCGGCGTGATTAGCTTGATTGTGGGTGATCGAATATAGCGCGAGCTCACGAAAGAATTTGGCGCTGTTAAGCTGGATACTAAAATGCTCTTCGGCCACTCTGAGCGCATTTTCAGGGCTGAGCGGCTTTGGCTCAGCCAATGGCCTGTCATCGAATTCGTAGAGAACAATACCCTCGCGAGCGATATCCACGAAGAAGGCCTGGCCGTCATGCAAGAAGTTGCTGATCTCGCGGGCGCCATGCATTATCAGACCGACGGGTGTTTCAATCTCCTTGTCCCACATTAGCCGGTCGGTCGCCTTGTCCCAGTATTTCGGGTCAGCCAGTTCCTTGTTGCTGACGATGACGAGGATGTCGAAATCTGATCGGTAGCCTTTCGATGTGTGCGGCTCGTCCACCCAGGTGCCACGAGCGTAAGAACCGAACAGGATGATTTTATAAATCCGCCCGTCTTTCTTGGCTTCGGACTTCGAGCGCTCCACAATGCCGGCGAACTCTTCGTGGATGATCCGGACGACCCTTTCCAGTTCGCGCTGCTTCGTCTGCGGAAGATGTCCGATATCCGTTTTCATAGCCTCACCATCGATTCTTCTGAACGGATATTCTAGACGTGATCGGGTGGCGATTGCTACTCCACATTGTTGTAGGGGTTGAGGGGCTAGGACGCCATTTTTCGGTTTAGGATCGAGGTCTGTCGGAATAAGAATACATGAACTACCTCCTGGTGGTCCAAGTTTCGTCCGCATCCCACCCCGCCAGAACCGTCAATATTCCATGCCGAAACACAGACATGTCGATATTCGACCAATGACAGAGCAAGAAATGAGCGATTTCACACGCAGCGCAGCCATCCCTTCACGGACAATTCACCCCCCACAGTCCATTAGCGTCGAAGCGCAAGCGTCACTGTCGCGCCTGGTCGACAAGGACGGCAGTCCCATCAATGCGCAGTATGAAATGCCCTCTCCGGAGGACTTCTCCGGCTGGATGAATATAAAAGCCGCAGTAGATGCGCATTACGCCGCCGCGGCAAAAGATCTTGCGGGGAGTTTGCACTCCACAGTCGAGACAATTGTAGTCGAACAAGCAACGATCCATGTCTCGACGCCGCACGGGCAATTTGATGATCGTGGCGCACTGATCGACCTGCATGGCGGCGCATTGGTGTTCGGAGGCGGTGAGGCCTGCCGTGTCAGTGCGCGTCGCCAGGCGCACCAGCATGTCGTTCGATGCTACGGCGTCGATTACCGGATGCCGCCTGAGCATCCCTATCCGGCCGCTCTTGATGACTGCCTGGCCACGTATCGCCATGTCTTGACTGGTCATTCGCCCGACAAGGTGGTCATCTTGGGTCGATCGGCAGGCGGCAATCTGGCGACCGCCATGCTGCTGCGGGCGAGAGATGAAGGCATGCCAATGCCCGGCAGATTAGTCTTGCTTTCGCCACAGGTTGACCTCACCGAATCGGGCGACAGTTTCCAAACAAACCAGATGATTGATCTCGTGTTGCCGCGCCCGCTCAGATCAAACAACCTGCTCTATGCTGGTGGTGCAGATCTTTCCAATCCCTATCTATCGCCGCTCTTCGGCGATTTGGCGGGCCTTCCGCCGACATTTTTGCAGACCGGCACGCGTGACCTGTTCCTATCGAACACGGTGAGGATGCATCGAGCCTTGCGAAAAGCTGGCGTAGAAACAGAATTGCACGTCTTTGAAGCCATGCCCCATGGTGGCTTCATGGGTGGGACACCGGAAGACCAGGAACTCGAAGCGGAAATCCACCGGTTCGTCATGGCAAACTGGAACTAAGGCCGGAAACCCACACAGGTTTGGCGCCGCCCCTCTGTTGTCCTGCTACATCCCTGGCCACATTCCTCCGTCAAGTCGGAGGTTTGCTCCTGTGATATAGCCGGCACGGGGGCTCGAGAGAAATGCAATCGCATCCGCAATCTCCTCAAGGGTTCCGACCCTTCCAAGGGGCACCTGAGCAAACATTGGCAGGATTTCTCTCTCTATGTCATTCCAGGGGGCGTCAATGGCCATCCCCCTCTCAATGGCTTTCTTACGGAATGCGGTATCCAAACTGATGCTATGCACCGTTCCAGGCGAAACGGTGTTTGCGGTGATGCCGTGTGCAGCAACGTCTTTTGCGAGCGACGCCGTCATCGCGATCATGGCTGCTTTGGCGGCAGAGTAGTCCGGTCGACTTGCAGGCGGCATCAGGGCCGCCAGGCTTGAGATGTTTATAATCCGACCCCACCGCGACGCTTTCATTGTGGGCAGAACGAGCGCGATGATCCTCACAGATGCGAGCACATTCCTGTCATAGACAGCGGCCCACGTTTCAGAGCTTGTCGAGGTCCAATCCTCCGCCGGGGCAGATCCGCCGGCATTGTTGACCAGGATGTCGATCGAGCCTGCTGCAGCCTTTGAATCACGAACCAGACGATCAACCTGATCCGGCACTGTCAGATCGCCGAATACCGCGAAAGCATGACCTCCAGAGGATATGATATCATGGGCGACCTCCTCTGTTTTCATTCTGTCGCGACCGTGGACAAGAACGGTTGCCCCTTCCTTTGCGAGGCCTCTGGCCACGCCCTCGCCAATCCCCTTACTGCTTCCCGTGACCAGTGCAACCTTGTTTTGGAGTTGTAAGTCCATGATATTCCATCCGTGTTATCGTCTCCTGCAGATATGAGGTTCGTTGATGAAACAGGCAATTACGCACTTTAAAGTGCCTGTCGAGGACAGGGCGACATGCCTCGGAGCCGACGGATCTGTCTCTCATGTCAGCAGGGTGCTTCGGATGATCACAGGACGTTGGAAACTGCCGATCCTTTTCCGATTGTTCGCCGAACCATCATTGCGGGCATCGCAGTTCATGAGAGACATACCTGGGATATCCCAGAAGATGCTAACGCAACATCTCAGGGAACTGGAAAATGACGGCCTCATAAGCCGACACGACTTTCAAGAGCAGCCTCCTCGAGTCGAATACTCGCTGAGTTCAGCAGGCCACGGGCTTGTCCCGATTTTGATGGCCGTCAGGGAATTCTCTCGGGATTATCCTGTTGATCGGCGTCGATAACTAACTTGGGTGCCGAACGCTTGGCGCAACATTCCGAAAATATCGCTTGTATTGTGGACTGAATGGTTCCATATTGACTTCATGGTCAAGCGCACTCAAATATCCGCGTCCGTTGGTCGCCCTCGAGAATTTGAACTCGATGAAGCAGTTCGAAAAGCAATGCAAGTATTTTGGGATCGTGGATATCACGATGCATCACTTCCCGACCTGCTTGACGGTATGGAGCTTTCCAGGGGCAGCTTTTATAAGGCTTTCGTCGACAAGCGAGGCGTCTATCTGCGTGCCCTCGACGCTTACATCGAGGACGCCGTTCGCTCGGTCGGTGAAACGCTGCATTCCAATCCGTCGCCTAAAGCTGCAATTTTAGAAGCTTTTTCTCAACAAGTGGATCAAGCATCGGGAACGGAAGGTCTGCGTGGATGTTTTGTCATCTTTGCAGCTGTCGAAATGCTGCCAGAGGATAAAGAGGTCGCACCACGTATTTTCCAGCTGTTCAGACGGTTGCAAGATCTTTATGCGGCGGCGATCATAAGGGCCCAGGCCTTGGGCGAAATCGATCCAGGGCTGGATGAACGAACGCTCGCCAGGTTCCTCGTGTGTCAGATTCAGGGCATGCGGGTCCTGGCCAAGGCAGGAGCGGATCGCGCTGAGACGAGGGCCATGGTCGAACTGGCACTGAAGGCACTTGGCTGACCCAAATTTGGAACCAAATAGTCCCAAATACTTAACATTGCAAACCGTCGATCGATTTTTTGGTCGATGTGGAGAGACTTATGAGAGACACCAGCAATCCCGATGACAAACTCGATCCACGTCGATGGATGGCACTGGTCATCCTTTTGACCGGCGCCTTTTTGCCACCGCTCGACTTCTTCATCGTCAATGTGGCGCTGCCCTCGATCCGGGAGGATTTCAGGGCCTCTGCGTCAACGATGCAACTGATTATCTCCGGTTACGCCACCACCTATGCTGTGATGCTGATCACTGGGGGCAGGCTTGGAGATCTCTATGGTCGACGAAATGTCTTTCTGGCTGGAATGGTCGGGTTTGCAGCCGCATCTGCCTTATGCGGGTTTGCCTGGTCTCCAGCCGCGTTGGTCGCCGGCCGTATCCTTCAGGGGTTTGCAGCGGCAATCATGGCGCCGCAAGCCTTGGCTTCCATCAATGCGATTTTCCCAGACCACGAAAAATCAAAAGCCCTCAGCTTTTATGCCCTGACATTCGGGGTGGCATCGATGGTTGGTCTGTTTCTCGGTGGTGCGTTGATTGCGCTTGATATCCTTGGACTTGGATGGAGAGCCATCTTCCTCATCAACCTGCCGGTTATCGCGGTCGCTGCGCCGTCGGCCTTCATCATGTTGCGGGAAACCCGATCTGAGCGCCCAAGCAAACTGGATCTTGGCGGAGCATTGTTGATCGCGATTGCGCTATCTGCGCTGATTGCGCCGCTGATCGAGGGGCGGGAGCAGGGGTGGCCGATCTGGCTAATCCTGATGCTTGCCATGTCCCTCCCGTTTTTCCTCCTGTTCTGGCGGCATGAGAAACACCTGGAGTCGACGGGGAGAGATCCGATTCTTGCACCTAGCCTGCTGCAAAACCGTGGACTAATGCGCGGGCTACTGGCTGCATTGTTCTTCTACGCGCTTGCGGCCTTCTGGCTGATATTCTCGGTCTATCAGCAGGGTGGCCTTGGCCTGACGCCTTTCGAGGCCGGGCTGGCGATCCTTCCTGCGGCCGTCGGCTTCGTCCTTGGTCCTTTTGCAAGTGAGCGCATCCTCCGCGTCTTCGGAAGATTTTCCGCAGGCGCCGGCATGGTGCTGCAAGCTGCAGGGTTGTTTGGAACGGCGGCCTTGATTTCGAATGGCCTTCCGCAATTCCTCTTTGCTGCGCTTTTTCTTATCGGTGCGGGGCAGGGGATCGCCCTTCCAAACCTCGTGAAGAGCATCGTGCAAAGGGTGGACCGGACGCAGTCAGGATTGGCCTCTGGTCTGGTCAATTCGATGTTTCAGATTGGCGGTGCGTTGGCAGCCGCAATCGTTGGCGGGTTGTTCTTCTCGATCTTGGGGTCGGCCACAGACGTTCAATCCATTGGCCGAGCATACAGCGTTGCAGCCGTTGCAATTGCCATTTGTCTTCTCGTCGCGGGATGGCTTTCCGTCAGCCTGACATCGACACAACCGTTGCGTCGATGAGCGGCCCCATAGCAGCGCATCATCAGCCGATCGCGCGGAAACGGCGTGAAATTCCAGAGCAAAACAGAGACATTCAGAGGTACTCTCCATGAACAACATCTCCACACTACCTCTTTCCGGCAAGCGCGCGCTGGTCACAGGTGCGGCACGCGGTATCGGTGCGGCAATTGCGCTAAAACTGGCCGTGGATGGTGCCGACGTTGCGATCACCTATGAGAAGTCGGTCGAGAAAGCGGAAGCTCTCGTTGCCAAGATCCGCGCCATGGGTCGAAATGCGATCGCCATCCATGCCGATGCCGCGAACATAGCAGCCGCGATGGCTACCGTCGAACAAACTGTCGCTGAGCTCGGCGGCCTTGATATTCTGGTCAATAATGCCGGTGTCCTTTTCGCAAGTGATTTCTCCACGCAGCCACTTGAGGAGATTGATCTTCAGCTGAACGTCAATGTTCGCGGCGTCTTTCTGATCACCCAGGCAGCGCTGAAATACATCCCCAACGGAGGTCGCATCATCAGTACCGGCAGCAATGCGGGTCTGGCTGTCCCGTTCGCGGGGATCGCGGTCTATGCCGCGACCAAGTCTGCGCTGGAAAGCTTCACGCGCGGTCTCGCACGTGAGCTGGGCTCTCGGGAAATTATCGTCAATCTGGTTCGACCAGGTCCGATTGATACTGACATGAACCCTGCCGATGGCGCACTTGCAGCCGCCATTCTGCCAAACCTGTCGATTGCTCGATATGGTAAAACCAGAGAAGTCGCTGAGGCCGTCGCCTTTCTCGCGGGGCCCGGTGCAGCCTACATCACCGGCTCAGGCATTCTGGTCGATGGCGGCATCAGTGCCTGAGCATTGATACGAGGCGGTGCCTCGCCGCTCTGTCCTGCAGGTGATAACGCGGAATTTCGGCGCGCATGGACTGCGGAGTTCCCTCCGCTGCACTGTGCGCGTAAATTTGGCGAAGCGGGCGGCGGCCATCATCCAGGAATTTCTCCACTCCGTTGGTGGTTTTCCTGAGTTGCAATCGTACCAAGGTAGCAAATATGGGTGGCCTGGTTTCTGCGCAAGCGCCCGTTGAGCGGTAACAGACCTAACGTATGAACATGGAGAAACATTTGAAGACCATCGGCATACTTGGCGGAATGTCCGCGACGTCAACCCAGATTTATTACCGAGAACTCTGCAGGCTTACCCGCGAGAGCCTGGGAGGACTTCATTCTCCCGAGCTTCTCATAAGGTCTGTCGACTTCGACGAAATCGAAAAGTTGCAGGCATCCTCTGACTGGGACGCCGCGGGCCGAATCCTCAATGAACATGCTATCGCGCTGCAGCGCGGCGGCGCCGACCTCCTCATCCTTGCGACAAACACCATGCACAAGGTGGCGGACAAGATCGTGGGCGGGGTGTCGATTCCCTTCGTGCACATCGCGGACGCAACTGCAACCGCTATCCTCGACCGCGGTTTCCGGAGACCGGGTTTGATGGCAACCGCCTTCACCATGGAGCAGACCTTCTACACCGACCGCCTCATCGCTCAGGGGCTGTCGCCAACGATCCCTGAAGCTGATGATCGAGCTGAAACCCATCGTATTATCTATGAAGAGCTGTGCCGCGACATCGTTCGCGAGGAGAGCCGCTTGACCTATGAAAGGATTGCGCAGCGTCTGGTCGACAAAGGCTGCGACTGTCTTATCCTTGGCTGTACCGAGGTGGGTATGCTGTTAAACCAGGATAACGTAGGCGTTCCCGTCTTCGACACGACCCTCATTCATTGCAAAGCCGCCCTTCAAGCTGCTGTACAATGACATGTTGTGTTCTGACGGTCGATCGATTGTGAGAACGATGAGGGGCAATGGTCAAACCTGTTCGCCCAGGTGATGCCGGACCCACTTCGCTTCTTCCGATGCGGTACGCCCGAAATGCCGTCTGAAGTCGCGGCTGAATTGCGCCGGGCTGACATAGCCCACTGACGCCGCCACCTCTGCAATTGTTCCAGTCTGGCGGGCGATCATCAGTCTCGCTTCATGGAGCCGCATCGCCTTCACATATTGCATCGGACTTGAGCCTGTCAGCTCCTTGAAATGGACATGGTAGGAAGGAACGCTCATGCCCACCGCTCTGGCAAGGTCCGCGACGGTGATTTCAGAGCCGTAGTTTTTGCGCAGCCATGCCAGGCTCTCGACCAGTTTTCCCGACGTCCCTTTCCGCTGCAGGGCGGCGATCACTGCGCCGCCTTGCGGCCCTGACATGACCCGGTAATGCAGCTCACGCAGGATGGAGCCGCCAAGGACGGCGACCTCAACCGGACTGCCAAGCACCGTCAGCAAGCGCAGCAGGACGTCTTCGATACTGCTATCCATCCTGCTCGAGAAGAGCCCTTTTGGCTTGACGCTTGCAGGACCGGCGAGATTTTCGAGCTGCGTGGCGATCTCGGCCGCCATCTGCATATCGAACTCTAAATAGACCGCGAGCAGTGGCCGCCGTGCACTGGCTGTAGATGTCATCCGGAAGGGGACGGGCACCGAAACGGCAAGATAGTGGTCTTCGTCGTAGAGGTAGATTTCCCCGTCCAGAATGCCGTGTTTGCTCCCCTGCAATACGAACACGGCACCCGGCTTATAAAGAACCGGAATGTCATTCAGCACTGCTTCCGTGCGTAGGATACGAATACAACCGAGCCCGGTCTGGTTGTAGCCAAGACGAGGAGCGAGTTGTCCGGCCAAGGCGGCACACTGGTCATGTGTAGAGGGCGGCATTTTACAGTTCATAGGAATTGGCAAAACTCTAAGAGGATTCGCAATCGAACCCGCGTTGTCTCCAGATTATCTGTCACATCAACGGGTAATCAAGGAGTTTCAGACATGTCGAGCAAAACGTTTTTCATAACAGGGGCGAACTCGGGCTTTGGATTGGCGATCGCCACTGCCGCAATCGAAGCCGGTCACACCGTCATCGGGACCGTCCGCTCCGAAGCCTCGCGCGAAGCGCTGGCAAAGACCCTCCCGGAACTGCGCCCGGTCCTCTGCGACGTAACCGAATTCGATCGCATCCCTGACGTCGTTCAGCAAGCGGAGGGCGAACACGGGCCAGTCGACGTGCTGATCAACAATGCCGGATACGGTCACGAGGGCGTGCTCGAGGAATCGCCACTTGAAGAGATGCGCCGCCAGTTCGACGTGAACGTGTTTGGCGCCGTTGCAGTCGCCAAGGCGTTTCTGCCAAGGTTCCGTGAGCGCCGAAGCGGCTTTATCGTCAACGTCACGTCGATGGGCGGCATGATCACCATGCCCGGCATCGCCTATTACTGCGGCAGCAAGTTCGCGTTGCAGGGTATTTCAGAGGTCATGCGTTCGGAAATGAAGCCGTTCGGTGTGCACGTAACAACCCTTTGCCCCGGCTCTTTTCGGACGGACTGGGCAGGCCGTTCCATGGTCCGCACAGAGCGTTCCATTGCTGACTATGATACCCTGTTTGACCCGATCCGCGAGGCGCGTCAGGCAGTGAGCGGCAAGCAACTTGGAAATCCGCAAAAGCTCGCCGACGCGGTGCTGACCCTCATCGAATCTGACAATCCCCCGCCGCAACTTCTCCTTGGCAGCGATGCGCTCAAACATGTAACGGCGCGGATCGAACGCCTGACCCAGGAAATCGAAGCTTGGAAGGGCGTGACTGTCTCCACGGACGGCTAACGCACACCCAAAATTTGCTGTTGACGATCTGCCTACTAGAAGGTAGACAAGCTGCATGAGCAATCTTTCGACCACCTCGGACGATATTCTGGCGTCCACCCGACACCTTCTGATAAGCGGCGGCTACAATGGCTTCAGCTACGCCGATATCTCGGAGATTGTCGGTATCCGCAAAGCAAGCATTCATCATCATTTTCCCAGCAAGGTCGATCTGGTGCGTGAGCTGGTCAAGCGTTATCGGGAGGATGGCCAGGCAAGCGTGGCAGTCCTTGAGCAGAAGGTTCCGAATGCTCTGGACATCCTCAAGGCTTATGCAAACCACTGGGCTGCATGCATTGAGGATGCCAGCAGACCCTACTGTGTCTGTGCTATGCTTGCCAGTGAACTGCCATCCCTCCCCACGGAAGTCGCAACCGAGGTTACGAACTTTTTTCGCTTCATCTCCTCGTGGCTGGCTTCGGTCATGGAGCGAGGTTCCAAGCAGGGCGAACTGAGTCTTACCAGTGCGCCGCATGTCGAAGCCGAAACATTTCTGGCAACCGTCTACGGGGCAATGCTTTCGGCGAGAGCCAATGGGAAGCCGGAAGTGTTCTCAATGATACTCGAACCTGCCCTCAATCGTCTCGCGCCGACGGTTTCTCACTAATCCTGCGTGGCAAGGCTACTCGGGTCAATCGCGTCAATCGAAACTACCAACTAGTAGGAAGATAAAAATGAGAAATACTTTCCCAGCCTTGGCCCTCGGGCTGACCAGCATCCTTTCTGTAACTGTCCTTTCGGCACCCGCATCTGCCGAAGATAAGAAAGCCGCGCCGATCCATGTCCGCGGCAGCATCGTCGACTACCAGGCGTCAACGCTCAGAGTGAAGACGCGCGAAGGCGAGACCGTCGACGTCGCCCTAGCCAACGACTGGAAAGTCGCCAGCGTTGCCAACGCAGAGGTCACCGACATCAAGCCGGGCGATTTTGTGGGTATCGCATCATTGCCAAAGGCCGACGGCGGCGATGGTGCGCTTGAGGTCCTGATTTTCCCGCCGGCAATGAAAGGCACAGGCGAGGGGAGCTACGGTTGGGATCTGAAGCCCGACAGCAGGATGACCAATGCGACGGTCGCGGATGCCGTTAAAGGCGTCGATGGCCGGACTGTCACCGTGACCTATCATGGCAAGGAAAAGAAGATCGCTATTCCGGATGGGACACCTGTCGTGACCATCGCCGCGGCCACCAATGATGATCTCGTTCCTGGCGCCGTTGTCTTCATCACCGCCGAAAAGACTGCAACAGGCCCTATCGCCCATCAGGTGGTCGTCGGCAAGAATGGCGTGGTTCCACCCATGTGAAGACCACGCCGTCACTGGCCGGACCAGCCGCCTTACTGCTTCGGCCAGTGACTACAGATCGACGCTGCTTGGTGTGCAGCCGCTAATGCACAGATGAAAGACGCTGAGATGAGCGCAGACGCTTCCAATGACAATGTTCAATACCCTCGGACGATCTTTATCCGCCGCCACTCCGTTGTGACTCGGCTCACGCACTGGCTGAACGTGCTTTGCCTGAGTTTCCTTCTTTTGAGCGGGCTGCAGATCTTCAATGCCCACCCAGAGCTTTATTGGGGTCATTATGGCGCGAACGGCGATCCCGCCATCCTGACAATAGGCTCCGATGACGGCGGCCGTCAGCCGCGCGGTTTCGTACGTGTTGCCGGGTTGAAGATCCCCACGACGGGCGTGCTTGGCGTTTCTCAGGCTGATGGCGAACAGGTCTCACGCGCTTTTCCCTCCTGGGCAACCATCCCTTCATTCCAGGATCTTGCCGCCGGACGTCGCTGGCATTTCTTCTTCGCCTGGCTGCTTGTGATCAACGGCATTGTCTATCTCGGCTTCAGCGTGCTCAGCGGACATTTCCGCAAAGACCTGGCGCCAAAGCCCCATGAGATCTCGCCGCGCCACCTCGGCCGCGAAATCCTCGACCACGCTCGGCTCCGCTTTCCAGAAGGGGAGGAGGCCAGGCACTACAACGCGCTTCAAAAGCTCACTTATCTGGCGGTCATTGTCGTTCTGCTGCCGCTGATGGTGCTCACAGGTTTGACAATGTCGCCGGGCGTCGATGCCGCTCTGCCGTCCCTTGTCGATATTTTCGGCGGACGCCAGTCCGCGCGCACGATCCATTTCATCACAGCGTCGGCGCTTGTCATCTTCGTCATCGTGCACGTGGCAATGGTGGTCCTTTCCGGGACTTGGAACAACATCCGCTCGATGATCACCGGACGCTATGCGATCCAGGAGAAAGGCCAGAAATCATGAGCAAGCTTTTCACCCGACGCCGCTTTCTCATCGGCGGCACGCTCGGGGCCAGCGCCCTTACTCTCTCGGGTTGCGACCTCTTGGACCAGAACGCAGACGTCGCAAAAGTCCTTCGCTCAGCTGAGCATCTGACCATGAAAGCCCAAAGACTGCTTCAGGGGCGCGATGCACTGGCGCGCGAGTTTGACGAAAAGGACATTTCCCCTTCCTTCCGTGTCAATGGAACGAGTGCTCCCGACAGCGATGAATATGCGGAGCTGCTGGAAGGCAAGTTCGCAAACTGGCGACTGAAGATCGACGGTCTTGTTGAACGACCTCAGACGTTTTCACTCGCTGATCTGAAGGCGCTTCCTTCCCGCACCCAGATTACCCGCCATGACTGCGTCGAAGGCTGGAGTGCGATCGGTAAATGGAAAGGCGTCCCGCTCTCCCACTTGTTGCGCCTCACCGGGGTCAAGCCAACGGCGCGCTACGTCGTATTGCATTGTGCCGACGAACTCGAAAAGACGCTCGACGGAAGCGGTCGTTACTATGAGAGCATTGATCTCATCGACGCGGTTCATCCGCAAACCATCCTCGCCTACGAGATGAACGGCGAGGACCTTAGCGTCGGTCACGGCGCGCCCTTGCGTCTCAGGGTCGAGCGGCAACTGGGGTACAAACAGGCCAAGTACATCATGCGCATCGAACTGGTCGACAGCTTCGCCGGGCTGTGGGGTGGGAACGGCGGCTATTGGGAAGACCGTGGCTACGAGTGGTACGCCGGCATCTGAGGTAATCGAAATGGTGAACCACAGGAAAACAATCCATGAGCCTTCGGAAAGGCATGGGCATCAAGGGTTGCCCACGGCGGCGGGACGACGGTTTCTTCTCGCGACGGCCAGGACCTCGATAGTCCCGAAATGTCAGCCGGGAAACTCTCCGGCAAAGCGATCGGATCCGCCGTACTGAATGGGAGGAGAACACCCTCTTGGGCAAGCGTTTCGCCTTCATCTGACGACGCTTGCGCGAACCATTAAACAACTAGTTCAGAAAGTGAAAGAAAACGATGTCGAACAACCAGACCTCCCGTGCCGCGCGCGGCAACGACCAGTGGCTCAAGCAGTATTACTTTACCAGAGCGGCCTTCTCATCGCTGTGGGTCGCGACTGCGTTGACGGCCGGACAACATTCCTTTGCGGTGGCTGCCGCTCTGCTGATCATTTACCCCGCTTGGGATGCAGTCGCCAACGTTATCGATGCCGCGAGGAGCGGCGGTCTTGCCGCCAACCGGAGCCAAGCGATCAACGTCGCCGCGAGCTCGGTTATGACGATAGCCGTGATCCTGGCGCTGACAATGAACATGAACTGGGTTCTCGGCGCTTTCGGTCTATGGGCGATCTTTTCAGGCCTGTTGCAGCTTGGAACTGCCGTGCGGCGCTGGAGAACGAGTGGAGGTCAGTGGGTGATGATTTTGAGCGGAGCCCAATCCTCTGTGGCCGGTGCTCTCTTCATCTTTCAGGCGCAAAGGCCTCAGGAGCCTTCTATCGCCACGGTTGCGGGCTACGCTGGCGTCGGCGCATTCTACTTCCTGGTTTCGGCAATTTGGCTGACGATCGCCCTGTCGCGTCGCAGTATGCATCCCATCTCATAAGCTCTACCTCGCGCCTACGAAACGACTTGGAAGATATTCAAATGATGACAGATGATGTGGCACAGCAACTCGCTTCCTACCGGAGGACCATCGACAATTTGGATTCCGCTCTCCTCTATATTCTGGCCGAACGCTTTCGCTGTACCGAGCATGTCGGCCACTTGAAAGCCGAACAGGCGTTGCCGGCGGTCGATAATGAGCGAGAGCGACGCCAATTGGATCGAGTGATGAGTATCGCCAATGACGTTGGCCTCAGTCGGCACTTCGTCGAAGGGCTGATGACAATGATCGTGGGCGCTGTGGTGGAGCGGCACAGGGAGATTGCGGCCAGCAAGTAAGTTGTCTGTGGCGGCTGTCCTACCGCAGCCGGGGATCGGCGGGGAGAATCGATCTTCTTCGCGCGGCTTACCATGCAGGGGCATTTGTGATGTGGTCCGAGACGGCCGAGATAAACGCCCGAAGACGCTGAAGACGTCGCAGGTCGCGGTGATATCCCATCCAGATGTCTCGCGCCGGCGGGTGCTTGGGTAGTTCTAGTCTGCGGATACCCGGGATTTGATTGCCTACTGCGCGGGGCAGGACGGCGATCCCAACGCCTTGCCTGCACATTCGCCCCTGGACGTTTCGGTTGTTTGATCGCAGCACAGGTCTCGCGTTCGGAAAACTCTCGGCGAGCCAGGCTATGTCGGGAAATTGCCCTGTCGAAGTCTCGTGGGTGATCAGACGGAAACCAGTCCCGTCGCCATATTTAGGGTCAGGCGACTCCTCGGCGATGTAGACGCCGTATTCGAGCCTGAAGAGCCGCCGCTGAATGACATCGGCAGTGTCGAACGGAACGATGCGAAAGGCAACGTCGGCCTCTCTTTGGGCGAGGTTGAACAGGCGAGTGCCCGTCAGGATCTCGACGTCTACATTGGGGTAGGCTTTCGAGAAATCCGCCACGATGGGAGGCAGGACATAGGCCCCGAACCAGTCTGCCGATGAGATGCGCAGATTGCCTTTGAGGTTTTGCTCCTGCCCGGCGAGCCGGCGCTCCATGGCCAGCGCGCCTTCTTCCATCTGCTCTGCCAGGGCGATGATCCCATGGCCCTCCTCGGTCAACACGAGACCGTCCGCGGTCCGCTGGAAGAGTGTGTGGCCGATGGCATCCTCAAGGGCACGCAGCCGTCTGCCGACGGTCGGATGGCTTGTATGAAGAGCACGCGCAGCACCGCCGAGCGTGCCGGATCGCGCAATCGCAAGGAAGATTTTTACGTCGCTCCATTCCACGGCCCAAGCCCTTACAAAAGTGAACGGTGAAAATACAAAACTGTCACTTCAAGTACAGATCTAAACATCTAGATTCAAGTCATGTTCGAAACCAAGCGGAGAAACGTTATGAAAACATGGTTCATCACAGGCTGCTCAAGCGGCTTCGGCCAGCGGCTTGCGCTCGCCGCGGCACAGCGAGGCGATCAGGTTATCGCTACTGCCCGAAACGTCAACTCGATCGAAGAAATGGCTCGGCCATTCGACGGCCGAATGATCACCTTGCCGCTCGACGTGACAGATGCGACGGCGGCCAATACCGCGGTCGCAAAGGCCGTCGAGACATTTGGCGGTTTTGATGTGCTGGTGAACAATGCCGGCTACGGACTGTTTGGGGCGCTCGAGGAGGGCACGCCCGAAGAATATCGACCGATGTTCGAGGTGAACGTTTTCGGTCTGATCGAAACAACCAGGGCAGCCTTGCCTGCACTGCGACGTTCGGGCGGAGTGATCGTCAACATGTCTTCTGGCGCAGGGATCGCGGGCAGTGGCGGCGCAGCATACTACAATGCCGCCAAGTTTGCGGTTGAAGGGGTTTCCGAGGCGCTCGCCGGTGAGCTGAAGCCGTTCGGCGTCCGTGTGCTGATCGTCGAGCCTGGCCCGTTTCGCACCGATTTCCTCGGCCGTTCGATCACGATGGCGGCCAACGAGATGCCGGAATACGCCGCAAGTTCGCGCAGGCATTATCGCGAAACCAATAACGGCAACCAGGCAGGCGATCCCGACAAGGCGGTTGCAGCGATCCTGAAGGCGGTCGATGCGGATGACGCTCCGCTTCATATGCCGCTCGGCCCGGTCGCGCATTCGATCGCTGAGCGGAAGTTGGCTTCGTTTCGCCGTGATATCGACACCTGGCGCGACATCTCGATCGCGACCGATTTTGATCAACCCTGAGCTGATCGTTAGCTCTCTTTAACATCAACATCGACGGGAAAGAGTTATGATCCCAACATTGGAAGGGTTTGCCCAGCAGCTGGTGCCGGTCAATGGCATCAAGATCAATGCCGTCACGGGGGGCTCCGGCCCGCCGATCCTCCTGCTTCACGGTTGGCCGGAAACCTGGTGGGAATGGCACCACGTCATGCCGCTGCTGGTCGAAAATTTTAGCGTGGTGGCGATTGATCTGCGCGGTGCGGGTTTTTCCGACTGCCCGCTTGACGGCTATGACAAGGCGACGATGGCGCGCGACGCGCACGAAGTAATGCTCGCCCTTGGGCATAATCGCTATGCCGTGTGTGGCCATGACATTGGCGGAATGGTCGCATTGCCGCAGGCCGCTATCTATCGAGATTCGGTTACTCACCTTGCTGTCCTCGATGTTCCGCTTCCTGGCTGGAGCCAGTGGGAGGCGACGACGGCAAAGATCTGGCACTTCGCGTTCCATGCTAATCGGGATCTGCCGGAACGCCTGATTTATGGCCGCGAATATGACTATGTTTCGGCCTTCATGGCGGAGCGGTTTTACGATCACAGCACCTTTAATCCTGAAGACATCGACATCTATGCGAAAGCCATGGCCCTCCCTGGCCGCACGCGCGGTGGCATGGAATGGTACCGCACACTGACCGCCGACCATGCGGCCGCGCTGGAATACAAGAAGCGACCGCTCCGGATTCCGGTTTTAGGTCTCGGCGGGGAGCAGCGTTTCGGTGCTCATATGGTCCCGATGCTCAATGAGTTCGCCACAGATGTTACGGGCGGCTCGATTGCCCGCTGTAGTCACTATGTGGCGGACGAGCGCCCGGGTGAAGTGGCCGCTGCTCTCATCGATTTCCTCAAGGCCAAGTGAACTCTGCGATCCGGGCACATTGAGCCCGATCGCGTTCATCGATTCAACGAGAAAGGAAAACTGTCATGACTGCACCTCAAATTCGTGGCGTCAATCACATCGGCATCACAGTGCCCGATATCGAGGCAGCAAAATCGTTCCTGGTGGAAGCTTTTGGCGGCCAGGTGATCTACCAATCGTTCGGGCCGCAGGATCCGGCCAGGGAGGGACCCGAGTTCGAGCGGGCCACTGGTGCTTACCCCGGAACGGTCGTGCGTGCGCAGGCGATGGTCAAGATCGGTACCGGGCCTGACATCGAGCTCTTCGAAATGCACGGTCCCAAGCAAGCGCAACCGGTTACACCGAGCGACTTCGGCATTACCCATTTTGGTGTCTATACCGACGACATCGACGCATCGGTAGAGCGCTTTGAGAAGGCCGGCGGAACCCCCCTTACGGCGCCACGCGCTATTCCGTACGCAACCGAAAAAGGGGACGGAAACAAGGTCTGCTATTGCCGCACGCCGTGGGGCACGATGATTGAGTTTATCACAACGCCCGATCGCATGGCCTATCATGACCAAACGGATCTGCGCAGGTGGCAGGACGAGAAATGAGCGTGAGCTTCGATACCACGTTATCCCGCCGCAGCCTCCTGTCGCTTTCGGCGATGGCTGCGGCCTCCGCTCTGGCGGGGTGCGCCTCCACCGCTGGCACCGGTTGGATGGTGGGGCGACAGTCGACGCCGCTCCCGGATCCGATCGGCCCTGTCCACATCGCAGCTGTACCGACAGATGCCGAATTGGCTGTCATGTACGGTCCTATCGAGGATGGCGGCTTTCTGATCCCGGCGGTTCCCTACAAACAGATTGATTCGCGCTACTATCGCCAGCAGGTCCTCGACCCAACTGGCGAGGCGCCTGGCACCGTCGTCGTCGATACCCCCTCACGCTTTCTCTATCTCGTCCAGCCGGGTGGGACCGCGATGCGGTATGGTGTCGGGATCGGGCGCGATGGCTTTGCCTGGCAGGGCAACGGCATCATTCAGTGGCGTCAGAAATGGCCCCGCTGGAAGCCGCCGAACGAGATGGTCGCGCGTCAGCCGGAACTGGCGAAGTATTCGATCGAGAATGGTGGCATGGAGCCGGGCCTGAAAAATCCGCTCGGTGCGCGAGCGCTCTACATCTTCGCCGGCGGCCGGGACACGCTCTATCGTCTGCACGGCAATCCGCAATGGCGCTCGATTGGCAAGGCCGTTTCGTCAGGCTGTGTGCGCCTGCTCAACCAGGACATTATCGACCTCTATGAGCGTGTGCCGATCAAGGCGCCAATTGTCGTCAAGCAGTAAGCGCAAGCTATCACCACCGTCTCTCCCTGGATAGAGGAGAGACATGTCCTTCAGGCGATTTCAAAGCCTCAGTTAATCCACGCACAAAACTCAAGGAACTACCGACCATGTCGAACTTCAGTAAAGTGGCCGTTTGCCTCGTTGCCGCGCTTTTGTCTTCCGTAGCCGTAACAGCCCCAGCCTTAGCGGACGCGCGCAACATCGTCCTTGTCCATGGCGCGCTCGTGGATGGTTCGGGCTGGCGCGGCGTTTATGACATCCTGACCCGCGACGGCTACAATGTCAGCATTGTCCAGCAGCCACTGACAAGCCTCGACCAGGACATTGCAGCCACGATGCGCGTGGTCGATCAGCAGGACGGAGATGTCGTTCTCGTCGGTCACAGCTACGGAGGCACGATCATCACGGCAGCAGGTGATGATCCTAAGGTCAAGGCACTTGTTTATGTCGCAGCGCTCCAACCTGAAAAAGGTGAAAGCACAGCACAATTGCTCCAGTCTATGCCGTCACCCACCAAGGATATTAAGCCGTCGAAGGATGGGTTCCTTCTTATAGACCGGTCAAAGTTCGCTGCGGATTTCGGGGCAGATCTGCCCAAGGATCAAGCCGAGTTCATGGCCCGGTCGCAAATGCCTGTCGCCGTCGTCGCCACCGATACACCGGTTTCGGCCGCAGCTTGGCACGAGAAGCCCAGCTACGCAATTGTAGCGAAGGACGATATGACGATAAACCCCGACCTGGAGCGCTGGATGTACAAGCGTGCCGGTTCAACGGTGACAGAGGTAGAGGGCAGCCACGCTATCTACATCTCTCAGGCGGCTGCAGTCGCAAAGGTTATCGAGGAAGCAGCCAAAGCTGCCAAATAGCGGCGGCATGCATTATGCAAAAGGCGCGTGTCTCGATCAACTTGCTAGCTGCGTCACGTCCGGGACGTGATGCAGCATTTTTGAGACACGTACCGGCGCCCGGGAAAGAGCCGTGCCGGCGGGCGAAGTCAAGGACTGTCCGACATCGCTGGCGTTTGTACTTTTTCATCCAACGGTGCTTGAAACTTCGCGACGCTTGTATCAGTGCCGCTAGCAACCAGCAAAGATTGCGAGGACCACTATGGATCGAGAGATCATTATACCCGACGAGATGCAGGAGATCGTCAGCCGAGCCGGCTATGCTCCCGCGGTTAAAGTCGGAGACACAATCTACGTCGTCGGCCAAGTTGGGCGGACCAAGGATCTCAATATTATTCGCGATCCTTCAGAGCAATTCAGAGCTATGTGGGACAATTTACGAATTGTCCTCGAAGCCGCTCAATGTACGTTCGATGACATCGTGGAAATGACAAGCTATCACGTCGAAATGTCCAAGCACATGGACGTGTTCCGGACTGTCAAAAACGAGGTGTTTCCGAAGGGAACCTATGCGTGGACCCGGATAGGTGTCTCTGAGCTCGCGCACCAGGGGCTCCTCGCTGAGGTGAAATGTGTTGCCGTAAAGCGATGATGGAACCTATTTGTCGCCAACGAACCCCTCCACGCTGAGCATATAAGCACAAGCAAAGACAGGTCGGTACTCGAATGCGAGCGATTATGTCCGGGACCTGATCCGCAGAGACCAAGCGCGTACGGACAAGATTGCCGAGATGCAGCGATTTGTCGACGACGGGATCAGAAGCGGAGTTGGGAGCCGTTCAACGGAAGAGTTGTTTGCTTTAGCCACTTCTCGAGCTGACATCAGCCGCGGACGCGCTTAATGCCATTTAGCCTATCTGTCCAAGCGGAAGACGATATTATTTCCATTGCAGAAGAAGGCATCCGCATCTTCGGAGCACTAGTCGCCAGACAATATCACGATGAGCTTTTTGCCTTGCTCGAACTCATCGCCACCAACCCAAGAATGGCACGCGAACGCCATGAGATTTCTCCTCCTGTCAGGATCCATCCTTTCAAGGCTCACCCTGTCGTGTACCGCATCATTGAAGACGGGAGCGTATTCGTCATCCGCATACGGCACGGCCATGAAGATTGGGCGGGAGATTCTTTCTAACCAACCACTTCGCCGAATTTATAACATATTGGTCGTAAGTGCGAATCTCATCAAGGCGACAGCATTACAATCTGCGAAGGCTTAGGCAGCTATGCACGCCCCATTTCGGTCGTTCCTGCCAATAGTCTTGGCTCCAACCAGCGCACGTTGCTCGGCTAGATCGAGAGGTATCCTGAGCGTAGCCCGAGATTAAGGACCCCCCCATTTCAGAGCGTTGCAGCCTCCCAGTCTGGAGCAAAAGGAGGATCAACGTAGCGTACGTCCTTCGGCAGAGCCGCGATAGCCGCGCGGTCCTTCTCGTCGAGGTGAATGTTGAGTGCATCGAGATTGGCTCGCTGGCTGGAGGGGCGAGCGGCTTTGGGGATAGCGATGACGTTTTCCTGATCCAGAAGCCAGGCTATGGCGATCTGGGCTGCGGTGGCGCTGTGCTTCTCACCGATCCTAGCGAGAACGGGATCCTTTGCCGCCCGGCCTTGCGCAAGCGGCGCATAGGCGGTCATCGGAATACCCTTGCGGCGAAGGTAGTCCAGCATCGGCGTCTGCGACATGTAGTGGCCCCCTAAATCCCCGGACACGATCTCCCACTTGTTAAGTGTTAGGAGTAATGTGCCCATTATGACCAGTCACATACCTAAGATAGAAGTGTTGTCCGGCCCTGAGCGCCGCCGTCGCTGGTCGACAGCGGAGAAGCTTGCGATAGTCCAGGAGACCTACGAGCCTGATGTCACGGTCAGCATCGTTGCCCGACGGCACGGCATTCAGCCAAACCAGTTGTTTGCTTGGCGCAAACTAGCGGCGCAGGGTGCATTGACGGCGACGGCATCGCAGGAAGAGGTCGTCCCGGCATCCGAATACAGGGCACTTCAGAACCAGGTGAAAGAGTTGCAGCGCCTCCTCGGCAAAAAGACGATGGAAGGCGAAATCCTGAAGGAAGCGCTTGAGATCGCATCAGGGTCAAAAAAACACCTGTTGCGCTCGCTCTCGTTGCCGAAGGACGGTTCGCGATGACGGCGGTGTGCGAGACCTTGGGTGTCGCCCGATCCAACATAGCGGAACGTGTGAGGCAACGTCCTTCCAGAACCCGGGGGCGGCCGCCGCTCGCCGATCAGGAACTGATGGATGAGATCAAGACGATCATCGATGACATGCCGACCTACGGATATCGCCGGGTCCACGCGATCCTGCGCCGTAAAGCCCGCAGCGAAAACCGTCCCTGGCCGAATGCCAAGCGCGTCTACCGCGTGATGAAGGTTCACGGCATGCTCCTTCAGCGCCACACCGGTGCAATCGATACGCGCCGTCACGATGGTCGCGTGTCTGTTGAGCAATCGAACCTGCGATGGTGTTCAGACGGCTTCGAAATCGGATGCGACAATAAGGAGAAGGTGCGCGTTGCCTTCGCTCTCGATTGCTGTGATCGCGAGGCCATCGCCCATGTCGCGACCACCGAGGGCATCAAGAGCGAGGACGTCCAGAACCTTGTCATCACGGCTGTTGAGAACCGCTTTGGTCTCATCAACACCCTTCCAAAGCCAATCGAATGGCTGACGGACAACGGCTCCTGCTTCATCGCAAAGGATACCAGGTCGCTGCTCATCGATATCGGCATGGAGCCGTGTTCAACGCCCGTTCGCAGCCCCCAGTCCAACGGAATGGCCGAAGCCTTCGTCAAAACCTTCAAGCGCGATTACGTCTCGGTCAACCCCTTGCCAGACGCCATGACCGTCATCGCGCAACTGCCCTCATGGTTCGAACACTACAACACCCTTCACCCGCATAAGGCATTGGGGTATTGCTCGCCTCGTGAGTTCTTAAACCGTCAAACACAAACCTGATCTTGTCCGGTTTTTAAGGGGCAACTCCACGACAGGAACGGATGATATTCCACTTGATGAACGGCGATGGGGGTGCCGATATCCTCGACCGCATGCCGGATCATGGGCAGGTTGAAGTTGCAGACGCCGATGGCCCGCGCCAGCCCTTCCTCCTTCAGTTTGGTGATCGCGTCCAGCGTTGCGCTCATGTTCATGTTCGCTGCTGGCCAATGCACGAGGAAGAGATCGATATGGTCGAGGCGAAGCTTGCCGAGGCTCGTGTCGAAGGACCGTCGAAGGGCATCGGGGGAGAGCTTGTCGTGCCAGACCTTGGTGGTGACGAAGAGGTCAGCGCGGTTTATGCCGGAGGCCGTGAGCGCCGCGCCGACGGAGGCTTCATTGTCATACATGGCGGCGGTATCGACGTGGCGAAAGCCGAGTTCAAGCGCACTTTCGATCACCGGTCGGGCGGCATCGCCCGGCATCCTGAAAGTCCCCAGTCCTAACCGGGGTATAGCGACACCGTGAGTCTCAATCGTTTCCATGATCAAACCTTTCGAGTTGCGAGGGACGCGACGGCAGAGGCAGAAGCCGTCCGCCGCCCGTTCTCCCGGCGCGTTCACGCGGTCTCGCTCGCCGCTGCTTGCCGGACCAGCGCTTCGATCACCTGCGCAAGCGACGTCTTGCCCCTGACACGGTTTCCGCCGTCGGCTTTGAAGTCGATCCAGCCTTCGTTGAAACCGTCGAGCATACGCATGCGCGGCTGCGGGTTATGCGTGCCCTGTGCACGGAACAGGCCCTCCCAGCTTTCCCGCAGGACGATCTGCACCCGAACCGGATGCCCGAGCACCGACGCGAAGGCATTGGCGAGATCGTTGGGGGAGACCCGTGCCGGGCCTTCCAGTTCCACCACCCGCTTGCCGATCCACTGCTCACGGATCAGATCTGCGGCAAGCCGGCCGATATCCTGTGTCGCCACCATGGCGAAGGTCTTGTCGGCAGGCTGGAGGAAGCTGTGGAGCACGCCTTCGTCGCGGGCCGAGGCGACGTCCCAGGCCGCATTTTCCATGAACCAGCCGGGCCGCAGGAAGGTGACGTGAAGATCGAGGTCGCCGAGGGCTTTTTCCAGCATCGTCCGCTGGCTCAACAGATTGTCGACTTCCGCGTCGGCGCCGATGGTCGAGAGGCAGACGACCCTTTCCGGGCGGGCAGCAAGGAGAGCGGTCGTCAGCGCCTCATTCTGCTTTGCCGCTTCCGGATAGCCGGGCGCCGGATCGAACTCCGACGGCGGCAGGATGAAGACGCCCTTGGCGCCCTTGAACGCGTTGGCGAGCTTTGTTGCGTCGCCCATGTCGGCAAAGGCGATTTCGCAACCGCGCTTGCGCCAGATTTCCGCCTTGGCGGGATCGCGCAGCACCGCACGGACCGGTTCTCCAGCTTCGATCAGGGCTTTCGCCAGCGCGCCGCCGACCTTGCCGGTAATTCCTGTAATCGCATACATGATATGTCTCCTGGTTTTGAGGTCGGGAATGGATCAGGCGAGGCCGTCGTAGAGGCCGCGCTCGAATGTGCCGTAGAGTTTCACGACCTTTTCGTCGTAGAATGGGAGAAGCTGGATGAAGATGGCGCCGGTCACCTGCCGGGCCGGGTCGAGCCAGAAATAGCAGTTGAGCAGGCCAGCCCAGGAAATGCTGCCGACCGACCGACCGTTCGGACCGGGCAGCGTATTGATGTCGAACGAGTATCCCCATTTGTGGGGTTCACCGGGAAACTGGTCGAAGCTCTGCGAATAGGCGGGTTGGGCCGTCGTCATGGCGCGCACGTCGAGGTCGCCGATTTGGTTTCGCATCATCGACGCGACCGTTTCCGGCTTCAGCACGCGCTCGCCCTTATGGGAGCCGCCGTTCAACAGCATCCGCAGGAAGGCCATGTAGTCGCGTGGCGTGCTGAAGGCGCCGCCGCCGCCCATGAAGAATTCCGGCCGTTGTGGCATCTCGAAGGGCGCGGCCGTCAGTCCGCCGTGCGCGTTCCTGTTGTGGAAGGTGGCGACCCTGGCCTTCTGCTTGCTGCCGATCAGGAAGCCTGAATCGGTCATGCCGAGCGGATCGAAGATGTTTTCGCGGAAATAGACCTCCAGCGACTGGTCGCTGACCGCCTCCACCAGCTTTCCGATCCAGTCCATGCTGATGCCGTATTGCCAGCGATCGCCGGGATCGAACTCGAGCGGTGCCAGGAAAGCACCGTTTTTGCAGGTTGCTATGTCCGGCATTCCTGTAACCTGCTGATAGCGGGTCAGCGCATCGCTCCAGATCGAATAGGTATAGCCGGAGGTGTGGGTGAGCAGGTGCCGCACCTTGATGGCCCGCTTGGCCGGGCGCAGGCGCGGCTGGCCATCGCCGTCGAAACCCTCCAACACCATGGGATTGGCGAGTTCCGGCAAATGTTTCGCCGCATCGTCCTCGGGATCAATCTTACCCTGCTCGATGAGTTGCATGCAGGCCGTGGCGGTGAAGGCCTTCGTCATCGATAACAGCCAGAACACCGTATCGGCGCGCATTGTCGCTCCGGTCACGGTATTGGCCTTTCCGAAGGTCCCTTCGTAGATCATGCCGTCCGGTCCCGCGGCTGTGGCGACGACTCCGGCGACGGTCCCGTCGCGAACGGCCTGCTCCATCGCCATGTCGATCGGTTTGAACTTTCCGGACCGCGCTTGCGGTTTGGCTGCCAGCGCATGAACCGGCGTATTCGCAGCGGCTGTGCCGGCTGCCAGCAAGAGGCCGCCGCGTGCCAACAGGCTTCTGCGTGAGATCGCATTCATGGATGAAGTCCTTCTCTGCAAGGCCGGAGATTTCCACGGTTCCGGCATGCCGCTGGCGCCGTCCGGGCGCTGAGGAACTATTTACGGGACGAAGAAAGATGATTCACGCGCATTAAAATCGAAGCTAAGATGACGTCAAATCATCATGGCGAGACGGTCGGCGAAGTCTGACCTTGCGGCGGAGAGGGTGCATGAGTTTCGACACGCGGCTGCTGACCGGGGTCGGCGTTTTCGGGGCGGTGATGGAAGCGGGCAATTTTGTGCGGGCTGCGGATGTTCTCGGCCTCACGCCATCGGGGGTCAGTCGTGCGGTAGCGCGACTCGAGCAACGCGTCGGCGTCAGGTTGTTCGACCGCAGCCCGCGTAAGGTTACGCTGACGGAAGAGGGCGTCCGCTTCCATGCCAGGATCATGCCGTTGCTGGCTGGGCTGGAGGAGGCGGCCTCCGAAGCAGCCGGTTCGGCGGCGTTCGTCGGCGGGCGGATCAGGGTTTCGATCGATCCCTGGTTTGCGCGCATGGTGCTGGCGCCGAGGATCGGTGAGTTTCTAGCGCTCTATCCCGCCCTGACTCTCGATCTGACGACCAGCAACTACCGCGAAGAGATGATGAGCGGCGCTGATGTCGCCGTGCGTTTTGGCCCGCCGGACGAATCCTCGCTGATCGCGCGCAAACTGCTGGACGTACCGGTGCTGACCTGTGCCGCCCCATGCTATCTCGACCGTCACGGAGTTCCAGTCACGCCCCACGACCTGATGCGCCACGATTGTATTCTCTTTCGCGACCCGCAGACCGGGCGACCGTTCACCTGGGAATTCCAGGGGGATAACGGCGCCATCGAGATCAAGGTGGCCGGGCGGGTGGTCATGGACGATCCCTCCGCTGCGGTCGCGGCCTGTCTCGCAGGGCAAGGCATATTCCAGAGTTTTGCCATCGGCCTCGACGAGTGGCTTGAGAGCGGGGCGCTCACGACGATCCTCACGGAATGGTCGGGCGAGCGGTTTCCACTTTACGCCTATCATCCGTCACGCCACATGCCGCCGGCCAAGGTGCGGGCTTTTCTGGATTTTGTTCAACGAATCGCGGTGACATAGCGCGGGGTGCATTCTTGCCGCTTCGCACGATTGGTGTTGCATACTGGCCGTAAGAGTCGAAGGGGAGTATATCGGTCCCCGATGACGGGTCAAATCCGCGCACCAGTTGGGATCGTGCCGCAATGCTGTTCCCAACGAACAGTGCTTACGGTTCGATTCCGTTCAAGGTGAACGCTATCGCGCTCTTTAGTGAAACGCAGCGTCGCTTTCTATGTCACTACCAGGTCTTTGGCGAGTTCGCTGACGACGCCCCTGAGCCATCGATGTGCTGGATCGTGGCGATAGCGCACGTGCCAAGCCATCTCGACCGGGAACGTTCCGAGGTCGACAGGTGCTTCAACGACCTTGAGCCGAGGATCGCGCTCGAGGCTGCGACAGATCAGCCGGGGAAGGGTTGCGCAGTAGTCAGTGACCGCGACCATCTCGGGAACTGACAGGAAATGCGTGACGGAGACGGCAACGTCGCGCTTGAGGTTCTGTTGCCCTAAGGCCTGGAACACGCCTGCGCGAATTCGGCCTGGCGGTAGGACGTTGACGTGTTTCAGGCTCTCGTAAAGGTCTCGCGTCAGGCTGGCGCCGACGTCCGGATGGTCGCGACGGACGATACAGGCAAGGCCGTCGTCCATCAGATGCTGGACGACCAGGTTGTCAGGCGGATCGATGACCCTGCCCAGCACTATTGCAGTCGTCCCTGAGATCACGCCAGTATCCGCCAGATCGTTGCCGAATGGGGTCATGCGAAGTTTGATCCCCGGAGCTTGCTCTCGCAGCCTTGCCACCAGCGCTGGCATCAACACCAGTTCGACGTAGCTGTTCGGAGCGATCAGGAACAGCCGCTCCGCGCTTGCCGGATCGAAATCCTGCTGATGGACGATGAGATCGTCGAGCTGCGCCAATGCGGCCTCGATCGTCGGCGCAATCTCCTCGGCAAGCTGTGTCGGTCTAATGCCGTAGCGCTCGCGGATGAACAGCGGATCTTTCAGCATGTCGCGAAGCCGATTAAGCGAATTCGACAGCGCAGGCTGCGTGATGCCAAGACGGCTGGCAGCGCGGGTGACGCTCCGCTCCTCCATGAGAGCAAGGAAGACGGGCAGAAGGTTCAGATCGTATTTCATCCAGATGTAATCGCACGTGAATATCTAAAATCCAACAAGTAAATTTCTCAAATATCTCTCCAGCTGACATGATCACTTCATCGAAAGGCCAGCAGCGCTGATCGAAAATCCAGGCCGGTCCGGCCGCGACCAACAAAGGATAAGACGATGAAAATTCTGATGGTACTGACTTCCCACGATACGCTCGGCGACACCGGCCGCAAGACCGGGTTCTGGCTGGAGGAACTGGCAGCTCCCTATTACGTCTTCAAGGACGCAGGCGCCGAGATCACGCTTGCTTCGCCCAAGGGCGGCCAGCCGCCGCTCGACCCAAAGAGCGACGAACCGATGTTTCAGACCGCGCTGACGGCTCGTTTCAAGGCAGACGCCGACGCCAACGCGCAGCTCGCCCAGACGGTGCGCCTCGACAGCGTCGACCAGAAGAATTTCGACACGGTGTTTTATCCCGGCGGTCACGGCCCGATGTGGGATCTGGCTGAAGACAAGAATTCCATCGCGCTCATCGAATCCTTCATCGCCGCCGGCAAGACCATCGCGTTGGTCTGCCACGCTCCGGGTGTACTGCGCCATGTCAAGAATGCTAATGGCTCGCCGTTTGCTCAGGGACGCTACCTCACAGGTTTCACCAATACCGAAGAAGAAGGCGTTGGGCTGACCAAGGTGGTCCCTTTCCTGGTCGAGGACGTGCTCATCGCCCAAGGAGCCGTGTTCTCCAAGGTGAAGGACTGGGGTGTTCATACGGTCGTGGATGGCCAGCTCATCACCGGCCAGAACCCGGGATCTTCCGGTGAGGCCGCCGAAGCGCTGCTCACCGCCCTGCGCCAGACCCGTGTCCGGGCAGCCTGATCATTCAGCATCGTGGATGGCCGCCAACAGACGGCGGTCGGCCACCCGAAAATCGGATACCGAAATGATCAGCCTCAAACGAACGCTCTCGGTTGCGCATGCCCGCGAGATGATCGAGACATCAAAATCCAAGGCGACCGCCTTGGATTTATCCTAGGGGCACGTAACCGGCGCGAGCATTGTGTATATGCCGACAGATGCTTTATTGCAGGTTCGTGTCGATCCAGACGTCGAGGGATGATGCGCAGCATCTGGGAGGTGGCTGAAAATACTTGTGGTCAACGCCAAGGTACGGTTCTCTTCAAGACTTGAAATGACGGACTGCTGCCACCTCGACGGATGGTGATAGCGGTTTACGTTTCGGCGGCTCCAGGGGTTGTCTCCGCTCCATTAGACATGGCCAAACGACGCCGCGCTATCCCCGCGTGAAACCGCAAGCCGTGAACCAGCCCCTCATCACTGAAATCATAGTTCGGATTGTGAAGCGGCGCAGACTTCTCTCCGTTGCCAAGAAATACGAAGCACCCCGGAACTTTGGTGAGGAACTGGGCGAAGTCTTCCGACGCCGTCATCGGTTTCGAGCTGACCCGAACTTTGGCGGCACCAAAGAGATCTCGCGCTACGTCAATCACTTCATTTGCTAGGGTGACATCGTTGACGAGCGGAATAAATTCCCGCGTATAGTCGACATGCGCCTCGACATTGTAGGTGAGGGCGGTACCTTGCGCGATAATACGCATCTGCTTCTCGATGTCGGCGCTTACCTCATTTCGGAAGCTTCGGGCATCACCAAGGATGCGTGCAGTTCCTGGAAGCGCGTTCCTCGTCCCGTCGGTGATGAGTTCGGTGACCGACACCACTGCGATATCGGCAGGGTCGAGACGGCGTGCGACGATCGTCTGGAGGTTGGTAACAAGTGCGCAGGCGGCAACAAGCACCTCATTGCCTGAATGCGGTCGGGCAGCATGACCGCCGATGCCCCTGAGCGTGATTTCGAAATTGTCCTCGGCCGACATGATGGCATCGGGTTTCGTTTCGAACACGCCCACAGGCAGACCCGGCATGTTGTGGATGCCATAGATCTCATCGAACGGGAACTTTTCGAAGAGGCCATCCGACATCATTGACAGCGCACCTTTTCCCCATTCCTCCGCAGGCTGGAAGATGAAGCGGACGGTACCATCGAAACCGCCTTCCTCGGCCAAAAGCTTCGCAGCACCGAGAAGCATGGCCGTATGACCGTCGTGTCCGCAGGCGTGCATGATCCCCTCGTTTGTGGATTTGTAGTCCGCGCTGCCATTCTCGGTAATCCGCAACGCATCCATATCGGCCCGCAGGGCGACGACACGATTACCGCTTCCCCGCTTCAAAGTGCCGACGACGCCGGTGCCACCAATGTTCTCCGTTACATCATCGAGGCCAAATTCCCTGAGTTTGGAGGCGACGAAGGCGGCAGTGGCGCGCTCCTCGAAACCGAACTCCGGGTGGGCATGGAGGTGCTGGCGCCACGCCGTCATTTCTGCGATCAACTGGCCTATGTCACTCACTGGTGCTGCCTTTGCTTCTCCAGTCATACCTTCGCCTTCGCTGCTCTCGCCAGAACCGATGCGGGTGTCTCGCCAACGAGTTCTTCGTACCTGACAGGATCGGTTGCCCCTTCGGTGTTGATGAGGAGAATACGAGACCGGTCGCCGAGTTTGAGTGTCTGCTTGATACCCTGATCCGCAAGAGCCTTGATCAGTCCAGCCAGTCCAACACCGCCGCTCTCGCCTGCGACGATTGCATGATCCCCACGAGCGGGGCGGGCCAATCTCCTCATGACATCGATCGCATCCTGCTCGTCCACCGTCATGAAGGCGTCAGCGGCGCGCGAAAGAATACGCCAGGCGACCAGCGATGGTTCGTAGCATTCGAGCATCGCCATCACGGTGGACTCCCCATGTGGAACGACAACCGGATGTCCCACCCTTGCGCTCTCGACAATGCAGGCCGCTCTTTTCGGATCGACAACGATGAACATCGGCCGCTTCTCACCCATGGCTATCGAAAGATAGCCAGCCACCGCAGCGGCAATGCCGCCGACGCCAGACTGCACGAAGACATGGGTTGGAGGTTCGGCGAGGTGTCTGAGCGCCTCGCGGACGAGTGCGGTATAGCCTTGCATGACGAGGCCGGGAATGCGCTCATAGCCGGGCCATGACGTGTCAGATACGACGGTCCAGTTCTCTTTGGCAGAAACCCTGGCTGCCTCCCTGACGGAGTCATCGTACGAGCCCTCGACCCGGATCATGTCCGCTCCGAACCGGGCAATGGCCGCGACCCGTTCGTCGCTGACGCCGGCGTGAACGAATATCGCGGCCCGTGCGCCGACGATTTTTGCTCCCTGGGCCACGGATCGCCCGTGGTTGCCATCGGTGGCGCAGGTGACGGTCATGGTGCTCGCGATGGCTCTGACTTCGGGGGAGTGAAGTTCGGTGATGTCGATCTGCCGCGACAGCTGCCTGGAGGCCTCTTCGAGGACAACCCTTATTACGGCATAAGAACCACCCAATGCCTTGAAGCTGCCAAGGCCGAGACGGAAACCCTCATCCTTCACGTTGATGCTCGACACGCCTAGCTCGGCGGCAAGACCTGGGAGCGCGACCAGCGGTGTGGCAGCATTGTCTTCGCGGTATGTCAGATATCGTTCGACCTCCCTGGCGGCGTCTTTGCCGAGCGTTTTGGCGTCAGGAGCATCAAGTGGAGATCTGTATTCCGAAAGTGTGTTTGGCAAAAACATGATTGGCTCCGATATACGTCGCGAAACCATATTGCATTGGACGCGCACTGAGCGCTGAATATCGCGGCTTGATTTGCAAGTTTGTTTCGTTTGCGCACTGCTGGAGACGACTATCTCGTGACCCTTGATGATTTCGACCGCAAAATCCTCGGCATCCTTCAGAAGAATAATCTGACGCCGCAAAGAACGATTGGTGAGGCGGTCAACCTTTCCGCTCCTGCCGTTCAGCGCCGGATCAAGAAAATGACTGAAGCCGGAATTATCACCGCCAATGTTGCCGTCGTTGATCCCGCAGTCTTAGGACATCCGATCACAATCTTCGTGGAAGTGGAGGTGATCAGCGAAACATCCGAGCAGATTGAAAGCGCCAAGCAGGCGTTCGCGGCTACGCCTGAGATCCAGCAATGCTTCTACGTGACTGGCGAGGCGGATTTTTTGCTGGTCGTTATCGTCCCGTCGATGGCGGATTATGAGGCGCTGACCCGTCGGCTGTTTTTCGGCAACAATAACGTCAAGCGTTTCCGGACATTCGTGGCAATGGATCGGATCAAGGTTGGGCTCGAAGTCCCGCTACCTCGGTCCGTTTGACGGCCACGTCGGTCGCTTGTTCGGGTCGATTGAATTTCCGGAGCAATCCTGTGAACTGGATAAGCTCGGCTTCGCTCCATCCATCAGTGCGTGAGTGGAACGCTCCGGCCTTCACCTCGATGGATGCCTCAAGCCTCAATCGTCCTTCCTGCGTCAACCGATAGATCGCCGAACGTCGGTCGTCGGGGTCGGTCACTGATTCTGCCAGCCCCAGGTCGCAGAGTGACTTCAACAGCCTGCTGACCGCACTCTTGTCCATATCGAGCTGTTCCGAAAGCTGTCTGCCTGTTGCAGCATCCCGCGCCGACAGGATCGTGGCAATCTGGTAGGCAGCCGGCTGAAGCTTCGGGTGGAACCGTTCCGCCGATGCGGCGGTTATCGCGCGTGAGGCAGCGAGCAGCGCATTGAGCTCGAGTCCAAGCTCCCTTAGGTGTTCGACGCGCGCCTTTTCCATAATCACCTCAGCATATATGGTGGACATATGTCAACTAAATGCACATAGTGGATATATATCAACCAAGCGCGGTCTTGCAAATGCCTCAGCGTACGAAAGTTCTCATAACAGGTGCCACTGACGGTATCGGTCAGCTCGCAGCAATCGAGCTGGCGCGCCGGGGTGCCGATCTTATCCTGACGGCGAGAAGCCAATCGAAGGCGAACGCCACGCGCGCGCTGATCGAGGCCGCCGCACCAGGCGCAGCCGTCGATGTGTTCTACGCGGACTTCTCCGATCTTCGAACCGTGGTTGCGGTCGGCAGAGCCATCGCCGACCGGCATCCGCGTATCGACGTGCTGATCAACAATGCGGGTCTGCATGCGTTCAAGCAGCGCATCACAAAGGACGGTTTTGCCGAAATGATGGCCGTGAACTATTTTGCGCCATGGCTTCTGTCATCGGTACTGCGAGACACTCTGGTGAGATCGGCTCCTGCTCGTATCGTCACCGTTGCCTCGGAGGCGTCACGTCGGAGCGGCGCACTGAACATCGAGAAGGATCTCCTGGATACCGCACCGTTCACGACCCGTGGATCCTCAAAGATATACGGTCGCACCAAGCTGCTGGATATCATGTTATCGATCGAGCTTGCACGACAGCTCGACGGTACGGGGGTAACAGTCAACTGTCTGGATCCAGGGTTCAACGTAACAAGTCTCGGTCGCGAGCTCGGATTCTCGGGCTCGCTCGCCTGGGTCTTGAACTGGCTGGGGATCGGAAATCCAGCCCGCGGTGCTGGGATCATCGCGCGGCTCGCGACCGATCCTGAATTTGGCGTCAAAACTGGCCTTTACGTCTCCGTTAAAAATGCCGGATCGTTGACGCCCATCGCGCCCGCCAACAGCGAGGAGCAACGTACTCGCCTGTGGATTACGACTGCTCAACTTCTCGGCTCGTTTCTGATGGCCGAAGCTGAAGCCGGCTTGTAGATTCTAGGAAGATTATGCTTCCGAGATCGTGAGCAGTAGGTTCATTCGAATATTGGTGTGTGCTGGTAAGATTAACCGGAAGGCACAGGTCACGAGTTCGGATCTCATAAAGGCAACAAACGCGGGTCTCTTATGCGAGTCATGCAGCCGCGAACGTCCCCGCGACGCCAAGGCCCGCCGAGATCAGAAGTGCCGTAATCACGGACATCCGGAGACTGAAGATCGCCACGGCTGCTAGTATGGTCAACACAAGCGACGGTCGGATGATCGAGGTCATGACTGGCAGATCCATTTCCCCCGAGCATCTCCTCTACCGAGCACGGTTTCAAATCCTATTTCAGATGTCTTGCGACTCGAGCCTGCGATACAATTCCACAACGTCTTTGCTTGTGTACCCGAGGGTGTATTCGCCCTTTCCAAGGGATGTTAGAAACCCCTCGCCAAAGGCCTCAAGATGCTTGAGTGAGAGATCCCTAAGTTTGGGTGATCTACGCTTGACAGCCCTGCTTAGCGCCGCCTTCAACTCTGATGCAGTCAGTTCGGTGCAGTAAGCAGGCGTTCCAGGCTGCTGCCGCCAGGATTCTGCCATGGGACCCGCGTCAATTCCGTCGAAGCCCAGATCGTCGATCAAGCCGACGACCTTCGTTTTAGCGTCCACATCCTCGCCGTAAACCGACATCGCAATGCGGCCAGGCGTGCCCGCCGGCTTTCCCTCATGCGCCTGGGTGTAGGCCAGCTGATTGTTAAACGCCTTGATGATCGGACGCCCCATCTGCTGCTCAACCCACTGGCTTTCCACCATGCCTTCCTCGATGGCAGGGATGGTTCTGTCGCGTCCCGGGAAATAGTTCGAGGTATCGACGAGAATGACGTCGTCGGGTACGGCGTCGAAAAGGCCGTCGGGCAGCGAGGGTATGGCGTGGAGCGGGATCGTGGTGACGATCACCTCGACATCCTGCACAGCGTCCGCTACTGGCACAGCCTGCGCACCGGTCTCGCGAACCAGATTGTCAAGTGCACCAGGATCGAAGTCGTTCGCGATACGGACAGAGTGACCTGCGGCCACCCATTTCTTCGCGAGATTGGCTCCGATCAACCCAGTTCCGATGATGCTGATTTTCATAAATCTTTTCTTTCCTTCGAGAGTGGTGATTCGTAATTCTGCATGTTCCAGCATCCGAGAACGCCCGCACTGGGAGCGAGCGGTCTCGGCGGGGCGTCGCGGTAAACACGAGATGTATAGGCAGGCGTTAGAGTGGCCCGGTGTTCAGACGGCCGTCTGGCCGCCATCGACGGGAACGACTGCACCGGTCATGTAGGAGGATGCGTCCGACGCGAGGAACAGCATGGCCTGTGCGATTTCCTCGGGCTTCCCGACGCGCCCTGCCGGGATGAGGCTTACGGTCTTGTTCACCGACGCCGGGTCCTTGGCCAGATGCTCCAGATAGATCGGTGTCTCGATCCCACCTGGGCAGATCACATTGGCGCGAACGCCCTTGCTCGCATATTCGGCGGCGATGACGCGGGTTGCGGCGATAATAGCGCCCTTCGTCGCTGAATAGACGGCAAGGCCCGGCATTCCAACGAGCGCCGTGGCGGACGAGATATTGACGATGACACCGCCATTCCCCGCGACGAGATGGGGAAGTGCGTATTTCATGGAAAGCAGCAAGCCGCGGATGTTGACCGCAATGACTTTGTCAAAGTCGTCCTCGCGCGCATCTTCCAGCGAACCCTGTGGGCCTGTAATACCTGCGACGTTGCACAGAATGTCCAGTTGCCCGAACTCGGTGATGGCCATGTCGATCATCGCCTGGACATCGCTACTCTTGCTGACGTCGGCCCGGCAAGCCACCGCGCGCTCGCCAAGTCCGGCGGCAAGTTCCACCTCTTTCCCACTGACATCCGCAAGCACTACGCAGGCGCCCTCCCTGTGAAACAGCCTTGCTGCCGCAGCAGCAATACCGGATCCTGCACCCGTGATGAGGGCGACCTTGCCTTCCAGAATTTTGTTCATTCGTCTCGTTCCTTTTCGATCACCTATGAGGGTGCGGCATCGCCGCACTGGCGTTCACCCCGTGGTCCTGCCGCGTTCCCGGGCCCATTCAAACCGCGTACAGCAGCCGCGAGAGCTGGACGATGAAGTCCCGGCCGGGGTTGTGACCGGCTTCGAAGCGCTCGAGGTAAACCTTGGAGGCCAGGTCCGACCGCCTGCGCGATCGGGCGAGATCCGCCGATGCCAGCGCGTCCGGCAGTTCGGCGAGCGTGACCTCGGTGCAATAGGATGGCGAGCCGGTTTGCTGCCGCCACGATTCCGCGATCGGCCCGGCATCATAGCCGTCGAAGCCGGTGTCCTCGACCAGCGCCATCGTCACGTCGCGGTCGCGGGGGCGATCGGCCGCGACCGGGGCCGCGATCCGGTCGGGGTCGCCGGCGGGTCTGCCCTTTTCCGCCAGCGTGACCGAATAGATTGAGTTCCACGCCTTGGCGATCGGACGGCCGAGTTGCGCCGTCACCCATACGCTGTCGGCCATCCCGTTCTCGATCTCAGCGATCCTGTCGTCGCGCGCGGGGATATAGTTCGACGTGTCGATGACAACCGTTTCGGCGGGAAGGTCGGCGACCAGCGGCGCGATCGCGGGGATGCCGATGAAGGGGATAGAGAGGATCAAAACCTCGATGCCGATGATGGCCTCCTCCCTGGTGACCGCCTGGGCGCCTGTGGAGAGAGCATCTGCATCGACCGTGTCGGGTCCGCGCGAGTTGGCGACTTTTACCTCATGGCCGGCTGCGGCCAGCTTTCGAGCAAGAGTTCTGCCGATGTGGCCGGAGCCTAGAATTCCGATTCTCATATCTCTTCCTTCCTTTTGGACACAATCGGGAGGCAGCAGTGCTCGCTGCACCCCGATCCGCGTTGGCGATTACTTTGGAGCAGTGACTTCGCGATTGCGGGTGACGATCTGCTGGTGGCTGAGGGGTGAGGTCTCCGCCATGAAGCTCTTGATGAGCGCGTCACGGTCCTTCGGTGCACGCTCCTTGTCGGCTTTGGAAAGTGCGTCTCTGAGTTCGGGCAACGTCAGTTCGGTGCAGTAGGCCGGCGTGCCCGGCTGCTGACGCCAGGAGTGAGCCAGACCGCCGGCATCCAGCGTGTCGAAACCGGCCTCGTCGACCAGTTGCCGCGCGATCGCCTTTGCCTGCGCGTCGTCGCCCGCGACGGGGATCGCAATCCGGCCTGTCGTGCCCGCCGCAGTGCCGCCATTCGCCAGCGTTTCGGCGAGAAGCGCATTGAACGCCTTGACCACAGGTCGGCCCAGTTGCTCGCTCGACCAAACGCTTTCCGGCTTGCCGCCATCGACCTCCGCGATGTTCCCGTCGCGGAAGGGATAATAGTTGCCGGTGTCGATCACGACCACGTTCGACGGCACGTCCGCGAAGATGCCGGCTACCTTGGGGATCTCCGCGAACGGGATCGAGAGGATGACCGCCTCGACATCCTTGACCGCGTCCTGCGCTGCGACTGGGACAGCACCCACTTCCCCCGCCTTGTCGCGGATGTCGTCAGGACCCTTAGAACCCGCCAGCTTGACGGTATGTCCAGCTGCTGCCAGCTTTCGTGCGATCGTGGCGCCAATGTTTCCTGCGCCGATGATACCGATTTTCATGTGATTTCCTTCCAGTTGTTGTTTGCTCATCGATGGTGGATTGAGGTCATTGAATTACGCGTGGATCGACCCCGTACTGGGCGGGAGCGCCGAGATGATCGCGAAGCGTGGCACCTTCATAGTCCCGGTGAAACAGCCCGCGCTCCTGGAGGATAGGCACGACGCCGTCAACGAAAGCGTCGATTCCGTCCTCGTAGATGTCCGGCGACACCCAGAAGCCATCGACAGCGTCTGCCTCGAACCATTCCTGCATGTGGTCGGCAGCCTCAACTGCGGGGCCGACAATAACAGGGTGATAATCGATCACGCCGTGGGCAAGCACGTCGCGAAGTGTCCAGCCTTCGCGTGCGATTTTAAGCGCGTGCTCTGAGCGCGGATCACCCGGTGATGGGCGAGCTTTGGCCAGTTGGTCCGGCGATAACGGCACGTCGAGCCGGGAAGGATCGAGGCGCAGGCCAAGCATCTGCCCGAGATATGCCGCGCGTTGAGGAAATGTCCTCTCGCTTAACGCGATCCGGCGATCGAGCCCTTCCCGTCGATCGCTGGCGATCGTCGTCATAAGGCCGGCAAAAAATTTGATCTCGTCCGGGCTGCGCCCAGCACGTTCAGCCGCGTCACGAAACGCTGTGCGCTGCCGACGTGCGTCTTCGATTGTGAATGTGGCACCAATGACGCCGTTGGCATAACGACCGGCGAGTTCAAGGGCGTTTGGACTGCCGCCAGCGTGGAAGATGACCGGTTGTCCCTGTTCGGACGGGGGGATGTACAAGGGCCCACGCGAGGCGACGAACGAGCCGCCCATTTTGATGGGAGCAATCTGTTCGGCGTTTGCGAAACGTCCAGCTGCCTGATCGTGTAACCAGGCATCCTGACCCCAGCTGCCCCAGAGTGCCTGGACGAGCTGCACTGTCTCATGCGCCCTTCCGTACCGGTCTTTGCTGGACGGCAGGCGACGGCCGTAATTCGCTGCGACATCTTCTCCACTTGACGTGACGGCGTTCCAACCCGTCCGTCCATGGCTCAAGACGTCCAGCGCCTTGAACTGGCGGGCGAGGTTGAAGGGTTCGTTAAACGTGGTCGATCCCGTTGCGACAAGGGCGATCCGGTCGGTCGCGCACGCGACAGCCGCCAGGGTGACAATGACGTCGAGATTGAAATTGGGTGGCTCGTTCTCGATGTCGCCGACATGTGTCGGACCATCCGGCAGGAAGAGGAACTGAAGCTTTCCGCGTTCGGCCGCCTGGGCGTGTCGTACCTTCGCATCGAAACTGGTGTAACTCCTGGGATCGACCGTCGTGGCACGCCAGGCTCCCGGCAGGTTCCCGTATCCGTTGCCCAGATGCATGCCAATTATCATCTGTTTGCTCATCGTATTCTCTTTTCCCTGACGGAAACCATCTGTTAAAGCGGCCCGACAGAACATATATGTGGAGAGTGTCTCCGATATTATCTGCATATACGGAGAGGCTCTCCGATGTTCAAGGGTCGAAAGTCAGAATGCAAGATTTGCCAAAACCGCCGCGGCGCGGGAGAGACGTACAGCAGAACAGAGCGCATATTCTCAATGTGGCGCGACAGGCCTTCGGTAGCGATGGTGTTGATGTTTCCATGGATGCTGTGGCGAAGCTGGCAGGGGTGGGACCGGGCACGCTCTATCGCCATTTCCCGAACAAGGACGCTTTACTGGCCGCGCTGCTCGTCGATCACTATGAGGCACTGGACATTCGTCGCGTCGAGATCGAAGAACAGGAGTCGAATCCAGCGCGCGTACTGGAGCGCTGGATTGATGCGTTGGGAGACTGGATGGTGGCTTATGAAGGCTTGGCCGAGCCGCTCCGGGCTGCTTGCAGCAAAGACTCGCCCCTTACCCCGACTTGCGACACGGTCATTGCGACGACCGAACGAATACTGAATGCTGCACAGCAAGAGGGATCAGCACGAAGAACAGTGACCGGCAGGGACGTCTTTCTGGGCGCATTGGCAATTGCCTGGGCAAGCGGGTCTATGGTCGCGAAGGAGGATACACGACACGTGCTCCGCGATGTCCTGCGAGATGGCTGGCTACAACCAAAGTAGCAACTGGCAGTTTGGGGCAACTTTCTATTCGCGTTGGCCGAAGCGGCCGTTGAGAACCTGACATGACGCTTCAAGCGCTGCGTCACGGGGTCGACATGACGCCGGTGCTCCATGTCGGCTTAAAATGTCGGATGATTGCTCGAGTCGCGCATGCGCCGTAAATGCTGGATCAACGGCTGATCAAAGGCTGTCCATGCGCGACCGCAAACTTAAGGCCGCTGTGGCGAGGCCTCTAAAGATTGCCAGCGTTGGAAGCCGGTTCGCTTTTATTACTCTTGATCGGACCACCCAATGTAGCCGTGAACCAGTCGACCACCCGATCGATGATCGGCGGCTGATACCAGGTGAGATCGCCATGACCGGCACCCTCTACGAGAACGTATTCGACCTTGTCGCCCTTGCTCTTCAATGCTTCGTAGAGCTGCACGCTTTGACGAGGCGACACGAGCGTATCGGCGCTTCCATGCATGATGAGGAACGGTGGCTTGTTGCCGGCAACATGACCCATGGGGCTTGCTTGCAACGCCTTTTCGGGATTGCTACCGATCGATGCGCCGGGAAAATCCGCAAAAGCCGTGCCATTCACTAGCAGCGCTTCAGTCACAGCAGGAGACGTATGCACCTTGGCGATCGCTTCCGGAAACCCGTCGCCGATTTCAAGCAGATTGGAGATGCCGTACATTGTCACAGCTGCCTGAACGTCGGAGGATTTATCGAGAAACTGACCCTTGTCGAAGCCCTTTTCGCCGCTCGTCATGCCCATCATCTGCGATACGTATCCGCCGGCGGAATCGCCGAGCACACCGATGCGGGTCGGGTCGATGCCATATTCGTCGGCATGTTCACGGAGGTAGCGGATCGCCGCCTTGCCGTCCTCGACAAGCGCCGGATATTTGTTCGGGACCGTCCGGTACTGCGCGGCTGCGACCACGAAACCCGCCTGAGCGAGCGCCATGCGAAGATCAATGAACTTTTCATGATCAGCTGAGATGAAACCGCCGCCCGGGAAATAGACGATTGCCGGTTTCAGATCTTTTGTTCGCGGCACAAGCAAGGACATTTCAAGCTGAGTAACGGCACGAACCTGCTTGATCTGCGTAAACACTACACCACTGATTTGATCGATCTGGCCTTGTGTTTTCTCGACGCGAACGACCTGCGCACCCTCTGCGTAGCCGGGAAGCGACGTTTTATCATCGGCCTGGGCAAGGCTGGTCGTCAGCATCGATACTCCTAACATTAATGTGCCGATGAGTAGGGGGGCATGCCTCATGGTCAATTCTCCTTGAATAAGTGCTGGATTCCTCAAAGTTCAAAACACAGGAAGGAACAATGCGCTTGATCCTGCGGCGCGAGGGCCGCTTTTTGCGGCTCTTGCTGTTTGGGATACACGGAACCCGACTCTAATCGTTCCTCCCCTAACTGAATTTCGGTAAAGCGTAAAATTAACGATGTGTAATTTGACCGCGACGGAATCTTCGAAAGGGCTTCGAGTTTCCAGATCGTCGTACTCTCCCAAAGACTTGCGGATCGTCCCAACTTCGAGCGAAGCGTCCTTCATCAAACTGGCTTTCGTTTCGACGCGCTTTCGACCGTTGTCCAGAATTTCTCGGCCAATTCAGTCATCCGGTTCCTGGGTCGGATCAGCACGATCTTGACCGGGACCACCCACGTCTCGTCACCCGCGATCGCAAGCTTTCCTTGTGGCTCCAACTCGGAATTGGCAAGGCTGCGTGGTATCCAGGCGACGCCTTTGCCCTCGAGTGCCAGCGCTTTCAAAACCATGGCCAAATGAGATGTGAACACGCGAACGAGATGCAATTCGGTGTGTGGCAGGTTGGCGGCAAGTATCCGACCCATGCCTGACTTCTCGTCGAATGACACGTGAGGAACGGGAGCCTCAGACGTGCCGGGTAATCTATGGATCGGCAAGCCATCCTCACCTTTGCTCGCGACTGGAAGAAGAACGTCCGTGGCGAGTTCCACGTGCCTGAAATCCGATTCATGCAAGCGGATTTCGCTGTTTGGATGGAAATGGCAGAGCAGAAACTGCGCTCGGCCTTCCGCCATCATCCTTTCACACTCGTTCATATTATCCGAAAGGAGCCGGATCGGGACAATCGCCACCGAAGACCCCAGACTCTGAACCCAACCTGGAAAAAAGGTGAACGACAAGGCGTGCGTGGCCGCAAAGGTGAGGGTCGCAGTGGCTGACCGTTCCTGGCTCAAGTCCTGGACTGCCCTCTCTATCCTTTGAAGAATATCATTTGCGGCATCCAGCATGATTTCACCGGCAGGCGTAATCCTGATGCGGTGCGTCGATCGGTCGACCAGAACGGACCCGCTCCAGTCCTCAAAGGCCTTTATCCGTCGACCGAAAGCGGGCTGGGTAATGTTGCGCATCTCCGCAGCCCTCGAAAAATTGAGAGTGTCGGCGAGTGCTCGCAGATCTAAAAGCCAGGCAGTATCCATCTCATCCTCATCACTTACGGCATCATTTGAAGCCGAAACGGCATTGGACCGTCAATCGCTTGTTCGCGAATGTCGCCTTGAGGACAGCCGTTGTTGGAGACGACGGCAAATGGGAGGAAGACAATGAAGTTACTTTCGATCATAGCTGTATTTACACTATCCGTCACCCCGGTTTTTGCTGCAGACTACCCCGAACGCAATATATTCATGGTGGTCCCATACGCAGCGGGCGGACCGACCGATACCATCGCCCGGCTTACCGCAGACGCGATGTCAAAGTCGCTCGGCAAGCAGATCGTCGTCGAGAATGTTGCGGGCGCGGGTGGAACGATTGGCGCCCGGCGTGTGGCAGACGCGGATCCAGACGGTTATACGATCCTCGTCCACCACATCGGGATGGCCACGGCTCCCGCACTTTATCGGCAGTTGCCCTATAAACCCACGGAAGCCTTTGAGCCGATTGGCCTCGTCAGCGACGCTGCGATGACGGTGATCGCGCGCAACGAGTTCCCGGCTTCGACGTTTCAGGAACTCGTCGCCTACATCAAGCAGAACGGTAACAAGGTAACCTATGCCCATGCCGGAATTGGAGCCGCGTCCCACCTGTGCGGCACGTTGTTCATGTCAACCATCGGTACGCAAATGACGACCGTTCCCTACAAGGGAAATGGCCCGATCATGACCGACCTGCTGGGCGGCCAGATCGATATGACCTGTGACCAGGCGACGAACACTGTTGGTCCGATCACGCAAAAACAGGTGAAGGCATACGCAATCACCAGTGAGGCGCGTGCTGAAACGCTGCCCGATGTGCCAACGACCACAGAGGCCGGGTTGCCCGAATTCAAAGTCGGCGTCTGGCATGGCGTATACGCCCCCAAGGGCACTCCGAAAAACGTCCTGGACAAGCTGACGACGGCACTCCAGGCCGCAATGGAAGACGCTACCTTGAAAGAACGCTTCGCGCAGATCGCCACTATGCCTGCAACCAAAGAGCAGGCGACCCAAGCCGCGCTCCGTACCAAGCTCGATAGCGAAATCAAGCGATGGGATCCCATCATCAAAGCTGCCGGACAGTTCGCAGATTAACGATGATGGTTCGGCTGCGGAGTAAAGCCCGCAGTCGAACGGAGGGCTTCTATGGATATCAAGAATATTGTCGCCTCCGGCACGCTGCTGGCTGTCGGGATCGGGTTCGGCATTTCATCCATATTTACAATGGATGTCGGATCCGCGCTCAGAATGGGCCCCGGCTATTTCCCTCTGATCCTGTCGATCGTCATTACCGTGATCGGCGTCGTTATCGGAATCAAGGCTCTGAGGGACACTGAAGCCTTTCACCCGCAGATCGCACCCTTGCGGGCTCTCATCGCCATTATCGTTGCGCCTATCCTGTTCGGCCTGACTGTTAGAGGACTGGGGTTTGTGCCGGCAGTGGCGCTCACTTCATTGTCTGCGGCAACCGCGGCGACCGGGCAGAGACGGCTCGTCGTTCTCGCCATCACGCTCGGCATCACCGTCTTCTGTCTGGCTGTGTTCTATTATGGCCTCGGGCTTCCCGTCCGTCTTATCGGCCCTTGGTTGGGAGCTTAAGCTATGATGGACCTTATCGGAAATCTAGGGATGGGCCTAAGCGCGGCTCTGACGCCCTACAATATTCTCTTCTGTTTCGTTGGCACACTGCTCGGAACGCTGGTCGGCGTTCTCCCGGGCATCGGCCCGACGGCGACGATTGCCATGCTGCTGCCGATCACCTTGTCTCTTTCGCCCGAGACATCCCTGATCATGCTTGCGGGCATCTACTACGGCGCGCAGTATGGCGGCTCGACGACCGCGATCCTGATCAATCTGCCGGGCGAATCCTCGTCGGCCGTGACAGCTCTAGATGGATACCAGATGGCCCGGCAGGGCAGGGCAGGGCCGGCGCTTGCAGCTGCGGCTCTCAGTTCCTTCTTTGCCGGCACCATCGCGACCGTCATCGTGGCCGCTCTTGCGCCGCCCTTGACAATGATCGCGCTGAAGTTCGGGTCGCCGGAGTATTTCGGTCTGATGGTGCTCGGGCTCGCTGCCTCCATCGTTCTGGCGCGCGGATCGGTGCTGAAGACGATCGCAATGGTCTCAATGGGCCTCGTTTTTGGGCTTGTCGGAACGGACATTAATACGGGGGCGATGCGTTTCACGCTTGGCCGACCGGAACTGGCGGACGGTCTGAACTTCGTCGCCGTCGCCGTTGGCCTCTTCGGCATTGCCGAAATCCTGCGCAATCTCGAAACGACGATCGAGCGAACCGCCGTCGTCAGCCGCGTTGCAGGCCTCTGGCCGAGCCGTGCAGATTTCAAGGCGATGATCGGGCCGGCATGCCGCGGCACGCTGTTGGGATCTGCGCTTGGCGTTCTTCCGGGAGGCGGTGCCATCCTGGCGTCCTTCGCATCCTATGCTCTGGAGAAGAAAATCTCCAAGACGCCGGAGCGCTTCGGCAATGGCGCGATCGAGGGTGTGGCGGGACCAGAGGCCGCCAACAACGCCGGGGCGCAGACGTCGTTCATACCGATGCTGACCCTCGGCGTGCCTGCCAATCCCGTCATGGCGCTGATGATCGGCGCCATGATCATCCAGGGTATCGTGCCCGGCCCGCAGGTCGCGACTGAGCAACCCGTCCTGTTCTGGGGCCTCATCGCCTCGATGTGGATCGGCAACCTGCTTCTCGTAATCCTCAACCTGCCGTTGATCGGTCTGTGGGTGAAGCTCCTGACGGTTCCCTACACGGTGCTTTTTCCGGCGATCCTCGCCTTCGCCTCGATCGGCGTTTACAGCGTGAACTCCAACACGTTCGATCTCTACGTGATGGCGGCGTTCGGCGTGTTCGGCTACGCTTTGTCGAAACTGGATTTCGAGCCTGCGCCCATGCTGCTGGGCTTCGTGCTCGGGCCCCTGCTGGAAGAGCATTTGCGACGGGCGATGACGATTTCTCACGGCGACATCTCCGTCTTCGTCACCCGGCCAATCAGCGCAGGTCTCCTGACGGTTGCACTCATCGTGCTGGTCGTCGCCTTTCTCCCCAACATCGCGAGACGTCGCAATCAGGTCTTCGTCGAGGAAGACTGATCGAACAGGAGCATAGCCTTGGAAAACAGAACCAACCGCGTACACAAGATTGCCTCCATCGCCGGTGACGGAATCGGCAAGGAGGTCGTTCCCGAAGGCATCAGGGTTCTCGAAGCGGCATCGAAGAAATTCGGCTTCGAACTCCGGATAGACACCTTCGACTTCGCCTCCTGCGATTACTACATGAAGCACGGCCAAATGATGCCGGAGGACTGGAAGGCGCAGATCGGCGGTTATGACGCCATTTTCTTCGGGGCGGTCGGCTGGCCGGAGGTCGTCCCAGATCATATCTCGCTCTGGGGCTCGCTCATCCAGTTCCGGCGGGAATTCGACCAGTATGTCAGTCTGAGGCCTGTGCGGCTGATGCCCGGCGTGACCTCACCGCTCGCCGGCAGAGGACCCGGCGATATCGACTTCTACGTCGTGCGCGAGAACACTGAGGGCGAATATTCTTCGGTCGGCGGGCGCATCTTTCCGGGCACGGAGCGGGAAACGGTTCTCCAGGAAACGGTAATGACGAGGATCGGCGTCGATCGGATCCTGAAGTTCGCCTTCGATCTCGCCCAGACCCGGCCGCGGAAACGGCTCACCTCCGCGACCAAGTCGAACGGCATCTCCATCTCGATGCCCTATTGGGATGAGCGGGTGGAAGAGATGGCGAAGTCCTATCCGGATATCGCCTGGGACAAATATCATATCGATATTCTCTGCGCCCATTTCGTGCTGAACCCGGACCGCTTCGACGTCGTTGTCGCGTCGAACTTGTTTGGTGACATCCTCTCGGACCTGGGGCCGGCTTGCACCGGCACGATCGGCATCGCGCCTTCGGGAAATATCAACCCGGAGCGGAAATTCCCCTCCTTGTTCGAGCCCGTCCACGGATCGGCCCCTGACATTGCCGGGGTCGGGATTGCGAACCCGATCGGCCAGATATGGTCGGCAGCGATGATGCTTGAACATCTGGGAGAGCACGAAGCCAGCGCCGCGGTCATGGCGGGGATCGAGACCGTTCTGGCAGACGAGCGGCTTCGGACGCGCGATCTCGGCGGAGACGCGGATACCGTAACGTGCGGAAAGGCCGTTGCGGACACTCTCGGGTAATATGCATTGCTGTAGCACTGAATGTGCCAGCAACAGAGCCATGAAGCTGAATTTGCATTGGAATATGCGATCCCGTGAAGGTGAACAGAGCCATTAACCTCGAGTAATCTGAAGTTCTCAGCAAAGTCTTCGGCCGCCTTGTTGCAAATGGCAATGCCGAAATGGCATCAATATAAATCGTCAGAGCATTGGAATTTGCAGCCGCGGCTGGCTACCAAGGAGGCAACAGTCCGGTCGTCTGATCGCTACGAAGTTGCGGCGGAGCGCCACCATTCGCTATCTATTTTAAACTAAAACAGAGGTTAAAATGCGTATCATCGACGTCTGCGAAGTCACCAAACCAATCGCTTCGCCCATCCGCAACGCCTATATCGACTTCTCGAAGATGACGGCGAGCCTCGTCGCCGTTGTCACCGATGTTGTGAAGGACGGCCGTCGGGTCGTTGGCTATGGTTTCAACTCGAACGGCCGTTATGGCCAGGGCGGCTTGATCCGCGAGCGGTTCAAGGACCGCATCCTGCAGGCAGACCCGAACAGCCTGATCAACGATGAGGGCACCAACCTCGATCCGCACAAGATCTGGTCGACTATGATGATGAATGAAAAGCCCGGCGGTCATGGAGAGCGCTCGGTCGCCGTCGGAACGCTCGATATGGCGATCTGGGATGCGGTCGCGAAGGTCGAAGGCAAACCTCTGTTCCGCATGTTGGCCGATATGAAGGGCCGTGAAGCGAACTCGAAGGTCTTCGTTTACGCGGCAGGCGGCTACTATTATCCCGGCAAGGACAATAGCGCGCTGCGCAAGGAGATGCGAAGCTATCTCGACCGAGGCTACAATGTCGTCAAGATGAAGATCGGGGGAGCCTCGATTGACGAAGACCGGGGCCGTATCGAGTCCGTGCTGGAAGAGATCGGTTCCGAGGCACGTCTGGCCGTCGACGCCAACGGTCGCTTCGATCTGGAGAACGGGATCGCCTACGCCAAGATGCTACGCGATTACCCTCTGTTCTGGTACGAGGAAATCGGCGATCCCCTCGACTATGCTCTGCAGGCGGCGATCTCGGAATTCTACGATGCCCCGATGGCGACCGGAGAGAACCTCTTCTCCCATCAGGATGCCCGTAACCTGCTGCGCTACGGCGGCATGCGTTCTGACCGCGACTTCCTGCAGTTTGACTGCGCCCTGTCCTACGGTCTCGTCGAGTACCTGCGCACGCTGGACGTGCTGCGCCAGTTCGGTTGGTCACCGTCGCGTTGTATCCCCCACGGCGGCCACCAGATGTCGCTCAATATTGCCGCCGGCCTTGGGCTGGGCGGTAACGAGAGCTATCCGGATCTCTTCCAGCCCTATGGCGGCTTCCCGGACGGCGTCAAGGTTATCGACGGCCACATCACAATGCCGGAACTGCCGGGCATCGGCTTCGAAGGCAAATCCGACCTGATCAAGGTCATGCGCGAACTCGCCGAGTAATGAAGTCTCTGGGGGAGTGGCACGCGACTCCCGCATTAACAATCGGCGCCGCAAACAATTACCGATGACATGCGGCATACGCGAGGATTGGCTGAGCACCACGTCCATTTGCGACATCATGAGGCGACCCACAATTGTATTGCCGCCTCATCAAGTTGATCGACAGCTCCCTGCCGGGAATGGGATGTAGTCAGCGACGAAATGGGTGTCATGAAACGACCGTTAACATGCGACCCCATGTTTGCGACCTACCTCTCGTATGGCGCCTAAGCAGAGGCGGAAACACTCTGCGCCTCTGCGGTCTTATATGTTGTTTGCCGTTATAGAACGCTCGGTTCTATGGCTTACGTTCAGCTTGTGATTTTGCGAATGCTGGCGACCATGGCTTCGCGTTCGAATGCAACGCTTCCATCGACAATCCCTTGCGTGATGAGTTCAAGGTTGTGAGGAAGGCGGGTCTTGTCGACAGACGAAAGTGCTTTCGTCAGACCGGCTGCATCGAGTTCCGTGCAATAGGCGGGGCTTCCCGGCTGGAAACGCCAGGAATCCGATAGCGGGCCGGCATCCACGACATCGAAGCCAGTGTCATTAACGAGACCCGATACCACAGCTTTAGCAGCGGCATCATCTCCAGCGATCGGTATGGCCAATCTGGAAGCCGCGCCACGTTTCGCGCCGCAGTCGGCGAGAGTGAAAGACAGGAGCGCGTTCCAGGCTTTCACGAGAGGCTTTCCGATCTGCTCGCTGGCCCAGACGGTTTCCAGTTTTCCTTCTTGTACCTCTTTAATCATGCCGTCCCGCATTGGATAGTAGTTGGACGTATCGACGACGATGACGCCTGCGGGAACAGCGGCAAGCACAGGTGCGAGTTCCGGATTTCGATCAAATGGTACGGAAAGGATAATTACCTCCACATCCTTGACCGCTTCGTCACGCGTGACAGCAGCAATTGCCGTGCCGTCAACGATGCCTTTGAGGGTTTCCGGTCCCTTCGAGTTGGCCAGCTTCACGTCATGGCCGGCCTTTGCCAAGATCCGTGCGAGATTTGCGCCGACCATTCCTGCTCCGATAATTCCGATTTTCATGATTTTTCCTTGTTCCTGTTCATTCGCGGGATTTGCGAAATTTTTGAAGGGTGTTCCGAAGGGCGGCGAGAGCCGCAGGCCACCGTGGTCAGAGCATGTCCGACATGCCGAACGAGGTGAGCATACTGTTCTGAATGGGGCGGACCGCCTCATTCAGTTGATGGATACCAAAGTCCAGGCCTTCAGGCATAACGACGGTTCGCAACGGGCGTCGTTCAGTCGCTTCGATCAACTCTGCGATGGAAACGGCAACGCGCTGAGGACGGGGTGGGTTGGCATCGTCTCCGTCGTTAGCGTGCGCCTTGATTTGGCCTGGGATTGCCGCGATCTCACCGTAGGATGCAATAACAGCATGGTCCGATGGCTCAGGGCTCGAAGAGATGAGGTTGCTCGGGAATGGCCCGGGCTCGACAATGACGGAGTCAATACCAAAGCCCTTCAGCTCGTAACGATATGCCTCGGCAAGTGCCTCCAGCGCGAACTTGCTTGCTGAGTAGGTTCCAAAAAAGGGGAACACCACCCGGCCCATCAGGGATGTGACGTGGACAAGGAGCCCGCTGCCAGCAGCCCGCATATGAGGAAGAACGGCCCGGTCCGCGCGTACGGCGCCAAAGAAATTGACCGCAAACAGCCGTTCGATGTCAGCAACCGTGTAGGCTTCGGTGATCCCGACAGGCATCAATCCGGCATTGTTGACGAGGACATCGATCTTTCCGTGCTCTCTCACGACCTTATCGATCGTTGAATTGACGGAAACGTCGTCGGCAACATCCATCTCCAGAACGTGCAGTACATGTCCTTCAGTTGCCGCAGCGTCAATGAGATCCTTGCGCACCCGAGCGTTTCGCCCCTCGACGTCTCGCATGGTCGCAACCACCGTATGCCCCCGTCTTGCCAACTCGAGCACCGTAAGGTTCCCGAAGCCGCTGCTCGCACCCGTCACAACCACAACTTTCCCGCTCATCGCAAAACTCTCTTTTTTGAATATGACGTCCCTTCAATATACAGACCTGTATGTACTTGCAATAGGGAAAAATACAGAATAGTCTGTCCACCTTGAGATGATGAATAGGAGATGCCAAATGCAAAAGGGCAGCATGCCTGAAATCGTGGAGTTGGAGCGCCAGTCGCTCGAGGGCCTTCCCCCAAGAGAGCGGATATTAAAGACTGCCTCAGATCTGTTTTATCGGCTCAGCGTTCACTCTGTCGGGATAGATCGCATCATTGCAGAGAGTGACGTGGCGAAGATGACTTTTTACAAGCACTTCCCGTCAAAGGCCTCCCTGATCGCGACGTATCTCCGTGATAAAAAAACCATTGGTTTTGAGATGTTTGCAGCGGCGGCGGAAAAGCCTGGCCTGTCAGCCATAGAGCGCGTGCTTACAATCTTCGATGCAATTGATGAACCTCTCCGTGCGCCTACATTCCGTGGTTGTTCGTTTTCGAGAGGGCTGGCAGAATTTGGACCCGAGGCAAACACACCGGAAGTACAGGCGACCATTGCCGACTATTACAAAGAATTACATGAATTAGTTACGCGGCTCATTGAGCCGCTGGGTTTGAAGAAACCTGAGCGAGCCGTTATCCAGGTCCTATCGCTGGTTCAGGGATCTTTCGTCATAGCTCAATCCATTCCGAGCGAGGGAATTGTCGAAGCCAATCGCGATGCCGCTAGGTTGTTGCTAGAGAACGAGATGGCTGTGGCGTCGAAATCGGAAAGAGACTGAGACAGTCATGCCGGACATCCTGAAAATTGGACAATGGCTGCGTGCCACGCTTTCCCATGCCATCCACAAACCAGTATGCCGACTGATCTCGCGGATCGACTGCTTCTCGCGCAGCTTCATTCGCCGGATGATGTTTAAAAGTCCCATGTGGATCACTCCGTTGCCCCCGTCGCTGACCGCGTTCGGGGGAAGGTCACATGGCTCAATTCTCAGTGGAAATTATCTGCCTAACCGGCTCAGTTCTGCGTGGAAAACAACAGCAACGCAATCAACTTCCGTCCTGCCAAATATGCGCAAAGCGCTACCTCGGCCATAGGAGCTACTATGTATAAAGGCAGTTGCCTCTGCAGCACGGTAAAATACGAAGTTCGTGGAGAGCTTGGTAAAGCAATCTATTGCCACTGTTCACGTTGTCGCAAAGCAAGCGCAACCGCGTTTGCGACCAATGCGTCTGTTGTAGCCAGTGACTTCGTGATCATTGAGGGCGAAGCTGCGCTGAAGGCGTTCGATTCTTCGCCAGGCGTTCATCGCTTCTTCTGTTCCAATTGCGGGTCGGCGATCATAAGTCGCCGCGACGAGATGCCAGATGTCGTCCGCTTACGGCTGGGGACGCTCGATACGCCGCTGCCGACGTCGCCGACAGCACATTATTTTGTCGCCTCGAAAGCCGAGTGGTACGAGATACACGACGAGTTGCCACAGTTCGCGTAACGCCAGCACGATGCTGGCAGTCGGGAGCGCACTGAAAACATCGGTGATCCCGCATGTTAAACAACAAGCCACGACGTGTCGGCTGGCTGTACGCCCCCGCATTTTGAGGTTTCTGATACCCATCCGCGACCGCGCCGAGCGCGCCAACTCATCCGTAACTCGATCAGTCGTCTGTCCAACACCACTGCCTAAATGTGCAAAACACAAGGAGATTATTCGATGACAAATGGTTTCGGAGCCAAATCCACCACCGAAGACGTGCTTTCCGGCATCGACCTTAGCGGCAGACGCGTGCTCGTCACCGGTGTATCCGCTGGGCTTGGCGTCGAAACTGCGCGGGCGCTGGTAGCCCACGGAGCAAATGTCGTAGGCGCTGCCCGCGATCTGGCCAAGGCCGAAAGCGCAACGGCGACTGTCCTTGCCGAGGCTGCCAATGGCGGTAGCCTCGAACTGATCCAGTTCGATCTGGCATCGCTGGCAAGCGTGCGCGCCTGCGCGGACGCTCTGCTCAAGGATGGTCGTACCTTCGATGTCGTCATTGCCAATGCCGGTGTCATGGCGGCTCCCTTCGGTCATACGGCCGATGGGTTCGAGACGCAGTTTGGCACCAACCATCTCGGCCATTTCACCTTCGTCAATCGCATCGCGTCCCTGATTGCACCCGGCGGGCGGTTGGTGAACCTGGCATCGTCCGGCCACCGCTACGCCGATGTCGATCTTGAAGATCCAAATTTTGAACACACGGCTTACGATCCCTGGATTGCTTACGGGCGCTCCAAGACTGCCAATATTCTGTTCGCTGTCGAATTCGACCGACGGCACAAGGCGCGCGGGGTTCGCGCAACGGCGGTACATCCAGGCGGTATCCGCACGGAGCTCACCCGCCACTTGGGAGACGGAGCGTTTGAGGCGATGATCGACAAGGTCAACAAGGAACTCGCAGCCCAAGGTAAGTCGCCTTTCGAATTGAAGTCGATCCCGCAGGGAGCCGCCACCTCGTTATGGGCTGGCTTTGTTGCCGCTGCTGACGAGGTCGGTGGTCTCTATTGCCACAATTGCCGTGTCGCGACCGTAACGGAGAACCCGGCAAGCCGCATCAGCGAAGATGTCTGCGCCTATGCGCTCGATGCCGAGCGGGCCAAGGCCCTTTGGATTAAGAGCGAAGAGATGATCGGGGAGCACTTCGAATAACAGTATTAAAGAACGGCCGTGTCCGGCCCCGGTGCTCACCCGCCATATTGATCGTGTGGGCCATTTCCATGCAAAGAGCGTTCGCCCTGTCGTGATGCAGCGGGTGCGCGACGATGCGATGAGCTTCATGGACGGAGTTCGGGCCGGCGTGTTCACCGTACCGCGAGACGAGGAGGGCGGGGTGGAGTTCGAACCGCTGCTAAAAATCCTGAAAGATGCCGGCTACGACGGCTGGATCGTCATCGAAGCCGAGCAGGATCCAGCCGTTCGCAATTCCTTCCAGTACCAGTCGCTCGGCCTCGATGCGTTGAAAGCCGCCGCCGTCAGGGTTGGTCTCGTCTGATAAAACAGTTGGAGTTCATCATGTCCAGGCTTCTCCATCGTCCTTCGGAAATCGTTGGGTTATCGCGGACCTGTGGGATTGGAAGCCTTTGCGAAAGGCGATGCAATCCCCGCGCTTCAAGCGTTCCGTTCCGCTCCTACGCTTCAAGGAAGCGCCTAACCGTTGTACCTCAACGTTCGGCAAATGACTGCCGGCCGCACGTGCCTGCGGAAGCTTACGCAAACATATTTTCAATCTCCGCACGTTGGATGGCGTGTTTATCGGGGTTTTGCTGTTTTAGCTTGGCAAGGTTGATCAATTTCCATCGTACTGCCGGTAGTGCCGCTGCCTGTGGCAACCCGATTGCGTCGAAATCCGGCTCCGTATCATGGAGAGTAAGCAGGAACCGCATCGCTTTATCATCGAGGCGGGTTCGAAGGTCATCTGTCAGCTGTGCCCGTGCGTTTTTCAGTTCGATCAGGCTGACGGGTTCGATGGTCATGCCTTCGAATTCTTTCACGAAGGCGTCATCGATTTCGGACAATGACGGCCTGATCAACTCATGCGGCGGGCGGCCCGAGCTTGCGACGTAGATGAGGAAGGTCCGAAACAACGCATCGGTGAGCCCTTCGTTATCGTAGAGCAGCTTCACGTCGAAGAGATCGCGCGGGTGCTGGCGGTCCACGGCGGCATGAAGCTTGCCACCAAATAGATCCTCGAATGACACGACCTGCATTTCGGCAAAGCCGAACGCCTCGGCCACGCCATCCGTGACCGTCCGCAGTTCCGGAGGATGCACCGTTCCACGCGCGACCGGCGAGGTCTCGATCTTGATTTCGGTGGTGCCCTGCCTCACGAGCACCCGCGTGTCATTGTTGCCGCCACCGGCGATACGCTGGACGTCGACGCCGCGCAGATTTTTCAGCAGGTCCTCGCGAATGCGGTCAAGCGCGGCGTCGATACCGCTGAGCGTCGTTTCCCGATCCTGGATGGGAAGGTAGGTGAGGTCGATATCGACCGACAAACGAGGCATATCCCTGTAGAACAGGTTGATGGCCGTTCCCCCCTTGAGGGCGAAGACATCCTGCCGCGCGATATAGGGCAACGTCCGAACGAGCAGCTCGACCTGCCGCATATAGCGATCACGCGCCATCGATAATCTCCTTTGGCAACAGGTCTGCAGGGACCGTTACGCGATAAATCGGGTGAAGCCGGCCGCCGGGGACAAGTGACCGGTCGCCGCGTCCCATATCGATTTGCGATTTGTCGATATGCTTGAGCCACGCATGCGCGTGCTTGTCGGCATAGACGAAGAAAAGGCGTTTCACCTTTACACTGCGGCACCGGGTCAACAGCGTCGTCAACATTTTCGGGCGCAGATTGACCATTCCTTCAAATACCATGTCGATGTTGTGAAAGCTTTCGTTCTTCGGAAGTTCATCGAGAACCTCCAGTATCGCCCGTTCCGCAGACGACATTTTGATAGGCCAGCGCCACGGGCTCATGGCCAGTTCCTCATCTGGATTATCGGAGAGGCTGAATTCGCTGTCCTCGACGCCGTTGTTCTCGTCGGTGAACAGTCCATGACCTCGCCGGACAAACCTGGCATCGGTTGGCAACTTCATCAGCCAATCAGGTATATCGGAGCCGTAGAGGTAGACGCGTGTATCGCCGCCGAGCTGCAGGTAGTGGGAATGTCCGCGCAACCCAAGTGCGGTCCAACCTCCTACGTGGAAAACATGTCCCATGATCCACTGCGCGGATAACAAGGGAATTTTCCAGCCCGTGAGGGCTTGCACCGTCTCTCTTGCCGAAAATGGTCGTCGGTAGACGCCTGTCGCGATCCGCTCAAGCCAACCCTGCTTGATATAAGCCGATACGGATTGCCGTGAGATCGCATGGCGTGCTGTCCAAGCCGAATCGACGAGGAAGCCCGGCGGAACCGATTGTATGAGATGCTTTAGCTTTGACGGCAAATGTTCATTCATAATAGACATTATCGCACGAGTTCAAAGTGAATATCAAGTGTACTTTAAAATTCTTTGTATTTGTCAATCAGAAATTGACAGAAATTGGAAACCTCGAAGTCGCGTACCGGCCCGTTGGCAGCGCCTTGGTCATGGCGGCATGAAACTCCGCCCCAAATTTAGTCCGCGCGTTGCATCTGATGCAATCGATGACCACCTGGCCGACACATCGAGCGCTGTGCCTTTGCCGATGTCTCGCATTGGAAGACGAAGCAGTTCCCCATTTTTACATCATTTAGGCTGATACGGACGAAGGTCCGTGCGTCTAGATCGAACACCAATCGTTTTCTGCTGATCGCAGTTCAGATCAATACAAACTCTGGCACCTTGACTGTCGGAGGCGGCTACGATTTTGGTACGTTCCTATATTTGGACCCACACAGAGGAGATTTCGGTTATGAAAGCGACATGGAACGGGGCGATAATTGCTGAGAGCGACGATACGGTCATCGTTGAGGGCAACCACTATTTTCCGATTGGCTCTGTCAAAAATGAATATTTGAGGTCGAGCGAGACCAAGTCGAGCTGTCCGTGGAAAGGGCAAGCCAGCTACTATACGCTGGAGGTCGACGGCCAGAAAAACGCGGACGCAGCCTGGTTCTATGTCGAACCCAAACCGGCCGCCAATGAGATCAAAGACCGGGTGGCTTTCTGGAAAGGTGTGCAGGTCGGATATTGACCGCGATTCATCAATCGCGACAAATGTTATTACTGTCTGCATCCGCTTGTCGCCACCGATTACCCCATCCAAATGCTTGATAGGCGGATAGCGATTGCTGGATCTTTTCGAAGGAAACTGGCCAATTGCGCAGTCATTCGTCCGATGGTTTAATGGTTGCTCCAATAAGTTGATTTCGCTGGATAATATCTTCATTTTGTCGGTTGTCGTGAGTTCAGATCCTGTCAAGACCTGAATGGTCAGGAAAAGTTCTCCAGCACAGCCAAGAAGGTATGACGATCACCCTGGCCCTCGGTCAAGCGCACCCGACCTTCTATATCGGCGAGGTGGTGGTCCATTAACTGCTGTGCTTTTGCCAGATCTTGGGCCTTCAGCGCCGTAACGATCTGGCGGTGGTGGTCAGCGCCGCAATCGTCCTGTTTTTCTTCCTCATAAAGGGCCATGACCAGAGACAGGCGAGCGACGATCTTCGAGAGCATTTCGGTCATAACCGCGTTGCCGCCGAGTTCGGCCAGAACGATGTGGAACTTGCCGGAGAGCACCGTCTTCGACTTCTCATCGCCGTGATGGTGGATATGCTCTTCCTCGTCGGTCAGTTTTTCGAGCGCGTCCAGTTGTTCAGTGGTGGCACGGGCCATGGCGAGCTCGAGGATCGCGTGTTCGATCTTGCGCCGTGACTCAAACAGGGCCTTTGCTTCTTCGATGCCTGGTTCGGCGACGAAGGTGCCGCGGTTTCGCTTGCGCTCCAGCAGATGATCACTCTCCAAGACGCCGAGGGCGCCGCGAACGACGGTGCGGCTTACGCCAAAGTGGTCGGCGATCGCATCTTCGAGGATTTTCGTCCCCGGCTTCAGAGCGCCTTCGCCTATGGCATTGGCGAGCGTTGTGCGAATCCGCTCGGAGACGTCGTCATTGGCGCTTTCAGCCGCATCAGCCGAGGCGTTGGCCTTCGGCGCTGCCTTCGTCGTTTGACGGCGCGTCCTTTTCATGTGGTACTCCAGATGCATGGCGGCCCAAGCCGCTCGATCTAATTATGTTCATAGAAATATTGTTGCGTATATCGCCGTCTGCCAGAAATCCACCCGGTCAAGAGGTTATCAGATGTCTATGGCGGCTAGTACCGCCACAGACTGGGTGAGTGCCGGTTTATGCAGCGTGGCGCTTGGCAGTCGACGGGGAAAGCGCGATGCCCTTCTCCGCGCATAGCCTCTCGATGTAACGAGCCGAGTTCTTGATGAAGGTCACTGTCTCACCATAGCCGTAGGATTGGCGCTCGTAGGTCGGATAGCCGTACTGGCTCGCCTCATACGCTTCCCAATCCGGGATCTCGCCGGATTTCACGCGCGCTTCGAAGGTGTCCACCGTAGCCATGTAGACCTCCAGTTCTTCGGCGTTCAGGTCCGGATGCGCGGCGCGCCAGATCGGGTCATCGATCTGGATGCATTGGCGCGGGTTCGCCTTGCGCGGCTTGTCTTCGACAGAGGCTGCGACTTCCAGCGAAAGGTTTAGATCCGGATTTGCCTTGGCAAGGATGGGAAGGATCGTGGGAAAATCCACGATACCCTTGCCGACCGGTCGGGTCTGGAAATCGAGACCTCCGAATGCTCGGCCGACATAGGCGTCTTTGATATGCGTCTGGCGGACGTAAGGCGCGACGCGCTTTGCCGCAAACACCGGATGTTCCCCACGCTGCAGGCCGTTGGCCGTGTCGAACACGACGCCGATACAGTCATCGCCAACTTTCTCGATCAGCCGGAGGATTTCAAAAGAGGTGATTTCATCATGGGTTTCCATGTTGAGGTGGACGCCATTGGCGCGCGCGACGGGAGCAAGCTTCAACAAGATCTTTTCGATGGCCAGCAACTGCTCGTCCCAGGTGACATCGGTGCGAAAGCGGTCATTGGCCAACCTGCCACGGTATTCCGATTTGAAATTGCCCGGTGAGATCCACAGTTCGAGGCATCCGATCGCGGCGCTCGCCTCGATCATCCGGGTGAAGCCCAGAATGATGTCGCCGTCGCCGATCGCCCGGAATTCCGGAGCCTCGGCGCTGCAATAGGGATTGATCTTGCCGACACCGCTTTCGAGGTAAAGCCCAAGCTCGTCGGCTTTCGCCCGGATGTCGCGAAGCGCACCCTTGTCGAGCGTCGGGCTCATGTCGAGAACGGTCGGGAAGAACAGGCCACCAAGACCAAGCTCCTTGACATGGTCGAGGCTTGCCAGCGGCCCGCGCTTCAGGAACTCGGGAAGTTTTTGGCTATCGATACCCAGTCTCATGATGGTCTCCTTAGTGTTTCCTGACGGGATGCGCTGCGATGGCGATCCCTGCTTGTTAGATTTTCTTGAAGCTGCCGCCGGCGCTTAGGCCTGCGGATGGTCACTTCTCATTGCTGTTGGAGCGGCCTTTCGGTGCCAGTTTCCGTTCCAGATAATGCTGGCCCACCGAGGCGATTGTGGTGATGCCGAGGTACCAGAGTGATGCGACGCAGAGGAGTTCAATGACCAGGAAGTTGCGGGCATAGATAGCCTGTGCCTGTGTCAGCAGATCCTGCATGCCGATAACCGACACGATGGCACTCGCCTTCAGCATGCCGATCGCCTGGTTGCCGGTCGGCGGGACGATGAGACGGATTGCCTGCGGGAGGACGACAGTCCGCAGGGTCTGGAGGGGTCTGAGGCCCAAAGAGGATGCGGCTTCGCGCTGTCCCCGATCCACGGCTGTCAGACCGCTACGGATGATCTCGCTCATATTAGCCGCCTCGTGCAGGCCGAGCGCCAGAAAGCCTGCAAGGGCGGGTGTCACAATGTCGTTGACCGAGACGGACCAAGAACCGAAGCCGATCTCAGGAATGAAGAGCGCGATGTTGAACCAGAAGAAGATCTGGACGATCAGCGGTACGCCGCGAAACCACCAGACGAAGGCGACGGCGATCGCCTTCAGAACAACGTTCTGGCTGGTCGCCATGATGGCGACGAGGCAACCGATAACGATGCCGGCGACCATGGCGCCGGCCGTTAGTTCGAGCGTGAGGACGACGCCGTCGAGAATGACGGGGTCGATCATGTAGCGCGGGATTTCACTCCATTGAACGCTTTGATTCCGCCCAATGACCAGAAGCATGAGAGCCAGCGCGATGATCGCGACGGCACCAGTCACGAGCTGCCCGAACCGGACTGTCTTGCCGATCGGAGGAGCCATTGGCATGCTGAGAGACTGTTGGGCGAAAGACATTGCTCAGTCCACCGGCATCGAGGCAGCGTCGTTGAACTTGACGGTCTTCACGGCGAGCGGGCCGAGGCTCCATTTTTCCATGATCGCCTGATAGGCGCCGCTATCGACCATATGTTGGAGTGAGGCGACCACCGTATCGCGCAGTTCCGGATTGTCTTTGGAGACCAACATGCCGAGATAACCGACGGCAAGTCGTACATCCGGTAGCGCCTGCAGGCCGACACCCTTGCCGGTTTGCTTTTCGGTCGTGTAGACGCTGGTTGCGTAGCCGTTGACGGTTGCATCGGCGCGGCCCGTGCGCACCGCCTGCAGGACGTCCGGCATTTTCGGGATGGACATGATCTCGATCGGCGCCGTCGTGCATTTTGCCGATGCGGCGACGACCAGCCTGTTCTGAAAAGTGCCGACCGGCACGGCAACCTTCTTGCCGCAGAGGTCTTCCATGCTCTTGATTCCGAGGGGATTGCCCTTGGTCGTCATGATGGTCGTCGCATCATACATGTAGTCAATCACATCGACCTGCTTTTCCAGCTCCACGTCGTCATTGATGCCGGAGAGCGTCATGTCGAAACGCTTGGACAACACGGCCGGAACGATTGCCGCGCCCGCGCCGACATTGGTCATCTGCATATCGACGCCGAGAATGACGCCCAGCGCCGCGGCAAGGTCCGCATCGATGCCGACGAGCTTGCCGGCTTCATCCTGAAAACTGATCGGCGGCGTCAGGTCCGTCGCAACCTTGATGACCTTCTTGCCCTTGATGGCGGCAGGCAGGCTGTCGGCCAGTTTCTGATTAAAGGCGATGCCCGGAAGCTTGGCCACGTCCGCATCCGGCACCATCTTGACGGGCGCGCCTTCCGCGGCCTGTGCAGTCGATGCGATGAGCGCGAACGCGATGCCTGCAAGACCGGCTGTGAGAGTTTTCTTGAAGCTATGCATGCGGAACCCCTTTTCACATTTCTACGTCGTGAATTTTCAGGATAGTTCGATGCAATCACCATGCCACCTTGGATCTAGCATCTGTATGCTGTTGTTTTTCATGTGATATTTTCTCATCTAAAATATTCCAGTGAATTCGAACCAATTTTCGCATATCCGTGCGAACATACTTTGATGAAAAAATGACCTTTAAGCTACCGCAGCGCCGACCGGACTCGGTTGGCGCTAGCTAATTTACTGATTTTACTCTTCATCCTTTGCATACCCGAGATCGATGGCACATCCGCGCAAGTGGCGCAAAGCGGTGAAACGGCCCGATTTCTACGCTGACAAGCCGAAATCGGTGCACATCAAATCATCGTTCGGCCGCTAATGATGCACAATTTATAGATTGTTACGTTATGCCGCCGATCCGTAATTATGGATATACGAAACTAGATAAACCAAAAATTTAATATGTTAATCAATTGGTTGATCCATGTTCGACCGCGCTCATTGTAGAGTTGGCACGTTGCTTGCAAATCCTTTGCCATGACCCAGAGCGAACTCAAATTTGCCGATCGATCACATCTCCGCCTGATGCCGGCGAGCGCGATGCTCTCGTCAGGTCAGGCGCAACCCGAGGGGATATTCATGCCGCAGGCTTCGAATGCAGCAGAAGGCAGAGAGCTAAGCGTTCGTGGCCTGACCCATAGTTATGGCGGGCAGAATGCGATCAGCGACATTTCTTTCGATATAAAGGCGGGCGAGATCGTTGCGCTTCTGGGGCCGAGCGGGTGCGGCAAGTCGACGGTGCTGCGCGCCATTGCGGGCCTAATCCAGCCGAAAAGCGGGTTGATCCAGCTTGGCGGCCAGGATCTTGCCAATGTCTCGGCCCGTGCGCGTGGTATCGGCATGGTGTTCCAGAACTACGCGCTGTTCCCACACCTGACGGTGGCCGAGAACATCGCCTATCCGCTCGCCTGCCAAAAGGTGGCGCGCACCGAGCGTCGTGAGCGGGTGGAAGAAATGCTCTCGCTTGTGCAGTTGAAGGGTTTTGGCAACCGGCTGCCGCGCGAGCTTTCCGGCGGCCAGCAGCAGCGCGTGGCGGTGGCCCGCGCGATCGCAGGCCGCCCTTCGCTTCTGCTTCTCGACGAGCCCTTCGGTGCCTTGGACCGGGCGCTGCGTTTCGACCTGCAGGTCGAACTGCTTCATCTGCAGAAGACGCTCGGCATTACCACGCTGATCGTTACCCATGACCAGGAAGAGGCGCAGAGCCTCGCCGGCCGTCTCGTGCTGATGAACAAAGGCAATGTCGAACAGATCGACACGCCGATGGCCGTATATGACCGGCCGAAAACGTTGTTCGTCAATACGTTCATCGGACAGGCCAATGTGCTGCATGGGAAAGTGGACCGCCTGGAGGCTGAGGCAACCACGATCGCGCTTACCAATGGCAAGGCTCTCGTTCTGCCGCGCCGCCTGAATTTTACCACGGGCTCCACGGTCACGATTACCTTCCGTCCGGAGGACGTTCGCCTGTCTGCGACGCCGAGCGCATCGGCGCTGCCGGCGAGGCTGACCGTGTCAGTGCCGCTTGGACCCACCCTTGTCCATGATCTCCTTCTCGAAGACGGGACCAACCTTCGTGCCTCGGAGGTCCGCGGACCTTCGACCTTCATTCCCGAGCCGGGAGCACAGCTCTTTGCCGAGATCGACACCATGAGGTGTCACGCCTTTCCGAGCGAACCGGAAGCATTCCGTGAATAACAACAACAGAGGTGAACAGATGCAAGACTTCAACATCACACGACGTCATTTCGGACTGCTTGCCGCCGGTGCGGCTGCAGCCGCGACCGTTCCTTTTGCTGCCCGCGCGGCCGGTGGCACTGCTGTTGCCGCGACCTTTCCGGCTAATTGGGAAGACGGTTATCGCAGCGTGCTGACGCCGCTCGTCAAGGCGGCCGGTTTCGATCTGACAGTTGCCCCGGCCATGGCGCAGGATCAGCTTGCCAAGGTCATGGCAAGCCCCGGCAACCCGCCTTACGACACGCTGCTGATGTCGCCCGGCCAGATGGCTGTCGCCGTCGAGAACGACCTTATCCAGAAGATCGACCCGTCGAAGCTGAAGAACTGGGGCATGCTCGATCCGGCATTCCAGGGCGAGTACGGCCCGACCGTGACGGTCGAAGTCAACGGCATTGCCTACAACCCCGATCTCGTTCCGGCACCCAAAGGTTATCGCGATCTCTTCGAAAACCCGGCCTACAAAGGCCTCGTTTCGTGGACCGGCTTTGCCTCCAATACCGGCGTGATGGCCTATACCGAGATCGCCAAGATTTTTGGCTCCGGCCCGACCGACATGGATGCCGTCTTCAAGCTGTTCAAAGACCATCCGGAACACATCAAGGGTGTCGTTGCCAGCACCAACCACCAGATGACACTGTTCCAGCAGGGCGAGATCGCCGTCTTCATGTGCTCGACGGGCAATGTCGCCAAGCTCAAGGCTCTTGGGCTCAAGGCGGAGTTCGTTCAGCCTGAAACCGGCTCGCCGGCAGCGCCCGTCAATATCCATCTGACCAAGGGTGCCAAGAATGTCGATGCAGCCTATGCCTATATGGATGCCGCGATCTCCAAGGCTGCGCAGGACCAGTTGAAGATGCCGCCACGCGAAATGTTCCCGACCAACAAGGACGTAGAACTGACGCCAGGCATCGAAGCCTATGTAAAGCGCGAACAGCTGGCCTCGCTCGTCTATCCGGACTGGGCCGCGATCAACAAGAACCGTGCGGAATGGATCCGCCAGTTCGACGCCCTCGTCGCCGGTTGAGGTAGAGCCATGAAAGCGAGCGGCTTCCCATACGTTATCCCGATGCTTCTGCTGTCGGTGGCGTTCTTTGCGACGCCGCTCGCCGTTCTCGTCGGGTTCAGCTTCCTAGGGCCCGACGGCCTGTCTCTCCACAATTACGCGCGCTTTTTCGGCGATGCGTTCAATTACCGTGTTCTGGTCAATACCGCCAAGCTCGGTCTCCAGACCATCGCCAGCACGACTTTGCTCGGTATTCCGATTGCGCTTTTCTATTGGCACAGCGGCAGGACCGCCCGCCAGATCATCATTTTCCTGACGCTGATCCCGATGCTGACGAGCAATGTGGTGCGCACCTTTGCCTGGATCGTCATCCTCGGGCGGCAGGGACCGATCAGCGAGACATTCGTGGCGCTTGGACTTGCCGAGCGTCCGTTCTCGCTGATGTCCACCGAACTTGGCCTCGTAATGGCCATGTGTCAGATCGACCTGCCGCTGATCATCCTGCCGCTGGTCGCCATCTTGTCGCGCATCCCGGTCACCTATACCGAGGCCGCGCAGGTTTCGGGTGCCGGCCCCTGGCGCATTCTCGTCACGGTTCTGTTGCCGATGATGCTGCCCGGCCTTTTGGCGGGATGGGTCCTTGTCTTCGCCAGCACCAGCGCGTCCTTCGTCACCCAGGCCGTCATCGGCGGTGCTCGCAATGTCTATGTACCGCAACTGATCTACCGCGAGGTTGGTACGCTGTTCGACTGGCCGATGGCCTCGGCGATCGCCGTGGTGCTCCTGTTGTCGACCGGCATCCTGCTTGTCGCCATGACCATGATTTCTCGTCACCGGAGGCTCGTCGGCCATGCGTAACCAATCCGAAAACCCGCTCCCCGCTTTTCTCTACAAGGTATTCGTCTTCGGTTTCGGCGGCTTGAGCCTCATCTATCTGGTCGCCCCGATCGTCATCGCGATCACCATGTCGTTTACTTCAGGGCAGACGCTGAAATATCCACCGGAAGGGTTCTCGCTACGCTGGTACGAGGCGCTGCTCGACCCGCTCCGCTCCGGGACGGAACATATCGCGGCCGGCAATTCGCTGAAGATCGCGGGCCTTGCGGTCCTCGGCTCGTTGCTCGTTGCCGTGCCCGCCACGATCGGCATGGCACGGATGCGGCGCCGTTCAGTCAACACGATCGAACCGCTGCTTCTCGCCCCGCTGGTGCTGCCGAGCCTCGTTTATGGTCTCGCAGCTCTGATCGTCGCCAATTTCGTCGGCTTTCAGCCGTCGCTCTGGCTCACCGTCGTTGGCCATGTCGTGGTGTTCGGGCCGCTGATGTATCGCGCCGCCTCTGTCGTTGCGCAAGGCATCAATCCCTCGCTGGCTGAAGCCTCGACGGTGATGGGGGCGACCTGGGTAACGACGCTCAGGCGCGTGATCCTGCCCTTGCTGACCCCCGGCATTCTCGCCGGCGCATTCCTCGTCTTCATCCAGTCGCTCGACAACGTTTCCGTCTCGCTCTTCCTCGCCGATGCGCAGACGACAGTCCTGCCGCTCAGGATGTTCGCGCTGATCGAGGAATCGCTTGATGTGCGCGTCGCCGCCATGTCGGGGCTGCTGATCGGCCTGACCCTGGTGGTGATGCTGGTGGCAAGGCGGGTGCTGGCGCCCTCACGACAAGCCTGATGCAAAAATAATCCTGGAAGGAATACCCCCAATGAACATGAATGCCACCAAGGCAGGAGCCTACCGCGTCGGATCGCTGCTTGCCGATTTCCAGCCGGATTTCGATTTTGCCGCCCCGCTGCCACTCCCGGTCAAGGAATTTGAGGATCGGCTGCGCCGTATCCGCCGTCAGGCGGTCGAGGCCGGACATGATGCGCTGATCGTCCATACCGGTGGGGTGGGCTGGTTCCACACGTCCAACCATTATCTGCGTTATATCTGCGACTGGATGCGCGAGGGCGTGTTGATCATCCCGACGGACGCCGACAAGCCGCTGACGCTTCTGTCCTTCTTCACCCAGTCCGTGCTTCTGCCACCGGGCGGCGAGCCGGTGCTGGTCGAGGATATCTGGCAGATCGGCCCGATCGGTCGTGAATATGCGGATCGTCCGGGCGACAGCGTCATCAAGACGGCGGAAAAATGCGCCGAACTGCTGGCCGGAATGGGGCTTTCCAAGGCGCAGATCGGGCGAATCGGCGACCGGACCTCACTGACCTTCTGGGCGGGGCTAGATGAGTTGATGCCGAAGGTGAAATTCGTTGCCGACAACGCCATTCTCGACCGGATGCAGAAGGTGCGCTCGCCGCGCGAGATCGACATGTTCCGCGCTGCCGCTCAACTGGTCAGCATCGCCACGCAGGCAGCCTATCATGTGGCAAAACCGGGCGTCACTGACTACGAGATCTATGCTGCCTTCACCCAGGCGCAACTCTCCTTCGGCGGCGAGACAGGTGACGGTTACCAGATCGGTATCAACGAATTCGGCACCCATTGCGGCAAGCCATACGGCCATGTCGTGCGACCGGGAAACCTGATCAATCTCTATGTGTCCAACATCACCTATCGCGGCTATACCGCACAAACCGCCCGCATGATTGCCGTCGGCGAGATCACCAAGCGGCAGGAAGAGGTGCTGGCCGCCTGCACCGAGGGCGTCAAGCGCGCCGAAAAGCTGATCCGGCCGGGTGCGTTGATGCGAGACGTCAACAATGCCGCTTTCGAGCCGATGATCGAGCGCGGCATGCTGTCTTCCCCTGAGGCGCGCACCATGCCCTATAACTGGGCTCCGATGGACGATGGCAGCGCTCGCCTGATCCCGCGTCAGTATGTGAAGAACATCGACTGGGAAGCCCAGGGCCGCACCTTGATGCATGTCTATCCGGCGACCCATGGGCCGCATAACCCCAATCTCGGTCATTCCGTCGGCATGGCCGGCGGGCAAAACAGCTTCAACATCTCTTCCCACAACTATGACCGTATGGAGGAGGGCATGGTGTTCGTGCTGCACACGCAGTGGCTGGAACCGCTGTCGGCCGGCTGTAATGTCGGCGACATGTATGTCGTCACCAGAGACGGGTTCGAGAACCTGTCGCGCCACACCCCGCTTGAAACCCACCGTATCGCTGTTGAGGCCTGAAATGATCGACCATACCCATTTCGATTTCGCCAAGCTCACCGAGCGCGAACGCTACAAGATCTTGATCGGCACAGTCATCCCACGGCCGATCGCGCTGGAGACGACCGTCAGCAAGGACGGGCAACCGAACGCCGGACCCTTCAGTTTCTTCAATGTGCTGACCCATGATCCGGCAGTCGTCGCGATCGGCGTCGAGAATTATTCCGACATGCGCTTCAAGGACACCGCCCGCAATATCCGCGAGACCGGCGAGTTCACCGTCCACATCTGCGACAATGCGCTGGTCGACCAGATGGAAGTCTGCGCCATCAAGTTCGGCCCTGAAGTGGACGAGATGGAAGAAGCAGGCCTTGCAACCGTACCGGGCCAGATGGTGAAAAGCCCGCGCATTCTGGCCGCGCCTGCCGCCCTGGAATGCCGTCGCCACACAACGCTTCAGGTCGGTCCGGCACGCGAGATCATTCTTGGTGAAGTCGTCGGCGTGTTCGTTCGCAGTGATGCCGTCAACGCGTCGAACCTGCATATCGACCAGCAACTCATGGATGCCGTCGGTCGTATGGGCGGACATACCTATACCCGCACCCGCGATCAGTTCGACATAAAGACGTTGACGCCACAGGAATGGGAAAACCGTCAGGGCGGTTCAAAGGCAGCTGCCGAATGACAAATGGCCGGTATTTCTCGCAGGTCGGCGGCTTGCCGCCACAGACGCAGACGCTTACCAGCAAGGCCGTGTTCACCACCGCCTATGCGGTAATCCCGAAGACCGTGATGAGCGACATCGTCACCAGTGTCCTGCCGCATTGGGAAAAGACGCGCGCCTGGATCATCTCGCGCCCCTTGAGCGGCTTTGCCGAGACCTTCGCGCAATATATCGTGGAAGTGGCGCCAGGCGGCGGCAGCATGAAGCCGGAGCCGGATGCCCGCGCGCAGGCCGCGATCTTCGTGGTCGAGGGCGAAGGCACGATTACTTACGACGGCAAGGACCGGCCGCTACGCACCGGCTCCTTTGCTTATATCCCGGCTGGCGGTCAATGGATGCTGAAAAATGACAGTGCTGCGCCGCTTCGTTTCCACTGGGTACGCAAAGTGTTCAAGATCGTCGAAGGTCTTAAGGCACCGCCGGCGGTCTTCATCCATGAGGACGAATGCACGCTCGACTGGATGCCAGATACCAACGAGTTCTGGGGCACGACCCGCTTTCTCGATCCGAACGATGTTCGTTATGATTTCCATCTGAATATCGTGACGTTCGAGCCAGGCGCCAGCATTCCGTTCATGGAAACCCATATTATGGAGCACGGGCTCTATGTGCTGGAAGGCAAGGCCGTCTACCGGCTGAACGAGGACTGGGTCGAGGTCGAAGCCGGCGATTACATGTGGCTGCGCGCCTACTGCCCGCAGGCTTGCTATGCCGGCGGCCCGGGCCGTTTCCGCTACCTGCTCTACAAGGACGTCAACCGTCACCCGGATCTGTAAGTTCTTGATAAATAATAGATGTGGTGGCGAAGAGTGAGCGGGGCGTAGGTTCGTATCCGCTCAAGGCGCACCTTGAATTTAGCCAACTCATTTCATCGGGAAGGCTTTGGGCTTCGGTTGATACAACCGCCTTTTGGCATTCGAGCGCAGAGCATTGCGAACATCCTAGTCCACGATCGACAGGTCGAACCATTCCGGATCAAAATAGCCGCCGCACCACCGAATGGTTTCGGCGTATTCAGGATCCTCCCGGTCGGCGATGGTGTCCATGAACCGTTCATATCCTGAAAACCCACCAACACCTTCGGGCGGTCGCGCTCTTTCGCCGGCGACGCAGCTCCCGCGTTAGGGCGTAGAAGCGTCAGGAAGTCCTCAACCGCGACGGTGCGCCGCATGCTGGGATACTTTGCCGTGCCGCGCCTTCGATTCTCACCAAGACCTTGGAGAAGCCGGAGCTTGCAGACCAATCTGCGTCAACGCGATCGAATGTTGGGTCGCGTCCGGTAGCTCGGCCCCATCAAGTTCAAGCTCTATTTCATAATTTCGCGAAGAAGGCCGCGATCTGGTCGGCAACGTCATTAGGGGCTTCTTCGGCCATGTGATGTCCACTTTCGATACTATGCCGCAGCATGATCTGGTCGCTCCACTCCGACCAAGGACTAACAGGGTCGCCGTAAAGGTTTTCCATGTCGTCCCGCAGTGACCAAAGAACTCCTAAAGGACATTGTAGCTGTCGCCCTGCAACCTTGTCGCGTTTGTCATCATCGTAGTCGAACTCAAGCCCTGCGCGATAATCAGCAAGCATGCCCCGCACCACGTCAGGATTTCGGGTGGCAGCGAGATAATCCAGCTTATTTTCGGCACCAACGGCTGCTTCCGCGGGATACCAGAGGTCTGGATTGCCCTGGATCGCAGCTTCTGCCTTGTCGCTTTGCGCAAAGAAGAACCAGTGCCACCAACTCTTGGCGAAGCGCCAGTCTGCGCGGTTCAGAGCCTCGTAGATCGGAACACCGTCCATGACGACAAGGCCGGAGACGCTTTCGGGGAAATCCATCGCCAGTCGGAACGCGCGATATGAGCCACGGTCGTGGCCAGCGACACCAAACCTGTCATGGCCGAGCATAGCCATACACTCGTGTAATGCAGCCGCCTTCGCCTTCCCCGAACTACCCGCCAGAGTTACGGGCTGATAGCTCCGCCCGAACCCGGGCATGTCTGCACAAACGACGGAGAACTGGTGCGCGAGTTGGGGAGCCACCCTGAACCAAGTAGTATGCGTTCTCGGATGCCCGTGCAGAAGGAGGATGGGAAAGCCGGACCCGCCATGCCGCACACGGATCTCGCCATGCGAGGTAGGTACGAGCCGTTCAGAGAAGTCATTGAAGAAGTCGACCACAGGCTTTTCCTCGTCATGTGGCTGCGGACGTTCACCTTGGATCTGGTGCTGTTCATGCGTCAACGGACAGAAACAACTCAGCTATAGCCGCCGGATCGGGATCGCTCGGACGACAATTTCGCTCTGATGGAACCGCTTCTCGAGTTCGCTCCTGTAAGCAGACCACCAGTCTTCATCTAGATCAGCTACCATAATTTCGGCGAGAACGATCTCATCATGTTCGGTGTTGGAGCTTGCCTGCCATGTCCCCTCGGCTGGAGCGTGTCGATAGAAGGTCATTCCCCCAAACTTCTGTGTTAGGCGGTGGCGAACTTGTTCATAGACATTGGCCTCGAACGGCGCCCCAGCATCATCTCGTTGGGGCAGCAAAATCTGGATAAGCCAGCAGTCGCGGCGAGTGTCGGAGAACGCACCCTGCGGGTTGTCATTGATGAACGTCATTGTGGCTTCCTATGCACCAAGTGGTTGAGGCAGCCATCCAGGCCGGAGTGCTCGACATCACAAGGCTATTATCCTTTGGCTTGGTCGGACCTTACTGCAAGCCTAGGAGATAGTCCTGTTATGCCACACTACCAAGATGTTGACAGTGACGGCCGACCCAGTTGGCCGCCGGCCAGGTGCGTATCAGCTCATGATCTCGCCGCCGGTTACCGGAATGACGGCTCCCGTCATGTAGCTTCCCAGATCGGAAGCGAGCAGGACGTAGGCACCCGCCAGTTCTCCTGGCTGTCCGGCCCGGCCGATAAGGGTATTTTCCCCGAACTTGGCAGCCTTTTCCGCTGGCATCGTCGAAGGGATGAGCGGCGTCCAGATCGGCCCCGGCGCGACCGCATTCACGCGGATGCCTTTTTCCGCAAGCATCTCGGCGAGACCCGCCGTGAAGTTCGAAATCGCGCCTTTCGTGGACGCGTATGCGAGAAGCTGAGGCGACGGCTGCCGCGACTGGATCGAGGTCGTGTTAATGATCGAGCTGCCGGGCTTCATGTGAGGAGCGGCCGCCTTGGACAGAAAGAATGGTGCGTAGATATTGGTGCGGAAGGTTTCGTCCCATTCCTCGGCCGTGATGTCGGCGATGTCGCCATAGGTCCGCTGGAAAGCTGCGTTGTTGACGAGGATGTCTATGCCACCAAGTTCGTTAACGGCGCGCTGTACGAGATCCTTGCAATGTTCCTCGGACTTGATGTCGCCCGGAACGACAAGAGCCTTGCGTCCCGCTTCCTCGATCCACTTTGCGGTATCGCGGGCGTCGTCATCCTCGTTCAGGTAGGAAACGACGATGTCGGCGCCTTCGCGGGCAAACGCGATAGCGACGGCCTTGCCAATCCCGGAGTCGGCTCCGGTGATGAGGGCGACTTTGCCTGTGAGCTTGCCGTCACCCTTGTAGGACTTCTCACCATGATCGGGGACAGGTTCCATTTCCGCAGTCTTGCCTGGCGGCTCCTGCTGCTGTTCAGGATATGGCGGCGTAGGGTATCGAGTGTCTTCCATCATACAATCTCCTTTTGGGGACTGCGCGATAAACCCTGAAGGGCGTTCTGGGTTCCGCAAGTTCGATTCTCAGCGCAGCTAGGAGCAACAGATTTAGCCTGTTGATGCTCACGGAGCGCCGTCCTGGAACCCTACTTCCGGTCATGACGTTTTCACGACGTCAAGCGTAGTGGGAGGCACAATGAATGCGGGTACTGAAAGACAATGGGCTGACGATCGTTCTGTTGGTGCTGACCATCGCGACCGTAACCGGGATGCTCTTGACGGGATGGCAGGTTAACAACGAGGAAGTCATCCAGCACGGCGGCGTGCCACTCTCGCTTGCGAGCTACGCGCTGTCTGGACATTTCCTCTCGGCAATCTTCGAAAACTGGGAGAGCGAGTTCCTGCAGATGTCAGCATATGTGATGTTGACGGCGGTCCTGTTTCAGCGTGGTTCTGCGGAATCGAAGGATCCCGACCACCCCGCGTCCCAGGACGAGGATCCGGCGATCCAAAGTCAGAAGTCGGACGCTCCCTGGGCCGTGCGAGCGGGACGCACGATGCGGACGTTCTATTCCTATTCTCTGGGCATAGCGCTCGCCTTGCTATTCCTCGCAAGTTTCATTCTTCACCTCCGCTACAGTGCTGTAGCCGAAAACGCGGAAGCCGGCATGCACGGCCAGCCGGCGCAATCGATGATCGAGCATCTCGGCAGCACGCAGTTCTGGTTCGAATCATTTCAGAACTGGCAATCGGAATTCCTGTCGACGGCGGTGATCGTGGTGCTTTCGATATTCCTGCGTTTCCGGGGATCGCCTGAATCCAAGCCCGTTGCGGCGCCGCATTCCGAAACAGGCAGTTGATCGGATTTCCTTCATCGTGGTTTGCGTTGTGAGAGCGAAGGGTGTGTTTCTTTGCCACGGCTGTGACGAGCCAGCCTCGTCGCATGTGTATTGGTCGGGACGGTTGTCACCCTCAGCAAAGGGGTCGGTTGATCAAGCCAACTTTACAGGTTGACCATGTCTCAAGTGCCAGCTTTAAAACGCGTCTCTACGAGCGTCCTGAATGGTGCTTATTACCGGCCAGGTCCCGCCGCCGTTGTGGCTGACCTCTGTTGCGAGACGCCGAGTTCTGAGAAGTAGGGGCGCTGCGGCGGGAATCTGTTGGCGACCTCGGCCGACTTCGCCAGGTCGTATCGACCACGTGTTTACCTTGATCGTCGGAGGAGTGTTCATGGATCGCCTGTTTGCAAAATTCGCTAATGCAACGGCCCGGGCAACCGGTAGTCCGATCGCCTTTATTCTCTGTGTCGCCGCTGTGGTTATCTGGGCAGTATCCGGGCCATTTTTCGGGTTTTCGGAAACGTGGCAGCTGGTGATCAATACCGGCACAACCATTATCACATTTCTAATGGTGTTCTTAATCCAGAACACCCAAAATCGGGATGGGACTGCCCTTCAGACCAAGCTCGACGAGATCATACTCTCCTCTGACGCCGAGAATGAATTCATCGGGATTGAGAAGTTGACCGACGCTGAACTCGAAGCACTTCATCTTCGTTGTGAAAAATCGGCCAAGCGTTCGCAAGCCATCCTGAAGAGGACGCACGCCGAGCGAAAAGCGCGCAAGACCAGCTCATAAGGAACGGGCGCGCGCATCGTACTAGGCTGGCGGGCGAACGCCGAGCGGAACTTTCACTCGTGCCCTCAGTATTTCCGTCAAGAATTGGGTTTAAATTTCCCAAGAACGGCCCTGCTGGCGTGAAGAGAGGAATTCAAGAAGTACGGCGTTGAAACCGAAACGATCCGGCTGGCTGACCACAACATCAAGCCGGGCGTGACGTCGGATGAAGGCGAGGGAGACGGATGGCCTGCGATCCGTGCAAAAGTGCTCGAAGCCGATATCTTGCTGACGGGAACACCGATCTGGCTCGGTCAGCCTGCAAGTGTGTGCAAGCGGGCGCTCGAACGGATGGACGCTTTCCTGGAAAAGACCGACGATCAAGACCGGATGGTTTCTTATGGCAAGGTCGCGGCCGTCGCAGTGGTCGGAAACGAGGATGGTGCTCATCATGTCTCAGCAGAGTTGTTCCAGGCGCTTAACGACGTCGGCTTCACCATCCCAGCGAACGCGGTGGCCTATTGGGTCGGCGAGGCGATGGGTTCAACGAACTTTGTCGATCTGAAAGAGACGCCCGAAGCCGTTCAGACGATGGTATCGATGCTTGCGCGAAACGCTGCACACCTCGCCGGTTTGCTGCAACAATCGCAGTATCCGGGAGAAGAGGAATAGTTGGTGGTTGCAGGGTCCGCAAAGCCGGTAGCCCGCCTGCCGCCGGCGTTCGTCGCGCCGTTTGGACAAGCGAAGGACTTGGCGGCATTGCGTCGGCAGGCCGAGCCTTCGCGTCAACCGGATTGACGCTTGCAGCAAACACCTTGATGACGACTTCATCGGCGGCAGGCGTTGGCCGATCGATTTCCTCGATTGCCATGACTTCCGGGCCGCCGAAGCGATGGATACGGACTGCTTGCATAATCGGTCTCCTCTAAGCTCGAGAATAAGTTTTGAAACGAATCGCCAGGCAATGCGCCGATTCATCTGTCGGCGGATCGCTTGGCGGTAGCCGGGCTATTGGCGATGCCGCCCGATGATCAGTGTGTCGGATCCTTGCCAAAATCCTTGCGCAACTCGTCCTTGGCCCTTTCGAGCGTCGCCAACCTCGACTTCGAACGCTGCTTGCCAGCACGATTGATATAAAAAGTCAGCATCGACATAGCGGACTGGAAAGGGCTGGCCTTGCGGCAGTCGCTGTGTTCGGCAGATGCCTTCAGTGAGTCGGCGATCTTCTTGGCGCTGCGCTGTTTGAAGACGCCGCCTTTCAGGTCCATCGCATCGCTGTTGTCGGTGACATCCTGCGACCACTTCTGTTTGGATTTCTTCTTCGGCATGAACGTTCCTCCATAGAAGAAACGGCGCCACTGTCGTGACGCCGTGTCCCATCAATGATGCGCATGCTGCTCGTTGCGCTTGCGCGTGGCTGCAGCTTTCTTGGCGGAGGCCGAGCGCTCTTCCTTGGTGCGCGACGCGGCAGCCGCGCCGCCCTTGCGACCGCCCTTTTCGGAAGAGGCGTGGTTTTCAGCTTGGCCGCGGCCTGAGCCTGACTTCTTGCCGCCGCCGCTTTCCTTGTTGACGGTGGCCCAGGCTCGGCGTTCGGCTTCCTTTTCGGAAACACCTCGGTCCTCGTAGCCTTCCTCGATATGCTCGGCCTTGCGCTTCTGCTTGTCGGTATATGCGGATTTGTCACCCTGAGGCATGGAACATCTCCTCTTGCTTCGATGAAGCAAAGAAAACGACATCTCGACCGTCAAAGTTCCTTCGCCATGTCCGCAGGTTGGGTCTTTTGCGAGAATTGTGGTCTTCCGTGCGCTTCGGTACAGGCCACATCGTCAAGGAACAAATTTTATGACCTGTCGTTTGCAGCCAAGACGCTCGTACAAAGAAGACACGACCTTGGAGCAAATAGATGAAAGCACTGACCTGGCATGGCAAGCATGATATCCGCTGCGACAGCGTCCCCGACCCCCGGATTGAGGACGGTCGCGATGCCATCATCAAGGTCACGGCCTGCGCGATCTGCGGATCGGACCTTCATCTCTACAATGGCGTCATGCCCGACATGCACAGTGGTGACATCATGGGTCACGAAACCATGGGCGAGGTCATCGAAGTCGGCAAGGACAACAAGAAGCTGAAGGTCGGCGACCGGGTGGTCGTGCCCTTTACGATCGCCTGCGGCGAGTGCTTTTTCTGCAAACGCGGTTTTTTCTCCGGCTGCGAACGCTCGAATCCAAAACCGGAAAAGGTCACCAAAATGTGGGGCAATTCGCCCGCTGGCCTGCTCGGATATACTCATCTTTTGGGCGGGTTCAGCGGCGGCCAGGCCGAATATCTAAGGGTTCCCTACGCCGACGTCGGTCCCATCAAGGTGCCGGACGGCTTGACCGATGAGCAGGTTCTTTTCCTCTCCGACATTTTCCCGACAGGTTATATGGCCGCCGATTTCTGCAACATCCAGCCGGGCGACACGATCGCTATCTGGGGCTGTGGCCCCGTTGGCCAGATGGCAATCAAGTCCGCATTCATTCTGGGGGCGGAGCGGGTTATTGCGATCGACACTGTTCCAGAGAGGCTGGCGCTTGCTGAAAAGTCGGGAGCCATCACCCTCGATTATATGGACAAGGATATTTATGATCGGATCATGGAACTGACCAATGGCCGCGGGGCTGATGCCTGCATCGATGCCGTTGGAACCGAATCTGATCCATCCGCGAGCTGGGATGCCCGGATCGACCGCATCAAAGTCGCAACCTTCATGGGCACGGACCGCCCGCACGTCCTGCGCCAAGCGATCCATTGCTGCCGAAATTTCGGCACAGTCTCGATCGTCGGCGTCTACGGCGGTTTCCTGGACAAGATCCCGATGGGATCGGCGATCAATCGCGGCCTGACGTTCAAAATGGCCCAGACACCGGTCCAGCACTATCTGCCGATCCTGATGGACCGAATTCAGAACGGTGAAATCGACCCCTCCTTCATCATCACGCATACGGGAAGCCTGGAAGACGGACCGGACCTGTACAAGACCTTCCTCGAAAAGAAGGACGGCTGCGTCAAAGTCGTTCTCAAACCGTAAGGAGATACAGCATGGCGATTGAAACGGGAAAAGGCCTTGCCGTCGTCACGGGTGCATCGACGGGTATTGGGTACGAACTAGCCAAATGTGCCGCCAAGGATGGCTATGATCTGATCATTGCAGCCGATGAGCCCCGCCTCAAACAGGCTGCAGCCAGCCTCAGGGAATTCGGCACTTCGGTGGATGCCATCGAGACCGACCTGTCAACGGAGGAAGGCGTCGACCGCCTTCTCGAAAACATCGAGGCATCTGGCCGCTCCGTTGACCTGCTGATGGCCAACGCCGGCAGGGGGCTTGGTAAGGGCTTCCTCGATCAGGACTTCGCTGAGGCCCGAAAGGTCGTAGACACAAACATTGTCGGCACCATCTACCTCGTCCAGCAGGTCGGAAATTTGATGCGCAGCTGCGGTCAAGGCCGCATTCTGCTCACCGGTTCGATTGCCGGCTTCATGCCCGGATCTTATCAGGCCGTCTACAATGGTACCAAGGCTTTCATCAACAGCTTCTCCTTCGCGTTGCGCGAAGAGCTGAAAGACAGCGGCATTACGGTTAGCTGTCTGATGCCGGGTCCGACGGAGACTGAGTTTTTTCAACGGGCTAACATGACGGACACTTCCGTCGCTCAGGCAAAGAAGGATGACCCGGCCGACGTTGCCAAGGTTGGCTATGACGCGATGATGGATGGCGAAGGCGACGTTGTCAGCGGTTGGAAGAACAAGTTGCAAGCCGCAGTCGCCAACGTAACGCCGGCGAGCATGCTGGCCCATCAACATGCAAAGATGGCCGAACCGGGCTCCGGCAAGAACTAAGTCAGGCGCCGGAATATGGACCCAACGTCGTTGAACTAGCAGACACCCGCTGGTGCACATGGTAACTTTTGAAGGCGAGAGCTTTGCGGTACCAGGATTAACGGTCGATTCTTTTCAAGGCGCACCTTGAATTTAGCCAACTCATTTCATCGGGAAGGCTTTGGGCTTCGGTTGATACAACCGCCTTTTGGCATTCGAGCGCAGAGCATTGCGAACATCCTTGTCCACGATCGATAGGTTGAACCATTCCGGATCAAAATAGCCGCCGCACCACCGAATGGTTTCGGCGTATTCAGGATCCTCTCGGTCGGCGATGGTCTCCAGGAACCGCTCATATCCTGAAACCCCACCAACATCCTCGGGCGGTCGCGCTCTCTCGCCGGCGACGCAGGTCCCGTTCCTGGGTGAGGTAGCGAGCGTCAGGAACTCCTCGACGGCGACGGTGTGCCGCCAGCCATCACCGAAATCGTAGTGGTAGCTGAAGACAGAACCTTGCTCGAAGTCCAGCAATCGAACCTCTCTTCGATCGAAGACCCGAGGATCGTCGTCGGTCGCATCCTCTGTCAGTATCTCAACTTCGCCGTACCGCAGGCCACCAATTCGGAACTCATAGAGATGATAGTTCCACCAATTGAATGCGGCCTGAATGCCTAAATGAAGTTGCTCCAGGTTCCAATGGACCGGCAGGATAAGACGGCGCCAGATGTCCGGCTCCATCTCATCGATGGAAACTCTGAGCTGTACAGCGTTTGCTTCGAACATTGCCTGATGAACAAGGTTGGTGGACGATTGCTGAGAGTATCCCCGAAATATGACCGGTTTCAAGCTCCTGGGGTTCAAGACGATAAGGAAGGTCGCGACAGCAGCACCGGTCAATGATGATCCTGCTCGACATGGTCCGCTTACCCCATGAGCCTGCGATGAAACCATACGAAGGGAGTGAAGGCATGGTTCAGTCGATCGTCGAATTGCGGAATGTCGTGGGGACGGAAGCCGCAGTTGGTTGGGCCGGAGGCCATACCATCGTGGTCGATAGGCCGGAAGGCAAGGCCGGTGGTTCGGGCCTCGGCTTCAACGGAGGGCAGTTACTCGCTTTGGCGGTCGGCGGTTGCTACTGTAACGACCTTCGATATGTTGCCCATGATCTCGGCGTCGAGATCGGAGAAATAGCCGTGACGGTAAACCTGGAACTGGACGGTGTGCCTCTTGTCGCCACCAGCGCCGTCCTTTCCGTGAAATGCACGACATTGGATGGGTCCGATCCAAAAACCTTGATCGATAAAGCCTGGTCGATCTGCACTGTAGCGAATTCTCTCAATCGTGGCGTCCAGACCATGCTGAAGGTGGTCTGATTGCTGGAGCGGCTTAAATGGCGTCCTTCCTGTGACCGCTCGGCAAGCAGGAAAGATGCTCTCGGCGGCGCCCTTCTTTTAAACGATCGCGGCCGGGTCTTTGACGAGACCCTTTGCACGAGCGACCTCCTTGACCACGCCAGCACACCGACGCGCACTTTCCTTCGAAATCGGTCCAGACGTCATTTTATCCTCCAGAAATGGCCCGCCCCGGTGGATGGGACGGGCCGCGCTCGTCTTTTTAGAAGTCCATGCCCGGGCCGGTGGGCAGGGCTGGAGCGGCGTCCTTCTTCGGCTTCTCTGCGATCATCGCTTCTGTCGTGACCAGCAGGCCGGCGACCGAGGCAGCGTCCTGCAGTGCGGTTCGCACCACCTTGGCCGGGTCAATGACGCCCTGAGCGTAGAGATCACCATACTCACCTGTCTGGGCGTTCCAGCCGAAGGAAAGGTCAGTCTTTTCGCGCAGCTTGCCGACGACGATCGAACCTTCGGCCCCTGCATTCTCGGCGATCTGGCGAACGGGCGCCTCGATCGCCCGGCGGACGATGTCGATCCCAACCCGCTGATCGTCGTTGGCTGTCGGCAGACCGTCCAAGGCCTTCACCGCGCGCAGCAGGGCAACACCGCCGCCCGGCAGGATTCCTTCCTCGACAGCGGCACGGGTCGCATGTAGGGCGTCATCGACGCGATCTTTCTTCTCCTTCACCTCGACTTCGGTCGATCCGCCGACACGGATGACAGCAACGCCGCCGGCGAGCTTGGCAAGACGTTCCTGCAGCTTTTCACGGTCGTAGTCTGAGGTGGTCTCCTCGATCTGGGCGCGGATTTGCGCGACGCGGCTATCGATCTCGCCCTTGGAGCCGACCCCATCGATGATGGTGGTGTTTTCCTTCTCGATCGCTACCTTCTTGGCGCGACCAAGCATCTCGAGAGTGACATTTTCGAGCTTGATGCCGACGTCTTCGGAAATCACCGTGCCGCCGGTGAGGATGGCGATGTCTTCCAGCATGGCCTTGCGGCGGTCGCCGAAGCCAGGAGCCTTGACGGCGGCGATCTTCAGGCCGCCACGAAGCTTGTTGACGACGAGGGTCGCGAGCGCTTCGCCTTCGACGTCTTCAGCAATTATCAGCAGAGGCTTGCCGGACTTCACCACGGCTTCCAGCACCGGCAGCATTGCCTGGAGATTGGAGAGCTTTTTCTCATGGACGAGGATATACGGCTCTTCGAGTTCGACCCGCATCTTGTCCTGGTTGGTGACGAAATAGGGGCTTAGATAACCGCGGTCAAACTGCATGCCTTCGACGACTTCGAGTTCGGTTTCGGCGGTCTTGGCTTCCTCGACAGTGATGACGCCTTCGTTGCCGACCTTTTCCATCGCTTCGGCCAGATACTTGCCGATCTCCTCGTCGCCATTGGCCGAGATGGTTCCGACCTGGGCGATTTCGGAGTTGCTGGTGATCTTGCGGGCGTTGGCCTTCAGTTCCTTGACCACCGCATCGACGGCAATGTCGATCCCGCGCTTCAGGTCCATCGGGTTCATGCCGGAGGCAACAGCCTTGGCACCTTCTTTGACGATCGCCTGGGCAAGAACAGTCGCCGTGGTGGTGCCGTCGCCGGCAAGGTCATTGGTCTTCGATGCCACTTCGCGCAGCATCTGGGCGCCCATGTTCTCGAACTTGTCTTCCAGCTCGATTTCCTTGGCAACCGACACACCGTCCTTGGTAATGCGCGGCGCGCCGAACGACTTGTCGATTACGACGTTGCGGCCCTTGGGGCCAAGCGTGACCTTCACGGCGTTGGCGAGAACGTCGACCCCACGCAGCATGCGTTCACGGGCATCGGTGTTGAATTTGACTTCTTTCGCAGCCATTTGTTCACTCCTTCAATAGGCAGCTTTTTGACTGATGTACGCGCGGCCTTACGCGGCCCGCTTCTGCTCGGCCTGGGCTTCGATGATACCCATCACGTCACTTTCCTTCATGATCAGCAGGTCTTCGCCGTTGATCTTGATCTCGGTACCGGACCATTTGCCAAACAGGATGCGATCGCCGGCCTTGACGTCGAGCGCCTGGACCTGGCCAACGTCGTTCCGGGCGCCGGAGCCGACGGCGATGACTTCACCTTCCTGCGGCTTTTCCTTGGCGGTATCAGGGATGATAATCCCGCCCTTGGTCTTTTCTTCGGATTCGACCCGGCGGACGAGAATGCGATCATGTAGCGGTCTAAACGACATGTTTTCCTCCATGGACAAACAATGGTGACTTAGCTCTCCTGGCCGGATCGGATTGCCGCATCCGGCAGGATGCGAAACCTCCTTGAGCGTTTCGCGCGAAAAATTTATTTTCGAGATTTTCCGATTTCAAGAGGGTTCCGCAGAAAAATTAGCACTCGCGTCCGGCGGCTGCTAACATGCTGTAAAGGAACAATAAACGGCATTCGAAGTTGAAAAATGATTGATGCCGCAGCAGAGCTGCGTCATTCTTATGCCTGTCATGAAAAGGAGATGAAGCATGCAGTTTTCGTCGGATCTTGAGCGGCAGCTCAACGGTTATGGCCTTACCACAGCGCATATCCTCTATCGCATTCCCGACTTCGAAACCGTCCTCCAGACCTATGTCTGGCAGGACTACGACCTCGCTCCGGATTTCCCTGAAATGCGCAAATTCCTCGATTTCTGGCAGTCGTCCCTGGATGGGCCGCTGCATTCGGTTCGCTACAGTCATCAGCGGCTGATCGGGCCGAACGAATGGCGGTGTGTCGATGGTGAATTCAAGCTGCACTGAGGCTTGAATCTGATTTTGCCACTTCCTAGCTCACCCGGCGATCGGGGCTTGACGAGCCCGGTCGCTTGACCACGTCTGTATGGAGTGAGACCCGAATGGAAGAGAACATCAAAATCATCAAGAGTGCGAGCGTCCCGGAAAGGGAGGAGATCATCGTGGATTTCGCCCGGTGGCTTGAGACCGCCTCACAGGAAGCGCTCGTCTATGGCGAAGGACGCTTTGCCGTGATGTCTGCGAACATGGCAGAAGCAATACGGGTCAATGCAGACGAACTTGCACGTGACAATCCGGAGGCGGCCGAGCGTGTCCTGCAGCAGGCCTGCGCCATGATATCGCAGTTCAAAGCTGCCTACCCTCATCGGATTCTCAGTCGGTCAATCCATTAAATCGAGGCACCAGGCGGATGGACTTCTCAGGCTTCGCACCAATCATGCAAGCGCCTGGCCAAAGGCGATCGCTATGTCGTAGATGGGGGCTCTTCTCATCGGTACCTGGAGATCATGCGTTCACGGCGCCAATAGCGAGCGAGTGGTAAAAACGCCACTTTGACCTTGCCGCGCGATAGAATGTTGAAGCACTGGTACGGCTTCGAAAAGGGTGTGAATTTTTTCTGTCGCGGCTCTTGAATCCGAAATTCCTTAAAACCAAATCGAATGCCGCCAGCCGCTGACGAAGGGCTGGCCTCGCTGGAAGGGCCGCTTTCGGCGCTTCTATACCCATGTTGCTTCAAGGAGGATATGGCTATGGCAACATCTTACGACTACGCACCTCTCTTCCGGGCCAGCGTCGGCTTCGACCGGGTCTTCAATCTTCTGGAAAACGCCCAGCGCGCGCGCTCGATCAGCGACTGGCCGCCCTATGACATCGTCAAGACCGGCAATGACAGCTACCGGATTTCCATTGCGGTGGCTGGCTTTTCCCAGGACGATCTCGACATCACCTTCCAGTCCAATCTGCTGACTGTCACCGGCAAGAAGCAGGAGACTCCAACGGATGGCTACCTGCATCGTGGCATTGCCGGGCGTCCGTTCGAGCACCGCTTCGAGCTTGCCGACCATGTCCGCGTGAATGGGGCGGATCTGAACAACGGGCTCCTGTCGATCGAGCTGATCCGTGAGATCCCTGAGGCTTTGAAACCGCGGAAGATCACGATCCAGAGCACACCCGTTTTGACCTCGGTCGCTCCAGCGCAGATCGAGGAGCAAAAGGCGGCTTGATATCTACAATGATCCGCAAAATCAGGGTGCCCCTGGTACGGCGCCCGTCAACATTCGGGGTTGGAAAGGAGAGAGCAATGAAACCCGATATGTTCAGAAAACCTGTCACCATTCTTGTTGGCCTGGGCTTCCCGGCGGAAGTTCACAGTGTCATGGACGCCTACCGACACCTTGTCGAGTGGCCGGCCTCGTTCAGAGACACGGTACACACCGTTGCCATGAAAGCATGCCAGGCGGCGCTTCGCGGCGAGATCGAAGCGGAGACCGCGCGCGGCCTGTTCGCAGCCTTCGCGGAAAAACATGAGATTCTCGCCCCTGAGACGCCCGCGATCGCGGCTTCTCACATGCGGGGCGACCGCGGTCCCCACGTGCATTGAGGTGGTCTCAGTGAGAGACATCCGGTTGCAGCAGGTGGTCGACAGTGCAGTGACAATGGGGCCGACGGTTCTGATGCGAGGCATGCAGCTTCGACGGCCGATCGATGTTGTGAAAGCGTCATCTCTGTCGATCGATGATAAACGGACCATCCTTGCCGCATGGGCATCTGATTTCTATGCGGTCGACTCGGAGCCGGCGCTTCGGCAATTGCCCGGAACGCCAGAGCCTGTCCCGATCGACGAGGTCCAGTCAGCCCTTGTCGAACTTGATGGGCGCTGAGCCGAAGATGTTTCGCGTTGGCTCGGTGACATTCTTCCTCGGTCGAAGGAAACGCGCCTCCCAGTTCAGGGACCCACTTGTCGGGTAATCACTAGGGTACTGAAATCTTACGTCGCTGCTTTGCGATGATCAAATAAAGCGGCAAGGGAACAATTTCGCACCCTTGCGTGTATGTCCAATCGCGACACATTCGCGCGCAAAAGGGGCGATGGTGATTTCAGCAGACAATTTGAACCTCCCCCAAGCTTCGGAATCAAGACGGCGCGTGTTGATCGCCGAGGATGAAATCCTTATCCGGATGGACATCGCAGACACGCTTCGTGAGCAAGGCTGGGAGGTCGTAGAAACGGGAACGGCGGACGACGCTCTTGCCGTTCTGGCGCGCTCAACAGTTCGAAATGGTGCTGACCGATGTTCATATGCCCGGTTCCCACACGGGCCTCGACCTGGCAAGGATGGTGAAACAGTCCTATCGGCACATCAAGGTTGCCGTCATGTCAGGACAGTATCGACCATCCGATGATGACCGAAATCTGTTTGACCTGTTTCTGCAAAAGCCTGTTCCGAACATCGTAAGCGCGTTATCTCCGCTGGCAGGCAACATCGATGACTGAGGCGATAGCATCCGAAACGATCCTTCTGGTCGATGCCGATCCTCTCCAGCGCTCGACGGTCGGCCAATATTTGAGGGACTGTGGATACAGGGTCATTGAAGCGACTGATGCTGCAGAGGCAATCACTGCCATGTCCCATCAAGGTATCGAGATTTTGGTGACAGACATTGCTTTACGGGATGAGTCCGGGTTTCAGCTTTCCGCTAAAGCCAGAGAAATTCGACCAAATCTCAAGGTGGTGGTGACACACTCGGCCGAGAGAACGGCCAAGATCGCGGGCGACCTTTGCGAAGACGGTCCGCTGGATCATCCCTATCACCCCCAACAGCTTGTCGAGCGCATCAAGCGATTGCGACGATCCTGACGGGGCAAGTGCCATAGCGTCAAATCTGCTAATGAATATGGTCTTGGTCGCTCCATTCCGTGTCGAGCGGTGCGGCGATCATGCAGTGGACGCCCAAAACATCATAGTTGAGATCGGCGTGACCCCGAAGATGACCAGATGACAGGGCTTCGATCAACCGGGATCCGAAGCCTTTGCGGCTCGGAGGCTGGACTTGTGGCCCCCCGGTTTCTTTCCACGACAGAGTGAGTTGCGCCTCTGTGGCCGAGACGTCCCATAACACTGTCACCTTTCCGGAGCTCACTGCCAAGGCACCGTATTTTGCGGCATTCGTGGCAAGCTCGTGCAATATCAGCGTTAGGGCGACAACGGCCTTGGGCGAGACGTCGACATCGGGCCCACTGAACTCGAACTGTTCGGGCGGATAGGGAGACAGCGCCTCGGTAACCGCCGCGCGAAGGCTGGCAGCTTCCCAACTTCCTCTCGTCAGCAGGTCGTGCGCTCTGGCCAGGCTTTGCAAGCGGGCGTCAAAGGCTGTCCTTGCTGGTTCGATGTCCGGCACGCCGGCAAAAGTTTGACGAGCAATCGCGGCGACCGTCGCAAGGATATTCTTGACACGATGGTTCAGTTCGCCGATCAGAAGGTCCTGAACGCGCTCAGCTTCTTTTCGGGCTGTGATATCGCGGGCAATCTTTGAAGCCCCGACGATCCTGCCGTCTGCGTCATAGATTGGTGAAACAGTCAAAGACACGTCCAGGAGCCGTCCGCTGCTATGTCGCCGGACGGTCTCATGGGTTTCCACTCGCTCTCCTGCCTTGATGCGGGCGATGATGCGAGCCTCCTCGTCGATACGGTCATCTGGAACGAGAAGGGTGACCGACCGACCCACGATTTCGTCGGCGCAAAATCCATAGAGCTTTTCGGCGCCGCTATTCCAATCGGTAACCGTCATGGCGAGGTCGATTCCGAGAATTGCATCTTCCGACGAGGCGATGATTGACGCCAGGCGCTTGAGCTTCGCCTCGTACCCAACCCGTTCCGTCGTTTCGTTGACGATGCAAAGCACGGCAAGCACCTGGCCCTGTTCGTCAGAAACGGGTGAGTAGGAAATGTCGAAGTAGACTGTCTCCGGTACGCCATGCCGCTCGATATAAAACGGCCTGTCCTTGGCAACAACGGTCTCGCCACCTTCTCGAACTTTCAGCAAAAGCGGTTCCAGGTCGTCCCAAAGCTCGGCCCAGTTTTCTTTCGCCGGTCTCCCTAGCGCGTTCGGGTGTTTGGCGCCGATGGTCGGGGCGTAGGCATCATTATAGATGGCAGTGAAATCATGACCGCAAAACATAACGATCTGGGCACCCGACGGAATGGCAATGTCAACCGCACACTTCAATTGCGGCGGCCACGACGACATGGGTCCGAGACTGGTGCTTGCCCAGTCGTGGTTGCGAATAATGTCAGCCATCGAGCCGTGATTGGGGGTGGCCGGACCGTGATTGTGCATTGAAAGCCCTCTCGCCCGCTATTTATTTGAAAGCTTCCGATCAGCAAGTCAACGCATTTCTCGACAAATTTTTTGGCAGTTTCGAGCGTAAATCCCATTTGCTACATGGTGTTAGCTCAACAGACCGTCCGGGTGACGGATCGGGGATTGGATTACGCTCAGGCCATGGGTTGGATGGAGAACACTCGGCTCGCGGACCACATCCCTCAACACTCCTGGTCCGAAAACAATGGCGCTGGCACGCGCAATATTCTCGTCAGACAGAAAACAGGCCGCCGAGGTTATTCGCGGGCGCTACAGCGCTTTAGACCCGATCGTATGTGAACGATGTCATGAGGCTTGTGACGAAATTGCTCGCCTTCTCTTTGACGAAAACCTCGGTCCACTCGTCGGTTCCCCGCAACATCAGCCCGGTGTAGATACTGTCGACGGCAGCCTAGCCGGGACGCCGGCACAACGATCGCACTGTACCTGCACGAGCTGATCACGAACGCCATATAATATGGCGCGCTTTCGCACCCGGATGGGCACGTTGAACTTCTGTGGTCTTTTGCCACAAATTGCAATTCCGAGCTCTCTCTGAGCTGGACGGAAGTCGGGGGACCGTCTGTCCAAGAACCGACGCGGCAGGGTTATGGTACGCGATATGTGCGCTCCGCCCTGGGATCACTATTCGGCACGGTTCCGGAAATTATCTTCGCGCCAGGTGGCTTTCGTTTGTCGGTGAGCGGGTCGCTGACTTGCGTTATAGCACGACAACAGTTTCCGAGATCCGTCAATCATGGATTGAAATCGCCCTTCCATAACACCTTGAGAGATAAAACAGTTCTCTTTGGATCGATCTGTCTTTCTGCGCGTTCATCAGGTTCACATATTAAAAAAAGACACATGCGCGAGCGTCAATTGCAGAGAGTGTGAAGGATGACGCAAAAGGGGACCACGGTGATTGTTGTTGAGGACGAGTCCCTCGTCCGGCTGGATATAGTTATGTCGCTCGAGGACGAGGGGTTCATTGTGATCGAGGCCTCAAATGCCGACGAGGCCATCGACCTTCTCAACGCCCATCCGGAGATCCGATTGATGTTCACCGATATCGACATGCCGGGCAGCATGGACGGCCTGAAGCTGGCTGCTGCTGTTCGCGACAGATGGCCTCCGGTCAAGATCATCGTGGCTTCTGGCCACCGTCAATTGAGCGACAGGCTTTTACCGGTTGAGGGAAAATTTTTCAGCAAACCGTACGATCACGGCCGCGTCATCGCGACAATGAGGGAAATGCTAGCCGCAGCCTAAGCCTCACTTCAGGAGAGTCTGGCCTTCCCGAGGCATTTACAGATGAATGCCTGAAACTGCCCGCCGGATCCTCGTTTCTATGAATAGATGAATGAAATTGACTGGCCGTCTGTTCGAAACCTTTCAAGGCGAAAATGTTATTTTTCGGTGGCCAATTCGCTGAAATTCTTGATGCTGACTGAGGCGTCGGGGAACTTTGCTGTGATCTCCAGCGTCCCGCCAAGAGCTTCGATGTAACGTCGCAGGTTGCTGACATAAATATCGGCACGCTGCTCCAGCTTTGCTACAGCTGGCTGCTTCACGTGGAGTGCGCGTGCTACATCCTGCTGGGTCTTTTCACGCGCTTGACGCAGCTCATGCAACGCCATTTCCTCGAGAATTGCCTTGGTTGCTTCATCATTGCGGGCGCGACGTTCAGGCGCCATACTCTTGCGCAGGTCGTTAAACGAGCGATGTCCAGTCATATCAACCCTTCCTTCCCGATCTCGATCAGGTAATTGTCATATAGGCGATCAGCGACCGGAATCATGATCTCGTAAAAGCGGTCGTCGCCGGTTTTATTTCCACCGACCAGCAAAATAGCGGTGCGACGCGGATCGAAAGCGTAGAATACCCGGTAGGGTTCACCGGCGCTCTGAATCCGCAATTCCCGCATATGTTCGTGCCTGGAGCCTTCGATGCCGGATGAGTACGGGAAGGGGAGTTGTGGTCCTTTGGCTTCGAGAAGCCCGACCACCCTTACAATATCGTCCTGAATGGCTTCGACCAACGTCGCGTACCACTCACCAAACTCATCGGTATATTCAACGCTCCAACTCATCGATGCTCCAAATGTATTCCATCTGTGGAATATTTCAAGCGATATTCCGTAGATGGAATAACGCGACCGCTGTCCACTGGCAAGTGGCGACGATACCAGGTTGTAAGCGGCTGCGATCTCAGTTGATTCCAGCGAGTGTTTTATCTGTACCCGCCTCGAAACTAGATGGTTCTTGATGCGGCTTCCACAAGTCGGTCGACTAGCAGGCAAAAAAATAGGGCCATCAGAAGACCGAGGTCGACAGCGGCAAACGAGCAGGCCTGCCGAGCGATGTCGCCGAGAAGATGAAGGCTCTCGAGCGGGAGAACCGCGAGCTTCGTCAGGCCAACGAGATTTTGCGCAAAGCTTCGGCCTATTTCGCCATGGCGGAGCTCGACCGCCCCTTCAAGCGATGATTTCGTTCATCGACGAACACCGTGGTGTGTTTGGGGTCGAGCCGATCTGCAGACTGCTGCCGATCGCCCCGTCAACCTACTACGAGAATGTCGCCAAACGTCTGGACGTGGATCGCCTGTCGATCCGCGCCCGCAGCGATATCGGCCTGAAGATCGAGATACGGCGTGTCTTCGAACAGAACTTCCGCGTCTATGGCGTTCGCAAGGTCTGGCGGCAATTGAAGCGTGAAGGCTTTGACGTCGCCCGCTGCAGTGTCGCCAGGCTTATGAGGTCAATGAGCCTGCAGGGCATCATTCGGGGAAAGCCGGTCCGCACGACATTCCCGGACAAGTCGGCCCCGAGCCCGCTCGACCGGGTGAATCGCCAGTTCAAAGCCCCTGCGCCAAACAGGTTGTGGGTTTCGGATTTCACCTATGTCGCCACCTGGCAGGGTTTCGTCTACGTGGCCTTTGTCATCGACGTCTTCGCTCGTCGCATCGTTGGCTGGCGGGTGAGCCGGACGGCACATGCAAGTTTTGTCCTCGATGCCCTTGAGCAGGCGCTTCATGATCGGCGTCCCGCTCATGGCGGCGGCCTCGTGCATCACTCGGACAGAGGCGTTCAAGGCAGATTCAACCGGTCACAGCAACACCCTCGATGATATCTGATTTGAGCAGTCCGTCGAGAGCCTCTGCAGGGGTGCGCCAGTCCAGCGTCTTGCGGGGCCTGCTGTTGAGCGCATGTGCGACAGCTCTGAGTTCATTTGCCCCATGCCTGCTCAGGTCCGTACCCTTGGGAAAGTATTGTCGCAGCAGACCGTTGGTGTTTTCGTTGCTCCCGCGCTGCCAGGGGCTCTGAGGGTCGCAGAAGTAGATATCGAGGCCAGTGTCGATCCGAAGCTGTGCGTGCTGAGCCATCTCGGCACCCTGATCCCAAGTCAAGGATCGGCGCAGGTGCGTCGGTAGTTCCATGATGGTATCGGCGATCGCATCGCGGACCGCTTCGGCACCATGCCCAGCAAGTGCTGGTCCGTTTTTAACAGACTTTTCCAACCCGTGGCGTTCCATACGTGGCAGGTGTAGAAGCATCCTGAATGACGCTGATTCTCATCGAGATTGCCGCTAAACAGATTTGATCGGAACGAAGCGCATGTGAGGCCGACGGACAGCCTCACAGATGGCTGCGGCGTCGGCGGCGTCATTCTTCGCGCCACGCCGCACATACGGCTTAACGTACGAAGGAGGGATTAATCTAACTTCGTGGCCGAGCTTCATCAACTCGCGAGCCCAATGATGCGCTGTGGCGCAAGCTTCCATACCAACAAGGCATGGCTTGGCATCCTGAAAGAACTTGATCATCTCGCTTCGGCGGAGCGCGGCGGTTTTAACCACTGAGCCCCCGGCATCCACCGCATGGACGTGAAAGTTATGCTTGGCCAGATCGAGGCCTATTGTGCTGGCAATCATATCAAAGGCTCCTGTTTGAGTTGGCTCGTCACTATACGACCAACCGGTTCGGAGCGGGGCCGTCTTCCCCATCAACGGGCGAATGCGTGACGAATTGCTCAACGAAAGCCTGTTCTTCGGCCTCGATCATGCCCGAAGCGCCATCGCTGAATGGGCCGAAGATTACAACAATTTCCGGCCGCACTCATCGCTCGGATATCAGACCCCGGCCGACTATGCCGGGTCCATCGCCGCAACCGGCTCCAACGCTGCGCAAAATGAAAGCTTCGCGTTTCCGCCGGTTGCTCACACCGCGCCACTTGGCGTATTCAAAACCGCCGGGGCTCTAATCGCCACTGGATGAAAGTTCAGTGGCAGGTCAGACCTCATAAAGGTGTTCAGTTCTTCAAGTGAAAACTCAAGGCGACTTGACCGACGCTGGTGACTCGTTCGTCAGAGAATATCATAAAGCCTAACTATCCAGCTAATTTGATAAGTTATTGCAGCAAGTACCAAGCCCAACTGCACCCGCCTGGAGTTGATGAACATTGCGGCGATGGACAAAAGGACGAACGCCGCCTGACGGATCGGATATTCAAGGCCAAGTGATCGCAGGTAATCGGTTCCCTTGATCAGTGTATCCCCGGCATCGAGAAGGGAGGAGAAAGCGATGAGCCCAAAGAACCAGCATTTCCGCTGTTCGAAATAGTCCTCGAACCCCTTGTAGTCAGTCATCTGATCGGGAAACAACAGGGCAGTGAGCGCTGCAAACACCATCGTGTAGAAAATCAAGAAGGCGTACAGCGGAAAGGTCCAGACGGGGACCAGGGACAAGTGAAACTCGTACCACCAAAAATGCACGATCGTAATGAAGAGGAATATGACCCAGCCAAGGTGGACGAGATAGACCTTGATAGTCCCCGGGTGCTGCACGAAGCGTGTCATACCGTTGACCAGCCTGGCAAGGCTCAGGCCGAGTACCATGCCAATAATCGTGCGCACATGCCCAAAATATTCAGCATGAGTTGGCAGAGCTTCCATTTCTGTCCCTTTTTTCGATCGAGCATACATGATGAGATGCCGGTTTTGCCGGAGACAGCTCGGTTTAGGTTACGCAGCCATGTCTGGTTCGTCCAGCAGTCACAAGATCCACGCGGTTTCGGCTGCCGGCACGGTTCCCCGCCGGCCTCCATGAGCCTCGAAGATTAAACCAGTCGAGCCATTCCGTGGCGACGAATTCGTATACCTCGAAGCTGCACCCGTTCCACAAAAAGAGAACCTCATCTGCCGTGCTGCCCGTTCGGCTCCTACCAGCTCTTACCCTGCGTTGATTACAGGAGCTCCCGCTTCAAGAGCAGCTCAAGCCAATCGGCAAAAACCTGAAGCCTCCGGGAAAGATGCTGACGGTTCGGATAGAGCAGCGTCATCGGCATGGGCTCTGCCCGATGTAGCGGCATTACCTCGACGAGCTCGTTAGCCTCAATATGGCCCCCGACGTCGTAAGCCGGGATCTGGATAAGCCCGAGGCCGGCGAGGCAGCAGGCAATATAGGCTTCGGCGCTGTTGACGGTGACTCGGCTGCGCATCGGCCGCGTTCGCATCTCGCCATCCTCGATCCATTCCCAGTCTTCGACTCGGCCGGTCGATGGTGACGCATAGTTGACGGCGAGGTGTTCCCCGAGATCGTCCGGCGCGCTCGGCGTGCCGTATTGAGCGAGGTAGCCGGGACTGGCGACATTGATCAGCGGCAGGTCACCGATCTTGCGTGCGATCAGGCCGGAGTCCCCGAGTGGTCCGACACGCAGCACGCAGTCGATGCTGTCCTCCACGAGGTTGACGGCCCGGTCGGTGACGCGAAGTTCGATGTCGAGTTGGGGATGACGATCCAGGAACTCCGGCAGGGCAGGCGCGATGATCAGCCGACCGATCCGGCCCGGCACGTCGATCCGCAGTTTGCCCGTTGGACCGACAGACGTCTGCCGGAACAGCCCCTCCGTTTCATCGACATCGGCAATCAACCGCAGGCAGCGTTCATAGAAGGCTTTGCCGTCCTGGGTAGGAGAAACTTTTCGAGTGGTGCGGTGAAGCAGGCGGGCGCCAACACGCGCTTCGAGTTCGATCACGGCGGCCGAGACGGACGAACGTGGCAGCCCGAGCGTATCGGCGGCGCGGGTGAAGCTGGCGCATTCGACAACGCGAGCAAATACGCGGAAGAGATCGATACGGTCCAAGGGCTTTTGTCTGTTTGATTGGTCGGAATCTCTGACAGGTGATGTCAGAATGAATGACTTTATGACGAATCTATAGACGATATTGTGCATTTCAGGAAGCGGTCGCGCAGGTGACCGCAAGGCAAGCCCGAAGGAGGCAACACAAATGACCGATCATAGCATCAAGGGAAAAACGGTTCTCATCGCCGGCGGCGCGAAGAACCTCGGCGGGCTGATCGCGCGCGATCTCGCCGGAGCGGGCGCCAAGGCGGTGGCTGTCCACTACAACACCAGCGCCACGAAACCGGCCGCTGACGAAACGGTGGCTGCGATCAAGGCCGCCGGCGCGGAAGCATTTGCCTTCCAGGCCGACCTCACCACAGCCGGCGCGAACGAAAAGCTGTTTGCAGACGCCAAGGCGGCGATGGGCGGCATCGACATCGCCATAAACACGGTCGGCAAAGTGCTGAAGAAGCCGATGGTCGAGATCTCGGAAGCTGAATATGACGAGATGACTGCGGTGAACTCGAAGTCTGCCTTCTTCTTCATCAAGGAAGCAGGCAAGCATCTCAACGACAACGGCAAGATCTGCAACGTCGTGACATCGCTGCTGGGTGCCTTTACCCCGTTCTACGCGGCCTATGCCGGTACCAAGGCGCCGGTGGAACATTTTACGCGGGCGGCATCCAAAGAGTTCGGCGAGCGCGGCATCTCGGTGACGGCGATCGGTCCGGGTCCAATGGACACGCCGTTCTTCTATCCGGCCGAGGGCGCCGATGCGGTCGCCTATCACAAGACGGCGGCTGCGCTATCGAATTTCTCGAAGACCGGCTTGACCGACATCGACGACATCGTCCCGTTCATCCGCTTCCTCGTCTCGGACGGTTGGTGGATGACCGGCCAGACCATCCTCGTCAACGGCGGCTACACTACCAAGTAATTCGCGTTGCGGCCGGGACTGGTCCCGGCCGCATCCGTTCGCCACCGCTCGTTTCGATGGAGTCCGCAATGAAAAACCGTTTCCAATCGCTATTCGCGGCCGATTGCGTGCAGCTCCTCAGAAACTCGACCACGAGCTGTGTCTGGCGGATCGTCTTCCCTCCCAATGCCCACAAGGACATCGCCAAAAATATGAGCGTGGTTTCATGAGCAAGGGAGGAGTACTTACTGTTGCAGCGGCCGGGTATTTATCCGGCGAACGTCAAGGGATGTTTCGCCCGCAACGGCGAGATCCACGCTGGAGGGCTATCTTTGTAGCCTGCGCTGGGATAATCGCGCTTCTGGTTGCTGTGACGGGCGCGTCCGCGCAGGAACCACCGATCACGGTTATTCTGCGGCAGGGTCAGAGCGATGCGGAGATCGGCCGGTTGCTCGGCGCTGCCGCGCAAACCGGGCGACCCGTTGCTGTCGTATGGCAAGATGCAAAGGAAGCTCAAGCTTCCGAGGCTGCCGTCCCGGTTTCGACGGCCGATATGGAACCGGAGGCTGGGCCTCTGGCCGGGGTTTCGCGCGCTTTCGTCCGGGGAGCGAAGCTGGCTCTCAATGGGTTGTCAGGGATCGAAGAGGTTTTTTCAGATACGGAAAAGGCGCTCGCTGGCGAAGGACGAAATGGCTTTACCGTCGTGGGGATTGCTGTCCTCGCCATAGCGGCGGGCGTACTCGGTGCCTTTTCGTTCCGACGCATCTTTCCGGGAAAATTCCAGCGGCGCGATGACCGGCTGGCGCTTCCCGGACGAATGAAGGTCGCCATCACCCGTTTTGCATTGGATCTGGTGTCCGTGGGGATACTGGTCTCAGTTTCCAATGTTGGTCTCCGCCTTTTGCTGGAAGAGGGAACATTGTCCTTTCAGATTGCGGCAGGTCTGGTGACGATCGCTACGGTGACGGCGCTTTACGCTGCATCTGGGAGAGTCTTCCTCGCACCGCTTTCTGATGGCGAGCCGCTCATCAGAATTGCGCGGCGGCAATGGCATCTTGCAATGTTGATCGCATATGGCGCCATCGGCTCGCTCGTTGGTGAAACTGTCAGGCTCGCCGATGCACGCGCCCTGGACAAGGGTGCCATCGAAGGCTGGTTCCTGATCGGGACGACCGTTCTGACCTTGCTGAAACTCTGGTGGTTTATCGCCGGACGGCGCGATATCAGAGATGCGTTTACCGGAACCGATGCGGGTGCTGTCCGGCGGATGGCCGGATATATCCTGCCGGACTTCTACGCGATTTCGGCGCTGGCGATCTGGCTCGCTGGCTTTCTGGTTGCCGGAACGCCCAACAGCGCGGCGTGGAGCTTTGCGGCGGGAACAACGCAGATCGTTCTGATCGCTGTTCCGGTCATCGCGCTGGGTTCATGGTCGCTTCTCGGACATTTTGCCCGCAACCGTGAGGCCGGACTGCATTCCACCCTCCTGTGGGGACTTCGCACCGCTGTTTCAGGTGCGGTCTGGCTCATCGGGTTGCATCTGATCGTCGCTCTCTGGCAACCGCTGATGTCCGGCGAAACGGCTGTTGTGACAGGCTGGTTCGTCTGGCTTGAACGTCTCGGCCTCGCAGTCGTCGCAAGCTGGACGCTGTGTAGCGGCCTCTGGCGGTATTTTGATACGATCGCACCGACGGCTGCCATTGCCCTTCCCGGACAGGAGGAGGACGATGCGCACAAGCAACCGGCCAGCCGCATGTCCACGGTCATGCCCGTTATCCGCAATCTGACGCTGGGCGCGGTTCTCGCAATAGCTGCTCTTCTGGTGCTGTCGTCAACCGGCATCAACGTCGCGCCGCTGCTTGCCGGTTTTGGTGTTCTCGGCCTGGCGTTGTCGTTCGGCTCGCAAACGCTGGTCAAGGATGTGGTGTCCGGCATCTTCTTCATTGCCGACGATGCGTTTCGCATTGGCGAGTACATAGACACCGGGGGGCTCATGGGCACCGTGGAGCACATTTCGCTCCGCTCCATTCGACTGCGCCACCACAATGGTCCTGTCCACACCATCCCGTTCGGCCAGATCGGTTCGGTGACGAATTACAGCCGCGACTGGGGCACGATCAAATTCGAACTGCGCTTCGAGCGGGACGCAGATGCGGAGCTGATCCGCAAGACGGCCAAGAAGGTCGGGCTCGCCATGCTGGAAGATCCGGAGTTTGGGCCTGAGTTCCTGGTCCCCCTCAAAATGCAGGGGATTCAGACTGTCACGGAAACATCAATGGTCGTTCGGTTCAAATTCACGTCCCGCCCTGGCAATCCGAGTATCCTGAAGCGCGAGGGCATGAAGCGGCTGCTTTCTGCCTTCAAGGCCGCAGGGCTCTCGCTTGCTTCCAACGCCGTCACCGTCCGTTCCGGAACAGCGACGGCGACAGATGCTGCAGCGGCAGCGATGCCATTGCGTCCACCGGAGGCAACGGCGGCGAATGCACCTGTGTGATGATGACGACCAACGGATAGGGGAAACGAAATGCACATGCTGATGGTTATTGCGGGAGGCGTCGTTCAGCTCGGCGTGTTCCTGCTGTTTGGAAAGCTCTGGGGTGGTGATGCCACCGGTCTTGCAATGGCGGCGAAACTCTTCATTCCCGCCTGGCTCGTTGTATCGATCGCCAATCTCTGGGTTGGTGTCAGCTACGCTGGCTACTCGGTGCGCGACGAGTTGCCGATCCTCCTTGTCGTCTTCACTGTGCCCGCGATCCTGGCGGTCGTGGTGATCTGGCAGATTTCACGCTCCTGAGGATGGATAAACGCATGACCAACACGTCTGGCAACAGCAATACTCCGCACAGTCATCCGCTTCTGAGGCGCCGCGACGGTCATCATGCGCGCGTCACCTTTGAGGAGCTGTTCTTCGATCTCGTCTACGTCTTTGCGGTGACGCAGCTCAGCCACGAACTGCTGACCAATCTGAACCTCACCGGCGTCATCGAGACGCTGATCCTCTGGTTCGGGGTCTGGCTCGGCTGGCAATATACCTGCTGGGTCACCAACTGGTTCGACCCGGAAACACCGCGCATTCGCGGCCTGATCTTCGCTGTCATGCTGGCCGGCCTCCTCATGGCCTCGGCGATCCCCGGCGCCTTCGGCGAACGCGGCTGGGTCTTCGCGCTCGCCTATGTGGCGATCCAGGTCGGGCGCACGGCCTATATTGTCTGGGAGTTGGGCTCGGATCATCCGCTTTCGGCCAACTACCGGCGCATGCTGGGCTGGGTGTCGATCGCCGCCATCTTCTGGATCGCCGGCGCCTTCGTCGAGCATGAGGCACGCATGGCGTTCTGGGCTATAGCCGTCCTCTGCGAATATGTTTCGCCGATGTTCGGATTCCCGATACCGGGCCTCGGGCGCTCGAAGACGAGCGACTGGACGATCGAAGGTGCACATCTCGCGGAACGTTGCCAGCTTTTCTGCATCGTGGCGCTCGGCGAGACGCTGTTGGCGACCGGCGCCACCATGGCGCGCGCGGAAAGCTGGGACGTATCCATCCTCTCGGCGTTGCTCGCAACCTTCCTCGGCACGCTCGCCATGTGGTGGCTCTATTTCGGCACATCGAGCAAGGATGCGACCGACGCCATCACGCATTCTGACGATCCCGGCCGGATCGGTGCGTATTTCCACTACGTTCACGCCATCCTCGTCGCGGGGATTATTGCGACCGCGGTCGGCAACGATCTGGTGCTCGCCCATCCCCACGACGGGCTCAAAGTCGCCTATGCGCTGATGCTGTCGGGCGGCCCGGCGATCTATCTGCTCGGCAGCGCCGTCTACAAGAAGGTCGTCTACGGCGTGCTACCGGTTTCGCACATGGCGGGCGTCGCAGCACTTCTGGCGCTCTTTCCCGTCGCGCCATTTGTCGATCTGCTGACCATGGGCTGGCTGACGACGATCGTCATGTTGGCGACGGGCTTCTGGGAAGGGCGGCTGGTGCGCAAGCGCCGCAAGACAGCCAGGCCGCAGGCGACACATTGAGGACCGGGGCAATGCGAGCGTTCGGAGGCTGGCGGCCTGATGCCGGTCGGCAAGGCACGGCCGACGATGTCGTGGCGTTCTGGAAAATGTCCTTCGGGCATTGGTTCGAAAAGGACGCAGCATTCGACGAGAAGTTCCGTGACCGCTTCCTCGCTCTGCACATGGCCGTCGCTGCGCGCCAGCATGATGACTGGACGAAGACGCCGCATGGAGCACTGGCGCTGTTGATCCTGACCGATCAGTTTCCGCGCAACGCCTTTCGGGGCACTGCGCATATGTTCGCCACCGATCCGCTCGCCCGCCACTTTGCCCGGCAGGTGCTCGACGCAAGGCATATGGCGCGTGTCGAGCCGGATCTGCGGCTGTTCTTCTGCCTGCCCTTCGCGCATTCGGAGGAGATGGCCGATCAGGAGATGTCGGTCCGCCTCAACACCGGATTGGGCCAGCCCTGGCTGGAACATGCCGAGGGCCATCGCGACATCATCCGCCGCTTCGGCCGCTTTCCGCATCGCAATCCCATTCTCGGCCGGACCACTACCGCTGAAGAGAACGCCTATCTCAAGGGAGGCGGCTTCCAGGGGTGAGGCCTCGCCATCCACGCCTCGCCGCAAGGAGCTCAACTGGATGCTCCAGGCTACGACACCAACAACAAGGAGCAATCAGCACGTGCCAGCATCGGACCTGAAAATCGAAACCCGGATCGGCGTGAAGCGCAAGCCGCGACGCATCCTGTCGATTGTCTCCAACACGGCTGAGCTCAAGGGCTTTCCGGTCGGATTCTTCGCCGAGGAAATGACGCGCGCCTTCCTGATGTTCACCGAGGCCGGGCACCAGGTCGATCTCGCCTCGCCGAAAGGCGGTGAGGTGATGTTCGACACCCATAGCGACCCGCGCACGCCCGGCGGCACCTATGCCGACGATCTCATCAGCCTCGGCTTCGTGAACCACGCCAGGTTCGGAGCGATGCTGAAGAACACTCTGCCGATCAGCGCCGTGTCGGTGGACGACTATGACGCGGTCTGGGTCGCCGGCGGCGGCGGTCCGCTGCTGACCTTCAGGGACGACACCGAGCTGCACGCGCTGATCGCGTCCTTCTATGAGAAAGGCAAGATCGTCACGCTGATCTGCCACGGCTCCTCGCTGTTGCTCTGGACCCGCCTGTCCGACGGCAAGCTGTTGGCCGACGGCAAGAAATGGACGGGCTTCACCGACGAGGAGGAAGAAGAGGTCAACAGCGCCTTCGGCATGACGCTGAACGACTACACTATCCAGAGCGCGGCGGCACGCATCGAAGGCACGAGCTTCCTCTGCCGCAGTGCCAATGAGCCGTTCGCCATCCGCGATGGACGGCTGATCACCGGGCAGCAGCAGTATAGCAGCGGCCTGACCGCGGAACTGGTGCTCGAAGCACTTGACGAATATTGATCACGTGCCCAGCGCCGACCGATACGTCCCATCCCGACCTGACCTTGATATCAGGTCGTATTCATCCATCCCACCTTACACAGGAGTAGAACATGCCACGCATCTTCATCATCGCCGGACTGCTCAACCTGGTCTTCGTCTCGAGCGATGCTTTCGCAGAGGACGCAAAAGTTCCAAAAGCAGCGCAGGGAGTGTGGGCTGAAGGCGGTAAATGCAGCGGTCTGACGGTGACCATCACCGCTGGCACGCTCCAGTACAAGGGGAATAAGCCCGATGCGGTGTACTTTGCACCCAAAGAAAGCCCACGTGGCTACGGGGCGATCCATTATGTGGAGGAGGGGAACGTCGACAACTTCGAATATGCGGCCGACAAGGATCAGATGATCTACAATCCCGAAGGGTTCGGGACGGGCAAGCCAGTGCTTTACAAGCGCTGCCGTTGAGGTTCGGCGTTGAAGACGGCCTCTGGAGTCACGGGCCTTCCTTTTTAATTTCTTTCAGGTGAGCATCTAATATCTTGGCAAACAAGGCCTTCTGAACCAATTCCTGGTCGCCCGTTCATATCGGTTCAAGAGCCTCAATATTGCTGAGCGGTCCTTGTGTTATTGTTCTAATGAGAGGCGTGCGCGTGCGGGTAAAGTGCCGCACCAACTTTTTGCGCTGCGGCCGCTAGGCGCTTATCTCTTGTCCACAAGCTTGATCGCCGGTCGAGCAACGTTGAAGTAAGTAAATGCGCATCTGTGTAACCAATCCCCATGCTGAATATCGAATGACGATCAATGATCGTCATTACTTCTGCATGGGTCGCGATTAGCGCCTCGCGTTGAGCTGCTAGGAATTCTAAAACTGCAGCCCGCTCTCTTAAGCTGCCGAGCGCCAATTCGCCTACAACGAATGGGTGGCAGAGCAGCTGGTCATCATTGATGATTTTTCGTAGTTCTGAGTCATCGTATCGAAAATGATCTATCCAGATCGAGGTGTCTACCAGGATCACTTTGCCACGTCGCTCCGTCGGCGAGGCGACGCTTCAGCCTCAGGCATAGAGCCGCCAAGCGCGATCAGCCGTTTGCCGGATTCCACACGCACGAGTGTCTCCAGCGCTTGCCGCACGAGAGCTGCTGTTTCCTTGGTGCCCGTGAGGGACTTGGCCCGTTCCATAAGATTGTCGTCGATATTTATGGTTGATCGCATGTTCCAGCCCCCGTAAATGAGTAGCTCGTATAGCACCATTTGGTGCGGAAATCTACGACCTGTTGAGTGCAGCTAATGTCTTCATGTTTCACGGGTCGTAGGTTCGTATCCTATCACATCAGGATTTTTGTCAATTGTTCATTCGAGTGGCATCGAATTTCTCCTTCGTAGGCGGATCCACGGTCTGAGCCCATAGCAATTACCGGCCCGGTTCTCGGGCCTATACAACCTCATATGTGGAACGGCCCGCGGTGCAAGAGGCTTCCAGTTGATTTCACCCACGAGGACGGTGCGTTCATATGTACGGCCTGTGAGGGCGGTGCATGACCGCTGGCCTCGATGAGATCCGCGAAACGAGGAGCTGAATCACATCCACGCACTTTGGAGTGCACTGAGGTTGGCGGCTTCGCTCGTTCCGGAATTTCGTCCCATGGCTTCATCGTTTGCTGTTGCACCTTGCATCTGTCGGCCGACGCCGGTCAGATCAGTTGTAAGTCCTGATACTCTTCAGATTGTCGCTAAATTTGGGGATGGTTCCGGAGGATCGTAAAATCCGCCCTTATTCAAGAGGGCCCAGATGATGCGAGCCATTTTGTTGGCCAACGCGACAGCGGCCACCTTGAATGGACGTCTGGCAAGCAGTGCTTTTAACCAAGGTCGTGCCTTTTCATCGTTCCGGGCAATCCGCAGAACGGCTGTCGCTCCGAGGACCAGGAGAACACGGAGTTCGGGATTCCCCATTTTCGAGATTCTACCCAATCGCTCTTTGCCTCCGCTGGAATGAGGCCTGGGGGTCAGTCCCACCCACGCGGCGAAGTGCCGCCCGGACTTAAAGCCGCCGGGATCCGGAACCAAGGCTTTGATCGTCGCAGGAGAACGGGACCAAACTCAAGGTCGGCGTTTGAAGCCAAAAGGATACCCGGTCCGTTCACCTGGATCCGTCAGGGCTGATCAGGCCCTGAGGATTAGAAACTGTGTTTCGCAGCAGTTTGTCTTTCAGGCGGTTTTCATGATGGCACCTTCGATGACGACGCCGGAGCTCACATACTTCCAGAGGGCCACGAGCAGCTTACGCGCGAGCGCAACGATCATCGGCGTCTTTAAACGGCCGGCGTTCCGAGCGATGCGTTCCTTAAACCATAGCGTTAAAGTCGATTTCGGTTGGTGTCGCAGCCATAGCCAGGCGAGTTCGACCATCGTTGCCCGCAATCGCGGATTTCCCGCTTTCGAGACCCCTTGTTCACGATTGACGTTGCCGCTTTGCCAAGGGGAGGGCGCAAGGCCCGCATAGGATGCGATTTGCCGCCGATTGTCGAAGTGTCGGAACAAGCCTTCCGTGTAAAGTACCGTAGCGAACTCTGGGCCTATTCCTTTAATGCCTAAAAGCGCGGCCGCCTCTTTCGGCGTTTCCGGCGTCTCCTGAACAATCAAGGCATCTCGCTCGGCTTCAACAGCCTTGATTTGTGTGAGCAACAATTCGAGGCGATCGAGTTCTCTGCAGATTTCCCCTTTCAAATGCTTTGAGAGTGGCCGACCATCGCCAGTCCGAAGTTCTTCCAGGCGTTGGCGGCGATCTCGATTGACAGGTTGGTAATCCCGAATTCCTTGCGTGAAGAGCAGCCCCTTTATGCGGTTGACGTGGAAGACACGTTCCGCAATCAGAGTTTTCCGCTCCCGTCCAATCCGTCGATTGTCGTCTTCCTCGGGTGAGAGAAGTTTGACCATTGAGCACGCGCGAGGTTCGCCACGTTTCCATGCCATCAATGCGCGGATCAGCGTTTCGCCGTCGATACGGTCGGTCTTCGCCCGGCGATGCCGGCGCGGCATGGCAATTGATGCGGCTTCTACAATGTGGCTCTCGATCCAAGCCTCCTTGCTGAGCACTCGTCCCAGCCAGAAGCCATCCAGCCCGGCCTCCTGGATCACCACCAGTGGGTAAACTATGTTCTTTCGCCGAGTGGCTTTCTGACGAAGCGCTGCAAAGCATGCAAACAAGCCGGCAATATCCCCTCCAGTAACGGAGTGGCGAGACATCTTCTCGCTGCCAGGGGACAGAGTTGTCACCAGCCAGGTCGATTTACTCAATTCCAACGAGACGAATATTGCGCCAAGATCGACGGGAGTAGTGATCTGCGATTGAGTTTGATCTGCTGTTATCGGCATGATTGGCCTCCAGAGAGTTTTCTAGCGACCTCACTCTGCCATGGTGCAGGCCGCTACTCACCCCTGATGGGATCTCAAGGTGAGACATAGGCCGCCCGCTGGCAATTTTTTTGGCTAACTAGGTAGCAATCAATTGCAAGCGCAATATCATTCATGCCGCACAACTTCGCGGTGTCGTGCGCGTTCCGGCGACAGCATGGTCGCCGGAGTTAGGGCCTGTACGAGCAAATGCGTCGATTAACTGAGAGGTTTAGTGCTAACTCTGTGCCGTGGGGCGAACGACTATCTCGCCGATGTCAACCTCGCTTGGTTGCTCGATGGCAAATCCGATGGCGCGGGCTATGGCCGAAGGTTCTATCGCCATGTCATCTCTCAAGCCGATATATTTCGCCCGAACGTCCATGTTGGCTATATCTTCAACGAACGGCGTGTTGACCGCTCCCGGTGAAATTACCGTAACTCTTAAGTCAGGACCAGCTTCCTGCCTCAAGCCTTCACAAATTGCTCTGACTGCAAATTTCGTCCCAGAATAAACTGTTTGCGTTGGCACAGTTTTCATACCAGCAGTCGACGCGACTGCGATGAAATGGCCGGAGCGCTGCGCGCGAAAGACGGGTAGTGAGGCCGCGATCCCGAACAGGACGCCCTTGACGTTCACGTCGACCATCCGTTCCCATTCATCTACGCGCAGATCATCGAGCGGAGAGATCGGGCCAATACCCGCATTGTTGATAAAAACATCAACAGTGCCGTAATGGGCTTTGGCACCATCGACCAGACGGGATACGTCTTCGCGACGGGTAACATCTGCCTGAACGGCTAGCGCCTGACCGCCATTTTCAATCAGTTCGGCGACCAAGGCGTCAAGTTCGTCTTTTCGCCTGGCGGCTGCGACGACTTTTGCTCCTTCCTTAGCCAAATATCGCGCCGTCGCCGCGCCAATTCCGCTGCTCGCTCCGGTTATAACCACCACTTTGCCGGCAATCCTACTCATCTTGCATCCTTTGAATGTTAACTGAGACAGGATATGTGATAGTTATATATGTACCAGATAGCATTTTATCCTATTACCAAAGGTGACAGATGGGAAAGTTGGATCGCGTCGACCATAGGCTGGCACTGGCTGGGTTCGTCCGTAGCCTTCGGTCGAGAAGCAAGCCAGCGGACGTGGGCTTACCTACGTCGCCAAGGCGACGAACGCCCGGTTTACGGCGTGAGGAAGTGGCTTATCTGGCAGGGGTCGGTGTAACCTGGTACACGTGGTTCGAGCAGGGAAGAGACATCAGCGTTTCGTCAGATTTCCTTGAGAGGATCTCTCGTGCCTTTCGGCTCTCCTCAGCGGAGCGCAGTCATCTTTTCATGCTGGCGCAGCATCGGCTTCCCCCCGCAATCAGTCAGCCTCCGCAGGGTATTCCTGAAACCGTTACTGCCTTGCTGAATACGCTCCCGCACCCCGCCTATATTAAGAACAACAGGTGGGATGTCCTGGCGTGGAACCCTTTAGCGGGGGAGATATTTCCTGACTTTACCAAGTCCGACCTTGGTCACGTCAATCTTTTGCAACTGGTATTCACGTCACCGGACATGCGACAGTCGATGCTCGATTGGGAGGGCGATGCACGTCGAACCGTCGCCAAATTTCGCCTGGATTATGCCCGCGCAAACGAAGATCCGATGTTTGAAGCACTCGTGGCGGATCTCAAGTCGCTGAGCGTTGAATTTCGGCAAATGTGGGAGCGACAGGAAGTCCTTCCGATTGGCGAGGGCCTGAAAACGATCCGCCACCCTGTCCACGGTCCTCAGACCTATCGACATGCTGCATTGACCGTTGAGGGGTCCACCAACCTTTCGATGATCGTGTATATACCGACAGAAGGCTTGTTGCAGGTTCGTGTCGATCCAGACATCGAGTGATGATGTGCAGCATCCGGGAGGTGGGGGCTATTGCTGCTCAAGAGCAATTTCAATGTCCAGCAGTAGCCCCTAAACCTCAGGGAAGACATCAGCGAGCCTGTATGTTCGAGAAAAATTCCTGCAAGGCTGACACAAGTTCTTCCGGCTGTTCCTCGGGAATATAGTGCCCACTATTGGCGATCACGCCCCCTTGGATGTTCTCGGCAAGCGGTTTCATAGCCTCGAATATTCCCGGAGCGCTCCCTACATCCCCACCCAGCGCGAGGACCGGCACAGAGATTTTCGTCGCGAATAGCCGCTTGTTGTATTCCATGTCCTGGATGACGGCTCGATAGTAACCGAGCATGCCTCGCATGCCGCCAAGGCTGCTGTAGGCGCGCACATACTCGTCGATATCGTCCTTGCTGAAGGTCGCCATTGCGTTTGCTGTCTTCTTGTTGAAAAACCACTCAATGAGGATCCGTTCCCTGTCTTTCAACAGCGCCTCCGGAAGGTCCTCAATGATATTGAACAGGAAGTGCCAGTTCCGCCAGTAGTCCGGGTCGGCGACATTGATGTAGGGCTGCAATGTCACCCCGGGGATGTTTGCATCGAGGAAGACGATACCGTCCAGATCGCTGGCAAACTCGTGCGCGTATGGATAGGCGACCCAGGATCCGACATCGTGTCCCACCAGAAAGTGACGTCCGACGCCAATCGTCTTGAGGAAGGCGTTGACCCTTTTGGCTGTGGTTGCCGTGTCATAACCGCCGATCGGCTTGTCAGAGTCACCTTGGCCCGGAAGGTCCAGAGCGATCACATCGAAATCCTTCGCGAGGAGCGGGATGACCCGACGCCACGCATAAACGCTCTGCGGAAATCCAGCGATCAATACAACGGTCGGGCCTGTACCGGTGCGCAGATGGTGAAAACGGATGCCGTCTGAGTTCACGAACCTCGGCGGAAGTTTCTGACCGTTCTGGTCCAGGTAAGCTGTCATGGGTGTTCTCCCTTACGCATGCTTGTTTTCCAATTATCGGGATACCGGTCGCTGGTCAGATCGTGACGGCCGCGATCATTTCGATTTCCACCGGGGCACCGTGAGGAAGTTCGGCGACGCCAACGGCGCTTCTTGCATGGGCGCCGCTTGGGCCGAACTGGTCCAGCAGAATATCAGAAGCGGCATCGATGACCGCTCCTTGCTGGTTAAACCCCGGTGCTGACGCAACAAATCCTGTAATCTTGATGATGCGCTCTATTCGTCCTTCTGGACCGATCGCATTCCGGAGCTGTTCCAGGCAGGCATTGATTGACAGTGCAGCGGCTGACTGCGCTTGCACAACACTGACCTCGGCTCCGACTTTTCCACGCAACGCCAGGACGCCATTCTCTCGTGGCAGTTGCCCACTGACGTGGGCAACTCCGTTGTGAACGACCACGGGTTTGACCCGTGTGCTGGGTTGGTGGTTCGATTGATTGCTCATCTGCGAGCCTCCTTTGGGGGTTAGTTGATATCGAGGCTTTTCATATCGGCGGGGAGAGGCTGACCGAACCACTTCACGAATATGTCGTTCAGCTTGCCGTTCTGGACATTGGCCTCGACCCATTTGTTGGTCCAATCCAGGAGCTCAGGTGAGTTCTTTTTGATGCCGATACCCATCGGGTAGGTCTTGAGCGTGAACTTGAGCTCCAGGTCGAGATCGGCCTTCTGCTTCTTGATTTCGCCAAGGTCCGACAATGTGGACGCCAGATATTTCTGCTGGCCGGTAAGGATTGCCGTCCGGGTGGTGGACTCGTCCGCATAGCGCACGATCTCAACGCCGGGAACGTCCTTCGTCGAACGTACAAGTTCGATGTCGGCTGTCACGCCGCTGGCAACCGCAACTGATTTGCCGGCGAGGTCCGCCGGCCCTTTGACATTCTCCTCCTTCGGCGCGGAAATGTTAAGCGGCACAACACCATAAGGTGTCGAGATGTCGATCACCTTGAGGCGATCCTTGGTAATGGAGATCGCGGCGACGACTATGTCGACCTTGTTGCTGAGGAGGAATGGAATTCGGTTCGGTCCTGAAACGTTGACTGTCTCCAGTTTCACGCCGAGATCCTTCGCGAGGAGCTGTGCCGTTTCGAGATCCGAACCTTCCTGCTCATTTTTTGCATTCACGCCGGCGAAGGGAGGGTGCGAAAAGTCGATGCCGACGATGATGCTGCCGCGGCTTTTGATCTCTTCGAGACTTGCGGCCGAAGCCGAAAAAGAGGTTGCCGCAGTCATTACGGCAGTCAAAATTCCGATAGCGAAATGCGAGCTGAGCATGCTGTTCTCCTTTTTGTTGTGATTAGTGTTGGTTTCGCGATCAAAGACCGCTGGCAACGAACTGCTTGAGTTCGGGCGTCTGGGGCAAATCAAGAAGCGAGCGATCTCCCACCTCCCAAATCTTGCCGTGATGCATGAACACGATCTGGTCTGCGACTTTGCGGGCAAATGCCATTTCGTGCGTGACGAGGATCATCGTCATTTTTTCTTTTGCGAGGTTCTCGATAACGCGAAGGACCTCTCCGGTCAGCTCAGGGTCAAGCGCGGACGTGACCTCGTCGAGCAACAGCACGCGGGGTCGCATCGCGAGTGATCGCGCAATGGCGACACGCTGCTGCTGGCCACCGGAAAGCTGCTCCGGGTAGTTGTCGATCTTTTCGCCGAGGCCCACTTTCGACAGAACCTCTTCTGCCAATTCGCGGCACTTGTGCTTAGGTACACCAAGGACACGACGGGGCGCTATTGTAACATTCTCGGCGACCGTCAGATGCGGGAAAAGGTTGTAGCTCTGGAAGACGATTCCGACGTCCTGCCGCAGCTTGCGAAGATCGATCTGTTTGTCATCGATCTCAAAGCCACAGACCGAAAGCGCTCCGCCATTGATCTTTTCGAGGCCGTTTATACAGCGCAAGGCGGTGCTCTTTCCTGAGCCTGATCGCCCGAGGATTGCGACGACCTTGCCTTCATCGATATCGAGCGAAATGCCTTTCAGCACTTCAAGATCGCCAAATTTCTTGTGAACTTCCTTGAAGGATACGATTGCGGCAGCCATCACGAAGACGCCTTTCTGTATTTCCCGGTCGCCCGTTCAAGGCGCCGGCTGAGAATCGAAAGCGGGAAGCAGATGACGAAGTAGATCACCCCCGCAATTGTGAAGATCACAAAGGGTTCATTGCTCGTATTGTTAACCACGCGGGCCGTGTAGGTGAGCTCCGCGAAAGCCAGCACGATTGCATAAGAAGTATTCTTCACGACCTGAACGAAGAAGCCGATGGTCGGAGGTGTGGCGATGCGTATGGCCTGGGGTATTATGATGCGGAAGAGGATATCCGTCTTGGTCAAAGCGAGGCAGTCGGCGGCCTCCCACTGCGTGCTCGGCACAGCCCGCAGGCTTCCTTTCCAGATTTCCGCGAGAAATGCTGCAGAGTAGATCGCCATGGAAAGTCCCGCGGCTGTCAGTGTTGCAGGGTCATACCCTGTCAAACCAGCGCCGAAATAGACTGCAAACATCAAGATTGGAAGGGGAATGCCTTGCACGATGATGATGACAATCGATGAGATCAAACGGGAGATCGTTGACTTTGAGATCAATAGCAGCGCCAGCGGAAAGCCTAGAATGGTGCCGCCCAGAAAGCCGAGTAATGAAAGGACAATGGTCCACCCTGCGCCATTCAGGAGCGCGCCGTATTGTTGTATGGTCAAACCGAGCATGGCGTCCTCACAATGGTGTCCGAAGCCTTCTCAGGCGGGCAAAGGCGAGAAGGCCTGCGCCGTTGAGAAGGCCGCGCATCAGCGCCGTTATGATGATGTAGATGACCGCGACGACGAGATAGATTTCGAAGCTGCGAAACGTGAACGACTGGATGAGCCAGGCAACACCGGTCAATTCCTGGGCGGAGATCTGGTACATGATCGCGGTCGAAAGCATCATCAGGATGGACTGTCCAACCAGCGCCGGATAGACGCGCTCGAAAGCCTGCGGCAGCTCGATGTAAAGGATGCGCTGCAGTGGGGACAGAGCAAGACAGTCCGCAGCTTCGATCTGACCCTTTGGAGTTGCTTCGAGGCCGGCTCGGATGATCTCACCGGTATAAGCTCCGAAGTTCACGATCAACGCGATGACTGCCGCTGTGAATGGGCTCAGACGGATACCAAGCGACGCGAGACCAAAAAACAGCCAGAATGCCTGAATCAGAGATGGCGTGTTGCGGATAATCTCGACGTAAAAGCCGGCAATTCGATCAGCATTACGTGAACCATGGACCCGCGCCAACGCGCAGACGACGCCGAGAATTGCTCCGGGGATGAGTGCGAGGACCGTCATCAGCAACGTTGAAACGATGCCGCCGAGTATCTGGCCCATGTACTCGTTGAGAAACGAAAAGTCGAGTTCTCCCATTAAACTGCTCCTGCGCCAACTACGCCCCCGGGCACATCAAGACCCCCGGCCAGATATGATTTCCGAGCGAAATTGCTTGTTATGAACTCAAGGAAATCGGCGACAACTTCAGAGTCCTGCTGCTCAGCAAAGGCTGAGGCCGTGAAGATCGTTGTATGATTGAGCTCAGCCGGAAAAGGCCCGATGACGTCTACGCCGGACACGGCAAGCAGTTCGCTCATTTGCTGAACAGCGAATTCAACCTCACCCGTTAGAATATGCTCGGCCGTCAGGCCTTGCGGGATAATCTTGGCTTTTGCGAGCACCTGTTCGGCAATGCCGAGCCGTTCGATCAAGGTGCGGAAGAAAACACCGCTGGCGCCTGTTTGGGAAAAGACGACCGATCTTGCGGTAAGCATGCACGAGATGAACTCCTGCTCTGAGTTGATGGTAACGTCCGGCGAGCCGGCAATTTTCGCCAGGCCAACGGTCGTCGACGCGAGATCGCGAATGCTTCCCATCGAAAGGATGCCGTTGTTGGCTAGCCCTCTCACCATGTCAGATATAGCGATGATAACGTCGGCCCGTTCTCCGGCATCAACGCGATCAGCCAGGACGTTTGTAGGGTTGAAAATGACGTCGAGAGAGATGCCTCGGCTTCGTTCGTACTCGGGAAGAATCCTCTCCCGGAGGGGAGCGAGGACGCCAAGAGTGCTCATCAATCTGATCTTAGGAATTGCCACTGTCCCCTCCAATAGAGTGCCCGTATTGGGTTGGCTGATGAGCAAATATCCATCACGTATATTATGCTGTCAAGAATGTTTTTTCAGCAGATTGGGTTCGTGACCAAATTGGCGTCAGAATGCGCACAAGGCCCATGAAATAAACACTCTATGCTGCTTTTTTCGGCGCAATGCAGTCAAAGGACAGGTCCTTCTCACCGCCGTCTGATACAAAATATATATGGCCCCGACGAGATTATCGACGGAGCCATATCTGACGTGTGTAAGCCACAGTTTGTGGAGGCGTACGCTTACTCTATGTCTTCGACATCAAGGGTAAGAGAGCCCACCGTCTTGTTCTCAAGCAGTCGGAGAAGGCGGCGCTGGGTGTATCGAGCGTGTTCCGGCAGGAATGTTATCAGCTCGGCCCTGTCGCGTCTTTCTATAGCTTCGATGATCTGGTTGTGTTGGTCGAGGTTGGCGGCAAACTGCCCGGATTGATAGTCCGGATCGGCAACCTCTGCTTTGTAGATGTAGACGTTCAGCCTGCGGACGTGTCGGTGAGTGCTTTCTGCGAAGTCGTAGAACAGGCCGTTGCCAATGGTCTTATGAATGCGCAAGTGAAATTCCTGATTGAGCTGCGTAATCGCTAGGAACTCCCTGTTTTTAACGCTTTCTGTATAACGGCGCTGAATGGCCCGAAGGTCTGGCAGAAGCGTTGGATCGTCAAGTTTGCACATCTGCCCGGCTACGGATTCGGCGAGCTGATGCGCTACGATGACCTCGCCCATCTCGTCCATATCGAGCTTGCGGACATAGGTTCCACCCCGCTGCGGCATGATTTTGACGAAGCCTTCAGCCACCAGGCGATTGATCGCCTCTCTCGCCGGTGTGCGGCCGAGCTGAAACCGATCCACGAGAATTCGCTCGTCGATCCTGCTTCCAGGCTCCAGTCCCATATCGATGATATGCGATCGAATAAGATCGAGAGCGGCATCTGTTTGTGATGCGAGCTTCACTTCTTCATTCTGAGTCACGGGTGCACCTTTAAAAAATATCCCAAGTATCCAACGCTCCACCGCCTTTGCGGCGTGTTTTGCAAGTCTGATCGCGAACATGCAGTTTTGCGGGCAATTTGTCGAGGTGGAGACCCTATCGTTTTTTGCACCTCAAAGATTGACGAGCTTATTTCATGATAATATATGTGAGATATATTAATGCAAATGGAGGTTCCATGTCGTCGGTTTTTGAAGCAGTGGAAGCATCTGTTGGCCGCATGGTCCGTCGCGATATCTCGCGACTGGTCGCATTCGCCAACGGTAATATTGAAAAGGCAGCCAGGTCGATTGGTGAGCATCCCGCTCCGCATGTGGGGATCATTTGTGGCTTCTTCGTTCGGCATGCGGAACCGCCATCTCCCGAGACGGACGGCCTGAATGGGATGGCCCAACTCGCTGCAGGGCTCACCGAGGCCGGAATCAAGGTGACAGTGATCACCGACGCACCATGTGCGAAGGCGGTTTGGGCGGTCACGAAAGTGCTACCCCACGAGGTCGGACTGGAGGTGGTTTCCGTTGATGCGACCGCTGTGCGCAATCTTCGCAAGAACATCGAGCAATCCGAGACGCCGCTTACACACCTTATCGCCATCGAGCGTTGCTCGCTGGGCTCCGATGGAAAGCCGCACCGCGAACACGGTTGGGATATCTCTGGCGATACCGCACCTTTGGACTATCTTTTCGAAGATCACGGGTGGCAGGCGCCATGGAAGACGATCGGCATCGGTGACGGCGGCAATGAAATCGGCATGGGCGTCCTTCCCCTCGATATCGTCGAGAAGGACATCCCCAACGGTTCGCTCATTGCCGCCAAGACCGGTTCGGATTTCCTGATCGTGTCAGGCGTCGCGAACTGGGGAGCTTATGGTCTTCTGGCGGCTCTCTCCGCTATCCGGAAAGATATTGGTCCTCAACTGCTGAAACACTTCAATGGCACGTTCGAGACCGAGGTCCTTGCGGCGGCCGTCAATATAGGACAGGCGATCGACGACAGCCGTGTCGACCGGCTCGGTCAGTTGCAGATGACCATCGACAGGCTGCCAGTCGCCGACCACGTTGCGATCATCGATGACCTCAAGAGCATCGTTGCCGCCCATGCATGAGACGTTTGGCCGGCCTGTCGCCGGCCAAACTCGCTTACTTCGCAAGGGAGACAGAGCATGAGCGAGGATAATCCCTGGACCCTGCGGTTCAGTGCCCACATCGGGTTTCTATTCGGCGAGTTGCCATTTGGTGCACGGTTTGCTGCCGCCCGTAAACGTGGTTTTACAGCCGTGGAGCATCCGAGCCCGTTCGAAACGCCAGCGGCGACTGTCCGAAAATATCTGGACGATGCCGGTCTTCATTATGTGCAGACCGGCTTTCCGGCAGGCGACGCCTCTAAAGGGGAGAAGGGCTTTGCGTCGCTTCCTGAGAAGCGCGCCCAGTTTCGGGAAAACATAGCTCCAACTCTGGATTATGCCAGCGAAATTGGATGCAAGATGGTGCATGCGATGGCTGGAGTCGTGCCTGCGGGGGCGACAAGATCTGTCCTGTGGGCTGAATATTTGGAGAACCTGGCATATGCGGCGGATGCCGCAAGGGCTTACGATATCGACGTCATCGTCGAACCCATAGGGCCGGGATCGATTGCGAATTATTTCATTGCCGACCCTGACATTGCAATCGAAGCCATCAAAGCGACAAGCCGATCCAATGTTAAGCTTCTGATGGACGTCTATCATGCAATCAGCCTTGGCACAGAACCACTGGCGTTCATCAAAAAGCACCATGCGATGATGGGTCATGTCCAGATCGCTGACTATCCCGGGCGACATGAGCCCGGTTCTTCAATCGTTGATTTTGCAAGGGTGTTCCAGGTTCTCAACGATGTCGGCTACAGCGGCCATGTGGGTTGCGAATATCATCCATCGACGTCTACCGAAGAGAGCTTCGGTTGGATGCGCAACTACGGGGGATCCATGTGATGGCTCAACGCTCTCGAATCGTGTTGCTCCACGCGACAATGGTCGCCGTTGACCCAATCCATGCAGCGTTTCGCAAGCTATGGCCAGAGGCTGAAGCCGTAAACCTGCTTGATGACGCACTCACAATCGATCGGGCAAAGGCTGATGAATTGAGGCCTAATCTGCAAAGCCGGTTCGTTTCATTGTGCCACTATGGTGCCAGCCTTTCGGCGGATGGCATCCTGGTTACTTGCTCAGCCTTCGGCCCTGCAATCGAGCAGGCAGCGTCGGAGATCTCAATTCCGGTATTGAAGCCGAATGCACCGATGTTTGATGCAGCCATCAGGCAAGGGCAACGGATCGCGATGATCGCGACCTTCGCACCGGCGGTGGTAACGATGGAGCAGGAGTTTGCCGAGCAGGCGAGGGCACAAGGCTCCTCAGCGACGCTTGAGACCTTTGTGCTTCCGGACGCCATGGCCGCTTTGAGAAGGGGCGATGCGGGAACGCATAATCGGCTGGTTGCCGAGAAAGGCGCCAGTCTTTCCGGCTTTGACGCAATCATGCTTGCACATTTTTCCACGTCTCGTGCTGCGGACCTTCTGCGTTCACAAACAGCCACTCCGGTCTTGAGCGCACCCGAGGCGTCGGTGCTAGCGATGCGGGAAGCGCTCGCAGGCTAACCCACGTTGAGGAGATAACAATGCTGTTAGGCGCAATTGCCGATGATTTGACAGGAGCAACTGACATTGCACTCGCATTCGCCCGAGAGGGCTTGCGCACTGTGCAGGTCAATGGAATTCCAGACGATGGCCCTTTCGAGCAGAACGCGGATGCCGTCGTCATCGCCTTGAAGTCGAGGACGATCCCGGCTTCCGAAGCCGTCTTGCTGTCAAGGCGTGCCGTGACATGGCTGCGAGCTCGCGACGTCCAACAAGTCGTTTTTAAATACTGCTCCACCTTTGACTCGACGGACGCCGGCAATATCGGGCCGGTTATCGAAGCGCTGCTTGAGGAACTGGGAGAGACCATCACGATCGCCTGCCCAACTTTTCCGGAAAATGGCCGGACGGTGTTTCAAGGACATCTGTTTGTCGGGGACAAGTTATTGTCCGAGAGTTCGATGAGAGATCATCCTCTCACCCCGATGACGGATTCTAACCTCATCAGGGTACTGCAGAGGCAGACGGCCTTTTCTGTTGGCCTCCTCGCGACTGCCGATGTCCGAGCGGGGCAGGAGAGGGTGGCGGCACGGATAAGGGAAGCGGCGAAACAGAACCTCCGCATCTTGATTGCCGATGCAGCGACAGCGGAGGATTTGAACGCAATTGGCAAAGCCTGCAGTGACCGAATGCTGGTAACTGGCGCCGCCGGGATTGGTGGAGCGCTTGCTCGTAACCATGCTGCAGCAATTCATGGCGAACGCAGAAGTGCAGAATTCGTTTGGCCGCAAGGCCGAACGGTGGTTCTTGCCGGCTCCTGCTCGGTTGCGACCCGAGCCCAAGTGAACCACGTTATCGGGCTTGGCTATCCAGCAACCAAAATCGATCCGATCGCAATCGCTTCTGGCACACTTGACGTGGCTTCTGTTGCGGAATGGGCAGAGGCGTCGCAGGGTTGGCCACCCGTCATCTACTCCAGTTCCGATCCTGCGGATGTTCTCAAGGCCCAGGAGGTGTTGGGCCGCGACGAGGCCGGGGCATTGGTCGAAGACTTCCTCGGTGAACTGGCAGCCATCTTACGATCGGCTGGTTTCAGCAGATTTATCGTGGCCGGTGGAGAAACCTCAGGAGCGGTTTCCGCAGCTCTGTCTGTGAGCGCCCTGGAGATTGGGCCCGAGATTGATCCGGGTGTGCCGTGGACGAGAGCGCCAGACGCTGGAGGACCGGCGCTTGCCTTGAAGTCCGGAAATTTCGGCGCGCCGGACTTCTTTGAAAAAGCCAGGAGAATGTGCCAGTGATCGCCATCATATCTGAAGAGACGAAAGTCCGGGACGAGATTGCATCGGTTGGCAGATCGCTTTTCGATCGTGGTCTTTCTCCAGGCTCGACCGGAAACATCAGCGTCCGGCTATCGTCCGGGGAGGTTCTCATGACCCCGACGAACGCATCGTTGGGAACGCTTGATGCCAACCGCATCTCTAGATTTTCTGCAGAAGGCGTTCATCTCGAGGGCGACAAGCCGACAAAAGAAGCCTTTCTGCATCAGTGCGTCTACTGCAATCGTAAGGCCGCCAATGCTGTCGTTCATCTTCATTCAACTCACGCGGTTGCACTCAGCATCCTGCCGGAAATCAATCGCGCCGACGCTCTTCCGCCGCTTACCGCCTATTATGTCATGCGTGTCGGAAGGCTTCCGATTGTCGATTATTTCCCACCGGGCGATACGAGGTTAGCAGCGGCCGTCCAACTCAAGATCAGTCATGCGCGTGCCGTGCTCCTTGCCAATCACGGGCCGGTTGTATCTGGAAAATCGTTGCTCGACGCGCAATATGCAGCTGAAGAGTTGGAAGAGACTGCAAGGCTCTATCTGTTGGTCAGAGGCCTTAACGTCTCGCCCCTTACGCAGGCGCAAGTCGATGAACTCTCGCGCGGATAGCAGCAGGGTGAGGGATGGCGAGCGCCACCTCGACGCCGCATGGCTAAAACAACAGCCGACCGGCTTGCTCTGTCCTCGGACCTGCCGAGGTCTGGACATTCTGTTCGTAAAGTGCCAGAAAATCGTGGGTGCCACTGGATCGCCAAATGGCTGAAAATACTTGTGGTCAACGCCAAGGTACGGTTCTCTTCAAGACTTGAAATGACGGACTGCTGCCACCTGGACGGATGATGATAACGGTTTACGTTCCGGCGGCTCCAGGGTTTGTCTCCGCTCCATTAGACATAGCCAAACGCCGCTGCACGATCCCCGCGTGAAACCGCAAGCCGTGAACCAGTCCATCGTCATTGAAATCATAGTTCGGATTGTGCAGCGGCGCAGACTTCTCTCCATTACCAAGGAATATGAAGCACCCCGGCACCCTGGTAAGGAACTGGGCGAAGTCTTCCGACGCCGTCATCGGCTTCGCGCTGACCCGAACTTTGGCGGCACCAACGAGATCTCGCGCCACGTCAATCGCTTCTTTTGCCAACGCGACATCGTTGACGAGCGGAATAAATTCCCGCGTATAGTCGACATGCGCCTCGACATTGTAGGTGAGGGCGGTACCTTGCGCGATAATACGCATCTGCTTCTCGATGTCGGCGCTTACCTCATTTCGGAAGCTTCGGGCATCACCAAGGATGCGTGCAGTTCCTGGAAGCGCGTTCCTCGTCCCGTCGGTGATGAGTTCGGTGACCGACACCACTGCGATATCGGCAGGGTCGAGACGGCGTGCGACGATCGTCTGGAGGTTGGTAACAAGTGCGCAGGCGGCAACAAGCACCTCATTGCCTGAATGCGGTCGGGCAGCATGACCGCCGATGCCCCTGAGCGTGATTTCGAAATTGTCCTCGGCCGACATGATGGCATCGGGTTTCGTTTCGAACACGCCCACAGGCAGACCCGGCATGTTGTGGATGCCATAGATCTCATCGAACGGGAACTTTTCGAAGAGGCCATCCGACATCATTGACAGCGCACCTTTTCCCCATTCCTCCGCAGGCTGGAAGATGAAGCGGACGGTACCATCGAAACCGCCTTCCTCGGCCAAAAGCTTCGCAGCACCGAGAAGCATGGCCGTATGACCGTCGTGTCCGCAGGCGTGCATGATCGGGGGCAGAACAAGATTAGTGCGAAATCGTACGCTAACCGAAATTCGCGTATGTTTTCCGTGGTTTGACGCATGCGCTGAATATGAAGTTTTAGGGTGAAATGCTATCTACGACCCCGTTTTGGGGCGAAAAATTGATCTCGAGCATCACTTTTGCGGCCAAACGTACGATTTCGCACTAATCTTGTTCTGGTCCCTAGTGGTCGCCCGGCGCGAAGAGATGCTGAAAGGGCGGGAGAAATTAGGAGCTTCTCCAGCCGCTTTTAAATATTTATCCAAAGCGCGCACAGTTGGACGCTTCCATACTTGGATCGCCTCAATCAACAACCGTCATTGCAATCCCGCTTGGTGATAAACATACAACTTGAAATCGAAATTTGATCTGATAACTTCCGAAGTTGTGAAGGGTATCAACGCTTTGTGGGCGGTATTGCGGGGGCAGTATGACGGTTTTTTTTAAGGACGAGTCTCAGCAGAAGGCTACATCCGATGCAATAAACGACGATGTGATCCAAAAACTTTCACAAGCAAAAGGGCAAATTTTTTCTGTTTTTGGGCAAGTCGTATTCGGACTTAGTTCCGTTCCCCGCTATCGCAGCCAGAGCCTCGCCGACCTCGGTCATTTGGTCATCGATCCGATCAGCCACGACCGCATCGTAATTGTATCGAAAAAAATGGAAGATGGAGCTGAGCAGGCGGTTTTGGCACCAAACGCTATCGCAATTTGGGCAAGCGTGAGTGCAGATGTTGATGCAAAGATCGTAGAGCAGATTAAGGCGGGGGTTTTTCCAGTACGCTTAAAGCCTGCTGATTGGAACAGTGGTGAAATCGTGTGGTTGCTGGATGTTATCGCACCGACGCGAGAGCTTGCTACCTCCGTGCTGTCGAATTTCAACACAATTGCCAAGCAGAACCAGATAAAGGTTCATCCTATTATCGGACGTCTGGTTGATAGCGACGTTTTACGCAGCCTTATTGCAACACCTGATGACAAAAACACGCTCCCAGCCGATCAGCCCGTCAACTGATTTCTGAATGCCTCTTCGTGTTCGCACGCGACTTTAAATCTGCGGGAATGCCACATTTATTTTGATCTGAAGTTTGGCTCGGAGGCCGAGTTTCCTTGGCCAGCATTTATTCTGCGGAACTGTTATCCGATGCAGCTATTTGGAATTCTATGGAAAATTCCGTTTTTATTCGTTCTGTTGTTGCTTGGCGGTTGCGATGACAGTTGGTCGTGGCATCAAAAGCTGACGGTTACGGTTGAGACCCCGGCAGGGGCTAAATCTGCGTCGAGCGTGATGAAGGCCAGCTTGGAGCACAGTAAGGGTGGACCGTTTATACCTCGAGAAGCCAGTGGCGCATTTTTCAAGCTTCAAGGTGAAGCAGTTGTTTTGGAGGTCGTGCCGGGTAAGTATTTATTTGTCCTGCTGACGGATCTGCGGAGACCCTATGGGCTTTTTTTCCCAGGAGAAGCTCCTCTCGACGTTGCTCCGAAATTGGAACGCATGTCAAAACCGGCAACGGCCACGCTCACTAGATCCGACTATCCGTTGTTGGTGGCTTTCACTGATATCAACGATCCGAAGACGGTGAAGAAAGTAAATCCCGACGATCTGAAAGATTTTTTCGGTCAAGGCACTTCACTGACCTCAATCACCTTATCGATTACCCGAGATCGGGTGACGAAAGGTAAGGTCGAAAAGGTCCTGCCTTGGTTGAACGAATATTACGACAAGATGCTCGATAGCAATCGTTTTGAGACAATTTACGCAATTAACCGCTTTGCCAATTCGCTGAGCGCGGGCAGCTTCGATACGGAGAAAAATTAATGACCTCCCTAAAACCGTTTTCTGATGAATTATTTTTGGCGATCCTGTCTATGGACGCATACAATCGTGGTTACAACAGAGGCGTGGTGGATGGCGGGTTAGGCGGTGTCGGATCGTCAATTGGCACCGCCACAGTGACTCTACAAAGTGATACCCTTACAGGCACTCCAGGTGTAGATGCCGGTTTTTACGCGATCGCCTATAAATGGGGTACGGAAACGGTAATTTCTTACCGGGGCACGGACAACAAGAACATTTTAGACAGTGAGAACGACCTCTGGAACGGATGGACCCTCGGGGGCGGTTATGGCGCGGGCTCTCAGGCAACCCTGGCACTGGATTTTTACAAGCAGGTAATGGAGCACTCTGCGTTTGACGATACGGGGGCGCAGCCAATCCTCACGGGACATTCGCTGGGCGGTGGTCTCGCGGGGTTTGTGTCGTTTATCTCCGGTGCTACTGGTGTCGGTTTCGATCATATGCCGTTTGGCGAGGGAGCTATGGCGGCGATTGCCACAGAGTTGGCGCGGCGCACCGGCCTGTTTGATCCAGATATTGATACGGTAACACCCGAACTGCTCGAACTTATGGAAATGCATATTCCCAGCTTTGGGAGTTTTACGGGATACTTTGTCGAAGGCGAAGTGAATGTTGGACTTCGTGATGGCTCGATCGCGATGAACCTGTTTAACGTTCTCGCTTTTATCACGGGAAGTCCGCTGTTCAGTTCTTTGGGTGCCGGGATTGCAGCAGGGCAAACGGGCGCAGAGCAGTTTATTCCCAAAACAATGCTGGACACCCACAATTGGGATGCTCTCCCAATATTTGATACTTCGCGCCACAGCCAGGCATTGCTTGTCACGCTTAAATACGCTCAGGAAAAATCACACCTTGCGTGGTCTTCTGTTGCCAACGATCTGCTGACGTCGCTGTTCAGTAATGAAATCGCTTTGGCAGCGAAATTCCTGCCGGAAGATAGTGGAGGCCACTACAGCGCCGCGGATAAGATGCTGACCGCCATCGCCTACTCGGTCCTGGACAGAAACTCCGCTGAGGATGAGGCGAATTTTGGTTACGTTTTCGGCAACTCTGCGATCCGCGCCCTGTTCAATGACGCAGACGCACTCGGTTCAGTAGTCGCTTCGGATAAAAAATCCGGTCTTCTTGAGGCCTCTGCCCGGGGCATCTCGGAGATTATCGTGCAATTTGCTGCAACGCTAGCATTCGACAAGGTGAACTATCACAACTATGAGGGTGGCGCGCTTCAACCAAAAGATGGTGTTGTCGATTTTCTAACCGCTACGGGGGGCAAGACAGACAGTCTTGCTGACGCCACCATTTTGTCACTCAATCTGGACCAAGAGTTTTGGAACATTGGTGATAGTTCGGACAATCCGGCGGCGGTGGAGATTCTTGGCGTCGCCAAGATCGTGAACGCTCTCTTTAGCGACAATCGATTATCTTCGAAGCCGGTCGTCTCTGAGGCGATGGAAAAACTCTACAAGGATGGTGGCTCTGCCTCACCGTTTTCGGTGCCAAAAACACTGACATCGATCCAGTTCGCGCTCGCGGATGGGCCACTTGTCCTCACACTGTCAGACTCAGACGATACATTTGATGCACATCATGCAAGCCTGTTCGTTTCTGGGGACGGGAGCGACCAGATCGATGGCAGTCATCAAAATGATATGATTGCCGGAGCAGACGGCGACGACATCCTGAGTGGTCGCCTCGGCAGTGATATCCTGTTTGGTGGGGAGGGATCAGACATAGTCGTTGATTCCGTTTCCGAGCGCGATGGGGAAACGGGTCGTCAAAACGAGAGCGACATTTATATTGGCGGAGACCAGGGCGAAGATCCCTTGAGAGATTTTCACCAATGGCTCGCCGGGAATGCAGAAACCGATACCGTTCGGTATACGGTGGATGATCACGTTGGTACAACCGTTCCGCAAATTGAAGGCGTGGAAATCACTGATCTCAAGCTGACTGAAATCGGTGGCGTGGGCGCGCTTGAGATTTCGGTCAAGGATATCAAGAGCGGAGCCACCGGCGTTGATACGCTCATTGCGATCGAAAAAGTTCAACTGACGGACAACGCCGACCGCTTTGTGCTCAGCGGTGAGGCAGCATACGCACCGATTGTCGTCGACATGGGGGCGGGCGACAACATCGTCGATTTTATCGATGAAGCAAATCCGGGTTTTCCTGAGCCATGGGAGCAAGGTTTCTTGTTCATCAATTTCTCCACGACAAGGGAGAATGGGGAAGCGGCGGGGAAAACTTTAAACACTATTCAGATCGACGAGGGCCTTGGTGATCAAGAGCGATCCACACCGATTTTGCTTGTCGATGGCAAGCAGCTCATAGGTGGAGCAGCTTTTGATTTCGATAAATTCGACCTGGTTGGTGGTGCTGTAAGCACGTTTGTCGACATTCTGGCGGTTCCTGCTGCGCCTCCGACGATGAACGGCGAGAGTTACGGAATTTCCACCACCGACCGGGTAGAGGCCTGGCTGGCTGAACATGTGAAGCAATATACAGGTTATATTGCTGCTCTCTCCGGATATGCAGGAGTTGGCTCACCCTTATTTGGAGGAATCGGGCTAGCTGTCATGATGTCGCTGATGCCAATGATGCTCAGCGATTTACTTATTCTGAAGGAAGCTTGGCTGGATCCTTATGTCCAGCGCATTATCGGAACGCAAGGCGAACTCTACACACTTGAAAACGCGGAGTACGATCTTAGCGGCCGTGTAACGACCGCCGACGTTACGATTACAATGAATCTGGAGCAGGAAGAAGAATACCAGATCGCATTGAAGGGATGGCGGCAAGGCGATTTCGGTATAACTATCGAAAATCTCTCCTGGCGCAATGCGCTGGACAGCGGCACCAACAAAAATGGCCAGTTGGATGATTGGGACACGCTTTCTCTTGAAACTATTAGAGAGAAGTTGGCTGGTCTCGGCTTCAAGCCTCAAGAAATCAATCTGAGCGGGAGTGGAAGCTCGCCTGGCCCAGGGTTACGGGGCCTCGCCGCATCGGCGGGAGGTTCGTCTTCAGGTAACTCAATTAACGGCGGTATATACCGGAGTGGCAATGAGGGAATAAACGTACTTACGGCCAGCGCCGGCGACGATGTATTTAATGGCCAAGGCGGTAACGATACGCTCGTGGGCGGTGAGGGCCGGGATACATACGTCTTTCAGCAAGGCGACGGTAACGACGTTATCATCGATACCTCACCTGAAGGCAGTATTGTACGTTTTCTCGGCGGGCTTGATCCAACCACGATGCAACGTGCTCTTGTGGATAATGGAACCGGCGGCCAGGACTTACTGATAACTTATGGTCAAGATAACAGTATCCGGATCGTGGGCTGGTCTTCTCTGACAACGGAACAGCAGGGTCTGTGGTTGTTTGAGGGTGTGGACGCTGATCTGTCCTCTCCAAACTCTGCGGACACTCAGGATATTTCGGTGCTGCCGGACAGCCAGGGGGGGACGGCACAATCCCATATCGAGGGAACAAACGGTTCTGACGAACTGGTTGGCATCGACATTGCGGAAATCCTCGACGGAAAGGACGGTAACGATACGATCGACGGGCGCGGGGGCGCGGACCGCATTATTGGTGGAGCAGGTGATGATCTGCTTTTCGGAGGTGCGGGTGACGATCGGATTGACGGAGGAATCGGCGCAGATCAAATCCGGGGAGGATTCGGTAACGACATCCTTGTCGATAACGATGGTGACGATACCTACATTTTCGCTCGTGGTGACGGCCGTGATGAACTTCGAGATTACAACAACACCGGCAAGGACACTGTCAAGTTCCTGGACATTGCGTCAGGCGAAATAGAAGTTCTTCGACACGACTACAATTCAATAATTCTTCGGGTCCGTGGAACCGATGATCAGATCAAGCTGATCAACCCTACAAATTTCATCGATTTTGCCACTGTAGATCGTTTTGAATTCTCCGACGGGGTAGTCTGGAACCATTCCGATCTTCTCGAACGATATTATAGCCAGGCTACGACCTCGGGCAACGATCACATCTACGGATCCAGTTCCGCCGGCGTTCTGCACGGAGGTGCCGGTAATGACATTCTCGAGGCCTGGGGGGCTGGCGAGACATTTGTCTGGGAGCGCGGCGGTGGTCATGACGTTATTCAATCTGTGCTTGGAGACGCCGGTTCAGACGTTCTGGTCCTTGGGCCAGATATTCTGCCGAGTGACGTAACATTCCTGAGGGAGCCGCATCCAGCAGGCGGTTTTACTGGAAACTTGATAGTCCAGATCGCCGGGGCCGGCGGTGGCTCGGTCACAGTGGCTGGTTTCTTCACGAACAGTACCCATCAGCTCAGCAAGGTCGCGACCTCTGCAGGCGCGATATGGACGCGCGCTGAAATCATTCAGCTATACCTGCAAAGCCAGTCGACCCCTGGGGATAATTCTATTCTTGGGTCGGGCGGTAACGATGTCATTGCAGGAGGGTTGGGCAATGACCGGTTGGAAGGCAGCGGTGGTGTCGATACCTATCGATTTGACCAGAACTTTGGTCAGGATATTGTCGTTCTGGATAATAGCCAGGGTGACCGGTTTGAATTCCTGGCCCATGACCTGTCCGATTTCACCATAACGAGAAATGGTGGGAACCTTGTTCTGCAGGTGACGAACAGCACCGATCGTCTGACGATTGAGAATTTCGAGAATCTCTCCTGGGCGATTGAAAGTTTCAAATTCAAGAACGGTTTGGTTCTCGATTCGAACACCATATCCGCGATCGCCGATACCACGGTTAGCGCGACGAACCTGATTACGGATTCCTCGTCCGCTGACTTGTTGACCGGTTCGGCTGGCAACGATCGTGTCCATGCATATCAAGGCGATGATACGGTCTCGGCTGGAGCTGGGAATGATTTCGTCGACGGCGGAGTTGGTTCTGATGTCATCAATGGCGATAAGGGAAATGATGTTCTCTTCGGAGGCGTCGGCAACGATCAGCTTCTCGGTGGAGATGACAATGATCTGATCTTTGGCGGCAGCGGCAACGATTCTCTTGAAGGCGGGGCGGACTCAGATCGGCTATTCGGAGAGGCTGGTGATGACACGCTTATGGGCGGTCAAGGTGCAGACGAATTGTTTGGAGGGACAGGAAACGATGTCCTCCGTGGCAATACAGGCAATGATCTGCTAATCGGTGGAGCCGGGAACGACACCTATCATTTTGTGCGTGGCGACGGGAGCGATATTATCGACGCAGCTACCGATCGTGGTGCTGGTGATATTGAGATTCTCGAATTCAGCGGCGGCATCACAGCAAGCGAGCTGACATTTTCGTTCGATGACACCAATCTCGTGATCAAGTTCGGCAACTCTCCAACCGATAAGCTCACCATCAGGAATTTCCTCGCGTCAGGTTCCCTGGCGGAAATCCGCGCGGGGACAGTCACGCTTACATTGTCTGATATTCTAAGTCGAGCGACGGGTGCCGAGTCCGTTAGTGAAACAGTTCAATCGGATGATGGAGGAGTAGTCTACGGCGGTCTGGGCAACGACACGCTTGTCGGTTCTCTTGAAAGAGATCTCTTCGTTTACAATCGCGGCGATGGTGCGGACCGAATTCTCGACTGGGCGGGTGCCGGAACACTACTGCTGGCCCGGAACGACGAGCTTGTCCTCACCGGGGGCATTACATCGGATGAAGTGGTGCTCACCCGCTCGGGAGAGACGAACGAAGACCTCACGATCTCTTTTAAAAATGATGCCGGCAGCATCGTTATTGAAAGGCAGTTCCATGCCTGGAACTACACGGGTGGCGTCGAAAGCATCCGTTTCGAAGATGGTACCGTCTGGAGCAAGGCTGAGATAAGAAATCAGATGCTGAGCGCGCGATCAGGAGCCAGTGACGAAATCATAGAAGGCACGACAGAAAACGACCTTTTCCTTGGGTCTGCGGGCAATGACATACTTCGCGGTGATAGCGGAGAGGATCGCTACAGTCTCAATCTTGGGAACGGTCACGACGAAATCATCGATAGTGCTGGTTCCTCCGATACGCTAACATTTGGAGCAGGTATTCTTGCCAAAGACGTTACGGTTGAGCGGGTTGGAAATAGCGTAAAGCTTGCCTATTCAACGACTGACAGCGTGACACTCATCGATCTGTTTGCGTCCGATACGTCTGGTGTCGATACGGTTCAGTTCCAGGATGGAGCCGTATGGTCGCGAAACACAATTGCCCAAAAACTGGTTGAGTCGCAGCAGACAGACGGCAACGATGTTATCGCAGGTACTGATTTTGCTGAGATATTGTCGGGTGGGAAAGGCAACGATCACCTTGCCGGAGGAGCAGGCGGGGATACCTACCTTTTCAACCTCGGTGACGGCAACGATGTCATTACTGAGGTCGGAACGAGCGGGACCGATATTGTTAAACTGGGTGGTGGGCTACATTCAACCAATGTTGACGTCTCTCGCAGCCAGACAGATGGCGACGCGATCATTCTCGACTTCGGTAACGGCGACAGATTGGTTCTCGACGGTCATCTGAGCGGCGCAAATGGAATTGAATGGGTCGAGTTCGCCGACAAAACCATCTGGAGCAAAGACCAGCTAATTCAAAAGGCGCTTGCAAATTCGACGACGACGGGAAACGACAATCTCATTGGTTCGGCGATTGAAGACCGCGTAGAGGGTGGTCATGGAAACGATACACTTAACGGCGGCGGCGGTGCCGATGTGTATATAGTCAGCCGAGGTGATGGTGTTGACACGATAAATGATTTCGGGACTCCAAATGGGGCCAACGTTATCGAGTTTGGAAGCGGGATTTTCGCCCGAGATGTCGACCTCTCGAGAGATAGCACCAATCCGAACGACTTGGTCGTTTCCATACGCAATTCCAGCGATCAGATCATTGTCACGAACCATTTCTCTAATGGGGTCATTGGTGCTATTCGCTTCAAAGACGGAGTACAGTGGACTGCCGAGCAAATTGAGGCCGGAGCAAACAATCGCGCGCCGGAAATGACTTCAGTTTTGACGGAAAAGACTGCTGAGCAGGATGCGTCGTTCTCTTTTGTATTGCCAATCGGCTTGTTCAGTGATCCCGATGCGGGCGATCACATAAGTGTTGTGGCGACCCTCAGCGATGGTTCTCAACTTCCCACATGGCTTCAATTTGATGGCAGCCGCTTTTATGGAGAGCCCGACAATGATGACGTAGGAACGCTGACAATCACGCTCACAGCGATTGACAAGTACGGCGACCGTAGCGGCCAAAATTTCGACATCGAGATTTTGAACGTAAATGACGCGCCTGAGGTAAGAATCCTTCCCGCTAACCAAGTGGCGACGGCAGGCGTCTCGTTTTCGTATCAGCTCCCGAATGGTACGTTCATCGATCCCGATAACGAGGTGGTGGGAATTCCCGTTCAACAAGTCATTTTGTCTGCCGCTCGTGCTGACGGAAGAGCTTTGCCGGGTTGGCTCACGTTTAATCCCGCCACTGGAGTTTTTTCAGGTACGCCAACTGCAGTTGATGGGGGCATCCTTGATGTTGCGGTAACTGCGTCCGATGGTATCACGGCAAGCACGACCCGTTTTGGTATCGCGATCGGCACGAATAACACCTATCCTACGCTGGGTTCACCTATCGCGTCGCTAAACGCGACCGAGGATCTCGAGTTTGTATTTGATATACCTGCCGGCGCTTTCAACGACATCACGCCGGGCGACCGTTTGAGGTATACGGCTGAAATGGCCGACGGAACTGAACTCCCATCGTGGCTTAAACTGGATGCGGTCACTGGTCGATTCACCGGGGCACCTAATAATGGCGACGTAGGTTTGTTTCAAATCAGGATCACCGCTATTGACGTTGGTGGCGCGAGCGTTAGCACGACGACGTCGCTTGTTGTTGGCAACACGAACGACGCTCCGAACGTCGTAGAACAACTCGAAAGTTTCTACACGGCAGAGGGAGCTCCGTTTGCCTACGCGGTTCCTCAGGGTATCTTTGCCGACATCGATGCAGGCGATCAGCTAACACTTGAGGCTTTCCAGGCCGATGGCTCGGCTTTGCCTGAGTGGCTTCAGTTCAATCCAGCAACCAGTTCGTTCTATGGCGTACCAGATGATGCCGATGTTGGCATTTTATCCGTCGTCGTTAGGGCGACGGACAGGTCAGGAGCATCGGTAGACGCAAGCATGTATCTCGTCATCCGATCGGTCAATGACGCACCGATCGTCACGAATACCATTCCCGACTTCATTGTAGAGAGTTTTTCGAATTTCGAGATTTTGATTCCGGGTGATAGCTTCGGAGACGTTGACAGTCCCGGCCTGACTTATTCAATCCGCTTGGAGGGTGACGACGTTCTTCCCGAGTGGTTAAGTTTTGATCCAGTGACCGCAACATTAAAAGGAAGGTCACCACTCCTCGATATCACCGAGGGGAACCGCCTCTATATGCTTGAAATCAAGGCCACAGACGCGGATGGAGCCAGTGTCTCTCAGTTTGTCACCCTCACAGTTCGTGGAGCGTACCCCGGAATTTCGCTGATCGGGACGCCTGGTGATGATGACCTCCAAGGGACCTTAGGCCCTGACCAGATCTATGGCCACCAAGGAAACGACAAGCTAACGGCTGGGCAGGGCAATGACGTTCTCGATGGGGGAGAGGGCGATGATTGGCTCGACGGCGGCGCCGGACGAGACGTCCTTTCGGGCGGCAGAGGCAACGACACTCTCTTCGGTGGCGACGGAGAGGATGTTTACCTCTTTGGTCGGGGAGATGGTCACGACGAAATTTACGGCGCAACCGATGATGTTGACCCGAACGATACTATTCGTTTTAACGCCAACGTCAGCCCTTCCAATGTTACGGTTGGCCGAGATGGCCTGCTCGCAGTCTCCAACGATGGTCTCAAAATCATTACTGATTACACTAGGACCAGTTTAACTCTCACGGTTTCTGGCGGAGGGGACAGTATCACCGTCCGTGAGCAATTCGCGTCAAACTTCTCGACTTCAGGAAGTCTCCAGTCGTATGTTGTCGGAACAGTCGAGTTTTCGGATGGGTCCAAATGGACTTCTCAGGAACTCTCACAGCGATTTATGCAATCGACATCAGGTAACGATCTGATTGAAGGTGACTTCAGAAACAACGTTTTACTTGGTGGTGCTGGTGATGATCGAATCTTGGGCTTGGGCGGCGATGATTATCTCGATGGCGGAGTAGATAATGACGACCTCTATGGAGGCGAAGGGAGTGATACTTACTTCTTTGGTCTGGGCTCGGGGCAGGATCGAATTATCGAGTCGATCGATTCATCAAAAACATACAGTTTCGACACGCTCCGTTTCGGAACTGGTATAAACGTTTCGAACATAATTCTCACACGCGATGCGCGCAATCCTTATGAATGGAACTCGGCCCGCGAGGCAGGCAGTCTCCTCATTCAAATCGCCGGCACTTCCGACAGTATCCGCATATTCGGCCAATATGCGATGGAAAACGGCCTGTCCGCCGGTATCGACCGGTTTGAGTTTGCGGATGGGACTGTTCTTACCCGCCAGGAGCTGGACCTCCTGGTCAACCCGGATGCCGTTCTTCGAGGAACTGACGGTGATGATGACCTAAACGGGACGACTGCAGACGAACGCCTGGTGGGCGGCAAGGGTGACGATTTCCTTTATGGGAACGAAGGGAATGATACCTACGTCTGGAATCTTGGAGACGGTAATGATCGCATCAATGAAAACTCTAGCTCGAGCATTGATTTCCTCGAACTAGGCCTGGGTGTCGGACCGGAAAATATTCGCGTTGTGCGGGATTCGTTCTACCATGCTGGTACGCACGACCATATCTATATTCAGATCCTACCGACCGACGAAGTCATAACAATTACCGGCGGCGTCGGCATCGACGTGAACGGAACCCGGGACTTCATTCGACCTGTTGATGAAATCAGGTTTGCTGACGGAACCTCCTGGACCTTCGACGATCTCCTTGCCTATTTCCTCACCGGGACAGCAGGCGACGATGAACTTATCGGCTTCGACCCAAAGAGCGACGTTCTCGACGGCGGTGCAGGCAATGACATTCTTCGGGGTGAGGGCGGCGGTGACGTCTATGTTTTCGGTCGGGGATACGGCATCGATACTGTCTACGACAAAAAGAGCCTGAGCTATTGGAACTATCCGCTCGAATTCGAGAACTATGTGCGCTTCCGCCCATCGGTCACTCTTGAGGATATTCGCTTTTCCAGCGCCCTCGAGATCAGCGAAACTGGCAGACTGGAGACATTTGTAATTCTTTCCATTCAGGGGACAGGCGACCAACTGCGCCTCCTGGGAACCGGTAACTTCATCGATCGCCTTTATTTCGAGGCGGACGGTTCAACCGTGAGCTACGCAGGACTGGTTCAACGATATTTTGAGGATAACCGATCCGCAGGAGATGATTACGTCATTGGTTTCGGCGGTGGGGTTGTCAGTACTCTTGGAGGCAATGACACTCTGTTTGGCCGAAACGACGATACTCTTATCGGTGGGTCGGGTAATGATATCTACAAGTACTATAGTGATCTTGGCATGATCACTATCAGTGACGAAGGCAGTACCTCTGACAACGACGTCCTCGTTCTCGATTTTGGTGGCTGGGACGACTATTACGATGTCACGGAATATGGTCGCTTCGAGCGCGCCGCCAACGGGCAGGATCTGTATATTTTTAGGACCGCAGATGGCTACCTGGTTGATGTCCTGCTCAAGGGCTTCTTCCTTGGCTCGGACAAAACAGTCGAACGCATCCAATTCGCTGATGGAACCGAATGGGCCTCAAGAAATGAGATCATTTCGCATTCAGTCGCCAGCCCGGCGTCAAGTCGCCTTCTGGCCGGCACATCTGGCGATGATACAATTGAGGGTGAAAATTACGTTAGCGAAGAACTAAGGGGCGGTCTGGGAGGAGATACTCTCACGGGTGGGTATCAAGGCGGAGACGTCTATTTGTGGAAAAAGGGAGATGGGAACGACACGATTATTGATAGCGTCGACCGTGACTACGCCGATCTCCTGAAATTCACCGACGTGACATCCGCGGATGTGTCATTGCTTGTATATGGCAATGATCTGCGCATACGCATAAATCCGACCGGAGAGTTCATAACGATCCAAGATCATTTCGATTCTTCGAATGCGAACTATCAATATGGGATCGGAGAAATCCTCTTTTCGGACGGAGTGTTGTGGCGGCGGGCGGAGATCGACCGTCGGGCAGCCTACGAGGGCACTACCGGCACGGACGCCATTTCAGGCAGCCTGAAAGCTGACACGATGATCGGCCTTGCGGGGGACGACGTTTACACAGTCAACCATGTTTCGGATGTCGTCGTAGAAGCAATGAATGGCGGCCAGGATACGGTCCAATCCAGCGTCAACTATGTCTTGGCAGACAATGTCGAGAAACTGGTTCTGACTGGCTCCAACAGCATATCCGCTACTGGAAACAGTGTCGCAAATGTGCTGACAGGCAACAACTACTCCAACATCCTGCGCGGTCTCGCAGGCAATGACACACTTGATGGGCAAGGTGGTGCCGATACGCTTATCGGAGGCGCCGGTAACGACATCTACATAGTCGATACGGCCGGCGACGAAATCATTGAGGAAGCTGGTGAGGGAACCGATCTCGTCCGAGCCTCGGCGAGTCACACATTGGCCGCCAACGTGGAAAACGGCGAACTTGTTGGATCTTCCTCAATCAATCTGACCGGAAACGCTCAAGCAAACGTTTTAGTGGGCAATTCTGGCAACAACGTTCTTGCGGGGTTGGCAGGTGCCGACATGCTCGACGGAGGCCTCGGTATCGATACGGCAAGTTATGTCGCTTCGGCATCCGGCGTGAGCGTGTTGCTGACCACGGGTGTTGTGGCAGGGGGAGATGCCGAAGGGGATACTCTTGTCAATATCGAGAACGTCACGGGCTCTTCGTTCGATGATATTATAGAAGGTAGTAGCGGGACGAATGTCCTCGTCGGGGGTGCAGGTGAAGATCTGCTCTCATATTCAAATGCTGGCGCCGGGATTACAATAAATCTTGGCTCCACGAGTGCTCAGGCGACAGGTGGTGCCGGGACGGATACGGTTTCCGGTTTCGAGAATGTTACAGGCTCTGCCTTCAATGATACCCTAACCGGAACGACGGGTTCCAATGTTCTTGCCGGTGGTAAGGGATCTGACACTCTGGTGGGGAAAGCGGGGAACGATCGATACATTCATCGTGCGGGTGATGGCAGCGACTTCATCAACGATGATTCCAGCTCATCCGCTGACGTCGACGTTCTCGATCTAACTTATCTGTCGAGCAATGACGTTGTGCTCTCAAGGGTTGGGCAAGATCTTACGATCAAGATCAACGCAACAAGCGAAATCCTTACAGTAAGGAACCAGTTCTACTCGACGTCAGCCAATTGGGGGATCGAGCGCCTCGAATTTTCGGACGCAACGTGGGATTTGGCTATGATCAGTTCCAGGGCGTGGTTCCGCGGTACCATTGGTGCCGACACTATAACCGGGTCCGACGCGGATGACACCATCGACGGTGGGGCCGGAAACGATACGCTTTCGGGCGGGGTCGGACATGACACATATGTTTATTCGGAAGGCTATGGCAGTGATGTCGTAAATGAGAGGGCGACCGGCACAGACGTTGATACGTTGCACTTGATTGGTTTGAATCAAGCGGATATTCGAATCGAGCGTCTGACATCAGACCTCACCGATGTTGCCATCCGTATCCTCTCGACGGGCACAACTGTAACACTCGACAATCAATTTGATCTCGAGGGTGGGGTGGAACGGATAGTGTTTGGTGACGGCAGTTCGCTCGGTGGTACCGACTGGTCCCTCGACGCATTGCTGCGCACAATTGCGGCTTTCTACGGTACTGAGACCAACGATACCATCACCGCTGGTGCAGGCCTCGATCGCCTGCGCGGCTTGGGAGGAGATGACACGCTCAATGGGGGTGCTGGCGCCGATATTCTTGAGGGCGGAACAGGAAACGACCTCTATACCGTGGATGACATCGGCGACCTCGTTGTCGAACTCGCCGGAGAGGGCATTGATACCGTTCAATCGTCTGTCAGCTTCACGCTCGCTTCCGAAGTCGAGAAGCTTACATTAACGGGCTCTTCTGCTCTTAACGGGACTGGAAATGGGCTAGCTAACACTATCGTCGGCAACACGGGCAATAATACACTCGCCGGCTTGGGTGGTGGCGACATTATTGATGGCGGTGCCGGAACAGACACGGTAACCTACGCAGAGTCCGATGCTGCGGTTAGCGTCAATCTGCTCGCTGGCACTGCAAGCGGTGGACATGCTGAAGGCGACGTACTCAGCAATATTGAGAACGTTACCGGTTCTGAGTTCGCTGACACCATCACAGGGAATACGGCCGCAAATGTCCTATACGGCCTTGGTGGTGATGACCTTCTTGAAGGCGGCGCAGGTCATGACACACTTGACGGAGGCTCCGGTGTGGACGTGCTGCGCGGCGGTGCGGGCGATGATACCTACATCGTTGATAATATCGCCGACGTGGTGAGGGAAAGTGCCGCCGAAGGGACGGACCTGGTCCAAGCGTACGTCTCCCATACTCTGAGCGATAATGTAGAAAATCTCACGCTTCTAGGCTCTCTGGCCCTCAACGGTACGGGGAACACTCTTGCTAACACCCTTAGAGGCAACGACGCATCTAATGACCTTTCAGGCGAAGACGGTAATGACTCGCTCTACGGTTTGCTAGGTGATGATTTGCTTCGTGGTGGAGCAGGGAACGATCTCCTCGATGGAGGAGCCGGTGCTGATACGATGTTTGGTGGGATAGGCAACGACAGCTACGTTGTTGATGACGCCGGAGATGTAGTTATCGAAGCATTGAATGAAGGAACTGATTCAATATCGGCGTCTATTTCATTCACTCTCGCGCAAAATGTCGAAAACCTCACACTTACAGGTGCGGGGGCAATCAACGGTTCAGGCAATGAACTTTCGAATACTGTCACCGGTAATAGTGCTGATAACATATTGTCGGGCTTCGATGGAAATGACACTTTTGCTGGCGGCGGCGGAAACGATGTTCTTCTTGGCGGTGCCGGGAACGACGTATTGAATGGCGGTGCCGGAGCAGATTCGATGGCTGGCAGTGCCGGTGACGACAATTACGTCATAGACAACGTTGGCGACCAGGTCATCGAGATTACAGGTGAGGGTATCGATTCCGTGTCATCTTCAATCTCCTACAGATTGTTGGAGAATTTCGAGAATTTAACGTTGACAGGGTCCTCATCTCTCAATGGCGCTGGAAATGCGTTGAACAATACCATCACCGGGAACAGCGGGGCAAATCTCATCGAAGGACTTGCTGGGGCCGATGTTCTTAATGGCGGTAGCGGGATCGACACTGTGACATATATATCCTCGGGTAGTGGTGTATCTGTAAACCTGCAGACTGGAGCAACCGCTGGCGGCGATGCTCAGGGAGATATTATCTCTAATTTTGAAAACCTCACAGGTTCCGAGTTTGCAGATGTGCTGACGGGGAATACGGCGGCGAACGTCATTCACGGTCATGGCGGTAACGATGTAATACGAACTGGGGCCGGCAATGACCTCCTCAACGGAGGCGCGGGTGATGACATACTCTCTGGCGGAGTAGGATCAGATACGTTTGTCTATTCGTCAGGTGACGGAAACGATCAAATCAACGATGAGGCAAACGATGTTGGTGACGTCGATACCCTATTGCTTTCTGACCTCAACAGTTCCGATGTCACAGTCCTGCGAAAAGGAACCAAGCTCGAAGTCAATGTGACTTCAACGGGTCATTTGATCACAGTTGAGGGACAATGGGCGGAACCAGATGGTTACAGCGGGATTGAACAAATTCAATTCGCGGATGGCAGTGTGATGGCGCGTTCAGCAATCATGGCTATCGAAGACAGCTCTTCTCTGGATCCAGCAAACATCGTCGGTACCGCGAATGATGATGTATTCGAGAGTGTTAGTGGGGACAACACTTTCAGCGGTCTGGCTGGTAACGATCTTTATAACTATGGACGCGGAGGTGGGCACGATACGATTCTGGAGGACCAGTTTGGAGGGGATTGGGATCGTTTAGCTTTCTCCAACTTGTCCACCTACGACATCGGGTTAAGTCGAAACGGCGATGATCTCACAATCTGGGTTTGGGATAGTTCTGCCGGGGCCAACGATGGTGGATCAATTACTGTCAGGAATACGCTGGGAGAAAATTCTGGCAGTGGCGTTGAGCTCTTTACACTGGTTGAAGGCACCTTCACGAAAGCTGATGTTCAAAGCGTCTTGTTATCGCAGGCGACAACGGTGAATAATGATGTCATCGAGGGCTTCCGGAATACCGGCGACTATCTCGAAGGTGGTGCTGGTAGCGATACTTTTGTGTTCAAGCCGAACTTTGGTTGGGACACGATCGGTGATTTCGTTGCCGGTGAGGGAACTGATGATGTTCTCGAATTCCGCGGTGGTGTCCTGGCAGATTTTGAAGCAGTTCTGGCGGCAGCGTCACAGGTTGGCAACGACACCATAATCAACGTTGATGGCACGAATGGCATTACGCTCGCGAACGTCAACCTTGCCGACCTACATCGGGATGACGTGCGGTTCGTTGCGTGACACCGGAGCCCACGATTGAGTGCTCCCGTTGACAGGAACTCTACTCAGGAGGTGGAGCTTGATTTTGAGACGTGTATTTGCTTTCTCGCTCTTTCTACTTGTTTTTCTTCAACAGGAGCCTAGTTGGGCTCAAATCCAGAGCTATGTGGATTTCGACGCCAACGGCACCGTCTACAAGCTCCCTCTTACAGGAGCTTGGACATTTTCATTGTCGCGAGGTGATCAACGCGCCCACGTTCATTTGGACACGGGCGTAAGGGGTCGACTGCAAAAACTTGCTGACTTCAATGGATTGATTTCCGAAGGGTATCGTCTTGAGGAGGCCTCTATATGGGGTAGCGACGCGTGCGCCGCTGGGCTCTTTAACCCCGAACTATGCGCCTACAGCGTCTTTTCCTTCCACAGAAATGTGGTTGTCGAGATAGTATCTATAAAGATATATGATGATTTTAGGCGTGATTACGAGAAAAGATCCGGCTGGATCAGGAAGTCGTTAGCGAATGTTTATAATATAAATCTAAAGAAAACCGTATTCCCAAGTGAATCACCGCTGAGCGGAGCCTATTTTGTTTACACGATCAACGATAATTTGGAGATAAATGTACGTATTCGATCGGATGGGGAAAGGAGTATTTTGGATAAAATCGAAAGTATAATTGACGACAACATAATTATTATCGGCCAAAAACTCATCAGGGGCATTTGATTATGACGTATCTACTGACTAATTCTGAGCGCAGCGCTGTCCAGTTGGCTCTGAACGCGGCCAATTCCGGTGCTGCTCCCTTCTATGAAATTTACCAAACAATCCTAGCTGTTCTAACTGAGCCGGGAGGTCAACCAAAAGAAGGTGTGGATCCTTCGGTGCTTTCTTGGCTTGTCGGTGCGAGTGGTGTGAACAAGGGTGATACGCTGTACAGCGATTTCATCAGAGAATATTCGATTTCCCAATATTTTATCCGCTTCGGACAGTCATCGACTGTGCCTCTGCAGACAGTATCCAACAATGTGGCCAGGGCCGTTGCAGAGGATATTTTGCTCAACGGCGTCGCACCCAACCTCCATACGCTCGGAGAAAAAGATGCCAACGTAACCATCTCCGAGTATTTTAACAATGATAAAGGTGGATGGTCAGGAAACCCGCTTTTCGTATTCCTGGGCGATGATTCTTTTTATCAAAACAACATCATCAACGTGGACTTTACGGGCTACGAGTTTTCCGCGTTTTTGCAAAGCTCAACATCGGCGTTCGCCGCAACAACGATTGGCTCAAGCTCGATTACCGGGTTTTCCGACGTAGCAATATCTTTCCTTTATATGGGAACGTTGGCGGCTAGCTCCATGTCGATTGCTATCGGAAACAATGGGATTGACCGTATAGCCGGGAGTTTGCAAGCGACTAATGAGTTTATCTATTCCCTCTACGGACTCCGTGCTGCCGATGTAGCCACCTACACACCGATTTTTGGTTTATCCCATGACGGGGATGAATTGTATGGAGGAATGGACGCTGAAATTCTCATAGGAGGCGGCGGATCCGATATAATTGGCGGGGGTATAGATACTGACATCGTGGATGGGGGAGATGGTAACGATGTTCTTTTTGGTGAGCAGCATCGGGACAGAGTTATCGGCGGCAATGGCGCCGATGTTCTCGCCGGCGGAACTATTTCCAATCCCACTCAACTTGGAAGTTTCGACCTGACATCGGATCACACCGAGTGGAACGACGGCGTGGGCGATCTCTTAAAAGGTGGAATGGGTAACGACACCTACCTGATTTCCATCACCGAAGGGGAAACGTGGGACTGGGCCTATGGCCAGGATTCCAATAGCGACAATTACGCGTCACTTCTTTCAATCATTGATACGATTGATGAGGGCGACGGTGACGGTGCCGGAAACATATTGATACAGATGCGGCATCCGTCCTGGGAGCCAAACGAGCAGTTTGAAGCAATCGCCGTTGGGGGGCAGTACGCCTCGGCTGAGTTTTATCCTCCCAACTTTTTCAAATCCGGCGAAAGTTTGGTTTTTTTAACCTATGTTGCTGACGGAAGTGGACTGTCGATCCCTCATTTGTTTGTCATGGCTGGCTATCCTTTGCACCCGGTCGTCGCCATTAAGGATTTCTATAACGGTGATTTTGGTATCACGCTCGATGGCTATTCTCGGTCCCGTGCCGGAGGTCCCGAACTTCTCCGCGCGAGCGCGGCAAGTGAGGCTCAAAGCGGCAATGGTTCTGACGGTGCGGCGGAAATCATTACGGGAGGCAGAGGAGCTGACGCGGTCGATTACTCCGACTCTCAATCCGGAGTCGACGTCAACCTGAGTTTGGGAACAGGCGTCGGAGGGGATGCGGAAGGAAAGACTTATGTTTCAATCGAAAATGTTACGGGGTCCGAGTTCGGCGATACACTTACGGGCAATACCGCTGACAACTATTTGCGAGGAGGCGGCGGAAATGATGTTATCGCTGGTGGCGAGGGCGACGATATCATCTTAGGTGGAGTCGGCAACGACGCTATAGTTGGAGGGAAAGGAAACGATGTTTTGTGGGGTGGGGACGGATCAGACACGTTCTCCTACGCACAAGACGACGGCAACGATATTATTGTCGAATATTCTGATAACAACTCTATCGATCAGCTAATCGTAGAGGGGTTCAATTTTGATGACGTTCTTTTCGAGCGTCGGGAAAGTGATTTGATAATTCGCGTCCCTGGAAACCAGGGCTCGGGTGGTCAGATACTGATCACAGGCACACTTGAAGACGACGCAAGAGGGATCGAACAGTTCGTATTCGATGACTGGACTTATAGCAAACAAGATGTCCGTTCGACGATCCTTTCTCAGGCGGCGACTGCCGGCAACGATGTGATCGAAGGTTTCCAAAACACAGGTGACTATCTCGAAGGTGGTGCTGGTAACGATACTTTTGTGTTCAAGCCTGACTTCGGATGGGACACCATCGGCGATTTCGTTGCCGGCGCGGGGACTGATGACGTTCTTGAGTTCCGCGGTGGCGTTTTGACAGACTTTGAGGCAGTTCTTGCGGCAGCGTCACAGGTTGGTAATGACACCATTATCAACATTGACGGCACCAATGGCATCACGCTCGCAAACGTTAATCTTGCCGACCTGCATCAGGACGACGTGCGTTTCGTTGCATAGGATCTGACAATTGCCACAACAGTTAAACTATGAAGCGCGGCGACCTCCGGTCGCCGCTGCCCTGCGAGCAACGCGCAATGCGTTTGGGTCCGTTGCTCTTCTCAGCGCTTTCACTAATATTCTGATGCTGACGGGCCCGCTGTTCATGATGCAGGTCTACGATCGGGTTCTCTCAAGCCGCAGTGTTCCAACACTTGTCGCCTTGTCGATGCTCGCCATCGTCCTCTACCTGTTTTTGGGAATTCTTGAGCTGATAAGGTCCAGAATTCTTTCGCGCATCGGCGAGAGGATCGAAGAACAACTCGGCGGTCCGACTTTCGATGCGGTCATGTTGCTTCCTCTGAGAATGTCAAAAAAGGAGGTGGCGGCACAGCCTGTTCGCGATCTCGAACATATGCGTCAGTTCATGAGCGGACCGGGTCCGGTGGCCATCTGCGACATGCCATGGTTGCCGCTTTACATCGGCATATTGTTTCTCTTTCACGCCTATCTCGGTTGGCTGGCAATTGCCGGAGCTACCCTGTTGATCGTGCTGACGCTTTGTAGCGACGCTGTTCTGCGTGACCCGACACGGCGAGTGGCCGCGCTCTCCTCGGCGCGCGCAGATTACATTGAGGCTGGGCGGCGGAATGCAGAAGCGTTGCATGCTATGGGCATGAAAAGTGCCTACGCTCGCAAATGGCACGAGACAAACTCAGCCTATGTTGAGGAACAGCGGCAGGCGAGTGATGCGACGAGCAGCTTCTCAACCTTCTCGAAGATTTTTCGCTTGGCACTGCAATCTGCCGTTCTCGCTCTGGGGGCGTGGCTTGCCATCAAGCAGCTCGCATCACCGGGAGCGATGATTGCGTCTTCCATTCTGACATCGAGAGCGCTTGCCCCAATTGAGCAGGCGATTGGTCAATGGCGTGGATTCATCAACTTTCGGCAGGCAAAGGCGCGCCTTGGTCAACTCCTCGACAGGATTGGCCCGGATCAGGAAAGAATGGCTCTTCCTGCGCCATCAAAAACACTGTCTGTATCCGGTGTTGCTGTTGTGGCTCCAGGCAACCAATCCCCCACTGTCCGGGACGTCACCTTCTCGCTTTCAGCGGGGCAGGGACTGGGCATCATTGGCCCTAGTGGTTCTGGGAAATCCACGCTTGTCCGGGCTCTGGTCGGCATCTGGCCACCGGCACGCGGATCCGTCAGGCTGGACGGGGCGGAGATTGACCAGTGGCATCCGGAAGCGCTTGGCCCATCGATCGGTTACCTGCCACAGGGTGTGGAATTGTTTGATGGAACAATAGCGGAAAATATCAGTCGGTTTTCCGGATCGCCTAACCCGTCTGATGTCATCGAGGCGGCGAAACAGGCAGATGTGCACGAGCTCATTCTGTCCATGCCGGACGGATACGACACAAGGATCGGCAATAGCGGCGCGTCTCTTTCTGCCGGACAGCGCCAGAGGATTGGGCTCGCCCGCGCGTTGTTTGGCGAGCCGTTCCTGATCATTCTGGATGAACCAAACGCCAGCCTTGATGCGGAAGGCGAAATGGCGCTGACGAATGCGATTGTCGTCGCCCGTCATCGAGGTGCCATTGTGGTGATTGTCGCTCACCGGCCGAATGCGCTTTCTGCCGTAGACAATGTTCTCGTTCTTGCTCAAGGCGCGATGGTTGCGTTCGGGCCGCGTGACGAGGTGCTACGTAAAACGACAATGCGCGCTGTATCGGAAAAAGCATGAATCCCAACACCTCGAAACCAAGCGCTGCCAGCCACTCTATCCGGCTTTATACGATTGCGGGAGCGGGAACCATTGCCTTGATGGTCTTGGGTGTTGGTGGCTGGGCCGCGACTGCAAATCTCTCCGGTGCAGTGGTGGGTGCGGGGACCGTTGTTGTCGACGGCAACGTCAAACGCATTCAGCATCGGGAAGGCGGCATTGTCGGCGATATCCGGGTGCGCAATGGGGCTGTCGTCAAGGCCGGTGACCTGCTTATCCGGCTTGACGATACAGTGACGCGAGCCGGGCTGGCCATGGTTGAGAAACAGATCGAGCAGTTGAGCGCCCGACGAATGCGACTTTCAGCCGAGCGTGAGAGCGCGACGGCAGTCACGGCTCCGACGAAGCCCCTCGGCCAAAAGGCCGAAGCAGATAGCGTCGAATATATCAAAGCTGAAGTCGCTCTTTTTACCGCCCGAAAACAGACGCTTGATGGTCAGAAGGCTCAGCTCAGACAGCGTATCGACCAGATACATCGGGAAAACGATGGGCTCGTTGTTCGCAAGAATGCAAAGGAAGAGGAATTGTCGTGGATTGGACAGGAACTCGTCCGCGTCAGAAACCTTGCCGATCAGCAACTGATCCAGTTCAACCGCCTTGCAGAACTGGAGCGACTGCGGGCTCAACTGGATGGCGAACGCGGTCAGTTGATGGCCGAGATTGCAAGGGCGGCTACGCGTGTCACAGAGACAGAACTTCAGATCCTTCAGCTTGATCAGGATCGCCTGGCGGAAGTCCTAACTGAACTACGCGACGTCGACAATAAACTTGCCGAACTAACAGAACAAAAGGTCACAGCCGAAGACCAGTTGAAACGCGTCGACGTCCGGTCGCCGCAGGATGGCATAGTTCATGAACTGGCGGTCCATACCATCGGTGGCGTTATCGGGGCAGGTGAAACCATCATGCAGATAGTGCCGGTGAATGACCGTCTCGTCGTCGAAGCCCGCATACAGCCCGCCGACATCGACCAGGTGCATATTGGCCAACAGGCAATCCTGCGTTTTTCGGCTTTTAACCAGCGTACAACTCCGGAAATTGTTGGTCAGGTAAAAACGGTCGCTGCCGACTTGGCTCATAATCCACAAACGGGCGAGAGCTGGTATACAACCCGTATCCAGATCGAGCCGGAGGAACTGTCTAAGCTGGGCAATCTCAGTCTCCTCGCAGGCATGCCGGTCGAAGCGTATATCAAGACGAGCGAACGAACTGCTCTGTCCTATCTCACCAAACCGCTCGCCGACCAGATCAACAGGGCTATGCGCGAGGATTGATAGTCAGGCAACAGAAGAAAAAGAAAGCCTTGATTGTTTGGACTGATCCCGGGGTTTCTTTGGAGGGCAAGCGGGTGGTCGTCTCGTTGGACCTTGGCGGCGGGCGCGGCAAGACAATGGTATGATCGGTCATATGCTCACGGTTCCACAAAAAAATGGGTCGGCAGTTCGATTCCTATCAAGAGCAGGATCGCATAGCCTTACCCCCGGTCCATTCCGAAACCACAGTCCACTGTGCAGTCAGCAAGGTAATTGTCCTGGTTAACCCTGTGTTGACCATCGCTGGCGAAATTCATGCTCCCATGTGTTGTGGGGTTTATGATTCTGAATGCCATTACAGAAGCTTGAGCACCGAACGGAAGACGATCGCGTAGCGCCCGGGGGAAATGGATGTCCATGCTTGATGACGACCCAGAGATAGCAGTTGCTCCGCGGCTGTTAGAGCCCCTATCAGGGCGGCGCTTCGCAACAGATCATGGCGGATAACGCATCGGACCCTTCTGGCAAACAGCGAGCTTGGGCTCCAGAAATCTGGTTGTGGTCACCAGCGGAAGGTAAATGGACACCAGATGCCGGTGCGCTGCGCAAAAGCGTCCAGTTGTCAATGACCAGCCAGGAGGTGGCGCCGCACCAGCGGTACGATGCCTGGACGAATGTCGCGTTCTACGATTTCGAGCCGGATGCGCCCAACGATACGCAACGCCTGGATTTCCAGGCCGACGCCACGGGCACGGTGACACCGACAGGCACGTTGTTCCGTTATCGCTCAGAGGCCATTTCGGGTAGCCGACCGTCAACGGGCGCGCTGTCGAGCGCGCATGATGACATCGCCATCGGCTTGATTCTGACTGAACTGCCCCCCATTTCGACCGGACAGTCGGCATAAGCAGAAAGGCTCAAGCACAGGCTTGGGTATAGGCTTATGTCTAACGACTATCGACACGTTGAATTGCTGACGGGTGATGTTCGCCGCAGGCGGTGGACAACCGAGCAAAAGCTGACAATCATTGAGCAGAGTTTCGAACCCGGCGAGACGGTATCTTCGACCGCTCGCCGTCATGGCGTCGCGCCCAATTTGCTTTATCGGTGGCGCAGGCTCTTGAGCGAGGGAGGTGCTGCAGCCGTGGATTCTGACGAGCCGGTTGTCGGAAATTCGGAAGTGAAGAAACTGGAGGATCGCGTCCGGGAGTTGGAGCGCATGCTCGGTCGCAAGACGATGGAGGTCGAAATCCTCCGCGAAGCCCTTTCCAAAGCGGACTCAAAAAAACGGATATCGCGGCCGATCTTGTTGCCGAAGGACGGTTCGCGATGAAGGCCGTCGCAGACACGCTGGGCGTCTCCCGTTCCAACCTCATCGAGCGGCTGAAAGGCAGATCAAAGCCGCGTGGGCCATACAACAAGGCCGAGGATGCAGAGCTTCTGCCCGCCATCCGCAGGCTGGTGGATCAAAGGCCAACCTATGGCTATCGGCGGATCGCCGCGCTCCTCAATCGCGAAAGGCGAGCCGCCGATCAGCCTGTCGTCAACGCCAAACGGGTCCATCGCATCATGGGTAACCACGCCATGCTACTGGAGAAGCACACAGCCGTTCGCAAGGGCCGCCTCCACGATGGCAAGGTCATGGTCATGCGCTCCAACCTGCGCTGGTGCTCGGACGGCCTGGAGTTCGCCTGCTGGAATGGCGAGGTCATTCGTCTCGCCTTCATCATCGACGCCTTCGACCGGGAGATCATCGCTTGGACGGCGCTCGCCAATGCCGGAATATCCGGCTCGGACGTCCGCGACATGATGCTGGAGGCGGTCGAGAAACGCTTCCATGCAACCCGAGCCCCGAATGCTATCGAGCATCTGTCTGACAATGGTTCAGCCTATACGGCGCGGGACACGAGGCTGTTTGCGCAAGCACTCAATCTAACGCCCTGCTTCACGCCGGTCGCCAGCCCGCAGTCGAACGGCATGTCGGAAGCCTTCGTCAAAACGTTGAAGCGGGACTATATTCGGATATCAGCTCTACCGGACGCCCAAACAGCGCTCCGGCTCATCGACGGATGGATTGAGGACTACAACGAAATCCATCCCCATTCCGCGCTCAAGATGGCTTCCCCTCGGCAGTTCATCAGGGCTAAATCAATCTAGCCGACTTGTCCGGTGAAATGGGGTGCACTCCACTGACAGGCCAACGCCAGCATACAACATCGACCGGCGTGGTCCTGACCGCCGGCCCCAATGAATTTTTCGTCTACGATCCGACCAGACCCTCGCGTGTGGCCTGGCGCTCCAGCCATGTGGCCATTGCCCTGACCTTGCGCCGCAACGCACTGGTGGAGGCCTTCAATGGCGACGTGCCGGCGGAAGAGCGGATTGTCGAAGCGCTGCATAAATCACGACTGGCCCCTTTCCTCAGAGCTCAATTGCAATTGCTGGCCGAATATATCGACCAGATGTCGGCAACGGAAAAAGGCATGGTGTTCGGCAGCGTCGCCGACCTGACCCTGGGCGCGTTGCGTTCGGTCTATCAGGAACACGGTGCTTGCGATGCGCCGATGGCGCGCCGCGCGTTGTTCGTGGCGGCGACCCGCTATATCGACGCGCATCTGAACGACATGACGTTGGATGCTGACGCGGTGGCGCATGGTATTCATTGCTCGCGCGCCACGCTTTATCGTTGTTTCGCCGACCGCGACCTCACGGTGGCCGGCGCCATCCGCATGGCGCGGGTGGAGCGCATCGGCAAACTGTTGCAGACTGCGCCGAGCCGGACGCCGATCGCCACCCTGGCGTTGAGCAATGGCTTCATCGACCTGCGAACCTTCAACCGCCAGTTTGCCAAGCGCTTTGGCATGACGCCCGGCGAGTTTCGCCGCAGCCCCCTGCGCCACGCCAGGTCGGCCTTGGCGGAATCGGACCCAGATTGATACGCGCTGCCCTCAATTGATACGGGGTTGCACTGCCGCAGACGACGCGACGAAAGCAACATCCCCCCGTTGCCCATCAACGGAGGATGCCATGTCCAAAAATTCAGACTATATCAACAGCCTCGACTATGATCTGGACAGACTGCTGGCGCTGGATTTGCAGCCAACGTCCCAGCCCAAGTTTCCCAACCGCGAACGCGCGTCCGGCTCGGTGATCATCTGCAGCAAGCGTGAGATCAACCTTGATCAGAAGATCGAATCCAGCGCGCTGTTGAACCCCGCGGCCGGGGTGATATTTCCAGGCGCGGTGATCAAACAGGACCAGACCCTGGCGGAAGGGCGCCCCACGCCCTATCGTTTTGCCCGGTCACCCCTGACCCTGCGGGTGGAATTGCCTGGCCTGGAAGAGCGAAGTGAAGTCCGGGTTGAAAAGCCAGACTACACATCCGTGTCGATCGCCATCGAGAAGACCGTTAACAGCTGGCTGAAGGACACCGGCGGCTACTTCCCGCCAATGCGCGCCTTCTCAAGCTCTCATAAATCATACACCCAGGAACAGATCGGCATATCGCTGGGTTTCGGCGCCCAATGGGGTAAGAACAGTGCCACCGCCAACCTGAAATGGTCTTCAACTGACAGCGAGACCATTGTCTACCGGGTATTCCGCCAGATCTACTACACGGTGGTCGCGCAGGATCCGCAGGAAGCCGGCGATGTCTTCGACGCGAATGTCACCCTGTCAAAGGCCAACATGGCTAATACCGAGCCACCCGGATTTGTGCGCAGCGTCGACTTCGGCCGGATCATGATCGTTCAGATGCGGACAAGCGAGCATGTGAGCGAACACGACGCCGAAGCTGCACTTGACTTCTCGACCGGCGGTGTCGAGGTGACCGCCGAAACCAAGGTCAAATATGAGAGCATCGCCAATGCCTCATCATTCCAGGCGATCGTACTTGGCGCCGGCGAGGCTTCGACGCCTCTGCTGGTTGGCGAGATCGACAAAAATGGAGCGGCCTGCCGACCGATCTCTGTATATGATAAAGGACATTACCACTTATATTCAGTTGCTTAATGTCAACCACATACGTGTCGCAGGTTCGTATCCGCTCAAGGTGGCGGAAAGTTGCCATATGCGTAGTCGTCTTCGGATCTGATTGGTAAAGTGAGTTGCCAAATTTCAACTCAGCTACAAAAATTCAGCGGATCGGTGGAGGTAGAAGACTCCGCGAAATTCACGCGGAAACTTACATCGCAATCACCTAACTGTTCGCAAGATCAGCATTTATACCGATGGTGAGAGTGATGATAATGCAGGTTAAGCGGAGTCGAGCATCCGGCTGGATAGCTTTGCTTGCGGATGTCATTTGCTCCAAGCGACGATGACGTTCCGGGTGGTGTCGAGACAATATCACTTGCGCCCAGTTGTTCTGGACGAGGCTTGGATTTGGCAATCAACGGAGACATCAGTAGTCAGCATCGGTATCGGTATCGGTGACTTACTAAAAAAATGACTAGCTAAAGCGATCGCCCAGAAAGCGGAAGTTGCGCTTTCTGGGCGATCCACAGGCACGTTCCACAGGGCTGGCTATGTAGTGGCTGTCTTGCTTGCGCGGTTGAAAATCTTGTTCACGACCACGAAAAACACCGGAACAAAAATCACGGCTAGGATCGTGCCTGTCACGGTTCCAAAGAACGTTGCGTATCCTATTGCATGTCTGGCACCAGCCCCTGCGCCACTCGAGATGATAAGAGGTACAACCCCGAGACCGAACGCCAGAGACGTCATCAAAATGGGACGAAAACGTAGCTTTGCGGCCTCCAAAACGGCTTCAACTGCGGTGCCTCCAGTGTGTGCCATTCGCTCACGAGCAAATTCAACAATCATGATGCCGTTTTTGCCTGTCAGACCGACGACCGTTAAAAGTCCGACCTGGAAGTACACGCCGTTTGTCTGATCGCCTATCAGAGCGCCGAGGAGTGCTCCGAGAACTCCCACCGGCATTGCAAGCAAGACAGCGATCGGGATCGTCCAGCTTTCGTAAAGCGCTGCAAGGCACAGAAACATCGTCGCGAGTGCTAGCCCGTACAATGGCAATGCGCCAGCGCCAGCCTCTTTTTCTTCGAGCGATTGTCCAGTCCATTGCAAGGTGAAGCCTGGCGGAAGTTGGGCTGCCAGACGTTCCATCTCTGCCATCGCCTCGCCGGACGAAAAGCCGTCAGCGGCCGAGCCTTCGATTTCCATCGCGGGCAATGCATTGTACCGACTGACCTGCTGAGGGCCGAACACCCAGTTCTGAGACGCGAAAGTTGAGAAATCGACAAAATTGCCGTTAGCATTCTGCACACGCCAAAGTGCGAGATCGTCCGGCCCGGTTCTGGCATGGGGTTCTCCTTGAACGTAAACGCGTTTCACTCGCCCTGCGTAAAGGAAATCGTTGACGTAGGTGCCAGACCACACGGTTGCGAGAAATGAACCCACGTCAGCAGCCGTGACACCGACAGCGCCGGCTTTGCTCCAATCAATGTTCAATTCAAACTGGGACGCATCTTCAACACCGTTTGGGCGGACCGCTGTGAGCTTGTTGCTTTGTGCGGCTAGCCCAAGCAACTGATTGCGGGCGGTCAACAGATCTTCGTGTGACTGGCCCGATTCGGCCTGAAGGAACGCGGTGAAACCATTGGAGTTACCAAGCTCCATGACAGGTGGTGGCACAATCGGAACCACAATCGCCTCGTTTATGCCGCCCATCAAAGGCCCGAAAGCGCGCGCTGCAATAGCCTGGGCGGAGTTCTCGGTCCCGGCGCGCTCTTTCCAGTCCTTCAGACTGACGAACATCATGCCCATGTTCTGACCTTGACCGGCAAATGAGAAGCCCTGAACCGAGAAGACAGAGGCGACGTTCTTGGCCTCGGCGGTCCTGTAGTAGTCCGACACTTTGGCCAAAACTTTCTCAGTATTTTCACTTGTGGTGCCGGGTGGAGTCTGAACGATGGTAAAGAGCGTGCCCTGGTCTTCGCTTGGCAAAAAGGATGTAGGCGTTCGCTGGTACAGTACGACCATACCTGTCACCATGAGTCCGTAGATCACCAACATTCTGATAGGGCGCTTGGTCGCGATTTTCACAATGCCGCCATAGCCATTTGTCAGCCGTGTGAAGTTGCGTTCGAAACCATCGGTAAATCGAGCAGTGATCCCCGTTTTCTTGTGAGTGCTATGCGGCTTCAAAAGGGTAGCACAAAGGGCGGGTGTGAAGACAAGAGCGACGATAACCGACAGAGTCATCGCCGAAACAATTGTTACGGAGAACTGCTTGTACATTTCGCCGGTCGATCCGCCGAAGAAGGCCATCGGGACGAAAACGGCGGAGACGACCATCGCAATTCCAACGAGAGCGCCCGTGATTTCGCTCATCGACTTTTTCGTCGCTTCTTTTGGACTGAGATGTTCTTCCTGCATCAGGCGCTCGACATTCTCGACAACGACGATCGCATCGTCAACCAGAAGACCGATTGCCAGAACCATCGCAAGCATCGTCAATGTGTTGATGGAAAAACCGAATGCAGCCATGATACCAAATGTGCCGAGTAGCACGACTGGAACGGCCAGAGCAGGTATCAAGGTTGCACGAAAGTTATGCAGGAAGAGCAGGATCACAAGGACGACGAGGACGATAGCCTCAAGCAAAGTATCAATGACAGCCTCGATCGACAATTCCACAAAGGGTGTGGTGTCATAAGGAATGACATATTCCACACCCTCAGGCATCGATTGAGCCAGTTGCTCAACACGCGCCTTGACCAGTTCAGCTGTTTCCAGAGCGTTTGCGCCAGATGCCAACTGGACCGCCATCCCGGAGGCAGGCTTACCGTTATAGGTGCTGGCAATCTCGTAGTTTTCTGAACCCAATTCTGCACGTGCGACGTCGCGCAGAAGGACAAGGCCACCATCCGTGTCGGCGCGTAACACAACCCTCTCAAAATCTTCGGGTGTTTTCAGCAGTGACTGTGCGGTCACCGTCGCATTGAGTTGCTGTCCTGCAGGCGAGGGCATAGCACCGAAGGATCCGGCAGAGATCTGCGCATTTTGCGCCGTTATCGCCGAGACGACGGTCGATGGTGAAAGGTCGTAATATTTGAGCTTTTGAGGATCCAGCCAAATACGCATCGCATATTCGGAGCCAAACACCTGTACGCGCCCCACACCTGTCAGCCGCGATATCGGCTCGACCATGTAGGAGTTCAGATAGTCTGCCAGATCAATTGCACTGCGCGTGTTGTCACTGGATACAAGCCCCACCACCAACAGAAAGCCTGTAGCAGATTTCTCTACGGTCACGCCTTGTCGCGTGACATCATCCGGCAAGTTTGCCTCGGCCTGGCTGAGTTTGTTCTGGACCTGCACCTGGGCAATGTCCGGATCTGTGCCGAGATGGAATGTCAAAGTGATTTCGGCACGGCCAGTCGAAGTTGTCGAAGAATCGATGTATCGCAGCCCGTCGAGTCCTGTCATTTCCTTTTCAATGATCTGGACGACCGTATCAGCTACTGTCTCAGCAGAGGCGCCTGGATAGGTGGCGCCTATGACAATCGATGGTCCGGCAATGGTCGGGTATTGCGAGACAGGCAGGCCCAGAACGGAAAGCGTACCAAGACCCATGATGATGATAGCGATTACCCACGCAAAGACCGGGCGGTCGATGAAGAAATGTGCCATGACTACTTGCTTTCGTTGGCTTGCGCGGCTGTTTTGGCGCTGTCGTCAACAACGGTAACCTCTGCGCCCGGGGTTGCCTTCTGGAAGCCAGACGTAACCACTGCGTCACCTGCTGCCAGACCATCCGTTATGACGAGCTGATTGCCGTCAGCAGTGAAGATTGAAAGCGCTCTCTGTTCAACTTTCGAGTCTTTCACCACCCACGCATAAGGTTCTCCCTTGGTGTTTCTCATGACCGAGCTTTGCGGGACGAGGATCGCACCGTCAGCTTTCGCCTGAGGCAGCTCCACTTCGACATAAAGACCTGGAAGCAAAAGTCGGTCTGGGTTCTCAAAGCTAATACGGAGCGTTACCATGCCTGTGGTGGGCTCCACTCTCGGTTCGGCCGCGGTTAGATTTCCCTTCAGCGGATAGCGGGAGCCGTCGGGCAGGATCAAAGAAGCCGTGGCGGACTTCTCAAGTCCGTTGGCTCCACCTTTCGATTTCCACCTGAGCAAATCCGTCGCAGATTGCGTGACGTCGACGTTGACGGGGTCAATGGTCCTGATCGTTGCCAGAGCCGTTGCTTGTTGTGCCGCGACCAATGCGCCAGGGGTAGTCTCCGAAAAGCCGATGATTCCGTCGATCGGCGCCCTGATCGTCGTTCTGTTGAGATCCAGTTCGGCGGTCGTTAGTTGTGCGCGGGCACGCTGAAGCGCAGCGTCTGCTCTACTCTGCTGAGCTGCGGTACTGTCTCGATTGGAAGCCGTGCCACTCCGGTTTGCGAAAAGTTCGGCAGCTCGTCTGGCGTCGATGACGGCCAGATCGAAGTTTGCTTGCGCTTCGGCCAGCGCCGCTCGTGCCGATTCTGTCGCGCTGACATAGTTATCGTCATCGATCTTGTAGAGGGCCTGGCCCTTTTTCACCAAAACGCCTTCCTCAAAAAGGCGTTCGCGTATGATGCCGGATACCTGCGGGCGTACCTCTGCTTCGGTCGAGGCTTTGATGCGGCCGGGAAGACGGGTCGTGAGCGTATAATCGGTTGTTTTAACAACGGTCACTGTCACCGCCGGGAGCGGAGATTGCTGTGCTATCGCAAGCAAGGGAACCAGGGTGAGAGGAGCGGCAAAAACCAGCCGCTGTCCAAAGTTTTTCGCGTGTTTGAACTTCATTTGGAACCTTTTTCGCTCGAGTTACACGCATTCTCAAGCGCAGAGCCAGTGGTAGCTGGCAAAGCTCCGCAATGATTTTGGTCGGATGTTGAACGCACACACTCCAGGCTCACCCACCAATTTTGCATGAAAACTCGAATTAAATAAACATACCGTATAAATGTAAACAGCGGATTTGAGTCTGTTGCAAGTGTTTTTTCTCAAGGCAACATGGGGGACGTCGAGAACGCCTCGTTCGGCTTCCACCGACGGTGGAGCGCCGTGGGGGGTGGGTCGGTCCGACGCGCCTGATCGTCCAACACATTGGAATGGACACTCAGCTTGAGTGCCGGGTTGGATATGAAGCTGGCCGTTTCAGGACGCTGCGTGCTCGAAAACTGGAGCGCTCCTACAACCGGGTCCTCGATCGCAGCTTTGTGTATCTCGATAAAAATGGACCACGTTTGGCTAGGCCTGGAAACCTTTTATAGCGATTTTGACAAGATCCTGGCCATAAGGAACAAGGGGAAATTCACTTCGCTCCAAGGCCCATTCTTCGACTACCCCAAGGACGACAGCCGTAACCGCAGACGCAGCAGTTTTTGGCGTCCAAGGCGGGGTCAGTCGCTTTATCTTGTTGGCTTTGATGAAGATTCTTTCGATGGCCTTGTAGGAATCTCGATCTTCTTTCGCTACCGGACAGTCGACAGAAATGTCCAGATGTAGCATCAAACGTGTTAATCCGCGTCGCCGCTCATCAGAGTGCATGTCAAGCAGGATCGCCGAGATCACGTCACCGAGCATGTCGAGCGGCTGGCCCTCAACCTCGTTTTCGAGGGCGTCGGCAAGGTCCCGCAACGGAAGTTGTGACTCTTCCCGAAGGGCGAAAAGCAGGCCCTGCTTGTTGCAAAAATGCCAATGAACTGCACCCCGGCTCGTGCCAACGGCGGTTGCGATTTCATCCAGAGTGACGTTTTCAAATCCGCGCTCAAGAAAAAGCGTTTCGGCTGCATGAAGTATTTGCCGTTTTGTTTCAGCCGCCTCTTCTTTTGTCCGCTTCATGCCATTCCCTTTTGGTGCGTTCTCTTACCTATTAGAATATGAGGCCCGGTGTCAAATCGCCAAGAACACCCGACAATAGTCTCCGCTCTCCGAAGGAGCATTACCTTTGACATACGGACGGATGGTATGTAAAAGTTGGTTTGTGGAATTTTTATTTTTGGGAAAAACGGGAAGAATAAAAATGGCAAAACCCAAGGACCACGAGCCCAAGAGTTCCTCCCCGAAAACTTCTTCATCGCGCTCGACGGCGCCGGACTTTGGACCAATGGGGCGACTTCTATTAAGAATGCGCCGAGCGCGGCAGAACCGTTTTGACGGCAATGGGGACTGGAGGAGAATCATGGCGCTTGGAGTTGTCACGGTCGACTTCGCGATTCTTGGTTTTTTCTCATCGGCATCAGGACTGTCTGGCTACATGCCGGGAACGGCTTCGATGTTTGGCGGGCTTATCATTTGCATCATTATGCTGAGATTGAGCCGGCCGGCCATATTCTTGGACTGGACCTTCTTCGGCATCGTCCAGGTTCTTCTGGGCATACAGGTACAGACGGGTTTATCCAGCGACGTGCCTGTCGGAACGGCAATGTTCTATCTCGGTCTCGTTGCATCTGCGGTGCTACTGATTGTAATCGGTATTCAAACCCATTTTCCAGAGGGTAGGGCGTGGCTTTTGGCTGGGGGAATTTGTTCAATGATTATTTCGGTTGCGAGTATCGCAGAGGCCGTCACTAGCGGGCACTTGGGGCCTGATAACACTCTTCTTATCACATTGATGATCGCCGGTCTGTCTGTGGTGGGGATGGGAGTATCTCTAAAAAAGAAAACTTCGTAAGATCACAGAATGTTCTGTGTCGCCATTCTGCGGAAAAGTGATCCCTTTCGTCAGACATACGAGCGCGCTTCGCTCGCCGTCTGCAAGGTATCATGACTGACAAGGCAGCCCTGGCGGTTGGGTGGGCGATGCGGTCAACGGTTTGGACATGGCCGCATCGGTTTCACCCCCTGTTTGCTAGAACCGATAGCGGGGACGTCCAGCATTCGATACTGGTAATGGCACATGCTACGACCTGATCGGCCATCGTCGACAAGCTGAGGTCGACGCCCTCGAGGGCGTAGCGTTCGCTCTAACGATTGAGCGGCTGTGCCGACAGTCCTGTGTTGCCTATCTCGGTTTTCGAGGCTGTTGGCGGCACTCCAAGAGAAGTGCTCTACGAGCGGATGAAGAACCGCCTTCGGTGAAGGCCAGACGGACGCCATCGTTTACAATTGCGCCCTTATCGACCTGGCGCGCCACTACGGTTTCCACCCAAGGTCATGCAAACCTTGCGGCGCGACCCCAACGGAATGGTCGCCCTTCTTCGGCAGGCCTGTGTCACCGATCATCAGAAAGGCGTCTCGAGCCCCGACGTTCTTGTCGGCCTGAACAGCCAATTCCGTCTCAAGAGGACCGGCATTCCAAATGCCATCCGAAATGAAATGATGCAGGCGGCCGTAGCGTTCGGGCCCAAAGCGTTCTGCCATCGACCGGATACTCTTGCGATCACCCGGACCTATCATCCCCGAATTGTAGACCGGGCACATCTGTCGCCGCTTCTTGTGACCAAGCTTCTCAACGAATGGCTTAAGCCAGTTCGCCAGCGCAACATCCAACTCCGCCATCTCGCGCACCCCGATGAAAGTGCTCAAGATCCCCAAATCATCGTTAATGCAGAATTAATCTCCCAAAGTAGTGCTGGGATGAAAATTATCGGTCAGATGGGGGCGCGTTGCTTTAAAGTACAACATGCGCCCCCGCAGTGCTGACTGGAGATCACACAACTGCCGCTCACGATACAAGCGTCTGGCCAAAATACATACGTTCGGATTGTTTGTAAACGACCTTGGTGAAGTTCTAAGCCGTGGCGTTGGAGCAACACATAGCCCAGTTCCCGTGATTGTTTTTCGTATCGCGACGCATTTTAATTTACAAACAGTCGGATTGTATGTGAGTTGGCGAGGTGCATCTACAGGTGTTCGTGTGATGATTGATTTAACTATGGAAGGGACAACATTATGAACATAAAGAGCCTACTGATCGGCTCTGCTGCGGCTCTCGCAGCAGTATCCGGCGCACAGGCCGCTGACGCTATCGTCGCTGCCGAGCCTGAGCCCTTGGAATACGTTCGCGTTTGCGACGCTTTCGGCACCGGCTTCTTCTACATCCCTGGCACCGAAACCTGCCTGAAGTTCGGCGGTTACATCCGTTTCCAGACCGACTTCGGTCGTAACGAATCCGGCACGTCTGACTGGGATTCTTTCACGCGCGCTCAGTTCCATATTGACACTCGTACCGACACCGAGCTCGGCGCCCTGCGCGGTTTCATTGAATTGCGTGGCGATGCGGACAATGACAGCGAGCGCAGCGTCAGGGTTAATCAAGCTTTCATCGAACTGAGCGGCTTGAGAGTTGGTTATACCTTCACGTGGTGGGATGATGACCTCTCAGGCGAAACCGATATCCTGTCTTCGAACTCAACCCGCGGCAACGCTCTGCGCTACACCTACGATGCTGGCTCCTTCTATGCTGGTATCTCGGTGGAAGAGCTGGAAACCGAGCGTGACGATGAAACAAACCTCGGCATTGCCAAGGGCGGTTTCCTTGAAAATTCGAACAATGTCGGTATCAGCGGTATCATTGGTGCCAAGTTTGGCGTAGTTACCGCAAACCTGCTCGGCAGCTACGACACTGATTATGAAAATGGTGCAATCCGCGCAATCGTTACGGCTGACATTGGGCCGGGTACGTTCGGCCTTTCCGGCGCATGGGCTTCCGGTGCGAACTCTTACTACGAAGAGTCCGAGTGGACGGTTGCTGCTGAATACGCCATCAAGGCAACGGACAAGCTGACCATCACCCCCGGCGCTCAGTACTTCGGTACGGTGGATATCGGCGCTGACAACGACTTCGTTGGTGACCGCGACGCATGGCGCGCTGGTGTGACGGTAGATTACCAGATCACGCAGGGCCTCGCTACCAAGGTTACTGTTAACTACCAAGACGTCGATGGCGACGAAGGTATCGACAGCGGCGCTGGCGATCAGGTTACGGGTTTTGTTCGCCTTCAGCGGACGTTCTAAATCCTGTGAAAGGCAGTGCGGTTCTCCGCACTGCCTCATCTTAATTATTTAACAGAGAACGAGCAGATTGGCGATTGCTACCCTGTATCGAGCAGCAAACTGAGCAAATGGTACCGAAGGCTGGCGAGAGCAGAAGGGTAGCCGGAGCTTCCACCTGCCGGAAGGAAGCAGACGGACGAAAAGGCCGGGCCGATAGGTGGTGTAGCGATTGAAAATCACGGGTCGGCCATCGCGCGAATTGTCATCTCAATTGGCTTCGCGCGATCATGGACGCTTTTCTCAGCCAACGGCATTGGCCTTGTCTTGGATTTTCGCGCATCGAGCGAGGAGTTCTTCGAATGTCTCGGCCTTATCGAGAAGAAGACCGTCTTCCAGCATGCGGGCGTAGTCCTGTTCGAGAGCCGCCCTTCCTTCGCCGGAAGGCGTTAGCGTCACGACCACGCGCGGCTGACCAAACTGCCTGACCAGCCTGGAGAAGAAGCGTCTGGCGGCCCTGCTGTTGCGGCGAGCCTGAACCAGGCCATCGCTCCGGATGCCGATCACCGGGCGCACAAGGGGCTGAACAACCGAATTGAAAATTCCCACCGGCAGACCCGAAAACGCGAGAAGATCATGGGTCGGTTCAAGTCGACACGACAGGCACAGCGCTTCCTGTCGGCCCACGATCAAATCAACACGATCTTTCGTCCCCGCCGCTACACTCTGACCGCCATTTCATACCGCCATGCGCGGGCTGATGCATTCAGCCTGTGGGCGCAGTATGCCGCTGAAATGACAATCTGAAACTGGCGACACGGCGTCGATCGCACCCAACGCTAAACAACTTGGCAATGCCATCATGACTGGTCTCCGGGCGTTAGCTGGAATTCTGGAATGACGCTGGCAGTCGTCAGGCGTACTTCAGTTCCGGACCGTCAAGATGATAAGGCTCAACGAGGCAATCGGCAGGAATTCCCCATTCCTTGTGCAGCCGGTGAATCATTTCGACAGTCAGAGCACGCTTTTTGTTCAGCACTTCGGATGCACGAGAACGAGAAGCGAACAGCGTCGCGAGGTCACTCTGGCTGCGTCCTGTCAGCTCCATGTGGGCCTTGATAAGTTCAATCGGCTCGGGTGCATCGATGGGGTAGTGCTTGTTTTCGTACGCTTCGATGAGATCGGAAAGGACATCGAAGCGCATACCATCGGTACTGAAAGGATCGGGCGGGTTGTCGAAATACTGGCTGACCTCTGCAATGGCCCATGCGAGGTCATCATCGTTTCTGATGGCGCGGATGTTGTCCATTACACTGTCTCCGGGTTAATCTGGTCATATTCCTTGTGAGTGCCAATGAACTTGATCAGTACTCGTTTGTAGGGGTAGGCGACGTGGACAATGAGCCGGTATTTGTTGCCCGATATGTCGAAAATGATGCGACTGTCGGAAACGAAATCTACCGTCGCGCCAAATGTTGCCTTCACATCGGCCGGCGTCATCCATTCGGCTTTGCTGACCATCGCGTGCCACGTTTTTAGGGGCGTCTCGGCGTGAGTGTGAAGCTCCAGAATTGTCTCAATGTAGACTTGGCGATGATCTGCATAATCTTTGTCTACCGCATTCCCAAATTGGGAACAAGAGGGATATTGGATGCGGAGAATAGCAAGTTTGATCTCCGCAATTATGCGGATTTTATCGTGCTTAATCTCCGCACGGCGCTTCAATCAGTAACGCTAGCTGGCGCGATGAGATGAAGAGGCTGGTCGATCTCATTCAAATCTTGCCAAGAAATTGCTTTGGTAAGACAATCTCCCAACCGAGGAAAATTGATCAGCAGGGTCGCTGGTTCATATCCTTTCAAGGTGTTAGGACTTCAGACACATGCTGATCGCCACGCCCGTCACACCGTAACATCCGCGGCGTTGCTCCCATTTGTTCTTAGCATCGCTTCACGGATCTGCTGCCGCAACCACGCGCAACCGAGATCGCTGTCCATCTGAAGCGGCCACACCATGGATACGGGTGGAAAAGACAGCGCGAGCGGCACAGGGCTTACATCAAGTCCCAGCAGCGGTCCGTAACGAAGTGCAATGCGTGACGATACGGTTGCAATCACGGCAGATGAACGCGCCGTCGCCAATATCGACATGAAATCCGGAGCCGCCGCCACTACGTCCAGTTCTGCCCCCGCATGCTCCAGCGCATCCTTGACGCAGCCATGCAGGCTGTCGGTCTGCGAGATCACCGCATGTTGTGCGGCCAAATAGGCATCCATGCTCACCGGGTTGGTAAGCGTTATCAATTGCGGATTGAAACAGCACAATACGCTGGATTGATAAAGCGGTTCGCAATGGTGCCGTGAGTCCGGCAGGTAACTGCACCCTACAGACAGATCGATGACGCCCGCATCCATCATCCCATCGACTTCTGCCGCATCGCCACCTCGGGCCAGAATACGAATACCCGGGGCGATATCCCGCAACCGCGCTGTCAGATCGGGCAGCAGCAACAGTTCCACCTCGCTGGAAAGCCCCAGCCGGAATGTTCGACGTTCGGTCGCCGGATCGAAGGCATCCGCCATCAACATCGCCGCTTGCGCCTGTCGCAGAGCCTGCCGCACCGGGCCAGACAAATTTAGCGCCCGCGCCGTCGGCTTCATCACCTGCCCGACACGGATGAACAGCTCATCCTGAAACAGCGTGCGCAGGGTGGCGATGTTATGGCTCATGGCGGGCTGCTGGATTTTCAATCGTTGTGCTGCACGCGTTACACTCATCTCTTCCATCATCGCATCGAAGGCGACGAGAAGATTGAGGTCGAAGGAACGAAGATTGAAATGATCGATGACCTGCATGAGTTGTATCGATTTGATTGTTGACTAGCGCATCCTTAGCTGATGGGCAGGAACTTGCAAGCCGTTCCGCACCACAACGTAAGGAGCAAACCCATGCCATCTCGTCGTTCCATTCTCAAAAACGCTCTGACTGGCTTCGTCGCAGCGCCCTTTGTCGCGCCATCAATCGTCTTCGCCAAGGCACCTTTTGCCGCTGTTCAGGCACCGGGTTTCTACCGGCTGAAGATCGGCTCCGTAGAGGTCACAGCCCTGTCGGACGGCACAGTTGCCCTGCCGCTTGCCAAGCTCTACACCAACACTAGCGAAGAACACGCGCAGGGCGCTCTGAATGATGCTTTTCTGCCGGAAATCGTACCAACTTCCGTCAACGCATTCCTGGTCAACACCGGCGAAAGACTGGTGCTGATCGACGCAGGCACCGGTACCTATTTGGGCCCATCGCTCGGCAAGCTCGTGTCCAACATCGAGGCTTCCGGATACAAGGTAGGTGACATTGACGATGTCATCCTCACCCATATTCATACCGATCATTCCGGTGGGTTGATGAGCGAAGGCAAACGCACTTTCCCTAACGCCACATTACGGGTCAATGAGCGGGAGGCGAAATTCTGGCTGAGCCCGGAAAACGCCAAAACGGCGACCGGCATCGTCAAGCAGCATTTTGGCGAGGCAGACCAGTGCGTGACGCCTTACGTGCGAGCTGGAAAATTTGAAACCTTCGGAGATAACCAAGCACCCGTCCCGGGTCTGGGCTCGATTCTTTATGCGGGACATACGCCGGGTCACAGCGCCATCACGCTGGAAAGCGAAGGCCAGAAGATCGTCTTCTGGGGCGACATCACCCATGGCGATATCCTGCAGTTCGATGAGCCCGGCATCGCCATAGAATTCGATATCGATCAGAAAGCCGCCGTTGCTGCCCGCGACCTTGCATTCAAACAGGCGGTGGACGGTAAATATCTGGTGGCGGGCGCCCATATTGCGTTTCCCGGGGTCGGCCACGTGCGTACAGATAGCACCAATTATGACTGGCTCCCGGTCAACTATTCCTAGGATTAAGATTGACCGTCCGGTTAAGCGATGGCCTGACGAGGCTCGAAATAGCCTCGTCTTCCGCAGCGCCAAAGGTTGTTCTCTACAAGTCCGACCGGCCCGTATCCACCGTACGTGGTTCAGGTCGAGCGGACGGGAAAGCAGAACCATCTATGGGTGCGAGACACGGCGCACCCAGCCAGTTTTCGCCGCGGAAAGCTAGGGCTGTGTCGATCTATGTGCGCGGACATGCTCTATGAGCGCACGCAGCTTGGGCGCCATATTGCGGCGATTGGGAAAATAAAGGAAGAACCCGGGAAAGGGGGGCAAATAGGCGTTCAACGCCGTGATCAACTCGCCGCGATCGATGTATCGGCGGAACGTCTCCTCCAATGCGAACGTAATACCGCCGCCTGCGAGCGCGGTACGAACCATCAGATGCAGATCGTTGGTGGTGATTTGCGGCTCGACCCCAACGTCGAAAGGTATGCCATCTTCCTCGAACTCCCATCGATACGGCGCAGCACTTGGAGACGGACGCCAGCCGATACAGCGATGATGTACGAGGTCCCGGGGGTGGCGGGGCGTTCCATGAACATCGAAATATCCCGGAGTCGCGACTACCACTTCTCTCTCTTCTTTTGTGAGTGGCACTGCAACCATATCCTGCTCTATCACATCACCTAACCGAACCCCCGCATCGTAGCCGGCTGCTACGATGTCGAAGACGTCGTCGGTCACCGTGACATCGATCGTGACGCCCGGATGTGCTTGCGCGAAGGACGCGATCAGCGGCCCTGACAGAAATTGTTCCGCAATCGACGTAACCGCGATCCGCAGCAAGCCGCTAGGCCTTGCGTCGCCTGCGACATCCTCGAATGCCGATTTCACATCGGCCATTGGCTGAGACAGCTTTTCACGGAAGCGATTGCCCGCCTCTGTCAGCCGCACACTGCGCGTCGTGCGGCTGACAAGCGCGATGCCGCAAATATCCTCGAGCCGTCTGATCGCCTGGCTAACCGCCGAGCGTGTCACGCCAAGGCGATCTGCGGCCGCCCTGAAATTCCCCTCCTCGGCGACGGCCAGAAACATCGGCACCAAGTTTAGATCGATTGTCATTGTCGCATCCTGCTAACCAAAACAGTTAGCGACGAGGGTATACAAGCGACAATCGAATTTGTCTACCTTTTGCCCATAGCCGACCGGTCAAACCGGCAGCTGACAAACAAGCACAACCGATCATCGAAGGAGAGATTCCAATGACAAACAACAAGATCACACTCGCAGCAGCTCTGGCACTTGGGATCTGCGCCGGACCCGTCGCTGCACAGGACAGCTCCTGCCCTCGGGAAGGCGCCGACGCTCCGCTTGCGCTTCATGCCGATTGGATCATGAAGGGTTGGGAACGCCATGAAGGCGACGGCAAATTCGTATTCGCAGAGAAGCTGAACCGGTATTACAACCTGGAAGACACCAAAGGGGTTTTCTACGACAATTTCGCCCCAGGCAGCACACAGCTCTTTGACAACTCGGCTCGCTATGGCGCCAACTGGGAGGAGTTGCAGAACGCTGCCCGATCTGTTCGCCACGGCCTGACCGGCGGTCATGATGCGATCGTCGGCGACACGGTCGCTTCGACGACGCTTGGTTTCGTCGGCCGCATCGATCGTCTCGACGGCAAGGTGATCGCTTTTGATGGGCGCTCGCAGCTAGGGTGGGAATGCACCGCTGGCAAATGGAAAATCCGCCATGAACTGAACTACGCTTGGGTCGTTGAGCCCGAAACCATTCAGTCTTTCCTGGGCAAGACGGAGGCGGCACAATGACGACCGCAACGCCTTTGCACCCTTATGTTGGCATGTGGGAGACCGCAGACCGCCGCATCCGCCACCAGTTGCTCCCGAATGGCCGCTACGACGAGGCGCGTGGCCGACGCGAAAGTGCATATCAAGGACGATACGAGGTGTCCTGGGATCACATCGAGTACTGGGACGATACCGGTTTTACGGCCGACGGCGACTTTGTCGATGATGTCCTGTACCATGCCGGCATGGTTCTCTATCGCAGGACGTAAACGAGACGCGATCACGACGGCACATGTCCATTGCCGGCGTGATGCGTTTTTCGCTCCGTTACATCATCGCCGCGATCGTAGTCCGCGATGTTTGCTCAAGCGAAACATGTTCGACGGTGAAGCAGTCACGTTCGTCGTTAACGGGGGTTTTTTTGCCTCAAAGTGTCGGATGAGACCATCTTTATATTCCTGTCTGACGAAACCAAATGCTGCATTGTATCATTGGAGGGGATGGTTGTGTGCGACATGTGAGCCGACAAAAGTCCCGTTGAAGTCTTTGGCAACCTTAAACAGCTAGCCCCGTTTTTAGGGAGGGACCGCATTGGAAACCGTAGAACAATCCCGTCAAAACGATATACGCTCTGCCCCGGCCGTGACTGGAAAACCCACTTATCGAGGGGCATTCATGCCCGAAATGGGAAAGGTTATTGCTAGGCCCGAGCGGACGTCCCCGCTCGGGCTTGAGCAGTATATAGCCGGTCGCACGCTCGTTAGTGGCGATAGTCCCGCGTGGAGCGACATGTTCGTGCAGGTCTATTCTCGTCTCAACAAGCAGGAGCCCTTTCTTGTTCCCGCTGTTGCCGAACCCCTGATCGTCTGGGTGATTTCAGGAGAAGCGGTGGTTGAGGAACGTGATCTTGACGGGGACTGGGTCGCCAATACGGTTACGGTCGGTGATTTTTTCCTGACCCGCTCTCCCACACCCTATGAAATGCGCTGGCGCGCGATCGGTGATGCACCTTTCCAGGTAATGCATCTTTATCTTTCCGTACCGCTGTTCGAGCTTGTTGCCTACGATGTGCTGGGTTGCGTGGCTCCACCGGTACTAAGCGACGTTTCCGGCGGCAAGGACAAGCAACTGTCTCACCTCCTCGCGCTGGTTCATCAGGAACTGACGGCAGAAGGAATGGGAAGCCAGCTGTTCATCCAGGGCCTTACGCAAAGCCTCGCTGTTCATCTGATCCGGAACTATGCATCTGGTGAAGTTGCCGAGGACAGGCAGAACGCGCTTCCCGGGTTCAAGCTTCGACGTGCGGTCGCGCATCTGGAAGAGCATCTGGCCGAACCGTTCCATCTGGCCCAACTCGCCGAGACAGTGGGGATGAGCGAATTTCATTTCAGCCGCCTGTTCAAGAAAGCCACCGGCCTTTCACCGTCGCGCTACTTCATTCGCCAGCGCGTGGAAAAGGCCCGGCTGCTTCTGCAGGAGACGGATACCAGCATTATCGAAATCGGCATGTCCGTCGGCTATTCCAGCCCTAGCCATTTCGCTCAGGTGTTCCGTCGAGAAACCGGCCTGCCGCCAAGTCACTACCGGCGAGGATAAAGTTCGGCCAGCCCGAGCAAAATCGCAATAGCGTTCGCGGTTCGAATGATCGGATCCGGAAAAGCAAAATACGGGATGAACGACGGCTTTGGTCGATTGGGGCGGCCGAAAGCCAAAGCGCCTTGTTTTCGTTAACTTTAGTGCGCACAGTGAGGCACAACGGCTCGCGAAAGTTTCCAGAGGCATGACTGACGAAGACATAGAGAGGATTTCCGCCTGGGTAGCTCACCAAGGGCTTCGAGGAGCAAGCGAGTCCGTGTTGCTCGGTGGCTTTTGTGCAGCATGTCGCGACGCCGGTTTACCACTTGACCGCAGTCTTGCTCTTATTGACACGCTTCACCCGGTCCACGAGGGGCGCGCCTTTCGATGGGATAGTCAGCAAGTGGTGGAAACAGAATTCGAGTACGGTCCCAGTAGTTCCGGAGACGCGTTGGAAAATTGGAAACGCTCAGCTTTCTATGATCTGTGGGCAGGAGAGGATTCTGAAATCCGACGTCGTATCGGACTAGGCGATCCGGCCGACTTCGCAACGCTGGATGATATGCGTCGTTCTGGTCACACTGACTTCGTTGCCTTTATCCATAGGTTTGAAAAACAGGGAACCATCGGCGAGATGGACTGCTTTTTCTCGCACTTCGCCACACGTGATTCCGCCGGCTTTTCTGATCTCGATCTTCAGAACCTTCGCAAGCTTCTGCCGGTTCTGGCTTTGGCAATCAAAAGCACTGCGCTTGCGCGGATTGCGAGGACGATTGCCGAGGTCTATCTCGGGCACGACGCGGCACGGAAAGTCTTTGAAGGTAAAATCAACCGTGGTTCGGCAGAACGTATATCCGCAGCCCTGTGGTTCTCGGACCTAGCAAATTATACAAGAATTTCTGCTACAGTAGCGCCTGAAGAGATCATTCCTCTCCTGAATGATTACAGCGACGCGGTGATCTCGGCCGTCCATGAGGCTGGCGGGACGGTGCTGAAATTAATCGGTGATGGCGTCCTGGCAATTTTCAGAGGGGATCGACAAATCGATGCCTGTGACGCCGCGTTGAAAGCCGAAAAGCTTCTTCGCCTGCGGCTTGAAACCCTTAATAGCAGGAGAACATCGGAAGGCCGCCCCACTACGGAAGTCTGTCTCGGACTACACATCGGTGATGTTTTTTACGGGAATATCGGAAGCGAGGATCGACTCGATTTCACCGTGATAGGTCCCGCCGTAAACGAGGTAAGCCGCATCGTCTCGATGTGTCGGTCATTGGATGTAAACCTGCTTACTTCTTCCAACTTTGCAGACTGTATAGAGGGGCGTGATCGTCAGCGTCTCTCATGCGTAGGCCGGTTCGCACTCAAGGGCGTAGAAGGCGCGCAAATGCTTTACACGCTTGATAATCCCCATCACGCCGTCGGCTGAAAGAGAGTTTCCGCTCCATTGAGCGCCGTTGGCACGCTCGCATCAGCATTATCAGCTCCGGACGCGTGGCCTCACCTGTAGTGTGTCTCGTCTCCCTAAACATGCCTAAATTTCGGGAAACGGATGATGGGGCTCCTTCCAGATATTTTGATCGGCTCAGCAAACGCAATAGCGCGCGTGGCTGCGGCCACATTCTTGTTTACGTCGAAATCGACGAAGACTTTCAGTTGGTCCAGCTAGCCCGTTGCGAAAATGGCCTGCCGCCCCAGTCACTATCGCCGAGGCTGGTTTTTAACCTCTCACAGTTTCGAGCAAGATCGCGACAGGTCGAGCAAGAGCCCGTGAGAAGGGCGCCGACGATCGGCTTAAATTCCTCCTTGTCAAAACGAAACGCCCACCGCGGTGGTGGGCTTCAGACAAGGAGTGAAGACAATGACCAACCTCAACGGAAAGATCGCACTGGTCACCGGCGCATCGAGTGGAATTGGCGCTGCGACCGCTGCAAAGCTTGCTGAAGCCGGTGCCAAGGTCGGTATCGCTGCACGGCGCACCGACAAGCTCGAAGATCTCAAGAAACAGATCGAAGCCAAGGGTGGCGAAGCCCTTGTCATCAAGATGGACGTGGTTGACACGACCTCGATCGATGCGGGCGTGAAGAAGCTGATCGATGCCTATGGTTCGATCGACATCCTCGTCAACAATGCCGGTCTTATGCCGCTTTCCGATATCGATCAGTTCAAGGTTGACGAGTGGCAACGGATGGTGGACGTGAACGTCAAGGGCCTGCTCAACACGACGGCCGCCGTTTTGCCACAGATGATCAAGCAGCATTCGGGCCATGTCTTCAACATGTCCTCAATCGCTGGTCGCAAGGTCTTCAAGGGTCTGTCGGTCTACTGCGCCACGAAACATGCGGTAACGGCTTTCTCGGATGGCCTGCGTATGGAAGTCGGCCAGAAACACGGCATCCGCGTGACCTGCATCCAGCCGGGCGCCGTTGCCACCGAGCTCTACGACCACATCACCGATCCGGGCTACCGCAAGCAGATGGACGAGCTGGCGAGCCAGATGACCTTCCTCCAGGGCGAGGATATCGGCGACACCATCGTCTTCGCCGCCCAAGCCCCGGCTCATGTGGACGTCGCCGAGCTGTTCGTTCTGCCAGTAGAACAGGGTTGGTAACAGACCGGCCCTGAAGGGTCCCTGCCTAGATGCAGGGACCTCTCAAGGGAGATTGTCATGAAGGAATTACCCGCATCTCAAGCATATCGCGTTCTGGAACCTGGCCCGATCGTCATGGTCTCAACGAGCGATAACGGCAAGCCCAATGTGATGACAATGGGCTTCCATATGATGATCCAGCATGACCCGCCGCTGATCGGTTGTGTCATCGGGCCCTGGGATCACAGCTATCAGGCTATCCGAAAAACCGGAGAATGTGTCATCGCTGTGCCCGGTCTCGATCTTGCTGAAACCCTTGTCGACGTCGGCAACTGTTCAGGCGATCGGGTGGATAAATTCCAGAGGTATGGTCTCAAAACGCGACCTGCCAAGGACGTATCAGCCCCGCTCCTCTCAGACTGCCTGGCCAACATAGAATGCCGGGTCGTCGATACCAGGCTCTCGGATCCTTACAACCTCTTCATCCTCGAGGCGACGAGGATATGGATCAATGAGACCCGAAAAGAGCGTCGAATGATGCATCACCGCGGCGACGGCACGTTCACCGTCGACGGCGGCACACTCGATCTTCGAGATCGGATGGTCAAATGGCGCCATCTCCCGTGAGAGGCGCCGGGCCCAAAATACACCAGCAACCCATTACGAAAGGAAGAAAACCATGACTGCTTATCTCGTCGTCGATCTCGACATCCACGACATGAAGTCTATCGAAGATTACAGGTCTAAGGCATTGCCGCTCGTCGCCAGAGCCGGCGGCAAGCTCATAGCCATCGATGAAAGCCCTCTAGAGCTGGAAGGCTGGACGGCCACCAATATGCTCATCATCGAATTTCCGGACAGGCACGCGATCCGTGAGCTCTTCGCATCGCCGGAATATGCACCGCTTGCGGCTCAACGTCAGGCGGCGGCCGGATCGCGGATCATTGCGATCAACGGCGTCTGATAAACCGCATCGGCTTTACTGAACAAGGAGACCTGAAATGGCTGACCTCACCAATGTGGCCTACTTCACTGCTAAGCCGGGCCGCTCAGGAGATCTGGGTGACGAACTGCTTCGGCTCGTCGCTCCGTCCCGAAACGAGGAAGGCTGCCTCCGTTACGAGATCCACCAGTCCAGTGACGTTCCCGACGTGTGGATGGTGCTCGAAGACTGGCGGCACGCCTCCGACTTCAAACTGCATATGAGCACACCTTACGTCGAGGCCTTCATGGCGAAGGTCCCGGACCTGTGCGTCGAAGACGTGGAAATCTGCGGCTACCAGCAACGGTCCCCGCAGGCCTGAAACAGAAAGGAGTATATGAAATGAGCACGCAAAACCCTGAAGTCTGGCTCGTAACCGGATGCTCTACAGGCTTCGGTCGCTACATCGCAGAACACCTGCTGGAAGCCGGTGAAAAGGTCGTGGTGACGGCTCGCAAGACTGACAAAATCGCGGATCTTGAGCAGAAGGGCGATGCCCTGATCCTCCCGCTCGACGTCATCGATCGGGATCAGTGCCAAAAGGTTGTTGACGCTGCAGAAGCGCACTTCGGACGCATCGACGTTCTGATCAATAACGCCGGGATCGGTTTCTTCGGTGCTATTGAAGAAACCGCCGAAGCCGACGCCCGCCGCCTGTTTGATGTCAATTTCTTTGGTGTCGCCAATACGATCCATTCTGTGCTTCCGCATATGCGAGCCCGCCGCGGTGGTACAATCGTCAATCTGACATCAATCGGCGGCCTGGTCGGCTACACAGGCGTGGGCTACTACTGCGCCACCAAATTTGCCGTGGAAGGCCTGTCGGATACGCTCCGACAAGAAGTCGCCCCACTCGGGATCAACGTCTTGACCGTCGAGCCAAGCGCGTTCCGGACGGAGTGGGCAGGATCGTCGAACGAGGTCTCCGCGTCCATTGAAGATTATGAGGCGACAGCGGGCGAGGCACGTCGTGCTTACCACGCATCGGTCGGAAAGCAGGCCGGTGACCCCGCGCGCGCAGCAAAGGCGATCCGGGAAGCCGTGCTGGCTGACCAGCCTCCGCACCATCTTCCGCTCGGCAATGATGCCGTGGACGCAGCACTGAAGAAGGCTGACGATCTCAAGGCAAACGTCTTCGCCTGGGAAGCTTTGTCTCGTTCCGCCGACTTCCCGACAAACTGAACCAATCCAGTCAGACCCAAACACGAAACCAACACTGCCGCGGCCTTCGCCACGGAGAATGAAGGAGTGTGTCATGTCAAAGCGATTTGATGGAAAGGTAGCTATCGTCACGGGCGGTGGTTCCGGTATCGGCGCCGCCATTGCCAACCGGCTTCTTGAAGAAGGAGCGTCCGTGATGATCTCCGGCAGGACGGAGAAGCGGTTGTCGGAACGTGCCTCCAAGATGCCGGCCGGCCGCGGTGGCACCTTTGTCGCGAATGTTTCTTCACGGCCGGACTGCGACGCCCTTGTTGCCGCGACCGTGGAGCGCTTCGGCCGGATCGACACTGTCGTCAATGCCGCCGGCATGAATCTCGTCGGCACCATCGAAGAGACGAGCGATCAGGATTGGGACGAGTGCATTGCCTCTGACCTCTCCGGTGTCTTCTACATGAGCCGTGCAGCGGTCCCGCATCTGAAGGAGACCAAGGGTTCGATCGTCAACATCGGCTCCGTCTCATCCCTTGGTGGCGGCTGGAGCCATGCGGCCTATAATGCTGCAAAGGGTGGGGTTGCGAACCTAACCCGCTCAGCCGCCTGTGACCTCGGCAAGTTCGGTGTCAGAGCCAATACAGTGGCGCCCGGACTTACTGTTACGGGGATGGTGGATGCCATCATGGATGATGACGCGCTTCTCGAAAAGGCGTGGGACCGGATCCCGTTGCGACGGGCAGGCCAACCTGAAGAGATTGCCTCGGCGGTTGCTTTTCTTGCCAGTGATGAAGCGGCCTGGATCACGGGAATTGTCTTGCCTGTCGATGGGGGCCAGACCTGCACCGATGGCGGCCCGGAATGGGGCAAGTAAAAACACGAGAAGCCCGGACCATCGTCCGGGCTTTTCTTTTGATCGGATGCTTCGCTTAGCGGCGGGCGTCGAGGCTGAAACGGCCTGCGCCGAACGCCACGACCTGGAGCAGGCCGCCGGCCATCGCGATGTTCTTGAAGAAGTGGATAAACTGGTTCAGGTCGCTGAGGTTGTTGTGGAACGTCAGTGCCGTGGCAACGCTAAACAGGGCAAGGATCAGAGCGACGATGCGGGTCTGGAAACCGAGGATCAGGGCAATGCTGCCCAGGAGCTCAGTCACGACCGCTGCACCGTAGGACAGCGGCGGGAAGGGCAGGCCGACCATATTGATATAGCCGATCGTCCCAGCTGGATCAGAGATCTTACTGATACCGGACAGAAGGAAGATTGCCGCCAGCAGGACACGGCCGGTGAGAGGCGTGACGCCGTTGATGAGGGCCGAATGGGAGAGAGTTTCAACGCGCTGGGCGATTGCTTCGGAATAAGACATGGACGTTCTCCTTAAGTTTGGGGCGTAGCCACCGTGGTTGCGTCTTGAGGAGAAATTGCCATCATCCGATCGAACGAAAAAGCTGGATAATGTCGCCGATTATCGTCGAAAAAATCGAACGATGAAGGTAAAGAAAAACCCGCGCTTTTTGAGGGCGCGGGTCCGACTGGAGGGTCGAGAAATCAGATAACGGAGAGCAGTCCGCCGTCCACCAGGAGCGCAGTGCCTGACACATAGCTCGACAGGTCCGAGCCAAGGAAGGCGACAGCATCTCCGACTTCTGCCGGTTTGCCAAGCCGGCGAAGCGGCGTCCTCTGGCGAAAGCCCTCGGAGGCCTGTGCGATGCCGGGGCTGGTGCGAAGAAGTTCTGTGTCGATGGTGCCGGGTGCGACTGCATTGACGCGGATACCGTCGGGGCCAAGAGCATCGGCCAATGATTTGGCCATCAGCACAACACCGCCTTTGCTCGTCGAATAAGCAACCGTGATGCCGGCCCCGGAGATGCCACCCATACTTGCCATGAGGACAATGCTGCCCTGCTTGTTCAGCGCCTTCATCTGGCGGGCAGCAGCCTGAGCGCCGAACAGCGGCCCATCGAGATTGACAGACATCAGCCGCCGATAATCGTCTTCGGGAACCTCTGCGCCGTCTGTCTTCATTGTAATACCTGCATTTGCGACCATGACATCGACGCCGCCGAATTCTTCAGCAGCTGCCACCAAGGCGTCGTTGTCAGCCTTGCGGCTGACGTCTGCTTTGACGAACATCGACTGGGCTCCGAGCTTTCGGATCTCCAAAGCAGTGGGTTCGCCGCCTTCCCGGGGTGCCTCGACAACGTCAGAGACGATAACTGCTTTGGCGCCGTGTTCGGCAGCACGGATGGCGATCGCACGGCCAATGCCGCTTGATGCACCGGTTACGATGACGACTTTGCCATCGAGGATGTTAGTTTTGGTCATGACATTCGTCCTTAAACTTCAGGGATTTTCGGCGCCGAAGGAGGCAGGGCGTCTAGCTGCTGCAGAAGGAAGTAGAGATTGGCAACACCCCAATGTTCGGCGATCTTGCCGTCGCGAATGCGCATGGCGTCGACGGTTTCGAATTTGATCTGGCGGCCCGTTGGCGCGATCCCAAGGACGATGCCCTGATGCGTGCCGTGATAGGTCTTGAAAGTCGTCACGATGTCGCCGTCGACCGCTTGCCAGTGAATTTCGGCGTGGAAGTCCGGGAAGGCTTCGCGCAACGCGTGGTAAAGACGACGGGCTCCTTGCTTATCTGGCGTGCCGCCTGGCTGCGGTGTGTGGTCCAGAAAATCGTCGGCGAAAAGCTCGTCGAAAAGCTCGAAGTTGCCGCCGGACTGCACCTCGAGCGCGTTGCGGCGGACGATTGCTTTCAATGCTTCAGGTTGGTCTGACATGGGATTTTCCTTTCGAGGTTCGCTGTCAGAGTTCAAAACCACCGATGGTCATGCCGCCGTCGACGGTCAGCATGTGTCCGGTGACATAGGAGGCGGCGTCGGAGGCAAGCCAGATTGCCGCGGCCGCGATTTCCTCCGGCTTGCCGCCGCGTTTGGCAGGAATGGCGTTCTGGGCGAGTGCCGCAAAAGCCGGGTTCTGCCGGCTGTTTGCTGCGACCATGGGCGTTTCAGTCCAGCCAGGCGCGATCGCGTTGACGCGGATGCCGTGCGCTGCATTCTCCATCGCGACGACCCGGGTCAGGCCCTGCACCCCGTGCTTGGAAGCAGCATAGGCACTCATGCCTCCCGGTCCCGTCAAAGCGGCGACGGAAGCCGTGTTCACGATAGATCCACCACCACTGCGCCTGATCAGCGGGATCTGGTACTTCATCCCGAGAAAGACACTCTGGAGATTGACTGCGATGACCCGCTGAAAGTCTTCCAATGGGTAATCTTCAATCCGCTTTGCAGGGCCGGTTATCCCGGCATTGTTGAAGGCCGCGTCGAGCCGACCGGATGCGGCATCGATCTGTTCGATCCATCCGACAACTTGAAGCTCGCTCGCGACATCGAGCTCGGTTGTGAACGCCCGGCCATCTTCGGCGCGGATGAGCTCTGCCGTTTGGGTGAGACCCTCGGCATCGCGATCAGCCAGATGCACTGTCGCGCCGTCGCGAGCGAGCTCAAGTGCTATCGCCCGACCGATCCCAGAGCCTGCACCGGTAACCGCGACGACCTTGTTTGAGAAAAGCGAGGACATGACTTCTCCTTGCCAGCCGATCGCAATCGGCTGGTCTGGTTGGAGCTGAATTTTAAGATTGATTCAGGCGGGTTTAGTTGCGCGCAGCGACAAGAGCAGCTGCAGTGCGGGCGACGATCTCGCCCTGATGAAAGGCACCGGCGAGATCGATCTGCGAAGGCTGGCGCGACCCGTCGCCACCGGCAACTGTCGTTGCCCCATAAGGGGCGCCGCCGACAATTTCTTCACTGCTCATCTGTCCCTGATGGCTGTAGGGGAGGCCGACGATGATCATGCCAAAGTGCATGAGGTTGGTGATGATCGAGAACAGGGTGGTCTCCTGCCCGCCGTGCTGGGTGCCGGTCGATGCGAACGCTGCGCCCACCTTGCCGTTCAGAGCGCCACGAGCCCACAGGCCACCGGCCTGATCGAGGAACGCCGCGATCTGCGACGACATCCGGCCGAAGCGGGTGCCGGTGCCGACGATGATTGCATCATAATCCGCCAGTTCGGCCACTGTCGCGATGGGGGCTTCCTGGTTGATCTTGAAGTGAGCCTTTTCGGCGATTTCGAGCGGAACAGTTTCCGGGACACGCTTGATTGTCACTTCGGCGCCGGCGCTTCGCGCGCCTTCTGCGATCGAGCCTGCCATCGTCTCGATGTGGCCGTACGACGAGTAGTAGAGGACGAGTACCTTGGTCATTTGCTTTGCTCCGTTGGGATGGCTGAATTCGATGGAGACAACATCTGCTTTTTCATCATTCAATAGAACCTGTATAATTTGGCGCATTACGTTCGATTTTATCGATCGATTTGGCGTCTCAGTCCTTCAGCAGGTTGAGCGCGACCAGCGCCTGCCCAAAATGTTGAATTGAACCGGAGGTTTTGAAGGTGCCAAGGTCAGACGGCGCAAAGCCCAGACGAGCGATCAGGTCTGCTACCTTCTTGCTGGCCTCTGGAAAATTACCCGACAGAAAGAGAACGCGCTTTCCGCCCGCTTTTACCGGATTGGCAGCCAATACGGCGGCCGGGAGAGTGTTGAACGCTTTCACGAGCTGAGCGCCAGGGAAGAGATCGGAGACGATTTCCGAAGACAGCCGGTCACCAAGGTCACGTGGTTTGAAAGCAGGAAAGTCAATAGCGTTCGTCGCGTCGACGATGGTACGGCCATCCCAGGCTGCATTTTTGCTGGCGACTTCCGGTACAGCGTCATAAGGCACGGCCAGAATAACAACGTCGGATTGAAGAGCCTGATCGAGTTCGACAGCCTTCACCGTGCTGCCGAACTTGTCGGTAAAAGATTGAAGCGAGCCCGGACCGCGTGTGTTGGCGATAACGGCTTCAACTCCTGCAGCGTGGAAGCGCTCAGCAAGTGCCGAGCCGATCGCACCAGAACCGATGATTGCATAGGTCGTCATAGTATTTCTCCTTGATTGGGTTTCAGTTGAAGTTGTCTGGTAGGGGAGTAAATTCGTCGTCACCCGGCACGCCGGGAAATTGCCGTTCGCGCCACAGGTTTGCCGCATGGCGAATGCGCTCCTGGTCCGTGGCCACGAAATTCCAGCGGATGAACCGCTTTTCAGGAAGCGGCTCGCCTCCGAAGGCGAGAAACCGGGCTGGCTCGTTCGCCTTCACCACGATCTCCGCGCCGGGCTTGAACACGATAAGACGATCCGGGCCGTAGGTTCCGTCCTGCCCGATGATCTCGATCGTACCGCTGACGACGAAGATCGCTCGCTCGATATGCTCACCGTCGATCCTGTAGCGTGCTCCAGCCTGAAGCTGGATTTCTGCAGAAAAGAGGTCAGAGAAGGTGCTGGCAGGTGAGCGCCGTCCGTGCAGCGTGCCGGCGAGAAGCTTCATATCGATGCCCTCACCATTGATCGTCGGCAGTTCATGGGCGCCGAGGTGCTGAAAGAGCGGTGCAGTCTCTTCCGATTGTTTGGGAAGAGCGATCCAGCTCTGCAGGCCCGTGAGTTTTCCCCCGTCCTTGCGAATATGGTCCGGCGTCCTCTCCGAGTGGACAATGCCGGAACCGGCGACCATCAGATTGACTTCCCCGGGGCTGATCGACTGGACGTAGCTTTCGCTGTCCCGATGCAGCAGCTCACCTTCGAGAAGGTAAGTGAGTGTTGAAAGGCCGATATGTGGGTGAGGGCGGGTATCAATTCCCTCACCAGCACCGAACCGCACGGGTCCGAAACTGTCGAGGAATATGAATGGCCCGACCATTTGGCGCATGGCCGCAGGCAGCGCCCGGCGAACGGAGAAGCCTCCGAGATCACGGGTCGAGGGCAGGATAACCTGCTCGATGTCAGCGTTCGACAAATAGGACATTGTCAGCTCCGGCGGTTGAATTCGATGGATTGAAGGTAGGCCCACTGGACGTTTCGGAAAACTCAGATAATTTCGGCGAAAACGTTCGAGGAATTAGAAATGTCAGACCCCGGCCAACCGACCCTGGATCAGCTCAAAGTGTTCATTACAGTTGTAGAGACAGGCAGCTTCGCGGCTGCTTCCAGGAAGCTCAACCGTGCTACTTCTGTGATCAGCTACACAATCGCCAACCTAGAAGCGCAGTTGGGGGTCACGCTCTTCGATCGGCTTTCGACGAAGAAGCCGCAGCTAACTTTGGAAGGAAGAACGGTCCTTGCCGAGGCCAAGAGCGTGGCCCATGGCATAGACAATCTTCGGGCCAAGGTAAAAAGTATGCTTCGTGGTGTAGAGCCGGAGGTGCACCTGGCACTTGACGTCATGCTACCGGCGGCACGCGTGATGGATGCGCTGAAGGCGTTTCGGAAGGAATTCCCGAGCGTTTCCCTTCGGCTTTATGTCGAAGCTTTGGGTGCCGTCACCCAGATTGTTCTCAACCGTACGGCAGCGATCGGCATCAGTGGCCCCCTTGATGTTGAGATTGCGGGCCTCGAGCGCATCGGTGTGGGCTTTGTCAAACTCATCCCCGTCGCTTCACCGGATCATCCCTTAGCTGGGGGATCTCATCCACCGGGCGCGGCCCGAGGACATATCCAGTTGGTCCTGACCGACAGATCGCCTCTTACCCAAGGACACGAGTTCGCTGTTGTCGGGAACCATACCTGGCGGCTCGCTGACCTCGGCGCCAAGCACATGCTGCTAAAAGAAGGCATTGGTTGGGGCAACATGCCCGAACCTATGGTAAGAGACGATATTGAGGCAGGGCGTCTGGTGCAGCTTGATCTTCCTGACTGCAAGGGCGGTCCTTACCGCCTTCAGGCTGTTTATAGAACGGACACACCTCCAGGACCGGCCGCCCGCTTTTTGATCGACCATTTCCAGAGCCAAGATATCGATGATCCGATAGCGGCTGGTTAGACCATCGCAAAAATGCGATCGCGTAGTTCTTGCGTGTCTCGGTGCAGTATACAGATCACTGCCCCCCCGCATCTTCCGGGGACGCAATATTGCGGTCAACGAGATGGCGTTTCCGCTTGGCTGTTGTAGGTCGACTTGCGACCGCGAGATAATGCGCAAACTTTTCATCGTCGCGACCCGCCTGACTGCCTCACTCAGCGCGCAGCGCAATTTCCCATGTTTTCAGGCACCTAGCTGATATGTCTCAATGGTCGAAGGTTCGCATCCCTTCAAGAGCTTAAAACGCACACGTCCATTGATCGGTAGGGATTGTGCTCAAGCGGAGGAAGGTAGGGGGATCAGAGTCTCCGAAATAGCAAAGCCCTCCAAGCGACATCAGGCAAGCATCAGCGGTGGCTACAAAACTACATATGTGTTAATGTGGGTTTTCTCAGTTTAGGAGTGCGTTAGATGAGCCGATTGACGATCGACATAACGGATCAACAACATCAAAGCCTGAAGGCGCTGGCAGCATTGCAAGGCAAGACAATCAAGCAGTATGCGCTTGAGCGCCTCTTCCCCGGTGACGCAGACGCAGAGCGAGCCTGGGAGGAGTTGAAGACTTTGATGAACATGCGCGTCAATGAGGGGCTTGCCGGAAGACTGTCGACTAAAACCGTAGGTGAGATCCTTGACGAGGAGATTTCCGAGGGTCGTGCTTGACTGCCTATATTCTTACCGCGGAAGCGGAATCAGATCTACGTTCGGTAATACGCTACACACGTACGCAATGGGGTGCTGCGCAGGTACGCCGCTACGTCTCGGATTTGGAGCGAGGTATCGCAACCCTTGCCGAGGGCACAGGTTCGTTCAAGGATATGAGTGCGCTTTATCCGGCGTTAAGGATGGCGCGATGCCAGCATCACTACGTCTTTTGTCTGCCTCGAGAGGATGCGCCCGCCCTCATCGTAGCGATTTTTCACGAACGAATGGATCTGATGAAGCGTTTGGTGGATCGTCTGGAAGAATGACGTTCGGGCGGAGGCGAGATGGCATTGCCAAGTTGTTTAGCGTTGGGTGCGATCGACGCCGTGTCGCCAGTTTCAGATTGTCATTTCAGCGGCATACTGCGCCCACAGGCTGAATGCATCAGCCCGCGCATGGCGGTATGAAATGGCGGTCAGAGTGTAGCGGCGGGGACGAAAGATCGTGTTGATTTGATCGTGGGCCGACAGGAAGCGCTGTGCCTGTCGTGTCGACTTGAACCGACCCATGATCTTCTCGCGTTTTCGGGTCTGCCGGTGGGAATTTTCAATTCGGTTGTTCAGCCCCTTGTGCGCCCGGTGATCGGCATCCGGAGCGATGACCTGGATCGGAACCACGTAGCTGCCCAGTTTGTCCGTCACGACCACGCGCGGCTGACCAAACTGCCTGACCAGCCTGGAGAAGAAGCGTCTGGCGGCCCTGCTGTTGCGGCGAGCCTGAACCAGGATATCGAGAACATCGCCATTGGCATCGATGGCGCGCCAGAGCCAGAACTTCCTGCCGCCAATCGTAATGACGGCCTCATCCATGTGCCACTTGTCACCAGCCTTTGGTCGATCCCTACGAATGCAATTGGCATAATGACGACCAAAGCGGTTGACCCAGAGCCGAACAGTTTCCCGGCTGACGATCACCCCGCGCTCGACGAGCAGATCCTCCACGTCGGCCGTGCTCAGGGCAAAGCGGTGGTAGGCCCAGACCGCATAGGCGACGATCTCACGCGGAAAGCGAAACCCCTTCAGCCGGGGTAGTGAGCAAGCCATCTTCATGCCGAATGATAACTGCAACCGGCCGCTCAAACAACTTGGCAATGCCATCTGACGGGCGTCTTCGAGACAATGATCCTGTGGTTCGCGGTATGGCTTGGCTGGCAATATACCTGCTGGGTCACCAATTGGTTCGACCCGGAGACGCCGCGCATTCGCGGCATGATCTTCACCGTCATGCTGGCGGGCCTTCTCATGGCCTCGGCCATCCCCGGCGCTTTCGGCGAGCGCGGGCTGGCTTTCGCTCTCGCCTATGTCGCGATCCAGGTCGATCGCACGGCCTATATCGTCCAGGAACTGGGTTCAGATCATCCGCTTGCAGCCAACTACCGGCGGATGCTCGGCTGGGACTCGATCTCCGCCCTGTTCTGGATCGCCGGCGCATTCGTGGAGCATGAAGCGAGGATAGTGCTGTGGGCGGTCGCGATCGTGTGCAAATATGTCTCTCCGATGTTCGGCTTCCCGTTTCCGGGCCTCGGCCGCTCGAAAACCAGCGACTGGACGATCGAAGGCGGGCATCTGGCCGAGCGCTGCCAGCTGTTCTGCATCGTGGCGCTCGGCGACAGCAGCAACCCGAACGTCGGATACAGTACACCGGCGGCGATCGGAATGCCGGCCGCATTGTAGATGAAGGCAAAAACCAGGTTCTGACGGATATTGGCCATTGTCGCTTCAGAAAGTCGTCGCGCCTTCACGATCCCCATCAGATCGCCCTTGAGCAGTGTGACACCTGCGGTTTCGATCGCAACGTCCGTACCCGAACCCATGCGATCCCGACATCGGCGGCGGCAAGCGCCGGGGCGTCGTTGACGCCGTCTCCTGCCATTGCCACCACGCGGCCCTCCGCTTTAAGCCCATTGACTACGGCGCTCTTCTGGTCTGGCAACACGTCCGCCTCGATCTCGTCGATACCAAGCTTTCGTGCGACCGCCTCGGCCGTCGTCTTATTGTCGCCGGTCAGTATGACGATGCCGGTGCCGTCTTCATGCAGCGCCTTCAGCGCCTCGGCCGTGGTCGCCTTGATCGGATCGGGGATCGCGAAGATGCCGCCGACCTGGCCGTCAATAGCAATGTAGATCACCGTCGCTCCGTCATGACGCAGCGCGTCTGCCGTCTCGGAAAGAGAGGACGCATCGACGCCGTTCTCCTTCAGGAAGGGCGCATTGCCGAGCACAATCCGCTTTCCTTCGACGACGCCGAGCGCACCCTTGCCCGTTGGCGGGGCGGAGCTAGTCCCAGGCGGAACGAGAATTCCCTTCTTCTCTGCCGCCGCAAGGATGGCGCGCGCCAGCGGAGGGCGCGGCCCTAGCGTTCTTTTACCCAAGACATTTAACGATCAGGACGTTACTACAATGACGGGGCCAATCTCGTATGTTTGGATATTAAGGGCGGTGCGCAGGAAGTTTAGTGCACTCTCTGTATCGCTAACGGAGAGCGTGCCGCTGACGATACGTCGAGCGGTCGCTTCGTTCCCGATGACGATGCGCCCTCGAAAATGCCGCTGTATTTCCTCGATAACGTAGGAGAGCGGCACGTTGTCTACGGTGAGCCGGCCCCGACGCCAGGCGAGAGCCGTAGCTGCATCCGTTTTCCGGATCGTGCTTTCGCCTGTCTCGTTCAGGTGAAGCATTTCTTCACCTTCCCCGAGTTTCACCGGGATGCCTCCCTCAGTCTTGAACTCTACCATGACGGAATGTTCCGTTACGGCAACGCGCGTGTCTGTCGCGCTTTGGCGAACATCGAAAGCCGTGCCAAGAGCTGTGACCAGCGTATCCTCGGTGCTGACGGAGAACGGACGGTTGGCATCCGGGGCTACCTGGAAGAAGGCCTGCCCGCGCAGGAGCCGAACCGTTCTTCGTTCGCTGGTGAAATCGAGTGCGATTGCCGACTGCGCGTTCAATTGGACCCGGGAGCCATCTTCCAGCGTGACTTCCGGCATTTCGTCGGCGCTGGACATGACATCCGCGCTCAGGCGCATGGGGCCATCCAGGGCAATGAAGAGTGCACCGGCCGAAATGATTGCCACGATTGAAGAGATGATCGCGTTGCGCCCACGCGGTGAGGTCTCAACCGGCATATCACTAAGCCCGGCATCGGAGCGGATCGCAGTTCTCGCTTCGCCAAGAATGCGCTTTGCAGCTGTGTAGGCCCGACAGTTCTCCTGATCCAGCTCCATCCAGCGATGGAACTCCGCCCGCTCCGTCTCGGGCTGCTCGGGGTCGCGGTTGCGAAAGACCCAGTCGGCTGCATCTCTGTTTCGCTTGCGCTGATCGCGCGTCAGACGTCTACGTTGCACGGAACGCTCCAATTATGCTCTCCAATGTGTAGACGAATGAACTGCCTAGATTAGGATGTTTACTCCATTTCGAAAAGGCGGTCGAGGCAATGGCTGAGCGCACGTCTGAGATGCCGGTCGACCATATTGCGCGAAATTTTCAACTTGGAGGCGATCTGGTCTGGCGTGAAATGATGCAGCCTGTGCAGCACGAATGCCGTCCTCCGTTTTTCCGGCAGGTCGGCAATGGCCTGTTTCAGTATCGCCAGTCGCGCCTCGACGTCCAGCCCCTGATCGGGAGCGCTGTCCGTCGCGATCATCCCTCTTGCATCCTCGTCCGAACCGGAGAAAAGCCGGGACTCGAATTGCTCGCGTCTGATCCGGTCGATCCGCATGTTGGAAGCGGCGCGGCACAGAAAGGCTTTTATCGATCGCTTGCCAGAGAGCGCATCCGGCTGCAGTGCAAGCTTTACGTAGAGATCGTGAACAATTTCCCGCGCAGCTCCGTCTGAACGGTTGCGTCCACCCACCGCCTTGATGATGTCGCTGTAGTGCTCAACGATCGCCCTGTTCAGCAGGTCGGTTCCGCTACTCTCATTGAGGCTGGCCGTCGACATCCGCATCGCTTTCCTGATCCTCCGCAAGTTGCAATATGCGACAACTAAAGGGCGGATACGGAGCGCAAACCGGAGCTCCTTGGCGTTCGTCCGAACCTTGTCATCATCCGGCAATGGAGTTTTTTCCCATCGTTGCCGCTGAGGAATTTCTAATGGCGAGGAAAAAGCGATGCAAGTGCAATGATTTACGGTCTATGGCGACAAGAAACCCTTTCCTGTTAAAAAGAAGACAGTTTTTATCATGTTTATGTCTGGATTCATTACATCTTTTTGCTTGCGTGCGAATGCGTAGCGATGAGAGAAGCAGCATTGCAAATTACGAAAAACCTAACGAATGTTGCGGGGCCGCCACATCTTGCGGCCCGCTCAACTGCGTGACGGCACCGGGACACACATCGGCGTTCCCGAAAGCGGATCCGGCATGATGACGGCATTCACTCCGAAGACATCAAGAACATTCCTGTCCGTAATGACGGCGCTTGGGCTTCCCGAGTCAAATACCTTGCCATCCCTGATGAGAACGATTTCATCGGCGTAACGGGCAGCCTGGTTGAGATCGTGGAGAACCGCCACGATCGTGCGACCTCTATCACGAACAAGCTGCCTGATCAGTTCAAGTATTTCGATCTGGTGAGCGAGATCGAGGAAAGTCGTCGGTTCATCCAAAAGAAGAATGTCCGTTTCCTGGGCGAGCGTCATCGCTATCCAAGCGCGCTGCCGCTGGCCGCCGGAGAGAGCCTCTACCGGACGGCCGGAAAGCGATGTCATGTCGGTCAGATCGAGAGCATGGGTGCACGCATCCTCGTCACGGCCGGACCAGCGCTCGAACAGCCTGCGATGGGGATAACGTCCTTGACGGACCAGTTCGGCGACGGACAACCCCTCTGGAGCCTGCGGCCCCTGCGTGAGAACGCCGATGTGTTTTGCTCGTTCCTGCGATGGAATTTTCCGCGTCGATGTGCCGTCCAGAAATATCTCGCCTTTCATCGGGCTGAGGAGTCCGGCGAGTGCACGCAATATCGTGGATTTGCCGCATCCGTTTTTCCCGACGAGAACGGTGAATTGCCCGGACGGAATTTTCAGGTTCAGGTCGTCGACAATGACGGAGCCGTTATATCCAAGGGACAGATTGCGTGTCGCGAGGCGATGGTCTTCATGCATGCCGGCGGCCCTTCAGAAGATAGGCAAAAAATGGAGCCCCCAGCAGGGCCGTGACGATACCGGCCGGCAGCTGGGCCGGTGCGATGACCGTGCGGCCGATAATATCAGCGACCAGCAGCAAAAGACTGCCTGTCAGAGCAGCAACCGGAATGAGGGCTTGATGGGCAGGGCCAACGATCCGTCTCGCAACATGCGGGGCGATCAGGCCGACAAACCCCACCAGCCCCACCATCGCGACGGTGGCACCCGATATCAGTGTACAGAGCAATATCAGGAATGCACGCACGAGATTGACCTTCTGTCCAAGCCCGGTCGCTACATCGTCGCCAAAACGGATGAGGTCCAACTGCCGGTAGGAGAACCAGGTGAGGGCCAGCGGAACGGAGAGCCACAGTAGAAGGCTTTTGACCTTGGTCCAATCAGCGCCGTAGACGCTGCCCGAAAGCCAGATCATTGCCCGCTGCACATCCATGACATTGCCGAATGCGGTCAAAAAGCTGGTTCCCGCGCCGGCCATGGCGCTGAGGCCTATGCCTACAAGGATGATCCTGAGAGAGGACGTGCCTCGTTTCCAGGCGAGCGCGTAGACGGCTGCCGCCATTGTGACGGCCCCTGCAAAGCCCGCCCAGGGCAGAACGGTTGGTGAAACATTAGCAAAAAGGATGATAACCACGCTTGCAACGAGCGCTGCCCCCGCATTGATACCCAGAACGCCGGGCTCTGCCAGGGGATTGCGCATGACGGTCTGCGAAATCGTGCCCGCCACGGCAAGTCCTGTACCGGCAAGCAGGGCCAGCATTGCTCTTGAAAGCCGGAATTCGATGACGATCATCTGCAGGTCGGGTGACGCCCCGCCGATAACCGCGTTGGCGACATCACGCCAGCCAATCGACTGGTCACCCCAGATCATCGCAGCAATAACGGCTAGAAGGTTGAGAAGGACTAGAACAGTTATTGCTCGTGTCACGGCCTGCCTGCCCCCGTGCGATAACGCGCCAGCCAGAGGAAAAACGGTGCTCCGATCAGCGCCATCGTGACGCCCACGGGGAAACTCTGGTTGGCCAAGATGATCCGCCCGGTGAGATCGGCGATGACAACCATGATCGCACCGATGACGGCGCTGAAGGGAATGACCCAGCTGTAATCCACGCTGATGGCCATACGAACGATATGCGGCACGACGAGGCCGACGAAGCCGACAGGCCCGACAAGTGCAACGGCGCTGCCGGAGAGGAGAATGACGATCACCACCGACAGGCTACGCCAAAGGGCGAGGTTCTGGCCAAGCGCGGTGGCGACGTCGGTGCCAAGGCTGAGTGTCGTCAAATGACGGGCGAGCAGCAGTGAGCCGAGCAGTCCTGCAAGCCAATATGGCAGCACAGTGAAGACGTGCTCCATCGTCCGGCCGCTTAAGGAACCGACTGTCCATAAGCGCACGGCATCGAGTGTCGTCTGGTCGAAGATCAGAATTGCCGTGGTCAAAGACGTGAGGAATGTCGCCACGACGGCTCCAGCGAGCACCATGATCAGCGGGGTCGCGCCCACACGGCCGATAGAGCCGATGAAGAAAACGCAGAGCGCGGCAAATGCCGCGCCACCAAAGGCATACCAGACCAGCACGTCGCCCGAAACGCCCATGATCGACAGGCCAGCGACGACCGCAAAAGCTGCGCCGGCATTGATGCCGAGAAGCCCCGGCGAAGCCAGTGGGTTTTTTGTCACCGCCTGCATGATCGCACCTGAAACGGCCAGGCCCGCACCTGCGATCACGGCCGCCGCGACGCGTGGCAAGCGCAGCAACGTTGCGACGAGATGATCACGCGAGCCGTCAAAGCGGAAGATTGCAGAGAGCACCGTCGATGGTGAAAGGGGCACCGGGCCAGTCATTATTGCCAGCATTGCGGAAACCAGCAGGCCAGCAATGGCGAGCAGAAGCAGGACCGAGCAGAAAAATTCCGACCGGCGAGGATGTATCAGTCTTTCCGCCTTCGATAGTCCGCGAAACAATGTCACGGCCTGTCCAGCAGATATTGCTCGATGTCATCGAGGACTCTGTTTGCGGAGCCGATGCCGTTGAAGCTCATCCATGTTTCGCGCTTTACCCGGTGGGCGTTTCCGGATGCGACTGCCGGCAACATTTGCCAGAACGGGTTGCTGGTCGTGCGGTCGGCAAGCGCATCGTCCATGGTTGTATCGTATCTGCCGGCAACGACGTAGAGCAGGATGTCCCCGTCGAGGAGGGCGAGGTCCTCCCATTCGGGTCGTTTGAAGACCGTGTTGTCCTCAGTCGTTTCGTAAACGCTACGTTTTATGCCGGCGTCACGAAGAACTGCATAGGGCGCATAGGCAGCCGGACCGTCGAGATAGACATGAAAACCGCTGGGCGTCACCCGCAATACCGATACCTTATGGGAAGCAGTCTTCTCTCTGATGGCGGCAACACGTTTTTCGTAGCTGGCCAGCATCCCTGCCGCCCCATCACTTTTTCCCGAAAGGAGCGCCAATGTGCGGAAATGGTCTTTCCAGTTCTTTGCGTCGATCAGCGCAGTCGGCGCAATCTTGGCGAAGTTCTGGTAGGATTGACCGTGCAGGGCTGCGTCCCCGACAATCAGGTCCGGCTTCAGGGCCACGATGCGCTCGAGACTGGGCTGCCGGGCTTCGCCAATATCGGAGACCGTCGCCTTGTCGGCCTTCCCCTTCAGTTCATGGTCCTGAACGGACATAAGCGGCGCGCCTACCAAAGGCAGGCCGAGTTCAAGCGCCATCCCGAGATTATAGAAGGGATCGAGCACAACGATCCTGCGAGGTGTGTCCGGCACGCAGATCGGTGCGCCATACACGCCTGTCGTGAGGGAACGGCCCGAACATTGCGCCGAAGCGCCGGATGCAAAAAGTCCCATCAGCAAGATGAGAAACGATCGCAGGATCATTCATTACTCCAGAAATGGAAGCCTGCGCGGCATGGAGCCGCGCAAGAAACGCATCAGAATTTGACCTTGAGGTTCAGGCCGACACTGCGGCGCTCGCCGAGCGTGGCGGCAATATCATTGTCGTTGTAGACAAAATATTCCTCGTCCAGCAGGTTTTGCGCGAAGGCGTTGATTTCCCACCGCTCCGTTTTGTAGCCGGCCTGCAGGTTCACGATCCAACGGCTGTCGAGATAATCGTGCGGCAGGCTGCCCAGCCGTGCCAGGTAGCTCGAGGTATATTTGGCGTCTGCACCGACATAGACACCGTTATCAAACGTGTAGCGAGCGCCAAGACCCAGCGACCACTCGGGTGCTTCCGGGAATGGCAGGCCGGACAGATTGCCGTAAGTCAGATCGTTGAAGTTCTTGAACTCGGTATGGACGTAGCCGAGCGATGCGAAGGTTTCGAGGTTGTCAGTTACCTTGAACGACGGCTCGAACTCGAAGCCCCACGCTTCCGATGACGCGGCGTTGATGATGCGCCGGCTTAGCAGATCCGTCGGATCGAGCTGCATCAGAACCTGCTGGTCCGAATATTTGGTGAGGAACACGTTTGAATTTACGGTCAGTCGGTCATCCATGAACGAGCCTTTGTAGAAAATCTCGTAGGTCGATGCCGTTTCCGGTTCGTAGTTATAGGCCGTCCGACGATAAGAATCGTAGCTCGCGCCACCTGTCCGGAAACCTTGGGAATAGGTAATTCCGACCGTCTGTGTGTCCGTCAGTTCCTTCGAAAGGCCGATTTTCGGTACGAAATTGACCTCGTTGAAGGATGCGGCATAGTCCGTCAAAACGGTCGGCCTGCCGCCAAGAGGCTGGGTCCGCACCAGATGTTGGGTTATATCCTGATCCGTGTAGTCCAGCCGGCCGCCGACGGTGATTTTCCACGTCGGAACGAATTCATATGTCGCCTCTCCGAACAGGGCGGCGTTGAACGATTTCTGCGTATTGTGCTGAACCTGGTTGCGGTTGACGGTGGCGGTCAGCGGAATGGTGCGATCGTAGAAATTCTTCTCATCTTCAAAAGCAAAATAGACGCCACCGACCCAGTCCCATTTGTCACCTTCATAATTGAGGCGGAGTTCCTGGGAGGCGATCCACTCCTTGTAGTAGCCATGATAGGTGTTGATTTCGCCCGGGGTTCCATAATTGACCGAGAGACGATCGGCGTCGGAATAGCTGAAGGCCGAAAGTGACGTCAGCTTCAACTCGTCTGAAAAATCATGCGTTACCTCCAGTCCGACATTATGCACGTCGGTCGGGCGATATTCTATGTAAGCCGGAAGTAGATAATCGCCGCGTTTCTGGTCGAAGCTGAAGGGGATGGAGCCTTTTGGGCCGCCGATATCGCGAACGGCTGGGTTGTCATGTGAAAACGAGTAGCTGAGAAGGGCGCGCGTCTCCGGCATTTCCGCCGGTTCAAACAGGACCTTGCCGCGGACCTGGTAATAAAAGTCGTGCGTGAACTCATTGTAGTTTTCGTAACCCGCGAATGTCGGGTAGTTGATATCGTTCTTGCTGCGCTGAACTTCGCCGGAGATACGAACGGCGAGTTGATCGTCCATCAGCGGCGCATTGAACATGAAGCCGGTGCCGTAGAGATTGCCGGTGGCGATTGTGGTCGAAAGTTCCGCCTCCCTTTCGAAGGTGGGATCCTTCGTCTTGATGTAAATGGCACCAGCCATGGCAGCGCGCCCCGACAGGGTTGACTGCGGGCCGCGATAGACTTCGACCTGCTCGACATCAAACAACCCGCGTGCCCCGCGGCGCGCACCACGCACCGTCTGCTGAACGCCGTCTATATAGAGCGTTGCAAGCGGCGCGCCGCCGGGGACAAGACCCTCCGAGCTGACACCACGAATGATGAAACCGGCATCGGCCCAGTCGCCATCCATGACGTTTGCCATGCGGCGGAAGCTGTCGCGAAAACTGTGTATCTGTCCATCGGCAATTTCCTGCGCGGTGACGATACCGATGCTCGAAGACGTGCTGGCCAGCGTCGTGGCATTGCGGGCGCCATAAATCGTGATCGCCTGCAGTACCGTCGTGCCGTCGCTGCCGACAGCATCGGTATTATTCGCGGCAACAGTGAGGACAATCTGATTTTGACCGGCGAAACGCGGCTGGACGCCTGTGCCGGCAAGCACTGCGTCAAGCGCCTGTGACGGCGTCAGATTACCGGTGGCACCGCGGGACCGTTTGCCATTGGCAACCGATCCGTCAAACATGATCTGCAGGCCGGTTTGTGTGGCAAGCTGATTGAGGGCGGAGGTAAGCGGCCCGGCGGCAATCGAAATCTGTCGTGGCGAGGCGCTTGCCTGACCGGTGTCCTGCGCTGCGGCCGGCACATGCATCGCCAGAGCAGAAACCGAAGTTGCGAGCAGCATCGCCACACATCCAGCCAGACCGGTTCGAGCCGTTCTGGCGTTAATTCCCTTGCATTCCATTGAAGCCCCCGCTCCCGCGCGCTCGATAAGCTATTCAGACAAAAAGGGGCAATATCTGCCCACTCATGCTGAAGACGAACAGGGGAGGGAGTATGGGACTCTCAAGTCGAAATAAATTTATGAAAAACAATGATTCTGCGTCAGGCAGAAATGGGCGCGCATTTCCTGTAGCAGGCAGGCGTCCCGTTCATCGCTCGACTTCAACACGCAGGTCGGGCACTTTTCCGCACCCTTAACGGTATAGTACCGGCAGCATCCGCCACGCGCGCGAAACGTGTAGGTGAATGGTTCCTTCAATGCGCTGTCGTGCAGGGTCAGGTCAAAATACCCCAGCTGGCGGTTGTTCAAAGGCGATCCCTGTACCTTGACTATCGCCATTGCCGTCGACATCGCATCGGCGAGACAGCCGAACCGTCTTCCGACGTCGAGAAATCTGCCGGCAATGGCATCTCCCACCAGCCGCCATTGCGCATTTTTCGAAAAACCGGTCCTTTTTGCCAATGCTTCCACCAGCGGACGGAAATGTTGCTCGACGCCCATCCTGAAATGCTCGCACAGGCCTGCGTGGTCCGTGACCGTCGAATGCGGCCCGTCATCCTGATCCGCAAAGATCTGCGGTGACAACAGCCTGACGCGGGCCCGCCGCACCGTCATTTGTTCTCCGTCATGCTCGCCATGGTGGGTATAGAACTGCAGCGAAAAGGTATCAGGCGACATATCAGGCACGATGCCACGGCCAACCAGCAACGGAACGGTGGCCATGAAGAAGATGTAGCAATAGTCGCTCATCAGAAATGCGGCGCGACTTTTGAGGTCGACGCCGGGATCGAACGACCCCTCATAGTCCAGAAATTCCTGCAGTTCCGAAGGGCTGGAAAACAGCTCGGCAGCAGTTGTCCAGCCGGGAAGCATTGCACCGGTGCTGCACGGCACTTCGGTCCACATTGATTGCTGGAGAGCGGTTGCTTCCGTCAGAATATCGCTGGCTTCGGGGATTCCGGCGGTTTCGTGATGTCTCATTGTCCGTCGCATCCGTCAGATTCGCATCTCAAATCAGGCTCATGCCTCTTTCGCTGAAACAGCCCCTGCCTGCATCGTATCGGTTTTCCACAGCTGGCCTAGTTTGCCGATGAAGTGCGCAAAAGCTTGCTGAGCAAGCATGTGCGACCCTTCGATCCGATGCATGGTGACTTCCTGACCGATACAGCTTTCCCACGCACGCGCCGCATTCCAGCTGACCAGATGGTCGGCGTCGGCCACGAATACATGTACCGGAAGCGTAACAGGGACATCCGGAGGCGTAAATTCATAAGTCTCGCAAATACGAAAATCGTTGCGCAGAACGGGTTCGAACAGCGCCATCGCCTCCTTGTCGCGTAATATCTCATCCGGCGTACCGCCGATTTCGACCAGCGACTGGTGAAAATCCTCGCTCGACATGACGTGAATGGGCTTACGTCCTTCAAGAACACGGTCGGGTGCGTTCGAGCCAAGAATATAGAGCGCGTCCGGGAGCGGCAGGCCCCGAATGGAGATGTGCCGCAGCAGCTCATAGGCCACCACAGCGCCCATGGAATAACCGAACAGGGCATAGGGAGCTTGAAGCAGCCCGGAGACTTCGTGTCCCACATGTTGGGCAAGGCTCTGGATATCACGCGGCAGCGGCTTGGTGAAATGCGCTTCGCGACCCGGCAGGGCGACTGGGGTGACGTCAAAGACGCTCTCAGAATGAACCCAAGACCGGAACAGACTTGGGCCGGCGCCGGCTGGCGGGAGGCAGATCAACCTGGGACGAACTGTCATTGTGTGTCCTTGTATCATATTTCAATCGCATTGTGTTCGCCCACGGGTGCGGCGGCTGCTTTCAGCGCGTCGATGAATGCTGCAAATGCCGCAAGGACCGGGCGGTCGAACAGGACTTTTACGGGAAAATTGATCGTAAATTCTCGCCGCACCCGGTTGACGACCCGGGCAGCCAGAAGCGAATGGCCACCGAGGTTGAAGAAATTATCGCTATTGCACTCGACCTCAACTTTCAGAACCTCTGCCCATATCCGGGCAATCCTTTCTTCCGTTTCTGTCCAGACGGTAGCGGAAAAGGGCTGATCATTGTGTGTTTCCGTCGAAGGCAGCGCAGGCTTGTCGATATCGACCGGCCTTGCGTCCGTATCGGATACGTGCGGAACCGTTGGAGTGCCGCCGGCGATCTCGCCGATTGTCGCGCCCAGCTCATTCAGGAATGCCTCTACCTCCTGCGCGGAAATGCAGCGCCTGTCGTATCGGGCGGAAATCGCAATCTTCGTGGCGTCGGCAGCGGCAAACAGGGTGAAGGGGTAGTGTGTCCATTCATCGACCTCGACGCCGGTCACGGCGAATGTCGCCTCCGTCGATATATCTCGCGGCACGGGATAATTTTCAAAGACCAGCAGGCAGTCGAAAAGATCGCCCCGCCCTGCCTGTATCTCGCGTAGCGGAAGATAGTCGTGTTCCGCACAGGCGGACTGGCGTTTCTGCAATGTCTGCAACCACGGGGCAAGAGGGCCATTCTCAACGTCGATGCAGACCGGCAGCGTGTTGATGAACAGGCCGACCATGTTTTCCACACCCTGGAGTTCGGAAGGTCGCCCGGCTGTCGTCGCGCCGAAGACGACGTGTCTGCTGCCGGCCTTGCGGGCGATGACGATGGCAAGCGCGGCCTGCAGCAGGGTATTGGGCGTAATCCCCATGTCCCTGCACAGTTTTGCCGCCTGCGTGGAAACTGCGGGATCGCAGGTGAAGTTATGACTTGAGAAATCGGCCTCGCCTCCGGTGGCGTCGCGGGTCATCCTGCCCGGGACCTCGATCTTCGCCGTGTAGTCCGTCCAGAACGCACGCGTCGCCTCACGTTTCCTGCTTTTCAGCCAGGCAATATAATCCACATAGGGCCGTGGTGCGGGCAGTGGCGGACGTAATGAGCCGCACCGTCTCTGATAGGTCCTGAAGGCGTCTTCGGCGATGCGGCCCGCCGACCATCCGTCAAGAATGATATGGTGGTACTGAAGCACGAGACGCGAATTTTCCCCGCCATAGTCGATCCATTGCAGGCGGATCAGCGGCGCCATCTTCAGATCGAAAGCCTGCCTCCGGTTTGCGGACAAAAGCGCACCGAGGCGTCTTTGCCGCTCTTCTGCGTTGATTCCTGACCAATCCAGTTGCGACCAGGCAAGGCCGGCATCGCTGTGGACGACCTGAAAGGGTTCGTCCCTTTCTTCCCAGTGGAAGGTAGTGCGCAGAACCGCATGGCGCGACACCATCTCGCTCCAGCAATCATGCATGATCTGCGGATCGACGGCACCCCTCAGTTGCAGGACGATCTGCGGCACGTAGACGCCTTCGTCGGGCGTGGCGATGGAGTGGAACAGCAATCCTTCCTGCATGGATGACAGGGGATAGATGTTTTCGATAGCCGAGCGGCGGCGGCTTTCAAGGGGGCGATTGTCCATTATGTCACAAGCTCTTTAGCAGGTTGTCGAGTTCGTCCTGGCCGAGATCCATCAGCGGGAAATCAGAAGGGCTGAAACCCGCACCTGAACCGTTCAGGCAGTGGTGGATCAGCGTTTCAAGATGGTCCCGAAAATGGGCGGCCAGTGTCCTGATGGTGTCTTCGGAATGCAATTGCGCGCCATAGACCCATTGCAATTGCAATTCGCCGCGCACCACCATGGCATTGATCTCGAGGATCGCATCGCGCGGATTGTCTGGACCGTACATCGGACCGGATGTGATGCCGGAAGGCGCAAACAGACTATCTGCTGCGAACATGGCATCCATCTGGCCGAGATAGTTGAAGCGGACCTGTGGTTTGCCGTAGTCCAAACGCTCACCTTTGTTGCGAAGATATTTCAGAACGCCGAAACCGACGCCGTTGTTGGGAATTCGCCGCAACGTGTCCTTGACGTCGAGAAGCAGGCGGTCCGGTGTTGCCTCGTCGGGCGTATCGAACAACACGGGATAAAGCGCGGTCAGCCAGCCCACCGTTTCGGAAATGTCGATGTCCTCGAACAGGTGCGGTCTGCCGTGGCTTTCCATTTCAAGGCGCAGACGTGGCTTTCCGCTCCATTGCCGCAGCGCCAGATAAAGGGCTGCGACCAGAACTTCGTTCGAGGCGATGCTGAAGCATTCCGGCACATCCCTAAGCAGTTGTCTTGTTGTGTCGGCGTCAATCGTCTGCCGGTACGTCACCGCACCCGATTGAGTATTACTCCCACTCTCGTTGTCGAGTGGCAGCGCCTGCACGTCTTCCTCGCATATGCCGCGCCAATATGCCTCCTCTCCGTCGAAAAGCACCGACCGCGAAAGCCGGCTGTTCCAGCTGCCCGCCGCGACCGCGCCGGAGCGAATGGTGCCAGTTTCCAGATAATGCCGCTCAATATCCGCGACGATCATTCGCCAGGACACTCCATCGACGATAAGGTGGTGGGCCGCAAGGATGAGGCGTCCGGAACCATCGGGCAATGTTGCGAAAATCGCGCCGAAAAGAGGCCCGGCTCCAAGATCGAAACCGGCATGTAGCTTGTTGGCAAAATCGGTGACGTCGTTCTCATCCGCGGCGGCCAGTCGCTGCATCGGCGACATCGCCGAAAGGGGGGCGAATTTCTGTTGCCATTGCCCATTTTGGCGCAAAAATCTGGCGCGCAGTGAACGATGCTGTTCGAGGACCCTGAAAATCGCCTTTTCAAGCCTGTCGGGATCGAGAGGTTGAGTGGGTTTCAGGATCAATCCCTGGTTCCAATGGGCAAGATCGGGCAGTTCCTGATCCAGCAGCCAGCGTTGTATCGCCCCAAGCGTAGCTTGATCATCGCCATCACCGTTTCCGGCCGTCGCAGTGCTTTCCACGCGCGTCGCTTCCGCGAGCGATGCGAGCTTGGGATGGAGGAATACATCGCGCGGGGTCATCTTCAAGCCCTTCTGGCGGGCCTGCGAAACTAGCTGGATGGCAAGAATGGAATCGCCGCCGAGCGAGAAGAAATTGTCGTTTTGCCGGATGTCTCCGCAACCGAGCAAACCTTGCCATATCTGCGCGAGTACGTCTTCTTGGTCATTGAGCGGACTTGCGGTTTCAGTGGCGCGTTCGCCAAAGGTTGCGGGATCCGGCAGCGCAGATCGGTCCAGCTTACCGTTTGGCAGGCGTGGAAGTGCATCGAGCCTGGTCGCAAGCACGGGAATGAAATGCTCGGGCAGACGTTGCCGGAGAATTGCGACAAGTTTGGCGATTTCGAGTGTAGGGTCACCGGCAACCCACATTGCCAGGCGCGGATGATTGGAGGCGTCGCGCCAGAGCCCGGCAACGGCCTCGTGCACCCCTTCCTGCTGCAGCAATACGGCCTCAATTTCACCCGGTTCGATACGAAAACCGTTGAGCTTCAGCTGTCGGTCGCCGCGCCCCATGTAATCGAGGCCACCGTCATCACGTCTACGCACGATATCGCCGGTCTGATACAAGAGGCGGTGTTCGTTGCAATCCGCAAAAGGATTGGGCAGAAAGCGCTCGGCCGTCTGGCCGGGCCGGTTCCAGTAGCCACGCGCCAGCCCGCTGCCGGACAGGAACAATTCGCCGGGAATTCCAACCGGCACCTCGTTCATTTCGCCGTCGAGCACGTAGGCGCGGGTGTTGGCAATCGGAACTCCGATCCCGAACCATTCTCCCGATTTAGGCACCGGCGCCACCGTCGAGTAGGTCGTGTCTTCCGAGGGGCCGTACAGGTTATAGAGGCTTTCGACATGGTCGTTGGCGTAAATCCGCGCGACAAGTTCGCGCGGAAGCGGTTCTCCCGCCAGGCAAACGGTTTTCACGCTCTTGGGCAGGGGGCCAAGTTTGAGCAATTCGGACATCGGTGTCGGAACGGTGTTCACCAGCGTCACGTCGCCTGAAAACGGTGCGCTCGGGAAGGCGAAGAGATCGTCCACCATGAAGATGCGTCCGCCCGCCGCAAGCGTCGCAAATATTTCGAAGATCGAAAGATCAAAGCAGATCGAGGTGGAGGCGAGCACGCCGGACAGCTGATCGCCGGTGAAGCTGTGCAGGCACCATTGCACGAAAGCAACAGCGTTTCGATGCTCGATGGCCACGCCCTTCGGTCTGCCGGTCGAACCTGATGTGTAGATGATATAGGCAAGATCGGATTCCGACGTCGCCGGCATTGGCACGGCCCCGCCTGCCAGGTTTTCCAACATGCCCGTAGTCATGCATCGGAAATTCTGTGCAACAGTCGAAATATCTTCCTCTGTCGTGACCAGAATGAGCGCCAGATCGGCGTCCACTGCGATGAATTCTATGCGGTCGGCAGGGTAACGCGGATCCAGCGGCACATAGGCCGCGCCGGTGCGAAGAACGGCCAATATGGCGACCACCAGCTCTACGCTTCTTCCAAGGCGGATGCCGACCCGTTTTCCCCTGCTTATGCCAGCTGCGGCGAGCCCGCTTGCGAGCCGGTCGGCTCTCCGGTCAAGTTCGGCATAGGACAGGTTCTTGTCCTGATCGGTAACGGCTATCGCCTGCGGATTGGCTTCGGCACTCGCTTCCACGAAGTCGTGCAGGCAGCGCCACTGCGACTGAAATGCTGCTCCCGTCTCGTTCCATTGCCGGAGCCTTTTCTGCTGGCTACCCGATAGCAGGGACAGCCTTTCGAGTGGCACATCAGGATGTTCGACAATCTTTTCAAGCAGGACGACCAGCGCCTCACTCAGCGATTCCATGGTTGTGCGGCGGAAAAGATCGCTGCGATATTCCAGACGGCACGAAAATTCTTCCGCCGTTTCATGGATGAACAATGTCAGGTCCACACGCGACGACTTATCGGGAAGTGCCAGTCGTTCCCACTCCATGCCGGCAAGCGAAATGGCTTCGCGCCGGGTTTCGACCGTCGAGACGAGCATGGCCTGGAACAGCGGGTTATGGCTCCATGTCCGAGGGAGCGAGAGCGCATCGACCACTTTCTCAAACGGCGCGGCCTGGTTGGCGAAAGCGCTTAATGCCGTGTTGCGGGCTGTCTTCAGTGCTTCGTTGAAGCTCTCACCGCCCTGCGTCTGCAATCGGATCGCCAGCGTATTGGCAAACATCCCGATGACGTTTTCCAGATCGGGGTGGAAACGCTCGGAGACAGGCGTTCCGATGACGATATCACGCATGCCGCTGGCGCGCTGGAGCAGCGTCGCGAACGCCGTCAGCATTCCCATGAAAAGGGTAGCGCCTTGCTGGTCGCAGAGTTTCCGCAATTTTGCGAGTAAAACCGCGTCAAGCGAGAACCGGATGCTATCGCCGGAGAAGCCCTGTATGGCGGGCCGTACAAAATCGGTAGGCAATTCCAGCAGTGGCGGAGCGCCTGTAAGCGTCCTTCGCCAGTAATCGACCTCATTCGTCGTGTCCTGCTCCCGCTGCCAGACTGCAAAATCCGCATATTGCAGGGGCAGCGCCCCGTTTGGCGGCGCCGCGTTCTTCAAGAGGGACGCGTAAAACGTTGCAACGTCGTTCAGCAGAATTTCCGCTGAAAGGGCGTCGCCGATGATGTGGTGCAATATGAAAAGCAGGACATGGTCCTGCGGGCCGTTGCGAAAGGCGTGAATGCGTAGGAGTGGCGCAACGGCAAGATCGAGTGGCCGGCGCGCGCAATCGAGCAGGGCAGCCTCGAGTTCCCGGTCGCCGATCTCTTCCGGCAAGATGCGGAACGTTATCTCCGGGTCGGTCTCGACAAAGGGCTTGCCATCGACCGAAACGAACCGGCTGCGCAGCATATCCTGTCTTTGCGCCGTCAGTTCCAGCGCATGCGAGAGGATTTCGAAATCGAGCGCTCCCCTGATCTTCAGGGCAAACGGGATGTTATAGAGCGGGCTGTCCGGTTCCAGCTGCGCAAGCGCCCATTGTCTGTTCTGTGCATACGACAGTGGCGTTCGGCCGGCATGGTTCCGCTTTGCCAGTCCGGAAGAAGCCGCTTCGGGCCTGCGTCCCGTCACGGCAACCAGCGCATCGACAGCACCGGCAAATTCCGCAAGCCCCGGTTTCTCAAAAATGGTGCGCAGCGGCAGGTCGACGGTAAATGATGTCCGCAAACGCGCGAGCATCCGCGTCGCCATCAGGGAATGGCCGCCAACCGTGAAGAAATTGTCCTCACGACCGATCTTTTCGGCGCCGAGCAATTCACACCATATGGCCGCGACCAACTGCTCGGTGCCTTCGCGTGGGGCGGCATAGGCGGCTGACGAGACTATCTGTTTCGGTCGCTCAAGCCGCTTGCGATCGATCTTGCCATTCGCGTTTAATGGAAGACTATCGATCCAGACATAGGCGGCAGGAAGCATGTAGGAGGGAAGCTGTGAGGCGAGCGCTATGCGAATCGCTTCCTCGTCCACCGGGCCTGTCCCGGGGCGGCAATAGGCAACGAGGGTGCCCGAGCCTTCTTCATCCTGCCAAAGGGTAACCACGGCCTGCTCGATGGATGGCTGCGAGGCGAGGATCGCCTCGATCTCGCTGAGTTCGATGCGGAAACCGCGAAGCTTGACCTGAAAATCGGCGCGGCCGACATAAAGAAGATGCCCGGCGGCGGAACGCCGCATCAGGTCACCTGTCCGGTAGAGTCTCGATGTTTCAGGTCCACCGTTCAAACCTGCGGCTGGTCCCTCGACGAATGCGCGCGAAGTCAGATCTTCGCGGTTGAAATAGCCAGGACTGAGACCTTCGCCGCCGATGTACAGTTCTCCTATAATGCCTGCCGGCACCGGCATCAGCGCGTCATCGAGCAAATGAAGCTGCGTATTGGCGATTGGCTCACCGATCGGAAGGGCAGGAAGCTCCAGATGTTCGGCGCATATGCGTGTGCAGGTGGACCAGATCGTCGTTTCGGTCGGGCCGTAGAGGTTCCACAATTCGCCGCCGGTCGCTAGCAGCCGGCGGGCAAGGCCCGGCTCCAGCGCCTCGCCGCCGCAAAGCATCCTGAAACCCGTAGGAGCCTTCCAGTCGGCATCGGCCATCAGCCGCCATGTCGCGGGGGTCGCCTGCATCATCGTCGCGCCGTGGTTCCGGATAAGCTCCGAAAGGGCCATATCGTCATAGACATCATCGGCTTCGGCGATGATCAGCAGGCCGCCGACCATAAGCGGCATCAGCAGCTCCAGGGTGGCGATATCAAAGGCCGGTGTGGTGACGGCGAGGAGCCGGTCTTCAGCGGACATGCCCGGCCGGCTCGCCATGCTGCCCAGAAGATTGACCAGGCTTTTCTGCCGGATCGGCACGCCTTTCGGCCTGCCCGTCGAACCTGACGTGTAGATGATGTAGGCCAGATCGTCAGGCAGCGTCTCGCGATGCGGATTGCCGAAGGAGCCAGTTGCACGCAGCAGAGGTTCAATCGCTATGCAATCGCATGGATATGCTGCTTTCGCAGCGTCATCGTCAGCCTCGCTGACGAGAGTGATGTCAGGCTTGCAGTCCTCGAGAATGAGTGCGCGCCGTTCCGCCGGGTGCCCGGTGTCTAGAGGCACATAATGGCCACCGAGCTTCAGCACTGCGAGGATGGCGATGACGAGGTTTTCGGAACGCGGCAGGCAGATGGCGACGCGGGGATGAGATTTGCCTTTGCCGATGTGATCACTCAAACCGGATGCGACGCGGTTGGCGGCATCGTTCAGATTTCCGTGCGAATATTGCCGGTCGCCGCAACGCACAGCCGCAAACGAGCCGCGCGCCTTTGCCGTCTCTTCCAGCAGCAACGCAACATCTGTCGAAGGAACGGCGACGTTTGTCCGGTTCGCAGCCGCTATGGCCGCATGCTCAGTCTCGCCCAGCAGGTCGATTTCGGCGATGCGGCCGCCGGGGTTCGATACGAGCCCGCCGAGCAGTCTTAGGAAATAGCCGGAGAAGCGTGCCACCGTTTCAAGCAGGAAGAGGTCCGTGTTAAACTCGAAAACGCCACTGAAACCTTCATTTCCCCGTCCCTCGTGCATGTCGAGGCTGAGATCGAAACGCGAGGCGCCGGAATCGAGTGCGATCGGCGTTACCTTGATATCGCCGAGGTCGAAAGTTGCACCAGACGCATTGTGAAGCACGAAAGTTGACTGGAACAGGGCGTTATGGCCGATGTCGCGCTTGACATTCAGCGCATCCACCACCTGCTCAAAGGGCACATCCTGATTGGACAGGGCTTCAAGCGTCGTATCCCGAACCCGTTCGAGCAGCGTATCGAAAGTGTCATTCGGTTGCAGGCGCGTCCGCATGACGAGATTGTTGACGAACAGCCCGATGAGGTTGCGGGTTTGAGCCAGGTTCCGGCTTGATGCCGTCGTGCCGATGCAGATGTCGTCCGATCTCGAAAGGCGGGCGAGCAGAATCTGATAGGCCGCCAGCAGCACCATGAATGTCGTCAGTTTCCGGCTTTTCGCCAGATCCTTGATGGCAGCGGAGAGGTCCGGCCCGAGGTGGAATTTGTGCCGGGCGCCGTGGAACGTCTGCGTCACCGGCCGGGCGAAATCGAACGGGAGTTGAAGCAGCAGCGGTGCGTCACGCAGCTGTTCGCGCCAGTAATCGATCTGACCTGAAAGCGCTGCGGTGCCGTTACGTTGCCATTCTGCATAGTCGCGATACTGGATATCGAGTGCCGTCAGCTGGCCCGTGGATGGAGAGCCGGCTGCGCTATAGAGCCTGTAGACCTCATCGGTCAGGATCTGCAACGAGGCGTAGTCGGAAATGATGTGATGGATCACCATGACGAGAATATGCTCGCCAGGTGCGACGGAGAACAGGCCGACGCGAAACAGCGGACCTTGCGAGAGATCGAGCGGTTCCCGCGCAAAGCGGCTTATGGCGTCGTCGCGTGCGTGCTCGTCATTGCCCAGTTCGTGAAAACTGAAGTCTGTCGTTGTGTGCGAAGCGATGACCTGGAACGGCTCTCCGTCCCGGACCTCGAAAACCGTCCGCAGGCTTTCATGGCGCTGCACCACCATATCGAAGCAGGTCTTCAACCTGTTGCGGTCGAGCAGACCTTCCAGCCTGATGGCGACGGGTATCGAATATGCGCCTGTGACGGGCTGCATCTGCTCCACGAACCAGATACGTTCCTGGGCATGGCTCAGGCGGAAGTTCTTTTTTTCGGATGCCTGCTGTCCAGCCATCAGGCGCTGCAGAAGCTGGCGCTTTTCATCCGGTGTCAGTCGGGAAATATCCATTGTATTCACGTCTACTGGTCCTTTTGGCCGGAGAGCATCTGCTTCAGCATTCTATCCACGTCACTCTCGGAAAGGTCGTTCACGGATGTCTGCGGAATGATCGGGGAGATGCCGGTTTCCGCTTCGTCCGGCAGGGACGGTGAAAGTGAGCTGAGCAATTCCGACTGGGCTTTGACGGTGGTGGCGCCAAAGAGTTGGGCAAGCGTCAGGTGAACCGAAAATTCCTGCCTGATGCGCGACAGCAGCTGCATAATCGTCAGTGAATCGCCGCCGGCTTCGAAGAAGTTATCCTCCACGCCCGCGTTGTCGCTGGACAGGAGTTCGTGCCAGATCGCCAGAAGTGTTGCCTCGTTTTCGGTCGCCGGGGCAACGGTGCGGCGTGCCCTCGCGCCCGGTGCGGGCAGGGCCTTTCGGTCAACCTTGCCATTGGCGCTGAGAGGCAACCGTTCCATGATCACGAATTCGCGGGGCACCATATAGGCGGGAAGTTTTCCGGCAAGAAAGACGCGGAGCCGCTCAGAGAGGGTTTCACCCCGCATTTGAGTGGATGCCTGCCACTGTGTGTTCCATGCTGGATTGATGGATCCGCCGGCCAGCACGTAAAGCGGCTCCTCGTCTTCTTCTGTTGCCAGTGCCGATGTGATGGCGGTCAGATCGACGCCGCCCACAGCGCAAAGGCCGATATCGAGAAGCGGCGCATGCAGCATCATCGTCTGTGCCATATGACCGGCTTCCAGCAGGCAAAAGTCTCTGGCCTTTTCCCTGTAGCTGCGCGCCATGGGTGCCGTGAGGCCGGTGAAAAGCACGAGGAAAGCACATTGCCCGACGATATCGTCGCTCTTGCCGGCGATTGCCGCAATCTGTTCCTGCGAAGCGGCCGCCAGAAATTCAAGCCGGTGTTCGGCGGAATGATGACGATACCAGCCGGCGGACAGCCCCTCGATCCGGCCATCCTGGACCAGAATATAGGTCTGAACCGGATAAAGTCCGCCCGCTGACGGGTAAAGCGCCTTTTTCAGCGGTGTGCCGGGAACATCGAAGGCCCGTATACTGGCCAAGAGATGGCCGATTTTCTGAAGCTCCGCCGGAGCGTTCAAAAAGCGGCGATGACTTTGCCGGGCGATCGCGTCGTGCAACAGCCCGTCCGGCGTGGGCAAATCGACGGTGTTTCCGGCTTCGCCCAACCCGCCATTGCCTGAGCGGCCGGCCTTTGCTTCCAGTTTGCCGATAAGGCTGCCTTTGGTATTCGGAACGATATAGGCGACGAGGGCAGGGGGCTGTCCCGTCGTCGTCACCACGGCTTCGGCGACATTCTCATTTTGCAGCAGCGCGGTCTCGATTTCCCCGAGCTCGATCCTGAAGCCGTTGACCTTCACCTGGAAATCTTCGCGCCCCAGAAACTCCAGCAATCCCTCCGGCCGCAGCCGCCCGAGATCGCCGGTTTCGTAAAGCAGAAGTGCGCCATTTCCAGCATCTTCTTCGTCCGCAAAACTATCGGGAATGAAGCGTTCGGCGGTCAGTTGCGGCCGCCCCCAATAACCACGCGCAACACCGATGCCGCCGATAAACAGCCGACCCGTGACCCATGGCGGGCAGGGCCGCCCCTGATCATCGAGTACATACCAGCGCTGGTTCGCCAACGGCTGGCCATAGGGGATGCTCGTCCAGTTCCGCAAGGCTTCCCCGATCGGGTGGAAAATCGACCAGATGGAAGCTTCGGTTGCCCCGCCAAGGCTGATGAGATCGGCATCTGGCAATTGTGCCTTCAAGGCTTGAGGCAGGCTGACGGGAATCCAGTCACCGCTCATCATGATCAGGCGCAGTGGAGGCTTTTCCTTGAGCGTCGGCAGTTCGGCCAGCAGCAATTGCGCAAGAGCTGGCACGGAGTTCCACACCGTCACCCGATGTTGTAGCAGAAGTTTCATCCAGCGGGCATTGTCCGACACTTCCTCGCCAACGGGAATGACGATGGCGCCGCCAACGGCAAGCGGACCGAATATATCGTAGACCGAAAGGTCGAAGCTCAGAGACGAGAGCGCGAAAACCCGGTCTTCGGCGGAGATAGCAAAGCGGCGATTGATGTCGAGGATCGTATTCAGCGCACCGCGATGGTCGATCATCACGCCTTTTGGTTTTCCGGTCGAACCTGATGTGAAGATGATGTAGGCGAGGTCCGATGGTTCGGTTGCCGAGAATGAAGGTCTTGCCACTCCTTCTTCGGGAACCGCAATCACCGTTACCCGCTGCGGCCAGTCGCCCCCCTCGGCGATGACGAGATCGGCCGCCGTATCTTCCACCAGCTCGAAACGCCGCTCCGCAGGCAGATCGGGGTCAACAGGCACATAGGCCGCGCCGCTTGCCAGAATGCCGAGGCAGGCGATCACCTGATCTGCGCCCTTCGGCAGAGAAACGGCAACCCGGTCGTTCGGACCCGCGCCGGCTTTCTGCAGGATAGCTGCCAGCGCCAGCGCGCGTTCAGCCACCTGTCCGTAAGTCAGTTCGATACCCTCTGCGCAGACGGCGATCTTGTCAGGGCTTTTCGCAGCTCTCTCGAAAAACGCTTCATGCAGGAGCTGCGTATTGTCAGGAAGCGCGATTTTCGCCCTGCTATTGAGCGTTTCGAACGCCTGGCAATCAACGATATCGGGCTCGGTCTGCCATGCTGCATCGTCGCTCGCCAGCGCCCGCAGCAATGTCTGATAGGCGGCAAACATCATGTCCAGCATCAATGGCGGGAAGAGTTCCTCGACCGCATCCCAATTATAGACGAGCTCGCCCTGATCTTCGGAGACCTGATGGTCGAGATAGACCTGCGGCGTCTGGCTGACGCTGTCCACCAGTCGCGTATCGAGACGCGGAGTGCTGTCGTCTCTCGATGCCTGGCCCAGCACGCTGGTGAAAACCACGGGCATCAGGGCGCCGCCGGAACGCCCGTTCTGTTTCGCCAGTTCGCGAAGCACGGAAACACCACTGAAAAGCCTGTGTTCCAAATCTTCCATCAGACGCAACTGAACCTGACGCGCGCGCGTGGTGAAGTCGGCGCGTGCCGAAAAATCAAGCCCCAGCAGGAGTGACGCCGTGAAGTCACCGACGATATTTTCCACATCCTGATGAACCGGTTCGCGACTGAACACAGTCAGATTGAGGGTGAAATCCTGACGTCTGCTCCAGCGCGCCAGAACTTCCGCGAAGATCGTCATGATCGCGGCTGTCGGGGTCAGACCAGCGCTCTGGGCCAGTTCCTTGAAACGCGACCAGTCTTTAGCGGCAAGCCGGCCCCGGCGACGCGTGAAGCGCGGATGCTCGATCTGCGATGGGTTGCATGCCAGCGGCAGATCCGGTGAGGCTGGCAAATTGGCTATGCGGGCAGACCAGTGCTCCCGCGCCCGTTCATAGGCAGAATTGTTATGCGCGGATTTCTCAAACAGAACATAATCCCGGAATGTCAGTCCGATTTCAGGAAGCGCGCGTTTCTGCATGAGCGCCGCTAGCTCGGTGCCCATCAATTTCAGCGACCAGGCGTCGCCGATGAGAACATCGAAACTGACGAACAGCCTCGTTGTCTTCCCATCAAGCCGGGCAGCCTCGATGTGAAACAGCGGCCAGCGATCCGCCTTGAAAATATTGTGCGACAGCCTGTTTCTGATGTCCATCAGGCAGGTAGCGCGATCAGTCTCATCCCGCAGATCCGCCACCGGCAACCTGTAGTGGGGAACGTCCGCCAGCACGCGCTGCCGCCCATCGGCATCGACGATGGCGCGCAGCATGTCGTGGCGCGCAACAAGTGCGTTGATGGCGTTTTCCAGCGCATCGGTATCGAGATTGTCGATATCGAATTCCCGATAGCCATGGGAGCCGACGCTGCCGAGTTCGAAGCCCTGGTTGCGACCAATCCAGTAGGCATGCTGGATATCCGTCAGCGGAAACGGCTCATGGCGGTCTTCAGGATTATGGATAATCGAGTGACCGTCGGCGTTGAGGACTTCCTCCGTCTCGTTCTCAAGTCGGTTTGCCAGCCCAGCGATTGTCGGTGTCTCGAAAATTGCCTTCAGCGGAAGTGGAACCCCGAAATCGGCTTTTACGCGGGCTATGATCCTGATGGCGAGGAGCGAATGTCCGCCCATCTCGAAGAAGCTGCGCTCGACATCGATCATGCTCGTCTGAAGGACGTCCTGCCAAATTGCTGCAAGCCGTTCCTCGATATCGTTTCGCGGTGCGGTGCCGCTTCCGTCAGGCGTCTTTACTTTGAGTGCGCGCAGGGCGCTGCGATCGATCTTGCCGTTCGGCAGATGCGGCAAGGCCGGCAGGATGGTCCATAATGCCGGGACGAGGTGGGAGGGCAGCTTCCTTGCCAGCGCAGCGCGGATGTCTTCCACTATCAGCTGTCGTCCGGCATCGAGCGAAATATAGGCGGCCAGCTGGCGTTCCGGGCTTGCTTCATCGCCGATGACTGCGATGACCGCCTCGTTGACGCCGTCGACATCCTCGAGCTGGTGTTCGATCTCGCCGATCTCGATCCGCAGGCCCCTGATCTTGACCTGATTGTCGAGACGTCCATGAAATTCCAGCGTGCCATCGGCGCGGCGCCTGACCCGGTCGCCGGTGCGGTAGAGATAGGCGGATGACCGGCCTGAGAAAGCGTCCGGAACGAAACGCTCTGCCGTCTGGCCCGGTCGCCGCAGATACCCGCGGGTGACACCGGCTCCGCCGAGATAAAGTTCGCCCGCCAAGCCGTCAGGCCGGAGGTGTCCGGCCCGGTCGAGGACATAAGCTTCCGTTCCCGGCAGGGGTGCGCCGATGGAAACCGTTTTTTCCCCGTCGCCGGCGCGAACCATCGCGCCCGTCGAGTAGGTCGTATCTTCCGAAGGTCCGTAGAGATTGTGTATGCGTGCCTGCGGTGCCTTCTTCGCCAGTTCTTCAAGCAGGACCGGCGGCAGGGGCTCTCCGGCAAGATTGACGGCGCGAACGGATGCCGGAAGCGTGTCGTGGCGCAGATATTCGCGCAGCAAACTTGGAACGGTGTTGATCAGGCTTACCTCGGTGACATCCCGCAAACGCGGCAGATCGAAGAGTGTGTTGGCCAGAACCACCTGGCCGCCGCAGGAAAGTGTGCCGAAAATCTCGAATATGGAAAGATCGAAGCAGACCGAGGTCGATGCCAGGACGCCTGTTAGCTCGTCTGCGGTGAAGTTGTTGGCCGCCCACTGCATGCGGGCGGCGGCATTGCCATGCGTGATCGCCACGCCCTTCGGTCGCCCTGTCGAGCCGGACGTATAGATTATGTAGGCAAGATCGGCCGGATCGCAGGCGTAAGCGGCGGAAACGATCGCATCGGGCAGTTTACCGACCTCAAGGAGCGTCAGATCGTCCGTGGCATCGAATGCCAGCCGGTCACTATCCGTCAGTATGACCCTGATGGCCGCATCCCGTGCGATGAAGGAAAGCCTCTCGGAAGGGTAGTCCGGATCGAGCGGCACATAGGCCGCGCCTGCTTTTAATACGCCGAACAGGGCCGCGATGAGATCCGGCGTGCGCTGCATGCAGACGCCGACGATGGAGCCGCGGCCAAACCCGCCGGCGGCGAGCGCGGCGGCAATCGCCTCACTTCGTTGATCGAGGTCCCGATAGGTGAGCTTGCCATGTTCGCTTGCCACTGCGGATTTTTCCGGCGTGCGTGTCGCCTGCGCCGTCAGCATCTCGTGCAGGCAAAGCCCGTTGGATGTCAGCGCCTGGCCGGCGGACCGGCGGATCTGTTCCTGCTGCTCGTCGTCGCACAGAAGAGAAAATTCCGACAGCCTACGGGCGGGATCCTCGACGATCGTGCGCAACACATGTTCGAAACGCCGCCATAGGGTGGAGACCGTCTCCTCATTGAAGAGATCGGTTGCATATTCGATCTTGCCGCCGATGTCAGGGTCATTGTCCTCGAGATTGAAACGGATTTCGTTTTTTGCGGCACCGTCGGGCAGACGCAGGGTTTCGATGGCAAGACCGTTTAGTTCGGGCAACCTAGCCAGATTGTGCTGAAGATCGAATTTGGCCTGAAACAGCGGCGTCATCTCGGAAAGGGAGCGTTTCGGATTGAGAGCCTCGACGATCCGCTCATAAGGTACGTCCTGGTTTGCCAGGCCGGTGCGGACGGTCTCACTGATGCGCTGCAGCAGGCCTAAGAAATCCGGATTGCCCGCAAGATCGGTACGCAGGACCAGCGTATTGACCAAGGGGCCGATCATCGCCTGGGTTTCCGGCCTGTCGCGGTTTGCGACTTCACTGCCCACCACGATATCATCGCTGTCGCAATAGAGATGCAGCACCAGTTTGAAAGCGGAGAGAAGCAGGACATAAAGGCTGACATTATGGGCCCGTGCGAGCGCCCTCAGCTGTCCTGAAAGTGCCGGGTCGATGGAGACGGCAAATTGCGCGCCGAGAAAGCTTGCAATGGCCGGGCGCGGGCGGTCGAATGGCAGGTCCAGTACCGGCAGGTCGGTTCCAAGCGCCTTTTTCCAGTATGCGAGCTGGTTTTCAAGCACCGGGCCGCGCAGCATCTTTCCCTGCCAGATCGCCCAGTCGGCATATTGAACGCGAATGTCAGGCAGGTGGTGCGACTGGCCGGTCATCTTCTTGTAGAAGCCCGCGAGATCCCGGGCGAGCACGGTCATGGACCACCGGTCGCCGGCGATGTGGTGCAGCCCGACCGCCAGCAGATGATCTTCGGCGGACAGGCGAACCAGCATTGCGCGCAATTGCGGATGGCTGAGGTCATAGGGCTCGGAAAGCCGCTGCAGGATGTGCTGGCGGGCCGTGGCTTCGGCATCAATGTCCTGTCCAAGGTCGAGGAATTCGATTTCTGTGTCTCCGGCCGCCAGAATATCCTGTTCCGGAAAGCCGTCTGTGCCGGGAACGAAGCGGGTTCGCAGCGGCTCATGCCGTTTTACGACATTCGCCAGCGCCTCTTCCAATGCCGTCCTGTCGAGTTTTCCCCGAAACCGCAGGATGCTGCGCATGTTGTAAGCCGTGTTGTCAGGTTCAAGCTGTTGCATGAACCACAGGCGCTGCTGTGCAAAGGACAGGGGCCGATCAACATTGCCTTCCTCGCGTCCCGGAATGACGGAGTCGAGAGCCGACTGATATCCCCGCTCGGCAAGACGCTGCTCTATGAGGCGACGGCGCTCGGGCGAAAGGTTCGCGAGTTTGGCGTAGAATTCGTTCATCGTGCTTCTGCTCCTCCAAGCGCGCTTTGGACTTCACTGTCGGAAAGGCCTTCGATTTCCATCAGCAACGCTGCCATTTCGTCCAGGTCACCTTCATCAGGCATATGGGCGGTAATCATGCTCGCCACGCGGGCGACCGTCGGGTTTTCGAAGAGGAGTTCACGCATTTCGATCTTGACCGGGAACGTTTCTCTGAGCTTGGCGACAACGCGGATGGCCAGAAGCGAGTGGCCGCCCAGCTCATAAAACCCGTCATCGACGCCGATCCCGCTCACGCCGATCAGCTCTTCGAAAATGCCTGCGACCGTGGTTTCGATGCGGGTGCGCGGGGCAATAAAGGGTGTGGACATCGCCGGCCTTGCGCGACCCGAAACCGGTGCTTTCGATAGTTGCGCCTTCTTGCCCGCGGGTGGTGCCACGGTGATGTCGCTGCGCGATAGCATCGTTGTGCCGGTAATGCCGTTCTCGATGATCTTTCTCGTCAGGTCCCAGGCATCCTCCGAGGCAATCGCATAGGCGTTGGTGTCGAGCGAGGAACGTTTGCCGGCAGCCAGAACATCGATGAGCGGGTAACCAATGGCGAACCAGGGCATTCTTGTGCCGCGCGACTGAGCAGCCACAAGCAACTCCACCGCCTGATATCCCGATGTATAAGCGGCGAGCCCGACGCCGCCGATAACGGTTGCAAGCGATGACTGAATGCAGCAGAAACCTGCCCGCCGTTGCTCCATGGCTTTTATGAGCGCACGCAGCGGCGCGATGCGAACCGCTTCATTGTAGCTGAGATGCGTATCGTCCATCATCGAAAGCGGCGCTGCCGCCCGCCGGTTCGCCTGCGGCATGCTCAGAAAAATCCCGTCGATCCGCCCACGCCTCGACACCACCTCATCCAGTGCCGCGCCGATGGCAGCCGGATCATTGCAGTCGATCCGGCGCGTATCGATAGCTGCTTCCGACTGAATGGCGGTCTCCGCATCGTTGATGGGTTGCAGCACGGACAGGCGTGTGCCGGATATTTTCGCAAGATGATTCAGCCAGACGGTGCCGACACCTTCGGCGATATTGCCGATCACGACATAAACGCCGTTTTTCTTCAGGCGAGCCGATACCTGCGGTTCAGGCAGGTCGAGCGGCGCAAAGCCATGTGACCACCGATGCGGGCCCCTTATGGCGAGCATCGGGCCGGTTCCGTTGAATTCTGCCAGGAGGCGATCAGCGATCGCCTGATCCGCCGTGTCCGGCGTGACCATGATATCGATATGCCTGCAGGTCAGATCTTCATACTCCTGACCGGCGACCTTCAGGATGCCCGGCAGCTGAGACTGCAGGTCGTCGAGGCTCTCCAGCCCGGTGACATCCGCTGCTCCATTGGTCACCAGCGTCAGCTTGCTTTTATGTCCCTGTGCGGTGAGAGCCCGCACGAGATTGAGCAGGGCCGCAACTTCGTTGCGCCTGCCGAACTTCAGCGGCCACAGATAAAGGATGTCCTGTGGCAGAGCCCCGCGTTCGCCCAGGGTGTCGAGCAGCTGGGCAAAATCCGCCGCGGAATGTCCCGCAAGGCTGAAGCAGCGGAAATCGCACTCGTCGAACCTGTCGCCTTCAATGGCGCGATAGACCTGAGCGCCGGCGCCTTCCAGCCGTGCGGCGAGGGATTTGCCGATGCGTCCTTCATCAAGGATCAGTACACGGCGGTTTCTGTAATCTGCCGGGGTTGCCGGCGACAGGCGCTGCCATGTCGGACGAAAGATTCTGGCGCCGTCGACGGGGGTGGAGATAGGCGACTGATTTCCTGCCGTCTGGGCGGAAATCCAGTAACGCTGCCCCTGAAACGGATAGGTGGCGAGCGGCACGCGGCTGCCTTCAGCCGATACGGCCTGCCAGTCGAGATGTCCGCCCGTCCTCCAGTATTGTCCCAGTGCGGCAAGGTATTGGTCTGTCTCGTTTTCCGGTCTGGCACGGCCAAGGCACGGTATGATCCGGTCTTCCGCGATAGCATGCTCGCTTATGAGACCCGACAGTGCCGAGCCGGGTCCGGCCTCGATGAAGACTGTATTGTCAATGCCGAGAAGGGTTCGCATCCCCTCATCGAAACGCACGGTCTGTTCAAGATGTCTGGCCCAGTAATTCGGATCCGTCGCCTGCGAGGCGCTCAGCCAGGTTCCCGTCACATTGGAGATCATCGCAATGGCCGGCGGGGAAAGCCTGACATTTCGCAGCTCTGCCAGATAGCGCGTTGCGGCCTGCGCCATCATCGGTGAATGGAATGCATGTCCGGTCTTCAGTCGCCGAGTCACGTAACGTTCCTGTTTGAGTTCCGTTTCGAGCCTTGCGATGGCATCCAGGCGGCCTGAAACGACGCTGAGGCCGGGCGCATTGCTGGCCGCCAGGGCAATCTCTGCGCCAAGCCAGCGGTCGACCGGCGCATCGGGATGAACGACAGCAAGCATTGCGCCGGGGGCGGCCTGTTGCATCAACCGGCCGCGCGCCACGACGAGCGAAAGTGCTGTATCGAGATCGAAGACACCCGCCAGGCAGGCGGCCACATATTCGCCTATGCTGTGGCCATGGAGCGCCTGCGGTATCACACCCTGCGCGATCCATGCCTTTGCAAGGGCATATTCCACGGCAAAGAGCGCCGGTTGGGCAAACTCCGTAGTCTGGATGTCGTCATGTCCGGCAAAGAGATCGGCGCGGAAATCGCGGTGCATGATCTTGGAAAGACGATCCGCGCAGGCATCGAACGGCGCGCGGAAAAGCTCCACCCGCTCGTAGAGATCCTTCCCCATTCCGGCATATTGGCTTCCCTGTCCGGGAAACAGGAAAACCGGTGACGGCGTGCTGCCGGCAATAGCTGGTTTTTCCGCCGCGAGACGGTGCAGTTCCGCCGCAGCCGACGCCAGGTCATCGGCAACCACCGACTGGCGATGGCTGAAAGCCTTTCGGCCATGACGCAGCGTGAACGCAACGTCGTAGACGGCAAGTTCCGGGTCCGCCTCGAACGCTTTTGCCTGTGCTGAAAGCAATGCTGATAACGCTGCATCATTGCGCGCCGAAAATACCAGAAGCTGCGGGGATGCCGGTTGCGTCCTGGCGCGGCTGCCCGCGTCGGCCGGTGCCTCCTCCAGCACCACATGCGCATTCGTTCCGCCGATACCGAGAGAACTGATGCCAGCTCTCCGGGGGCTTTCCGAAGCAGCCCAGTCCCGCAGGGCCGTATTGACCGCAAAGGGGCTCGCCGGGAAGTCGATCTTCGCGTTTGCCTGTCTGAAATGAAGGCTCGCGGGAATCCTGCGGTGCTTCAGGCAAAGCACGGTCTTGATGAAGCCTGCAATGCCTGCGGCCGTATCGAGGTGGCCGATATTGGTTTTCACCGAGCCGATGGCGCAATAGCCGGTGCGCGCCGTCGTCTTGCGAAAGGCCTGCGTCAGCGCCGCAATTTCGATAGGGTCCCCCAGCGATGTTCCCGTGCCATGCGCCTCGATATAACCGATGGAATCGGCCGATATTCCCGCAGCCGCATGGGCCTCGCGGATGACCATGGCCTGGCTGTCCACCTGCGGCGCGGTGAAGCTTGCTTTCAGCGCGCCGTCATTGTTGATGGCCGAACCGATGATGACGGCGTCGATCGTATCGCCGTCTGCAAGCGCATCTTCGAGACGCTTGAGCACGACAACGCCGACGCCGCTGCCGGGAACGGTCCCGGCGGCATCCGCATCGAACGCCCGGCAATGCCCGTCAGGAGACAATATTCCGCCTTCCCGCGCCACATATCCATGCGAACGGGAAACCGTTACGCCGCCCGCGAGCGCAATATCGCATTCGCCCGCGATGAGGCTCTGTGCCGCAACATGGATGGAAACAAGCGATGAGGAGCAGGCCGTCTGCACCGTCATGGCCGGTCCGCGCAGATTGAGCTTGTAAGCCGTGCGCGTCGCTAGAAAATCCTTGTCGTTGGCGACAAACAGTTCAAAGGGGCTGATCGATTGGCGCACCGCGGCATTGGCGTGCAGGTTCAGAAGATAGGTATTGAAGCCGCTCGAGGCATAGACGCCGATGGAACCGTCGAAGGTGTCGCCCTGATACCCGGCGCGCTCCAGCGCCGCCCATGCGCATTCGAGAAACAGGCGCTGCTGCGGGTCGAGAATTTCCGCCTCGCTGGGGCTGTAGCCGAAAAATTCGGCGTCGAACTGGTCAGCCCCCTCCAGCGGTGCTGAAGCCCGCACGAAATCCGCATCCGCAAGCTGCTCGGGCGGCACACCCAACGCAATGAGTTCCTCGTCGGTCCATTCTTTGACCGACTCCCGGCCATGAACCAGATTATCCCAGAAGCTCTCGATGTCGGAGGCTCCCGGAAAGCGGCCTGCCATACCGATGACGGCGACCCGAAAGGCGTTCCGATCCTGGTTTGAAGCGCTGGTATAGTCGGACATATGCAGTTCTCGCTGGATTAGAAATTGAACACGCACGTTACTTGTGGAACGGGCAGCCCTTTTTGGGGGGATCGATCATGCCGAGGCGGCCGCGTTCGAAACGCTGGAGCGTATCGATCGCCTTCCGGTCGCCGTATCGCAGGCTGCCAGCGTCGGAGCCGACGAAACGTGAGCAGACCCCGACATGCCCTTCCGCCAGATGTTTGTAGGCTGTGACGAATTCAGCATGGGCGTTGTGGAGTTCGACCGGCAGCGTGGCAAACACGTCCTTCATTTCACGCCAGACCTGAATGAGAACGGCATGATCGAACGACATCAGCCCGCTGAAGTCATCGGATTCCACTGAAGGCGGCGTCATGGAGACGCGGATGGTGTTTTCGTAATCCGCCTTGCTGAAGCTGGCGGCGAGGTCCATGGAGCTGGCAGATGTGCGCAGGAGCACCGCGGCTGCCCGCAATTCCCTGTCCGCTTCGGTGTGGTTGCCCTCATGCACCTGCATGTTGAAACGACGCAGGCACAGAACCAGCCCTTGCACGTTCATGAAAAACGCCCAGTGGAATTCGCGCCAGATCCGGGATGGCGACGGGGAAGCAATGGTCATCTTGCACACTCCACGCCGAAGCACCTTGCAAGAAGCCTTGCATGAACCTCGAAACCGTCAAACTGGGCTTTCGCCGCCTTCTCCGACATGTGGGGCGCCCGGCAGAAAAGATCGGTGACTGACAGCGCGACCTGCAGGAAGCTGCGCAGCAGAACATGGGCGGGCTGGGCAGTGGTAATGCGGTTCACGCGGAAATACCGGTCGTAGTCGTTCGCGTGAAAGGACGTCAACGGAAGGCCACTGACATCCACGATGCCGGGATCGGACATCGGCTTTTCCATGTTGCCCAGAAGTGCGGCGATACGCGCGCGGCATTCGGGATAATGCAGCGTGAACGCCTCAATTGCCTCGCAGATAATGTGCTGCAGGTAGGCCTTGTCGTGTTCTTCCGGCGCCATTACCGGTGCAAGCGCCTCCGGCACGAGCAGATCGAGAACTGCATCTTGCGCAAGCCACTCCCTGTCCGGTCCGGCGTCCGCGCCGGGCGCCGGGCTTGGCCATGGTTGGTCGTCCATGGGGTCACGTCCTATTCTTGCGCGCTGGTTGTGTTTACTGCTTCGCCGTCCATCAACCGCCGCAAACTCAAGGGGCGCATGTCGGTCCACTCCACCTCGATATGATCGAGGCACGCCTGCTTCGATCCGGAAAACCCGCTCGGTCGCCACCCTGCCGGGACCGCCTTGTAGACCGGCCATATCGAGTATCGCTCCTCGTCGCTGATCACGACGTTGTAGTGCAGGTCTTCAGCCGGTGTCTGGGAACTCATGGTGGTCACTCCGATCAATGTCTGTCGAGAAGACGGTGGTCCGCCAGAGCCGTCAGGCTTTGCAGAACAGCGTCGTGAACAAAGGCGATGTCGTCATCGCTATGGGCGGTAGAAAGAAAACCGCCACGGTCCCCGGCACGAAGGTGAACGCCGGAGGTCAGAAGAAGGAAGGAAAGCATGGTGACAGCCTGCGGCGAGATGCGGCTGCGGGCAGCGGATATGGCGAAGAACGAACCGAAGCTCATGAACGCCACGGGCAACCCCGCATCCTTGAGTGCGCCGTTCAGCCGTTCCACGAATGCCAGCGTCCTGGCGTTCAGGCCCTCTTGCAGGGCCGGTCCGTCTTCCAGCAATCGCGTCGCAACCGCCTTTGCGGCTGCGAGCGCCAGCGGATGGCGGCAATAGGTTCCTGCAAAAAATGTCGGGGCCACCTTCGGGAAGGATCTGTCGCCGTAAGCCCAGGCTCCGCCGTCGACGAAATCCATGAACCGCCCGTTGCCGGCGATGAGCGACAGCGGCAACCCGCCGCCGGCGATTTTGCCGTAGGTTGCAATATCCGCATCTATGCCGAAATGGGACTGCGCGCCGCCGGGCGCGACGCGGAAGCCGGTAATCATCTCGTCGAATATCAGCGCGCTTCCGGTCTTTTCGGTCACGCTTCGCAATTCATGCAGAAATTCGCGCGGCTGCAGCTCCGGGCTCCGGCTCTGAACGGGCTCGACGAGCACGCCGGCAAGGCTGGCGCCGTGACGCCTGATATAATCGATGGAACGAGGATTGCCGTATTCCAGCAGCACGATATCGCGGGCGGAGGAGGGTGCCACGCCTGAAAAGCCGGGAACTGCTTTCGTCAGCACCATGCGTCTCAGGAGCGGTTTCAGCGCCACGAGCCATGCCGGATGAGACCGCAGCAAAGCGCCCCTGCGGATATATTCAAGTTTGGTGGCCTTATGCAGTGCGGGGTCGGAATGGCCATGATACGAGCCTGTAAACAGCACGATCTTGTCGCGCCCCGTTGCGGCACGGGCTATCCGCATGGCCGTCTGCACGGCTTCGGTTCCGGTGTTGCTGAATGTGACGCGGTCTTTTCCGGTGATACGGCAAAACAGTTCCGCGGTCTCGCCCGCCAGATCGGATTGCGGCCCGAGCGCAAAGCCCTTAGCCAGCTGCGCTTCGATTGCCGCGCGGATGAAGGATGGATTATGGCCAAAGAGATTGGTGCCGAGGCCCATGAGAATATCGACATATCTGTTGTTGTCGACGTCCTGCAAATAGGCGCCTTCGGCATGGGTGGCGACGATGGGATACAGGGCCTCTTTAGTCTGCATCGTGAAGGGAAGGCCGATCGAGCTTTTGTCCGAAAGGAAATCCCGGTTATAGGCGGCGGCGCGCTTCGAACCCGGCGTCTTGAGATTGAAGTCGGTAACGATGGCGGCGATTGGGTCAGTCGCGGTGCCGGGATTGTGAATATTCATTCGACGGCCTCCTGTGTGACTTCCTGCCCCGCGCGGTCGCCGGCAATCTTCGTGCAGAGGAAGTAGACTGCTCTCTCATCGGTCACCGGACCGCCATCGGTGCTCCGCATTTTGACCGAAAAGCCCGATGCCCGGAGAAGCTCGGTCACGGTATCCAGATTGTGCCCCCACACAGGGTTGGTGACCGAGTGGCGCTGCCAGTTGTTTCCGGGAATGCCGAAGCGGGCGATGAGAGCAAGCCGTCGGCGATTGGAAAGCCGCCGGACCGCCAGCCTGTATGCCGCCTCCGCCAACGAGAAGCGTGCCGCTTTCGACCTCGTATGGATTTCAACCGTGAACGAACCCTCGTTCGACTGCGAATTATAGCGGGGCGTTATCAGCCAGGCGTATTCATCGGTGAGTTCGCCTTCGGCCGGCAGATCGCGCCAGTAGCGCGTCATCTGGCCGGGATGGTTGATGTCGAAAGCAAAAATTCCATCATCTTTCAGGCAGCGGCGGACGCTTGAAAAAACCTTCCGCAGGTCTTCGTTATTCTGGATGTGGTTCAGCGATGCGCTGGTGCAGACCACGCCGTCAAAGGGCTGCTCAAAGGTGAAATCCCTTGCGTCACCCAGAACGAATTCAAGATCCGGTGCGTTGCCGCGGGCATGGTTTATCATGTCCTGCGAACCATCCAGCCCGGTGACGGCATATCCGCGCTCAGCCATCAGCTTTGCAAGATGTCCCGTTCCACAGCAGAGATCGAGAACCGAAGCGCCGTCCGGCAGTTGCGAAAGAACCGCCCGTGCCAGGGGAGCGATCTTCTGCTCGCTATAGCGCGGGCCAAGCGTGTGGTTGTAGAGCCAGGCCCAATGGTCGTAATTGCTGGCTTCGCTTGATATAACTGTGCTCATCGTTCACCCTGCTTTCGCGCGTCATCGGACGCCGCGTTCAGAAAGTTGGCCTTGGCAAATGCGCGCAGATATGTCCGCAAAAGCTCGAATGTCAGGGCCGGTTCGCGGAATGGTGCGTCGGACATTGCCGCCTGTGTGAGGTGGCAATCGAAGTTGCGCATCTGTTTTTCATCGCTCTTGCCGGCGGCGGAAGGCGAGCGCAGCAGTCCCAGTAATGGATAGAGCGGGTGGTCTGGCGTTCCGCGCGCCACATCGCTCAGCATGTCCTGCCATTCCCGCTGCGAAACCCGTTTCAGTTCGATCCCCTCCAGTTCGCAGGCCTCAAAGAGGCGGGCGCTTGAAACGGGGGAGGAATGAATGAGGTGGAAAACCTGTCCTGCCGAAGCCTGTTTGCCGGAGAGATACACAATCACCCGGGCCACATGGTCGACCGGCAGCATATCGAGCAGTCTTTCGCCTTCCGGCGCTGTCCCGGTGTAAAGATAGGCCTGCACCAGACGGCACAATATGTCCGAGCCGTTGAAGGCGCCGGTAACGCTGTCGCCCGATATGGCTCCCGGCCGGTAAATCGTCACCGGCAATCCTCGCCTGCCGGCTTCGTTGACGAGATGCTCCGCGACCCATTTGCTCCGGTTGTAACCGCCGGCGGGCGGGGCAAACCCTTCCACGCTTTCCAGTTCGCAGACAGGCCGAACACTGCTAGAACCGCGGCGCGGCGTCAGGGCGCTGAGCGTCGAGACGTAATGAACGTGCCGGCCCGCTCCCGCGCAGGCGAGTTTGAGAATTTCTTGGGTTCCAAGCACATTGGTCTCGCGCAGCCGCTCGTACCGATGAAGGTGGTGGACTTCCGCGCCATTGTGAAAAATGCAATCGGCATTCCGGACAATATTGTCGTAGTCCCCGGCGGCAAGCCCGAGGCCCGGTTTGGAAAGCTCGCCCGCCAATATCGTCACGCGTTCCGTCAACATGGACTGGGGCAAGTCATATTGCCGGAAGGCCTGCCGCAGGCGGCTCATTCCATCGTCGCCACGGATCAGGCAGGTGACTTTTCTCGCGGGGTCGCGAAGCAGCTCGTGGAGAAGATAGGTTCCGAGAAAGCCGGTTGCACCCGTCAGGAAAACGTGGGCGGTGTCGCTTGTGGCTTTTGGCGTTGCGCTTGGACGGATTGCATCGTCCAGTTTTATATCGCGCTTCAGCAGCATGGTTTCATCGTCGCTGCCGCTTTTACCGGCGTCTCTTGTCCGCAGGCGGTTTGCCAGCGCTTCCACCGTGGAGGCGTTGAAAAGATCGAGAACGCCGATATCGAGGCCGAACGTCTCCTTTGCAACGGCGCAGAAACGGGTGGCCAGCAGCGAGTGGCCACCAAGCGTGAAGAAATCGTCGGTTGCGGCAACCTGATCAATATTCAGAATATGTCCGAACGCACTGGCTATCCGGGTTTCCATCTCGCCTTCGGGCGCCCGGCCATCGGGATCTGTTTCGGCGCGCGGCGCGGGAAGCTTTAAGGGATCGATCTTGCCGTTGACGGTAAGCGGCAGCGCCTCGAGCCAGTCGAACGTGTCGGGCACAAGGAATTTCGGCAGGCGGTTCGCCAGCCATGCGCGGATTTCCGATGGCGTGGATCTGGTTGCCGCGTCCTGATCGGTTTGAGGAACCGCATAGGCGGCGAGCCTTTTGCCGCCGCGTCCGTCGTCACGCACCGCCACCGCCGCCGAAACGATGGCCGGGTGGGCAAGCAGGCCCGCCTCTATTTCCCCAGGCTCGATCCGGTATCCACGGATCTTGACCTGGCTGTCCAGCCGTCCTGACACGCGGACCCGCCCATCGGCAAGCAGCACGGCGCGATCGCCGGTGCGGTAGAGCACGCCCGCGCGCCCGTCTGTGGCGAATGGATCGGGAACGAAACGTTCGGCCGTCAGCGCCGCCCGATCGTGATAACCGCGGGCAACGCCGCAGCCGCCGATATGAAGTTCTCCCGGCACGCCAAAGGGCAACAGCTCGAGATTTTCATCAAGCACATAGAGCTGCTTGTTTGCCGCGGGCCTCAGCACCGGCAGGCCGGCACGCCCCCCGCCCATATCGACCATGCTGGCATTGACGGTGGTTTCGGTCGGGCCATAGGCATTGATGAAACGACGGTTCTTTCCCCATCTTTCGATGAGTTCAGGCATGGGAACTTCTCCCCCCACCAGAACGGTGCGCAGCGACGGCAGGTCATCGACCGGCAGGGAGAGCAGGGCCGATGGCGTCATTGTCAGGTGTGTCACATGCCGCGTGTGCAGGATGCCGGCCAGTTCGGCGCCGGGAAGGGTCGCATATCCGGGTAGAAGAAGAAGCCTGGCACCGGCGCCGAGGCTCATGACGAGTTCAGGAATGGAGGCATCAAAACTGAAGCTGAAGAACTGCAGCACACAATCGTCGGCCGTGACGTCGCAGGCGCGGATTTTGTCCCTCGTCAGATTGATCAGCCCGCTATGATCGACAAGGACGCCCTTTGCCTTGCCTGTCGAGCCTGACGTGTAGATCACATAAGCCAGCTGCGACGGATAAGTGACCGTTTCAAGGTTGTCGGCGGGTTCCTCGTGGGGGAAGTCCTCATCCAGATTGAGCCGGTCGGCTGTCGGCGGAAGATCGATCAAGCTGTGGCTGACGACAAGCCGGGCATCTGCATCCGACAGCATCGCGCCAATCCGCTCCGCGGGGTAATCCGGATCGAGAGGCAGATAGGCACCGCCTGCTTTCCAGACTGCAAGCCAGGCCACGATCATGTCAAAGCTGCGCGGCAGCGAGATTGCGACGACCGTTTCTGCAGTAACGCCTTTACTGCGCAGCAGGCGCGCCAGCCTGTTAGCGCGCGCGTTAAGCTCGCCATATGTCATGATATCATCGGCATCCGCCTGCGGCATGATGAGCGCCACGGCCTGCGGCGCCCGCGCCGAATGTGCTTCGAACAATTCATGAAAATATTGCGGGCCTGCGTGTTCCTGCACCGTGTTGTTAAAGTCGCAAATCCGCTGCTGCTGCTCTTCTTGTGTCAAAAGCGCAAGAGTGGCGATCGGCAGGGAGGGGGTGGCGACGATGGATTTCAGCAGTTGCTGGAAATGACTGGCAAACAGGCCGATCGTCTCGGCGCGAAACAGCGCGGTCTTGTATTCGATTGTGCCGGAAAGCCCGGTTTCCGTCTCGCGTAGATCGAGGCATAGGTCCAGCCTCGAGACCTTGTCCTGGCGCGCCAGCCGGCGCATTTCCAGCCCGGGAAGCCGGATGCGCTCGTGTGGTGCTGCGTCGAGCTGAAATTTTATCTGAAACAGCGGGTGGCTGTCGGGATCGCGTTGCACGCCGACCATATCGACAATGCGCTCGAACGGCATGTCCTGATGGCTGATAACCTGCTGCAGGGTCTCATGTGTTTGCCGCAGGGCCTTTTCAAAATTGCCGAAGGGATCGATGCGCGATCTGACGGGGAGAGGATTGACGAACAGCCCGACCAGTTCTTCCGTCTCCACATGCGGGCGGTTGGCGACGGGCGTGCCGATCACCAGATCGGTCTGCCCGGTATAGCGGTGGATCAGCAGGTTAAAGGCGGTAAAAAGCGCCGTGAACAGCGTCGTGCCATGCGCGGCGGCAATCTTTCGCAGCGCATCGGCTGTCGCTTTATCGATCGAAAAGTCGTGCAGTTCACCCGCGTGGCCATGGCCTGCGCTGCGCGCCATGTCCGTTACCAGCTGCGTGGTCTGCAAAGGCTGAGAAAGGTGCTGCTTCCAGAATTCCTCAAGCGCTCCTGCCGTTTCCGCCGCCAGACGCTCGCGCTGCCATGCGGCGAAGTCGCCATATTGTATCGCCAACGCAGCTTCCGGCGTCGCGCTGCCTGACACTTGCGCGCTGTAAAACGCGCCGAGGTCTCTCAGCAGGATTTCAGTAGACCAGCCGTCGGCGCATATGTGGTGCAGCGTAAAAACGAGGACATAGCGGCCATCGCCGCACTTGACAATGAGCAGGCGGATGGGCGGTTCGGCGGCAAGATCGAAGGGTCTGCTCGTTTCCGCATGAATGACATCTTCCATCGCCGCATCGGCGAGTGAAATCTGGAGGACGGAAAAAGGCGTGTCACAATGTGCGGATATGGTTTGTCTCGGCGCGCCATTGTCGCTGTATATGCGGGCGCGAAGCACCGCGTGGCGGCTCATGACAGCGGCGAGCGCCGCCCTCAGCGCATCGAGGTCGAGAGTGCCGCGGACTTCGAGCGCAATGCCGATGTGGTGTAATGCCGAGCCCGGATAGATCTGGTCGATCAGCCACAGTCTTTCCTGGGCGAATGACAGCGGCGGGCAAGTCTCGTGACGGGGAGGGATATCATTCTGGCCGATTGCGTCAAAGTCCGCATGCATCATGTTGAGGAACGCCAGAATGTCGTTTTTTCTGGTCCGGATTTCGCTCATCATGGCATCGTTCAAGCGACCATCAGGGTCTGAACATTTCAGGCTTCCAGCATCGATCCAGACACGGATATTGTTCTGATGAAGCCGGGTTATGAGGGTCTCGACTGGCTCGATGTAATTCATAAGCCGCCCCTTGGCTGTGTCGGCTTCACACGATCCGGACAACGAATAGCTTGCCTTTTCAGGCCGGCGTTGCGCAGCAGAGTACTCATCGGTAAAACAACCATCAATTGCATATTCAGCTGCCCGAAACCGGTCATCAATTTCAATTTCTTATTCTTGACTAAGCGATTCAAGAATTATATGCAAGAGGTAATTGTTGCCATCGAGAAGCAGCGGACCGCGACGTCCGCTGCTGGCGGGTGAGTGTGTGCAATCAGTACGATGAACATCCTATGGTTGGTCGTAGCGGATAATGGTTGCCCGACGTCAGGAGTTTTTTCAGATGCAGATCATGCCGATGTTCGCTCGAAAGCCATCTGGAGAACGTGGTTTTATAACGATAATACATAGGCTTGAGGATTTAGCCGCAGTCCGGCCGTTAGATGAGGCATTCCGTTTTTACCCCGATGACCCAGGAACGATCGGTGAAAGCCGTAGTGACGGATGGACATGGGGTGAATTGAATGCTCGCGTTAAGATTGTTTCTGATGAGATCTCCAGAACGGGTCTCGTCGGTCAGGGCGGCAGGGTTCTCATCGTTTACCCGCCTGGTCTCGCATTCATCGCAGCCTTCCTCGGATGCCTGCATGCCGGTGCCGTTCCTGTGCCTGTCCCGGCGCCACGGCGAAATGAAGGAATACACCGTTGGTTGCATGTTGCGAAAGACGCCGGCATCTCGGGAATTGTTTGCGCTGACGAATTGAAGGAGCTGCTCGAGCCGCTCCAAAGGGCCATCGGTCACGGATTCTGCCTTGCGCCTTCAGGAGCCGATCCCGATATTTCTCTGCGCGATCTTACGCCTTCGGCAAGCGCGCCCGCCGTTCTCGACGGAAGCCGGATTGCATTTCTGCAATATACGTCCGGTTCGACCAGCGATCCGAAAGGCGTCATGGTCACCCATGCCAACCTGATGGCCAACCTGCGGCAGATCAGCCTTGCATTTCACTATGGCTCTGAGGACCGGTCCGCGACGTGGTTGCCCCATTATCACGATATGGGGCTGATCGACGGCATCCTGTCGCCGATCTTCAACGGATTTCCGGTGTCGATCATGGCACCTGCGAGTTTTCTGCGGCGGCCGCTGCGGTTCCTTGAACTGGCGACACAAAACAGGGCGACCATTATCGGCGGACCGAATTTCGCTTACGAGCATTGCGCCGACCGCTACAGTGCGGAAGGGGCCGCGCGGCTTGATCTTTCCGCGGTCCGGATCGCCTATAATGGGGCGGAGCCTGTGCGCCCGGACACGCTGAGACGCTTCAGCGCCCTGTTTGCCGACCATGGCTTCCGGCACGGCGCCTTCTATTGCTGCTATGGCCAGGCCGAAGCCACGCTTTTCCTGACCGGCAATGCCCCATCCGATCCGCCGCAATTGCGAAGCTTCAAGCGTGAAACGCTGGCAAAGCAGGGAACGGCGCTACCGCTCGCCGCTGGAGCGGATGAGCATGATGCAATCGAACTGGCGGCCTGTGGGCGTCCCGGAGTGGATATCGAGATCTTTGTCGTGGAGCCTGAGCAGCACCGGCTGCTTGACGATGGGCAGGTCGGCGAATTGTGGATCCGTGGCCCTAATGTCACGCCCGGGTACTGGGCGAGAGCAAAAGCAAGCGCGGAAAGTTTCGACCAGAAAATTGCCGGTGAGGGTGGCTGGCGCCGAACGGGCGATCTTGGCTTTCGCCATGAAGGGCAATATTTCATTACCGGTCGCCTCAAGGATCTCATCATCATCAGGGGGCAAAACCATCATCCTGAGGACATAGAGCAGACCGCCTTCTCTTCGCATGCCGCGCTTGCACAGGGGCGGGCGGGTGCTTTTGCGCTTGATGTGGACGGTGAGGAACAGGTCGGTCTCGTCTGCGAGCTTACCCGTGAGGGGCTGCGCAATCTGGATGCCGAAGCCGTCCTGCAAGCCATTCGCGGGGCCATCTCCCGTGTTCACAAGCTCAAACTCGCCATCATAGTCCTCATCCGTCCCAGCAGCCTGCCGCGCACGCCGAGCGGTAAGGTCCGGCGTTTTGCCTGCCGTCAGGATCTACTGAACGGCAATCTCAAGATGGTGGAGCGTTGGGAGGCCGCCCCGCAGGCGAGTTTCAGGCCCGTTGCCGACCCGGGTGCGGTTCCAGACTGGGCGCAACAATTGGCGCAGGTTGATCGGTCCCGATATCCGGCTTTGCTTCGGCAGTGGATCAGGGAGGAAGTGTCATGGCTTTCCCGTCTTCCTGCCGGAACCCTGCCTGCTGCAAGTGCCGGTTTTTTTGATCTTGGGCTGGATTCCGTGGCGCTTGTCGGCCTTGCTGGAACGCTGGAGCGTGAGTTGGGTATCAGAACGCAGCCGACGCTGTTTTTCGAGTACGCGACGATCGACGCGCTGGTGGAGCATCTGTGCAGCGATCTCCTCACCCCCGAGATGTCGGCGCAGGTGCAGGATAAGCCGGCGAAGAATTCCCAGTCGGATGAAGCACGGGAAGAAAGCGACTTGTCGCACGAACTGGCTGCCCTGTCATCACTTCTGCAGGCTGGAACAGGCCGAAAATAATCTCACGCTTTTCATACAATCGATGATCGGAGCCATCGCCGATGAACGTAAAACAACAGGCCGGGGCCGACAGTCAGCCCAATCAGGCGACATTGCTCGGAATCTTGCGCGACGCGCGGGAGCGTCTGGAGACTTTTCAGAAACGTCAGGATGAGCGTGTAGCCATCATCGGCCTTGCAGGCCGTTTTCCCGGTGCTGATGACATTGATGGTTTCTGGCAATTGCTTGCCGATGGCGGTTCTGGATTGACGGCGGTAACGGATGCCGACCTCGAAAGCGCCGGAGTCGACCGTCAACTGGCGGGTCAGCCCGACTATGTCAGGGTCTGGGGCGGATTCAGCGACCCGACCGCTTTCGATGCCGGGTTTTTCGGATATGCGCCAAGGGAGGCGCAGCTGCTCGACCCGCAGCAACGGGTGTTTCTGGAATGCGCCTGGAACGCGCTGGAACATGCCGGTTACGGAAGCGCGAAAAGCCGGGGCTGCACGGGTGTTTATGCCGGCGGTTCGCTGAATTATCACTTTACCCATATCCATTCCGACCCTTCCCTGCGCGACAGCGTAGCGCCGCTGCAGGCGGGGCTCGGCAATGTTTCCGGCATGATCGCATCTCGTGTCGCCTACCACCTCGATCTTGACGGTCCGAGTGTTGGCGTCCAGGCAACCTGCGCCACCGGGCTCGTGTCGGTGCATCTCGCCGTTCAGGCATTGCTGGCGGGTGAATGCGAGATGGCAGTGGCCGGTGCAGTTTCCGTCGGCCAGCCCAAACCTGCCGGTTATCTCTATGAAGTGGGTGGCATCGGTGCTCCCGATGGCCAATGCCGGCCATTCGATGCGGCTGCGAACGGCACTATATTCACCAACGGCGTCGGTGCCGTGATCCTGAAACGCCTCGGCGATGCGAGGGCGGCCGGCGATACGGTCTATGCCGTCATTGCTGGTTCGGCGATCGGTAACGACGGCAGCTCCAAGGTCGGATTGACTGCTCCGAGCGTCAAAGGTCAGGCTTCGGTTCTCAAGAAAGCGCTGGCCAATGCGGGGATCGCTCCTTCGGCGGTGGATTATGTGGAGGCGCACGCAACCGCGACAGCGATTGGCGACCCGATCGAGCTGACCGCGCTGAACCGCATCTACGGGCCGTCGCTTCGTGCCGAAGGCCGTACTTGCCGCATCGGTTCGCTCAAGGGAAATGTCGGGCATATGGATGCCGCGGCCGGCATCGGTGGGCTCATCAAGACTGTCCTTGCGCTGCGGCATGAATGCCTGCCCGCAAGTGGCAACTTCACGACGCCCAGCAGCGCCTGTAATTTTGAAAGCGGTCCCTTCCGGGTGGCCGCAGGCAAGTCAGACTGGAAAGCGGACGCCGACAGGCCGCGCCGCGCCGCGATCAGCGCTTTCGGCATGGGGGGCAGCAATGCCCATGTGATCATCGAGGAAGCACCCGCACCACAAGAATCGCCGGAAGACGAGACGGGCGCGTTGCTGCTGCCGCTCTCGGCGCGCTCGGCCGCATCGCTCGCCGCGATGCAATCTTCCCTTTCTGACGCGCTCGCGAAAATCGGAGAAAATGAGGGGGTATCCCTCGCCGATGTGGCCCATACGCTGCAGAAGGGACGGGAAGCTTTCAGCCACCGTTCTATCACGCTCGCGACGACACTATCCGATGCCTCCGAGAGACTGAAAACTGCCTTCGGACCCGGTTTCGCCACGGGGCAGATCCCGCAGCATGATCCAAGCCTGGTGTTCATGTTTCCTGGCCAGGGTAGCCAATATGTGGGAATGGCCCGGTCGCTTTATGAGCGTGAGGAGCACTTTCGAACCGCGCTGGATGAATGCCTGTTACTGATACCCGACGCTCTTGGAATCCGGGCACTGCTTCTTGCAGGGGCGGATGCCTCAGATACCGGGCTGGACCGCACTGACCGCACCCAGCCCGCCCTGTTCGCCGTTGAATATGCGGTGGCCAGAATGTGGATGCAGAAAGGGTTGCAGCCGCGGGCAATGATCGGCCATAGCGTCGGCGAATATGTGGCGGCCTGCCTGGCAGGGGTTTTCTCCCTCAAGGATGCCGTGTTCCTGGTGCTGGCACGGGGGCGGTTGATGCAGGGTTGCGCGCCCGGCGCAATGCTGTCGGTGATGCTGCCCGAGGCTGATCTCCGTGCCAGGTTGGATGACGGGCTGGAAATAGCCGCGGTGAACGGGCCGGGCAGCTGCGTCGTCGCTGGCGACACGGAGGCTCTGCATAATTTTGCCGAACGTCTGGAGAGAGACGGGGCAGGGTGCCGGCTGCTCAGGACATCCCATGCGTTTCACAGCGCGGCGATGGAGCCGATCCTTGCGGAGTTTGCAAGCTTGTTCGACGGCATCGCTCTCTCCGCGCCGGCAATCGATGTGGTGTCCAATCTTTCCGGAAACTGGCTGCGGGCTGAAGAGGCCTGCAACCCGGCATATTGGGCCGAACATCTACGCAGGGCGGTAAATTTCAGCGACGGCATGAAACATATTCTCGATCTTTCCGCTCCCGTCCTGCTTGAGGTCGGGCCCGGCTCAACGCTTTCACGGCTGGCGCGCCAGCAGGCGAATGATGACTGCCGCATCGTCACGTCATTGCCGGATGCGGCCGGAACGGCTGATGCTGCCGACCATGCGCTGCTGGCCCTCGGACAGCTGTGGTTGACAGGCATTGATGTCCGCTGGGAGTCTCTTCAAGACGGGCCGCCGCGTCGCCGCGTTGGGTTGCCGGGATATCATTTCGAGCGTCAGTCATACTGGATTGCGCCGCCCGTAAGTGGACGGGACGTGGCTGCACCCGCAACCCACAGACCGATGGCCGAATGGTTCCATCAGCCGGTGTGGAAGACACGGCCGTTAAAAAACGGGGCAGCATCAAGCGCTCGAGGCTGCTGGCTCGTTTTCGGTACCGAGGCTCTTTTCGACATTCCGGACGGGATTGATGCGGTTGTTGTTCGCGGGGGTGCTATATTCGACATTTCGGAGAAAGCCTATACGATCGATCCGGCCAAAGCGGAGCATCTCGTTGCTTTGTTCGATGATCTTGCCAAAAGGAACTGGACGCCGGATCAGATCGTCAGCGGTTTTGGAATGGCGGAGACGGACCTGCCGGATGCCGCGTGGAATTTCGCGATTAACCTTGCCCGAACGCTTGCCAGCGGCAACCAGCGCCCGGATGTGACATTTGTCGGCAGGGCCATGCACGGGATTTTCGCCGCCGACAGTGTCGAGCCCGCGAGAGCCCGGATCAACGGGCTGGCGCGCATGTTGGGTCAGGAACTACCGGGATTGTTGTGCCGCAGTATCGATCTTCAGGGTCCGCCGGCAAATGCCACAAAGTACCTGCGGGACGTCATCTCCTCGCCGTTTGTCGAAGGAGAGCAGATTTATGCCCTTCGTGACGGTATTTTGCTCTCGCTCTCCCATGAGCGGGTTGACCTCAGCGGGGCAGCAGATCGCCCTGTTGCAAAGCCCGGTGAAACCTATCTTGTCATAGGCGAACTTCTGGAAGGGCTGGGGCTTGTCTATTCCCGCGCCCTCATCAAAGCTGGAGCGAAAGTCATTCTGGCGGGTCGTGCGGGAATTCCGCTGGTGCCGGACTGGGAGCGATGGCTTGCATCCCATAGCCCCCGCCATCCGGTCAGCCTTTTCATCCAGACGCTCAGGTCGCTGGGAACGCCAGGAAAAGACTATCTTCTATTTTCTGGTGATGTCAGCGATGCGTCATGGCTTCGGTCCGCGCTGGAAGAAGGCGAGAAAAGCCTTGGTCGGGTAAAGGGTGCTTTCCACACAGCCGCCATGGGCTATCAATACTTCGGCCTGCTTAGCAGTGAAAACTTCGACACGAGAAGCCTTCGAACCGTAAAGTCCGGCGCAATCGATGCTCTTGATCGTGTTATTGGACAGCGTAGCGGTATGTTTGTACTCGTCCAGTCGTCGCTCTCATCGATCGTTGGCGGTAGGGGCCTCGGTCGTTACGCCGCGGAAAATTCTTATCTGGATGCTTTCGTCTCCACAAAACAACGGCGATCAGGCCCGGTCTGGAAATCCGTCAATTGGGATGCCTGCGCATCGGTCCACGCGACGGAGACTGGTCATTCAGCCCACAGGGAAATAACCCCGGAGGAAGTTTGGCAGGTCACGGCGATGGTCCTTTCGGAGGCTTCGCCGGCTTCAATCGTGGCAACGCCCTATGATCTCAAAAACCGCCCCGCAGCGGATGCTCACGGTACCGACGAGGCCACAACCAGTATCCAGAAATCCGCCCGCGTTGGGGTATCAGCGACCTATGCTGCACCACGGGGGGCGCTTGAGGAAGAGGTCGTCGCCATCATGGCGGAGCTTCTCGGGATAAACGGCATTGGTATCGCCGATAATTTCTTCGAACTCGGTGGTCATTCGCTGCTCGCCATCCAGGTGGTCGCCCGGCTTCGGAAGCGCTTCGACGTTGAAATTCCAATGCGGGCCCTGCTTTTCGACGCACCAACAGCCGCCGGTCTCGCCAAGGTCATACAGGAGGGGCTCGACGCCCGCAATCGTCAGGTGGATATCCTTGCCTCGATGCTTGATGACGTAGAGGCCGGCCGTTGAAGACGTCGACAACGTTCACACACAATCGGGATCATTCTGATGAAATTCAGCCTTTTTTATTTTGACGGTGACGGGTCGCGTCCGGGTCAGGAAAATTACCGCCTGCTGATGGACAGTGCGCAATTTGCCGATGCGAACGACCTCGAAGCCTTGTGGGTACCGGAAAGGCATTTCCACGCATTTGGAGGTCTTTACCCCAATCCTTCGATCGTCAGTGCTGCACTGGCGATGGTAACGCGCAAGGTTCAGCTAAGAGCCGGCAGCGTTGTTGCCGCCCTGCACCATCCTGCCCGCGTGGCGGAGGAATGGGCGGTCGTTGACAATCTTTCCGGAGGCAGGGCAGGCATTGCAATCGCGGCCGGCTGGACGAAAGATGAATTCATCTTTTCGAAGGAGCCACACGGAAACCGCCGAAGCACCATGTGGCGCTCATATGAACAGATCGCCCGGCTTCTCGCCGGCGAGGCGGCCTCGTTCGAGGATGCGGAGGGTAATGTCGTCGATGCGAAAACCCTGCCACGACCCGTGCAGTCGCGTATCCCCTTTTGGGTTGCATGCCAGTCCACGGAGACTTTTATTGAAGCAGGCCGCCGTGGTCTCAACGTTCTGACGGCCTTGCTTGGCGAGACGACAGAGTCGCTCGCGCCGAAGATTGAAGCCTACCGCAAGTCGCGGGAAAAACATGGTCACGATCCGGCTGCGGGAACCGTCAGCATGATGGTGCACACCTTCCTGGGCGACGACACCGGCAAGGTCAAATCCAATGTTTCCAAACCGTTCGGGGATTATCTCCGTACCCATTATCACCTGCTTGAAGGTCTTGGACGGAGCATGGGTGTCGACATAACGCTTGATAATTTCAGCGATGACGACCTCGATAGCCTGATCGAATTCGGCATCGAGGGTTTCATGAAAGGCAGGTCCCTCATCGGTACGCCCGAAAGCTGCCAGCCGACGGTGGACACACTGGCGGAGATGGGTGTCGATGAAATCGCTTGCCTGATCGATTTCGTCCAGGATTACGATCTCGTCATGGGCAGCCTGCCGTTCCTGTTGAAACTCGTGGAAGCAAACCGGCCGCCAATGCGCGTTGCCAGAGTGGTCTGAAGGATTTGCGATGATATCGAATGCCGAGACGATTGCTCTATTGCGTAACCGCATCGCAAATCTTGACACCGAGCAGCGGGCACTGCTGCGCTCGCAGATAGAGGCGCGCGGCATGTCCTGGCACGATGTCGCACCTGAGGGCGACGATGCCGGCGTTGGGGCCGGGCGATTGCCGCTGACATCATCGCAGATGCATTTCTGGCTGCAGCAGAAGATCTTCCCTGAGAGCTCGGCCTATGTCATTCCCTTCAGGTGGCATATCGACGGCCCTCTGGACCACGACACGATCCTCCGCACGCTTCGGATTCTCGTCGCTAGGCACGAGCCGCTCCGAACGGCTTTCCCGCTTGAAGAGGGAAGGCCCTGGCAGCAGGTTCTCGGTGATATGGAGCCCGAACTTGCGGTTTCGGATTGCCGGAACATGTCTGCTGCCGATTGCGACGAGGCCATAGGCCGGATCGCCCGCACAGCTTTCGACCTGTCCAAAGCGCCGCTGATGCGGACGCATCTTCTGCAGGTTGGAGAAGACGAGCATATTCTCGTATTCGTCTTTCATCACACGGTTGCCGACGGATGGTCCCGCGGCATTCTGATGCGCGAATTTTCGTTGTGTTACGATGCGGTGGCGAACAATCGGGAACCTGTCCTCGATACATTACCGCGATCCTATGGCGACTTTGTCCGTTCCAGACAAAATTGGTCCGGCACGAAGGACTACGAGCGCCAGAAGCAGTACTGGATCAACCGGCTGCAAAATCTCGAGCCACAGGAGTTTCCTGCCGACTATCCCCGCCATGAAACAGCGGATATGGCCAGCGAGACGCTGGTGAAGGAGATTTCGCAGGATTTGATGGCGGAAGTGTCGGGTCTGGCCGTCAAACTTGGCACGACGACCTTTGTGGTGTTTGCCGCTGTTTTCCAGCTTTTGCACCACCGTTATACGGGTCGCAGGGACCTTGCTGTGTGCGTGCCCGTTGCCGGTCGGGTCGACCCCGATATGGCAGGATTGATTGGCCTGTTCACAAACACGATCGTGTTGCGCAACGATCTTAGCCCCGCCATGTCGTTTCGAGACTGGACGAGACGCGTGCAGGAAGACTTTGCCAATGCTCTGGAACATCAGGACTATCCCTTTGCGGAGTTGATGGATGTGCTGGGCAGCAACCGCGAAGGGGTGGAAAATTCGCCGTTCCAGATTTCCTTTCAGGTCCAGACGCAGGGCTACAGGCAGCAAAATGCGCAGGCCTTCGATCTGGGCAACGCCAGTCTGCGGGTAAGGCAGGAAGCGATACCGGTCGCGGAAGCAAAGCTCGACATGAGCTGGATGATCATGGAGCGCGCATTGGGCGCACTTGTCACTGTCGAGTACCGGTCTGGCCGGTTCGAGGCGGTGCGCATGAAGCGGCAGCTGGAGCATTTCGAGAACCTGCTGCGCTCGGTCGTTGCGTCCCCCGACGCGCTTCTGCCGACCTTCGACTATATCTCCGCCGGTGAGCGCGAATCCCTTCTCTCATCGGGCGCGCTCGTGGCGCGGCCTCTCCCGGTCAAGGGCGTGCACGACCTGATAAGCGGCGCGGCACGTCTCCATTCCGAAAATATTGCCATCGAATGCATCGACCGGAGCTGGACGTATAGTCAGCTCGAAGAGGCGTCGAATAATCTCGCAAGGGCACTTTTGACGCTGGAAAGGCCGGTGAAACCGGGAATGCGGGTGGCGGTTTCGCTGCCGGGGCAGGCGAGCGGCATCATATCTTTCCTTGCGATCATAAAGGCCGGTGCGGTTTATGTGCCGATCGATCCGCGCCACCCGGCAGACAGGATCGGTTACGTGCTGGAGGATGCCGCAGCGGTTCTGGTGCTGACTGATGATGCGGGGCTGTTCCCCGGTATTACCTGCATCGATCCTGTTCATCATCTTGAGAACCAGCCGGATACCGCGCTTCCGGCGATGCCTGACAACAGTGACATCTATATCCTCTACACAAGCGGCAGCACCGGGCGACCCAAGGGGGTGCCGATTACGCACCGGGGCCTGCTCAATCAATTCCAGTCAATGGCGCGCCAGCCCGGCATAAGGGCTGGAGACCGAATGCTTTCGGTGACGACGCCGGCATTCGACATCTCCGTTCTGGAAATGCTCTGGCCATTGAGCGTCGGTGCAACCGCCGTGATGCGTGAACCGGACCTTCTGCTTCAACCCGAGAAGCTGGGAAGGACGCTGGACGAACATGATATTTCGCATTTCCAGGCGACCCCAGCCACGTGGCGAATGCTGCTGGACAGCGGCTGGAAAGGGAGAAAATCCCTCACCGGCCTCTGCGGCGGCGAGGCTCTCGATGCGCAGCTTGCCGGGAGACTCATTCATAGGATCGGTTCTCTGTGGAATGTCTACGGTCCGACCGAAACGACGATCTGGGCCGGCGCATTGCTGGTGGAGGAGGCTCATTCCAAAAGCGGCAAGGTGCCGATCGGTGGCCGTCTGGATAACACCTCGTTCCTCGTGCTCGATGCCTATATGGATCCCGTTCCCGAAGGCGTGCCGGGAGAGCTGCACATTGGCGGCATTAGCCTGAGCCGCGGCTACTGGAACCGTCCGGCGCTTGCGGCTGAAAAATTCGTTCCCGATCCCTATGACCGATCATCTACGCCGGGCTCCCGCCTCTACAAGACGGGTGACCTTGTCGTGCGCAGGCCGGACGGCAATTTGGAATTCGTTGGACGAACCGACTTCCAGATCAAATTGCGCGGCTATCGCATCGAGGTTGGAGAAATCGAGAGCCTACTTCAGGAAGAAGAGGGGGTCGATCAGGTTCTGGTTCTGCTCGATGCAAACAGGGAGCAGCTTCTGGCCTATGTCCTCCTTGAGGATCGCTCGGGCAACGTCGACAAGGGTGCCATGGGTATCCGGTTCAACAGAGCGCTTTCGGCCCGGTTGCCGCGTTACATGGTGCCTTCGCATTTCATCCTTCTGGAAGAGTTTCCGATGAATGCGAATGGCAAAGTGGATCGCAAACGTCTGCCGCTGCCGGATCGCTCGGAACGGGCGGCTTCCGAAATTTCTTCTCCGGCAAACAGTGTGGAACAGGCCCTTCACGCCCTTTGGCAGAAAATGCTCAAACGCGAGGATATTGGCGTCAACGACAATTTTTTCGAGCTGGGAGGCGATTCCCTCCTGATCGTCGCCATGCCTGCCAGAGTGCATGATGCCCTTGGCATCGAACTGGAAGTCACGGATTTCTTCCGTTTTCCGACACTGGAAACGCTGGCCGGCCACATCATGGATTTGCAGCAAGGCAAATCCACACCGTCGGAGAGTGCGCGTGGGCGAAGCGACACCAGGGTGCAGGGACGTGAACGGCAATTGCAGCGGCGCATCAGGTCAGGCAATTTCACCTGACCTGTCTATAAAGTCTGTCAGGATTACAGCCATGGAACAGGGCGCCGCAACCGCCGATAAAGAAGACTTCAATACGCAGGGTAAGCCCACACTATTCCAGCTGAGCTTTCCGCTCCTGCTTCATTCGCTGCTGAGTTTCTTTGTCAATCTGGCCGATACGGCGATATTAAGCGCCTATTCGGCCGAAGCCGCCGCCGCCGTCGCTGTCGCCAAACAGATTCTTTTGATCGCGTTTGAATTATCCGGGCTTATCGGCATCGGCGCAGTCATCGTCATTTCCCGGCATCTTGGCCGGGAAGAGGTGGAGGCGGCGCGGCAGGTGGTTGCGGTGGCGCTCTTGACCAACACGCTTGTCGGGTTGGCGCTTGGCTTGTCGTTGCTCGTTGTGGGTCCCTTCGTGCTTGAACAGCTGGCGGGATCGACCGCCCTTAATGATGAAGCCGGCCTCTACCTGAATATCGTCGCGGTTGGGATGATCTTTAACGGCTTCATTGCGGCCGGTCTGGCGTGCCTGCGCGCATTCGGCCACAGCAGACTGATCCTGGCATTCGGGGTGGGAGTGTCGGCCTTTTATCTCCTTGCTGAATGGGTTCTCATTCTGGGAGCCGGGCCTTTGCCGGGCATGGGCGTGACAGGGGCTGCAATCGGCACCTTGAGCGTTCGCCTGCTGACCGCTGCCGTTTTAACGCCGGTGCTGGTGCGCAAGTTGGGGCTACGTTTTTCGCTTGCCGATACGATTGCGCGTCTGACGACTGCCCGGCGGATGATCGCAATCGCCCTGCCGAGCGTGACCGATTACATCGCCTACAGTTTTTACCAGATCATTCTCCTGGGGCTGGTTGCCAGGTTCGGCGTCGAGGCCGTGCTGGGACGGACTTATACGATGCTCGCCATGGCTTTTCTGATCGTTGTCGTCATGGCAATCAGTCAGGGGAACGAGGTTCTGATTGGTTACCGGTTCGGCGAACGCAAGCTTGAAGCGGCGACCAGTCAGGCTCTCCGGTCAGCAAGCATCGCGGCAGCCGCGACTACCGGGCTTGCCACTCTTATCTGGCTCGCCTCGGTTCCCTATACTAGGTTGTTTACCGACAATCCGGCGATCATCGAATTGTGCGGAAGCCTGCTGTTTCTGACGATATTCATGCAGCCCGGATTTGCATTCAACACGATCCTGTTTCAATCGCTGCGGGCCGTCGGAGATGTCCGCTGGCCGGTCTTGGTCAGCCTGACCGTGACATGGGGGCTCGGTCTTCCCATGGCCTGGTTTTTCTGCTCGTTCCTCGATCTCGGAGTGACGGGCGTATGGTGGGCGCTGATTATCGAGGAAACAATGAAGGGCGGCCTGTTCCTGCAGCGCTGGCTTGCCCGCGAGGTTAGGCAATAAGGGCAGGCTCATCCATGCAGCATGCCGGAGGCCGGCTTATATCCCTGGAACAATTGAACGGAGCGATATAACACGGTAGTGTGAGAACCGGATCGGCGATCCCCCACTCGTCATGAGGACGTTCATAAACGATGCATCTGAAACGGCAGACTGAAATCGCCTTTGGCATACTCGCAGTATGCGCGCGACAGGGGAACGAAATCGTATCGGTTCAAAAGGTCTCGCAGGAAATCGGTTCTACGAAAGACCACACCTATCAGGTTGTCGCCCTGCTGGCGCGAAACGGTCTTCTGCTGAGCGAACGAGGCCCCGGTGGCGGCCTTAAACTGGCAAGGGAGCCGGAGGCAGTGAAGCTGACCGAGGTGCTGCGGCTGATACAGCCCGAATTGCTCGGGGAAGGCGCAGATAATCTCTCATCGCCACAGTCGGATGCAGAAGCATTGCTTGGCCGCATCGTTTCCACAACATCGTCTTTTTTTGCCCGCCTTCTCGATCGCTTCACGGTTGCCGACCTGATTGCTCCTGACAGTAATCTCCGTGTCAGTTGTCTGGATTGCGGCCTGATGGCGTCCCGCCACCAGGCAACGATTTCCATGACAGATGATGATCAGCCTCAGCCTTTGGTCGCCAGACAGTCCGGCTATCGAAGCTAGACGCGCCAGCCGGTTAAGACCGGCGCATTGTTTCAGGCTATGGCTCGATCTGCCACGTCCTCGTCTTCCATATCGGTGCTTTGCCCATCGGGCAGGGTTTCGATAAAGAAATCGAAGGGACGACGTGCCGTTTCTTTGACGCGATAGCGCAGAACATCCTTCACGTCGTTTTTCGGCGTGAACGTGAGGACCATGGGCGCGGTGTCATAAAGCGCGCGCTCCTGAACGTAAGACGACGAGCATATGATGACCTGATCTCCCCGCTGGCAGGTGCGCGCCGCAGCACCGTTCAGGATGCAGCATTTTGACCCCGCCTCGCCGAAAATCACATATGTCGAAATTCTGGCGCCGCTCTGCTTGTTCCAGATATCGACGAATTCCAGAGGTCTGATACCAGCGAGGTCACAATGCTCTGGATCCAGAGTGATGGACCCGTGATAATCAAGATCGGCTCCCGTTACGGTGATGCCGTGTAGCTTGGCTCTGACGATGCGTATCAAATGCAACTCTCCTCAATATGATCAAATTGTCGCATTCAATTGGCTGAGAGAATCAGTCTCTCCCGCAAACGGTACCGGCGGCACCAATCGTCGGCTGCGACACTTGGAATTGCCGATCTTCGTCGGGCTGACGTCGGCAATCTTGCAGGTATCCGCAAGCTCGATGAAATATTCGGAGGTCGCTTCTGCCAGCATGTGAAAAATGCCTGCTGTACCGGAAGGACTTGCATTGCGCGTGCGCGGCCGCCTGACTATAACCGGCTGTGTCGCCCGCAGGATCATGCCTACGGAAACACTTTCCGGATCGACATTGAGAACGACGCCGCCGCTCCGCCCACGCCGGCTCCGCAACAATCCGCTTCTGACGAGAACCGCAACAACCCTTGCAGCATGATCTTTCGTCACTCCAAGCCGATGAGCCAGTTTTCTTGTCGTGTGGGCTTCTTCTGTTTCATGTACGAAATTCGTTAGAATACCGATCGCGATTTCAGATTCCCTAGTCAGATACATCAGATGATTCTCCTCACATCGAGAGACGGAACGTGCAAATCTCGTCTTGTAGATTAGACGAGCGAGATGTGCTCTTTCGGACTTCGCCATGAAAAAATTTGTGATGAAAATCGTCATCGAGTGTCTGGCGCTGAATAAATAGCGGTGCTGTCAACGCACGCGATGACTGCTATCGGAGCAGATAGTGTTGCGGAAGATGTAAGAATGATGACGACCCACACCGTTCACACTTGTAATACCCATCAGACGCTTTGTATTTCTGAAAAGAGTTTTGCGCAAAATTGGATGGTAAGAGCGAATGGTTGAGAGGATTCTGACCGTAGCAGATATTGTTGTCGCAATTCCTGTCTCCGAACTTCTTGTTGTTTGCGAACCGGCTATGTTCCTCAATGAAGTCGAGCGGGCCAAGGCGGAACGCTTTCATAAAATGGAGGACAGTCTTCGTTATCAAGCTGCACATGTCCTCAAGCGTTTACTGATCGGTGCCGCCGTTGGAAAGGATGCTGTAGATCTGAATTTTTCACGCGCAGCAGGCGGTAAGCCGATTGTCTTAGACTGTGGCTCGTTGGATTTTAATCTGTCGCATGGCGGTGATTGGGTCGCCGTAGCGCTTTCACGGTCGGGCTCCATCGGTGTCGATGTCGAATCCGAAAGAGAGGACGACGTTTGGCGGCAGATCGCCTCAGCGTTTCTCGCGCCGAAGGAAGCGAATAATGTCGAGTTCTTAAAATTGTGGACGGCGAAGGAGGCAGCTGTAAAGGCCAATGGTGCGGGTCTTGCCATTCCACTCACCGATGTTGTCATCGATACGGAAGGCTCGGAAATTTTCATTGCCACTCTTCCGACAGAAAGTTTATCTGGCGAATGGCGGCAACTCGATACAACCCATGTTCTAGCCGTGGCTACCGACACAAACATACCCACAATTTGTGTATGCAGCAGCGTCAGTATCTTAAAGCATACATTGACGGAATTCAATTTTTTGCGGTGACGCGCCTACCTTTGCCGCCCCACGGGCCTCCCTTTTTAACTTCGGGTGATCGGCTAATATCTTGGCAAATAAAGCCTTCAGGACCAATTTATGATCGCCGGTTCATATTGGTTCAAGAGCTGTAATTGCGACCTCATCATTATTTTGACAAACTTTGCCATCAGCGAGTATGTTGAGGCATTAAGGAGACTCGAATGGCGACGATGAATGTATCCCTGCCAGACCCAATGAAAGATTGGGTTGAAGCACAGGCCAAGACTGGTCGATACTCGAATGCGAGCGATTATGTCCGGGACCTGATCCGCAGAGACCAAGCGCGTACGGACAAGATTGCCGAGATGCAGCGATTTGTCGACGACGGGATCAGAAGCGGAGTTGGGAGCCGTTCAACGGAAGAGTTGTTTGCTTTAGCCACTTCTCGAGCTGACATCAGCCGCGGACGCGCTTAATGCCATTTAGCCTATCTGTCCAAGCGGAAGAGGATATTATTTCCATTGCAGAAGAAGGCATCCGCATCTTCGGAGCACTAGTCGCCAGACAATATCACGATGAGCTTTTTGCCTTGCTCGAGCTCATCGCCACCAACCCAAGAATGGCACGCGAACGCCATGAGATTTCTCCTCCTGTCAGGATCCATCCTTTCAAGGCTCACCTTGTCGTGTACCGCATCATTGAAGACGGGAGCGTATTCATCATCCGCATACGGCACAGCCATGAAGATTGGGCGGGAGATTCTTTCTAACCAACCACTTCGCCGAATTTATAACATATTGGTCGTCAGTGCGAATCTCATCAAGAGCACGATGCTGGCAGCGCGGTTTTGATGGCCCACTCGCGGCCCGCACGCAATGGTCGCTTCGCACCCCACATCCGGTCATTTTGAGTCTGCTGCACTCGGCTGAAGTTTGTGTTGAGGGAGCGCCTCGGGAAACACAAGTATACATGGGCTACCTGTGCGCATAAAGATATCGACATGAATGGATTGTGAAGGTGCGTATCGTCATGGAATTAGATCCGATTTGCTTCTCCTCGGACTGCGCCAGCAGGACACTCTTCGATCAGATCGCCGATAAATGGTCCATGATGGTTCTGGCGGTGCTGTCGGACGGACCTCATCGGTTCAACCTCATCCGTAAGCGCCTGGAGGGCGTGAGCCAGAAGGCTCTGACGCAGTGTCTCCGCAAACTGGAGCGCAACGGCCTCATCACTCGACGCATCGTGTCCGTATCGCCGGTGGCTGTGGAGTATGAGATCACCAAGCTGGGCCAAACACTGCAAAAGCCGTTCGGCGAGCTTCACCGGTGGACGCTGGACAAGCTGCCGGAGGTCAATGCAGCGCGAGAAGCCTTCGACGCCCGACGATCAGATGACGGTTTCAGCGGTATTCAGCTGGGAAAACGCGCTGATTGAGCCCAACCAAGACGGCGACCAGGTATCCTCAGGCCTACCAAGGCGATTTAAGGTGCCTGATTGACAGCAAGTCTACAACGTATACCTAGGCGTCCCAGATCAACTGGAGCGTCAAAATGACTGAGTTAAAATTGCTGACCCCGCTGAAGACCGAGATGTTCGAATTCAAGAACCGCGTCTTCATGGCCCCGATGACAAGAGCGCGGTCACCAGACCATGTGGCGAACGAGCTCACTGCAACCTACTACGCCCAACGCGCCACCGCTGGCCTGATCATCTCTGAGGGGACTCAGATCAGCGAGCAGGCGATCGGCTGGACGAATACGCCGGGAATCCACACGGCCGAGCAGATCGAGGGATGGCGAAAGGTCACCCGGGCCGTGCACAACGCCGGGGGCCTCATCTTCGCCCAACTCTGGCATACCGGCCGCGCTTCTCATCCAGACTTCCATGGCGGAGCCTTGCCTGTCGCGCCTTCGGCTGTGCCCTTCAATAGCCAGGCTTTCACGCCCGAGGGGCCAAAGCCGACCGTCACCCCCCGGGCTCTCACCCTCGACGAGATCCACAGTACGATTCAGGACTACGAGGCCGCCGCGCGTGCGGCCAAGGCCGCTGGTTTCGATGGGGTTGAGGTGCATGGCGCCAACGGCTATCTGCCGGCCCAATTCCTCGAGGACGGTTCCAACAAGAGAACGGACGCCTATGGCGGCCCTGTCGAAAACCGCGCCCGCTTCCTGCTCGAAGCAACCGACGCCGCAATCCGGGTATTTGGGGCTTCCCGTGTTTCGGTCAGGCTCTCGCCCCGGATACCCTACAACGATATGGGCGATAGCGACCTGGAGGGCACCTATATGTTCGCCGTCGAAGCTCTCGAAACGAGGAAGGTAGGCATTCTTCACTTCATGGAGTCGGCGCAGCTTCCCGAGAGTCTCAAGCTGCTGGCGCCCGAGGCGAGAAAGCGGTTCTCCGGCTTGTTTGTCGTAAACGTTGGATATGACCGAGAAAGTGGCGAGCGGGCGATAGCAAGCAATCTGGCGGACGCGGTGACGTTCGGAACTCTCTTCATTAGCAACCCGGACCTGCCCGAACGCTTCCGTCAAAATGCCCCATTGGCGCCGTCCGACCCGTCCAGCTACTACGTGGGCGACGAGCGAGGCTATACCGACTATCCACCCCTCGGCTGAAGCATGTCAGGCTAGGCTTCATCTGCTGTCCCGTCGCTCTCACTCCATTTCGGACAGAGTGACGGGATCGTCGTGAGAGCAGTTCCTGATGGCTCTAGATCGTAACGAGCGGCTGCGAAGTAGTTCAGCCGTTCCTGGGCGATAGAGGTCGAGGATGGGGCGATGGTCGCCCGGAGGCCATGAATGGTTCGCTCGGCGTTTTTTGCAAGTGCGCCCTCAGTTTGGGCAAGGCCATTTCAGTGACCATCGACGCCGATGCCGCAATGGCCGAACTCGGACAAGGCGGCAGATCCTTCGATGTTCGCTCTAGCCTTTGACACCCCAACACCAGATAGTCCCCGCGCGACCCCTTCCCGACATTCCAAGTGGGCCAGGTACTTGATCTGGCGGGTTTATCTGCGAGTTTGCATTTGAAGTAGTGGCAGGTCGACGGCTCGATTCCGTCCAAGGCGGTCGGTACGCACACTGCATGCCTGCCTCGTTGATGAAATCCAGTTTGGATGACACCCAAGCTTCGCCGCGACTTTGTGACGTTCCGATCGGATGGTCCTAAAGAATAGTCAACTGTGATCAGTCGACAGCGTTTAAGTTGAGCTTCGAACGACAAGCTCGCCCCGAAGAGTTACCGTCTTCAAAGCCAAACTCCCCTTGATCATACTCAGAATTGCATCAATCATTTCGTCGCGCGGTTGCTCATAGGTGGTAATGCCGTATCCGAACGAACCGGATATCTCGTAGTTGTCGAAACCCACTATCGCAATATCTTCGGGAACTTGAAGGCGAAAGTTTGCCCGGATCTCATCCATTGCGCCCATTGCCAGAATGTCGTTTTCGCACATTAGCACATCGACGCGATCTTGCGGTGAAGTCTCGCTTAAGTACTTCCTCACCGAGGCCGCACCAGCGTCCAGACTGTATTTTTCCGCGCTCATTTGGACGATGTTTTTGATGCCTTTTTCTGCCCAGAACTCCGTGAAGTAATGGCTTCTTTTTAAAGCCGTGGACAAAGCGGCAGCACCGCTCATGAAGCCCGGGCGTTTGTATCCCTGCGCATGAAGGTGGTCGACGATCTCCCTGAGAGCAAGTTCCGCGTCGCAGACAACCGCTGGCACGCCGTCGATCTGACTGTCACGTGCAAGCACGAACATAGGCGGCATGCCGCGTCCGTGCTGCAGGTCTGTCAGGGTTTCGTCGCGAAACGCTGTACCAAACAGAATGATGGCATCGACCTGACGCTGGTCCGCATGGAGAAGTGCGTTCACATGGTTGAAGTGGCTATTGATATTGATCAGCATCACGACCAGGCCTGCGGCCTGGAGCTTCTCGGTAAGCGCCTCAAGGAAAGGGAGCTTTTGCGGGTTGGAAAAGTCATCCACGAAGACAGCGATCTGCCCCGTCGAGTTGGTGGCAAGGCTTCGTGCAAGAAGGTTCGGCGTGTAGTTCAAAGCTGCAGCGGTCTCCAGGACCTTCCGCTTGCTTTCGTCGGTAATCGATGCTCCCGGTGTGAAAGCGCGTATCACGGTCCACTTGGAGACTCCCGCCGCATCTGCCACCTGTTTAGCCGTTGCTCTCTTGCGCATAAACTCTCCGGTAATGGAACATAAATTCCATTTTTTTGATTCAGTGAAATGAATGCTTGCTTTTAACGCATTCTGACATAACATGCACCTGCTTGCACCCGGTAGCAAACACATTTGCACCCGGTAGCATTCGAATTCGTCACTCAGAGGAGTGGGTGACATTGAGGAGGAAAAAATGAAATCCATTTGGAAGAATTTCGCTTCTGCGGCTATTGCCGTGTCACTGATTGGCGCTTGGTCGGTTGGCGTCAAAGCCGAGGAGCAGCCCAGCATCATCGCCGTCACTCATGGACAAGCTTCTGACCCCTTCTGGTCGATCGTGAAAAACGGAATGATGCAGGCCGGCAAGGACATCAATGCCAAGGTTGACTACCGGGCACCCGAGACCTTCGATATGGTCGCAATGGCTCAGCTCATTGAGGCCGCAGTCAATCAAAACCCGGCGGGCATTGTAATTTCCAATCCCGATCCGGATGCGCTAGGCCCGGCGATTGCCAAGGCCATCGCGGCCGGTATCCCCGTCATTTCCATGAACTCCGGCATTGCCGCAACGGAAAAGCTTGGCATCAAGCTTCATGTTGGCCAGGACGAACTTACCGCAGGGGCCAAGGTCGGCGAAAAACTCAAGTCTCTCGGCATGAAGCATGTGCTGTGCGTAAACCAGGAGGTGGGAAATGCCGCCCTTGACCAGCGCTGTGCAGGTACCGCCAAGGGCTTCGAAGGTGGAAAGGTAACGGTCTTGCCGACTTCCGCCGACCCGGCGGAAATTGAATCAAAGATCCAGGCTGCTTTAACCTCGGATTCTTCTGTCGATGTCGTGCTTGGCCTGTCGGCACCGCTCGTCGGTGAGCGAGCGGTTGCTGTTGTCGAGAAGATGGGCAATGGCGACAAGGTCAAGGTCGCTTCTTTCGATCTCTCGGCCAATTTCCTGAAGGCTGTTTCGGAAGGCAAGGCGCTTTTTGCCGTGGATCAGCAACCCTATCTCCAGGGATATCTGCCAGTCACATTCCTCGCGCTGAATGCAAGATATGGCACGATTCCTGCTGGAAACGTTGCCTCGGGTCCGAGCTTTGTCGAGAAGGATACCGCCGCTTCGGTGATTGAGAAGTCCTCCCAGGGTATCCGCTGAGCGGGACCCATCCGGCAGCTCCCGCACCTCCAGCGGGGGCTGCCCTCATCGCCCGACATCCGATCCGCGTGAAGCGTGAACGGCAGCCGAAGGCGCACGTAAACAACTGACATCTGAGGTACGACCATGACGCTGGCCAACGAACAGAACGGGTCCCCGACTCGATCCGACGAGCGCCTGAAAAAGGTTTCGACTTTGACCGCGCTCGCGCGACGTCCGGAACTCGGCGCAGTCGCAGGACTGGTGCTCGTCACAACATTCTTCATGCTGACCGCAAACCCTGCCATGTTCACACTTGCAGGCGTTGTAAACTTCATGGCGCCAGCTGCTCAACTGGGGATTCTTGCGGTTGGCGCGGCACTCTTGATGATCGGCGGCGAATTCGATCTGTCGATCGGCTCGATGGTCGCGTTCGCAGGGCTAGTTTTTGGCACGGCCCTTGTGGTCCTTAATCTGCCGCTCAGCGTCGCGATCCTGATCGCGCTTGCTTTCGCCGTGGTCATCGGTGTCACCAACGCCCAGCTCACCATGCGCACCGGACTTCCATCGTTCATAGTAACGCTTGCGTTTCTCTTCATTCTTCGTGGCCTCACGCTCGTCGGACTGAAGTGGGCGAGCGGCGGTTCAACACAGCTTCGCGGCATGAGGGAAGCTGTGGCGGACAGTCCCCTTGCGCCGCTGTTTTCAGGCGATGCCTTCCCGGGCCTCTTCACGTGGCTTGGCAGTGCAGGCGTCATCGAGACCTTCCCCAATGGAACGCCGAAAGTCCCCGGTATCCCCGTAGAAATCCTGTGGTTTGTGCTGATTGCACTCGTCGCGACCTGGGTTCTGCTGCGCACGAGGTTTGGAAACTGGATCTTTGCATCCGGAGGAGACCCGAAGTCAGCTCGCAAGTCGGGTGTTCCCGTCGCGCGCGTAAAGACGACCCTCTTCATTGTTACCGCCATGTGCGCCACTCTTGTCGCGATCCTCACCGTGCTTGATGCGGGTTCAACGGACGCACGACGGGGATTTCAGAAGGAGTTCGAAGCCATCATTGCGGCCGTCATCGGCGGATGTCTCCTGACTGGAGGATATGGTTCGGCAATCGGTGCGTTCTTCGGATCGATCGTCTTCGGCATGGTCTTGATCGGTCTCACCTACACGTCAATCGACCAGGATTGGTACCTCGTCTTCCTCGGCGGGATGCTGCTGATTGCGGTTATTTTCAACAACATCATTCGCAAGCGTGTGACGGGAGAACGCTGATGAGCACGACCCAGACACCACTCGTCGAGGTCAAGAACCTCGTAAAGCACTTCGGCTCGATTATCGCACTCAACGGCGTTTCGCTGAGTGTTCACGCAGGAGAGGTTCTGTGCCTCCTCGGAGATAACGGAGCCGGAAAATCAACTCTGATCAATACTCTTTCCGGCGTTCACAGACCGACATCCGGCGACTTCCTCGTCGAGGGGAAACAACATCTCTTTACCGGGCCAAGAGATGCGCTCGATGCCGGGATTGCTACCGTCTACCAGGATCTGGCGATGATCCCGCTGATGTCTGTCACAAGAAACTTCTTCATGGGTCGCGAGCCGTTGAAGGGCTTCGGTCCGTTCAAATACATGGACATGGAATTCGCGGATCGTGTGACCAGCGAAGAAATGAAGAGAATCGGCATCGATGTTCGTGAACCCGGGCAGGCCGTCGGCACGCTCTCCGGTGGCGAACGTCAATGCGTGGCGATCGCACGCGCCGTGTATTTCGGGGCGAAAGTCCTCATTCTCGATGAACCGACATCTGCACTCGGTGTTGCACAAACCTCGATGGTCCTGAAGTACATCGATCAGGTTCGTCGCAAAGGTCTGGGCGTGATTTTCATTACGCACAACGTCCGACACGCTTTTGCCGTCGGCAACCGTTTTACAGCTCTGAACAGGGGAAAGACGCTTGGCACATTTGCCAAACATGAAATCAGCCTCGATGGCCTGCAGAACCTGATGGCCGGCGGCAAAGAACTCCAGTCGATCTCCGCGGAGCTGGGCGGCACCATTTGAAGACACTTGGAAACATGAATTTTGGCCCGGCGCGTTCGCCGGGCCTTGGGACAGTCATATCCAAAATCCAGGGAACCACCCCAAATGAGCAGTACGAATAACACCCCGTTTCCGTTAGCCGCCTGCGCGGAGATGCTGTGGCGGGACAAGCCTATCGAATGGCGCGCTTCCCGATTGAAGGAGCAGGGATTTGGCGTGGGCCTCTGGAATTGGCCAGAGCACGACATCGCCAAGCTCGAAGCCACAGGTGCGACCTTCACAATTATGAACGGTTACCTGACCGGGCGTCTTACGGATGAAGAAGGTGCAGCCGAACTTTTGAGAACCGCGCGCGAAACAGCTCAGATCGGTAAACGTCTTGGCGTGCAGCGCCTCAACCTTCACGGCACTGGCCTCGGGGATCGTGGACTACCGATTCAGCCTGTCGAGGTCGTCACGGGAGCCATGTGGCTGAAGGCTCAGGATACGCTACGCCGAATCGTCGACCTCGCGGAAGAAGAAAACGTGGTTTTCACGCTGGAAAACCTCAATCTTCCCGTCGATCACCCCGGCGTTCCGTTCGGGCGCGCCGAAGACACGTTGGCACTCGTATCGAGCATCGACCATCCGCGCCTGCGTTTGAACCTGGACCTCTACCACGCGCAGATCGGTGAGGGGAACCTGATCGAACTTTGCCGCAGGAGCCTGCCGTGGATCGGTGAGATTCAGGTGGCCGATGTACCCGGGCGATTTGAGCCGGGCACCGGCGAAGTGAACTGGAAGGGGATCGCAAGAGCCCTGAGCCACATGGGCTACTCCGGCCCGATCGGGATGGAAGCATGGGCATCCGGAGATGCTGACACCGCGCTTGCTGCCTTCCGCGAAGCCTTCACTCTCTGATTTCAAAAACAGGACTAAAAATCATGACCAAGGTCAAAACAGTCAACGTCGGACTTATCGGGGCAGGGCGCATCGGTTCGTTTCATGGTGAGAGTGTCGCAAAAAGGCTTGTGGACGCGGAGCTGATAGCCGTCGCCGACCCCGCCCCCGGAGCCGCTGCAAAGCTTGCGGAGAGGCTGGGCGCCGACGCTTCTTACACCGACGTTGCAGAAATGCTTTCTCACCCCGGTCTGGATGCGGTCATCATTGCGACACCCGCACGCTTTCACACCAATATCCTCGTGCAGGCTGCGGAGGCCGGCAAGGCGATATTCTGCGAGAAGCCAATGGCGCTCACGCTTGAAGATGCGGACCGCGGCATTGCAGCCGCAAAGGCCGCAGGCGTTCCGCTGCAGGTCGGTTTTAATCGTCGCTGGGACCAGGCATTTGCCGAAGGCCGCGAAGCGATCGACGCCGGAAAGGTCGGGGCAGTTCAACTCATCCGGTCGCTAACGCGTGATCCTGGTCCGTTCGGCGGCGACCCAGGCAGGATTCCTTTGTGGACCATCTTTTATGAAACGTTGATCCACGACTTCGACACCCTGCTTTGGTTGAACCCCGGCGCAAAGCCTGTCGAAGTGTTTGCAATGGCAGATGCGCTGGTTCGCTCGGACGCACGCAATACAGGCTTCCTCGATACCGCCGTCGTCAATATTCGTTTTGACAACGGCTCGATCGCGGTTGCGGAAGCAAACTTCTCTGCAATGTACGGCTACGATATTCGCGGCGAAGTATTCGGCTCCGGCGGAATGGTTGCGATGGGCGACGTACGACGTTCTAGCATGACGCTGTTCGACGCTACTGGCGTATCCAACGACACATGGCGGCGCGATACGGACCACTTCGTTCAGGCCTATACGGCGCAGCTTGCTTCCTTTGTCGATGCGGTTCGTAACGGCGTTGTTCAGAATGCACCAACAGGAGCTGATGCTCGCAACGCTCTGGCGATTGCACTTGCTGCGATTGAATCCGTGTCGAAAAAACAGCCGGTTCCTGTGAGTTGAAGGCATAGATGGCAGGGGCCGATAGTGCCCCTGCCATCACATAGGTATTGGAAAAATCAGCCGCTCAGAAACGCATCGGCGGTGCGAACGACAATCGTCATGGCAACGAAATCAACAGTTCAGAAGCCCAAAACAGTATCTGATTTGAGAAACATGCTTGCGGTCAAAAGCTTGAGGCTATCGAGCCATCAAGAGAGAGTAGCGCGAACTGCAGTCGCCTGCCCGGAAGTCGTCGCCTTCGGGACAGCAAATTCGCTTGCTGTTTGTTGTTCCGTCACCCAGTCGACGGTGGTTCGGTTGGCGATCTCTCTTGGGTTTGAGAGTTACCGCGAATTCAGACGCGTTTTCCGGCAGCATGTGAAACTCAACGCAACCTACAGATAAGGTATCGATTCCTGAGTCTCGCCGTACACCTACCGTGAGGGAAAGCTGCTATTGCCAAGTTTGTTAGCTCGTGTGTCGCCGCTCGGATAGGAGCACACATTATCACTAATCAACATCGTGCATGTTCGGCGCAGGCGCGAAGAAGTGTCGGTTCACCCGGTCCAGGTATCTTCATCATAAAATTCGGTTGCGCCGGCGAATTGCCGTGAGACTAGCTTGGGCGGCAAACGCCGGAATAGGCAATGCGTTCCGATCAGTTGAGCACAGTTTCGATGCGATCATCCGTTGTGACGTTGACCTGGACTGACATGCCCTCGTAGTCAGCAGCTGTTCCGTCGTAACTTCCCCACAAAGGAACTGCCTGCTTCGGATCCCGCGCCACCCCAACACGGATAAGATCATGGTTGCCCACGATACCGTTGGTTGGGTCGAACTCAGCCCAACCGGCGCCTGGCAAATAGATCTGGCACCACGCATGGGTGGAACCGCCGCCAAGGGTGGTGGATCCGTCTCGGTCTGGAACGTAGATATAGCCCGTGACGAACCTGGCCGCGAACCCAAGTGATCGAGCGGCCTCCATCATAAGTAGCGCGAAGTCGCGGCAGGTTCCCTTTCGAAGCTGCAGCGTCTCGGTCGGCGCTTGCGTTCCATGCTCTTGTCGTCGGGCATAGATGAAACTTTCATGGATGGCGTAGCACAACGTCATCAGCAGGTGCCCGGTTTCAGTGGGTTGCCCGATTCGCACGAATTGGCGCGCCCATTTACCGACCTGATCATGTGGATCAGCGTAGTGGCGCTGGATGGTTCGTTCCAGATCCAGCGCTTCGTCTGGATCATATGAAAACGGGTAAGTCAAAGCTTCCTGATCGATTTGCAGATCAATTGCGACATAGGGTGTATGGTCAAGGCGAATGACGGTTTCGAAGCGGAGCTCTCGTGAGGGTTGAGCAAAGCCGATCACTGCGACGCAGTTTCCGAACACATCATGGATCCAACGAAGATAGTCCGGTTCCGGGTCAATGAGGAGGTGGGAGCTCAACAGCGTCTGATCGAAACTGTCTCTCGGTCTGAACAAAAGTCTGTGCTCTCCGAACTCAACCGGCCGTTTATAACGATAGGACGTGACGTGTCGGACGGTAAATATTGTCATCGATCACCGGGGGGTACGAGGTCCAAGACGGCTGGCACCGTATCACTCTAAAGAAGCACATGCATTGTTACATCGTTCCAGCTGGCATGAGATAATCCGCGCGGGCGATGGCCCCCAACCTATTGGCGACAATCCGGGTGAGGTTGAAAACCGTGATGCGGCATATCAAATGCCCCGAAGAAGCCCACGCCTAATCCACCTTGAGCCCGCCCGATTGGTTCGCGACGTTAAGCTAAAATCACTCTTTGTCCACTTTCAGCCGAAGCGAAAGATAGTTTTAAGACGAAACTTCCGAAGAGTTCGTGATAGCGCAACGGTCTGTCAGGGTAGATTCCTACGTCTGCAGTGTGGGGGTCAGCGATTCACCTCTCATCAAGAGCAATATGCCTGTCACCCGTCTCAACGACAGCGGATCTCCCAGGACAAACGAACTTTCGCTCGTCTCGGCCAGAAAGCTGACGTCGGCCACCGTCCGTTGCCATTTAAGGCATGGCCAAACGCTGAACCGGCGAGCCGCTTAGCTCGACTGGGCGGCCGTGCTGAGCTTGCGACTTCCTTCAAGCAAATGACGCTGCAAAATTGCACTTGCAGCGTCGATATTCCGATCTCTGCAAGCCTTTAGCAGAGCACGGTGCTCCCCCTGCGATTGCTGCTCATAGTCCAAGCTGGATAGCAATACACGTACGTAGCGGTCGGCTGCATCATGGTGGGTAGCGATAAGGCCGATGAGCCGCTCATTTTGGCAGGCGCCGTAAAGTGTCATGTGGAACTGCTTATTCAGCGTCCCCCAACGTCCCACATCCTTCTCAGCGTCGATCTGGGCGAGAAATGTTGCCGCCCTGTCCAAATCGGCTGTCGTCAGCCCTACATATGATAGGCGCAAGGCTTCCGTCTCCAGTAGCGAGCGAATGGAATAGATCTCCGCAATCTCCTTGGCATCTATTCTTGCCACGAAGGCCCCCTTTGTCGGGTGAATGGTTACGAGGCCCTCGCTTTCCAGAAGCCTCAAGGCATCACGCACAGGCATGCGGCTGAACCCAAATCGTGCGGCCAGCTCGTCTTGTCGGAGCGCGACGCCACCGCGAAGCTCTCCACCGGAAATCGCTTCCCTGAGAACCCTTGCGATGCGATCCGCCACGGTCTCCGGCCGGATGGTTTCAACATTTATTGCGACGAAATCGTTCATGGCCAACCTTCTCCGAGACAGCAATCATCTTGATCATGCCAAGCAACCTCGTATACGAGTATACCGCTCAGGAGATTTTTGCCATGCCCTTATCAACAGGCGTCGTTCCTTATTTCAGTCAGTGGGAAACACCGGAGATGACATTGCCCGTGCTTGCCGAAGGATCTGCGGCGCTGCTGCGCGATCCGCTCTGGCGGCAATCGGGTGCCGAGACGATCGAGGAATACGCGCGCTGGGCGGTCAATGTCTGCGGCATGGCCTGCCTGAAGATGATCCTGGCAGCGCGCGGCGACCTGCTTCCGACGCTTGCTCTCGCCCGTGCCTGCACCGCCTATGGCGGCTATGTCGTCAACGAGCTGGATGCTTCGATCAAGGGACTGATCTATGCGCCCTTCGTGACCTATGTGGGCGAGCGCTTCGGGCTCTCGGCAGAAACGATGACGGGTGTCGCAACAGAGAGCATCCCCGGTCTGCTCGCTGAACGCCCGTTCTTCATCGCCTCGGTCAATAGCGGCATACGCTGGCCGGAACGCATGCCGCCCTCAAAAGGCGGGCATCTCATTCTGGTGACGGCAGCCTCGGCTGATACGGTCCGTTTCCACAATCCATCCGGTCATGATGCTGCGAGCCAGGCGGATGTGCTGCTACCGCTTGCCATATTCGACCGCTTCTTTGCCAATCGCGGCATCGCGATCGGCTTCTGACATCTATTTAGACTATTTAGACACGAGATTATTTTGGGGGTTTTCATGACATCTTCCCGCGGCAAGCTGCGCATCGCCGTTCTCTTCGGCGGCCGCTCGGCCGAACACGACGTCTCCGTCATGTCGGCGACGAATGTCGTGGGGGGCACTGGAGCCCTCGAAATACGAGGCGGTGCCGATCTTCGTGACGCGGGAAGGCGAGTGGCTGCTCAGCCATTTCGAAAATGGCGTGCTCGCCAGGCCGGCAAACGGCACCGAAATCGCATTGGTGCCCGGCGGGCGTGGGCGGATGATCGCCATCGACGGCGGCAGGATGAGCGATGCCGGGAAGATCGATATTCTGTTCCCGGTTCTGCATGGTATTTTCGGCGAGGATGGTTCCGTGCAGGGACTGGCGGAGGTGGCCCGCGTGCCACTGGTTGGCTGCGGCATCCTGGGTTCAGCGACAGCGCTTGACAAGGATATCGCCAAGCAGCTGCTGCGGGCGGCGGGGTTACCGGTGGCGCGTGCTGTTACCGTGCATGCGGATCGGGTGCCGTCCTTCGACACGCTTGAGATCGCGTTGGGTTTGCCGCTGTTCGTTAAGCCGGCGCGTCAGGGGTCTTCGGTCGGCGTGCGCAAGGTTTCCGGCAACCAGGAATTTGCGCCGGCGCTCGCGGAGGGCTTCAAGCATGACCGCAAGCTGCTTGCCGAGGAATTCATCCGCGGCCGCGAGATCGAGTGCAGCGTGCTCGAGGACGCCAAGGGTGGCCTGTTCGTCTCTCGCCCGGGTGAGATCATCCCGGCCGAAAGCCATGGCTTCTATAGCTACGATGCGAAATATATCAACGACGATGGCGCGGCGCTGACGGTTCCGGCAGAGCTTCCGCCAGAGGTTGAGACGAAGATCCGCGAGACGGCAGCACTCGCCTTCCGGGCGCTCGGTTGCGACGGTATGGCGCGCGTCGATTTCTTCCTGACCGAGGACATGGCTTTTTTGGTCAACGAGGTGAACACCATTCCGGGGTTCACCGATATCAGCATGTATGCGAAGGCGATGGCGGCAAGCGGCGTCAGCTATCCTGAGGTAATCGACCGGCTCGTTGAACACGGTTTTGCGCGCGCCGGCCTCTGAGCCGCAAAATGCCTCTTCCCGGTGTAGTAGACATGCACCGGGAAGAAAAACGCCGCAGCTTCGTCTGCTCTTGTGACAAGAACTGGAATAAGCCGGATTAATGCCGTTGCATGCCTGCGTCTGCTGTGTTTCTTGCGTTTTTGGCGGGTATGTATTACATAACTTATTGAAAATTGGTGGTGATAACGATGTCTAGCGTTGCGATTAAGGTACTGTCGACGGTGAACGCCCCTTACGGGACGAACCTTTCGGCTGAGCAACTCGCTTCGAAGATTTCGGATTTTGCGAGCGTTGAGAATTTCGATGCTTCGGCATTCTCATTCTATTCCGAAGTGAAAGCCGAGCTCCAGCACCAGTTTCTGGATGAGATGGAAATCGACCACGGTACAGCATCCGAGATTGCCCAGAAATTCTCGCAGCTAGCTGGATATCCCCTCGCCCTAGCCGCCTGAGGGTTGTCCTGATGAGCCAATGGGAAAGCCTTTTCGACCAGGCTGCGTCAATTATCAATCAGGCGAACTCTTCTTTTAAAATCCTCGATAGCTGGACTTTCGGGGGTGGCACCGCCCTTATGCTCCAGATAAACCATCGTGAAAGCTTCGATATCGACATTTTCGTCGATGATCCGCAGGTCCTCCCATATCTGAACCCGACAACACAGGGCTATACCCTGCAGGTGAACCCAGATGAATATGTTTCGGACGGGACGCATGCGTTGAAAATCGTGTTCGCGGGCATCGGTGAAATTGACTTCATTTGTGCTCCAAGTCTGACCAACGATCCAACATCCCGTGTCGCAGTACGTGGAATCCAAGTTGACCTTGAGACCCCGGGCGAAATCATCGCGAAGAAGGTTCACTATCGAGGATCCTCTCTTCAGCCACGTGACATGTTCGATATCGCGTGCATCGCCAAGGCATGCGGCGATGGATACGTTCTCGAAGCTCTCTTGCCATTCAAAAACAGGGCCGCCGCTGCATTGGCAGTCGCCAAGAGAATGGATGCAGGCCTCGCTAGCACAGTTATGGGGAAGCTTCAGTATAGAGAAGGATATGCGGGTATTTCGAAAACTGCTCAAGCGACGACAATCTCGCTTTTGAAAGCGGTGTGCGATCACAAGCCATCGGTATCCGCAGCGCCTTCCTCTACATCTCCGCGCTGATTTCTACGCAACTTGGCGACCTTAGCTATACCGCCGTTCGGTCGATCATTCTTTCGGTGCGCATCATTCCGATTAGCCAGCAAAACCAAGTTAGGGCGGCGCCAGCGAGTGTGAGTGAATTGCGTCGCAAATGCTTAGCCAATCCACGACGCGTGGACGACGGTTCGAATCCGTTCAAGAGCCACAATATTGCTGGGCGTCCTGCGTTACTGGGCTAATGAGAGGCTTGCGCGTGCGTGTAAAGTGCCGCACCAACTTTTTGTGCTGCGGCTGTCGGTTTTCAGCTGGGTTTAAGCCAGTTTTTCATTTGGCATTGTACCAACACATTGCTTCTATGGTATTGACCGAAAACATCTTTCCGAAGTGAGAGTGGATCTTTTCGAAATGGAAGAATGGATCATATTCGTGCGATAACCAACAGCCATTTGTCGCCGAGCTTGTCGATCGATCGCTTCCGGATTTCATTGGCAAAGTGCCTGTCGAATTTCTCAGCCCTAAGTCTCACGGTCTGACGAGAGACGATGACCCCACGAGCTGCCAGCACATCCTCGGCCATTCGCAGACTGAGCGGAAACCGGACATAGAGCTAAACGGTATGGGCAATCACGTCAGGTGGAAATCGGTGGCGACGATAAAGAGGATCGCGGGCAAGTCTGGTCATATAGCCTTATTCGACGCCCGGTTAACGTTCACTGCCTTCAGTAGCACTTCCTTCTTGCACCAGCAGGATCAGGCAGAAGCCTGTGCACCTAGACCAAACGAGACCATCGCAGCTTCACACGCACGCGTAAACCGCATCGACGGACCTTCTTTGCCGGCGGCAAGTTTGCTGACGCGTGCTCCCTCTAACAGCATGGATAGCGTATCAGCCAAAAGTTCAGGATCGCTTACACCTGTCGAACGACAAAGATCGGCAAGCCGGGAATGCTGTTCCATCTTCAACGTTTCTATTATCGCATGTGCAGGGTGCCCTTGCTCTTTCAACTCTACCGCAGCATTGGCCAAATCGCATCCATAGGGCTCGCTGGAAAGACATTGTGCGCGCGCTTTAACCCATGCCGTGAGTTGAGCCCTCGGGTCGCCCGGGCTCTCTTTTTCGAGATCTTCCCAGGCTTTATCGAGCGTTCGAGAACTGTGCTTGAGCGCTTCACACACAAGATCGTCCTTGGAACCAAAATGTCGGTATAAGGTCATCTTGTTGGTCGAGGCGGCTTCGGCAATGGCATCAACACCGATGCCGCGTATCCCATGTTCACGAAACAGTTGGCAGGCCGTTGACACAATCCGGTCACGAGGTGCGATTTTCTGCTCAGAAGCACGATCAGATGTCTCGGATTTCATGAGTTTAATTTTTACCCTCAAGCGGTGTTGACATGCGTGTTACCGATCGGTAACTATCACAAAAGTTACTTACCGGTAACACCTTGGCGCGAGCCCGTCAAGCAATCGCCCGCTTTCACAGCTTAGGAATTATCGAAAGGAGACTGAGATGAGACAGACGATAGACGAGATGACGCTCGCCGAGATTTTCGCAGATCCACTGATCCGTTCAGTCATGCGCGCCGATGACGTGGGCCTGGACGATTTCAAAGAGTTGATGCATTCAGCGGCGACGTCCTTGACGACACGCGATGGCGCAGCATTCGCTGGACAGTTTGAAACGAGCGGGCCTGCAGCTTCATCGAAGCGTACACTCGTAACCGCCGTACAGCCCTTGTTCGCAGGTTTCTTTAAGCCTTGCGCTGCCAATATGTGAATGTGGCCTGCATCACCATCCCGCAAGTCGGGCTTATCCGTGGTGGGATGGCTAATCGCAAGCTGATCTTTCAGATATTGGTATCTCCTGCGCCCGTTTGGGCATGAAGAAATTGTAAAGTATTTAACTATAACTAATCGCAAGAAAACGAGCGAAGCACGGCCGTGGAACAATCGGTTCTTGCCCGTGTTTTGCGAAAAGTGGCCCGGCGTTTCCGCCTGTTGGCGGGGATGTCGTGTCGCCCGCGGAATGGTGACCTGCCCGTATTTGAAGGGGCAGGCCGGCGTTTTTCGGCGCATGCATGATGCAGTTGCGATCAGAGCCGATGATGCGGCTACCGAAGCCTTGATGATCGAGGTACGCGACGTGCAATGTCAGTCTTGCCGAACACCTCCGGCACGGGGAAGGAGCGGTATTCATGCCCTGAGGTTATCCGTGTCATTTCTCCAGAATGCCAGTATCCGCACCAAAATTCTGTCGCTCATTCTACCGCTCTGCATCATCGGTCTGGGTGCAACAGTATATATGTCCGCCCGTTACAAAAACGCGGACACGCTCTATTCAGAGTTCATTGCCAGCGATAATGCCGCGCTTGTCGAGCTTTCTCGTGCCAACCGCAATCTTCAGGCGGTGGCTTACGGTGCTTATCAGGTAATGGCATATGACACCTCCATTCCGGATTTCGCCGTCGCCAAAGGCGAGTATAACACCGACAAAGGCGAACTGATCTCGCGATTGAACAACGTCAAGGCCATATTCCCGGAAGAGACGGCCACAATCGACAAGCTGCTCAAACAATCTCAGAGCATCATCACAAGCACGGATAAGGCCGTCGAGCTTGGCTCCGCTAATCGTAATCAGGAGGCCGCGGCGGAACTCCTGAAGGCTGATGGGCAAATTCGCGCGGCCGGAAACGAAATAGGCTCGTTGCTGGACAAGCTTGCCAAGGGTGTTGCGACAGGCAGCGACGATCTGACGGATCAGACGAATTCCACGATCCTGACCTCGCTTGTTGTGGTTGGCATCAGCTTTGCAGCCGGCATCATTCTCGCGCTGTTCGTGGCCTCGCGTGGCATCACAACGCCGATTGCCCGGCTGCGGGAGCGTATGGTGTCGCTGGCAGGCGGCGATACGGCAGCCGAGATCGATGGCATGGACCGCAAGGACGAAGTCGGCCAGATGGCGGTTGCCGTTCAGGTGTTCCGCGAGAGTGCGATCGAGCGCATCCGCCTTGAACAGGAAACCGAAGCCAATCGCAGCCTTTCGGAAAAGGAACGCATCGCGCGCGAGCAGCAGAAGGCCAAGGAAGCTGCCGACGTCAAATTTGCCGTCGACAATCTGGCGACCGGTCTTTCGAAGCTTTCGGATGGCGATGTGTCATACCGCATCGGCCAGCCGTTCACGGCCACACTTGACGGCGTTCGTAACGACTTCAACATGTCCGCCGAAAAGCTACAATCGGCATTGACCCGGGTTGCGCAGAATGCCGGTGGCATCGGCGCGGGTGCAAACGAGATCAAATCGGCCGCCGACGATCTGGCCAAGCGTACCGAACAGCAGGCAGCAGCCGTGGAAGAAACCGCTGCCGCTCTGGAAGAAATCACCACGACAGTGAAGGATTCCACCAAGCGCGCGCAGGAGGCCGGCCTGATCGTCAGCCGCGCCAAGGCAGGTGCCGAACAATCCGGCGAGGTGGTACGCCGCGCCGTGGTCGCCATGGAGCAGATCTCCAAATCCGCCAACGAGATCAGCAACATCATCGGCGTGATCGACGAAATCGCCTTCCAGACCAACCTTCTTGCGCTCAATGCCGGCGTGGAAGCTGCGCGTGCGGGTGAGGCGGGCAAGGGCTTTGCCGTCGTCGCGCAGGAAGTGCGCGAACTGGCGCAACGCTCCGCCAATGCGGCCAAGGAAATCAAGGCGCTGATCACCACCTCGAACGATCAGGTGCAGCAGGGCGTTCAGCTGGTGGGCGACACCGGCAAGGCACTGGCGACGATCGTATCGGAAGTGCAGGAAATCAACCGGCACGTCGTTTCCATCGTGGAATCCGCGCAGGAGCAATCCTCCGGCCTCCAGCAGATCAATACCGCGGTCAACCAGATGGACCAGGACACGCAGAAAAATGCTGCCATGGTGGAAGAGACCAACGCCGCCAGCCACAATCTGGCCAAGGAGGTAGCTTCGCTCAACCAGCTTCTCGCGCAGTTCAAGCTCGCCGATACCGCCTATCAGCAGAAGAGCCAGCCCGCTCCGGTTCGCAATGCCGGCGGCAACGACAGATACGTGGCATCCCCCGTACGCGCGCTTGGCCGCAAGCTTGCATCCGCATTCTCCGGTAACGCTGCTGTCGATACGTCAAAGGACGACTGGCAGGAGTTTTGATCGGCGATCGGTCAACGACATGAGCATCGGCGGGGGATATCCCCGCCGCCAATCAAGGACTATGCCACGCAATCGGAAATCGTTTGCGTGGCATAGTTTATGCCAGAGGGGTGACGAACATGTCTGGCAATCTTCGCAATACATTGTCCTTCACGCAGCGCGTCGCGACTATGGCCGCGGGATCTTTTTGGGCACTGACTCATTCTCGATGATGTTTCGGATTCAATTGGTGTGATTTTCGAAGGAGAATCAGCGCCATGCGAGCCCAGTTTCGACTTCCGACCTGATCCCGGCCGGTTTGAACGTTGAATCGGTGCATGATGCCACCGACGCGATCGTTGTCACTGCGTCCGCCGGGTCAACGGACTCCATATGTCCCCACTGCGGGACCGTTTCCCGTCGAGTTCATAGCCGTTCCTCTCCGGTGATCGGTGATCTGCCGTGTATGGCTCGACGGATCGAATTGCATCTGACCGTCAGGCGCTTTGTCTATAGTGCTACCAACTGCCATCGAAAGATTTTTGCCGAGCGCTTCGGTGACGGTGTGGCCTCACGCTCCCTAACGAACTTCACTGCCTCAAGCTTGTACTCGCGGCTGGACTTCCTTCATTGCATTTATGCACTCCAGTTTCGTTGGAAGCACCTTAACTTGGTGTCCACGAAACTGGCAGCAGGCCAACACTCACTTTACCGAGTTTATGATCACGGGTATCCGTTGAGTCGGGCAATAGCCCCACCAGCAGTGATGCAAGGGCAATTCCGGAGACAGTGCCGTGGACGTTAATCTCAAAGAAGCCGAGTGGCTGAATAAACCTGTAGTGTGGGAAGCCACCGAGACGGGTCTCTCTTTAACCACCGAAGCAAACACTGACTTCTGGCGTGAAACGCATTACGGCTTCACGCGCGACAGTGGCCATTTCCTAGGCGTAACGGTCGTGGATGGTTTCACAGCGAGTGTCCGTGTCCAAGGCGAATTCCGGTCTCTCTACGATCAGGCCGGTCTTATGGTGCGCATTGATGAAAATCGATGGGTGAAGTCAGGCGTTGAGTTTACAGATGGCGAACGGTTTCTCAGCACAGTCATCACCGATGGAAAATCCGACTGGTCAGTGTCCCAGCCCTTCAAGGAACTTGAAGATTTCTATATCCGGATCACATTGAAGGAAGGCACGATGCGTATTCAGGCATCCTCCAATAGTAGCATATGGCCGTTGCTGCGGCTTGCTCCGTTTCCTAAAGTTCCCCATTATTTCGTTGGGTTGACTGCATGTACGCCTGAGCGTGGCGGACTGGATGTCCGGTTTTCGGAGTTTTCAGTCGGTGCGGCGATCACTACCGATCTCCACGACCTGTCCAGCTAGCAGCTATTTAAGGGAGTTCTTCACAAATGCCGTCTCGATCTATCGTCCTTGTAACAGGTGCCAGTAAAGGGATACGAGCAGCCACGGCCTCTCGGCGCCAGTGCCGCCTGATCAGACACTACACAAATCAGTCTTGGTCAACCGGTTCGCCCGATTTCGACACGACGGTGGTCCCGTACGGTTCTCGCGACGAAATAATCAACGCATCGTTCTGAAGCGGGCGGACAAGATGTTTTGCCTCCTCCCACGGCGCCCGCATCCAGATGTCCGTGTCCTCCTTCGTCAGCAACAGAACCGGCATGGCTTTCTCATGGATCGGTTTCACGAGATCGTTGGGGTCTGTGGTCAGAAAACCATAGAGATCGTCGGTCGTGAGCCCGTCCCGAACCTTTCGGACGCTTTGCCATTGCGGCACATGGATGCCGGCAAAAAACATCAAAGATTTCTCGTCATCGCGGGCAAACCAGGCATTGGGCACATTGCCGCCTTCCTCTCTGCTCGCCGGATCCGGTTCGGCGAAACTGGTGACTGGGACAAGGCATCTGTGTTCGACGTCGAACCATCGCGTCCAGTGCGGGAAATTGAGCTTACGCACGTTTGTCGTGCCGCGGTCGGCCTCCATGCGGATCAGCTCCTCGAGATCAAATGGCTTGCCCTTGGCCGCGAGCTTCTCGGCCTTGGCTTTGGCCGCTTTCTCCAAGGCGAAGCGAGGGGACGGTAATCCCCATCGCGCATGCACAAGCTGCTTCTTGCCGTCCGCCGTGTTGCGCACGATCGGCCCCATTTGGTCGGGGTTCATCTGATAGGCTGGCATCAGGTTGATCAGGCTTTCGGCGTCCTGAGCCCATTTGGAGACCCAGTCCTTGTCTTCCATCCGATGTAGATTGCACATGGCAGCAATTCCTCCGTTGCGACCGAATGCAGTTGTGTGGTGAGTTCCGCCTGCGTCGCTAGTCGAGCTTGTAAACGTCGGCATTGTCTTGCTGTTCCCGCAAGCCTTTGTAGGAGGCATGGCGTAGCTTGCCGTCCGCCGTCCAGGCCCGAAACTCGATCTCGGCAATCAAAGTCGGCTCGACCCAAACGATGTCTGCCTTTTCGGCATAGGAAACAGGCGGCTTCTTCCGTTTCCAGCGCAGCTTGTCAAGCATCTTGCGCAGCCTGTTCATCTCGGCTTGCTTGAAGCCCGTCCCGACGTTCCCGACATGAACGAGCTCGTCACCGCGATAGGCAGCAAGCACCAGAGAGCCGAAGCCGCCGGACGATGCCGTCGATGGCTCGTAGCCAACAACCATGAAGGCTTCGCTCTTAACGCACTTGATCTTGACCCAGTCGCCGGTCCGGCCGGAGCGATAGGGTTGATCCAATTGCTTGCCGACGATGCCCTCGAGGCCAAGGCTGCCAACATGTTCCAGCAGGATCGCGGGATCGGCGTCAATGGTTTCCGAAAGGCGGATCGCGCCGTCGTGCCCCTTCAGCGTATCCTCGAGAAGATGCCGGCGCGAACGGTACTCCACGTTGCGCAGGTCATGGCCGTCGAGATAAGTAAGATCGAACGCGTAGAGGATGGCGTCCGAAGCTCGGTTGCCAGCCGTCTTTCCAGACGCACCCAACGATTTCTGCAGCAGCCCGAAATCCGGCCGCCCTTCATCGTCAAGCACAACCGCCTCGCCATCAATGATCATCGTTGCCGGACCAAGCGCCCGGGCAGCCTGCTCGATCGCCGGAAACCGGTGCGTCCAGTCATGGCCACCACGCGTGAGGATGCGGACCCCTGTCGGCTCGATATGGATAGCGAGGCGATAGCCATCCCATTTCAGCTCCCAGCTCCATTGGTCGCCTTGTGGAGGGTGCGCCTTCAGTTGGGCGAGCGCCGGCTCGACGCGATCGGGCATCGGATCAAACAGCAGCTGTGGCTGTGCGGGATTGCGCTTCCGACGCGGCTTTGACCGTAGCGGAGCTTCGGTATCACGAAGGAGCGGCTTTGATCTCGGTGGCTTCGTCATGCAAACGAGTTCAGCACGAAAACCTTAAGAAGATTGTGACGCCGTTCATCTATCCCCGCTATCCACCGTTTTGAACCCGACGGACGCAAGGGCTGCAAAAATTTCTGTTTCCCCTTACCTCCTTGAATCCTTTTCGAATCTTCGACTTTGCTAATACTGGGATAATATTCCTCAACCATGTGGTGCTTGACTCTTTTGCATTACGAGAACAAACAATGAACATATAGCCCGTACGACATAATGTCGATCCTTTGAACACGACCTTGAAGGGAGCCGTGAACGATGACTGCTGCCCGCCAGAGGGTGATTTGCGACTTGCGAGACCGCATCGCGTCGATGGAAGGGGTATCCGCGAAGCGGGCCGGAACACTTTCTTTTGGCGTTTCCGAGATCGATGCGGCCTTGCCTGGCGGGGGCCTCGCCTATGGCGCGCTGCACGAGTTTGCAGGCGGTGGCTCCGGTACTGTCGATGGTGCAGCGGCCGCCCTTTGTGTTGCCGGCATTGCCGCAAGAACAAAAGGCCCCGTCATCTGGTGTCTGACGCGGCCGGATCTTTTTTTTCCAGCTCTTGCCCATGTGGGTCTGCATCCCGACCGCGTCATCTTTGTTGAATCCGACAAGGAAGAGGATGTGCTGGCCAATATGGAGGAGGGCCTTTCCTTCGGCGGACTTGGTGCCGTCGTCGGTGAACTTGTTCGCCTGCCTATGGTCAGTTCCCGCCGCCTGCAGCTTGCAGCCGAGCGAACCGGGACCATGGCGCTCGCGGTCCGCCGATGGCGGCGACAGACGGAGGCCAATGACTTTGGGCAGCCGACGGCCTCGACCACGCGATGGCGTGTCAGCGTGATGCCGTCAGAGGAGTTGCCGGTACCGGGGGTGGGCAGGCCTCAATGGTTTCTGGAATTGATGCGCGTGAAAGCGGGTGAGTGTGCTGAGTTTCTCGTGAGGGCGTGCGATGACAAGGGTCGTCTCGATCTATCTTCCGGATCTGTCGACGGATCGCATTCGTCGGGCCGATCCGTCTATTCCGCCTGAACAGCCAATCGCCGTGATCGCGAGAAGCGGTTCGAAGCGATGGGTGTCTGCCGCCGATCCGGCTGCCAGAAAGGCGGGCGTGCATGCCGGCATGGCGGCGGCAAAGGCGCAGTCGCTGTTTCGCGGCCTGATGCTGGTTGACGCAGATTCGCAAGCCGATCAAGCCGCGCTCGAGCGCATCACGCTCTGGGCGCTGACGATCTATTCGCCGATCGTCGCCGTCGACGGGATTGATGGTATCGTCATGGATACGGAAGGCGCCGATCATCTGCAGGGTGGTGAACTGCCGATGGTGACGAAGATCGCCAACCAGTTTCTTGCCCGAAAACTGACGGCGCGCGTGGCGGTTGCCGACAGCTGGGGTGCTGCCCATGCTTGCGCCCGCGCAATCAATCGCGAAACGATTGTCGTTCTTCCGGGCGAGACGGCCCGTGCCGTCGAAAAACTGCCGATTTCGCTTCTGCGCCTGCCGTCAAAGATCGTCTCTGATCTGCGCATTCTCGGTTTCCAGACAATCGGCGAGCTTGCCAACACCCCGCGGGCCCCGCTGACATTGCGCTTCGGTCCGGAGGTCGGCCGCCGTCTCGACCAGATGCTCTGTCGTGTCGCCGAACCGATCGAACCGATCCGGACCGCAGAGCTGGTTGAAGTCTCCAAGGCCTTTGCCGAACCGATCGGGGCAGTCGAAACAATCAATAAATATGTTGGCCGTCTGGTCGTCCAACTCGTTGACGAACTCCAGAAGCGCGGGCTTGGCATTCGCCGTGCCGACCTGATCGTCGAGAAGGTCGATGGCACGAGACAGGCCATCCGCGCCGGAACCGCCAGGCCAGCCCGAGATGTCGCCTGGCTGACAAAACTGTTTCGGGACCGGACGGAAAAGATCGAGCCAGGCTTCGGGATCGAAAAGCTGATCCTGCTCGCCGTGATAGCCGAGCCTCTCGAGGAGGCTCAGAAAGCCTCTGCTCTGGTCGAGGATGAGGTCACTGATGTCACGCCGCTGATCGACCTCTATGGAAACCGGGGGCAGAGGGTCTATCGCGTCGCACCGGTCGCCTCCGATGTGCCGGAACGCTCTGTCCAGCGCATCAGCCCCGTCGCCGAACCGATCGCCGTTGCCTGGGTCAGCCATTGGCGCCGCCCCGTTCGTCTCTTGCCGAGACCTGAGTTGATCGAGGCGATCGCGCTGATGCCGGACCGGCCCCCAGTCTCCATCGTCTGGCGTGGCAAACGCCGCAAGGTCAAATGTGCCGACGGCCCGGAACGCATTTTCGGGGAATGGTGGCAGCGAGACGCCGAAATGGACGCCGTACGCGACTATTTCGTCATCGAGGATGAAGCAGGCGAGCGCTTGTGGGTGTTCCGCTCCGGCGACGGTATTGATCCGGAAACCGGGTCACACCGCTGGTTCTGCCACGGGATATTCGCATGAGCTATGCCGAGCTCCAGGTCACGACACATTTTTCGTTTCTGCGTGGTGCTTCGTCGGCGCAGGAGTTGTTTGATACTGCAAAACTCCTTGGGATCAGTGCGATCGGCGTCGTCGATCGCAATTCGCTCGCAGGCATCGTCCGCGCCCTTGAAGCATCCCGCGCGACGGGTCTCCGCCTCGTCGTTGGCTGTCGCCTCGACCTCGCCGACGGTATGTCGTTGCTGGTCTATCCGATGGATCGTCCGGCATATTCGCGCCTGACCCGGCTCATCACGCTTGGCAAGTCGCGCGGCGGCAAGAACAACTGCATTTTGCACTGGGACGATGTCATGGCTTACTCGGAAGGCATGATCGGCATTCTGGTGCCGGATCTGCCGGACGCCACATGCGCCGCGCAGCTTCGCAAGTTGGCGCACGTTTTTGGTGATCGCGCCTATGTATCGCTGTGCCTGCGCCGGCGACCCAACGACCAGATGCGGCTCCATGAGATTTCCAATATGGCGGCACGGTTCAGGGTCAAAACCGTCTTCACCAATGACGTGCTGTTTCATGAGCCGGGTCGGCGGCAGTTGCAAGACATCGTCACCTGCATCAGGCACAATACCACGATCGACGATGTCGGCTTCGAGCGCGAGCGTCATGCCGACCGATATCTGAAGCCTCCGGAAGAAATGGCTCGCCTATTTCCGCGCTATCCGGAGGCCCTGGCACGAAGCATGGAGATCGTGCGTCGTTGCAAGTTCTCGCTTGAGGAACTGACCTACCAGTACCCGGAGGAAGCCATTGTGCCGGGCAAGGATGCGCAGGCCTCGCTGGAGCATTATGTCTGGGAATGCGCGCCTGACCGTTATCCGGAAGGCCTGCCACCGGATGTTTTAAAGACCGTTCGGCACGAGCTCGATCTCATCCGCACCATGAAATACGCGCCGTATTTCCTCACCGTGTTTTCGATCGTGCGCTTTGCGAGAAGCCAGGGTATTCTCTGCCAGGGCAGGGGATCGGCGGCCAACAGCGCCGTCTGCTATATTCTTGGCATTACCTCTATCGATCCCTCGACCAACGACCTCCTGTTCGAGCGTTTCGTCAGCCAGGAGCGCGACGAACCGCCGGATATCGACGTCGACTTCGAGCATGAACGGCGCGAGGAGGTCATCCAATGGATCTACAAGACCTACCGACATGACAAGGCAGCCCTCTGCGCCACCGTTACGCGGTATCGTGCCAAGGGAGCGATCCGCGATGTCGGCAAGGCGCTCGGCCTGCCGGAAGACGTGATCAAGGCGCTATCATCAGGCATGTGGTCCTGGTCGGAGGAAGTGCCCGACCGAAATATCCGGGAACTCAACCTCAACCCTGACGACCGGCGCTTAGCGCTCACCCTGAAACTGGCGCAGCAGCTGATGGGGGCGCCGCGACATCTTGGCCAGCATCCTGGCGGCTTTGTCCTCACCCATGACCGGCTGGACGATCTCGTACCGATCGAGCCGGCAACGATGAAGGACCGCCAGATCATCGAATGGGACAAGGATGACGTCGAGGCGCTGAAGTTCATGAAGGTAGATGTGCTCGCACTCGGCATGCTCACCTGCATGGCAAAGGCGTTTCATCTCATCCGTGAGGATAAGGGCGAGGATCTCGATCTGTCTACGATCCAGCAGGAGGACGCAGCCACCTACGCAATGATCAGAAAAGCCGATACGCTCGGGACCTTCCAGATCGAAAGCCGCGCCCAGATGGCGATGCTGCCGCGCCTGAAACCCCGCACCTTCTACGATCTGGTCGTGCAGGTGGCGATCGTCCGGCCCGGTCCTATCCAGGGCGACATGGTGCACCCCTATCTTCGCCGCCGCGAAGGCAAGGAGCCGGTCGAGTATCCCACACCCGAGCTTGAGGCCGTGCTCGGCAAGACGCTGGGCGTGCCGCTGTTTCAGGAGAGCGCCATGCGCGTCGCCATGGTCTGCGCCGGTTTTACCGGTGGCGAGGCCGACCAGCTGCGCAAATCCATGGCGACCTTCAAGTTCACCGGCGGGGTCTCCCGCTTCAAGGAAAAACTCGTCTCCGGCATGGTCAAGAACGGTTATTCGGCGGAGTTCGCCGAAAAGACCTTTTCCCAGCTCGAAGGTTTCGGCAGCTACGGTTTTCCGGAAAGTCACGCGGCATCTTTTGCGCTGATCGCCTATGCATCGAACTACATCAAATGCCATTATCCGGATGTCTTTTGTGCCGCCCTTCTCAACAGTCAGCCGATGGGTTTTTATGCGCCCGCCCAGATCGTTGGTGATGCGATCAAGCACGGCGTCGAGGTGCGACCCGTGTGCGTCAACCGCTCGCGCTGGGACTGCACGCTGGAAAAAATCGGCAGCACCGGTCGGCATGCTGTCCGGCTTGGATTTCGGCAGGTGAAGGGACTGGCTGTCGCTGACGCAGCGCGGATCGTGACGGCACGCATGAATAGTCCTTTCTTATCCGTCGATGACATATGGCGCCGGTCCAGCGTGCCGACGGAGGCCCTTGTCCAGCTGGCAGAGGCCGATGCCTTTCTGCCATCGCTCGAACTCGAGAGGCGCGACGCGCTCTGGGCCATCAAGGCGCTGCGTGATGAGCCATTGCCGTTGTTTGCCGCCGCGACTGAGCGCGAGATGGCGGCAATTGCTGAGCAGCAGGAGCCGGAGGTCGCCCTTCGGCAGATGACGGACGGGCACAACGTCATCGAAGATTACAGCCATACGGGCTTGACGCTACGGCAGCATCCGGTTGCGTTCCTGCGCAGGGACCTGTCGGCACGCAACATCATCTCCTGTGGGGAGGCGATGAATGCTCGGGATGGGCGATGGGTTTATACTGCAGGTCTGGTGCTGGTGCGCCAGAAGCCCGGGTCTGCCAAGGGGGTCATGTTCATCACCATCGAGGACGAAACAGGCCCTGCCAACATCGTCGTCTGGCCGTCACTGTTCGAGAAGCGCCGGCGGGTGGTGCTCGGATCCTCGATGATGGCAATCAATGGGCGGATTCAGCGGGAAGGGGAGGTCGTGCACCTCGTCGCGCAGCAACTATTCGATCTGTCAGGCGATCTCGTTGGCCTGGCCGATCGGGATGTCGAATTCAGGCTGCCAACGGGGCGAGGCGATGAGTTTGCCCATGGGGGCGGTGGGCCGGACTCTCGCGATCGGCCGAGGCCGGTCGTCCCGCGGGATATGTTCACGCCTGATCTTCATATCGATACGCTGAAGGTGAAGAGCAGGAATTTTCAGTGATTTTTCGCTATCCCGGGAGCCGCGCCGCTTGGCGTCCCTCGAGGGCCCCCGCAGCATTTTTTTGGAAAACAGTAGAGTTGGCGTGCAGCCATGGGTGCCACATCAGCGCGATCATTACCGAACGAGGCTGAGCATGTATGGGAGTGGGACGACAGCGCGCTCTACAGTGGCGAATGGTTCGAGATCGCCGACGCATCCCACGACTACAGGTTTGAGATACTGCCGCCGCTCTCGATCAAGGCCGGGATATTCGCCATGCGCGAATTCCCGACCCGTTTGGTCACCAGCATCCTCTTCTCTCTGCCGGTCGACGGGTACCTCTGGCACTTCCGCGGTTATTGCGACCTGGCCGACAAGAGCTCGCCCGAACGCATGCAAAGCGCTGTCATCGAACGCGAATCCAGGCCCTCCCTTGTGATGACGCACGACGAGAAGCTGGAACATATTTGGTCGCGCACTGCGGACGATTGTCTCGGTTATGCGGCATAATTCCTCCGTCGATGGACTTTCGTGAACGCTCGCGCGACAGGAGGATGCAATCGCATCATTGCGTGCCCGTGCACATCTGCCGGGTGGCTCAGGCCAAACGGGACCACGAGCCGATAGTGACGTCGGCGGTTGTGATGACTGGGCAAGCTGCGGCTTGGACGTTGGATCGGCGCGGCCTGGCGCAGGTCTAGCGTGGTTTCCTCTCAGCTTCAGCATCCGAGGTTTGCCTCTGGCCGTTCCGTCCTTCGGTTTCGTGGCGTCTGAACCGGCGCCCGTTCGGTTCAAGGCCGCTGTCGCGCCGCGGGGCGGCCGGTCATGCCGCTCTCGACAAAGCAGGCACGCGGGCTTCGCAAGGGCTTGTCACCCCTGCTTGACCGCCTGCCTGCTTCGCTCGATCTGGCCTGCCCGGGCCCTGATCCGCCCGGATTGCGCCTGTTCCTTTCGACCGCACCGAAGGACAGAACGGCCAGGGGGCCGACACTTCGGCGAAGCAAAGGAGACCACCATGGCAAAGTCAGCAACCCAATCCCGTCAATCAATCCGCCAATCCGCCCGCGTCGTGCCGCTGCGCAGAGGCGCCACCCTAGAAATGGTCCGCCTTTCATGCCCCGATGAAGCACAGGCGCTTCGGATCGCCGAAAGCTTCGGGACCGCCATTGTCGACAGCGACGGCATCCGTGACATGCACGAGCGCCTGATCGTCGAAACCGCCACCGCACTTTCCGATGGCCTTGGCGACCGGGCGATGCAGATCCATCTGCAGCGCATCGTCGGGGCCTATGTCGGATCGGCCCATGGCGCCGGCCAGTTCTACTCCCGCGCCGTCACCGAGGCGCGGAACGCCACCGCCAAGAGCGCTGCGGATGCCCGCGACGAGGATCTCGACGGTCCGGTCGGCTATGAGAGCGCCGCCCAGCGCAAGCGCGAATTCGCAGCCGACATGGGCATCCAGGCACATGCGCTCAGAATGGCGGCCGTCGGCGCTGTCGCAGCCTATGAGCAGGTGGTGGGCGAAACATGGAAACCCTTCGACCGGCCGGTCGAAAATCCCGGCCAGACGCTCGACCGCAAGGCGGCAGCAGTCCAGCTGTCAGCCTTCGAATAACATCCATCACGGCGGGGCTCCGGCCCCGCCTTTGTTCACGTCGACGAAGGTGTCCTGTTCTCGTCAGCTCGAAGTCACGAGGGCCTGTGCCGGCCACCACCTCGAATCTACGACGGGACGCGACTTCAATGCGTCGACAGAAGGTCCCAACCTCAACCGCGCCGTTGCTAAGATTCCGTCCGCTGCCGTGCGGCAGAAAGTGGTCTTGCTGGCGAAGCCCTCGCATTGGCTGCGGATGAAGATCGGTAATCTGTCCATTGCTACCCCGTCCCGCCTTCGGTCTGCCGGGCCGAGGGTCTCGCGCAAGGGCTTCGCCCTCCTTCACGTTGTTACGGCGCGTTCCGCGTGCGCTCATCCCTGATCTGCCCGGCTTTTGACCGACGTGACGGGGTCGCGATGGTCGCGACCTCCGAAAACGGAGGTTCAAGGATATGAAAAGAAAAGGGCAGGGCGAGCGCGCCGATCTCTATGCGGGGATCACCGACAGGATCGTTGCGGATCTGGAAAAAGGCGTCCGTCCGTGGATGAAGCCCTGGTCGGCCGCAAACACGACCGGACGGATCACCCGGCCGCTGCGCCACAACGGCGAAGCCTATAGCGGTCTCAACGTGCTGCTGTTGTGGTCGGAGAGCACAGCGAGGGGCTATGTCTCGCCGACATGGATGACGTTCAAACAGGCCTTGCAGCTGGATGGAGCTGTTCGCAAGGGCGAGACCGGAACGACGGTCATCTACGCAAGCCGCTTCACCAAGTCGGAGACCGACAGCAATGGCGGCGAGGTGGAGCGCGATATTCCGTTCCTTAAATCGTACACGGTGTTCAACGTGGCGCAGATCGACGGCCTGCCTGACCACTATCATGGCGTACCCGAACCGCTCCTGAGCCCGATCGAGCGCATCGGTCACGCGGACGAGTTCTTCCGCAATACCGGCGCAGTCATTCGGCACGGCGGCAACCAGGCATACTATTCTCCGGCCATGGACTATATCCAGATGCCACCGTTCGAAGCCTTCCGCGATGCCGCCGGGTATGCGGCAGTCCTCAGCCATGAGGCGACCCACTGGACGGCGGCAGAACATCGCGTGGGACGTGACCTGTCGCGCTATGCCAAGGACCGGACGGAGCGGGCGCGGGAAGAACTCATTGCCGAACTTGGCAGTTGCTTCCTCTGCGCTGACCTCGGTATCGCGCCGGAACTTGAGCCGCGGCCGGATCACGCGTCCTATCTGCAGTCATGGCTCTCGGTGCTGGCCAACGACAAACGGGCAATTTTCCAGGCGGCCGCGCATGCGCAGCGGGCGGTCAATTATCTCCACGGTCTTCAGCCAAGGGCGGATGCCTCCGCGACGAGGGAGGCAGTGTCATAGCGCTCCTCTCTTTTTGGAGCGTCCTTTGGTGCTGCTCCCAAAATCTGAATCCGGGCAGCGCGGATTGACCGTTCGGGAGGAAAGCGAAGGCGATCTTGTTCCGTGCGGGCGCGAGCCAGTTTTGCTGCGACTGGCCATAATGCGTCCTGCATCAGCAACAGGTCATTCTTGCGGATACGAGCAAGCATGGGCGACATGTGCCCGATTGAAAACCGGAGCCGCCATCGAGAAGGAAAGTTCGGCGACGCTCACCGGACTTGTCGCATTGGCCCGGCAATGCCCAAACGATCGATGTGGCCATTGCTGCCATCCATTCGGGCATAGGAAGTGGGCGCGGCCAACGCGGCCTCGATTTGACATGTCTGATCGAAGAGCGGCTGCGCCTCGATCGTTCTCCCGCAACGGCATCGCCACCTTTCTTCCCCTGCGACCTGCGTTCGCATTCCTCGCGGTCCAAGAAAGCCGTCTCCCGCCGCCCCCCATTGCATTCCGGTCCCTTAAGGATGCGGTCCGATCGTCCCGATCAAATCGACAGTCATCGAGGACGCGATGGTCGCGGCCCGATCAAACCGAAAGGATCACGACAATGGCAATCATCGGCGAATTCACCACCAACGGCAACACCATCCTCGGCCACGTACGCACTCTGACGGTCTCCATGAAGGCCCGCCTGAACCCGATCGAACGCACATCCCGCGACGCTCCCGACTTCCGGATCATGTCTGGAGCGGCCGAAGTCGGCGCCGCCTGGAGCCAGGTTTCCGGCGACGGAGAGCCCTACATCTCGGTCAAGCTCGACGATCCGAGCTTTCCGGCCCCGATCAATGCGGCACTTTGGCCGACCGAGAGGGAAGGCGACTATACGTTGGTCTGGAACCGCCCGAAGCGCGACGCCTGATCAAAGACGAAGCCCTGCCGGAAACGGCGGGGCTTTTCCCTTGTTCAAACCAACAAGGAACCGGGCATCTAGCCCGCTTCTTCTTCTGGTCGCGATACGGAGAGGCGGGGTCTGCTCAGAGTGACCAATCGTGCCGCGAGTAAATGCCGGCCTCAAGGACTTCGCGTGGCCCCCCGATTTTGCTTCCGCTCCGGTTCCCTGCGCTTCAACAAAACCGGCACCCCACTCGCCGCCTCTGGCGGTCGCCGACGCGATCCCTGACCCCGTCATTTCCTCACGCCCCGCGGCGTCATCTTTCTCAAACGTCAAGGAGATGACGATGCTACTGGAACAACATATCGAAGAACTGCGCGCCGAGATGAACCATTGCCACCCAGACGAGCGTCGCCAGATTGCCGCGGAGCTGGAACTGGCTCTGGCCGAACTGGCCGTTATCATGGCCGAGCAGGACGGTTCCGTTGACGCCGTGCCGCCCTTCTGAGGGTGGCATACACCCGCAATGCTGCCACCACCGTCCGATTGCCATCGAGATCGAGATCAGCTTAAGCGTGATGGCAAGCAGCGCCGATGACGCTGCGCTGTTTGCCGCTTTCGTGGCTCCCCCTGATGACCTCGCTTACCGCGGTGCGGCTCACTTGTTCAGCACATCTTTCAGTGCTTTGGCAGGCTGAAACGTAAGCTTCTTCGCAGCGGCAACCTTGATGGTGGCGCCGGTTGCCGGATTGCGAGCCTCACGCTCCGGGGTATCCTTGATCTTGAACTTGCCGAATCCTGGGATAGATGTTTCCGCTCCGGACGTGGCTGCCGTCGTGATCGACGCGAAGACGGTTTCGACGATCGATTTCGCCTGGGCTTTGGTCAGGTTCTGTTCGGATGCGATCTTTTCGGCGATTTCATTGGTTGTGGTCATGACGGTTTCCTCGTTAAAGACGGGAAAACCCTTTCAGGCGATCGTTACGTTGTCATGCGGCGTTGTCCTTAGAGTGGCGCTCCTGCAGGGGTTTCCACAGCTTCTTGCCGGTTGATAGCCCCTTTTGCGCTTCTGCAGTACCAGTTCGAGGAAGCGCGATATCGCATCATTCTCATTGCCGAACACCTCGGTCATCTCCCCGCCCGCCTTGCCGATCCGTCCCCAGCTTCGCACGACGGCTATTTCCCCGAAAAGGGTTGGCCGGATCGCAAGCGCGTAATATCGGGCCATGTTCCTGGTGGCATCGATCCTCTGGCAATAAAGCTGGTAGTGGTGTGTTCCCATCCCCGCATGATCGGCGATGCTCGCGATCTGGTCCAACGAGACTTATGAATCGAGAGGTCGCGTCCGATTCATTTCTGTGATGGATGCCTGTTGCGGTTTCGGCAGTGTCCGATCATCCTGACGCTCAAGCTTCCCGGTCTGAACGGTACGTCCGGGCGCGATCGTCAAGGTGAGCACAGCCGGTAAATCAGATGGCGAGCTGTCCTCGCTTTCAATCGTCAGTCGGTCCATGTTCAGGCATCGCACGTTTTCGAAAGAGGAGGAGCAAATGGCACCCTTTGAGGAAGCGGCGGCCGCGACGACTACGATACAGAAGCATCTGTCATCTACACTGGAGAAGCATTAGGACGGGTTGAGCTAGCACATCGTCAATTCTTCGGTGTCCATGCTCATCCTTCAACGAGACACAACGACCTGATCGAAGCGCTAGAAGGCGATCGACGCGGCACTGGCGCTGATGAAGGCAACGAAATGGCCAATAGAAGCCGAATACGGTCCGCAAGAAAACGCCTGAGCCGTCAAGGTCCCAGCTTGGCAAACCTGTTGGGCCTGGCGTGCCTATCCATGTCCTTCCGCCTGAAATAGATCGCCCGTCCGCAGCGGATCGGACTGTGGCCCTGAACGATGATGATCTGCTCGTCCTTGCGCATCGATTGGGTGATTTCGTGCGGCATTATCAACGGGCGGCGCTGGAAAGTGATGCTTTCGGATTTCCGCGACGCACTGTTTTTCGTACCCCAGCCGAGATTGCGAGAACTGCCTTTGACTTCGACGGTCATTTCTCCACATTGGGCTGAGACGTTGCGGGCGGTATCCAGTGCCTTGATTGCTGCGTAGCTCGCGAAAGCGCAGCCGTCGATCCATGAGACCGCGCCGTCCTTTCCGAAGTGCCGTTCCAGTTGCCCGACGGACTGGTACATCAGCATCATGCTGACGCCATACTTGCGACCGCGATCGCGAGCCTCTTCAAGCACGCGCATGTAGCCAAGCAGATCGACTTCGTCCAAAATGAACAACGCTCGCCTCGTGAACGCACCATCCGCTTCGACCATCGCGTTGATCAGCGAGCCGATGATCACCCGACCGATACCGGGATAGGACCGCAGGATCGATGCGGGGATATTGATTCTTGCGACGCGGATCCAACCGCGTCGTAGATAACCTTCACGCCGAATTCTTTTTCGAAGGGCTCGATGATCCGGTCCCGGATGATATCTTCGTAAGGTCCACCGTAGCTGTTGACGATCAACTGCTCTGCGTCTGCAGATCTGACCAGGCCGGTTGCTGCTACAAATGTAACAAACAGGATTCCACGTTTCATCGTTCGCCCTCGTAATGGATTGATTTTTCGCAATTTGCTGGCAGACATTGGCTACGCTGCCGCGCCAAATCCAATATTAGTTTTTTATTATTGATCGTATTTCGCGAATAATTGCGTTTCCGACATGCCGGGATTTGAGCAGCACCGAGAGGCAGTCACACCTGTTCTCCGCGGACGGAATTCCGGAGCGCTCAGAAATTCCTGGAATTTTGAAGGCTGGTGGCAACTGAAGAGAGAAGACCGGGGACGCCTTGCGAAGATCGCAAAAAAGACCAAACCAGAAACGATAATGGTCATCCTTACCGTCGCCACGTGCTTCTATGGCGCACCATGCCGCGGCTGTCGCAGCATAAACCCCATAGTGATCACGCATCACCTCAAAGGCGACAGCGGCGTGTATTCCGTCGCAGGTTTCTACACGTACGAACGGCAAGGACGGCGTTGCAAAAGATTGTTCCGACATGACGACTCTCCAATGAGAGTCCGGCCGAGTTTAGAAGTTGCTTGTGGCCGGACACTGCCTTGGCGACCTTCGCCGTCCGGATGCACACAGCCTGTCATGTTTGCACAGCATAGGACAATTCTTCAACAGGGTGAAGCCTGTATGCGCCTGTCATGTGAGCCAAAGTGATCGGATGCCCGTGACTAACATGGATACTCCCAAGTTTTGAGGAAATTTTGCCTCGGCAGCCTTCATCGCCACGCCGCTCACTTTTGCCCGGCTCAGAAATGATCGAAGCGGCTGCGACATAAACCGTCACGTTGATGTTGTAGTTCGTCGGTCAATCCAGGCCCCCTGGAGCCGCCATGACTGTCGGAAGGCTACGGCGAGTGTTTTTTGTGTCGGGTGCCATCTCACGCTCGGAACGGGAGGGGGGAGACGTCAGAGGGGAGGGCGACTTTACAGCCAGAAACAGTGCGATCGTTAAGGCTGCGCTTGGAATATCGGTATCTAAACCTGTTGAGATCCGCCAGCATATCGGTCCATATAGGACGAAGCAGAGATCGAAGAGCCATGGTCCTTTCACTTTCCGGCATCAAGAAATCCTACCAGACAGCCGAAGGCATTATCCCGGTCCTGAACGGCGTCGACCTTTCACTGGAAGCCGGCGAAAGTCTTGCCCTGACGGGGGAATCCGGCAGCGGAAAGAGTACGCTTTTGCATCTGGCCGGCGGCCTTGATTTGCCCGACAGTGGCATCATCACGGTGGGGGGGCGGAAAATAACCGATCTCGACGAGGCCGGTCGAGCGAGCTTCCGACGCCGGGAGGTGGGATTGATCTTCCAGCAGTTCAATCTCATTCCGAGCCTCGATGTCGGATCCAATATCTCGTTTCATGCCCGGCTGGCGGGCCGTTTCGACCCGGTCTGGGAAAAAAGCCTGGTCGAGGCGCTGGGGATCGGAGAGCTGCTTGCACGCTATCCCGAACAGCTCTCCGGCGGTCAGCAACAAAGGGTGGCGATCGGACGTACGCTTGCGGCAAGACCGCCCCTCATTCTTGCCGATGAGCCGACAGGTAATCTCGACGAGGCGACGGCTGATATCGTCATCGATATTATGTTGAGACTGACAAAGTCCGCGCAGATCACACTCCTCCTGGTGACCCATTCCAGCCGGCTGGCGGTAAAACTCGATCGGCGTATCGCGCTGAGTGGTGGAAAGGTTTCGTAATGAACTGGACCGCTTTCCGGGCGCTGCTCTCACACTGGCGCTACCGACCGCTTCAGCTTCTCACCCTCATTGTCGGCGTCACGCTTGCAACCGGCCTCTGGTGCGCCGTCCAGGCAATCAATGCCGAAGCCAGAGCAAGTTATGACCGGGCGGCCTCGGTCCTGGCGCAAAACCAGCTGGATCAACTGGTGGCAAAGGACGGCGGCAGAATTTCCTCGCAAACATATGCCCGGCTTCGAAGGGCGGGTTTGCACGTCTCTCCGATCATTGAAGGCGATTACAGGTTTGGTACGACGCGTATCAGGCTTATCGGCATCGACCCCCTGACCATGCCATCCGACGGAATGGTGCCTGCACCATCTGATCCGTCCGGGCTGGTGGAATTCGTCCAGACGCCCGGACAGATGATCGTTTCGCCTGCAACGGCTGCCACATTGAAAGATACCTCTGGCCTTTCCCTTAAGGCACGAGCGGATCTCCCCGACGGCGCAGCATTTGTCGATATTTCCACCGCTGACCGCCTGTTGAAACGCAATGGTGACCTGAGCCGGCTTATCGTTTCGCCATCGCAAGACCCCGATCTTCCGACGATCGGAAACATAGCCCCTGAACTTTCCCTCGAACAGGCAAAAAGCAGGCCCGACGTCGCAAGCATCACGGACAGTTTTCATCTTAACCTGACGGCTTTTGGTTTTCTTGCCTTCGTTGTCGGTCTCTTCATCGTGTATTCCGCAACGGGCCTGTCGTTCGAGCAACGGCGTGGCACGTTCAGGACCATACGGTCGCTCGGGGTCTCGCTTCGCTCCTTAACCTTGATGCTGGTTATCGAAACCGCGCTCTTTGCACTGGTATCGGGAGCGCTCGGCATTGTTGTCGGATACGTGGTCGCATCGGCTCTGTTGCCGGGCGTGGCCGCGACCCTGCGTGGCCTTTACGGGGCCAGTGTTGCCGGTTCACTCTCGCTGCGGCCTGAATGGTGGATCGCCGGCCTTGCAATGGCGCTGGTGGGGACCGGGCTCTCCTCGCTTCAACATCTCCTCCGCGTCTGGCGGATGCCGATACTGTCCACGGCACAGGGCAGGGCGTGGGCGATGGTGTCCACGAAAAGCCTCCTCCATCAGGCGGCCGCCGGGATGGTTCTGCTTTTTGTATCTGGCGCGCTTGTGCTGCTGGGCGGCGGTCTCATTTCAGGTTTCGCAGTGCTTGCAGCGCTTCTTCTGGGCGCTGCACTCATTCTTCCAACCTTGCTGGCACTGGGCATGAGAGCGGCCGAACACATCTCCGGACACGGACTGACCCGCTGGTTTTTCGCCGATACGCGCCAGCAGCTGCCAGGTCTTTCCCTTGCGCTGATGGCATTGCTGCTCGCTTTGTCGGCCAATATCGGGGTCGGCACCATGGTCTCAAGCTTCAGGCAAACCTTTGTGGGATGGCTCGATCAGCGCCTGGCCGCAGAGGTCTATGTGACGGCCCGTGACGAGGCTGAAGCTGCGCGTCTGCGGCAGTGGTTTCCACACCAGGCAAGGGCGGTTCTACCCATCTGGAGTACGGAAGGGGAAATTTCGGGGCAGAAGGTCCGCATCTTCGGGGTCGCTGACGATGCGACATACAGAGATCATTGGCCGTTGATTTCGGGTTCGCCCGCAACATGGGACGAGATTGCGAGCGGGAAGGGTGCACTGGTCAACGAACAGTTCTGGAGGACAGGCAAGGCGTCGCCCGGCGCAGAGATAGAAATGCCAGGTGGCTGGAAAGCCCGGGTCGTCGGGGTGTTTTCCGACTATGGCAATCCGAGGGGCGAGATCATCATTGGTCTTGATGCCCTCGTCCAGCACTACCCGGACATTGAAAAGCTGAGATACGGCCTTCGCATGGAGCTACAGGAGGTTGCGGGCTTCAGACAACGCCTCATGACGGAGTTCGGCCTGCCCGAAGCCAATATTGTAGACCAGGCCTCGCTGAAACGGCAGTCTGCTGCAATCTTCGAACAGACGTTTGCGGTCACCGGCGCGCTGAATGTGCTCACGCTCGCGGTGGGGGGTTTTGCCATGTTTTCGAGCCAGCTTACGCTCGCTTCGCTTCGATTGCCGCAGCTTGCTCCTGTCTGGGCACTTGGACTTCGTCGCCGCGACCTTGCGATGCTGGAGGTGCTGCGAACTCTTGCACTATGGCTTGTGACATTCATTGCTGCCATTCCTGTCGGGCTGGGACTGGCCTGGGTTTTGCTGGCAATCATCAATGTGGAGGCTTTTGGATGGCGACTGCCGCTGATCCTGTTTCCGCTGGACTGGCTGAGGCTGGGTCTTGTTGCCCTGCTCGCCGCCATCATTTCGGTCCTGATCCCTGTTCGACGGCTTGCTAAAACCGCGCCGGCCGATCTTTTGAGGATATTCGCCAGTGAACGCTAAAGCCGTCCTCCTGCTCCTTTGCGCTTCATGCACTTCCTTGCCCACGCCGGTCATAGGGCAGGGCTTTGCGGGCCTCGGGTCAAATGCCGAAGGCTTCAGCATTCCCACACGAGGCGTTGAACTCGTCTTTCCAAAAGACCACAAGGCACATCCCGGTTTCAGGATCGAGTGGTGGTACGTTACTGCAAATCTGCGGACGGCCGATGGACAGCGCATGGGCGTCCAATGGACACTCTTTCGTTCTGCACTTGAACCTGTCGAGCGCCCCGGATGGTCCGACCCTCAAATTTGGATTGGCCACGCAGCCGTGACGACTGCGAGCCGCCACCATGTTGCCGAACGGCTGGCGCGGGGAGGCGTGGGGCAGGCGGGGGTCAAAGGCGAACCCTTCGAGGCCTGGATTGACAATTGGCAAATGAAGGCAGGAACTGACGATGCACGGGACGACCTCGATCAGCTTGATTTGAACGCCAATGGCGAGAGCTTCCGATATCGTCTGAAACTTCAGGCCCACGGGCCTTTGGTGCGTCAGGGGGACAACGGCTACTCCGTTAAATCGGCAGAGGGCCAGGCAAGCTATTATTACTCCCAGCCATTCTACAGTGTCAGCGGCAGCGTCTTTCTTGATGGTGAAACCCATGAGGTAACGGGCGAGGCGTGGCTCGATCGGGAATGGTCGTCGCAACCGCTAGCCTCGAGCCAGACGGGATGGGACTGGTTTTCCCTTCACCTTGCATCCGGCGAAAAACTCATGGCCTTCCGTCTGCGTGACGACAAAAGCGGCTACATCTCCGCCAACTGGATTTCCGCCGATGGCAGTTCGTCTCCCGTCGATCCGGACGACGTTTTGCTCAGTCCGTTGCGAACCGCGGATATCAACGGCAAGAGCGTTCCGGTCGAATGGAGCGTGAAGATACCCAGCCGTGGCCTCGACATAAAAACGAAGCCCCTGAACGAGAAAGCCTGGATGGCGACGTCAACCCCCTACTGGGAAGGGCCAATAGAGTTTGATGGAAGCACCTCAGGACAAGGTTATCTGGAGATGACCGGATATTAGCCAGTTCAACTGCGTTTGCCGAAATATCGGCTGGAGCAAGGCCTGAGCTTACAGACGCCGCCTTATCCGGGTAGGCGCGACATCCCGGACAAGCTCCGAAGTAGTCGTCTTGTGATGACAACCCATTGTTCGGCTTCGTCCCAGCCAGGAATAAGGCAACGCGGTGGATCGTGCATCTGCGGACCGAGGTCTTTTCCCTTGGTGCTCAATACATCGATGATGTCTTTTATGTTCTCGACCCGAACTGCGCTCGGCGCAGCCGTACTCGGGACAGGGGCTACCTAGGGTATCGGTGCACTGGCCCCTACAGCAAAGCTGGGCTGGTCGGCATCGACCATACCGCTACGGGTTACGACTAGTCTTTCTGCGATCGGTACCCAAGCTTTTCAGAAAGCGCGTTGGCTGTGGAGCGAAGCTCCTCACCAAGGCTAGCGATTTTTTCGTCGCTGGCTTCGCTGCGGATCAGACTGATTGCAATGCCGGCAGATGCGGCTCCCGAGTAATCGCGTATCACTGCGCCAATGCAAAGCATACCTTCGCGGATCTGACCATCGTCGATGGAGTAGCCACGAGCGCGCGTCAGAGCCAGTTCCTCTTCAAGCTGCGAAAGGCCAGCAACGCTCCTTGATGTCAGAGGCTGTGGAAACTGAGAAAACAGCATCCTCAATTCGCCGGGCCCCAGATCGGACAGGAGGATCTTCCCGGTGGCCGTAAATGGCGCCGGCAGACGCATACCGATCCGAAACGTGTGTCCAAGCGGCTGAGCCGAGTTGCGACAGCCGATGTAAACGACTTCGCCACCCTCGCGGACGGTGAGGGTCACCGTGTAGGGATCGAGGTCGTGGCGCTGGGCGAGATGGTCGTTGAATGTCGATACGATATCGAGGTGCGATAGAAAACCATTCGCCCATCTGAGCGAGTGGGGCCCAATACGCAGGGTTCCATCGGCAGATCGCGCCAGAAGATCAAGCTCAGTCATCACCGCAAGCAAGCCATGCGCGCTGCTTTTGGGCAAATCCAGAAATCGTGTCAGCTCGGCGGCTGTAAGGTCCCGCGGGGAACCTGCGACAAGATCCAGAATACGCACGGCGCGTCTGAGTGCCGGTACAGTGTCTGATATTTGCGACGATTGTTGATCTTCAGCCATGCACCTTCCTTGACACACTTGGCCCCTTTGGCCCATAGTTCACTCTAATGATTCAAGTTCAATTAGATGAACTCTAGTGCGGGAGAGGTCGATGATCAAGCTAAAAAATGCGGCGCTGTTGCGTGATGCCTGCCTGGTGAATGGTCGCTGGCTGAAAGCTGCGGATGGCAAGACGATTGCGGTGGAAAATCCCGCCAACTCGATGATCATTGGTCACGTTCCTTCATTGTCGGCAGATGAGGTTGAAGCTGCAGTCGAGTCAGCAGGGAAGGCATTTTCCGAGTGGAGCCGCCGGGCTGCGAAGGACCGCGCTGCCATATTGCGTCGATGGTTTGATCTCATGGTGGCGAACGCTGACGATCTTGGTGCGTTGATGACTGCCGAGCAGGGAAAGCCGTTTGCGGAAGCAAAGGGCGAAGCCATTTATGCGGCATCTTTCGTGGAATGGTTCGCGGAAGAAGCCAAACGTGTTTATGGCGATACCATTCCTTCGCCGACCACGGACAAGCGCATTACCATCCTGAAGCAGCCGATCGGTGTCTGCGCCGCGATCACGCCATGGAACTTCCCGACCGCGATGATCACCCGCAAGGCGGCCCCGGCACTTGCCGCAGGCTGCACGATGATCGTCAAACCGGCTGAGCAGACCCCTCTCACCGCACTTGCTCTGGGTGTTCTCGCCGAAGAAGCGGGCGTTCCCGCCGGTGTCTTCCAGGTGGTGACGGGCGCCGCACGCGATATCGGCAAGGTGTTTACCGAAAGCGACACGGTGCGAAAGATCTCCTTTACCGGATCGACTGAAGTCGGTCGTCTGCTGATGGCGCAATCGGCCCCGACGATCAAGAAACTGTCGCTGGAACTTGGTGGCAATGCGCCTTTCATCGTCTTTGATGATGCCGATCTGGATGCGGCCGTTGAGGGCGCGATCGTGTCGAAATACCGCAATGCCGGACAGACCTGCGTGTGCTCAAACCGGATCTATGTCCAGGATGGTGTTTACGACGCATTCGCGGAAAAGCTGGTCAAAAGGGTCGAAAGCCTGTCCGTCGGTGAGGGCACGGAACCTGGTGTTCTGATCGGTCCACTGATCGACCAGGATGCCGTGGCAAAGGTCGAGGATCACGTTGCTGATGCCATTGGCAAGGGAGCAAAGATCGTCACCGGTGGAAAGCGCCATGCTCTTGGAGGCACATTTTACGAACCAACGGTTCTGACTGGTGCAACCCAGGCCATGAAGGTTGCCCATGAGGAGACCTTTGGACCCGTCGCCCCGCTCTTTCGGTTCGGGACGGAAGACGAAGCGGTCGCCATGGCGAACGACACCGAATTTGGTCTGGCAGCCTATTTCTACACCGAGAATGTCCGCCGGACATGGCGTGTCGCAGAAGCGCTCGAATACGGCATGGTGGGCCACAATACAGGCCTCATCTCCAACGAAGTCGCACCATTCGGTGGCGTGAAGCAGTCCGGCTTGGGCCGCGAAGGCTCGCACTACGGCATCGATGAATATCTTGAAATCAAATATTTGTGCTCGGCCATCGGCTGAGATCACGCTGGGAGGATCAGATGACCATCAACCCTTTCGAATTCCGCACCGTTCCCTCCATGCAGGTTGCCTGGGGTGGCGCCCAGCGCCTCGGAGAGATTCTTTCCGGCAGGTTTCAGGCGCGCAAGGCGCTGCTGATTACCGATGCAGGTCTCATCAAGGCCGGCCTCATCAAGCCGATTGCTGACGCACTTGCGGCCAGCGGCTTTAACGTCACGATCTTTGACAAGGTCGTTGCTGATCCGCCAGAGCACATCGTTGCCGACTGCGTCGAGTCCGCAAGGCAGATCGGAGTCGATATCGTCATCGGTCTTGGCGGGGGCTCATCGCTCGATATCGCCAAGCTCGTGGCTGTCCTTCTGGTTTCCGACCAGACGCTTGCCGACATGTACGGTATCGGCAACGTAAAGGGATCACGCCTGCCGCTCGTGCTGGTGCCGACCACGGCCGGTACAGGTTCGGAAGTCACAAACATCTCGATCATCACCACGGGCGAAACCACCAAGATGGGGGTCGTTTCCCCGCAGCTTTACGCTGATTTCGTTCTTCTGGATGCTGAACTGACGGTGGGACTGCCGCAGGTCCATACGGCTGCCACCGGTATCGATGCCATGGTGCATGCCATCGAGGCTTACACCAGCAAACACAAGAAGAACCCACTATCAGATGCTCTGGCGCGCGAGGCACTACGTCTGCTCGGTGCAAATCTGATCGCCGCCTGCAAGGACGGCACCGACCGGAAAGCCCGTGAAGGCATGCTTTTGGGTGCGACATTGGCAGGTCAGGCTTTCGCCAACTCACCGGTGGCCGCCGTCCACGCGCTCGCTTATCCGCTGGGCGGCCATTATCACGTGCCACACGGGCTTTCCAATGCCCTGATGCTGGGGCCGGTTTTGCGCTTTAACGCGAAGGCTGCAGCGTCGCTTTATGCGGAGCTTGCCGACGTGCTGGGTGTTCCGGGTGAAGGGGATGCGGCAACCCGTTCGGATGCGTTCGTTCAGCATATGGAAACCCTGATGGACGAGAGCGGCGCACCGCGGCGTCTGCGCGATGTCGGCGTGACGGACAACACGCTCGCCATGCTTGCGTCCGACGCAATGAAACAGAGCCGACTGTTGGTCAATAATCCGGTCGAAGTCCGCGAAGAGGATGCGCTTGCGCTCTACCGCGAGGCGTTCTGACCCATTTCTTACAGCAATATCTTCAGTCCCAAGGGAGGAAAACGAGTGACCGATATCAGACTTTACATGCTTCAGTCGGGTACGCTGAAATGCAAGGTACACAACATCAAGATGAACCAGGGGAACGGTGCAGACTATGAGATCCCCGTTCCGTTTTTCCTGATTACCCATCCGGCCGGGCACACCGTGATCGACGGCGGCAACGCGATTGAAGTTGCAACGGATCCACGTGGCCATTGGGGCGGCATCTGCGATGTCTATTGGCCAGTGCTGGACAAGGACCAGGGCTGCGTTGACCAGATCAAGGCGCTTGGTTTCGATCCGGCCGATGTCAAATATGTTGTGCAGTCGCACCTGCATCTCGATCATACCGGCGCCATCGGTCGCTTCCCCAACGCAACCCACATCGTGCAGCGCTCTGAATATGAGTATGCCTTTACGCCCGACTGGTTTGCTGGCGGCGGCTATATCCGCAAGGACTTCGACAAGCCGGGTCTGAAGTGGCAGTTCCTCAACGGTACGCAGGACGATTATTACGACGTTTACGGCGACGGCACGCTCACCACGATCTTCACGCCCGGTCATGCGCCCGGCCACCAGTCCTTCCTGGTGCGCTTGCCAAACAGCAAACCGCTTCTCCTGACGATCGATGCTGCCTACACACTGGACCACTGGGAAGAGAAGGCTTTGCCTGGCTTCCTTGCCTCGACCGTTGACACGGTCCGTTCTGTTCAGAAGCTCCGCACCTATGCCGAAAAGCATGATGCAACAGTCGTCACCGGCCATGACCCTGACGCCTGGGCGAACTTCAAGAAGGCTCCCGAATTTTACGCGTAAATAGAACGCGCAAGTCAACCGCCAGATACGGCGAGGTTGCATGCAGCCTCGCCGATTTTTATCATATGAGCCAAGGGCACCGAGCCGAGCGGGACCGTGTATTTCGGCGCATCGGCCTTTTCCGGATATACGCCTTCGTTCAAGTCGCTCGCGTTGTCGCTTCGAATGCCTGAAAGCTATCCTCTAGCTGCGCGAGTGTGCTCATACGGCGTTTTTCGCCCCGGCGTTACGTTGAGCCATCGGGGTTCGGGCTGACAATTTGCCAATACCGGATGGCTTAGAGTGAACTTGTCTCTTTGATCCAAACTGTCTGCAAATCGAGCAGATTATGGCGCTCACTTAGCGTTCCCCACGTGTCGGGCAAGCCATGCTCCCCAAAACAGGCTTGCAAAAAACCGAAGCGGTTCGTTGAAACCAACGCCCTCCAGCAACGAAATGACCTCGTCTTCCGATCGGGGTGGCTCCGCACCCTGCAGAATCTTGCCCATTTTGGCCTGGACCTCTTCAGGCCCGGCGCCGTTCATACGCCAGCGTGCTGCCCAGGCTGCCATGAGCAGGGGCTGAGAGGCATACGCCCGATAATTCCCCGCCACAATCAGGGGCGCGTCAGGATACAGCCGCATTGCAATCTGCGCCAGAACATCCTGCTTTGCGGCGTTCCCTGGCAAATGGTGCAGCACGCCGATCATGATTGCAGCGTCAAACGATGGAGCTCTATCCAGATCGGAGACGGTTCCGAGGACGGACTCCACCCGGTCAGACACTTCGGCCCTGACCAGATGATCGCGTGCAAGGTTGAGCATCGGTGCTGAAGGATCGACGGCGACAAAGGACCATTGCGGTTCCAGCCTAGCGGCGGCGATGATTTCGCCCGCCGTACCGCCAGCCCCGACAACCAGCACCCGTGCCGACGTTCCTTCGCCCAGAGCTGCAGACAGCATGCAGGCGGAAAGCTCGTGGCAGGCGTCATATCCGGCCAGCGCTATCCTGCTCTGTCGTGCGTATTCCCCTGCGCGGGAGGCGTCAAATTTGGCTGCAGAATCCTGTGTCATGCTGTCTCTTGTCTGTTTAGACGTGCTGGCGTGCTTCGCTCAAGGAGGATACAAGATTTGCGATCAGGAAAGGGAGGAAATACATGACTGAAAGTTCAGATTCCGGGCGAAAACATGATCGGTTGACGGCTTTCCTGAAAGCCTTTCATCTTGGCGCATCACGTTGCGATTGTGCTGAAGCCGCTAACCTCCTGATCATCAATGTCCATGGCGCAGGTGAACCGACCCATCTGCTTTATCGCGCCAGATCCACGGCGTCGCTGCCGGATGGCGCAGCTATATGCGCTGGCGCCACAGTGGATTTTGGCGGTAGTGCCAATCCGTTGGTCGGTGCACTGCCAGACGAATTGTGCCTTTCACTGGCTAACGAACCGGAATTGCGCGGTTTGTGTCAACTGATGGTGGCCGAGGTCGAGGTCGCCCGCTGTGGTGGCGGTACTATCGAGGCGCGTCTATGCGAGATCATCGTCGTGCTCGCGATCCGCAAGGCAATAGCGATCGGCACGGTCGATGCGGGATTACTGGCGGGTCTGGCGCACCCCGCACTGCATCCCAGCCTTGTGGCCATACATGACAATCCGGCGCGAAATTGGCGGATTGCGGACCTTGCCGCCATAGCGGATATGTCGCGCGGACAATTCATTTCCACCTTCACGCAAACCGTTGCCCAGTCGCCTATCGCCTACCTCAATGGCTGGCGCCTGGCGCTCGGACGAGCAGAACTGCGCGCCGGACGAAGTGTTAAATCGGTCGCCGCCGGGGTCGGCTTCGGCAGCGCCGCCGCATTTTCCCGCGCCTATTCCCGCAAGTTCGGCTCACCGCCGGCCCAGAGCAAACCACGACCATGAGGCAGAGGATCTTAATTCCCTACAGCGCTTCGGCCCTCTCGGCCAATACTGAGGCCACTTTCCAGGGCACGCCCGCCGATGATCGTGTCGAGTGGCACGATCTGGGAGAGAGTTTCCCAGACGAACGTTCGATTTGGCGACCGTCATGTTTCTCACACGAGATCTTTGGGGAAGCTGCGAGCGCGGCATAAGGACGGAGCGCAAGGCAAGCTTTTGGATTAGTTGCTCGCGGCGGCTTTTGGGCGTTGGCGTTCTGGCGCCAAACGGCCAGAATGGGATCGGGTCTGGCAAGCGGGCAAAGCGGCTTCAATCGGTCGTTCGGCCCCCAATTAAGTTCACGGAAGCTTCCGTTCGCTAAACCAGCCGGTCCTCACAGACGCATCGGTTCACCTTTGAATGCGAGCTAAACAATGGCGTCGACGAGGCGACCCATCGGTTCCTCTTCAGGCGCGCGATCGACCTGCGCGAGAACGCCGAAATGGCAACGCTGCCCTATTGCATGCGTCGTTACCTTTACAGCTAAGGCCCCCCGCGATGATTGCTTCCGGGAAGTCAGCCCGCATAGTGAACGGCGATAATGGGGTCGGCTCCGGCCAGTCGGCAAAGCGCCTTCGTGTCGGTCACAGAGGCCATCATGGGACGCACCTGAAAGCAGGCAACGCTTCGCAGCGGCGTAAAACGTCACCTGTGCGACAGTTGCAGTCATCCGATTTTTTATAGAAGGTGACCGTCGCCCGTCCACTTTCTCCATGAGGATGCCTTGGAAATTGACATTCGCATCGCAGGTATAGCTGAGAAACCGAAGGTTCGAGAGATGCTCTCTGTTTATCTTCGTGAGCTAAGCCAGTATGGCGATGTAGATTATGAGTACAGCTTCCTTGACAGCTACTGGGTAGACCAAGACCGCTGGCCGTACATCATTTCGGTTGGCAAAGAGACTGCCGGGATCACTCTCATAAACACGTGGTCGCCTTCGGGAAAGGGCACTGACTTCGCTGTTGCCGAGTTCTATGTGCGCCCCGAGTTCCGGGGTTCGGGAACCGGAACACGGGCATTTTCCATTGTCCTTTCCAACCGTCCGGGCACGTGGGAGCTTAGCGTGATGTCGAAGAACGAGGCAGGAAAGGCGTTTTGGGAAAAGGCCTTGGCAAAGGCTGCCGTGTCGAAGATCGAAAGGATCGATCTTCATGGAGAATTCGCCTATCGCTTCTCCTATAAACGGTAGCCGTTGGTCCGGTTTGGGCCGGGTAGCGACGAGATATGCTACTATTGGTCGGCCTGATGGAGGCGACGCGGCGGGAGGAGTGGCGGAGGATTCGGGATGGATACCGTCGCACTGCGTAATCGTTCTCCATGGAACAAGGGAATTCTGGTCGGACAGAAGCGACCACTGCAGCCAAAGAACGTTTGGTCGATCCGCGTCAGGCTCGAAATGAGTGGGGCGACCCGAGAGCTGGCGCTGTTCAACCTTGCCATCGACAGCAAGCTCCGCGCTTGCGACCTGGTCAAGCTGAGGGTTGAGGACCTATGGTCGGGTAGTTCGATCCGGGACCGAGCGACCATCATCCAGAAGAAGACGAAGCGACCCGTGCAGTTTGAGGTGACGGAGCAGACGAAGACCGCGCTCGTGGCATGGCTTCCCTTCGTTCGAAGGAACGGCGGCAGCTATCTATTTCCAAGCCGTCGGAAGACGTCGCATCATTTGTCCACGAGGCAATACGCTCGGATTGTCCACCGTTGGGTCTCGTCTATCGGGCTTGATGCCAGCGCCTACGGCACCCACTCCATGAGGCGAACCAAGGCAGCGCAGATTTACAAGAAGACAGGTAACCTCCGGGCCGTCCAGATTCTGCTCGGTCATACGAAGCTGGAAAGCACCGTTCGATATCTCGGCGTCGAGGTGGATGATGCCCTCAGAATTGCCGAGCAGATCGAGCTATAGGTTCTTGACCATCGGCAATAGCCGGTGGTCTCTCTCGCGCCAAAAGCGGTCATATCATTGCCGCGACTTTAGCTACCTATACCGAGAGGGTTGTCACGGCCTTGATTTGGGCCCTTGCAGCTGTTGCACGTTCGCTAACCACGCAATTAACGACGTAAACGCTGGCAAGGTATCCACAACGCAGTTTTCCTCAGCGGCCCATGCCAAAACTTCCAGCTCATCCGCTATTGCGCTGGCCTCGACAATCAATGGGTAGGGTAAGCCTTCAAGCGCCACAACATTTTCTCGGTAATTCTCAATGAAGGCGACCAGCGGCAGCTTCCCTATCGAGAAATCCTGCCAAGTCGCCTTAATTCTTTCAAGTATCGTTGCGTTCGACATTTGATATCCGATTGCCCAAGCGAAACTTCCAAGTCTAATTAACACGGCAGGAACATTCAATTCAAAGTCCGGTTAGGGCCGACAGGAGACGCTCTGCTGCAAGAAGGGTTGCCGTCGGATTTTCCGTCATCCCCGTTGCTCGGTTTCTTGCTATTTTTCGCTGAGTGCGTGTTGAACCTTACATCCTGCGCTCGGTACTCTTAAGTGAGCTGGAGAGCCCGGAAACGCGACTGGCCTCACGCTGCTGCAAGACATGCCGGGATTCGGCCAGTATCTCGCGATACCTTTGGATCTTGGTTGCTTTCATCCTGAATAAGTCGTCGACTGATACCGTTGCCTGCTGCACCGGAAAAGCCACTTCGTTTTCCAGAAGGTCGAGCAAAAGGTTTCGCATCACTGCGTTTTCTTCTCGAAGTTTCGCGAGCTCAATAGCCTTCCCACTCGACTCAAATTTCCGTGCGATAGCTTTGTCGATATCGTGTTCGACAAGCAGAATCTTGGCGGCATAGTACCGGCAAGCAAAGAATGCTGTTACGAGCGCGCACAACGCGATGAAAATGTAGATCATTTCGACCTCCAGGTTATCCTGAAAGTCGATATTCGGAAGCCGGATTTCAATACGCGATTCACTCGGCAAACCAAAATGGCTCCTCTTTGATGAGGAACCGGGGCCGTAAACGTATCAAGTTCATCGTGATTGAAACGGTGACTGTCAGTCGCTTCAATCTTACATATTTTGGTTTCTTGTTACCTTAGCAGGTACTTCGCCTTCCTCACGGGGTATGCGAGAGGCTCACCATTTTCCAAGATGAAACCCATACGGTACATGCACCTGCGCATTTCGGGAGAGCCATACGCACCTGCATAAATACCGGCGGGGTGGTATGATGGGTAAGATTCAAAACTGCATCTGTCGAGTGCTGATCGATAGGCGATCTCACGTACGTGGTCACCCGTCACCGGAACGGTACCGTAAAGATGCAATTGAGTCCGCGCTTCCGCGACGGCTGCCGTGAAGGTAACGCCCAGAATCACGCTTAGAGCCAGCTTGAGTTTCATGACACGCCTCCAAATGAACAATTATGACGAGCAACGGAGATTTCGTCCGGTTTGTTCCCTCGCTCAGACGCAGTTGCGCAATTGTGGTCTCTTCGCCCCCACGGTCGGAGTACATGCCACTTTCTTTTCCCCTTTGGGCCAACTTCGGGGGTGACGTCAGCTTTGCGCCTTCGTACCGGCTATTCAGATCAGTCCCGCCATCTCCTGAAATAAGACGTAAGTAAAAAGTTGTGGCGACGTTCCTGTCAGGAACAGTCTAGCAAAATTTGGCAACACTAAATTGTTGCCAATTCTCTACATTCCTAACGAGCGCCAAGCAAAAACCCCGCCGGGGATGGCGGGGCCGATCACGCCGTTTAGATGCAGGATTTAAGCGCTAGCAAGTGCTTTCTCGATATCCCGCACAGAATGGCCAGTCAGATCTTTATCCAGTTCTCCAATAAGAACTTCCGACAACGACTTATGGTAGCCCTTGCGCATCTCACCCAGTGTGCGCGGTGCCGCGATAATCACCAGACTTTTAATCTTGCCCTCAAGCACCTGCTTGTTCAGCATATCCGTAACACCTGCACCAAACCCGTCTTCGTCTTGCTGGCTATCGTCGGGATTAGCCGAGCTACTGGAATGTCGGGCGCCGGAAGAGATCTTCGAGCTGTCGATCGCCGGATCTGGCAACGCTGTCAGATTGACAGTCGCCGCATCTCCGTCGTTCCGAAAAAGGCTAAGCTTTTCGCCATCGGCAACGGCAACGACCGTGTTCTGCGGAAGGTTCATGTTGATCTCCTTGGTGAGCAGCTCGAGCCCAGATGACCGACCCTGCTTGTTTCTATCAGAGAATAACCTCGCTACAGACCATCCGTTCCGCAGTCTGCCCGACAAAACTACAGGATTGGCGTATCGCCGTGATCAGTCACCCCAGCCAAATGCTTGATGGCCTGCCTCGCGCCATCGCTGTGGCAGAGGGTCAGTCGAGGCTGCTGTGCCAAGCACAGACCCCTGGAACGAACTCGGCAGTATGCATCGGCAGCGAAAATCTTCCGCGACAATGATGGTGAGCGGTACGGCACATGCCGACCCTTTAATCTAAAACGGCGTCCACATTAAATACTGTATAAAACATGCCTTGTAAAATCACGCATTTCCGGTCGCCGCGGCACCACCAAGCGCGGCAAAAACCTGCGGGGAAAACTCAAACTGTCGAGCCGTTCCTCGTCCCATTGAGTTTCTTCCCAGCGTTTCCGTAAGGATGCCCCGCCGGACCAAGAGTTCAATGGTTTCGATCACCCCACCACGCGTCATTCCGGTAATATCAATCACATTTGAAAGCGTTAACTTCTGATGCGCCTGGTGCATCAGATAGAGAATATTCATCATGCCGATCTGTTTGATGCGCGACTGCGCCGATTCACCGTCGATCGGCTTCTCCAGGATTTCACGCACCGCAAATACGGACAAGGCCTGACTCTGCCATCTTTCACTTAAATTGCTTGCCATCGTTTTAACTATCTATTATTTGCATAGTCAAATAATTGAGACGAGTCGCCGTTCAGTTGAGGCGGACATTTAGAAAGACGGAGGGTAGGGGGCATGAAGGGCCTTTTCTTTCGAATGATCATCGCAGCGTCAGGGTTCGTTTCACTCTATACCATTTCGGAGCGAACCGCTCGTGCCGACGAATGGGGGTGCCAGGTTATCCTGTGCTTATCCAATCCCGGCGGTCCGACCCAGTATGGCGAATGCAGGCCGCCCGTCGAGAAGCTTTGGAGGTGGTTGGCAAAAGGGCGTTCGTTTCCAACTTGCGCGGGCGTGGGTTTTCAGACCTCTCGCCCTTTGTACGAACCATATTACTGCAACGCCGGCTACCGCTTATCTGCTGGCTACGGTCCCAGCGGACGTGACGCGACGTGCATTTCCACGTCACTGCAAGCCGTGAGCGACAGCTTTTGCCGGCGAGATCGAGACGGTGGCGATCCGAACAAAGGCTCTGTCACGTCACCGAGGTGGCAAAGGGTAGACGGGCGATACCAATGCCTGGCCAATACCGTGGCGCGACCCCTGGTCCGCGAGAAACCTCGATACGTCGATGTGACGATTGAGGGCGTCGGCACGCAGAGGGTGTGGTTCTGACATGCCCGTTGTCTTCTCAGATCTTGCGCAGACCTGCGCACCCTTCGTTGCATCGGAGGCTCTTGCGGGTGTGGTCAGCCCCGAAAGCCGGTTCGCTCCGTTCACCATCAGGATCAACAGCCGTGCACCGCTCGGGCGGCAACCTGCGACCAAGGCCGATGTAATCGAAGTCGCCGCATCCTCGGAGGCAACATGCCATGACATACACATTGGTCCCGACGGGGTCGGGCCGGAAGAACTGCGCAGATTGAACCTCTCGATAACAGCCGCTTTCGCTCGTTGCCTTAACCTGAACGCTCCAGCGACGCCATTCGACGGCTATTGCTGCCTCTCGGTGAAGGTGGATGCTGACAGTCCCAGGGCCGAGCAGGTGCTGCAATCCTGCTATGGACGTGACGATCCGTCGGTCGGGGGCGTGGTCAACTATGGCGATCAGGTTCGCCGCGAAATCGAACGGTTCGGGCCGACAGTGGCTCGATTTACAATCGGCGACACGGGAAAAGGGTTGCAGACAAACGTGTCGGCGAATTCTTCCCAAGCAGACGTCGTTGCCGAAGTGGTGGCGGAAAACACTCCGGGGGAAGCACACGCGATCGCGGCGGCGTCCGCGTGGGACATCTTCAAGACCCGAAGCCGTTCATCCGTCCTGGTGTTTCAAGACAATCAATTGGAATTGGAGCAGAGTGAATGATAATCAGTTCCCGGATCAGACCCGTCGTCGCTTCGTCCGTCATGGCTGCCGCCATTGTAGTGACGATGGTTGAGCCCGCCTTCGCGCAAGCCGCCGGCATCGAAACCGTCCTGCAGAACATCGTCGACATGTTGACGGGAAACATTGCCAAGCTTCTCGCTGTGATTGCGGTCATCGTCATCTGCATCGCCTGGATGTTTGGTTATATGGACCTGAGGCGAGCGGGCTTCTGGATCATCGGAATTGGCGGCATCTTTGGCGCCACCGAACTCGTCAACACCATCGTCGGAGCCTGAAGATGGTGGGCGGACAAACGGTTCTCGAAGAAGACACACTCTTCATCGCGTGTACGCGTCCCGCGATGATTGCCGGTGTCACGATGGAGGCGATGGGCTTCAACATCATGGTCACGACGATCCTCTACATCGTCGCCGGATCTATCGCCTACGCGTTCGTCGGCATCGTTTTCCATCTCATCTTCAAAGCGCTCGTCAAGCACGATCACAACATGTTCCGCATCCTGCTCGCCTGGGTCGAGACACGCGGCCGTTCACGCAACGGTGCCTATTGGGGCGGGGCAACACTTTCCCCTCTGAGACTGACACGCCGCTTCGACGAAAGGGATATTGGAATTGCCTGACATCGCCACCCTTAGATCACGCGAACTCACGCCAGAGGCTTTTATCCCCTACGTGCGGCACATCGACGAGACGACAATCGCGCTCGAGTCCCGGACACTCATGGTCATGGTCGCGCTCGCAGGCGTATCGTTCGAAACTGCTGATCTGCTCGACATCAACGCGCTCCATCGCGACCTCAACACGCTCTATCGAAATATTGCCGATGAGCGGCTCGCGATCTGGACCCATCTCATTCGGCGCAGGGATAGCGACTATCCGGGCGGAACGTTCGCAACGCCATTCTCCGCCTCGCTCAACGAGAAATACCGGGAACGCATGGCGCGCGAACACCTTTTCCGCAACGATCTCTATCTGACCGTCCTTTGGTCGCCAGCGCGTGGCCCTGCAGACAAGGCGGGGAAGCTGCTGTCGTACCTTCGACGGTCAAAACGACTCGATATGGAGCTGGATGAAGAGGCTCTGAAACAGCTTAAGGACAAAGTCGTCAACGTAGTGGCGGGCTTGAGGCGCTTTGAGCCACGGGTCCTTTCTCTTTACGAACAGCAAGGCATGCTCTTCTCTGAACCGAGCGAGGTGCTGCACCAGCTCGTCGGCGGGAGGCGTGAGCGTGTGCCGCTTACCGAAGGTCGCGTCGCCTCGGCAATTTACTCTGATCGCGTAATCATAGGTCGGGAAACGATCGAGATCCGGCATGAGGCAGAAAGCCGCTTTGCCGGCATGCTGAGCTTCAAGGAATATCCAGCCCGCACCAGGACAGGCATGCTGGACGGAGTTCTAAATAGTCCGTTTGAGCTCATTCTCTCACAGTCGTTCTGCTTTGTGTCGAAGGCGGACGCTCGCGTCATCATGGGGCGTAAGCAAAACCAGTTGGTGAGCAGCGGCGACAAGGCGGCTTCGCAAATCGATGAACTTGACGATGCGATGGACGACCTGGAGTCCAACCGCTTCGTGATCGGCGAGCATCACCTGACACTCTCCGTCTTTGCGACCACGTTAAAGGAATTAACCGACAATCTGGCAAAGGTTCGCGCCAGCCTGACCAATGGCGGGGCTGTCGTTGCGCGCGAGGATCTTGGTCTCGAAGCGGCATGGTGGGCGCAACTTCCGGGCAATTTTCGTTACCGCGCGCGCTCAGGCGCGATCAGCTCGAAGAATTTCGCAGCATTGTCACCGTTCCATTCCTATCCGATCGGACAGAAGGACGGCAATGAGTGGGGACCCGCCGTCGCCCTGCTCAAGACCGCTTCAGGCTCGCCCTACTACTTCAATCTCCATTATGGCGATCTGGGCAACACCTTCATGTGCGGTCCGTCGGGAGCGGGCAAAACCGTGATTGTCAATTTCATGCTGTCACAGCTCGAGAAACACGACCCGCACGTGGTGTTCTTCGACAAGGATCGCGGCGCGGACCTTTATGTTCGCGCCGCCGGAGGCACCTACCTGCCGCTGAAGAACGGGGTCCCCACCGGCTGCGCTCCCTTAAAGGCCCTCAACCTGACGCCGGAGAACAAGGTGTTCCTGGCGCGCTGGATCGGCAAGCTTGTGGGTTCAGGGGCGCGGGAACTGACTGTCACCGAACTTCGCGACATCTCCGGCGCGATCGACGGCCTTGCCGACCTGCCCGCTGAGCGACGGACAATAGGGGCGCTGCGGGCTTTCCTCAACAATACGGATCCGGAAGGTATCGCGGCGAGGCTCCGCCGGTGGGAGGAGGGAGGGCCGCTCGGCTGGGTCTTCGACAATGTCATCGAAGATATCGGATTTGGGGATTTCGGCGGATCAGGGAAGTTCATCGGCTACGACATGACCGACTTCCTCGACAACGAGGAAATTCGCACACCGCTGATGGCCTATCTCTTCCATCGCGTCGAGCAGATGATCGATGGCCGCCGGATCATCATCGTCATCGACGAATTCTGGAAGGCGCTACAGGACGAGGGGTTCCGCGATCTTGCGCAAAACAAGCTGAAGACCATCCGCAAACAAAATGGGTTGATGCTGTTTGCCACGCAAAGCCCGCGCGACGCGCTGAACTCGCCAATCGCGCACACGATCATCGAGCAATGCCCGACACAGATCTTCCTGCCCAACTCGCGCGGCAACCATGCCGACTATGTCGATGGATTCAAGCTCACCGAGCGCGAATACGAATTGATAGCGCGCGAGCTTTCCGTTGAAAGCCGGAGGTTCGTGTTGAAGCAAGGACACAACAGCGTCGTTGCCGAGCTCGATCTCAACGGCTTCGATGACGAGCTCGCCATCCTCTCCGGCCGGACCGCCAATGTCGAACTTCTCGACGCGATCCGCGCGGAGGTTGGAGACGACGTCGAGAACTGGCTTCCCATTTTCCAACAGCGAAGGAGTGCTAGCTGATGACTTCCTATCGACTTCATGGCGTACTGCTCAGCGCGGTGCTCATGCTTGCCGCTGAAGGCGCGTCAGGGCAGGGGATTCCTGTCAACGATCAGGCTGCGATTGCCAAGCAGATCGAGAGCATCGCGCAGCTCAAGTCGCAACTCGACGCGCTCAATGAGCAGATCGGCCAGGCTCGGCAGCTTTATGGCTCGCTCAACAAGCTGACCGATATGGCGGATGTCGCCGAGGTTCTCAACGATCCGGCGATCCGCAAGGCGCTTCCCTCCGACTTCGCTGCCATCAAGGGATTGCTCAAAGGCAACGGTACCGGCGTGTTCGGTGATTCCGCCTCAAGGTTTCTGGAAGGTAACTCGACCTACCGCACTGACGCCGATGATTTCTACGCTCAGGAATTGTCCCGGCTTCAGAACAAGAATGCCGGGCAAATGAGCCTTGGTGAGCAAATCTACGATGCCGCGACCAAGCGCATCAACGGGATTGATCAGCTGCGGGGAAAGATTTCCACGGCTGGCGACGCCAAAGAGATTGCCGACCTGCAGGCTCGGCTGCAGGCCGAACAGGCATTTCTTCAGACCGACGTCCTGCGGATGGAGGGGCTGAGGATGGTGCAGCAGGCGCAGAACCAGGTCGACGAACAGCGCAAGGCGGAGGACTGGCGCCAACGGATGGACAATATGAAGGCGGCGCTGCAGTGAAGTGCACCCTCATCGTCCTTTCCCTGGTGCTCTTGTCGGCTTGTTCGCAAGAGGCGGAGCGAACTCATACGGTGGACGAGTTCGTCGCCGACACCGAATTGCTGTCCCGTACGATTACCGAGTGCCGCAACAACCCGGGTGCATTGCGCCAGACGCCCAATTGCCAGAACGCGGAAGCGGCCGAGGTTAAGCTCCGGCTCCAGAACATGCGCAAGGCATTGGGAGGCTGACCAAATGTACCAGGTGTTTGAGTTTATCGACGGTCAGTTCAAGCGGCCGTTGGAGACTTTCGTCTCGGATGGGACGTCGAACATAGCAGAATGGGTCGCTGGTCCGTTGACGGTGGCAGTGACCCTCTACGTCGTCCTCTACGGCTATCTCATCCTTCGGGGCTCGGTCCAGGAACCTATCCTTGACTTCGCCTTCCGCGCGATGAAGCTCGCGATCATAGTGATGCTGGTGAAGAACGCCGGCGAATATCAGACCTATGTCACAAACATCTTCTTCGATGTTTTGCCACGCGAGATCGCTCAGGCGCTGAATGCAGGTACGGCGCCGAGTGCCAGCACCTTTGACAGTCTGCTCGACAAGGGCCAGGCCTCTGCGACCGATATCTGGACCAGGGCTTCCTGGCCGATTGACATCGTCACAGGTGTGGGCGGCATCATGGTGATCGGCGTCAGCTTTCTGGTGGCGGGGATCGGTTATGTTGTTTCCCTTTATGCACGGTTGGCGCTGGCGATCGTCCTGGCGATCGGGCCGATTTTCATTGCGCTTGCCATGTTTCAATCGACGCGCCGTTTTACCGAGTCCTGGATCGGGCAGCTCGCAAACTTCGTGATCCTTCAGGTCCTTGTCGTTGCCGTCGGTTCGCTTTTGATCTCCTGCCTGGACTCGAGCTTCACCGCAATCGACAGCTACAGCGACGTCCTTATGCGCCCTATTGCTTTTTGTGCCATCGGGATAGCTGCCCTGTACATATTCTACCAGCTACCTGGCATTGCATCGGCGCTGGCGTCTGGCGGCGCCTCGCTGGTCTATGGTTACACGACCGCACGCGATGCGCATGAAGGCATGCTGGCCAGAGCAGCCTCCCACACCGGCCGGATGATCGGTCGCGGTGCTCGGTTTGCTCGCCGCGCCTTCGGATCAAGAAATGCCGGCGTATGACACCCAGTCCAGAACATTAGATAAAGGCCTGCTGAATGATTAAGCCTGCCCTGTTGATCGTCTTTTCAGCCACGCTTGTCGGCTGCGCTTCGATGACCTACCCATTGCCGAACTGCGACGGCTATTCGCGCCGCCCATTGAACCGCTCGATGTGGGACTGGGAGGGCGGCAGCAAGCTGAAACAGCAGCAATCCAACACGAGTTCGTCCACGTCCCTCACACCTTTCGTAAAAGAGGCCAGCGAGACTTCCGCTTTTGCGCATCTGGACATCGACGGTTCCTATCGCCGTTGTGAGGGATGAAACATGGTGACGACAGATAATCTCAAGAGCTACTTCGACAAAGCACGTCGTTTCGACCAGGACCGGATGATCCAGGTCGAGCGATCGAACAGGATTGCCTGGTCGATCGCCATAGTTTCAGGCATTGTCGCCGCTGTAGCCGTCTTCGCGGTCGCGTGTCTCACACCCCTCAAGACGGTTGAACCCTTTGTGGTGCGCGTCGACAATTCGACCGGCATTGTCGACGTCGTGTCAGCGCTGACATCGACGGCTGGCACCTACGATGAGGCGGTGACGAAATATTTCGCTGCAAAATATGTCCGGGCCCGCGAGGGTTACGTCTGGAGTGAAGCACAGGAAAATTTCCGCACCATCGCCCTCTTGTCGACGCAAGCGGAGCAAACGCGTTTCGCGGCCCTCTACCGTGGCAGCAACCCGCAATCGCCCCAGAATACTTATGGTCGCGGGGCTACAGCAAGGATCGATATCGCTTCAATCTCCCTCATCAATCAGAATGTCGTTTCCGTACGCTACATGCGAACCATCACGCGTGGCGAGGAAGTACGAACGACCCATTGGGTTGCGTCGATCACCTATTCCTACGCGAACGCTCCGATGTCCTCGACGGACCGGCTCGTAAACCCGCTCGGCTTCGTCGTCAGCGAGTATCGCGCTGATCCGGAGGAGGTGAGATGATGCGCATCCCTCGAATTCCTGCACTCATCGTGACCCTTTCGATGTCGCCGGCGTTTGCGCTTGAGATACCCCGAGGTGCCTCGCAAGACAGTCGTGTCCGGTTCGTGAACTACCAACCCTACAACATCACGCGGGTGGTCGGCACTCTGCGGTCATCCGTACAGGTCGAGTTCGCGGCGGACGAGGAAATCGCCCATGTCGCGCTCGGCAATAGCGTCGCCTGGGAAGTTGCGCCGGCCGGCAACATCCTGTTCCTGAAGCCACGCGAGAGCCAGCCGGTGACGAATATTTCCGTGGTTACGACGCGCAGGGATGGCTCGACCCGCAGCTACCAGATGGAACTGACGGCGCGCGATGGCTCCGTAGAGGCTGGCCAAAACACCTACTTCTACGTGAAGTACAGGTATCCAGGCGATGACGCCGAGCTTCGCCGCCAGCAGGCAGCGTCGAGGGCTCTCGCGGCCCAGGCGAAGGACGCCGACAATGTGCTGGCGCTTCACGAAGCCTATGGCCCTCGAAACTGGCGCTATTCTTCTCAGGGATCGCAGGCACTGGAGCCGCAAAGCGTCTACGACAACGGCAAGATTACAACGTTTGCCTTTGTGGGTAACCAGGAAATGCCCGCAATCTATATGGAGAACTCCGACGGCTCCGAAAGCCTTGTTCCGAAGTCGGTCGATGGAGATCTGGTGATGGTGCACGCGATCAGCCGCAAGTTCATCCTGCGTCGGGGCAAGGATGTGCTCTGCGTCTTCAACGAAGCCTACGACCGCGTCGGTATCAATCCTGACACCAACACAACGTCTCCTTCGGTGGAGCGCGTCGTGAAGCGCGATGTTACCGGGCGATAGGGAAGGGAACAGTCATGGCTCAGGAAGACGAGGATCGCATCCCCGGAGAGCGTGCCGAAACCGTCACCAGTCGTCAGATCGACAACAGCCCTCTCTTGAAACGCGGCGCTGTTGCCATTGCGATCATCGCGTTTGTCAGCTTCGCGCTTTGGTCGACGACGGGAAAGAAGGGAAGGGATGAAAATCTTCAGCCCGAACGGATCATTATTCGCCAGACGACCCCCTTCGAGGCCGCAAAAGAGAAAGTTGAACCGGACCAGGCGCTCCCTGAAGTAAAATTGCCAACGCCTCTCGTCGAACCGGTCATTGAAGAGCAGGATAAGCTGCTCGATTCCGCCCGCCGCGCGCCCGTGATGGCCTTCAGTGGAGGGCAGAGGAATCGGAAAGAGTTGAGGGAAAGCGACAGCTCTTATCCTTCCGACAACAGCAATTTCGTGCCGCTCGACAACAATATGTCTGTTCAGAACCAGCAAAACAATGAGCAGCATCGTTTCGATGGCCTGCTGCGGCCAACGCGGCTTGAAGGCTCAAGGGCCGGTACACTCGGAAACCGCAATTTCATCGTCGCGATGGGAACGACCATTCCCTGCGTTCTTGAAACCGCGTTAGCATCCGACCAGCCGGGATTTACCACTTGTGTGATCAACCGCGATGTTCTCTCTGACAATGGCAGGGTGGTCTTGATGGAAAAGGGCACGCAGGTTGTCGGCGAATATCGTGGAGGGCTTCAGCGCGGGCAAAAGCGCCTGTTCATTCTCTGGAATCGCGCGAAAACGCCGAAGGGCGTTATCGTCACTCTCGCATCACCAGCAACCGACGCACTGGGTCGTGCCGGTGTCGACGGCCATGTCGACACCCATTGGTGGGAGCGGTTCGGCAGCGCTCTTCTGCTTTCCATTGTCGGGGACGCGACGAACTATGCAAGCAGTCGGCTGCAGGACAGCGATGTCGACGCGCAAAAAACAACGAGTGCCAGTCAACAGGCGGCCGCCATCGCGGTCGAGCAGTCCATCAATATCCCGCCGACACTCAATAAGCACCAAGGTGAACCGGTTTCGATCTTTGTCGCTCGCGATCTCGACTTTTCCGGCATCTACGGTCTTCGGGTGACCGAACCCAGAAACCGCGTTTTCGATCGTGCAGTCCTGGGGGATTTCGCGCCACGATCGACGCTCCTAACGAAATAGAGCGCGAAATGTCAGAGAGGCAAGAATCGGCTGTCGTCAGCGAGCTGTTGAAGCCGTTTTCGACATTCCTTCAGGACAAGTCTCTCCTAGAGGTGATTGTCAATCGGCCCGGGCAGGTGTTGACGGAAGGTCCCGGTGGGTGGCGGACCTATGAAATGCCGGAGCTGACCTTCGAAAAGCTCATGCGTCTTGCCCGGGCAGTCGCAAGTTTTTCCCATCAGTCGATTGATGAGACGCGTCCAATATTGTCGGCGACGCTACCCGGGAACGAACGAATCCAGATCGTCATCCCCCCGGCGACCATCAATGACACTGTCAGCATGACAATCCGCAAGCCTTCCTCGGTCGACTTCAGTCTTGATGATCTGGAGGAAAAGGGATTTTTCCAGACAGCGTGCGCAGCGACCAGTACCTCCTCCTCCGCGCAGGATGAGGAACTGTGTGAAACATATCGTGCCGGCCGTTTTAAGGATTTCCTGCGGCAGGCCGTCATCGCTCGAAAAAACATCATCATTTCTGGCGCCACAGGTTCGGCGAAAACGACGCTTTCCAAAGCATTGATCAAGCATATTCCCGAAAACGAGAGGGTCATTTCAATCGAGGACACTCCCGAGCTCGTTATCTCACAACCGAACCACGTGCGCTTGTTCTACTCGAAAGGACGGCAGGGGCTTTCGCGTGCCGGACCGAAAGAGCTTCTCGAATCCTGTCTTCGTATGCGGCCGGATAGGATTCTGCTTCAGGAGCTTCGCGATGGGACGGCCTTTTATTATATCCGGAACGTGAATTCGGGCCATCCTGGCTCAATAACCACGGTCCATGCGAACTCGGCCGAATTGGCTTTTGAGCAACTGGTCCTGCTCGTTAAGGAGTCGCAGGGCGGCGCAGGCCTGGACCGGGCCGACATCGTGGCTTTTTTGAAGGCGAGTATCGATATCGTTGCTCAGTGCAGGCGACACAAAGGAAACTTTCGGCTGTCTGAGGTGTATTTCAGGAGTGAGTGTAGAGCCACGGAATAGCAAACTGAGCGACTCACGGAGTTCCGAGGTGCGGATTGTGGTCCTGATGTTTCTTGTTGGGTGTGTCTCCGTAAAGAGCGCCGAAAGCAGCACGGTAACCGTGTAAGTCGATAAGCGTAGTACACCTTAAGGCAACTCTGACGTATGCCTGCAAGATCCTCGTTGTCACTCATCCATGGAGTGTCGATCACAGATCAGGCGACAGCGGACAATATGCGGTCGGACAACCGCTTACAATACATCAAGAAAACAGTCTAAAGCGGCGAGGAATCTTGACTGGCCAGCCAGTCCAATCCAGTGAAGCCATCCATAACGTTACCAGCTTCATGCGCCGGGGCGAATTTATCGCCCGCTTGGCGCAGCAGCCGGAGACACAGGCGGCTGCTCGCGGAAAATCGCTTCCAAAGTAGCTAAAATACGCCGCACGGCATCGGAATGGCTGAAATAGTAGATCACCTGCGCTTCACGGCGGGTTTGTACGACGTTTGCATTGCGCAGCTTGGCGAGGTGTTGCGACAAGGCTGATTGGCTGAGGCCAACCCGGTGTGCCAGCTCACCAACCGGAATTTCGGCGTCAACGAGAATCCGCAGTATTGCGAGCCTTTTCGGGTTTTCCATCGCCGCTAAAAGCTTGGAGGCCGAAATAATTGATTGCTCATCCAGACATCTCTGTATCAAATCCGTATCCAAACCACTTTATGTCGCGGACGTTTAGGCCATAATCCTTGGCTAAGCCATTCGACGTGAACCTTTTTTAGAGGTTTAGAGCCGCGACCGGTAAGGCGCCAATGTTTATAATTAAGAATAGTCGAAAACTCTCACTCTCAAAAGGCGCGTGAAGCCGATGAGCCACCTGTAAAGTGCAGGTGTGTTTCTGAGGTGCAATTTTTTTGCGACTATTGCCAGCGTGCCGGACAAATGTCCTCTGAACCGTTCACTAGACATTGAGAACGTCTTCCGCAACGCAGAGGCTGATTGCAAGCATGACTGATTACGACCGAAATGGAGCAATACCCTCGGTTGATTCCCAGATCTAAATGATGCCGCACCGTTGGTTATTATAGGGACATATGATGCCATTTCAGGTGATTTGAGTTGGTACCTAATGCGCTTTTTATCACGTCAACCTGTGTTGGGATGTGCGGGAAATGTCGGACGGGCTGTACAAAAAGCTCAAGATCTCGTCGAGAGATATTGGGGAAGTCGAAGAGTATCTGAGTGAGGCGTATGCTCCCGTCGCTGTCATGCCACTGGGCTCACACGACAACTACGGGGTCACCGGTCAACTGGCCGTAATCGATGAAGTATTCTTCGAATGGTCGGCGACCATAGGTTCGTATCGCGTTACTCCCATTGCGATGTTCGACGCTGTTCTGTTTAATTTCGCGAGCAAGGGAGCGACCGAATATGACTTCCGGGGTGAAAGGCTATCGATTGCGGCTAATCAGGTCATTGGCTACCGGCACGCCGATAGCGTGGATGTCCTTGATGGTAGCGAACATTCAACAGTCGTTATCTCAGACGCTCTATTATCAAGACGCATGTCGATATTGCTCGATCGGCCTGTGGTTCAGCCGATCGAATTTAGCAAACGCGCTCTGGATCATGGCAAACTCGAAGGGCTTCCGGCTCTTGTTCAAATGCTGAACGGTTCACCGTTACAAGGAATTGCCAGGTCATTGAATAAGCAGTCTCCGAGTATGGGTAATCTGATCGTTGACAGTTTTCTTCTAAACTATCCGAACAACTACACGCAAAAACTTGAGGCGCCTGTGCCCGTCATTGCTCCACGACAAGTCCGTCGAGCGATTGATTATATCCATGCGCACCCAGCGGCTAGAAGCTCTCCTGAACTCTTGGCGGGCCTGAGCGGGGTCAGTGTTCGTTCTTTGCAATATTCCTTTTTGAACTGCGTGGGACAAACAATAAGTGAGTATCAGCTTGCTCTGCGCCTTCAAAAAGCTCGCGACGAGATCGATCGGAATAAGGATCGGTCCGTAAAGGAGATTTCTCAGGCGTGGGGATTTGCAACCCAAAGTGCCTTCACCCAGAGCTTCAAAAAAGCATTTGGGGTCAGCCCATCTCAACACCGGAAGGGCGAACTTTAGGCGCTGGATCGTCCATGGCATTTATCCGCCTCGTTTTTCGGCGTGGCAATGGCGTTGCAGGATGTGTGACATCAGTCAAGCATAACCATCTGAGCCGCCACCTGCTCCTCGAACAACTTCGAGAAAGAGGTGATGGGTGCCGAAACGATTGCGCTTCTAGTAGCTCATTCAGATATTCAGGTGATGTTCATTCACGTTGAAACGCAAGGCGGTATGCATGGATCGAAGCTTGCCGGGTCATCCAGGGACAGATGGCCAACCAAGGGAGTGGAAGATGAAGCTCTCTGGCATCGATTGGGATCGCAATAGTCGCGATTACTCGCGACGTTTGAATTGTGACCTCGTCAATCGGTGGATGCGGACGGTCGCCGTCAATTTGTAAACGGGTTCTCGTATCATCCGGAATGAGGGTCTTAAGAGGCGTTGACCGTTAAGTCGGCCATCACCTCAAGGACGGTCAACTTGTGTGAATGCCCGTCACGGCCCTTCCACTCGATCTGCTGTCCGGGAGAAAGACCAAGAAGAGCAGCTCCAATCGGGGTCAGCACGCTGACCATTGAGCGTTCGATGTCGGCGAGGCCGGGGTAACAAAGAGTTACCGTCCTTCTGGCTCCGCCTTCCGTCAGGTAGGATACCGTCGATCCGACCGCCACTGCGTCTGCGGGGAACTGGTCATCCTCTACGACATCAGCACGCTCAAGTTCGATAAGCAACTTCTCGGCATCGTCGAGGTCGCGCCCCGGTGCCGCCAGTGCAAGAGCGGTCAGACGAGCGTGGTCAGTCTGCCGGACGATGATGGACGGCTTTGTGTAATCAGTGGTGTTCATTTCATATGCCTCGTACCGCGGCCGAATAGCTGCGTTTTAAAAAGACTGCTTGTGGAGGGTGAGGTCGCGCAATCCCGCAGGATCAAAGCCCGGGTTCAGACGCGCGACAGCAGTCTACGTCCCGGGCTAGTATCCTTCGACGGGATACTCTCGGCAGAGGCGAAATTTATGTGAATTGCCAATTTTCAACATGGTGCCCTAATCATGGCATGCCTGAGGGGGAAGTCAAGAAGCGCTCCGTGAGACGCTGCCCGGCGCTTTTGATCTCGGCAAGTGCCCTTGACTTCATGGCACCTTCCATAAATGCTAGGTTGATGTTGAACGAGAGCAAAAGACGCGCAGTGAGCGCTTTCAGGGTCTGCCCCATCGCAGGATCGTAACCGGGTCCGGCCACTGTCGCCTGCCGGATCCAGAGTGGCTACGTCAACACGTTCGCCTTACCATCTGCGGCAAGTCTCTCTTCAAACAAGTCAACGCCCTTCCTCTAGCGATGGGGTTGTTGCGCAGGTCACAATAAACATGTCTTCACTCAGCCAAACCATGCCCATAATCGGGGCAACAGACTTTCACACACTTAGCCGCCTGACGCTCGTGGCCCTGACCAATGATTTCGACGTCGGCCCCGACTTGAGTGAGAAGCTGGAAAACTCCTGGGTCTTGGCAGACGAACAGGTCTCGCTCGACACGGTCTGCCTAGGATCAACTGTCTCGTATGATGTAGAGGGGCAGCAACGCCAGGTTACCCTTGTTCTCCCGAATGAAGTGCTGGCAGACGCGGGCCGCTTGTCTGTATTGACGCCTGTTGGCGTGGCGCTCTTGGGCCTTAAGCCCGGGCAGCGCGGCGAGTGGAATTCTCGCGATGGACACAGACATCAATTGACTGTCGTCCGGGTCGGCCGTGCCGGTGAAAGACGAGCAGCCGCGGAAGCCTTCAGCCACCTCTGAACGCGATGATATCGACGCAAGAAAGGTCTGCAGGACCGGATGTCTGCGCTTGCTTGCGCACGTTCCTCCGCCCTTTGAACGCACCAACAACATCTGTTTCGTATGGTGCTTCAGATGTTTGGCCAACAAAAGTGGACCAAGGCTTCCTCTATTGCGGCAGCACAAGCTGTCCGGAGCAATCATGGAAAAAGACACACATTTTACTGGAATGCGGGGGCGGGCAGGTTTTGCGCAGGGACTTGGCTGGATGGCGCTGAGCATGGCGTCCTTCATAAGCATGGCTGTCGGGTCTCGCGAGCTCGCATCGACCTTGTCGATCAGACAGGTGCTGTTTTTCCGGGCTCTCGTCGGTCTCGGCGTAATTTTGCTGGTGGGACGGTCACTCCTGCCGCAGATCCGTCAGAAGAAACTGTTTCCAAGGCATCTCGCCCGAAACGTCGTTCACTTCACCGCCCAGTATTTCTGGACCATTGGCGTGGTCGCTCTCCCACTGGCCTCGGTCTTTGCACTCGAATTTACGATGCCGATCTGGGTCGCATTTTTCGCCTGGCTTTTTCTCAAGGAGCAGCTAACCGGGCCGCGGCTTCTCGCAACCCTTGGCGGTTTCATCGGTGTTCTGGTGATAGTGCGTCCAGGATTCGGCGTCATTGATCCGGCTGCTGGTTTAGTGCTGCTGGCGGCCGCGGGCTATGGGCTTTCCTTAATTCTCGTCAAGCAGCTCACGAAAGAATGCTCACCAGCAATCATCGTGGTCTGGATGATTCTCATTCAACTGCCGCTGGGACTGCTGGCCGCGTTGACGGACTGGAGGGACGTCAGCCTGTCCGATATTCCGTGGATGATGGTTGCCGGCGTTGGTGCCTTGAGTGCGCATTACTGCCAGGCACAGGCGCTTAAGCGCCTCGATGCATCTGTCATCATGCCTATCGACTTTTTGCGTGTACCCATGGCTGCGGTCGTCGGGTTCTACGCTTACGGAGAAGGCGTAGACGCCTGGGTCGTCATCGGCGGATGCATAATCCTGCTGTCGAACTTCCAGGCGATGATGTCCGAGCGAGTGAGGTCAAAGAACCCCGATGTCTGACGAGCCAAGGCAGTCACCCTCGCCGGCAGTGATCAGGCTGCCTTGCCCATGCCGATCTTCCTTAAGCTATTAAAAAAACGGAGTATTTGATGGTTCACGTCGACGAAAAACTCGAACCCATTCTCAACGAAGTCTTGCGCCGAAACGCAGGAGAGTTCGAGTTCCACCAGGCCGTGCGCGAAGTCCTGGAGAGCCTTGGAAGAGTCATTGCTAAACATCCGCGTTATGCGGAAAACGCCCTCATCGAGCGGATTTGTGAACCGGAGAGGCAGATCATCTTTCGTGTGCCTTGGGTGGATGACAACGGTCAGGTCCAAATCAATCGCGGATTCCGCGTGCAATTCAACTCTGCTTTGGGTCCCTATAAGGGCGGCATTCGGTTTCATCCCTCGGTCAACGTCGGTATTATCAAGTTCCTCGGATTCGAACAGACGTTCAAGAACGCCTTGACCGGTATGCCCATCGGGGGAGGGAAGGGCGGATCCGACTTCAATCCGCGCGGACGATCTGATGGCGAAATTATGCGCTTTTGTCAGTCGTTCATGACTGAGCTTCATAGACATATTGGCGAATACACCGATGTTCCCGCTGGCGACATCGGTGTCGGCGGTCGTGAGATTGGCTATATGTTTGGCCAGTACAAGAGGCTGACCAATCGATTTGAGGCGGGAGTCCTGACCGGGAAAGCCCTGTTCTATGGCGGTTCGCGCGCTCGCAAAGAAGCGACAGGTTATGGGGCGAGCTACTTTGTGCGCAGGATGCTGGCCTCCAAAGGAATGGACTTTTCAGAAAAGCGTGTGTCGGTTTCTGGTTCGGGCAACGTTGCAATTTATACAATGGAAAAAGTAAGCGAGTTCGGCGGGAAGATTGTCGCTTGCTCCGATTCAAACGGTTATGTCGTTGATGAAAGCGGGATTGATTTCGCCCTGGTCAAGGAGATCAAGGAGGTCCGCCGAGGACGCATCTCGGAATACGTGAAGCTCAAGGGGTCGGATGCTTGCTTTGTCGAGGGAGGATCAATCTGGGATGTTCCCTGTGACGTGGCTATGCCCTGTGCAACGCAGAACGAACTGACTGGTAAAGACGCAAAGACGCTCGTCAGAAACAACGTCATCGCGGTGGGAGAAGGCGCAAATATGCCGTCGACTCCCGAGGCTGTAAGGTTGTTTCAGGCGGCAGGCGTCATGTTCGCGCCTGGCAAGGCCGCTAATGCAGGAGGGGTCGCCACGTCTGCTTTGGAAATGCAACAGAACGCTTCCCGTGACAGCTGGACGTTTGAGCAAACGGAGGCGCGCCTCGCAGACATCATGAGTGCGATCCATGATGTCTGCGCGGAAACCGCCGAGGAATATGGCGCGCCGGGCGATTACGTCCTTGGTGCAAACATCGCCGGATTTGTTCGGGTCGCGGAAGCTATGGACGCGTTAGGGGTCATCTAGGCGATCACGAGCGGCGGCCCAGCTCGACTCCTGCTGTCCGGGAGGAACGCATCGGTGATGATTATTGGACCTCAAGCCAGACCGGAGCCGCTGCGCCTCAAAGCAGGAGCGTCACCCGATCGCACGCGTGCGATCGGGTCGTTCGCCAATTCAGTCGCTCCAATGGTCTTTGTTCTCTTTGTTGAGAACAAGGCGTTTTTCAGAGGTTACCACCTTGTTTCCTGCCCTGCTTGCCAAGACCAATTTTGGTCTTGATCATGCTACTCTGGCTGATGTCGCCGCTATCCTATGTGAGGACGAGGCCTGCCTTGCACCGATTGCTAACGCGGCTAACGAGACGACAGGCGAGCCACGGTGGATTGCTCTGGCTTTAATACATGCACTCTGGCGGAAGGCTGGAGTCGACCCTCAGGTGATGTCCTCCGTCCTTAAAGCCTGGCCGGAGATAGTGGCATCGCTCGAAGCGGTTATGTGTTTCCGGGCGAATGCGGCCGCCGAAGAGAGCGATCCATTCATGTTCTATCAACCTGTCGCCGCCCACTCGATCCCCGTTGCTGGTCTCGATGAGTACATTGATCTGGTTGAGAACCGCTTCATTATTTGGAGGCGTCCCAGCATCGATCGGAAATCTCTGGGAAAAGCATTGATCGCTGGACGCAGGTCGGACAATGATGCCGCTTATCTTGCCGCCTTAAGATCGCTGCAAGCTCGACCGACATACCAGAGCACCGGGCTTGGCTTTACCGATGGAAGCACGTTCTTCCACAATGAGTGGGGGCGCAACCTAGCTGAGCAGGCGCTCGAATCGTCAGTGCTGTGCAACGACCGGTCAGGTCTGTTGTTCGATAACAGCTACGTCTGCAAAACCTCCATCAATGTCTCGATCGTCGTCCGCGCGTTCAAGCGAAAAGCTCTGGGTCTGACAGTGAGGCTATAAAGTGACGCAGAGCTTGTTGCCGCTGAGTGGATGTCACGAGGTTCGTTCACGTACGATTTGGCGCGAATGGTCCGACATCATTCCTATCGTGCGGCAAAAGGTCACCTTGCAGTCAACGCGATCCTTGCCCAGATAAGCATCATGAAAACGACCATGAAATCCCTATTTTTCAGGCTTATTGATCAGGCACGTTCCCTAACCCGGAGCTGGCAGCACTGAACCTTTAACGCCGCCATAGACCCAGCCGCTCCGGGAACCACGCAATTGAAAGTGCGGTTCGTATGCGTCGCTCGCGCGACGTAGCCATGGAGCGTTTTAATGTCCCACCCTCGCCCCCTTCCAGTCTGCCCTGCCTGCAATCGTCAACTGCCGGGTGCCGCCGCCCGGTGCCCTTGGTGTGAAACCTCTGTTCCACTGAGAGCCGCACGCAAGCCTCATAGTTGCAAGCGCAACGAGTTCCGGCTGCCCTTTCGCTGGCTTGCGGAGACCGCAGGACAATGACACGCGCTACGACAGCAAGCCGGATCGTCTCGTCACCTGATGACAGAGGTCAGTTGCAGCAGGTCGGAGTACTTCCCTGGCGGATCGGGCGCGACGGCGAGCGCAAGGTGCTGCTTGTCACGGACCGTGAGCGCGAGCGCTGGATCGTGCCCAATGGCCCGCTCGTGAAAGCATGTCCGCCCCTCGTCATGGCCTCACGACATGCCCTCAAGGTGGCAGGAATTATTGGCGACATGTCCCCGGCTCCGGTAATGACATACAGATACATCAAGACTCTCAACGATGGGCCTCAGCTTGTCTGCTGTGTCACGATATTCGGTATGAACGTGCGTGGCACTTTGACCCACTGGCGCGAAAAAGCGCACCGAAAAAGACGATGGTTTTCTCCACAAGCGGCGGCGGACAGGCTGGGTGATATCGCGCTTGCCGATTTTGTACGGAAGCTCCATGCAGAGCTGGGATGTCGGCATGCCCGCCGTCACTCTGGCCGCCTGATCCTGGGGTTGAGCGAGCGGCAAGGTTCTGGTGTCTGACATGCCGACGATGGAGCTAACGGGTTTCGCGCTCACCATGCGTTACGTCTTTCCTATCCGAAGGGTTAGTGCCGGACGCTGATTGCCTGGCGCCAATAGTTGCGACCGCGACATTGGCGTCAGGTTTCTCGCAACCCGACACGAAAACTGCGGAGCAAATCTGGCCGCCTGTGCCATGGCAATGCCCGCATTCGGAAAGAAGCAGTCATGACTTTCAGATATATTCACACCCTTCCTATCAGCGGCCCCAACAAGTTGCCTCGTTTCAGGCGGTGGGCTGCCGAAAATATTCCCGGCATTGCCGTCTCTCTGCCGCCCCAGGTACCGGTTAAGAGCGAAGCTCTAACGGTGCGATTGAAATCGGTCGAGGATCGCAACACGCTGATCGCGAAACTGGAGGGCGTCAGCCTCTAGTGATCTCGTGCCCCGCGGCGTACGGCTGATCCGGATCGAGCTGGTGGCGTTCTATGCCGCGCGGTTCTTGTCGGTCGAGCTATGCCTTACGCCGCGCGGGCGTCGACTTCGGATCAAAACCGAAAGGCCCATTAACCGGCGAAGGGTGCCGTGGCCTCGCTTGCCCAGGGGGATCGAGGTATCTCCACAGATCCAGTCCCACAATCGTGATGACCCGGCGGTCAACAGCGCAGGTGGGACTGGATACTCAACCTTGCGCAAGTGGCAGGCTACCATCGCCAAACAGCGCGATGGCAAACGTGGTTATACCCGTGCGCGAGCCATGCCAGCCAAATTGCGGTCACACGGTCCGATCGGCCTTACCCAACACCTGTCGCAGCCCATCGATACTGAAAGGCTTGGACAATTGCTGCGCATCGGAAATGCCCGAGGCTGTCTTGGCGTTGTCGTCACCGCTTGCGAAAACGATCCGCACGTTTGGCCAGCGTTCCCTTACATGCCTTGCAAGTTCGATCCCGGACATGCCGGGCAGGCCGACATCTGTCAGCAAAATGTCGATCCTGTTGGTCTCAAGGACGCTGAGGGCATCTTCCGCTGAGTTAGCCTCGTGCACCGTGTGACCAAGCTCCTCTACCATGTCGACCGTCGACATCAGGATAAGCGGCTCATCCTCAACGATAAGGACATGCGGTTTTGCGGACACCGTTGGGCGGCTATCACGCGGCTCCTGCTCGGGTGCAGGCGCGGGCTCCTGGCGCTCCATCCGTTGCAAGGCAATCCTGTGTTGCTGCGCGTTGTTCAGGACGTGGCGGACTTTGCGGGCCAGTGCCTCGCGCGTGTAGGGTTTGGATAGCAACTCGACACCAGCGTCCAACCGGCCGCCGTGGACGATCGAATTTTCGGTGTAGCCTGAGGTAAATAACACGGCCATGCCAGGGAACTGAGCCTTGGCCTTCCTCGCAAGATCTGTGCTGCGCATCGGGCCCGGCATCACGACGTCCGTGAACAGCAGGTCGATCTGAACGCCACTGCTGACGACGGCGAATGCGGACTGTGCGTCTCTTGCTTGGAGGACGCGGTAACCAAGGTCCGTCAGCAGCGCCACCGATGTTTCCCTAACGCCGTCATCGTCTTCCACCACGAGAACAGTTTCAGTGCCACCCGTCACCGCAATGGCCTCTGGATCACTCAGGCTGTCTTCGACCTGCACCGTGCGCGGCATATAGAGTTTCATGGTCGTCCCATGCCCGACCTCGCTGTAGATTTTGAGGTGGCCGCCGGACTGCTTAAGAAAGCCGTAAACCATCGACAAACCTAGGCCGCTTCCCTTCCCGTCCGTTTTCGTGCTGAAGAACGGTTCCAGGACATGTTCGATGATATCCGGCGATATTCCTGACCCCGTATCGGTCACTGCAACGAGTACATATTGTCCGGGACGGACATCGTCGTGCGAACGGGCGTAATTGTCGTCGAGAACCGCATTTCCGGTCTCGATTGTCAATCGTCCGCGGCCTTCCATCGCGTCCCTCGAATTGATTGCCAGGTTCAGTATGGCGTTCTCCAGCTGACTCGGATCGATCAGCGTATTCCATAACCCGCCGGAGACAACGGTTTCGAGTTCTATCTCTTCGCCCAGTGCCCGGCGCAGCATATCGTCCATATTCTGGATGAGTTTTCGAACATTGACGACTTTGGGCTCGAGCGGCTGACGGCGGCCGAAGGCCAAAAGCTGCGATGCCAGCTTTGCGCCGCGGGCAACGCCGGCCAAGGCATTATGCAGGCGTTGTTCTGCCCGCCTATTGCCGTCGATATCTTTGGAGAGAAGCTGCAGGTTGCCGCTCACGACCTGGAGAAGATTGTTGAAGTCGTGCGCCACGCCGCCTGTGAGGTTACCCAGCGCTTCCATCTTTTGCGCCTGCCTCAACGCGATCTGTGCGGTTTCGCGCTCGACAGTTTCTTTCTCAAGCTTCAGAAGTGCTGTTCTCAGTTCAAGAGTGCGCTGCTCGACTTTTTCCTCAAGGGTGTGGTTAAGGCTCTGAAGCTGATCCTCAGCACGCTTCTGGTCCGTGACATCGAAGCCATCAACGAAAATCCCGGTCACTGATCCGTTAAGATCAAAAATTGGCTGGTAGATCAGATGTACGAAGCGCTGATCCGGCTGCTCCTTGCCATCCCGTTCCAGGAAAACAGGCACATAACGACCTATGTACGGCGTGCCCGATCGAAAAACACCGTCGAGCAATTCGAAGAAACCTTGCCCGGCAATCTCAGGCAGCGCCTCTCTGACACTGAGGCCAAGGAGCTCGCGATGCCCGACAAGTTGATTATAGGCATCGTTGACCAGCTCGAAAGTGTGTTCAGGCCCGCTGAGGATGCACATGAAACTTGGGGCTTGCTGGAACAGGGCGCGCATCCGATCCCGCTCCGCGGTCCGAAGTTCCACTTCTGAGGAGAGTTGACGATTGAGCTGCTCGAGTGCCAACGCTGCTTTTTCCCGGATCTCGGCAGCCTCCGCAAGCGCCGCTGCGCGTCGACGTTCCGTTTCGAACGCTTCGGCGCTCGCCAAGCGCGAGGTGATCTGGCCGGCAATCAATTTAAGGAAATCCAGGTAATCGTCGCTGACCGCCCGATGCGGATTGAGCCCGGTGATCATTACCCCCTTGGGTTGGTCGCTGGCTTGTCCGACCAAAGGAATGACCGCAGCCTGAGATGGCGCTCTTTGCCAGGGCCCCGACGGGATGACGTCTGTGGCCGACAACTTTATCAGATCCATTGCCTGTTCTTGCCAGGCGCGTTCAAGGTTCCAGATGTCCACACCACGGTTTATTGTTACCGGCAATAAAGTGTCGTCTTCAGTTGTGCCGCAAACCCACCGGCGCATCGCATTGCCGTTCTCGTCAAAGACATAAAGTGCGCAGAAGGGAAGATCCTGAGGGTTGTCGTTAAGCGCTTTGCGTGAAGCGTTGAAGACTTCGACCTCGGTGTCGGCCACGGCAAGGCCAGACGCCAGAGTGCGCATGGTTGCCAGGCGGCGTTCACTGATGACCCGCTCGGTTTCTTCCGTGACCGCGCAGAAGACGCCCTCGACCTTGCCACTGTCTCCGATCAGCGGACTGTAAGAGAAGGTATGGTACGTTTCTTCCGGATACCCGTCGCGTTCGAGAAGCAAGAGCAGCGCGCGGTCCCAGGTTGCCTCTCCGCTTGAATAAACGGTTTCCAAGCGCCCTTTGATGTCATTCCAGATTTCAGACCATAATATCTTTGTCGGCACAGCAAGTGCGTTGGGGTGCTTATTTCCCAAGGTCGGCCTATAGGCATCGTTATAGAAAAAGGCGATGTCTGGACCCCAGCCAAGCCACATTTCAAATTTTGAGGTGAGCAACAGCCGAATTGCGACCTTCAGCGCTTCGGGCCACTCGTCTGGACAACCAAGTGTACTATCCGCCCAATCATGGCGCCGCATCATCTGCGCCATCTCTCCATCGCCAACAAATATGTCCCGATACCGGTCCGAAATTAATGCCATTCCACTTCCATCCCAATAAAGCACATCCTACGTAGAACATTGATAACGCTTCGCTGGCCAGCTAGTTCTAGATCGATGCCAGCTTTTGTATGGGTGGGAGACATTTGAAATTGAGCAAAGGCACATCACAACCTGAATGGAGTACAGCCGAGCTCAGGCGTGCTATCCAGTCGGCCGGGGTCGCGCTCTGGGCCTGGATCGTCGATGACGACACGTTTGTGATGGATGCCAAGGCTTACGAACTCTGGGACATTTGCGGCGAGGTAGACCTCACTTTCGAGCATCTTTCCGCCAAGGTGCATCCCGCCGACCGAGACCGCGTCAGGGCGGCGTTCGTCGCAACCCGCGCCATCGACGGCCCGTTTGAAATTGATTTCCGCATTCTCACGAACGCCTCCGACGTTCGTTGGATTTCCGCTCGAGGCCAGGGCAACGAGGGAGACGCTGCAACCGAAAAAATGACAGGCATCTTTCTTGACGTCACGGGCCGCAAGCAGGCGGAGGAAGGGCATGAACTCCTTGCCGGCGAGATGAGCCATCGCGTCAAGAATATTCTGGCTCTGGCCTCTGGATTAACAAATATCACCTCGCGGACGACCGAGACAAAAGAGGAAATGGCAAAGCAGTTGACTGAGCGACTGACGGCCCTCGGCAGGGCCCACGAACTGGTGCGCCCGCTTCCCGATGGCCAGGGGAGATCGGCATTGCTCGGTGACCTCTTTGCTGTGCTGCTTGCCCCTTACGACGACGTCGGAGCTTTTGCAGGTCGCATCCGCGTTGCGGTGCCGCGGATGGGATTAGGAGAAAAGTCCGCAACCAGCCTGGCACTCGTGATACACGAGTTGGCAACGAATTCGCTCAAATATGGTGCCTTGTCGAATAATGCGGGATTGCTCGACATATCCGGTTCTGTAATCGAAGATGAGGTCGAGATCGTCTGGAGCGAACACGGAGGCGACCCTGCCCAGTCGCCCAGATCGTCAGACGGTTACGGCAGTAAGATGTTGCACAGGACAGTCTCTGGACAACTCGGTGGATCAATCGACTATAACTGGGTAGAGGGCGGAGTCGTTGTAACGCTAAGGGTGAAAGAAAGCCATCTTTCTGGATAAATGATCGGGGACCGAGAGTTGGCCCTCAAGCACCCGGCGTGCCGAGACAAAAGCCGAAGTCCCAACCACCGACAGGCTGGGCGCCCTTGCGGGGAAGCATCGACGCGCGCTCCACCGAAACTGATGGAGCCTCACCGTTCTGCGGGACTGAATATGGGCAATCAGAGTGTCGCACGGTTGCGTGGTGACAACATAGAAATCGGTATCCCTGTATCTTTCGGCCATTTAAGTGGCGATGACGGCGATTCTCCTCAAGGCAGAGTTTGTCCAATAGCCATCCGGTGTCTTCGCTTTTGCGGTCGAATAGCGAAAAATACAAATCACGCCGAGGGCCCATTGCTCAGCGCAACCTCGCGCAACGGAGAACGTGTCTGCTCGCAGCTCCTGGGCGAATAACGGAGATGCTCTTTGAATGCACTTGAGAAATGTTGGCTTAAATTGAGGTCCGAGTGATCATCTCATCTATGCGTTGGAGCGGGTCAGTGGCTCGGGTCCCTCGAAGGCAGAGATCTTAGGCCCCTTTTCAAACAGGCTTTAGCAAAAACCGTTCAATTTAAGGATTCGATACGCTTCGATTGAGCTTCGAAGTGCATCCTCAGAATTGCGGTCTCCGTCATTGGCGTCGGGATGGTGCATTTTGAGCCTCTCCTTATAGCGGCTCTTGATTTCTTGGGATGTCGCCTGGGAAGAAAGGCCAAGTGTTTCGAAAGCTTTGGCTTCCAGTACCTTGAGCTTTCTCTGTTGGGCGCCGATCCGCGATTGCCCCTGCCGATCGGCTTTGCGAGCATTTAGCGTTTTTGCCGAGCCTGAACGAACTGAAGACGGTAACGGAGTTTCAGTCGCCGCGCTCACCCTCGTTCCCCAGGTCGGGCGCGCACCCGTCGTCGCTTCCTTCTGGTAACGGGCGACGTCGGCATTGGAGGGTGGTGTCGTAAAACTATAACCTTTGTTGTAGTCAGTCACATGCTCAAGGCAGAATAAGAGGTAAAGACCTTCTGCACCCGATCCCACCGGCGCACGGTGAGTACCGCTCTTTTCACACCCGTCCCATTGGCATTTTGGGCCTATGGCTTCGCTGGCCGATGGCGAGCGTTTGCGAGCGGATCGAAGACCTACGAATATTTTCGAATCATGCGTCATTGGAACTATATGGACGCGGAGGACCCCTAGGGCAACATCAGACATGTCCAATCTCGATTAACACGGACAGCCTGCGCGATAGCCAGCCTCACCGGGGGAAGCACTGTTTTCTTGGAAATTGGCCATTTGGAAATGGCCAGTATGGAAAATTTCGGGTCATGCTCATGTCTCGCTGAAAACCCCGCCCGCTCGACAATCATTCTCGCAAGGTGTGCATAGATCTTCTCGATAAGACGATAGCTCGTGGTTGCGGTATCCTCGACGGATTGCCGGCCGCGAAATGAAAACGGGTCAAATCCTGCTGAAACTCAATACTTTTGAATTTTAGCATCATTATTGGTATTTTGATATCAAAGAGATCATTTTTCCAAGGATGATATCAATGCCGGCAGTCACCATTCGTAACCTTTCTGAAGAAACACATCGCGCTCTGAGGGTGCGAGCGGCTCATCATGGCCGGAGCACGGAGGCCGAGATTCGTGACATTATTGAAGCGGCTGTTCGTCCTCCGGAACGTATTCAGCTCGGGTCCTTGCTAGCGGCCATTGGTCGCGACGCAGAGCTTTCCAACAGCGACGTTGAAGCTCTTCAGAAAAGTCGCGACAAGACACCTGCTAAGCCGATGACCTTCGAATGATCCTGCTTGACACCAACGTCACATCCGAACCTTGGAAACCGGTTCCGGACGAGGCGGTGATTGCCTGGTTGGACGCCCAAGCTGTCGAAACGCTGTTCATCTCCGCAATAACGATTGCGGAACTTCGCTTCGAAATTGCTGCTATGCCTTCAGGCAGACGGCAAACTATCCTCCGCGACCGTATCGAGGGCGAGGTGCTGCCACACTTTTCCGGCCGCATCCTGTCCTTCGATCTGGCTACTTCTCAGTTCTACTCTGAACTGATGGCACGCGCTCGAGCGTCTGGGAAAGCGATCGGCACGGCCGATGGCTACATTGCAGCCACAGCCGTAGCAAATGGCCTCACGATCTCAACTCGCGATACAAGCCCTTTCGAGGCTGCCGGCGTGAAAGTGATCAACCCCTGGTCCAGATAACCACAATGGTTATCTGGGCGTGACACAAGGCATTGTTTGTTCATCGCAACCGAGCCGGTTAGGCGCATAATTCCACAGATGGGTTGGGTGCCATCATCGGCATCGTAGTGTGTCTCCATAGTTGGGAATGAGGCTTCTGTCATTGCCAGCTGGTAAGCAGCACTTCAAGTGTTGCACGATCCTCGTCGTCCAGACGGGCGAGTCCTGGTGCTCGAACTGGGCCAACCGCAAGCCCCTGTATCTGCATCGCTTCCTTTACCACAGTCACATTGGCGCCGTTCCGGTATCGTGTCCGCAGCCGTTCGAACAACTCGATCTTTTCAACGATCTTACGTGCGGCCGAGAAATCGCCGGCCGTCAGTGCATCATGAACTTGCAGGGAAAATTGCGGTGCGACATTGACGAGACCGGATGTGAAACCGCGGGCTCCGACGGCGCAGAAGGCGGGAGCCCAGCTTTCTGCCAGTCCACACACGTAAAGTGAGCCGTCAGGATCGGAAGCGGCGATCGCACGCGACAGAAGCATAATATCGGTCGTCGCGAACTTTATGCCTGAGACATTCGGATGGCTCGATAGTCTGACCATGTCGTTGACCGAGAACCCGTCGGCGCGGACATAGGCTACGAGAGGCAATTCGCTGCCTTCAGCCAGGCCGATAAAATAGTCGATCTGTGATTGCGGCGCTGCGAACGGGTCAACCGGCTGGTGGGACATGACCGCAGACGCGCCCATCTCCCTGGCCCGACGCGCCATGGACAGGGCCTCCCGCTGCGAGCGTCCAATCGCTGCAGTAACGGGGGCTTGCCCGTTCACCCCTTCAATCGCGGCTTCGTAGACCTTGAAAATTTCAGCGGGCGTCAACGCGTAAAACTCGCCGGTATTGCCCGCAGCAACGATATTGTGGATGCCCGCCTTTGCTACACGGGCATAGGCTTCGATGGTGACAGCTATATCGACTTCCCCGTCTGTCTCGTAAGCCGTTACGGGGACGCCGGAAATACCGTGCAGAGCCTGGCGGAAATCGAATGTCGTCATCAACTGGTTTCCTTAAAAATCGAAGGGCATCTTCAGATAGAAAATTTGTGAACGGCTACGCCCGCGACAGGCACATCAAACGCAACAAGCGTACCTGGGGTGGTTGTTCCGTTCGTCTCGGTCACAAGACTCGTGAGATAGATCGTTTTGAGGTCCGGGCCGCCGAAACATGGCATGGTCGGCCCTTTGAACGGCAACCTGTATATCTCAAACAGTTCGCCCTCCGGCGAAAAGCGGTTGAGACGCCCGGCCTGAACGCCGGCGCTCCAGTAACAGCCTTCGCGATCGGTCGCCGCGCCATCAGGCCTGCCTTCGTCGGGTGCGAAATCGTGCAGGCGTTCGGCTGGACCGAGCCTGCCCGTCGCGACATCGAAATCGAACGCCTGATACATCAGACCGCTGCTATCGGAATGATACATGCGCGTTCCGTCCAGATTCCAGGCAAGCCCGTTCGATGTGAACATATCGCCATTGATGACAAGCTCGACGCCGCCATCTGGCGCGATACGATAGAGGCGGGCATTTCCTGTCTGCACGGCAGCCTCGTCGCGGGTTCCCACCCAGAAATGGCCATCGGGGCCGACCTTGCCGTCGTTGAGACGGCTGTCCGCTCGTCCTTCGTCCGGATCGCACAGCAGTTCGAGCGCGCCGTTTGCGGGGTCTAGAAGGTGCACGCCCGTCTTGAGGCCCGCCACAACAAGGCCATTGTCGCAAAGACCGAGGCATCCCACCTGGGCGGGCATTTCGTATCTGTCGAGTTTGCCGCCCGGATGCAGGCAGAAAATGGCGGGGGCGAGAATGTCGACGAACCACAGATTCCCGGTACGCTCATCCCATGCCGGTGATTCGCCGACCTTCAACGGCGTGTCGATGAGAGAGCGGAGTTTCGGCTCTATGATGCGTGGCTGGATCACTGATTATTTTCCCTTGCCCTGTATGGCTCGCCTTTTGAAGTGTTTAAAAAACGGTTCTAGCTGCCGACGCCCTGAAACATGCGGGCACGGGCCTTTAGGATGTGATCTTTCATTGCGTCATGCGCGGCCTGTTCCTGGCGCGCAAAAATCGCTTCCACGATTGCCGTATGTTCGTTCTGTACCTCGCGCACATGTTGCGGCGTACGCTTGAGGCTGAGGCTGCGTGTCACCGACTGGCCGATCGCGAAATGCGGCTTGAACCATATCCGCACGGTGATGTGGAACTGGTTATGGCTCGCTTTCGCAATGGCTTCGTGCAGGGCAAAGTCCTCCTCCGCACCAAGATCGTTGCGCGCAAGACACTGTTCCAGCGCGGTAATGGCCTGTTCGATGCGGGCTTTGTCGGCCGCCTGCCAACTGCGTGCTGCAAGTTCGGCGGCTGCAGACTCAAGGCCGGACCGGAATTCGAAGAAACGCTGCACATCGGCAAGCGAGCCGACAGGAACCTGCTGCAACACAGATGAATCCGGCTGCTGGCGCACATAGGAGCCGGAACCTTTCTGCGAAACGATAAGCCCGTCGTTGCGCAGCCGCTCCAGCGCTTCGCGCACCACAGGCCGGGAAGCCCCGAACAGGGAAGCCAGATTTTGCTCCGACGGCAACCGCTCGTTCACGGGAAACCGACCATCAGAAATCATTCCGATGATCTTTTCGTAGATGATGTCGCTCAAGCGAGTCTCGCCTCGAGCGGCGGCGGATGCGGTTTGATTGTCCATCAGCAGCCCTTCCGTTGCAAATCGCTGAAGTTAATGGGTTTCCTGCATTTTAATCGCAACAGAAATACCGGGGTTTTCATGAACGTGGTTACTGTCGTGCCGGTTCTTTCCTCAAACCTGATCGTGAAGACAGGTCTACGAATAAAAAATATGTAAAAATCTGTCAATACTTGTAATCATCTGAAAACGCCCATATGGTCTGCCCTGCCGGTGGAGGATCGGTGTGCTGGCTGGCCGGGAGGCTGTTGCGGTTCGGTGAAAGCTGTCTCGCTGCCGGTAATTTTTTGGGAGGATAGTCGATGCGCGATGGCGATAAATTTTCACTGGGCGTGACGCGCCGAACCTTTATGGCTGGGCTTGGCGGCGTCGCCGCCGTGTCCGTCATCGGGAGCTCGGCCCTGGCTGCTGCCGGCAAGGAAGCGCCGGAACTGGCAGCCCTGGTAAAAGACGGCAAACTGCCGCCGTTGGCGGAACGTCTGCCAAAAAATCCGATGGTGGTAACGCCGCATGAAAAGATCGGCACCTATGGCGGCACATTGCGCCGCGGCCTGCGCGGTTCGTCGGACCATAACGGCATCCTGCGCATGGTCGGCAACCAGGGGCTGGTGCGCTGGAACATGGACTTCACCGAAGTTCTGCCCAACCTTGCCGAGAAATGGGAGGTCAATGACGACGCCTCGCAGTTCACCTTCCATCTGTTGCAGGGCGCGAAATGGTCTGATGGACATCCCTTTACCGCAGATGACGTGGTGTTCGCCATCGAGGACTGCATCAAGAACAAGGAGCTTTACAGCGCTACCCCGGCGCAACTCTCCGTCGCCGGTAAGGCGGTCGATGTCGAGAAAGTTGATGATTTCACGGTCAGGTTCAAATTCGCAGCGCCAAACGCGCTCTATCTGGAAAACCTCGCCACGCCGCTCGGCCAGCATCCGACGCTGTTTGCCAAGCATTATTGCAGCAAGTTCCTGCCGAAATACAACACGGCGCTCGATGCCGACGTCAAGGCGGCTGGCGTGTCCAGCTGGACGGAACTGTTCCGCGCCAAGTGCGGCGACATCGAAATTCCGTCGCGCTGGTCGAATGTCGACAAGCCGACGCTCGACCCGTGGGTGGTCAAGGAACCCTATTCCGGCGGCGCGACCCGTGTGGTCATGACACGCAATCCTTACTTCTGGCAGGTCGATACGGAAGGCAACCAGCTTCCCTATATCAACGAAGTCAATTTCGGCATTTCGCAGGATGTCGAATCGCTGATGCTGAACGTCATCTCCGGCAAGATCGACATTCAGGAACGCCATATCAGCGTTCTCGCCAACAAGCCGACGCTGTCGCAGAACATGAAAAAGGGCGATTACCGTCTGTTGACGCTGGTGCCATCGGCTGCGCAGCAGTGCCAGATCTACCTCAACATCACCCACAAAGACCCTGAGATGCGCAAGATGTTCGGCGACAAGTCGTTCCGTCAGGCGCTGTCCATCGCGCTCAACCGCCAGGAAATCATCGACATCGTCTATTTCGGCCAGAGCGAGGGCTATCAGGCCGGGCCGCGCCCGACACATCCCTGGTATCACGAAAAGCTGGCGCGTCAGAACACCGAATACGATGTCGCCAAGGCGAACGATCTTCTCGACAAGGCCGGCTACGACAAGAAGAACGGCAACGGCATGCGGCTCCGGCCCGACGGCCAGCCGATTTTCTTTTCGATCGATGTGATCCCGACACTCTATCCCGATCTGGTCGATGCGCTGGAACTGGTGAAGGCGCAGTGGGCGCAAATCGGCGTCGATATCAAGGTCAACACCATCGAACGCGCGCTGTACTACACACGCGGCGATGATAACGCCCATGATGCGGCGGTCTGGCCGGGTCCTGGCGGTCTCGATCCGATGCTCGACCCGCGTGACTTCTTCGCGTTCCACCCGCAGGGGTCGCGCTACGCCATTCCGTGGGCGCTTTGGTACACATCCAACGGGCAGAAGGGGGAAGAGCCGCCGGAAAGCCAGAAGAAGCGCTTCAAACTGTTCGATGAAGCGCGTTCGACGGCCGACCTTGTCAAGCGCGGCGAGAAGATGAAGGAAATCTTCGATATTGCGGCGGAAGAGTTCGAGACGATCGGTCTTTGCCTTGCCGTTGGTGGTTTCGGTATTATCCGCAACAACCTTCGCAACGTGCCGGAGAAAGAACCCGACAGCTGGTCATGGCCCAACCCCGGCCCGGCGTTGCCGCAACAGTTCACCTTCACAAGCTGACACCGCCACATGGGCGTCGCTTCATCAAAGCGGCGGCGCCTCTCAGGTTGCTTCGACCACCCGCAAGCCGTCTCGTAGTGGAAGGCGGCGCGTGTGGTAAAACGTGATTGCGAGAACGTCATGCTGCTATTTATCGTAAAACGCCTGCTGTGGATGATACCATCCCTGTTCGCCGTCAGCTTTCTTGCCTTTGTACTGATCCAGCTGCCACCCGGTGACTACGTGACGACTTACATCGCCACGCTTGCTGCGTCCAACGAAGTCATAGACCACAATACGGCGGCGCAACTGCGAGAGCGCTTCGGGCTCGATGACCCGATGATCGTGCAATATCTCAAATGGATATGGGGCATCATCAGTCGCGGCGATTTTGGCATCTCGTTCGAATGGCAGCAGCCCGTTTCCGGCCTCATCTGGGAGCGCATGGCGCTGACGCTGGTTCTGGCCATAGCAAGCCTTCTCGCAACCTGGGCCATCGCACTTCCGATCGGCGTCTTCTCCGCCGTGCGCAAATATTCAATCGGCGATTATCTTTTTACCGCCTTCTCCTTTTTCGGCCTTTCCATACCGTCATTCCTTCTGGCGCTGGTGCTGATGTATGTCGCGGCGGTGGAATTTGGGGCCGATGTCGGAGGGCTGTTTTCGGCGGAGTACGAGACTGCTTCGTGGAGCATCGCCAAGATGATGGATCTGATGGCCCACATCTGGCTACCAGTTGCGATCCTCGCGGTGTCCTCCACGGCAAGCCTCATCCGCGTCATGCGCGCAAACATGCTGGACGAATTACCCAAACCCTACGTGACCACCGCGCGCGCAAAGGGATTGTCCGAGTTCCGGCTGCTGACGAAATATCCTTTGAGAATTGCGCTCAACCCATTCATTTCCACGATTGCATGGCTGTTGCCCAATCTCATTTCAGGCTCGGTTGTGGTTGCTATCGTGCTCAATCTGCCGACGGCAGCGCCGCTGCTTTTGCAGTCGCTGATGGCGCAGGACATGTATCTCGCCGGCGCCTTTGTGCTTTTGATCTGCGGATTGACGTTGATCGGATCACTCATCAGCGACATCCTTCTTGCGCTGGTCGATCCGCGCATCCGTCTCGAATAGGAGGGCGCCATGAGCGATATCGCCATCACCACCAATACCCGGCCGGACCGCGCTGCCGTCGCCTCGCAATGGCAACTGATCTGGTGGGCGTTCAAGCGCCACAGGCTGGCCATGGCCGCCCTGTTCGTCACCATCGCCATGTATATCGTCGCGCTTTTGCCAGGTTTCTTCGCCATCAACGATCCGGTTCTGCAGAATGCGCGCGCCACCTTTCATCCGCCGCAACGTGTGCATTTCATCGATACGACGGACGGCCTCTCCCTTGGTCTGCATTATTATCCGCTGAAGCTGACGCGTGATCCTGAAACGCTGGCGGCGGTGTTCGTCGAAGATACGGCCAAGAAAATCCCGATCCAGCTATTCGGTCGCGGCTACGAATATTCGGTGCTCGGCCTGTTCACCACGGATATCCATCTGCTGGCCTCGACCGACAAGACCCGACCGCTCTTCCTTTTCGGCGCGGATCGCCTTGGCCGTGATGTTTTCAGTCGGGTAATACAGGGCTCGCAAATTTCGCTGTCCATCGGTCTCGTCGGCGTGTTTTTCTCGCTGCTTCTCGGTGTCGTTCTGGGCGGTATCTCCGGTTATTACGGCGGCCGCATCGATTTTGTCATGCAGCGCGTCATCGACTTCGTTTTGTCGCTGCCGACCATTCCCATCTGGCTGGCGCTTGCCGCCGCCCTGCCGCAGGGTTGGCCGGCAACGCTGCAATATATGATGATCACCATCATCCTGTCCTTGACCGGCTGGGCGCAGCTTGCCCGCGTCGTGCGCGGCAGGTTCCTGTCACTGAGGACGGAAGAATTCGTGGCAGCAGCCCGGCTGGATGGCGTTCCGGAAGGGCGCATCATTTTCCGCCATATGCTGCCGAGTTTTTCGAGCCACATCATCGCCTCGGTCACTCTTGCGGTTCCGGCGATGATCCTTGCGGAAACCTCGCTGTCCTTCCTCGGTCTTGGCCTCCAGCCGCCGACCATTTCCTGGGGCGTGCTGCTTCGCGAGGCGCAGAATATTCGCTCGATCGCAACCGCGCCGTGGCTGTTCCTGCCCGGCGTGGCTGTTGTCGTTGCCGTCATGGCGCTCAATCTGCTCGGTGACGGTCTGCGTGACGCAGCCGACCCCTATAACAAGTGAGGCCCCGGATGAGCGATATTCTCTCGATGAAGCCAGACCGACCGCTGCTTGACGTCCGCAATCTGGTCACCGAATTTCCCGTGCGAAACGGCATTTTCCGCGCGGTAAACGATCTGTCTTTTTCCATCGATCCCGGCAAGACGCTCTGCGTTGTGGGCGAAAGCGGTTCCGGCAAATCCGTCACCGCCCGCTCGATCCTGCAGATCATCGACAGCCCCGGTTACATCGCTTCCGGGTCGATCATCCTCAACCGTGCCGACGGCACGTCGCTGGATCTCGCAAAGCTCGATCCGCGCAGCCGGGCCATCCGCTCGGTGCGCGGCGCAGACATCGCGATGATTTTTCAAGAGCCGATGTCGTCGCTGTCGCCAGTGCACACCGTCGGTGATCAGATCACCGAAGTTCTGCGGTTGCATTTGAAGATGAGCAAGGCGCAGGCACGGGCGGAAGCCATCGAGCTGCTGCGACAGGTGGAAATTCCCAACCCCGAAAAGGCGCTGGATCGTTATGCCTTCCAATATTCCGGCGGCATGCGCCAGCGCGCCATGATCGCCATGGCGCTGGCCTGCAAACCGCAACTGTTGATCGCCGACGAACCGACAACCGCGCTGGACGTCACGACGCAGGCCGAAATCCTCGACCTGATATCGCGGCTGCAAAAGGCGCATGGCATGGCGGTGCTGTTCATCACCCACGACATGGGCGTGGTGGCGCAGATTGCCGATGACGTGCTGGTCATGCATCACGGCGTTGCCAAGGAATATGGCACTGTCGATGAAATATTCCACAATCCGCAAGACCCCTATACGCGCATGCTGATCGGCTCGGTTCTGAAGCTGGAGCAGAAGGCGGAAATCCGGCTTGCCCGCCCGCCGCTCGATCTTGCCGCGGCGCCTATCCTGGAAGTGAACGACCTCTCGATGCACTTCGGTGAGATGAAGGCGCTGGATGGCGTGTCGATCAAGCTGCTTCCGGGCGAAACGCTCGGCATCGTCGGCGAAAGCGGCTCCGGCAAGACCACAATGGGCCGCTCGATCATGCGCCTCTACGATCCGACCGGGGGCGAGATGCGCTATCGCCGGGCGGATGGCACGGTGGTCGATCTTGCCAAAATCGAAGGTGCGGAGCTGAAAGCGGCGCGGCGTGAGTTGCGCATGGTTTTTCAGGATCCGTTCGGTTCGCTCAATCCGCGCATGACGGTGGCACAGGTCATCGGCGAGCCGCTGCTGGTCAACGGCATTGCGAAAGGCAAGGAACTGGATGAGCGCGTCTGCGCCCTGATGGAGCAGGTGGGTCTGGACCCTGCCGGACGTGAGCGTTATCCACACGCCTTTTCCGGCGGCCAGCGCCAGCGCATCGGTATCGCCCGCGCCATCACGCTCCGGCCGCGCATCATCGTTGCGGATGAGGCGACGTCGGCGCTCGATGTTTCGGTGCGTTTCCAGGTGCTGGACCTGCTCATGCGGCTGCAGGACGAACTTGGCCTGGCTTACATCTTCATCAGCCATGACATCGGCGTCATCAGATACATGTGCGACCGCGTCGGAGTGATGTATCGCGGCAAGCTTGTTGAGGTGGGAGACGCCGAAAAAGTCTGCAACGCGCCGGATCACCCTTATACGCAGGCACTTCTGTCGGCCATTCCGCGCCCGGATCCGCGCGACCGCGACCGCACGAGAAGGTTCCGCTACGTCGAGCCGCCCGAGATCAAGAACGGAGCTGCTGCCAGATAACAGCGCGGCTGTTGCTTCTCGCAATTCAAGAGGAAGACCAAAGCATGAAAATCGATCGCATGCGGGTATTCGTTACCCGCGACAAGGACCGCCCCCGCGTTATCGTCGCTCTCGATACCGATGACGGTTTGACCGGCTGGGGCGAATGCTACAATCACGGCCCCGATCTCGCATTGCCCCCGGTTCTGGATTACCTCTACGGCTTTCTTGCCGGGCAGGATCCGACTCGGGTCGAGTATCTCTACAATCTCCTCCTCCAACAAAACCGCTTTCCGCCCGGAGCACTCGGTCTTTCGGCAATCTCAGCGCTTGACCATTGCCTCTGGGACCTTGCCGCCAAGGCGGCGGGGGTGCCTGTCTACAAGCTTTTGGGCGGCGAAGTGCGTGATCGTATCAAGGTTTACGCCGGCGTCTACACGGCACCGGATGCGCAGGCGGCAAGGGAAGAATTCGATCGTCTCAACGAAGACTGGGGGTTCACAGCCTTCAAGCTAAGCCCATGGCGCGTCGATGTTCACGCCCATCGCTGGGGTGAGGTGGTGCGCAGTTCGGCCGAATACTTCCGCTCGCTTCGCGAAACGGTGCGGCCCGACTACGATATTGCCTTCGATGCGCATGCCAAGATTTTCGAGCCTGCTGCCGCTCGTCAACTGGGCAATGCGCTTGCCCCTTACGATCCCTTATTTTTTGAAGAGCCGTTGCGTCCGGAAAATATCGAGATGTGGGGAGACCTGAAGCAGGGGCTGAACTGCACGCTGGCAACCGGTGAAAGTCTTTACAACCGCAATGACTTCCTGCGTCTTCTGCAAGTCCGGGGCGCCGATATCATTCAACCCGACATCTGCGTTGTCGGTGGTATTTCGGAAATGCGCCGCATCGCCACGCTTGCAGAGGCGCATTTCGTCAGCATCGCGCCGCACAACCCGATGGGGCCGCTCGCCACCGCCGTCAACGTGCATTTCTCCGCCGCCCAGCAGAATTTCCGTATTCTTGAATACAGGTTGCCGAAAGGGCAGTGCTATGTTTATGGCGGCACCGACCTCGAAAAACGCGAGGATGAAACGCGCTATGTTGTCGACCCTTATCTGCCAAAGGATGGCTACCTGGAACTGAGGCCGGACCGACCGGGTTGGGGAGTCGAGATGGATGAAAAGGCCATGCAGGAAGATGGCTATGTTCACTGGCAGCGACGCGTGCCAAAACGGCCTGACGGCTCCTATGCTTTTGCCTGAAACGGTTACGATTGCCTTCAGGCAGCTTTCGGCCCGCCTCCACCCTTCCTGGGGTGGAAGGATGACGCATCTGCACCACGAGGATCACGGCGATATCCTGGTGCCGACAGCGGGGGAGTCTTTTGACCCGTTGAACTGGCCGAGGGCAGGTGCCTATCCGCTCATTCCTTACCACAACAGGTTATATGGCAGCTCATTCGTTCACGCGGATATCCGCCACGACCTTCTTCCACATCCCGCCCTTTCGCCTGATGCCATGCATGGACCTGCTCACCGACGATCGTGGGATATTTCCAGCCTGGCGGCCGATCAGTGCACGCTGGTGCTTGACTATAAGGCGGATGCTGAGTGGCCATTTTCCTTCCGCGCTGAACAATCTTTTTTGCTTGAAAGCAACCGTTTGACGGTGGAATTGTCGATAACCAATCTGGAAGACCGGCCTGTGCCGGTTTCGCTTGGCTGGCATCCCTATTTTGCGGCAGAATTGGGCTGCGACGCTAGCACCGATGCCAAACTGCAATATCCCCTCGATGTGCAGAACGTGCCAACCGGCCAGCGAGCGGTGCCCCGCTCGAAACCTGCCATTCCTGCTACGACGGGATACACCTTGCACTTCACCGACTGGTCATATGCGCGCATCGGTTTTGGCAGTTTTTCACTGTTGCTCGAGGCGGATCCCGTTTTTAGCAATCTCGCTGCCCACCGTATGGACCGCTATCTTTGTCTTGAACCCGTTTCCATGGTCGCCGGAGCGCTTGGCTTACCGGAACCAGAGCGAAATGGCCGTGGCGTCGAAACGATCTCGCCGGGTCAACGACTGTCTGGGTGTATCAGGCTTTCTATTGAAAGTTGACAGGGGCGTAGGTGCCTCACGCACATAACGGCTATTCCGGGCGCTCCGCCTGTCCTGAATCCTGCACAATCAGTAAGGTTATGCGTTCCTATCTCAAGGATATCCCCTGGCGATCAACGTCTTCCGAGCGGCGGCGTATGCCTCCTGCAGCGCCTAGTGGCCTTAGCCCGTCAAGAGGTGTTGTCACGCTAACCGGCTTGCGGTTGCCAACGTTTTGGATTGGGCGCGCAGTCGATGAGGATGGCGTCGTTCTCGAAGAAATTTTACAGAAGCGACGTGACAAAAGGGAGGCCAAGCGCCTACTCGTGTCTTTGATGAAGCGCTGTAGTTTTGCTCCCTAGCGGATCATCACTGACAAGCTGCGCTCCTACGAGTGCGGCAAATGCGGACGTGGCTGCCGGCCTTAACAATTGGTCGCACAAGAGCTTCAACAATCGGGCCGAGAACAGCCATATGCCGTTTCGAAACGAGAACGAACCCTGCAGGGTCGCCGATCGCCCGATCCGCGGCGTGCTGGTCCATGCGATTTCTGATGACGCACGAGCCTTCTACGAAGCCGTCGGCTTCCTGTCTTCTCCGTCCGATCCCATGATGCTGATGGTTGGATTGCACGACCTCGACAATGCGCTGAATACCTAAACGAAATTCACCAATAATTTTCGATTGAGTCCATTCCACTGTGTTTCTAAGCCAATGGGAATGCTCCAGAAAGTCCGACAACAAATGACGTGCGGTTGGTTCGTACCCCCATCAACAGCGTGCGACATCGAACCAATCACAGCGTCGACCGCATGCTGTTATCGAGAATGCTCTAAGTTCCATAATAGACTGGATTGGACCGATTCAATATCGATACGTAGTGTTGCCCAGACTACCCTCGTTTCTATCATGGCCAGCCCCCACTCCGAGCGAACTTCTTACCGTTCAAAGTGATAGACAGCGAGTGAGAGATGTTGTGCAACCTTCGCTGGTGGCGATTGGCGAAGCCGCTCAGTAACAGTCATTACCCTCAAATGAGTGAATCTCGACGCAGTTTGACGAAGTAGTCAATCGCAATCCTGCCACCCCCGTACACGACAAGGGTCAGTGCCATGGCGGCCCAGGGAAGATGAAAATTGGCCCAGCCGTCTGGAACTGTCAGCTGGATCACTGCCGTCATGACCAGCAGGCCAAGCGCGGAATAACGTGTGAAAAGCCAAACACCAAGACAGGAAGAACGAGTTCGGCAATCCCTGAAGCCGTCGCCATCACCTGCGGCTTGGGTATGAGATCTGACTGCCTTTTCGAGACGAACACATTGGGCGTCATGGCCATGGTGCAGGCTGTCATTCCCCAAATGCGCGAGCGTCGTTCGGGGATCATCGTCAACGTCACATCCAGGGTGACGCTGGCAGCGATGCCGTTGGCGGCCGCCTACACGGCAAGCAAGCAAGTCATCGAAGGCTTCACCGGCTTGCTGGCGTATCAACTGGCGTACTTTGAACTACGCGCATAGGTCGTTGAGCTTGGCTACGCACCGACGAAAAGCTTCGGGCAAAACAGTTCGGTTCGGGGGCATGATCCCTGCGGCCTATGCCGATTTCGCAAGACCGGTTTTCGAGGCATTTGCAAACCCTGCGCTGACAACAAGGGAAACGGACGTCGCCGATGCAATCTGGGCAGTCGTGCATGATGCCAGCGGCTAGCTCCGCTTTCCCGCCGGCGCTGACGCGGTTGCACTTGCCGTTCCTCCCGGCCAAAACACAGCAGCCTGACCGGCCAAGTCCAAGGGGCGGCTTTGCTCTCCCCAAGGCACTCGACCATTCTCGGCTCCCTCGAAAACGGGAAAAGGTGTTTACAAACTTTGGACCATCCCAAGCGCATTCACGCACACATCTTGCTCGCGCCACCTCGCGGATTTTACCGAACGGCGTGGGCACTCGGATTCGCTGATTGCCGAAACTGCCATCACGTTGTTTGTCCGCTTCTGGCTGGCCTCGACCACTTCTCTTCCGGACGCAGCTCAGGCCGCCGGGCGCGCCAAGGGTGCCGAGCGTTATGACGAATTCCTCAAACCTCCGGGCGAGCGGGTTGCTATCGGACCAAGGCTCAGTCGGGAAGTGCAAGGGGACGAGGAACTTTCAACCGAATTCCACCTCGCCATATAACTGGATTTTTTATGGAAAGTTTTGCTAAAGGAGAAAGTGAGGCCTTTACCAGGCTTCACTGTCGTACTGCATGATGGACTCGACCCTAGAGGGCACTGCTCAAATATCCATGTCGAGAATTGTCGAACGGTTCTAAAAAAATGGTCGGAGACAAGAAGAAAAATATACTTGAGAGCTTCGCAGCCAGTTATGGAGAACTGTTGCGGCATCTCTCTCGTCGCCTTGGTCGCGATGTGGATGCTGACGATGTGTTGCAGGATACGTTCCTGCGACTTCAGAGCATTCCCGTCGAAACTGACATCAAGAACCCGCGATCCTATCTTTTTCGCATGGCCGATAATCTGGCAACGGATCACATTCGCGGCCGGCGGTCCCTTGAGCGATATTTATCTTCTGGAGAGCTTCCTGATTCCGTCGATGATAGACCGTCGCCGGAAAGGGTCGTGGATTACCGCCAGCGTCTCGGCCGCCTTGAACAGGCCATTTCAGAATTGCCCCCGCGACAACGACAGGTTTTCCTGATGCACAAGTTTGATGGATTGAGCCATGCCGAAATCGCCCGCGACTTGAAGATAACAAAAAGCGCCGTCGAAAAGTTGGTTATGAAGGCGCTTGCGCACTTGCGGGACCGGCTTGGCGATCTCATTGACTAGAAGTTTCGAAGAAATATGCGCGGCATGGGTGAGGTGCTGTCCGGTCAGATTCGTCTATATGTCGGATATCTGGTTCGGGAAACGTTGCCCCAGCTTGCGCAAGGAAACAGCCGGTGGCCACTATGGCAACAACGAACAACGATAAAAGACAAAAATCGCGCGATGAGGCGCTGGCTTGGTTTGTGCGCCTAAATTCAGGCGATGCAACCGAAGCGGAGCGGGCCGATCACGTCGCATGGATGGCCTCCGATCCTCTGAACCGTACTGAATATGCCAAGCTTGGTGGCATCTGGTCCTATCTTGACCGGATTCCCGATCCACGCAAGAGCGCGGTTGGACAAACACCCCGTCGCCCGCTGGCATCTCGCCGTGCCTTTCTAGCCGGAGGTGCTTCCGCTGTCGCCGTAGGCGCCGTTGTCTTGGTCGCAGGTCCGCCGGATTTCCTGACGAGCGATCATTTTACCGGAACGGGTGAACTGCGCAGTGTAACCCTTGTCGACGGAACGACGGTCGAACTGGATGCGGACAGCGCGATCTCCCTGGCCTATACCGATGCGGTCCGTACTGTACGCCTTCTTCGCGGCCGTGCCTTTTTTGATGTTGCCAAGGATGCCAGACGCCCCTTCACCGTTCTGATTGCCAATGGCAGTACTACTGCCTTGGGAACGCGCTTCGTCATTCACGAATGGTCCGGCACCGTGACCGTATCCGTCGAAGAGAGTGCTGTTTCCGTCATAGGACCGGATCACTCCGATACCGTCGTCAATGCCGGGGAATATGTCACCTATGACGATGAACGGCTTGGCAAGGTTCAACCCGTCGATGTGGAATCTGAAACTGCATGGCGGCGCGGTAAGCTGATTTTTGAGGATCGCCCGCTGCGACAGGTTCTTGCCGACGTGAACCGTTATCGTTCGGGCACCATCCAGGTCACTGAAAGTCGTCTGCTGAATATGCGCGTGAGCGGCATTTTTGACATCAGCAATCCTGATGGCGTGCTTGAAGCGATCCGGACGACTTTGCCGGTTCGAACCTTCCAGCTGTCTCCCTGGCTGGTTGTTCTGCATCCTGCTTGAATAAGAGGGGCGGGCTGAGTTTTCCTCCCATTTCGACCCTTTATCAAAACTTGACGATTATTTTCCACTTTGGGGGTGAGGTGGTGTACCTCGAAATCCGTCTTTGCATCGGACGGGTGCGTTTGCACTCGTGAAATACGCAAGGACAGGAGTTTGACAGGGGCTATGGTGAAGCAGTTTGGGGACAGGTCATCCGGCAAGGCAAACAGCCGGATCGGCGGGTTGGGTTTGGCACTTCTGGCGTCAACGGTGATTTCCTTGATGGATGTTACCATTGTTCGGCCCGCAGCGGCGCAGCAGGCATCCGCCACTATCAGTTATTCCGTCCCGTCAGGCCCGCTCGGAACCGCGATTTCCCGCTTCGGTGACCGCTCCAACCTTCAGGTTCTTTATCCGGCCAGCCTGGTGCGCGGCAAAACATCGCCCGGTGTCTCGGGAAGTCTCAGCCGGGATGAGGCACTCGGCAGGCTTCTCGCAGGCACGGGACTGTCCTACCGCTTCACCGCCGCCAATACCGTAACCATAGTCAGTCCCTCAGCGATGTCGAACGCTGGCGCTGCGGTGGATGACTCGACAGTGCTCGAAACCATTACGGTTCAAAGTCACGGTGCGACCACAGAGGGAACTGGCTCCTACACGGCTGCAAACGCCACAATCGGCAAGGGCGAGCAGGAAATACGCCGTATCCCCCAAGCCGTTTCAGTGGTCACACGTAAGCAGATGGACGATCGGAATGTTGCGACGATCGATGATGCGCTCGAAGAGGCCCCGGGCATTTCGCTCTACGACAGCCCGATGGGGTCGAGATATGTCTATTCACGTGGTTCGGTCGTTGACACGATGCAATATGATGGCGTTGCCCGCAGCACCTATTACGCGCAGGCGAACAGTTTCAGCGAAGACATGGCAGCGTTCGATCGCGTTGAGGTTTTGCGTGGCGCAGCCGGTTTGCTCCAAGGCGTCGGATATCCCGGTGCGACGGTCAACATGGTCAGGAAACGGCCGCTCGACAAGCGCCAGCTTTCGGTCTCCCAGGATATCGGTTCGTTCCAGAACTATCGAACCGAAGTCGATGCGACCGGTCCCCTAAATGAGCCAGGATCATTGCGGGGTCGCATTGTAGGTTCATTCAATGACCGCGACTACTTCACCGATACCGCGAAAAGCCGTAACGTTTTTCTTTACGGGATCCTTGAGGCCGACATAACAGATAATACGACCGTGGCGTTCGGAGGCAGCTACAAACACCGGACGTCGACCCCCTGCTTCACGGGACTGCCGCACTATAGTGATGGGTCCGATCTTGGACTTTCTCGCGATACCTGCCTTGGCCAGAGCTGGAACTACTGGGACACCGATCAGGTATCGCTGTTCGCGGACGTCACCCATGACATCAATGAGAACTGGAAGTGGAAGACCTCCGTCGATTACTGGCGCGAGCAGCATGACGTGAAATACGAGTACTCCGTTGGCGCCATCAACCCGACAACCCTTGCCGGCTCTTCTATGATGGGTAGCCTTTTTGACATGGAAACATCGAACGTGGCTTTCGACAGCTATCTCGATGGAAAACTGGATCTGTTCGGCCGTACCCACGACGTCATTCTGGGGGGCAGCATCAACAGACTGGTTAGCGATAACGAATTCGCCGTCGCACGACTGGGAATTGCCCAGAACGTCTTTGATCCCATTTCTATTCCCGAAGTTGATGACAACTTCATCATCGCCAATCGCATTAATGGCGGCAACACACGAAACACGATCGAGCAGCAGGCACTCTACGGCATGACCCGGCTGAGCCTGACGGATCCGCTGGCCGTTATTCTGGGCGGCCGCGTGAGCTGGTACAAACACCGGTCGGTTAGTCACGAGCCCGGTGTCCCGTCTTCTTCCTATCAGGAGAAAGGTGTTTTCACCCCTTATGCAGGCATTGTCTACGATCTCGACAACAACTGGTCGGTATATGCGAGCTACACGGATATTTTCCAGCCGCAGACGAACGTCGATGCTTCGGGACAGACGCTCGACCCAATCCTTGGCAACAATTACGAAATCGGGATCAAGGGGAATGTGCTTGACGGGCGGGCGAACACGTCGGTTTCGCTTTTCCGCAGTACGACAAAGAACCGTGCCGTTTTCGATGATGACAATTATCCATGTGCTTCTTCCCCAACCGGCGAATGCTCCATTGCGGGAGGAAAAGTCCGAAGCGAAGGTGTTGAGCTCGAATTAAGCGGGGAGTTGTTCTCCAACTTGCAGGTGGCCGCATCCTACACCTACACACACAAGACGCTCATCGCGGGTGAAGAAGACTACGCTTTCAACAGGACAATTACGCCTGACCATCTGATCAAGATCTGGGGTGACTACAGTTTTACGGAACAGTTAGAAGGTTTGACAGTCGGAGCCGGTGTCCGCTTCCAGTCGGAGACAAGCCGAACAGTTGGAACTACCAGGGTTACCCAGGAACCCTTTGCCGTTCTTGGTGCCCGGGTCGGCTACAAGTTCAACGAAAACGTCCAGGCGGCTCTGAGCGTCGATAACCTCTTCGACACGCGGTACTATCAGACGGTGGGAGCCCCGGGTTGGGGTAGCATGTATGGCGATCCCCGGACTATCACGCTCAGCCTTAAAGCAACGTTCTGAGGTCCTGATCGTGAAAGAAAAGAAGGACGCCGTGCTTGAGCGGCGGAATTTCCTTATGGCGGCTCTGGGAGCGACCGTTTCGTTCGGATGGTCTGCTTCGGCTACGTCGTTCGACAGGCATTTTCCTGTATCCGTTTCGCATGCATTTGGGACAACCATCATCCCCGAACCGCCTAGGCGCATTGTCACATTGGGTTGGGGCGGCGAAGATGCCTTGCTGGCTCTCGGCGTCACGCCGATTGCAATGCCCAGCTACGGCCAGTTTCCAAATGGCGTCCTGCCGTGGGTCGCAAATAAAATCGGTGATGCCAAGCCTACGCTTCTGAACCAGGGCCTGATCGACTACGAGGCACTCGCCCTGCTCAAGCCCGACCTCATTCTGGCAATTCGGACGAACATCAATGCCCAGGCCTGGCACCGCCTACAGCAAATTGCTCCAACGGTCGCCTATCGATCCGGCCCCTTGCAGGCGGACTGGAAGGAAATCACGGAACTGGCAGGCGCCGCAATTGGGCTCTCCGGACAAGCAAGCGACCTGATTTCAGCGACCAAAGTCCAACTTCGGGACCTTGCCAAGGCTAATCCGCATATCCGCGGCAGGACGTTCGTCTTTGGCAACTACTTCCCGGCGAGCAACGCCATCGACGTCTACCTCCCGCCCGACGGGCGGGTCGCATCACTATTGGAACTCGGCTTACGGATTGCGCCGAGTGTCTTGTCTTTCGCGTCTTCGACAAGACGGAAGATCGGCGCCAGCATCAGTCTGGAGTTGCTGGATACCATAGAGACAGATCTCTTGATCTTATGGTTCCCGCCGGGTGCGCGGCTGGAACTCGAGGGGAATTCGCTGTTCAAACGGTGCTCTCCGGTCGTGAATGGTGGATATGTCCCGCTCGACGATCCACTGGCGGTGTGGGTCGCCTGCAATCCAAGTGTTCTGTCCATACCCTATGGATTTCCGAAGTTCGCAAGTCGTCTCGAGGGCACTTCAAAACACAGCGTGGGGATAAACCGTTGAGTACAGAGTCAATGCGGGCGACTGTTTTGTCGCGAGTGTGCCTGACCCCGTCAATGGTGCGTATAGTGCTTGGTGGAGAGGATCTAGCGCATTTTTGCAGCACAGATGCACCCGACGAATTTATCTGGTTGTCATTCACAAAGCCGGACATGACGACTACGGGTCGTTATTTCACCGTACGGCGATGGGACACGGACAATCGCTGCCTCACGGTCGATTTTGTCAAGCATGACGTCGGTATCGCTACTGAATGGGCTCAACGGGCCTGTGTTGGCGATGCAATAGAAATCTACCTGCCTCGATCGCGCTTTGATCCGCCTCATCAAGGAGCAATTCTCCTGATCGGTGACTACACTGCCCTGCCGGCGATAAGTCGGATCGTGGAAGAGTTGCCACACGATCGCACTGTTATTGCGCATGTCGAAATTCCCACCGTTGAGGACCGCGTCGAACTTGCGGCAGGGGGTAATGTTGCGGTTTTCTGGCATGAATCATTCGGCAAAACCCGCAATGCAACCGAGCTTGTCGATATCGCCCGAACGGCGACTTTTCCAGATAATACTGGCTACGTGTGGATCGCAGGCGAAGCGAAAGCAGTTGCGGAATGCCGTCGACATTTTCGCGATATATGTGGCATCGACAAGTCCCGGATTACGGCGGTTGGTTATTGGGTACAAGGGCAGTCACGTGCATGAGTACCGTTGTCCCTACCCATCAAGAAAAATGCGGCTTGGCCGGGATTATGCCACGGCTGTTCGGTCTGGTGGCCGGTCTTGTCCTTTTGGGTGCCATGACGCTGATCAGCCTTTCGATCGGAGCACGGCCAATCGCCATTTTGACGGTTTTGGAAGCTCTGTTCACCTATGACACCCACCTTGCGGAGCACATCATAGTGCATGATTACCGCCTTCCGAGAACCTTGCTCGGTCTGCTTTGCGGTGCGGCTTTTGGTGTATCTGGTGCACTGATCCAGGCGGCAACGCGCAACCCTCTGGCTGACCCGGGTTTACTGGGCGTCAATGCCGGCACTGCCTTCTTCGTGACACTCGCGGTCGGTATGCTCGGCCTCTATTCCATAGACTCCTATCTCTGGTTTGCATTTCTGGGGGCTATCACGGTCACGCTCGCGGTTTATGCGCTTGGCGCGGTCGGCTCGGATGGCGCGACGCCGGTAAGAATGGTTCTTGCCGGCGTCGCACTGTCGGCCGTTCTCGGCGGTATCGGTTCCGCTATCACACTGTTCGATCCGCAAGCCTTCGATTCCATGCGTTTCTGGTCGATAGGGTCGATTGCGGGAAGGGATATGGAAATTGTCACGACAGTTGCCCCGTTTATCGGCGCTGGGCTTTTGATTGCATTGACTGCCGCCCGGCCACTGAACGCCGTGGCGCTCGGCGACGATCTGGCGCGTTCGCTCGGCGCCAATATTCTTAGTGCCAGGACAATGACGGTTATCGCCGTGACGCTGCTTGCCGGTGCGGGCACGGCTGCTTGTGGTCCTGTCGGTTTCGTCGGTCTGATGGTGCCGCATGTGGTGCGCTGGTTTACCGGCCCAGACCAGCGCTGGATCATTCCTACGACGATGATCTACGCACCGCTGCTCCTGCTGGCTGCAGACGTTGCAGGGCGTTTGATCCTTTATCCGGGAGAACTCGAGGCTGGCATCGTTACCGCCTTCATCGGTGCTCCGGTACTGATCCTGCTTGTACGCAGAAAGAAGGCGAGCGGGTTATGACGCTTCACTCTTCTTCGCAGATCGATTTTGGCCGCACCTTGGTCGCGGTTCGGCTGCTCTCGGGCCGATTGTCGTTCCTCATTCATGCCCGTGCACTAATTGTAGCCACGCTGCTGCTAACGCTGGCGGCCTTTATCGCAGTGGCATCGCTTCTGGTCGGTAAATATCCCGTCACCTTGTCTGAAGTGCTTGGTGCGCTCGCGGGCCAGGGCGACGACATGGTGCGGATAATCGTGGTGGAATGGCGTCTGCCCCGTGTGGCGCTCGCTTTCTTGCTAGGGGGAGCTCTGGGAATGAGCGGCGCGATCTTCCAGAGCCTCACCCGCAATCCCCTCGGCTCGCCCGACATCATCGGCTTCTCCGCCGGCTCCTATACAGGTGCACTGGTCGTCATCCTTCTTCTTTCCGGCGGCTACTACGAGACGGCGGCCGGTGCGCTGATCGGCGGCATTGTCACCGCCACGGCCGTCTACATTCTCTCGTGGTTGCGCTGTGGGCAGGGCTTCCGGCTGATCATTGTCGGTATCGGCGTGGCGGCCATGCTCGGTTCCTTCAATACATGGATGATTCGCCAAGCCGAGCTTCAGGTGGCGATGAGCGCCGCCATATGGGGAGCGGGTTCGCTCAACGGTCTCGGCCTCGAACAGCTTCTGCCGGTCGTCGTCGTGCTGTGCATCGTGGTGCCAATGACACTCTTCCTTTTCCGGCCGATGCGTCAGCTCGAGATGGGTGACGATGCGGCGAGAGCATCCGGCGTCGATGTAAACAGGACGCGGCTTTTACTGACGGTGCTCGGGGTGGCACTGACGGCAATCGTCACGGCCGCATCCGGTCCAATCGCCTTCATTGCGCTTGCAGCACCACAGATCGCGCGGCGTCTGACGCGCTCCGCCGGTGTCGCACTCATCCCGTCCGCATTGACGGGCGGGCTTTTGCTGCTGGCCGCCGACTTCGCAGCACAGCACGCTTTCGGCGTCCAGCTTCCTGTCGGTGTGATGACGGTGAGCGTCGGCGGCCTTTACTTTGTCTGGCTTCTCATTCGCGAGGGCCGCAAATGACCTCTACCAACATCCATACCACTTCTGACAGACTGCGTGCCGACGCTGTCACGCTTCGCTATGACGAGCGAACGATTTCGCGGAATCTGTCGGTTGCCATTCCCGATGGCTCCCTCACCGTCATCGTCGGGCCGAACGCGTGCGGTAAGTCCACGCTGCTCAGGGCATTGTCACGGCTGCTCGCGCCTTCTGTCGGTCAGATCATTCTCGATGGACGAAGCATCACTGATCTTGCCGTCAAGGAAGTGGCTCGGTGTCTCGGCCTCTTGCCGCAATCGTCTGTTACGCCGGGAGGCATCACCGTCGCCGATCTTGTGGCGCGCGGCCGCTACCCGCACCAGTCATTCTTCCGGCAATGGTCGAAGGCCGACGAGGAAGCCGTCGTCAAGGCGATGGAAGCAACTCGCGTCACGGACCTGTCGGATCGTCTGGTGGATGAGCTTTCCGGCGGCCAGCGCCAGCGCATCTGGGTTGCCATGCTACTGGCGCAGGAAACACCGATCCTGCTTTTGGACGAACCGACCACCTTCCTCGACATCGCCCACCAGATCGAATTGCTCGACCTGCTGGCCGATCTCAACCGACACGGTCGCACCGTCGTCGCCGTGCTGCACGATCTCAACCATGCCTGCCGATACGCCTCGCACCTGATCGCCATGAAGGACGGCGCTATCGTAGCCGAAGGAAAGCCGTCCGCCATCGTCACCGAGAAACTCGTGGAAGACGTCTTCGGCCTGCCGGCCGTCATCATTTCCGATCCGGTGTCCGGAACGCCGCTGATCGTTCCGAAAGCTCGGCAAAGGCTCGATACGGCGAAAACCGCACAGGTCGCGCCTGCCGACACATCTGTTGGCGCAGGGAAGGAGTTACCTCGTGACTGACTTGCTGAAGCGTCTCAAGCTTTTACTCGCAGCTGAACTTTCTTCGTTGCATTCACGCGATCCAGTTTCATTGGAAACACCTTAATTCTGTGTCCACGAAACCGGCAGCAGGCCAATCTATGTAAGCTTGAGATTGGGTTCAGACGCATTTAAGAATACAGCGCCTCAGAACGTCTGGACGGACCTTTTTGCCGAAAACATGCAGGAAGGTGATACTCTCAAGGCCTGCTCAGACCTGCGCTAGAGTTCGAGCCGCCTCGGGTATGCCATCGACGCCCTCTTGTTGAGGCACAAAGTTATCTTGGATTTGGCATTTGGAAATACGGCTCCGACGTACTTCTTACACAGGTCACTGATCCCGGGCCAGTCGTTCATCAACAGAGTCATCGCCAAGCGGCCTAAAATTGCCCGATGCGGGGACCCAATCAAGTGACATCGCAGATTCCACTCGACATGGCTGAAGGTGAAGATTCGCCAGCAGGGCTGCCTCGAGTGCAATTAAAGCTACAGGCCTGGACACGGTGTTTCTTCACGGAATGCCACTGTATTTTTGCTCTGTTTGAACCTGCATACCCAGTTCTCGGTATGCCTGAAGAAGTTAACAGACGACAGCCCTTGAGCGAGAAGCCGCCATTGATATCTTGCCCGAACGATAGCGGCAGCATGTGTATTGAGGAGTACGCGGCCGCGTCCGGGGAGGATATCATGAAACTTCTACTGGCCGTTTCGCGCGCCATTGATGCTGCCAATTCAGCAATTGGCAAAGCAATTTCCTGGCTGCTTCTAGCGGCTATTTTCATTAGCGCCATCAACGCGATCATGCGCAAGGCGTTTTCTATGAGCTCAAACGCCTGGCTTGAATCACAGTGGTATTTGTTCTCTGCAGTGTTCCTCATTGCTGCCGCCTACACGCTTCTTAACAACGAGCATGTGAAGGTTGACCTAGTCTACGGAAATCTTCCGCGCAAAGGGCAACTGTGGGTCGACATTCTCGGGACGATCTTCTTCCTCCTGCCTTTCTGCCTCATCACGGTCTACCTCTCCTGGCCGGTCTTCCTGCAGAAGTTCGCCTCCGGTGAAGTATCAAATAATACGGGCGGCCTAATCCAATGGCCGGTCTGGGCACTGATACCGATCGGCTTCAGCCTGCTCTCCTTGCAGGGAGTGTCAGAACTCATCAAGCGCGTCGCTATCCTGCGCGGCGATATTCCTGATCCGGTTGCAGCGGCGGACGCCGAAGCGGCAATGCTCTGATCGAAGGAAAAATAACAATGGCATTCCTTGCGGAAAATCTCGCCCCGATCATGTTCGCGGCGCTCATCATCGTGCTCCTGCTGGGTTATCCGGTGGCCTTTGCTCTGGCTTTTGTCGGCTTTTTCTTCGGTTTCATCGGCATCGAACTCGGCCTGCTACCGGCAACCCTGTTTCAGGCCATACCCGATCGCATATTCGGTCAGATGTCCAACGAGACGTTGCTCGCCATCCCCTTCTTCACTTTCATGGGCCTGATCCTTGAAAAGAGCGGCATGGCGGAAGACCTTTTGGATACAATCGGCCAGCTGTTTGGACCAGTACGTGGCGGCATTGCCTTCGCGGTGATTTTCGTTGGCGCTATTCTGGCGGCAACCACCGGCGTTGTCGCCGCCTCGGTCATTTCGATGGGCCTCATCTCTCTTCCGATCATGTTGCGTTACGGTTACGACCGTAAAATCGCCGCCGGCACAATCGCAGCTTCCGGCACGCTGGCGCAGATCATACCGCCAAGCCTCGTCTTGATTGTGCTGGCGGACCAGCTCGGTCGCTCGGTAGGGGACATGTACAAAGGCGCCCTCGTTCCGGGTCTCTTGCTCGTTGGTGCCTACACGCTCTACATCATCGTGACCTCGATCATCAGTCCGGCAAAAGTGCCTGCACTGCCTTTGGAGGCACGGACCCTGCGGGGCAGCAAATTGCTTTTGAAGGTGATCACCTCGCTGGTTCCGCCGCTCGTCCTGATATTCCTCGTGCTTGGTACGATCTTCCTCGGCATCGCCACGCCCACGGAAGGTGGCGCCATGGGAGCGGTGGGCGCACTCGCCCTTGCGCTCGCCAATGGCAAGCTCAACTTGGGCCTCATTCAGCAGTCGCTATACGCGACGGCAAAACTGTCGTCCTTCGTCCTGCTCATCTTGCTCGGCGCGCGAGTCTTCTCCCTGACTTTCTATGGCGTGAACGGCCATGTCTGGGTCGAGCATCTGATGACATCGGTTCCGGGCGGCGAGATCGGATTCCTGATCGTCGCAAATCTGCTGGTTTTCTTTTTGGCCTTCTTTCTTGATTATTTCGAGCTGGCCTTCATTATCATCCCGCTTCTGGCTCCGGTCGCGGATGCGCTTGGCATAGATCTGATCTGGTTCGGCGTCATGCTAGCGGTCAATATGCAGACCTCATTCATGCACCCGCCCTTCGGCTTTTCGCTGTTCTTTTTGCGGTCCGTCGCGCCGACAAGGGCCTACAAGGATCGCATCACCGGGCAGACGATCCAGCCAATCACATCGAGCCAGATCTATCTCGGCGCCATTCCCTATCTTTTCATCCAGCTCGCCATGGTCATCATCATCATCGCGTTCCCCGGCATCGTGATGCATTACAAGTCGGGCGCCAAGGTGGCCGATCCTTCTGCCGTTCATATCAACGTACCCATGCCCGGCGCGGGAACGGACGCCGATCCTTTCGCCAACCCGTTCCTCGCGCCCGGCAACACGGCACCGAGCTTCGGCAAGCCAAGCACACCGTGACGATTGATCGGGCAGGCAAGCGCCCGACCACGCCACCCGTATTCAACAGGAGGAGGTAAAACTATGAAGGATAATCCAGGCCGCAGACAATTCTTGTCGGGCGGTGTGCTTGCGGGAGCGGCAGCGGCTGCTTCGACGCTAGCAACTCCGGCAATAGCCCAAACGTCACCGACCGTTCGCTGGCGTTTGACGTCAGGTTTTCCGAACAATCTCGACACGATTTACGGCGGTGCCGTTGTCATGGCGAATGCCTTGAGGGCCATGACGGGTGGCAAGTTCGACATCCAGGTCTTTCAGGCCGGAGAGATTGTTCCCGGCGCACAGGCCATCGATGCCGTAAAGGCCAACACGGTGGAAATTTCCCATACCTGCGGATATTATTTCACAGGCAAGGATCCGACATTCGCCATCGGCTCGACCATCCCCTTCGGTCTGAATGCCCGTCAGCAGAACGCATGGCTTTACCATGGCGGCGGCAACGAGGCCTATAATGAATTTCTGTCCGACTACGGCGTCATCGGAATTCCTGGTGGTGCGACGGGCGCCCAGATGGGGGGCTGGTATCGCAAGGAGATAAAAAGCATTGAGGATATCAAGGGCCTCAAGATGCGAATTGCCGGGGTCGCCGGGCAGGTGCTTGCGAGGCTTGGCGCCGTTCCACAGCAGCTTCCGGGCGGCGACATTTATCCAGCACTGGAACGTGGTACCATCGATGCTGCGGAGTGGGTCGGCCCTTATGACGACGAAAAGCTCGGTTTCTACCAGATCGCGCCCTATTATTATTATCCAGCGTTCTGGGAGGGTGGTCTGACGATTCACTTCTTCGTCAACAAGGATCAATATGCGGCCCTGCCTGACGAATACAAGGCAGCGCTTGACACCGCCTGCAAGGCGGCCAACATCAACATGCAGGCTCTCTACGACGTCAAGAACAAGGATGCGATCCGCTCGCTCGTTTCGAAGGGCACGCAGCTTCGCCCGTTACCCCGGGAAGTGCTCGACGCCGCCTATAAGGCAACCTTCGAACTCTATGACGAGTATACGCAGAAACATCCCGCATGGGCCAAAATATATCCCGGCTGGAAGAAATTCCGCGACGAGAGCTATGAATGGTTCCGCGTCGCCGAATATACCTATGACAGCTATGGCTATGCGATGCAGACTGCCGGCAAATAAGCTGGCATAACTGATGTCGAGGCCCCCGGGTGACAACATTCGCGGGGCCTCGATCCCATCGCGCTATTCCTTGATGAGCCCGTGGTCTATCGCATAGCGAATAAGACCGGCGGTCGTTGCAATATCCAGTTTCCGCTTGATGTTCTTGCGATGGGTTTCCATCGTGCTCTCGGCGATATCCAGCGCCACAGCGGCGTCGCGGTTGCTTTTTCCCCTCGCAATTAGTAGCAGAACGTCCTGCTCGCGGGTGGTGAGTTCCTTCAACCTGCCAGTGGCGCTCTCCATCAGCACGTCCCGGACTCCTGACGAGAAATAGGTGCCACCCGCCGCAACGGTGCCGATGGCTACCACTATTTCCTCGGTAGCCACATCTTTCAGGATATAGCCGGCGGCACCATACATCACCGAGGTCGAAATATATTCCCGGCTATCATGCATCGACAGCATCAGCACCCGCGCTGAAAGCTGTTTCTCCTTGAACAGTTCGAGCGCATCGATGCCATTGATCTGGGGCATGTTGATGTCCATCAGCACCACATGGGGTTGCGTGGCCACAGCCGCGTCAATACCCGCCACGGCAGACACTGCGGTTCCAACGACAGTGATGTGCTCGTACGTTTCGAGCACCGCCTTCAACCCGTCGAGGATGAGAGGATGGTTGTCGACAAGAAGAACCCGGATAGGGTGAACGATCATTCCGCAGCCTCCTGCACACGGTGGCCGGGGTCCTTCATAGCCGTCATGGGCAGGACCGCTCGCAGAACCGTTCCCTTGGCAGAGCTTTCCACATCAAGCCTGCCCCCGAAATGGGTCATGCGTTCCTGCATGTTTCGCAAGCCAAGCCCCTTGTCGGTCGCCATTTCGCTCTCTTCGCGGGTGGCCGGAAATCCGCGGCCATTGTCGCTGACGATCATCTGCACGCGTTCATCCCGGCTGGAGAACCTGATGGTGACCCGCGTCGCATTCGAATGACGCTCAATATTGGTCAGCGCCTCCTGCGCGACACGATAAAGGGCGACACGGGCTTCCGGAACTAGCATGTGCTTGAAGGCCACCGATTCCAGCGTTGCCGCGATACCGGTGCGTTCGGAAAAGCTTGAAATCAGTGCTTCTAAAGCCGCGGTCAATCCCAGGTCATCGAGAACACGTGGGCGCAGGTCGTGTGAAATACGACGGACCTCCTTGATCGCCTCGGTCAGCGCGGCGGCCCCTTTGCCGATAGCCTCTACAGCACCGACATTGTCCGGCGTCACCTTGCGCCGTGCAAGATCGATTGCGAAACGCACACCGACAAGATTTTGAGAGATGCCGTCATGCAATTCCCGGGCAATGCGCAGGCGCTCCTCCTCCTGTGTATCAATCACTCGCTGCATCAATTCCTTGAGCCGACCATCCGCCATCCTCTGCTGGCGCAGATTGAGCAGCATGCAGGTGGCAAACACCAACAGCACGGCAGGAACTGCAAACAGCGCAACGATCAGAAAATTCCAGGTGATGGAATGGCGCAATTCTTCCTTGGCCGCCGCGGTCGCTGCAAAAACGTCATCCAGATAAACTCCTGTCCCGATCATCCAGCGCCACTTGTCGAGACCGGCCGCAAAGGACAGCTTGTCGGCCGTTTTCCGGGTCGACGGTTTCTCCCACTTGTACTGAACAAGCCCCCCGCCTTCTTTTGCCTTGAGGATCAGGTCGTAGATGACCCGATTGCCATCAGGATCATAAAGATCCAGCCAATTATTACCCGGACGGAAATTTTGCCGCGGATGAACGACGTTCAACCCGTCATAATCATAGACGAAAAAATAGCCGTCCGTGCCGTAGTCAAGGTCCATCAAAATGCGCTTGACCTCTTCCTTTGCTGCGTCGTCACCAGGCCCGGCCTTGTCATAAACGGAGCGGATAGCAGATAGGGCAAGATTGGTGAGGTTGAGGAGTTCCGCCTCCTTAGCAGCAAGCATGTTTCGTTCAAACGCGTCGATACTCGTGCGCGCCAGCGTCATTGACTGCCATGTTATGAGTGCCGTGATGATGATGATCGCAAGCACTAGAGGCCCTATGGCCAGCGCAAGGATCTGGTTTCTGAGTCTCATGCGGCCCTCCGACACATTCGCTCTGACGCACCATCACCTAACAATAGTTCGCGCGGCAAGTCGAGCATGTCGGAGGTGATTGCAGGGATAGAGCATAGCACTGGGCACGTGAAGGACGTCAGCCTATTGTCAACTCTGATGTAAGGTCACAATCATCGAAATGAGCCGATATATTGACCTATCAGATATTTCAGGTGGTTCCGGGTCAACCGGCCACCGCCTGTGGCAGCTTTCGAGATGGCGTCACCGCCGCTGCGTGAAGGCAACAGGTTGTTCGAGATCTGCCTGCCAAACGGCCGGAAGCGACGATCTTGGCCGCGCTTGATCGGACTGTCCTTGCCCGACTGTTGCCGGTCCTGGACGCATCATGATCGCCTTTCCGGGCGCGTGCCGCGACTGAATTTTTTCATTGTATTCGTGGGCTCCAACTCCGTTAGAAACACCTTAATTCCAGTGTCCACGAAACAGGCAGCACGCCAGACAAGCACTTGCGCCGTTGCGACCAAATAAAGCTTGTTAAGCCTGCTCGGACCTTATCGCTAATTCAGCCTGCAAAAACCGGCATTGTCCGGCGCCTCCTGCAAGCCTTTGCAGGAGGTACGCTTCAGTTTGCCGTAAGCAGTTGAGGCGCGAAATTCGATCTCGGCGCTCAATGCCGGCTTGACCCTTTTCGGGTCAGAGGCCCGAGACGCAGGTAATATTTCCGTTACGCCGTCACTTGATTGTCGCGCAACTCAGCTGGTTTTCAGCCGGTTGACGCCTGCTCGATAGAGTGAGAATAATCGCCCCAGCGACACCTGAGACAAGTGATCCCATCAGGATGCCGATCTTCACGTGATCCTGAACAGAGGGATCGTTGAAGGCGAGCAAGCCAATAAACAAAGACATCGTGAAGCCAATACCGCACAAAAGAGCAGTGCCCGTAACCTGACCCCAGCTCGCCTGCGCAGGAAGTTGTGCAAGCCCAAGCTTGACCAGTAATGTGACGACGCCGAGTACTCCGACCAGCTTGCCGAGCACGAGACCACCTGCAACTCCCATTGTCAGAGGCTCGCTGAATACCGACAAGCTAAGGCCGGAGAGCGAAACGCCAGCATTAGCGAAGCCGAAGATCGGCACGATGATGAACGCAACAGGCTTGTGCAGCGCATGCTCAAGGCGATGGAGTGGGGATTCTTCTGGCGTTGCTTCTGGCGTGCCAGGGGTAAGCTTCAAAGGGATCGTCAATGCCAGCATGACGCCAGCAAGCGTCGCATGAACGCCTGAGGCAAAGACGAGCACCCAAAGTACAGCTCCCACCACCAGATACGGCCACAGTACCTTCACCTTCATCTTGTTGAAAATGAAGAGATTACCCCAAACGAGAGCAGCGCCAATGAGAGCAGTAAGGTTCAGATCTGCCGTGTAGAACAGAGCAATAACGATGACCGCTCCGAGGTCGTCAATGATAGCAAGCGCCGCAAGGAAAATCTTCAGCGACGCCGGAACACGTGATCCGAACAGTGAGAGGACACCGAGAGCGAATGCAATGTCGGTCGCGGTTGGGATCGCCCATCCCTGAAGTCCTGCCGGGTTGTCGCGGTTTAAAAGAACATAGAAGAGCGCCGGAAACAGCATGCCGCCTGCAGCGGCAGCACCGGGCAGGACCCTGCGGCTCCAGGTGGAGAGTTGGCCGTCCAGCATTTCACGTTTGATCTCGAGTCCAACCATCAGGAAAAACACAGCCATCAGGGCGTCGTTGATCCAGTGCTGGAGGTTGAGAGGCCCGATGTAGACGTACAAGATATGGAAGTAATCCTCAGCCAAAGGTGAGTTGGCCGTGATGATCGCCAAAAGCGCGACGGCCATAAGAACAAGGCCACCTGAGGCCTCATTGTCGAGAAACTTGCGAAGTGTGGAATTAATGCGACCTGGATTTGATGTCGAAGACACAGGTTCACGCTCCCTTAGCTGGAAGTTGATCTTAGTCTCCGTGGATTTCGGGGGAACCCGCAGCGCACGCAGCACGCGCTGTAGGCCAGCTTTATACTAAACCTCTGATAAGGTTTCCACAAAAACCGAGGCCGTAATCAAAAAACCGCATCGTTTGCGCGATCTTACGGCTCACTGATTGTCATTCGGGCTTTTCAACGGAATTGCCAAGTTGTGTGGTGTTGGGTGGCATCGACGCCGTGTCTCAAGCTGGACAACCGCTCAGGCGCGATCTGGCCGACCGCACGCCGAGCACCTTTGAATTCGTCAATTTCAGCGACTAGAGACAGGATTTCGGGCGTGATCCGGACAGTCGCCGTCTTTAGAAATTCCATTTCCCCATCTATTCCCATCCAATATTTCGGCAGAGCTTGTCAGATCTGACTGTTGATCGTGAGCCTTCCGATTGATGAGTCGGCCCCTGTATCCACTTATGCAGCGAGACGAGAGAAGATGTGCCAGAACGACAGCTCTCAAAAACTCGGAGCCGACCTCCTGTGAACCGCGCCGGATTTGCCAGAGGCTCCACTTTCTCAGAAGTTGGAGCCTTCGGCAAACCCGGTGCGGTTCAGAGACCGCCATTTGCGCGGGCTATTATACGAAGCGGCTTCGGTCGTTCTCACGCGCAGTTCCAAACAGAGTTCATTGCGAACACGGGGGCTTCAGCTGCGAGAGGGGATCAGCTTTTAAAAGAGCTGCCGTGGCTGTCGCGCGAAAGCTAGCTGTCACCATGCACACCATGCTGAAAATCGGAGAGTTCTTCAATCCTACTGCGGGCGTGACCGAATAGCACCTGACAGCGCTCAATAACTGAGCGCTTGAAGCGTCCCTGCCTCGGGACGTGAGCCGTGCCATTCCCTCGATGGTGTTGCATCGCTGTCGCAGCTGAATGCGTCGTCCACATTGAAGGCTCGTGCTGCGTGGCTCCATCATGCGGCGGCTGATGTCGACCGCAAAGACAACCATGCACCCGGCAGCGATCTTCAGACAAATTCAATCTTGACGCCCCAGCCGCGATTAGACAACCCCATCAGTTCAGTCCTCTAACTTTAATACACCGTTGATGCCAGAATGAGCGGCGTTCGTATCCTATCAACTGGCCGATTTTTGAATAGCGAGTTTGACGGCTCTAATCCCTTCAAGGCGAAAAGACACTTTGTCGCAAAACGGAGTGGACTATAAAAGCCAGCTCGTCATGAAAATCATTTCTGGAAAAGTTTTGGTTATCCTCGAGCTTCGACAAAAGAAAGCAAAAGGCGCTACAGCTTGAAGAGCGACGTTAGAAATCGCGACGCGCTTTAAGTATTTTATTCAGTCAGCCGCTTCGCCATCACGATCGATGGTGTCCGGTCAATTTCCACAAAGCCGAATTTGGCGTAAAATGCTACGACCTTTTCGTTATACTGATTAACGCCTAGATGGACGCCTCTTACGTCAGACCTCGTTAAAGAATCCAGTTGATGTCGCAGTAGCGACGACCCATGGCCGCCATTTTGGATCTCAGGCAGAAGATTGATATGCAGATGGGCGGGGTAGGGCCGCGTGACCTCAGCCGGGGTCTTTCTTGCGCTTCGAATATAGGAAAGAACGTTCTCATCCTCTACTGTCCGTGTTTCGAAATCGCGGAGCTCTTCCAGCAAGGACGGCCACCATGCGGCCTCTAGCCAATTTTCATAGGCAATCGTATCGGGTGCGGCGACACAGTAGCCCATGACGACGTCACCCTTCGTCAGCACGAATGCAGTTTCTGCGCAGAAGCGGACATAGGGCAGCGCCCATAAGAGTCCGGGAAGTCTCGGGTCAGAGTAGTATTGTGATCCGTCTTTGCCTTGATCTGAAGTGCGCACACATATGTCGAGGATCGCCGTCTCATCGGACGGTCGGGCTTTGCGGATGGTAACGGATGATAAAGACGCTGGCATCGTCATAATCGCGGCCTCAGGCAGCCACATGCGGGGCGCGAAGCGCGTCATCGAAGCGCTGCCAGGTTTCAGCAAGCTCGATGGTGCGCCGGAGACGGCGAGCCTCATCGATCTTGATTGCCACGAGCCCCGCTTCCAAGGCTGAGACGATGTTGACGGGCAGGGGAGAGGCCTCGGTCAGATGCCTGTAGATATCCGAGGCCATCTGATCATCTGCGCCATAGTGATCGCTTTCGTGCCCCTCGTAACGCCGCTCGACTAGCTTTTCGCCTGTTATTGCAGAGTGCACCTCGAAGCGATTGCGGATGAAATCGCCTTCGGCCATTCCCTTGCTACCGATCACGCAGAAGCGGCGGAACTGATCTGGAACGTTGAGATTGGTATGAAACGTCATCGTCGCCCCGCCACTATATTCGATAATCGCGGTCTGATAGTCGATAATATCGCCGTCACTCTCGAACACCGCGCCACCCTCTAGCCAGCCGCTCGGCTTTTTATAGAATTCCCGCTGTTGAAACGCGGAGAACTGATCCGGTTTGTTTTCCGCGATAAACGACTTTCGGCCGCCGAAGCTGGCAACGGCCATCGCCCGCTGCCCAACAACGCTGCCATAGAGGTCGAGATCGTGGCAGCATTTCTCCAAGATAAACGGCCCTGCATAGCGCGTATGCCGTCGCCAGTCCCGCATGAAGAACGCTCCGTGGTAGGGTGCGATATGCTCGGATGCCTCAATCGATGTGATGGCGCCTATTTGACCTTGCGTCTGGGCTGCGCGCAGATCCCGATAAAGGTCAGAGTACCGCAGAACGAGCCCCACCATAACGCTTTCATCGCCATATTCGGCAAGCAAACGCGCCATCGTCATCGTCTGGTTTTCGTCGATCACCACCGGCTTCTCCGTGAAAACCCGCACGCCTGCGCGCAATCCGGCGGTGATATGTTCCAGATGGAAAAGATTGGGCGAGCCGACCATAAGAAGATCCGGCTTCGTCTGCGTCAGCATAGCCTCGATGGTTTCGAAACGTCGCGGCGCCGCCATGCCTGCGGACTGAATGGCTGGCAGCCCAGCAGGCTGCGGGTCCATCAAGCCGACAATTTCCAGTTCAGGGAAGGCCTTGCGGAAGGAGGTAATGACATTGGCAAGCCGAAAGCCGAGCCCGGCAATTGCGATTTTCATGTTTTAGTCCTGTCGGCAAGAGTTATGTAAATCAGGATGACGTGTCGTCATCCGTTGGCGCGCCTGCGACGCGATCGAAGCGTCTTTCGAAATCGATCGTCTGGCTGCGTCCGCGCATGGATGAGAGGCGCCTGAAGTCTGGGCTGCCATGAGCAATCACAGGTAGCATGGCAGCGCCGATCGCGGCGGCCTCCGGCCCTAGAGCGCCAGCACACAGCCGGGGAATTTCGCGGTGGCTTCGGGCGCTGACTGACGGCAAAAGGGGATAGGCCCGGTCGATCAGGGAATTGATGAGCGCTGGTGGAAAGTGCCCTCCAACCACGATGGTCTGCGGGTCCATGATGTTTTCAAGCAGCGACACCAGCAACCGCAGGCGCTTCGAATTGAGATCGAGCCATCGCATCAGAATACTGTCGCGTTGAGCGTAAAGTTTCTCCAATGCCCCAGGCCGCGCAATCTCCCTGCTTTCGCACGACAGCATCGCTGCAAGCTCGTCGATCGAAAACGGTGTCTGTTTCCCCGCATCTGGATTGGCAAGTTCCGCCGGCCATGTCAGGAGACCGATTTCTCCGGCATTGTTCCAAAATCCCTGGAGCGGCATGCTGTCATTGATAATGCCTGCCCCAAGTCCGTGCCCGACGAAAATATGGACGTAGTGGCTCAGTCCTCCCGCACTTCCCACCCTCAGTTCGGCAACTGCTGCGGCTGTGGCGTCATTCTCGATAATGGTGGGGAGGCCACATGCATCTTCGATGGCTTCCGCCACCGGCATACGGCTCCACGCATCCCAACCCGGCGGGCCGACGGGATGTTCGAATTCCGCCTCCTGCAATGTGGGCATCGCGATGCCGATGCCCCAGGCGGGACGATCCACCGTAACCGACCGCAGACGCTGTGTCATATCGGCGATGGCACGGATGGTGTCGGATGGATCTTCGAGCGATGCGGATGCGGTTTCGCGACCCAACTCCTGCCCCGCCAGATCGCAGACGATGCCCAGAAGCCCGTCGCGATCCACATGAATACCCAGGCAGCAACCGGCATCGGCCCTGACCCACATCTTCTTTTGCGGCGCACCGCGCGCGCCCTCTTGTTGGATGGTTTCCACAACCACTGAACGGTCTATCAGGTCCTTGCAGATATTGGACATGGTCTGCGGCTTCAAGCCTGTCACATCGACAAGGTCACGCCGGCTTATGCCATTGCCGGATCGGATCAGATCGAAAACGAGGCGACGGTTGTAGCGGCCGGAATATGTGTGATTGCTGCCCATCAAGCTCATCGGGGCCGATTCCTATTTAATAAATTAAATGGAAATTATCAGCCCAGCCTGTGGGCGTCAAGCAGTTCGCAATGCAGATAATCTTAGTCTTCAGTCATAATACTGTAACGCAAGGACCGTAATTCCGCAGAAAAGGCGGCTTGATTTTTAATCTGGTAAATGGATTAATAGGGTCGCCTTCTTCTCAGTGACTTTAAAAAGGGAACATAGTCATGCTGAAATGGACCTTGCGGCGTATCATAGCGGGCGCGTTGGCGTCGGCGTCGATCATCAGTGTTGCGAATGCCGGAGAACTGGTGGTCTACACCGCTCATGGGGAGGCGACATCTGCTCCCATCCTCGATGCTTTTGCCAAGGAAAATCCGGATGTGAAGGTGACCGTTGTGCGCGGCGGTACTGGCGAGCTGATCGAGCGCCTGCGTGCAGAAGGCGGCAATTCCTCGGCAGACGTCATGTGGGGCGGACCGACGCAGACCTTCGAAGAAAATGCAGCGCTCTTCCAATCGTTCGAAAGCAAGTCCGACGCCGACATGGTGACGACCGATCCCAATCACATCTGGCATCCGTTCACGGTGCTGCTGCAGCCGCTGGTCGTCAGCACCAAACGCGTCGAGGCCGGCTCCATACCCAAGACGCAGAAAGATCTCGTCTCACAGGACTTCGCAAAGAACGGTGGCCTGATTATTCCAGACCCTGCAAAATCCGGCACCGGCTATGTCATTCTTTCCGCTCTTGCTGGCAATTTCGGTTGGGATTTCGTCGGTCAAATGGCCAAGGGCGCGCGCATTGCTCCTGGTTCCGATGATGCCTTCAACGCCGTACGCGACGGTGAAGCAGCAGTTGGCTGGATTAACGAGGATCTGGGTGCCAAGTGGAAGGCTCAAGGTCTGCCGATCGATATCGTCTATCCGACCGATGCGGTTACCGGCCAGATCGATGCGCAAGCCATAGTCAAGGGCGCGCAGCACATCGAAGACGCCAAGAGCTTCATCGATTTCCTCGGCAGCAAAACGGCGCATGAAATCGTTCGCGACGCCACCGTTCGACGCTCGGCACGCAAGGATGTAACGCCTCCCGCCGCTCTGCCTGACATGGCTACTCTCACGATCGTATCCGCTGTCGATCCGCGCCCTGTGGTCGTGGCTCGCTTTCAGGAGCTTCGCGGAAAATGAAGGTGCTGCGCGACAATTGGCTGATATTTTCAATCGTCGCGCTCGTGCTCTGCGGCCTGACGATTGTTGTCCCGCAGGTTCGCCTCATGGCCGCCTCCCTCCTGGAGGAGGGCGGCCGTTTTACTCTTCTGCATAATAAAGACGGCTTGCAATTCGTCCCGGAAATGACCGCCCGATACAGCGTTGCTAAACTTTCTGACGGCGTTGCGATAACGCTGAGTTCGACTGACAGTCTGACTGTAGACGTCCAGGATGACCGAACGCTGCGCCTCTCTTCGCAACAGCCGATTTCGGTTGGTAAGGACGAGGCAGGTTTACTTGAACTCGATCTGGGCTCGGCTCGGTTCACGCTTTCGCAGCAGGCGCCCCGGGGGCTATTCGCGACAACTGCACCAGCGCCTTTAGACATCAACGCGCAGTCGCTCAACGCCGTCCTGCTCTCACATGCCGCGAACGCCTACATCACCTTCGAAAACAAATCGCTGTCGCTCTCTGCTGTCCACTATACCGACTTCTTTACACGCTCGGAAACCCTTTCCGCCACGGTAAACAGCCTGCTGATCGCGTTGACGTCCACCGGACTTGCCGCTTTGATCGGCGTATCGCTGGCTTATCTTATCGCACGTTACCGGGTCGCGGGCAGCACTGCTATCGTCTTTCTTGTCACTATGGCTTCCGTGTCTCCACCATTTCTGGGGGCGTACGCCTGGCGCTTGCTCCTGGGACGAAACGGCGTTCTGACCAACTATCTCGGCCTCGATGTCTCGATTGTCGGCTTGCATGGCGTCATTTGGGTCATCACCTGGCTGGTCTTTCCAATCATCTTTCTGCTCAGTCACAGCTCGTTTCAGAGTTTGGACGCTGGCCATATCGAGGCAGCGGAAAGCCTTGGTGCCAAGCCGCCTCGTGTGCGCATGACGGTCGAAATTCCGCTGGCACTCCCCGGCATCATCACCGGTCTCTATCTGGCAACGATGGCAGCCCTGTCTGACTTCGGAACGCCGCGCATCATTGGCCTCGATGTCAACGCACTGCCGGTTCTGATCTATACGTCCTTCCTGAGTGAGGCAGGACGCAATCCGGCGCTTGCGGCCACAGGATCGATTGTGCTCATCACCATCTCGAGCCTGTTCCTCATGGCGCAGCAAATCTATTTGGCGCGACGCGGTTTTGCCGTGGTGTCGTCGCGGGCGCTGGAACGCAAGCCGCTATCGCCTCTTGCTCATGTCACAGTGCTTGGCGCGGTCATCATTGCCCTTCTCATGGCATTCACGCCCCACCTGACGGTGCTGGTTTCCAGCTTCATGGAATGGCGGGTCGGCCTACCCAGGGCGAACTTTACGCTGGAAAACTACGCCACTATGTGGCGCACCGGCATGGGGCCGGCTTGGGTGACCTTGTCGCTTGGTATTGCCGGAACGCTGGCGGCAACAGCAATCGGGTTGGGGATTGCATATGTGATTATACGCAAGCGCTACCGGATCATCGCCCCCGTTCTCAGCCTCACTGTCATGATGCCCTACGTCATTCCCGGCACGGTGCTCGGTATCGGTCTCATCATGATGTTCAACAAGGCGCCGCTGCAACTGACCGGCACCTGGTTCATCCTTCTCCTTGCCTATCTCATTCGTAACCTGCCTTTTACGGTGAAGGCGTCGGAGGCGGCCCTGAGGCGCGTTCACCCGGCTCTCGAAGAGGTCGCAATCAGTCTTGGAGCGCGTCCATTCAGGGTGTTCTTCACCATAACGGCACCTCTTGTTCTGGCGGGTGCGGTAACCGGTGCAACGCTCACCTTCCTTCACATCGTCACGGAGCTGTCGTCTACCATCGTTCTCTATCGTCCGCCGTGGAAGCCGATGACAGCCGTGATCTTCGAGAACACGCTTGTCGATGCCGATTTCGGTGTCTCCGCAGCACAGACCATCCTGCTGATGCTGATCATTTACATCCCTCTCTATTTCATTGTCCGCTACGGCCAAATTCGAGGAAATTCCGGTGGTTGAAACCTCATCTTCCAAAACTCCAACCCAAGGCTGCGAGGTCGTCATCGACGCCGTCTCCAAGACCTTTGGCAATCATGCAGTTCTGAAAGACATCAGCCTCACGATCAGGCCCGGCGAATTCTTCACGCTGCTAGGGCCGTCCGGTTGCGGCAAGACGACACTTTTGCGCGCCATTGCAGGCTTCCACCCAATCGATGGCGGAAAAATCCTGTTCAACGGGCGGAACGTGACCTCGCTCGCCGCCTGGGACAGAAATATCGGCTTCGTCTTTCAGAACTATGCGCTATGGCCAAACCAGACCGTGTTCGACAATGTCGCTTACGGGCTCAAACTGCGTAAGGTTCCGAAGAACGAAGTTGCTGAAAGGGTTCGGGCCGCACTGGCCCAGGTCGAGCTTCACGGCGTCGAGAAGCGCTATCCCGCAGAAATGAGTGGGGGTATGCAGCAGCGCATAGCGCTGGCGCGTGCACTCGTCATCAACCCGCCGCTGCTTCTCATGGACGAGCCCATGTCCAACCTTGATGCGCGTCTTCGCGTGGCTCTTCGCCATGAACTGCGCAGTCTGCAGAAGAGACTCGGTCTGACAGCAATCTATGTGACGCATGATCAGGAAGAAGCCCTCGAAATGTCGGACCGGATCGCCGTGATGCAGAATGGAATCGTGCAGCAGCTTGCAGATCCCGAAACAATTTATTCGCGACCGGCGAACCGCTTCGTTGCCGAGTTCGTCGGCAGCGCAAACTTTCTGGAGGGCGAATTTGATGAGGCCGGCTTCCAGATGGCTGACGGATCGCGACTTCCTATCACAGGAAGCGGCCACTGCGGTAAAGGCACACTTGTCGTGCGTCCCGAACAGGTAATGACCCGCGAAAACGGCAGCGCTCTCGTCAATGCAACGGTGAAAGATCGCCGCTTCATGGGCAAGGCCTGGACGCAAAGCCTTCGACTGGAGAACGGTGCGACCATCTCGGTGGAAACACGACGCGCACTCGATCTCGACTCGCGCGTCGGTGTGGATTTCGAGACGATAACTTTTCTACCCTCGGGAGTATGAGATGGCGGACCGGTCGCTTGACGAACTGATGCAGCTTGCTTTGTCCGCCGCACTTGCCGGAGGCGCTGAACTGAAGACGCATTTCGGCGCCATGTCCCGCGATAGTGTTCAACGAAAAGCTTTGGGTGATTATGCGTCCAAGGCCGATCTTGCTGCCGAGGAGGCTATTGCCGCAGTTCTGGCAAGGGCAGGTGATCGCTACGGTTTCGTGGGTGAAGAAACCGGTACGCGCAAGCCAGACGCACGACGCCGCTGGGTGGTAGACCCGCTCGACGGAACCAGCAACTTCATCTGGGGCATTCCCTATTTTGCTGTCAGCATCGCTCTTTGCGACGACGATGGCGAAATACTGGGCGTCGTCCTTGACCCATTGCGGGACGAGATGTTCACGGCAGTTCGAGGGCAGGGTGCCCGGATGAACGGTAAGGAACTGACACGATTGGAAGAGAAAAAGCCGGAAGAATCCATCATATCTCTATCTATGCCGATCCACGGACAGTTGAAGTCGATGGACCGCAGTAGTTTCTTCCGGGCCCTGGATGCCATCACCAACGAGACAGCAGGCATCCGCAGACTTGGCTCGGCCGCACTTGATCTCGCATATGTTGGCGCGGGCAGGCTAAATGGCTATTTCGAAGACGGCCTCAGCCATTACGACTACGCGGCTGGAAAGATCATTGCCCAGGAAGCCGGAGCGCTTGTTACCTCGCTTAGCGGCGGTGTTGTAAAGGACGGCGATTCACTGTTGGCGGGAACGTCATCCATACATCAGTGGCTCCAATCCAAGTTTCAGCAAGGGGAGACTCCAAGCTGAAAGGTCTCACAACCGCAAGCCGCTTTTGATGTCGCAACTGTCAAGCTTTAGACCTGACTGCTCTTAGTTCGCAGTAGATACCTAGAGACGCGTCCAGAACGTTTTCAATCTTTGTATCGATGCATCGTGCTTTTTCCAGAATGCAGGTTTGTGCGGTGATGAGCGTGCGCAAGTCCAGGGGCTGAAGCTTTCGGGTGGTCCTATGCGTTATGATCCAGGAGACGAGATGCGTGCCCCTTGGTAACATCGACAGACTTCTCGTGGCTGCGTTCAGGCAGCCACCGGCTGCACCCGGCGCTGGCGCGCCACTTTTCTCACGGGGCTTTTCAAGGCCACAGGGCCGGTGTCGCTCAGGGCCGACAAGACGGCCTGCGTCAGCGAAGAGGCAACGAAGTCGGCGCTTATGTCTTGAGGGTCGATTGGCGCTTCGCGCCCGCCCTCTCCCATCGGCAACAATATGCCGACACGAAGAGAAGGTCTTACACGCTTCAAACGACGCACGATCTGTCGCGCGTGCGATTTCGAGTTCTCATTGAGAAACGTAACGACAACGGTGTCGATATCGTCAGCCACCAGAGCCTTCAAATCTCGCCCTTCAATCACTGTATAGTCTGCTTGTCTGATCTGCGCACCCTGAACCAAGAGAACTTGCGATAACATCGCAGACGCTGCATCGTCCATGGCCCCTCGGCCTCCCAGGGATAGAATGGATCTGCCTTTACCGTCCGGTAGCGCGATTGTTTCTTTGGTCTCTGGCGCTGAAGTCTGTTCGTCTTCCGACATTCCCTCGTTTTCCTCTTCGCTCGCAATCTCTGCAAGATTTTCAATGAGGGCATGGGCGCTGGAGGCAAGAAGCGCGATCTGAGCCTCTGTCATCACGCCGCGCTGGCGGTCCGCTTCGCCCAGGATCAAGGCAGGAAGACCAACTTTTTCGTAGTAGTCGATGAGATATTCCTCTTCGAGAAACTCTTCGGCGTTGTCAGTCGCTTCGTTGGGGTCGCCGGAGAGCAGCCGCTGGTAAAGCTTTTCCTGCGGTTGGAGGACTGGTTCATTTCCGAGCAAAACGTCCAGAAAACTGAACTCGGGGACATATCTGCCAAGAACGACCAGACACACCGTGAGAGGTGTCGACAGCATTAACCCCAGCGGTCCCCAAAGCCAGGACCAGAAGATTGCGGAGATAATGATCGCCATCGGAGACAGGCCGGTGTGGCTACCATAGAGCCAAGGTTCAACGACGTTATTGCTGATCAGTTCGGTGATAATGAAAAGTGCCGCGACCCACGCGACCAACGACCAGCCGGGAGAGATTGCAAGGGCGAGGAACAGCGGCAATACCATTCCGATAACGGGACCAATATAGGGCACGAAACGCAGAACCAGCGTCAGCAGACCCCACAGGATCGCGTTCGGAATGCCAAGCACCCAAAGCCCAATGGTGATGGGAAAGGCGTAAAGTGCATTTACCACCAATTGCATCAGAAGGTATTTCCCAACCCGTTTTCCAGCGTCCTGCAGCGCTGCCGTCGTGCGATGCAGGTCACCAAGTCCAACCAGTCTGATAAACCTGTCGCGAAGGTCCTCGCGCTCGATCAACATGAAAATCACAAGAACGATGACCAAACCTGCCGTTGCAAACGGGCTGATAAGCGGAAGAATGAAATTGCCAAGTGTCTCGACCGGATGGGATCGCGTGACGATTTCAACGGGCATCGGCTCTCGCATGGTTGGTGCGGTCGACTGCTCGTCCTGACTTTCGACGGCGCGTGTCTGCAACTCGGCGCCGACACGCTCGACAACCTTGCTCAGATGTTCGAGCACACCATTGCCTGATCCGGCTTGGCTGAGCGCCTGAACCTTGGTGACGATATTGCGCTGATATGTCGGGATGTTTTCGGCAAGATTTGTCACCTGCGTGGCGACGACGAAACTGAACAGCGCAATTGCCATGAAGGCTGAGGCGACCGCCAAAATAACGGCGGCAATCTTGGGCACAGAGTGTTTTCGGAGAAAAGAGACAATAGGTGCCAGAGTGAATGTCAGGAGGAGAGCCAAGGCTAATGGCACGAAGATTTCCTGACCCACGTGCAGGATGACCGCGACGCCAATCAGAATGAGAATCGTTCGTCCAGAAAGCCTGGTGTTAGCCAGCGGACCTTGATGAGAAACGGCCATAAGTTTTCCGATGTCGTTTGTTGTTAAAGCGCCAGTGTCCATCAGCAGTCCGCCTTTAGATGCACCGATGAACTCAAAAAATATGTGCCATGTCCGCATCTGCTTTATGAAGATCAGCTTTAACTCGCGAAAGACGTTAAAGATGCAAGGGCGTGCCTCACATCTTTCTCTCGACCTAGCAGTCCTGTAGTAGCGCCAATGTAAGGGAAAATATTGCTTAAAAATTACTGTGGCCTATCGGAATCGAAAAAGGGGTGTAGGGCCCGAGCGATGCCGGGCGATTGGTGCTGTCACATAGGCAGGATCGAGGCGATTGAGCGTAACTGGTTCGGTTTCAATGGATGCAGATAGCTTGCGCAACGCTCTTGAACGCAACTCTCCACATCCCCATTCATATTAGGCTGAGGCATATCTCTTTTATGGAGCACGATTGTATGACAGCGAGAACGTGGAACGCCCACGGCACATCGGACGACTTCGTGGATGGTGCTGAGCGGCTCCGCCGTCTGCGGCGGCTGTCGGGCATCGCTCGTATGATGGACACAGCGATCCGCATTCCTGGCACGGGAATCCGTTTTGGTGCAGATTCCATCATGGGTTTGCTGCCACTGATTGGTGATGGTGCGGGTGCTATTGTCGGCCTCTATATCGTCAATGAAGCGCGCCGCCTTGGTGTGCCGCAGGAAAAGCTTGCGCGAATGGTTGGCAACATTGCCATGGATGCTCTTGTGGGCAGTGTTCCTGTCTTCGGTGATCTGTTTGATATTTATTTCAAATCGCACCGCCGTAATGTCGATATGATCATCCAGCACTTTGGCATCCATGGCGACGAGTTGCGGCGGAAGCGCAAATAAGCCTCGACGATGGCCCGAAAAAACCTGGCTGCGGTTCTGGAGTCGCAGTCGAGGTGTACCGTTTCCTCGTCGGTGGTCGAGACTGCGTCTTTCAGCCTGTGCGCATTGTTGGCTGTCGCCTTAGGGCGGGTAGGCTCAACTAAGATACTTCAGTGCCGGATAGAGGCCGCCTCGGCGGACGGAGTCGTCCCTGTTTCGCCGGGTCAGCCGGCTTTCCTGCTCGCTCGCAATCCACGCGATGGCTGTCAAAATACCAATCCCAAATCTGGACGCTGCTGAGCGCGTCGATATGCCATCCCGTGACGCAGCTAGAACGCGGCTACGCAGATCATCGTTGAAAGCTCAGGCCATGTTGCTTGCGACCAAATCACCAGTCGGAGCGATGGAATCAGAATTCCGCCAGTAAGGGGGGCCTAAACGCGATTCCGCGTTCAACGGACGTGATCTATAAATCCAATGGAAATCAGCCTTTGAACGATGCTGGGGACAGTTCGGCTCCTTTCAAGAGCCAAAGATAAAGATGCCCCTTGTCTCAGTTCAACAGACCCAACTTTTTTCTAAGTGCTTCCGACCAGACCGCGTAGCCTGCCGCATTCAGGTGAACCAGATCGGGTAAATAATAACGGAACATCGGCAGGCCATTTTCACCAATGAGGCCGGCGTTCGGATCAAGCCATGTCGTGTGTTCGCGGCCGTTGCACCAGTCGCGCGCCGTCTGGTTGAAAAGATCGAATTCGTGGCGGTATATCCAGCGCGCCGGACTGGGCTTGATCGCCAGAACAAAGACGTCCGCCTGCGGTAGCGCTCGAGAGATGCGATCGCGCAAATCCCGCAGGTGCCCAAGCGTCGTCTGCGCCTTGAGGCCGTCGCTGGCAATATCGTTTTCGCCGAAATAAAGCGCCACTCTACCTGGCTTCAAGGGAACCAGGAGCCGGTCGAGGTAGTGGCTGGCAGAGAGGTAAGTGCCACCGCCAAATCCCAGATTGACGATCTCCAGCGAGCCGAGATCCTCGGTGATGGAGCTCCAGATTCGAAACGAGGATGAGCCATAAAAGGCGATCGGATTGTCTGGAAGGCCGATGCGCTGAATGCGGGCCAGAACGGCAATGATATCGTTTTCGTGACGGCTGGTGCCGATATTGGCTGGGAAGTCGTACATGATTGGTCCTAAAAAATTGTCTTGAAAGCCGGATGCCGCCATTTCGGCAACCGGCGATCGGCAAGGGTTATAAAAGCGCTTGCCGCAGGATAGTCAGAGCGCCTTTTGTGAGGGCGTCATCCGCACCCATGGATGTCTTGAGCCCGAACACATCGGCGGCAACCAGATAGAGATCGTTCAGCCCGTCATTGCCGACGATAGCTGCCTCGTCTCCTTCCGCATACCATCCGGCCTCGCGGGCTTGCCGAAACTCCTGCCCGATGACCAGTCCTCGCACATAGGATCGCAACTGATCCGGCGAAAGCCGGCCCGCAAGCCCGCCGGTTCGCGCCGAAAACAGCAGCGACAGCATGGCGGCGGATCGTTTTGCCTCTGTCAGACCCCAGCGATAGGCCTCGTGATCATCGACCGGCGGCTGCGTGGAACCGCGCGCGATGAAGGAGTGATTGATAAGCAGGTTGAAGATTTCACCGGTGACGAATGTCTGGAAGCCATCGATCCTTCCCGCCGTCACCCGCGCCCATTTGCTGTGTGTTCCAGGGATGATCAAGGTGGCGTCTTCGCCAAGGCCGTGGCCGACGATCTGGGTTTCTTCGCCGCGCATCACGTCCGGGAAGGGCTGGCGGGCGGGGTCGGTCAGACCGGGCAGGAAGACGAGATCGGACCCGTTCGGCAGCGACCTGCGCACCGTGCCGGCGGCAAGTTCCGCCGGGCCTGCCGGGCACGGCACATAAGCGACCTCGACCCAGCCGTTGCGGCTGGTGATCATTCCGAGTGCGGCGACGGGCAAGGCACCATGGCTTGAGAACCAGGGTGCGAGTGCATCCATCAGCGCCGCCTCGTGCTCACCCTTACCAAGGCTCGAAATACCGTTGGCGGTTTCCAGATGATCGAGTTCTTCGCCGCCTTCACCAACGAGCGTTGCCCTCAGTGATGTCGTTCCCCAATCAACGATGATCGATGTCGCCGGTGCTGCCATGTCTTGAACCTCCTCGTTCATTTCATCTTGGGGCTTGTCATAGGTCGCAAGTCTATATAGTGTCAATTAGTGAATTCAAGGTATCAAAATATGATACTAAATCGGGAGGAGAAAGATGGTGGCTGGCCTTAAGGGGATTTTGCCTGTTCTGCCTACGCCGTTTCTGGCTGATGGCGGCATTGACGAAGCGGGTATGAAGCGACTGGTGGTCTTTGCGCTCGACAAGGGCGTCGATGGTGTCGTGTTTCCCGGTTTCGCCAGCGAGGTGGAGACTTTGAACGCCGCCGAGCGTGCGGCGTTGCTGAAAATTGTCGTGGATGTGGTGGCTGGGCGGGTGCCGGTCGTGGCCGGGGCAAGTGCGGCCGACTGGCGTGACGTGGTTGAGCACGGGCGGGCGGCATCGGCGCTTGGCATCCGCCACCTGATGGTGCAGGTGCCCAAGTCGGTCGGCACGGATGCGCCGGCGCTGATCGAATTCCTCGGCAGGATCGTCGAGGCGTTGCCCGAAGTTGAAATCATTCTGCAGAATGCACCTGCGCCGCGCGGCTCCGACCTTTCGCCGCAGGCGATCGTGGAGATCGTGCGGGCGTTGCCGCAGGTGACCTATGTCAAGGAAGAGACGCTTCCTGCCGGCCCGGCTATCAGCCACATCGTCGCCCATGCGCCTTCGACACTGAAGGGCGTCATCGGCGGGGGCGGCGCGCGCTACATTCTCGACGAATATGCCCGAGGTGCTACGGCCGCAATGCCGGCGCTGGAGATCGCCGAGGAACATGTTGCCATCGATCGGGCGCTTGTTGCCGGGCGGCAGGAGGAGGCTCGTCGGATTTATGTGCGCACCCTGCCTCTTCTGGTGCTGCAGGCGGTCTATCGCATGCGGCTGACCAAATATGTGCTGGCCCGTCGCGGCGTGATCGAAGGGGTCGGTGTGCGTGCGCCGACACCCGAGCTTGATGCGGCGGCCATTGCCGATATCGACGCCAATCTGGTTGAACTAGGCCTCGTTGCCGTGGAGGCCGCATGAACAGCCCCGTCGCAAGCGTCGAAGTCTTCACGCTGACCCAGCCGCGCAAGGTGCCTTATCTCGGCGCCTTGCGTGAAGGTGAGGTGGTCAATCCCAACGGCTATATCGTACGCAAGGGAAATCGTACGGTCTACCCGACCTTCGACCGCAGCGTGCTGGTGCGCATGACGACCGAGGCCGGTGTTGTTGGTTGGGGTGAGACCTACGGTATCGTCGCCCCAGGCGCGGTCGCCGCTCTCATCAACGATCTTCTCGCCGGTTTCGTGATCGGCCGAGATGCTTCGGACCCTTCGGCGATCTATGACGACCTTTACGACATGATGCGGGTGCGCGGTTATACCGGCGGCTTCTACGTGGATGCGCTCGCCGCGCTCGATATTGCGCTATGGGATATTGCCGGACAGGAAGCCGGCAAGTCCGTTCGCGACCTGCTCGGCGGCGGCGTGGATACGTTTCCGGCCTATGTTTCAGGCCTGCCTGAAAAGACGCTCAAGGCCCGCGGGGAATTGGCGAAATACTGGCAGGACCGCGGTTTCAACGCCTTCAAGTTCGCAACGCCGGTGGCAGACGATGGCCCGGCGGCCGAAATGGCGAATCTCCGGAAGGTGCTTGGACCCGATGCAAAGATTGCCGCCGACATGCACTGGAACCAAACGCCGGAACGGGCGCTGGAACTGATTGCCGAAATGCAGCCCTTCGACCCTTGGTTCGCAGAGGCTCCGGTCTGGACGGAGGACATTGCCGGTCTGGAGAAGGTTTCGAAGAATACCGAAGTGCCGATTGCAGTTGGTGAGGAATGGCGCACCCATTGGGATATGCGCGCCCGCGTCGAGCGCTGCCGCATTGCGATCGTGCAGCCCGAAATGGGCCATAAGGGTATCACCAATTTCATCCGTATCGGTGCTCTTGCTTCCGAGCACGGCATCGATGTCATCCCGCACGCCACCGTTGGCGCCGGCATATTTCTTGCCGCCAGCCTGCAGGCGTCGTCGACATTGCCAACGCTCAAAGGTCACGAATTCCAGCATTCGATCTTCGAGCCGAACCGTCACCTGCTGGAAGGCGACATGGATTGCCGGGAGGGCAGGTATCACCTGCCGTCCGGACCCGGACTTGGGGTAAGGCCGTCGGAGGCGGCACTCGGTCTGATTGAACGTATCTGAACTGGTTTTTTGGAGGAGGAAGCCATGAACAAAACAATAAGCCGATTGGCGCTCGGCACCGCGACCGCCGTTTTGATGACAATGGGCAGCCTTGCCCCGGCCAAGGCCGATACCGTTCTGAAATTCATTTCCTGGCAGACGGACGATGCCGGCACAGGCGAATGGTGGCATTCGGCCATTGCCGCCTTCGAAAAACAGCATCCGGGCGTGAAAATCGAATTCACCAAGGCCGAGCGCAGCTCCTATGCCGACACGATGACGACGCTTTTTGCGGCCAACCAGCCGCCGCAGATCGTGCATCTGGCGTCCTTCGAATTTCAAATGTTTGCCGATAGCGGCTGGCTCGAGCCGCTCGACCCGTGGCTGAAGAAGGACGGCATCGACATGACCGGCTGGGCCGGCCAGCAGAAATGCGAATGGAATGGCGAAACCGTCTGCATCATGACCAACTATTTCGGTTTCGTCATGGCCTACAACAAGAAGCTTCTCGAAGAAGCGGGCGTCACGGTTCCGAAGACCTATGACGAGTTTCTGGCCGCGGCAAAAGCGACGACAAAGGATCTGAACGGCGACGGCATTATCGACCAGTTCGGCACAGGCCATGAAACGAAAGGCGGTCCGGGTCAATATCTGACGGAGATGCTGAACTACATCCTCGACGCTGGCGCCTACTGGACCGACAAGGACGGCAATATCACCATCGATACGCCGCAGATGGTGGAGGGTCTTTCACGCTGGAAAACCGTGATGAAGAGCGGGATCAGCCCGGTCGACATGAGCGCCAGCGACGTGCGCAAGCTGTTTGCCGATGGCAAGATGGCGATGCGGCTTGATGGGCCCTGGCTTTACGGTACGACCGAAAAGGGTTCGGCCAAGACTGACATCATTTACGCCGCACCGCCGCTTCATCCGCCGCTTGGCGGTTCGTCCAATGTACTCGCCATGCCGGCCGATATTCCCGACGACCAGAAGGCATTGGTCTGGGATTTCATCAAGCTGACGATGTCACCGGAATTCCAGCGCAGCTATGCCACCCTTGGCGGCAACACCCCGCCAAGCCCGACCGCCGACGTCTCGGGTGTCGAAAAGACCATCCCGCATTTTCCGGTGCTGATCGAGACGATGAAGGCCGCGTCCGAGGCGGGGATCGACCGCATTCCGACCGGACTTGAACTCTTCTACAACGAGTTCAGCAAGATGGTGATGGAAGAAAGCCAGCGGATGATCATTCAGGATCTCGATCCGGCGGCGGTGGCGAAAACCATGCAGGCAAAGGCCGAAGCCATCAAGGGTTGATCCCGTTGTCCTGCCATGGCCCGGAAAGGGCCATGGCCATCATCCGCATCCGGCAGGAGGACCATCCATGACCGAACCCGTTCGGGCTGGGCGTCGCAAGTTCTTCGATCTTGCGCGCCCCAGCCGGCAACATCTCCTCGGCTATATTCTGATTGCGCCCGCAGTCCTGATGGTTGCCGCCATCATCGTCTGGCCGCTCGTTTTGGCCATCGACCTGTCGTTCCAGCAGGTCAAGATACCACGGCTTGGCGGTGCCAGCCGGCCGTTCTCGCTGAGCAATTACACATGGTTGTTCTCCTCGCCGGAATTCTGGCTGGCCTGCTGGGTGACGCTGAAGCTGGTTATCGTCGTAACCGCCGGCAGCGTCGCCGTCGGCCTCAGCACGGCGCTTCTCGCCAATAACCGCTTCAAGGGCCGCACCGTCGCGCGGCTGGGAATGGCGCTGCCCTGGGCGGTGCCGGAAATCATCGCGGTCGTCATCTTTGCATGGATGTTCGACACGTCCTTCGGCCTGTTCGGTTGGCTGGCGATCAAGCTCGGTTTCACCGACCAGATGATCCCCTGGGTCAGCAGTTCCACGGCCGCCTTCTGGGCCGTTGCCATCACCATGGTGTGGAAGGGCTTTCCTTTCGTGTCGATCATGTGTCTGGCGGGTCTGCAGTCCATTCCCACCGATTATTACGCCGCTGCCAAGGTGGATGGCGCCAGTGTCTGGCAGCGGTTCCGCTGGATCACCATGCCGTTGCTGATGCCGGTTCTCGGGGTCACGCTGGTGCTGACCCTGCTTTGGGTGTTCCGCGACTTTTCCATCATCAAGGTTCTGACCGGCGGCGGCCCGCTGCGTTCAACCCAGACGCTGTCGATCATGACCTATGACCAGGCCTTCCAGTATCACAACTTCGGTCGCGCCGCCGCCGTCGGCGTGCTGACGCTGGTGATCTGCATCATTGCCAGCCTGCTGATGCTCGGCCGGCGCTCGAAATCAATCTACTGAGGAGGCTTTGATGAAACGTAGCTTTGCCCAGAGCCTTGCCCTCTACGCGACGGTGATCTTTACGCTGGTGATGATCCTGTTCCCGGTCTACTGGCTGCTGGTTACCGCCCTTTCCACCACCGACGAACTCTACCGCCTGCCACCGACTTTCTGGCCGGACGATCCGCAATGGGACATTTTTGCCCGTGTCTGGGCGGCAAAGCCGATCCTTCTGTGGCTGTGGAATTCGATGCTTGCCGCTGTCGGCTCGGTTGCGCTGTCGATGCTGGTTTCGGTCAGCGCCGGTTACGCCCTGTCCCGCTATTCGATGCGGGGCGGCGCCACCATGGGAATGTTCGTTCTCACAGCCAAGATGTTGCCCGCCACGCTACTCGTCATCCCGCTGTTTTCGATCTTTTCGAGCTTCGGTTTGATCGGCAGCCTATGGACGCTTGTGCTTGCACATTCGACCATGATCATTCCCTTCGCAACCTGGATGCTGAAGGGTTATTTCGACACGATCCCGAAGGAACTGGAACAGGCTGCCATGGTGGATGGCTGCTCGCCGATCGGCGCCATGGTGCGTGTCGTGCTTCCCATCGCAACACCGGGGCTTGCCGCCACCGCGCTTTACGCCTTTGTGCTCAGCTGGGCCGATTACGCCTATGCGCGTACCTTTCTGGTCAACTCGCCGGACAACTGGACCGCCAATCTCGGCATCACCACGATGCAGGGCGAATATGTCACCTATTGGAACGACATCTCCGCCGCATCGGTGTTCATCGCGCTGCCGATCATCGCAATCTATCTGTTCCTTGAACGTTATTTGGTCGGCGGTTTGACCGCTGGCGCGGAGAAATAAGCATGGCCAATATTTCCATTCGCAACGTCAGCAAGTCCTATGGCGCGCTCAACGTGCTCAGGCCCTTTTCGCTTGAGATCGAGAACGGCGAGTTCGTGGTGCTGGTCGGACCTTCCGGTTGCGGCAAGTCGACGATGTTGAAAATCCTTGCTGGTCTCGAACCGGCAAGCGAAGGGCAGATCTTCATCGGCGACAATGAAGTCACGGATCTGGCGCCCGGGGACCGCGACATAGCCATGGTGTTTCAGAATTATGCGCTCTATCCGCATCTGACGGTTCGCCAGAACATCGGCTTCGGGCTGAAGATGCGCGGCACGGACAGGCATGAGATTGACCGCCGGGTCGACGATGCGGCGCGCATTCTGGAAGTGACGCCCTATCTGGATCGCAAGCCCAAGGATCTGTCAGGCGGTCAGCGGCAGCGCGTGGCTCTGGGACGAGCGATCGTGCGCCAGCCGCAAGCCTTCCTCATGGACGAGCCGCTGTCCAACCTCGATGCCAAGCTGCGTGTCCATATGCGTGCCGAAATCGGCGCTTTGCACAAACGCATCGGGGTCACTACCGTTTATGTGACGCATGACCAGGTCGAAGCCATGACCATGGCGGACCGGGTCGTGATCATGCAGGGCGGCATCATCCAGCAAATTGCCGCACCGGACGAACTGTTCAACAACCCGGCCAATCTTTTCGTTGCCGGTTTCATAGGCTCGCCGGGCATGAACTTCCTCAATGCGCAACTGCGTGACGGCACTGTTACCCTGTTTGGGCAACATGTTTCCGTGCCGGGCGCGGCTGATCGCCAAGGCAGCGTGATCGTCGGTCTGCGGCCGGAACATCTCGTTCTCGGCGATGCGCCGGTCACCTTCGATGTTCACCCGACGCTGGTGGAAAGCCTCGGATCGGAAAAATACGTCTATTTCGACGCGGAAGGCGCAAGGGTGGCCGATGGCGAGGAGGGCAAGTCCAAGGGTCTGATCGCGCGCGTCTCGCATACCGGCAATCTTCCTGGAAACGAGGCACTCCGGCTCGGTTTCGATCCGGCCAAGCTTTATCTCTTCGATGCAAAGACCGGAGCACGGCTATGATCCTCGTCACCGGATCGGCGGGCCGTGTCGGCCGTGCCGCTGTCGCCGCCTTGCGCGCACAGGGCCGCACCGTTCGCGGTTTTGATCTCAGGCCATCGGGAACCGGCGGCGAGGAAGTCGTCGGGTCGCTGGAGGATGCGCAGGCACTGTCCGAAGCTATGAAGGGCGTGAGCGCCGTCCTGCATCTGGGAGCCTTCATGTCCTGGGCTCCGGCGGATCGCGATCGTATGTTCGCTGTCAATGTCGAGGGTACGCGCCGGCTTCTGGATGCGGCTTCAGCGGCTGGCGTGCGGCGTTTTGTGTTCGCTTCCTCAGGCGAGGTCTATCCGGAAAACCGACCGGAATTCCTGCCGGTCACCGAGGATCATCCGCTTTGCCCCAATTCGCCCTATGGCCTGACCAAGCTTTTGGGCGAAGAGCTGGTGCACTTTCACCAGCGAAGCGGCACCATGGAAACGGTGATCCTGCGGTTTTCTCATACGCAGGATGCGACGGAACTGCTGGACGAAGAGAGTTTCTTTTCCGGTCCCCGGTTTTTCCTGCGGCCGCGCATCCGCCAGCAGCAGAATTTCGGAAACACCGTCATCGCCGAATTGCTCCAGTCCCGAGATATCGGTGAGCCGTCGCACATTCTGTCGCGCAACAAAAACGGCCGTCCATTCCGTATGCACATCACCGATACGCGAGACATGGTGGCAGGAATTCTGCTTGCCCTCGACCATCCCGACGCGGCGGGCGGCATTTTCAATCTCGGCGCGGATGAACCCGCCGACTTCGCCGAGCTTCTGCCGAAGATTGCGGCGCTGACCGGCCTTCCCATCGTGACAGTCGATTTTCCCGGCGACGGCGTTTATTACCATACGTCCAACGAGCGGATCAGAAACACTTTGGGGTTTGAAGCAGAATGGACGATGGACCGGATGCTGGACGAAGCGGCGGCCGCAAGGCTGGAGCGACTCGCGAAGGAGCAGAGGCGATGAAGCCCGAGACGCCGGGCGGCACGGCGGCGCTGGCCAAAGGGCTGACCCTGCTCGATATGGTTGCCGACGCGCCGGAACCGCTACGTTTTGCCGAGTTGTTGCGCGCCTCCGGCCTGCCGAAGCCGACCTTCGCACGCATCCTGCGCACCCTTATCGCCTATGGTCTCGTCCGTCAGGATGCGGCCCGTGGCACTTATGTTCTGGGCCAGCGTTTTCTGGAAATGTCCCATAGGGTCTGGGAGAGTTTCGATCTCGTCTCGGCGGCGACCCCGGAACTCGAGCGGCTGGCGGCCGAACTGGGGGAAACGGTTGCGCTGTGCCGGCTTGACGGCACGATGACGCAATATCTGGCCGAACGTTCGCCGAATGGCCTTTCTGTGCGCGTCGAGGTAGGGCGCCGCGTCCCCCTGCATTGCACGGCACCCGGCAAGGCACTGCTCGCCTTTCAGGACCCCGCCGTCGGCCGCGCCCTCCTGGACCGTCTGACGCTGGATGTGCAGACCCCGAAAACCATCACCACGCTCGATGCGCTCCAGGCCGACCTGACGTTGACCCGGGCACGTGGTTATTCGATTTCTTATGAGGAGCACTTGGCAGGTGTAAATTCGGCAGCCGCCCCTGTCATGGGTCGCGACAATACGCCGATCGGCGTGCTTGTTGCGCTTGGCCCATCATCGCGGCTCAGTTCCTCCAATATCCATCCAGCTGGGCGCGAATTGATTGCTGCCGCCCGCCGTATCACGGGCGCGGCTGGGGCTGTCGCCATTAGTTCCAGGCCAAGGCCCCGGTCTGTCACCGGCCGTCCGAGTGCCGAGCTGAGTTGCGTCTTGCCGTGGGGCGCACAGCTTGGCGAGAGTCCAGTGTGGCACGATGGCGAAAATACGCTCTACTGGGTCGATATTCTGCATCCCGCTGTCCACCGGTTTGATCCAGCGAGTGGCCGGAACGAAACCTGCGAGACCGGGAAGTTGGTCAGCGCGGTCATTCCGGTTCGCGGTGGGCGTCTGCTGGTGGCGTCTCAGGATGGGATCGAATGGCTGGATTTTGCATCAGGTCGCCTCACACCCTTCGTCAGCCCGGAGGCAGGCATCGTCGACAACCGCTTGAATGATGCCAAATGCGGGCCTGACGGTGCGATATGGGTGGGATCGATGAGGATTGACGCCTCCAAGCCCACGGGTGCGCTTTATCGTATCAGCACCGATGGCGCATTCGAACGCAAGGAAGGCGGCATCATCGTCTCCAACGGCCTCGGCTGGAGCGCGGATGGGAAAACCTTCTACTTTGTTGACACGGTACCTGGCCTCATCCACGCCTATGATTGCGATCCCGCGACCGGAACGCTGTCGGGATGCCGCGAATTCGCACGCATTCCCGTCGCTGACGGCAGGCCGGACGGTCTTGCGGTGGACGCGGAAGGAGGGGTCTGGTGTGCGATCTGGGATGGCTGGTCCGTGCGCCGTTATCTTCCAAACGGGAAGCTCGACCAGGTAATTGAGATGCCGGTGCCCCGTCCCACCAGCATCGCCTTTGGTGGCCCGGATCTGTCGACGCTGTTCATCACCAGCGCCCGCACCCGCCTGCCGGCCTCGACACTCGCCGACGCGCCTCTGTCAGGTGGACTGTTTTCCTGCCGCCCGGGAGTTTCCGGTGCGCACGTCTCATTGTTCGAAGGATAAAGGATGAACCTTGAAAACATCTTTGGCCTGAAGGGCCGCGTGGCGCTCGTTACCGGTTCAAGCCGTGGGATAGGAGCGGCGATTGCCGAAGGGTTGGCTGGGGCAGGTGCCCATGTCATCCTGCATGGCGTCAAGCCGGGCGCTACAGCGGCTGTACATGAGCGGATTGTTACGCAAGGGGGAACGGCGGATCATCTGGCAGGCGATCTCTCCGAAGTCGGGGCTGGTCGGGATCTTATCGAGCGAGCAGAGGCGATCGCACCACTCGATATCCTTGTTATCAACGCCAGTGCCCAGATCAATGCCACTCTATCGGCGCTGACGCCAGGTGATCTGGCGTTTCAACTGGCGGTCAATCTGGGCTCGACGGTCGACATGCTGCAGACGGCACTGCCGCGAATGTCGGCTCGGAAATGGGGCAGGATCGTCTCCATAGGATCAGTCAATCAGCTAAGGCCCAAAAGCGTCGTTACCGCCTATGCGGCGACGAAGGCCGCACAGCACAATTTAATTCAAAGTCAGGCTAGAGATTATGCCCGCGACAACGTGTTGCTCAATACTCTCGCTCCCGGCCTCATCGATACGGACCGCAACGCTCATCGCCGCATCGAGGACCCGGAGGGCTGGAATGAATATGTAAGCGCACTGAACTGGATGGGGCGGGCCGGACGACCGGAAGAGATGGTGGGGGCAGCTGTCTTTCTGGCGTCGGAGGCATGTAGTTTCATGACGGGCGAAACGATTTTTCTCACCGGAGGTTATTGAGCGGGCGTATATTGAAAAAAATGCAAAACGTCCCGAACGCAGGTTTCGGCCCAGCAACTTTTGCGGTGATCGTCTGGAGAGGTCGTCATTCGAAAAACCAGCGCCGATAATGCGGCGATTGTGCGGGCCTGGCTTCGACGTTGTCATCACGGAGCTGCCGCATACTATCATCCACTCATGCGTCTGCTTGATTTGCCGAACTTCATCCTCACGCCGCATGTGGCGTGGGTAAGAAGCGCAGCGGTCCAGTCGCTGGTCTATCAGCTGATCGACAATGTCGAGGCGTTCTAGCGCGCCCTTCGTTTGACCGTTATAGCTTCTCATGTAATCGAGAAATGCGCGCATGGCGGCACGTGGGAGGCGGGTCGTAAAAACCATTGCGGTAGGAGAGTGTCCATTGGGAGGAAGCTCCGCCAGCCGGCCGATTTCCTTTCAGGTGTCGCTGTACCTTCTGACGTTCAGCGGTCGAAGTTTCCCAGATATCGGGCAGGCGATGTGCCAAGCGCTTTCTTGAACATGGTTATGAATGCAGAGACGGATTGATATCCAAGATCCCCCGAAACCTGCTGCACCGTTGCCCCCGCTGCAAGGCTTCGGATTGCGACAATCACCTGCAATTGTTGTCGCCAGCGGCCGAAGGTAAGGCCCGTTTCGCTTTGAACGAGACGGGCGAGCGAATTCTCACTCATCGCCACTCGTTTTGCCCATTGCGCCATCGTACTGCGATTGGATGGATCGTCTGCCAGCTCGGATGCAATGCGTGCAAGCCGGGGCTCGTCCGTCAGCGGGAGGTGAAGATGCTCGACCGGCATCCGCGACAATGCCGACAGAAGCAGCGTTTCCATGAGCTCTAAGTCAGCAGTCGCGGCAGCCGATTGGTCGGCCATCTCGATGATCAGTTCCCTGACGAGCGGAGACAGGGAAAGCGTGCAGCACCGGTTCGGCAGATCGGCAGCCCCCGGCTCGATGAACAGGAAGAACAAACGTGCGTTGGCGGTGGCCACATTGCTGTGAAGCATGCCCCCTGGAACCCAGACGCCACAATGAGGCGGAACCATCCACATGCCGCTTGGGACGCGACAAGTCACGCCTCCCAGCAGCGGCATGACAAGCTGGCCCTTACGGTGCTGGTGTTCGGGAGCCTCGCGTTCATTCTGAGACACGTCGATCCTCACAGCGCGAACGCGCGATGAAGAGCTTTCGACATCATGGTCGGCGAGGGCACCGGACAGGGATAGTGGTGAATGGTGGTATTTAGTGATCATTAGAGGGAATATCTAAATTCGTCCGATCGGTTTGTCGATAGGGTCATCTCGCAAGAAGCTGGAGGGTGATCATGGCACTTCAAAAACACAACGACCGCTGGTGGTCGGATATCGTCCGGACCGAAATTCGTCTGACCTCGAAAGGACCTCGCAGGCTCTGCATCCTGCCCCCATACCTGATGGGGACAAGGCCGGATCATGCCGCTGTTCTGAAAAGGATTACAGGCATTCTTTTTTCGAAAGCCCGAGCATTGCTTGCCCGCCAGCCTCCGGCCATGTCGACTGTTGTGCGCGATGACCCTGTCGAAGCCTATCTGCACGCCTGCCTCGCTGCACCATTCTTTTTCTATGTGTCGCCAGCGACCTACGGCCTCGCAGACAATGTTACCACCGATGAAAAAGGCATCGAGCGCAAGGCCACACTGCCGGGGGATGAGGTGTGAGTTCCCGGCCAGTTGTCACCAGCGGGAACGTCATCTTTTCGCTGAAAACATTTCTTGCGGCCATGGCGTGGCCGATGCGCTGGAACCGCTTGAATCGCCTCACATGGCAGATGGCTCACGTAACCCGCTTTTCAGGCCCATCCTCTACCGTCAATACGAGGGCAAGCCAAAGTGTCTCCGCCTCATCTGTTGCATCCGATATCTGATTAACGGACTGGATTACTGCAAGACGTGCCCATGTCTGAATAGTCGCTCTAGTCCAATGCATGATGCGGATTATCGCGATATGCACGATGGATCGACCAATGCCGGCGGCAAGAAACAGAGCTAAGGACTTTGAATTCACGGGCCGGGCTGCAAGGATTTCGCTGCATCTTTGTGCGATTGTCTCACGAAATCGATAAATGCGCGTAAAGGCGCGGGCACAAGCCGCCGTCCGGAATAATAGAGGAACGGGCCGGAAAACCGCAGCCACCACTCTTCCATCACCGGTACCAGGTTTCCTCTATCGAAGTGTGGCCTTAGCCAGTCTTCAAAAATATAAATGATGCCAGAACCGGCAATGGCTGCGTCGATACCAAGATCGGTGCCGCCGCCGAACTGAACAACGAGGCTACCTTTAGGATTTATGGCGATTTCTTCCCCATCGCGTTCGAATTCCCAGGAGGGAAGCGCGCGCCCCGAAAACCGGCCTAAAATACAATCATGCGAAAGCAGGTCTTGTGGATGTTGCGGTTTGCCTCTTCTTGCAAGGTAACCCGGCGATGCGGCAAGGGCGTAGCGCTGCTGGCGCGGTCCGATCGGCAAAGCCACCATATCCTGTTCGAGCCGTTCGTCATAACGGATGCCTGCGTCGCAGCCGCTCTTTATGATGTCGACGAAATTCTCATCGGTCACGATTTCCAGCCTTATTTCGGGATAGGCCTTTAGGAACGGCGGCACGATCGGAGGCAGGACCAGCCTTGCCGCACTCATCGGAACATTGAGTCTGAGATCCCCCGAGGTGCGGCCGCGGCTGCTTTTCACCTCGTCGAGTGCCGATGCCACCTCTGCGAATGCGGGTCCGGTGCGCTCTAGCAAGAGACGTCCTGCATCCGTCAGGAGCACGCTGCGGGTTGTGCGATTGAATAGTCTTACCCCAAGGTCTTCTTCGAGACGCTTCACCGCATCGCTCAACGCCGAGGAGCTGACGCCACTTTCGCGCGCGGCCTGCCGAAAACCTTTGGATCTAGCCACAAGTAAAAACGCATTCAGATCCGTTAAATCCGACACCCTGCTCTCCAAACATAAAAAACAATTGTCCGTTTTCACGGACAGCCTGTCCGGATTATAGCTTCTTGCAGCGTATATGCCACCTGTCTATTTTGGAGGAACACAAGGAGATGGACCATGAGCACTATTGCAACTTCAGGAACCTTCACGCTTGGCGATCATACGGTGCGCCGGCTGGGCTATGGCGCGATGCAGCTTGCAGGCAAGGGCGTTTTCGGGCCTCCGAGCGATCGTCCGGAGGCCATAGCTGTCCTGCGCGAGGCGGTGGAAAGCGGCGTCAACCACATCGACACCAGCGATTTCTATGGCCCGCATGTTACAAACGAGATAATCCGCGAAGCTTTGCATCCCTATGACAACGACCTCGTGATCGTCACCAAGGTCGGCGCAGGCAGGGGCGCGGACGCTTCGTGGTATCCGTCGTTCTCGCGCGTGGAGCTGACACAGGCCGTTCATGACAACCTCCGCAATCTCGGACTCGATGTGCTCGATGTGGTCAACCTGCGCGCTATGTTCGACGTGCACGGCCCCGCGGAAGGCTCATTGGACGAGCCTCATGAAGTTCTGGCCGGTTTAAAGCAACAGGGACTGATCCGGCATATCGGACTGTCTAACGTCACGGCGAAGCAAATCGAGGATGCCGGAAAGATTACCGACATCGCTTGCGTGCAGAACCAGTACAATCTTGCGCATCGGCAGGACGAAACCTTAATCGACACACTCGCCTCCCGAGGGGTTGCCTATGTGCCGTTCTTTCCTCTTGGCGGCTTCTCGCCGCTGCAATCCTCTACCCTGTCTGACGTGGCCGCCCGGCTCAACGCCACGCCGATTCAGGTTGCGCTTGCCTGGCTTCTCCAGCGATCGCCGAACATTCTCCTGATCCCGGGCACATCGTCACGGGGACATCTGCGAGAAAACCTCGCCGCGGCCAGGATAGAGCTCCCCTCGGAGGCACTGTTGGAGCTGGATAAGGTGGCTGCTTAATGCCGCTTGTAGAAATCTGGGGAATTTGTCGACGGGTTGTCATCTGTCCTCACGCCCGCTTTTGGCAAATGCTGCCTAGTCAGCGTCGCCCCAGGAGCAGACATTCGCTGCCATTGTCAGGACAACTTCACTAAGGTGTCGAGGAAAGCGCGGACGGCCGGGTTTGACCGCCGGCTCTCGGGCCACAGCGCCGTGATGTTGTGCCGTTCCACCGCATAATCGGCCAGAACCGGAATAAGCGCTCCACGCCTCACCCAAGTGCTGGCCATGAAATTGGTTGCCATTCCGATTCCGGCACCTGCTGCGATCGTCGCAAGCACGGCTTCGCTCGCGTCAACGATAATGCTAGAGGTGGGCACAATCTCCACCTCCCTGTCCCCTACGTGGAAAGGCCAGCGGAACAGCTGGCCGCTACTCTGGTAGCGCAGGTTGACAGTCTCGTGCTCTTCCAATTGGTCTGGATTGGTCGGCGGGCTGCGCCCGGCCAGATATTCGGGCGAGGCATAACAGCATAGCCGATGTGGCAGAAGGCGGCGCGAAAGCAGGCGCGAATCTGCCACATCACCAATGCGGACCGCTACATCGTAGCCGCCTTCGATAAGATCAACCATGTGATCGCTCAAACGTAGATCTATATTGACCCTCGAATGGAGCCTGCGAAACTGAGGAAGCATCGGCGCTATTACGTGCAGGCCGATAGGCAACGATGCTGCAACCCGTAAAGTGCCAGCGGGCTCGGTGCGCGCTGCTTTTGCCGCCTGCTCTATATCTTCGGCGTCGTGCAGCAGCCTGAGCGCACGCTCATGAAGATCGCGCCCCTCGGTCGTCAGGGCCAGGGAACGTGTCGTACGCGCAAAAAGCGAAACGCCGAGCTGCTTTTCCAGCCGCTGAATGCTTTTGCTGACCGCCGAGGGTGAGATGGACAAGGAGCGGGCGGCGGCGGTGTAGCTTCCGAGCGAGCCGGCCCGAGCGAATGCGATCAACCCAGTCAGTCTATCAATTCCGATTTGTTCCTTCATGGCACTATTAAAGCGAATTATCTGATGATTATCAAGCGAAGGAGATGATCGTATCTTCAGTCATCAAAACGAATATTCAAGCGAGGCCGTGATGACTGATATGATGAAAGCTGTGCGATTGCACGAATTCGGTGGGCCAGATGTTCTTCGTTATGAAGATGCGCCCCGGCCGGAAATCTCGGCGGACGACGTGCTTGTTCGCGTCCATGCCGCCAGCCTCAACCCGCCGGATCTCTATCTGCGCGATGGTTATCGGGCTCTACCGCCGGAATGGCACCCCAGCCCAAGCTTTCCGCTGATCCTTGGCACGGACGTTTCCGGCACGGTTGCGGCCGTTGGTGAAAACGTGTCGCAGTTCAAGGTCAACGACGAGGTCTATGCGATGGTCCGCTTCCCGCAAAACCTCATGACGGGAAGCAGCGCCTATGCCGAATATGTTCGCGTTCCGGTATCGGAGTTGGCGCTGAAGCCCGCCGGGATCGACCATATCCAGGCTGCCGGTGCGCCCATGTCGCTTTTGACCGCTTGGCAATTTCTGGTCGATTTGGGACATGATTTGCCGAACCCATTCCAGCCCTTCCGGCATGCACCGGTTCCGCTCGACGGCAAGATCGTGCTGGTGAACGGCGCCGGCGGCGGCGTTGGCCATCTTGCAGTCCAGATCGCGAAGTGGCAAGGCGCGAAGGTGATTGCCGTTGCTTCCGGCAAAAACGAGGCGCTTCTCTATGATCTCGGTGCCGATATTTTCATCGACTATACGAAGACGGCTGCCGAAGCAGTGGTGAGGGATGCTGATCTGGTGCTTGACGCCGTCGGCGGCGCGAATATGGAACGCTTTCTCCCCAGCATTAAGCCGGACGGCGCCCTGTTTCTCGTCAACCCGCTGGGTTTTCTAGGCCATGACGAAGCCGCCCGGCGAAAGATCACCGTCTCAACGACACAGGTGCGTTCGAACGGTGCGCAATTGGCAGAGGCCGGTCGTCTGCTCGATGATCGCTCCTTACGGGTGGTGATCGACAGCACCTATCCGCTGGCCGAGGCATCGACAGCGCATCGTCGTGCTTCAGAAAGTAGCATCCAGGGCAAGATCGTGCTGGTTGCCGCCTGATCACCATTGACCAGTCAAGGCCCCGGTCGCCGCGAACAGTCGGTCGGTGCGCTGATCCAGGGATTATCCCGTGCTGATTATAATAGACGACATGCACGTCGCTCTGTCGCAATTCATGACAGAACTGAATGCGGTGGCATCCACGACACGAAAGCGTAGGACAGCATCACCTATGATGCTGCCGTGGACGATCCACAATCAGGGCGATTCCTGATCTCGGAACGTTGGGTCGATCAGGCTGCGCTCAGCGCTCATTTGCAGGTAGCTGACACGATCGCGTTTGCCGGCCGCTGAGCAGTAAAATGCGAGGCGAAATACGGAAATACGACGTATTGAACGAACGCGACATCATGGATGACTGATACACGCACGCTAGGCATTCTCCGCGAGAAAGATCTGGATGTCCGTTGAGATAGAGACCGCTTCTCCAGGCATTCTACCGAGGAGCTTTGCGATGGTCTCAACTGCCAGGCGTGCTTCCAAAAGGGGTCTCTGGTCGATAACCGCGTTGATCTTTCTGGACTTTAGCAGCATCCGTCGATTGGGCGTGAGTTCGTGGGTGATGACCACCGTATTGTCGATTCGGCCAAGGCGTTGCAGAGCACTGACAATCGGCAAAGCACCCGCGGACAGATGATATATGCCTCGTAATCCCGGGTCATCCCGAAATGCAATCTCTACGACACGGCCAGCTTCCTCCTGATTTTCTCCGGTCTCCAGAACCACGGCCAGACTGAATTCAGGATAACGCTCGGTCATGATGTCGCGAAACCCGGCTTCCCGTTCGCGATGGCCAGTGATATCGCGTGAGCCGGCAACCACGACGACGCGGCCGCCTTGCCGTCCGAGGAAAAGGCCCATCAGGTCGCCAGCCACCCGACCGGCCTGCCTGTCGTTCGGCCCCACATAGGCGGCACGCCCGCAATCTGTGAGGTCGGTCGCCAGAGTAACCACCGGGACATTGCGCGACAGGAATGCTACGGCTTCCCGAACCCTGATATCGTCAGGGCTGGTGATGACGAGGCCATCGTAGGAGCGACAATCGCGGACGGCTGCGGCGATCGCCGCCGGCTTTCGTGGGTCGATGTGATGGACGAAGAATTGCACGTTCAGTGTTGCGTACATTCGCGATGCAAGATCGATACCCTCGCGCAAAGACGCGTGAAACGGGTTTACTGGCGGTTGGATAAGGACCGCGACACGTAGCGCGCGTGAAGGGGTACGATCTAGGGCCCGGTCAATACCGAGCGCCCGTGCAGTGGCCAAAACGCGGTCTTCTTTGTCGGTACGCACGCCGCCACGGTTGTTGAGAACCCGATCCACCGTCGCGGTCGAGACTCCGGCTGCCTTTGCAACATCCGAAATGCTTATCTTGCGTGCAGTCATTTACCTCTCCGCCCGGTTTTCTGATTGAATCCCATCAAATTCCAACTTTGTAAATCGGAGATCTCCAGCTAAATCTCTGCGTCAGGGAGGGTCGCCCACCAAGTGAGCGACACCAGGGAAGGACCAGAATATTATGGGTATAACAGTCACCACAGCACCGTGCTGCTGGGGCGTCGATGACGTGCGCAATCCAAACCTACCTCCGTGGGAAATGGTGTTCGACGAAGTCAAGGCGGCCGGATATGGGGGAGTGGAGCTTGGCCCCTATGGTTATGTTCCGCTGAACATCGACATGGTCTCTCAGGCTCTGACAAGTCGAGGGCTCTATATCGTCGCCGGAACGATCTTCAATGATCTTGTCGCTGAGGAAAACCGCGATAGCCTGCTGCGCCAGACGGACGAGATTTGCGCGCTGATCACCCGTCTGCCGACGCCGCCGAAGGCGTCGGGCCAGCGATTTGCCGCACCTTATCTGACGGTGATGGATTGGGGACACGACGAACGCGATTATGCGGCGGGTCATTCCGAGAGGGCACCCCGGCTCGATGACGCGGCATGGAACGGCATGATGGATAATATCAGGGCGATATCCGCTCTTGCCCGCGAGAAATATGGCGTTCGCGCCACCATTCATCCGCATGCCGGCGGTTACATCGAATTCGAGGACGAGATTGCCCGTCTCGCCATTGACATACCCCAGGAGGTTGCCGGTTTCTGCCTCGACACTGGCCATACCTGGTACGCCGGCATGGACCCTGTCCAAACCCTGCGCAAATACGCCGACCGTCTCGACTACATCCACTTCAAGGACATCGACAGGGCCGTTTTCGGCCGCGTGATGGGTGAGCACATTCGCTTCTTTGAAGCCTGCGCGCAGGGCGTCATGTGTCCCATCGGAAAGGGCTGTATCGATTATCCCGCCATTCGCGCCCTTCTTGATGAGCTTGGTTATGAAGGCTTTATCACCGTTGAGCAGGAGCGTGATCCGCGCAACGCGGGCGGTAGCCTCGCCGACGTAAAACTCAGCCGTGACTATCTCAAGTCGGCTGGCTTCTAACAATCCGGGACAGAAACCTCATGATTTACGGAACGCGTCAGACAAAACGACCTCTTCGCTGGGCTATGGTGGGTGGTGGTCGCGGCAGTCAGATCGGCTATATTCACCGCAGCGCCGCCCTGCGTGATCGCTACTTCGATCTGGTCGCTGGCGCCTTCGACCTCGATGCCGAGCGCGGCCGCGCCTTCGGTGTTGAACTGGGGCTCGAGCCTTCGCGATGCTACGCCGATTGGCGTGCGCTTTTCGCAGAGGAGGCAAAGCGTCCGGATGGGATCGAGGCAGTATCGATCGCAACGCCCAACAATACCCACTACGAGATCACCAAGGCTGCACTGGAAAGCGTGCTGCACGTTGTGTGTGAAAAGCCGCTGTGCTTCACGGTGGCCGAGGCCGAGGATCTTCAGCGTATCGCCGCAGAGCGCGGCCGTATTGTTGGAGTGACCTACGGCTATAGCGGCCACCAAGTCATCGAGCATGCCCGCGAGCTCGTTGCTGCCGGCGAGCTCGGGGAAATTCGTCTGGTCAACCTGCAATTCGCCCACGGGTTTCACAACGAGGCTGTCGAGCTTCAAAACCCGGCGACCCGCTGGCGCGTCGATCCGAAATTCGCAGGCCCAAGTTATGTGCTCGGCGATATCGGTACACATCCGCTTCATATTTCCGAGGTCATCCTGCCCGACCTCCGTATCAAACGGCTTCTGTGCACCCGGCAGAGCTTCGTCAAGACGCGTGCACCGCTCGAAGACAACGCCATGACCCTGATGGAATATGACAATGGCGCGTTTGGCACCGTCTGGTCGAGCGCCATCAATGCGGGTTCCATGCACGGACAAAAGGTGCGCGTCGTCGGATCAAAGGCTTCGATCGAATGGTGGGACGAGCAGCCAAACCAGCTACGATTTGAGGTTCAGGGCGAGCCGGTACGCATTCTTGAGCGTGGCATGGGCTACCTGCACGCAAAGGCACTTGCCGACGATCGCATCGGTGCAGGCCATCCCGAGGGCCTCTTCGAAGCTTGGGCTAACCTCTACGACCGCTTTGCTATCGCTATGGAGGCGCGCAACGAAAACGATGGCGAACGCCTTGCGAGCCTCCGGTTTCCGGGGATTGCGGCGGGGGTTGAGGGCGTTCGCTGGGTTGAGAACTGCGTTCGTTCCGCCGATCTCGGCGGGGTCTGGGTCGATTATCGGTAGCGCGATGGAGGGAGCAGCACCATTGGCGCAGCTCCATAAATGATTGCCACCCACGCGACGTGGTCCAGCAAGCGATGCTTGTCCGCATCGACGCTCCCGTGAAGGGGCGAATTTATATTATCAGGAGGTTTTGATGAAACACGCACTCGATCCGCACATGATCCGTCATTTATCTCTGGAGGAAATTTGCCGAAAGACCGCCGAGCTGGGATACGACTATGTTGAGCTCTCACCCCGTCCGGACTTTCTCTCCTGGTGGACGCGTCCGAAGGTTTATCCCGAGAGGGTAAAGAGCTTCAAGAAGGCCCTCAAGGACCATGGGGTGGGCCTGGCAACGCTGCAGCCAATGTACCGCTGGGCCAGCCCATACCAAGACGAGTGGGAAACGGCGATAGAGAACTGGAAGCGTGCCATCGAAATTGCGGCAGAGATGGAATGCCCGATGTTGGTCTCGGAGTTCGGGCGAGGGGGATCCCCGGATCGAAGCCTGAATGACCGCAGTGGGTTGCATCGTCCGGAGACGTGTGAGGGGCAGTTTTTCCGTGCGATGGATATCCTCGTGCCAATTCTGGAGCGCGAAGGGCTGATCCTCTCGCTCGAAGCGCATCCAGAGGACTGGATTGAGGAAATCGCCCCTGCCATCGATATCATCAAGACGATCAATTCAAAGGCCGTAAAGGCATCGTTCATCGCGCCCCATACCTTCTTCTACGGTCCCGACATGGTTGCTAACCTGCGAGCGACCGAGGGGCTTCTTGCACATGTGCGCCTCGCAGACACCTATGACCATAACAAGTCTTCGCAACTGCGCTACATTGTAAATCCGCCTGGAGCGAAGGTGCGCGTCCATCAACACACCGACTTCGGCCAAGGTGAGATCAACTGGGAAGTATTCTTCTCAACTCTTGCCGACATGAAATTCGACGGTGTCCTTTCAAATTGCGTTTTCGCTTGGGAGGACCGAGCCGAAGACAGTGCCCGTTTCATGCTTCGTGAGACACAGATGTATGTGAACAAGTACTGGCCAAAGTAACTCCTCCTCAATCGCGGAGTGGTCGAAAAGGCCCTGCGATATGACCAGGCTTTTGTGGCTCGACCAGATCAACCGGCCTTTCGATGCTATCCCACAGTCGCGGGATCGTTCACTGGGCCACCTCTGGTACGAGCGCCTTCAACGCGGAGAAGGCCTTCTCGATTCGACAGAGGTCCGGGCTGACTGTGAATGGCGCATGATTGCGCCACGCTTGCCCAACGAGCCGCGAGGCCGAGAAGCGGCAGCTATTGGCGGGGCATGGGGTTGGGACTCTTAAAGAGCTTATTTGGACGCATTCATTGCGGCTCGCAAGGTATCGTTGATGCGCTCCTGCCAGCCCGGACCGTCGGCTTGAAAATGCGCGAGCACATCGCTGTCGATCTTCAATGATACAAGCTCTTTGGTGTTAGGAATTGCAGGCCGTTCAACGGCTGGCGCTGCGACCTTCTTTGCCGGTTTGAACAGCGCCTCGGCTGCGTCTTTCGGATTGGACGGTCGTCGGGGTGTTGCCATGGTCATATATCCTCTTGTGTCGTGCACTCGAACAGCGCAGCCTGTCAGTTTCTGTTTGCAGGCTGTATGTTAAACACAGCGGTGGTCGCAACCCACGTGTAGTGGTTAGCCGGAAGAACGTAATTGCTGCAGATAAACCGTCAGCCTCACCCGCGCAATCTGGAAGAGATCGTGCACCGTTATCGACGATTGCATTCGGAGGGCGCAGGTTCTTGTCAAGGTGTTAGCGCCCCTTGGCGAGATACACACCCTTCGTGTTGACCTATTCTCATGCCCTTTCCGCTGGCGGAGCGTTTCACTCCCCTGCCGCCACTCCCTCGCGTCGTGGATCCGCGCTGCCGATCAAACCTTCGGCGGTTATCTCGATGGCATGCAAACCGGAATTCATCTCGCCCGGTTTCACCTCGTAACCCAGCGCCTTCAGTGGCCCTGCCAGACCTTCCGCGCTTGTACCGGCCTCGATGTCGTAGGTGCCGAAGCGGTTGATGAGATGCGGCTGGGAGACAATCGCCTCTACAGGCATGCCCCAATCGATATAGGCGATCAGCGCCTGCGCTACATAGCCGATGATCTGGCTGCCGCCCGGCGAACCGATGGCGAGCAGCGGTTTGCCATCTTTCATCACGATCGTCGGGGCCATGGAGGAGCGCGGTCGTTTGCCTGGCTCAACGCGGTTGGCGATCGGCAGACCGCCATCATGGGTCTTGAAGGAAAAGTCCGTCAACTCATTATTGAGCAGGAAGCCGTTCGTCATCAGACGCGAGCCGAAGCCACTTTCGATCGTTGTCGTCATCGAGACCACGTTGCCGTCCTTGTCGACGATGACAAAATGGCTTGTGGAGGGCAACTCAAGCGCGGCATCCCGGCCGAAAAGAAGCGCGTGGTCCCATTCCGGCTCGCCGGCCTTGACGGCATCGTTGGTCAACGCCTTATCGCCGTCGAGCAGCTTTGCCCTCCCGCCCAAATAGGTCTTGTCCAAGAGGCCGTTGATCGGCAGCGGCACGAAATCGGTGTCAGCGACGTAACGCTCGCGGTCGGCGAAGGCGAGACGCTGGGCGTCGCCGATAATGCGCCAACTGTCGACATTTTTTGGCCCAAGCGCCTTGAGATCAAAATTCTCCACCAGACCAAGCATCTGGCCGATGGCGATTCCGCCCGACGACGGCGGCCCCATGCCGCAAACGTCAAGAGCACGATAGGCAAAGCAGACCGGCTCGCGCTCGACGACCCGATAGTTGGAAAGATCGGCCAGCGACAGCACGCCGGGATTGTCGGCCGCCTCTCGCGCAGTCTTGACGATCGCCTCGGCAATTCGCCCTTTGTAAAAGGCATCGGCGCCGCCTTTGGCGAGCGCCGCAAGCGTCTCGGCATAGGCCGGGTTCTTCAAAGGAACGCCAGCCCGCAGGGCGGCCCCGGAGGTGTCAAAGAAATAGGACCGGGGTTCTGTATATTTCTTCAACCGGTCTCCCTCGGACGCGATCAGGGAGGCAAGACGCGGTGACACCTTAAAGCCCTCTGTAGCCAGCGTTTTCGCCGGCTTCAGCAGGCTTGCCCATTCGGCCTTTCCATAGCGTTTGTGGGTTTCCTCCAGAAGTCGCACCGTTCCCGGCGTGCCAACAGAGCGGCCGCCGACCACTCCGTCCATGAATTTTAGCGGTTGACCTTTGTCATCCAGGAATAGCTTCGGTGTGGCTTCCATCGGCGCCGTCTCGCGGCCGTCAAACGTGGTCAACTTGCCGCTTTTTGCGTCGTAATAGACGAGGAAGGCACCCCCACCGAGACCGGAACTCTGCGGTTCAACGAGGCCGAGCATGGCCTGCACCGCCACCATTGCATCGATGGCGTTACCGCCCTTGGCAATCACATCACGCCCTGCCTCAGTCGCCAGCGGATTGGCCGCCGCTACCATGAAGCTCTTTGCCTCGATGCGTTTGGCAGTCGCAATATCGGTCGCTTTTTCGGGCGCCACCGTGTCGGACGCCTGCTGCGCGGAGGCGACTGCGGTGGAAAGCATCAAGGCGAAAAATGCCTCACCGAAAAATTTCATTTTCATCAGCCAAATCCTCCAGCGACGTACAACTCGTTAATGTAGCAGGGCATTCAACTGAGCCAGCAGGCAGGCCGAACCTTTATCGACCACGGCACGGCCACTTTTAGAACTCTTCCTTCACTGCTGCAAAGCTTCGGCCTTCACCGGTATTTCAGCCCCGTCCGTTGGCTCGCTCCGCTGTTAAGCGTCTGTCTGGCGCGCCGCTCTTTTTCGGCACTATGGTGGCTGTCTCGCCGCATGTCCATCATGTCGAAGGGTCGACCTGTCGTTGGAAAACGGAAATCTGCTCATTTCCCATCCGACAAGCCTTTCGAGTTGGTATATGGCGGCGGACTTCTCTGCCTTCTTCAGGAAACCGGAAGGCAGGCTCGCATTATTTTTCCGACAGTATAGATGGGCAGTTTGGTGTTCATCCAGGCCACGAGCTGGAGCTAATGACATAGGACGGAGCGCAAGGGTAGTAAATGCGGGCGCTGTTGTCTCCACGCATCTGCCTTAATAACGGCGTCGCCGGTTCTGACCCTTTCAACTGCGTGGATATGCTAGCGGTAGACCGCTATCAGGATGGCGCATAACGCCCATTCGGGTCTCGTAGATTGCTTGCAGTTGATCCGGGGCCACGATGTCCTCTGGTCCTCCACGTGCAATGAGTTTTCCACAATGAAGTGCCAGGATTTCGTCACAAAAGCGAGCAGCCATGTTCACGTCGTGGAGCACGACGATGGCCCCAAGTCCACGCTCGTCAACGAGCCGGCGAACAAGCGTGAGGATGTCGATCTGGTGGGCGATATCAAGGGCCGAGGTCGGCTCATCAAGGAGGAGACAATCGGGGTTTTGCGCAACGAGCATCGCGAGCCAGACCCGCTGCCGCTCCCCACCTGAAAGCGTATCGATGAAGCGGGCGCGATAACGCGCAACGTCTGTCAGCCCCATCGCTTCCTCCACCCTCGTCTTGTCCTCGGGGCCAAACCGGCCAAGAGCGCCGTGCCATGGATATCGTCCGAGCGCGACTAGCTCACTGACAAGCATACCTGCAGTATCGGGCGCCTGCTGGGGCAAATAAGCCACCTTACGAGCGAACGGCCTGCTGCCCCATTCATGCAAGTCTTTTCCATCAAAGGAAATCTTGCCAGCACTGAGTGGATTTTGGCGGGCCAGGAGCTTGATCAATGTCGACTTGCCAGAGCCATTGTGCCCGATCAGGCCGATAATTCGCCGTGCTGGCAAACTTATTGTCAGTGGTTCGAGCAAAACCCGAGTTCCGACGGAGAAACTGGCCCGCTCCAACTCAAAAAAGGGTATCCTCGAGATGGTTCTCTTTCTGCTGTCTTCGGATATCTGAACCAAGGCTGTTACCTCATTTTAGAACCTGGGGCTTTGTCTGCCCCGCGAGCGGATCACCCACAGAAAGTATGGCCCCCCGATAAAGGCGGCGATGACGCCTGCCGGAATCTCATAGGGAAAGTCGGCAGCCCGTCCCAACCAGTCGGCTGAGATCATCAGCGTTGCGCCGACCGCGCTCGCCGTGAGAAGCGTCAGGATTTGGCCGCGTGCCCCGGCCGCTCGGGCGATGTGCGGTGCCATCATGCCGACGAAGCTTAACGGGCCAACAATTACGGTCGCAGCTCCCGTCAGGACGGCAATGAACAGCAAAAGCACGAGGCGGGATTGCGCCGGATTGAGTCCAAGAGAGCGTGCAGTGCTGTCCCCAAGCGCCAAGACCTCTAGCGGGCGGCGCAAGAGTGGCGAGATGGCCAGCCCGATCAAAACCAACGCTGCAGCGATGCTCGCGACGAAGCTGGTCGCACGAAAGGTAGGACCCATGGTCCACGCCAGAATGTAACTTGCGCGCGGATCGCCACTGGCAACAATGAGCGAAATTATCGCAGTCGCGAGCGCACTGATGGCTATGCCAGACAGAAGAACAGGTCCAGGCGCATAGCTTTTCCCTTTTGCCACAAGCAGAATGATCGCAAACGCGGCGACTGCACCGGTTATGCCGCCGGCAAGCGGCAAAATAGGCGACGCCATTCCTCCGGCGAAGAAAGCTGCGATAATCCCCAGTCCGGCTCCGGCGCTGATGCCGAGCCCTTCCGGGCTCGCTATGGGATTACGCGTGATCGTTTGTGTGAGGGAACCCGCAATGGCCAGCATTGCGCCAGCACTTGCCGAGGTCAGGACCCTTGGCCATCGACCGGCAAACAACACGGATGTTTCCACCCCGCCAGCTATGAAGCTCTCGGTCAGCGAGAACAATGCGATAACGGCAGCAATGGCAAGAGAACCTGGCAGCAAAAAGCAGCCTGCCAGCGGGTTCTCTCTTTGGTTCAGGGCATTGCTGTTAAGCTGGTCAATGGAATGGGGTACATGTTTGATGAGCACCAACATCACTATGGCGCCGATGATTGCGGTGGCGGTACCTGTTGGCACCTCACCGACGACGGGCGCTCCAGCAAGCACGAGACTGTCAGCGAGCAGCAGGAGGCCGGCACCAAGCAGTCCTCCCCACAGCAGTCGTTGGCGGAGCGTTCGAGCGCCAACTATTCGGGCGAGGTTGGTGGCTGCAAGGCCGACGAACGCGATGACGCCGACGCGGGCTACAACAACAGCCGACAGCACGGTTGCGATAAACAGTACCGCCGCGCGCAACCCGCCCGGGGACAGTCCGAGGCTGCGGGCACGGCTTTCATCAAGACCGATAACTGAAAGCGGTCGAAAGAACAGCAACAGCAGCGGTATCAGCACGATCATGCGCAAGGCCAATGCGGTCGCGTTGGAATAGTCATTCTGGATGAGTGAACCACTTCCCCAGATGAACACCCCGCGCAGATATTCGTGGTGAAACAAGGCTAGTATGACGGAGGCCGAGCCGGCGGAAAAGCTGATCACCATCCCGCAGAGAAGGAGTGTCATCGGTGCGAAGTTTGAAGCTTTTCCCAGTCCCGCAACGAGTGTTACGGCGACGAGGCCGCCCACAAGCCCGGCTATCTCGCGCTCGCCTGCCGTAACTGCAACTGTAGAAAGGGAAAGAAGGGTGATCGCCAACTGAGCGCCAGAAAGTATCCCGAGCGTCGAGGGTTCTGCCAGAGGGTTTTTCAGGAGCTGCTGGAATATTACACCCGTGAAAGCAAGCGCCCCACCAGCCAGCAGAGCGATGAGGAACCGTGGGACAATCGAGAAATAGACATAGATCTGGCCGAACGAAGCTGGATTCGGCTGCCATAAGGCCGCTGGAATGTCGGAGATCGCCACATAGTGACCAACGGCAAAGGCGTGGAGCGCGATCGCTGCCAGTGTGATGATAAAGGCGAGGCGCGGTGGGGTGATGAAACGGTTTGTCATGCGATGCCGAGACTCTGCCGCAGGACTTCGGCAAACCGCATTGCTGATGGAAACGCGCCAAATACCCATGTGGGTGGAATCATCGATACACGACCATTCCGTACGGCCGGCAAGGCGTTCCATAGTGCGCTTTGCAAAAAAAGGCCCGGTGGACCCGGCTCGATGATGACCAGTCTTGCTTCAGGATAGCGCGCGATCGCCTCCAATCCCGCCGTTGCGAAGCCCCAGTTATTGGTCTTGCCATCCCATGCGTTGGCAATGCCGATCCGTTTCAGGACATCATCGAACAAGCCACCTGCGCCGTAGATATCGATAAGCCTGTCATCCGTAAACTTGATGATCAAAAGGGCGCGCCCGTCGTAGTCTTTTGCGTTGTGAGCTATCGCGTCCAGTCTCGAATAGGACAGTTCCAAATAGTCTGTCGCACGCTTTTCCCTGCCAATGCGACGTGCAATCTCCTTGAGGGCGTGTTCTGCGGCAAGCAATGGTTGCCGGGCGGGGCCGTAAAGCGGCAGCGCAAGGGTGGGAGCAATCGCGCCGAGACGTTCAGCAGAGATACCATATCCGGCTTGAGACACGATCAGCTCGGGTTTCAGGGCTCTTAGCAGTTCAACGTTCGGCCATGATCTCAGGCCAAGGTCGATTGTGTCTGTCGAAAGTGCAGGTGTTACAACGCGGTCACCGTAAAGAGGGGCTTCGGCAACAGCAAATGGCTTGTAGTCCAGAGCGAGAAGGCTTTCTGCCCAGCCCCAGTCCAACACGGCGAGCCGATGCGTTTCCGTGCTTGCTGTTGCCACTGCTGGCAGGAAAACGGAAGCCAACCCGGCGGTGAATTGCCGCCGCGTCAGCCTGTAATCACGATTTGGGTAACGAGCGTCAGACACAATCCTACCAGCTATACTTGAGAGTAGCGTAGACGGTGCGACCCTCGCCCCAATAGCATCCCGTTGCAGCAATGCAGGTCGAGACATACTTGCGGTCGAATATGTTGCTGACATTCAGCGACGCCTTCAAACCTTCCAGCTTCGGGTCTGCCTTGCCGAAATCGTAGCGAACGGCAGCATCAAATACGGTGTATGAGGGGATGTCGAATTTGTTGGCATTGTCGCCAAAAGTCTGACCGGTGTAACGGGCGCCACCGCCAAAGCTCAGACCATCCCAGATGGTCGATGTCTGCAGTGTGTAGTCCAGCCAAAGCGATGCCTGCTGGCGTGGGACAAAGGCAAAGCGATTGCCCTCGTTGCTGATACCGGCAGCATTTGGATTGGCTCTGGTGATCTCGCTGTCGGTGTATGCATAAGATGCCAAGACAGAGAACGCGTCTGTGATTTCCGCCTTGCCCTCAAGTTCGACACCGCGCATCCTGACTTGGCCCGTCTGCACACTGTAGTTCGTGAATCCGGGGGTCGTATCTGGCGACAGGACATTGTCCTGCGTGAGGTGATAGGCAGAAAGGGTGACGAAGCTGTTGCTACCATTGGGCTGGTACTTGACCCCAACCTCGAACTGTTCACCGGTAGTAGGCTCGAAGGCGTTACCCAAACGGTCGGTGCCGCTGGCCGGATTGAAGGAGGTTGAGTAGCCGGCGTATGGCGACAAACCGTTGTCAAAATTATAGACGAGGCCGGCCCTCCAGGTAAACTTGCCGTCTCTCTGATCGACCTGATTGTCAGCGACGCTCGTCCGGGTCCTCGTATCTGTATTTGCCCAGTCGTAGCGGCCACCGAGCGAGAACACGAAATTGTTCCACTCCATCTGATCCTGAGCGTAGAGCCCGGTCTGGCTGCGGTCCTGATCGATCCGTGTTGCGATCGGCGGGCGCGTGATCGCCGTTGCGCCGTAGACGGGGTCAAGTCCATTGAAGGGAGTGAAAATTGGGGAAAGCGCGGACTCTTCGTAGCGGCTGCTTTCGTAGGAATAGTCGAGGCCGAACAATGCGGTATGAGCGACGTCCCCCGTTTGGAAATTTCCGATCGCTTGATTGTCGACGGTGACGGCGCGGGCACTTTCGGGAAACGCCCAGGCATATCGGTAAAAGGCCGTGGGATTGCAGGCTGCCGGGCAATAGGGCTGAACGCGCTGAGTGTCTGTTCCGATATAGGAGTAGCGAAGGTTCTGTCTGATGGTCCAGGTGTCATCGACTTCGTGTTCGAACTCGTAACCGACAGATGCCTGGTCGCTCTTGTAGTGGTCGTAACCCGGTTCGCCTGGGAATGCACTGCGGGGCAATTCCGGATACATGCGGGTATAGAGTGTGCCGTTCGCGGGAAGCGCCGGCGCTCCGCCGCCGCCGGGAGAGTCGATGTGCTGATAGCTACCGTAAACAGTCAGTGATGTTCCCTCATCCGGCTTGAAAGTGAATGAAGGCGCAATATATCCCTTCTTCTCGCGCACATAGTCATACTGGGTATCGGTCAACCGGCCGACGCCGACGATGCGGTAGAGGAAGCTGTCATCGTCACCAGCGCCACCGCCGAGATCGAACGCTGTCTGTATACGCTTATCGGTGCCGAACTGCATCTCCACTTCATTGAGAGCAGTTGCGCTCGGCCGTTTTGATACCATGTTGATCAGACCGCCGGGATCGCCCTGGCCATAGAGGACCGATGCTGGACCCTTCAGGACTTCGGCGCGCTCGAGGCTGAACGGTTCGACACGTGGCTGGGCATAGCCGCGCGATCCAAACGGTAGGCGCAGGCCATCCAGATATCGACTTGGTCGAAATCCACGTATCGTAAACCAGTCATATCGGGAATCGTCGCCATATTGGCTGATGACGCCTGGCGTATAGCGAAGAGCCTGGGTCAGCGTGGTCGAACCTTGAGCAGCAATCTGGTCTTTCGTTACAACATTGACGGCCTGTGGAGTGTCTTTGAGTGAGGTGCCCGTCTTCGTCGCTGTGGCGCTCTGTGTGGCGACAAACCCCTCTACAGGCCCACGAGCGTTCTCTCCCTGCACAACGATGGGCTCAAGGATTGTCGCGCCAACCGCACTGGCGCTTGACGAGGAGTTTTGCGGGTTGATCAAAAGGACCGTATTTGCGGTCGTAAATCGGAAGGTCAGGCCTGTGCCCGCGAGAAGACGTCTGAGCGCGCCCTCAGCCGAGAGATTTCCGGCTGTACCGACGCTGCGCAGGTTTGCCGGCAGAGGACCGTCAAAAGCGACATCGATACCGGTCACCGATGAGAAGCGCACCAGCGCAGCCGACAGGGGCTGACCGGAGATCGCAAATTCGTAGCTCTTGGCGGTCTGAGCAACTGCTCCTGTTGACAAGACGACGGTGGTGAAACTGGCGCAGGCCGCCAACAACATTATACGGTACAGTCTCATGCGAAAGCCGCCGGCTTGGTTTTTCTGTGTCACTCGTTTTGCCCCCTGCAAACGGACCAATACCCGAGCATTTTCGGGCTTCTGAACAGGGGACGTTTCAGCTTGGAAAAAACCTCGGTCGATTTTTTGATTTTTTATTGCGGATAGATCAACGTCAGCAAAGGCGAGTAGCTCGCAATACGGATAGGCAGGCCGTGCTCCAGACTTTCCAGTATCCGACCGGCCCTGCGCACGTCCACGATGATGCTGATCGGCCGGCGGGCCAAGGCTCTGTCCATGACAATCATCTTGCCGTAGCGCCATTTTGACAGGGCAGCAACGACATCCTCGAACGGAGCCGAGATGAAAACGAGCCTTCCGCTTCGCCACGAAAGTCTCGTCTCAATATCCGTCTGTGATGGCACCGACAGTTTGTCATTGGCGAAAAGCACGGACTGTCCCTCCTGGACGATCCGCTCTTGGCTCAACGATGAGACCTTTACCGTGTGTTCTGCAACCGCAACGACGATACCTTCCTCATGCATCCCAACGGAAAACTGAGTGCCAAGCGCTAAAGCTCTAAGGTCCCTACAATCAACAGAGAACGGTCGAGCAGCGTCCCGAGCGACCGTGAAAAACGCTTCGCCTTGTTGTAAAATGACGTGTCGCTGGCCCGCCGTGAAATTTAACGATATGGCACTCGCCGTCGACAGTTCGGCAACCGATCCGTCGGGCAAGGAAAAGCGCGCGGTCTCTCCGACACCCGTCCGGTAATCTGTTTGCTGCCTTAAATATGCGTGCGTCCCAAGCCCGGCGGCGGTCAGGATAGCAAGTGCACCGCCGGATTTGAGGATTTTTCGCCGTCTGACAGATGCAGGGCTTGATACCTCTGGCAGGGCCGAGGCTCCAAGCCACAAACGCTCCAGTTCGGCATAGGCTCTCGCATGGGCCGGGCTTTGTTCGAGCCAAACCCTGAAATTGGCACGGTCGAGTGGTGTCGCGCTGTCATCGAGAAGCAGCGCGAACCATTCGGCTGCACGGCGTGATATGTCTGGATCATTGTCAGGACAGTGCTCCTGAAGGGAAAAATCCTGCATCCGCCGCCTCATTCTTAGCCGCCATGCGACTTTTAGCGCTCGTAGTTGACCTCTGCACGCAACCGCTCAAGCGCCACGACCATGTGACCAAAGACCGTTTTGGGCGATATTCCCAGTCGTTCGCCAATCTCGACATATGTCAGGCCGTCAATACGAGCGAGGATAAAAACCTGCTGGGCGCGGGCAGGCATGTGTTCCAGTGCGGCCTGAACGCGAAGCAGTTCCTGACGGCTGATGGTAGCTGCTTCCGCAGATGGTGCGGGATCACGAATGGATTCAAGGCCTTCGATCCCGTCGACAAAGGGGGCGATCTTGCGGCGGCGTTCGTGATCAAGCGCAAGATTGCGGCCGGTAATGATGAAATAGGCTGCCAGGTCGACAACATCACGTAACAGGCCCGGCCGTTCCCAAAAGCGAAGAAAAGTATCCTGAAGGAGATCGGCAGTTGTCGCCGGGCAATGGACCCGACGGTAGATGACGCGCATCAGACGAGAGCGTACGCCCATAAAGGTCTCGAGGATTTCAGGGTGTTTTGCGCTTTCCATGAAAACGCTGCTACCATTGGCTCGGAATCAAATCAAGATAAGATGAAATTTGCAATCAAGTTTTTACGCCGCCAAGCGCTTGCGTATTGCAGCTGATTTGATCGGCTCGCCATTGATGCTTGTGATGCCCAGCAGCAATCTGCTCTTCGCAGAGCCTTCGCCGTACCCGGCGAAGGCGGAACCGACGCCATGCCGAATGTCACAGCTTGGCGTGTTGCCAGGACCAGATCTTGTTCCGGCCCCTTTTGGGCTACCGCGAATACTGACCTGTGGACGCCGGCCTATCGAAAGTTGGATATAGAAAACCAGACTCGTGCCGCTGCCTTGGGCAAGCGGATGCTTCTATAGGTTGCAACCTGGGCGGCCGGGTGAGAGCCCGCATAGTAACCAGATGCCATTTAAAAGGCACAGCTGATACGAAACGATTGAAATTTAGCTCTGTAGTTTTTCGTGGACGAGTTTTTGCGACTTCAACGCTGGCAGATGCCTATGATTTAGGCGATATCGAAAAATTTATTAATGCAATCTTAACGATGTTGCGTCGCAAAAAAACTTGGTGAACTATTTTAATACTGCGGGAGGAAAGGCTGTTCAACAAAACAGGAGTTGATATCATGCTGTTCCGCAATAGAGACAAAGAAGTGCGCCAAAGTGCGTCGGTGAAGCTGGCCTCCTATACTGTCCTTGGCGTTGTCGCCACGGTGTTTTCATCTTCTGTGTTTCCGCCGGTCTTCACATCCCAGACGAACCGCGCCCTCATCAATGCACCAGTCATTCCGCTGACGACACCGATCAGCGGTGTGGTAAAGATATCCGACAAGAACGGTAAGGCTGCTATTGAAAACGACAAGGTCGACAATACCACGCTCATCGGCCTGAAGGTGCAATTGGCAGCACTCGATAATGAACTTCGCCAGAAGAACGGAATTATTGGCGACTATGCAAACCGCATCGACGATTTGAACAGGGATCTTGCCAGTCAGCAGACGGCGTTACTGCAAAGAACCGAGTCTGACCTACAGGCAGCCAATGCAGCCTTGCAGATGGTGACCTATTCGACCCGAATTGCAAAAGCGGAAGCCACGCGAAAACAGAAGCTGATGGCGAAGGGGATGTATTCTGGAATCGGAGAGGATATAGCGGACACAATACAACTTGAAGATACAAAGCTGCAAGCTGCCAAAGTCGCCGTTGACAAACTCACCAAGGAAATGAACTTCGCGCGCCAAGGCATCTATATCGGCTCCGATTTGCAATCGCTGCAAAATCTTCAGCAGGAAATTCGCACACGGTCCGCAGATCTGCTGCAGATCCGGATGCAGATGACCACCATGCAGACGCGCAAAAGCGAGCTCGAAACGCTGGCATCGGCGGAGAGCGCACGTATTGAAAGGCTGACCCGCGCCGATCTTTCCATTCCACCGGGCACAACGCTCTACAAGCCCGTGGCTGCGACCGGCCGTGAAGTGGTTGCAGGCGACACGCTGGCGGAGGCGCTTGACTGCCGCAACGCTTTCGTCGTGGCGATTTTTTCAGAGCGTCAGGCACAGGCGCTTTCCGTCGGTTCTCGGGTGAAGGTGAGTTCCGATGCCTGGGCGGAAGAATCCGATGGGGTGGTGGAGCGCCTGGTGCCGCGTACTACCGAACGTGTCGACCTTGATTATGCCGTGCCCTTTCCACCAACAGAGCGGCGAGAGCTCTACGCCTATATTCGCATGGACAGCAGGGCACAGGAAAAATTGACCGAGAACGGCGCCTGTTCGGTCGGCACGTGGGTAAGTGTGAGCCTGCCGCGCGAGTGGCTCGGCAAAACCCGGAACTATGTGCATGAAGCATCAGCCAGCCTGTTCCAGTTTGCAAAGACCTCCGTCAGCGAATTGCCGGATGTCAGGCAGGCCGCATGGGCACTGATCGAAACGTCGCGTGATACGCTATCCGCACACACTGGTATCGAGTGGCCACAACAGCGGCCGGACGTGCCTGGCCGGGCACATCAGCCCGATATCATCACCCAGCACCCTTTCGGCAATACGGATGCCACCGGAAAGGCACCGCGCACCCAATCCTGACACCCGCATGGATTGGACGGGCCCCTGCGGGAGTGCGACGCAAACCCGCAGGGCGACCCACCACCTGTTTAAGACACTCGAAGCAACCTCATTCACGCGCGGCGTGCCGCGCGCCTGACCAACCATGAGGATAAGTCGATGTATTTCAGCCCTGATGGCGATGTTCAGTCGGTACTCTACGTCAATCTTGTCATCGCCCTTTGCGCGATCCTGTTTACCATACTGGCCGACCCGCGCAGGGTCCTGGACCGGTTGGCCTTCAGTGCGATTATGCTGCTGTCTCTTGGCCTTTACATATTTTGGCGCGCCACCGATACGCTGCCACCCTTCGAGCTTTCTCTGGAGACTGCCTGGAATTACATTTATTTCACCTTCGAGCTGATCTCCGTTCTTTACGCCATCGGCTCGATCCTGATCCTGACGAGGCGGACGGACTGGTCTTTTCTGGCTGATAGAGGGGAAGCCGCGATTGCAAATAATTCCGATGCGCCACTCGTCGACGTCTTTATCTGCACCTACAACGAACCTTTGAATGTCCTTGAGAAGTCGGTTATCGCGGCCCAGGCCATGCAATATCCGCAGCTTCGTGTTTTTGTCTGCGACGACACGCGCAGGCCGGAAGTGCGGGACTATTGCGAGACGGTCGGCGTCAATTATGTGACGCGCCCGGACAATAGACATGCCAAGGCGGGAAATCTGAACAATGCACTTGAACACACCAATGCGCTGCCACAGGTTTCCGATTTCATCATGGTTCTGGATGCGGACTTCGCGCCACAGGCCAACTTCCTTCGTCGCGTAACCGGTCTTTTCGCCGATCCCAAGGTAGCGGTTGTGCAGACACCGCAATTTTACTTTAATTGCGACCCAATCCAGCACAACCTCGGCATCCGCAATTCCTTCGTCGATGATCAACGTGTATTCTTTGATGTATTCCAGCCGGCCAAGGACGCGGTCGGTTGCGCTTTCTGCGTCGGGACGAGTTTTGTCGTGCGGCGTGCGGCGGTCAACGAGCTCGGCGGGTTTCCGCATGATGCACTTTCCGAAGATATGCTGCTGACCTACCGCCTGATGGAGCGAGGTTACGTCACACGCTGGCTCAACGAAAAACTCAGTGTCGGTCTATCGGCTGAGGGCCTGCCAGAATATATCACGCAACGCACGCGGTGGTGCCTGGGCACCATTCAGATCGGCCTTCTGCGGACGGGACCATTGTGGCGTGGCAAGTTCACGCTGACACAAAGGCTGCATTATCTGCACGGGCTGTTTTGCTGGCTGTCGAAGCCTTTCATTCTCTGCCTGTTGCTGGCACCATCGATCTACTGGCTGACAGGCGTTTCCGCCCTCCAGGCCGACGAGCTGATGTTCATGAAATTTGGACTGTCGTCACTGGCTTTGTTTTGGGCCTACTCCACCTGGATATCGGGAAAACGCACCCTACCGCTGTTCACCGAAGTGACGCATGCGCTGACCGCTGTTCCCATCACCATCACCTTGTTTCAGGCTATGCGCAAACCCTTCGGACGTCCCTTTAAAGTCACGGAGAAAGGTGGTGACCGGTCACAGGTGCGCATTCATGGGCCTACAGCGCTATTTTTCGCAATCGTCACCGTCACCTCCGCGGTTTCAGTTCTGCTCGCCGTTTACGCATGGGACGCCCCTGTAGAATTTTCGGCGCGAGATTGTCTCAACCTCATCTGGTCGGCGGTCGCTATGGTGATTGCCTTCACCAGCCTCATCTGCTGCATTGAATTACCACGTGTCGACAAGGAAGAGCCGATCGGCGTGGATCTCGAAGGCCGTTTGCAATGCGCAAGCGAGGTGAAGGCGGTACGGATCGTGGCGCTTTCGACCGAAACCGCGACCCTGGCGGATTTCAACCGGTCTTACGCCGAGGCAGAGTCCCTGTACGTGCCCGAGGTGGGCTGGCTGCAGATCGATGCAACGAAAGTCTCGCAAACGCCCGGCAAATTCACTCTCACCCCTACTGCCGACCAGCATCGTGCAATCTTGAGGCTGCTTTTCCGCAATGCGCCCGAAAATGTCGCGGAACAGGGCGACCTCCTGAAGTCCATGCAGATGTTTCTCGCAAGGGCCTTCAGCTAAGACAATTCGCGCCAAACCCGGGGCCGTGCTCGACGTAAATCGCAAGCTAGAGGCGGGGTTATTTGGAAAAGCGCGCACCAAATGGGAAACTCATGTCTGTCAAATCGATCATCGCGACAGTTCTCATGACCTGCTTCACAACAGGAGTGGTCGCTGCTGGCGATGGGCGCACCGGTTCCGGATCAGTTCGCGACCGCCTTGCTGTTAGTTTGTGTGCGGGTCTCGTTGGGAAGATGGACAAATCCACCACCCCCTTCGTATTTCGGAGCTTTGAGCCTGCACCGGGCGGTAAAGCGCTTGATCCCGCTCTTTCAAATGCGGGTTTCACCTATGACAATGCCCTGGCGACGATCGCCCTTTTTTCCTGTGGCAACGATACCGAGGCAAAAAGGGTTGCCGATGCGCTGCTGCTCGCCGTCAACAACGATCGCTATTATAGCGATGGCCGCCTGCGCAACGCCTACCGTTCCGGCCCCGTTGCGAACGAAAATGATGCTATGCTTTTGCCCGGTTTCTGGAGTGAGGCCAGCAAGACGTGGGTCGAGGATGACTATCAGGTCGGCAGCGCGACGGGCAATCTGGCCTGGGCGGCACTTGCGCTTCTTACAGCCGGTGAACGATCAAGCAATCCGTCCTATGTACAGGCTGCGACCAAACTCATGCGCTGGATCGATGCGCATACGGCGGGCGTCCGCGATATCGGCTACACAGGTGGCACATTCGGTCATGAGCCTGCACCGGCAAAACTCGAGTGGAAATCGACGGAACATAATCTCGATGTATATGCCGTTGCGGGTTGGCTCGCCGAAATTGAGGGAGCGCGCGCCTGGCAGGCGATGCGGGACAAAACACGCAAATTTCTTGATGCGATGTGGAATGAGCAGCAGGGACGGTTTTACGTCGGCAGCCAACCCGGAAGCGACACACCCAACTCGAGCCAGTCCGGAATAGATTCCGAGCTCTGGCCCATTCTCGCCGTGCCGGAGTTTCGGGGCCGCAGTGGGCGTGTTCTGCATTGGGTTGATCGGCATTATGCGGTTGCGGGAGGTTTTGATTTTAACGACGATCGGGATGGTGTGTGGCTGGAAGGTACGGCCCAGGCCGCGCTGACATTTCAGCAGGTCGGCGATGCCGAGCGGGCCGAGGCACTGCTTGCCACCATCGCCGCACAAATATCTCCCGATAACCTGATCTACGCGACAGTCGGGGACGAACTGACGACCGGGCTGATGATCGGGCCGACCTCGACATTTGCCGACTTCAAATATTTCAGGTTGCCGCATGTTGGCGCCACTGCCTGGGCAATCCTTGCAGCGAAAGGCTGGAACCCTTTTCTTCGAAAAAGCGGTTGTATTCGTCTTTGTGAGGGATAACTGTCCGTCTCGGCGGCAGCAGGAGGATATTGCTCCAGGCCGTTGCGCCGGAGATTGGAAACGGGGACGCATGACGCTGCTGAAAGCGGCGAAAAGCGTGAAACCGTAACGTTGACTGCCGACTAGCAGTTCCAGTGATTCAAGCCTGACGGTACGATTAACGAAGCCGAATACCGCCCACTGCCAGACCTGTCAGATGCCCGGTGCGGATCGGAACTTCCTGTGCACCTTCAACGACATGGGGCGGTTCGAAGGCCCGAGCACAAATTCGGCGGTGCTGATGCGGATACGCGTCCGTGATGTTATCGGCCCGCAATTTAAGGGTGCTTGCCTTCGCTCATTCGCTATTTAATTCAAACGCCGATTCCTTTATTAGCGCTGCGCCGGCACAGTAGGGCATGTTCGAATAGCATCCCAACCTCCGGCGAGGCCGCTTCAATGAAACGCCTGTGGCAGGCGAAATCATGCGCGCCTTCTAGCTGCCCCAATTGCCTCCTGAACCGTCGATCGACGTACTGGCTCTTCTGGAGCGACTAAGTCTGGCGGAACGCGCTCTGGGCGCCTAGACGGTATCACCAGGCTGCTCCCGCGCTAGGAACTATTCGTGGTGTGGTCTGATCCTTTCAACTGCGTGGAGCGAGACGTTTGCCACGGACAGGTCCGCGTATGTGAGAATCGCCTGACAACGCCGAATGCAACCTACTCGGTCGGAACCGACAATGGAAACGTAGACTTAAGGACATAAAGATATCGTTATATGATGTTGACCGATGACGTGGCTTACAATATGGTCGCCACGCCTAAGGTTCCCCAGTCGTTGCACGCAACGTGCCGGGGCTAAGAGGGAAGTCGGTGCTCCGTGTCATGCGGAAAAGCCGACGCTGCCCCCGCAACTGTAAGCGGCGAGCTGAAGTCCAACATGTCACTGGTTTACCCCGGGAAGACGGACGGAAGTGATGATCCGTGAGCCAGGAGACCTGCCTTTGGTGAAATAACGTCCACGGGCGGGGTGTCCCAGTGTGCCGTAGCAAAGGCTGCATTGTCGCGGCCTGTCTTGCTATGCGTCCGCAGACCCATGCCCCCAACTTTATAGGGGCACAACATGTCTCAGACCTGCATTTCTACGATCACGAGCGTACCCTTCGATGAGGACTATCGTCCTTCAGAAAATACGCGCATCACCACCAATTTCGCCAATCTGGCCAGGGGCAAAAAGCGGCAGGAAAACCTGCGCAATGTCATGCGCATGATCGACAGCCGCTTCAACGCCCTCGCTCACTGGGATAATCCCAAATCGGACCGATACTCGGTAGAGTTGGAGATCATTTCGGTCGACATGAGCTTCGATGTCGCAGGTGAAAAATTTCCCCTCATCGAGATACTGAAGACGACGATCATCGATCACAAAACCAGTGAACGTATCGACGGCATTGTGGGGAATAACTTCTCCTCCTATGTGCGAGACTACGACTTCAGCATTGTGCTGCCGGAGCATAACAAGAGCGTTCCTGCCTTCAGCATTCCGGCCGACTTCGGCGACCTGCATGGAAACCTGTTCAAGTCTTTTCTGCGGTCGGATGCCTACCGCTCGCACTTTCGCAAGCCGCCGGTCATTTGCATCAGCGCCTCGACCAGCAAGACCTATTACCGGACCGAAAATCATCACCCCGTGATGGGCGTCGAATACCGGCAGAATGGGTTCTCGTCCACCGACCAGTATTTCGGGAAAATGGGATTGCAGGTTCGCTACTTCATGCCTGCAGGCAGCGTTGCGCCGTTGGCCTTCTACTTTGTTGGGGACTTGCTGGGCGACTACTCCAATATTGAGCTAATCGGCGTCATCAGCACGATGGAAACGTTTCAGAGAATTTATCGTCCCGAAATCTACAATGCGAACGCAGCAGCCGGGACATTTTATCAGCCCAACCTGAAGCACCAGGACTATTCGCTGACCAGGGTCATTTACGATCGCGACGAACGAAATCGCTTGGCGGTGGATCAGGGTAAGTTCACCGAAAAACACTTCATCAAGCCATACCGCGCCGTCCTTGAGCAATTGTTTGCTCACCGCCCCGCCTGAGCATCACTTAGAAGAGGTCCCATCGTGAAGAAACTTCTCCCCACATCGACCGCTGGCAGCCTGCCGAAACCCTCCTGGCTTGCGCAGCCCGAAAAACTGTGGTCGCCCTGGAAGCTGGAGGGCGAGGAATTACTGGAAGGCAAGAGAGATGCCCTGCGCCTTTCACTGGACGATCAGCAACAGGCCGGCATCGACATCGTCAGTGATGGCGAGCAAACACGCCAACATTTCGTCACGACTTTCATCGAGCACCTCGACGGGGTCGATTTTGCAAAACGCGAGACAGTCAGAATTCGCGATCGCTACGATGCGAGTGTCCCGACAGTCGTCGGCGCCGTGTCTCGCCAGAAGTCCGTGTTCGTCGAAGACGCCAAGTTTTTGCGCCAGCAGACCAAGCAACCCATCAAATGGGCTTTGCCGGGTCCGATGACGATGATCGATACTCTCTTTGACGGCCATTATAAGAGCCGTGAAAAGCTTGCTTGGGAATTTGCCGGGATACTCAACGAGGAAGCAAAGGAATTGGAGGCTGCCGGCGTCGATATCATCCAGTTCGACGAACCTGCGTTCAACGTTTTCTTTGACGATGTGAATGACTGGGGTGTCGCCACTTTGGACAGGGCAATTGAAGGGCTGAAGTGCGAGACCGCCGTCCATATCTGCTATGGTTACGGCATAAAGGCCAATACGGATTGGAAAAAGACACTCGGGTCAGAATGGCGGCAGTATGAGGAAAGTCTCCCCAGGCTGCAGAAATCCGGCATCGGTATGATCTCCCTCGAATGCCACAATTCTCATGTCCCAATGGATCTTCTGGAACTTGTTCGAGGTAAGAAAGTGATGGTTGGGGCCATCGATGTGGCAAGCGATACCATCGAAACCCCGGAGGAAGTCGCTGCAACGCTGCGCAAGGCGCTTAAGTTTGTCGACGCAGATAAACTTTGCCCCTGCACCAATTGCGGCATGGCCCCCTTTCTCGTCGTGTGGCAAGAGACAAGCTGAATTCCTTGAGCGCAGGAGCTGAGATCGTCCGAAGAGAGCTCACTGTTTAGTTTTTTGATAGTCTGAACCTGCGGATGGCAGCCGTTCGCCGCCACCGCGCCCATCGCGACAAACGCTGGGAGACTTACGAATGGCTATAGGGTCACGGCGCGGATCATCCTGAAGGCTTCGACGGATGTCCGCCTCTTGGCGCAAAGCTGCCAAGACGGCCTGTTCAAGCCGGCAATTCCGAAGAGCAGGTCGTCCCCAGATTAGAAAATTTACACATTCATTACCACTCAACTGAGGATTTGATGGTTTTGATCCTGTCGAGGGTTAAGACAAGTCGCCGGCCGCGGTAATTCCGTCGCTATCCACCGTCCACGAACCCGTCTACGTCAAACGGGTGCTGCTTGCTTTGCACTACTGCACTCGATATTCGCGTGGCGCGACACCGAACTGGTTCCGAAACGATCGGCTGAAATGCGAGAGGTCATTGAATCCCCATCGGAAAGCGATCTCTCCAATAGAGCTGCCACGTTTGGTACGCAGATCGTCCGCGCATTTTTGCAACCTTTGCCGAAGCAAGAACTGGCTAAATGTCTCGCCGCTGTCTTCCAGCAGTCGGTGAACATAGCGAACCGAAATGCGGAAATGATCGGCTGCCTTCGCCGGTGTCAGTGCCGGGTCTGCCGCATGCGAAGTGATGTAGTTGATTAGGGAAAAAGCGAGCTGATTGCGCAATGTCCCCCTCGCTCGGTCTCCCTCGCGATCGGATACGCCGAGAACCAGCGCAACCAGTTCCACCAGATGGTTGGTGATGGATAAGGACGCGGCGGCGTCGAGATGCTCGGCATTCATCGCAATCGATGACAGATAGTCGGTCGCAAGACCCGCAAGTGGAGCACTGCTGCTTATTTTAGTGGCCATCAGTCTGTCGGGTTGCTTCAGAAGAGGCTGCAGAATTGCCTTGGGAATGCGGAACGAATGCTGGGTCCAACTGTCGCTGCAGTAATCGTTGATATATGGCTCGGTCGAATCGACGATCGAGAAATCACCGTGCTGCAAGAGCGCTTCCCTGCCGTTCTGCATCATCCGGCAGTGACCTTCCACTTGTAGATTGAGGAAGTACACCTGTTCTGGCATTCGGCTGATTTCCTGCCTACGGCGATGAATTTTTTGCCTGCTCGACGAAATTGTCGTGACGTTGATCGAGTTTAGCAGCTTGGCACGAACGTGGCCGAAAAACGGGGCATGGCCTTCTGTTGTCGAGTTCAAAGCGACGTATTCCTGGCAGAGCACCTCTTTCCAGAAAGGGAAACGGTCCTTTTGCGGCAATTCGGTTGCGTTCCAGACAGTCATTTCCAGCGCCTCCGTCAGCGACGATTGTCGCAATGATGACGCAAAAAACATGCCAAGCAATCTTCGTCTGCTGGCACGATCGACCCGAACCGGGGTCATTCCGCAGTCTTCGGGCATGAAGATGATGAATGCCTTTATGGCCAGTGTCACTTTGCGCACAAAAACTGTTCACTGTGAGCCAAGACGCATGTTGCGTTGCGGCATAGGCTTGTTTCCGGGAACAAAGACAACAAACAGGAGAAGCTATGCGCAAGCGTCTGATATTCAATTGCTTTACCATGAACGTCCCTTCGCACATCTACCACGGGACGTGGCGGCATCCGAAAAATGAGCTGGCCAATTTCAACGATTTCGCGACATGGGCAAACCTCGTCAAGAAGCTGGAGCAGGGCAAATTCGACGCCATCTTCTTTGCCGATATCCTGGGTATCGATCCCGCCTATGACGGAAAGTGGGATGCATACTTCCAGCAAGGCCTTCACATGCCTTGCAACGACACCTTCACGCTCTGCGCTGCTCTGGCGGGCGTGACGACGGATCTGGGGCTTGTCTTTACGAGTTCTCTTCTTTCCGAACACCCATTCGCGTTTGCCAAGAAGGCATCGACCCTCGATCACATCAGCGGTGGCCGCATCGGCTGGAACATCGTCACGAGCGTGACCGACAACGCTGCACGGAATTTCGGTTTCGACAAGATCGTTCCCCACGATCAGCGCTATGACTGGGCGGATGAGTATATGGACGTGCTTTATAAGCTCTGGGAGGGTTCCTGGGACGCAGATGCAATGATTGCGGACAGGGAAAGCGGCGTCTTCAGCGACCATACCAAGGTGCACCGCATCAACCATCAGGGTGAGCGCTACAGGGTGCAGGGGCCGCATCTCGTCAGCCCCTCGCCACAGCGCACGCCGATGTTATATCAGGCCGGCGCCTCGAAGCGCGGAAGCAAGTTTGCGGCGCAGCATGCCGAAGGGACATTCGTGCTCTATCCAAATGTGAACGGAGCCCGTATCGGCATCGCCGGCACCAAGCAAGTGGCCAGCCAGGCAGGGCGGGGCCCTGACGATCTCAAGTTCATCCAGGGACTGTCCTTCGTTGTCGGCAGCACGATGGAGGAAGCAGAACGCAAGGCGAGGGAAATTGACGAATGGGTCAGCTATGAGGGTCTGGCCGCACATGTCAGCCGCGACATGGGAGTCGATCTTTCACACATGGAGCCTGACAAGCCGATCGACGAGTCGGGTCTGGATGGATTGCAGGGTTATGCCCGTATGATCGAGATGGGCAAGCCCGAGGGCGAGAAGGCGACTGTCAAGGATCTGGCAAACGCGCTCTCCTACAATTGTCGTATCGTGGGAACTCCCGAATCCATCGCGGATGAATTGGAGCAGTGGCAGGATGCCGGTGTCGATGGCATTAACATGATATGCCAACTTCACCCTGACACGTTCGTCGATTTTATCGATCACGTCACGCCGGTACTTCAACAACGCGGTCTTGCGCAAAGCGAATATGCGGAAGGAACGCTCCGCGAAAAGCTTTTCGGGCGGGGATCGCTTCTCCCTGAAAATCATCCTGGCGCTTCCTATCGAAGCGCATTTAGCGGGCAGTCCCTCGACGCTGCCGAGTAAGGCATCACGGACCCGGCTTTGTCCGGGTCCTCGTTTGTCCCTCATCCATGGATGGAAAAATGTTGGTAAATACTCTAACGCGAGCGGATGCACTGAGTTTCAAAGATGCCATGGCGATGATGGCAGCTGCGGTGCAGGTTGTGACAACAGACGGCAGCGCAGGACGTGCAGGCCTGACCGTCACCGCAGCTTGCTCAGTCTGCCAGGAGCCGCCAAGGCTGCTGGTCTGCGTGAATACCAAGGCATCGGCGCACGCGGCCATTCTAGACAATGGGCGGCTAAGCCTGAACCTCCTTTCGAGCGAGCATAGTGAAATCGCTGGGGCGTTTGGTGGAAGAGTGCCGCCAGAGAAGCGCTTCGAACTGGGAGAATGGACATCGGACGAACTGGGGCAGCCCTTGCTCGAAGGCGCATGCGCGCATTTCAGCTGTTCAGTTCACGAGGTGCTTCAATCGGGAACGCACACGATATTTGTGTGTGACGTTCATTTCGCGAAGGGCAATAAGGGTCGCTCTCCTCTCCTGTATTTCGATCGCAATATGACCACGCTGCTGCAATTTGCATAGCGCCGCACAAAGCATGTATTGATTGGCCGTTGGCCTGTGTCTTCCCAATCGCACGGAGATCTCTCATCCTGACCGGCATCATCCGTGCGATTGCAAGCTTACCGTGCGCTTTGCCACACATTGCCCCTTCGGCCATGTCAGCGTGGTCGATCTGAACCTCCGGCGGGCGACTATATTCGTCGTTCGACTGGCGGGCACCCTGCTGGCGTAAATGATAACTTTGAGGGCGATAGGTCTACAGTAGTACGATCAACGGTTCGGTTCTGTTCAAGGCGTTCAGGCATTGCGAGAGTGCGAATTCGGTATCGACGCAGGCAAGGTTCAGCGGGAAAATTAGTTTCCGTTTTATCGGCTGCCGCCATCTCTATCGGTCAGAGACTTGGCAATCGGTGACTTTGTCAAATCGAATGAAGGCGTGGCGTTCGTATTCCATCAAGGCTGAAGGCGCGAATCGCTACGGCAGCTTTGCACCTGCGCACAAGACATTGCGGTAGTATGAAAATCGGCTAACTTCGCAACGTCGACAGACAGGAAGAGCAACGAGGTGGCAATGATTGAACCCGGCGGGGATGAGCAATTAGTTACCCCACGTGACGACGGAGCAGCCAGGCATTTACCCGGGATGGAGTTGCCTGGCATTTGTTTGGCTGCGACGGATGGCACGACCGTCGATCTGCGTGAGCCGGGGTTAACCGTGGTCTATGCTTACCCCTGGACAAGCCCGCCCGGAGGAAAGGCGATTGACGGATGGGACGCAATACCCGGCGCGAGGGGATGTACACCACAGTCCTGTGCCTTCCGTGATCATTTCGCTGAACTGAAGGCATTGGGAGCAACGCGTCTGTTTGGCCTTTCTACGCAGACCACGGAGTATCAGCGAGAGGCAGCAGAGCGGCTTCACCTGCCGTTTCCTCTGCTTTCCGATCATTCACTCCTTCTGGTGTCAGCCCTTCGCCTTCCAACTTTCCAGGCTGGAGGCCTGACACTGCTCAAGAGGCTCACGATGATTATCGAAACGGGCGTTATCAAGCATGTCTTTTACCCGGTCCATCCGCCAGAGAAGAACGCAGATGCCGTCATCGATTGGTTGAGTGCTACGACATGATCAGCCCGCCATCGACATTAATTGTCTGGCCGGTGATGTAGGCCGCATCCTCGGAGGCGAGAAACGCCACCAAGGCTGCCACTTCGGCTGGTGTTCCTGCGCGGCGCATTGGAATGTTGCGCACCCATTCGGCCATGAGTTCGCCGGGCTTGTAGTCACCGAGCATCTGGCCCCAGACTCGGTCGTTATAATCCCACATTTCGGTGTGGATGATGCCGGGGCAAATGGCGTTGACGGTGATGCCTTCGGGCGCCAGTTCCTTTGCCAGACTTTGCGTGAGGCCGACGACGCCGAATTTTGAAGCGGCGTAGTGGGGGGTATAGATAAATCCCTGACGGGCCTGGCCGGAGGCGGTGTTAACCAGGCGGCCCTTGGTGCCACTTGCGCGGAAGCGGCGGATCGCTTCCTGGCAGCACAGGAACGCGCCCTTGGTGTTGACATCGAGGTTGAAATCCCACTGTTCCTGCGTCAGCTCCTCGATCTTGGAGATGGTGATGACGCCGGCGTTCTGGACGGAGATGGAAAGGGGACCGATTGCCTCTTCGGCTGCGCCATAGGCCTCGCGCACCGCCGCCGCATCCCGCACATCGAGGATCACGCCATGGGTGACTGAGCCGGTTTCGTCCGCCAGCTTTTTGGCGGCGTCATTGGTGTCCTTGTCGACAGAGGCGATGGCGACTTTCGCACCTTCCTCGGCAAAACGGCGGGCGATGCCGTAACCGATGCCCTTGTTGCCTCCAGTCACGAATACGGATTGACCTTCAAAGCGCCTCATCTCTCCTCCTTATGGGATAATGGCTATGTTTATGTGCCGACCAGTCGTTCGGCGGTGAACTTGTCGGTGACGAGAACATCGATCACGCCGGTTCGGAGCGCGCCGGCGATCGCCTCGGTTTTTTTCGAGCCGCCGGCGAGTGCAATGACGCGGTCGACATTGGAGAGGTTCTCCAGCGGAAGGCCTATGACCCGGTCATCGAGCGGTGTCTTGACGGGCTTGCCGTCCTTGTCGAAGAACCTGAGCGAAATATCGCCCACGGCGCCCGCCTGTGCCAGATCGGCAAGCTCCTTGGCGGAAAAGATATTGCCGGAACGGGCAAGAAGCTCCGATGGCTCGACGGCACCGACACCGACGATGGCGAGCGTGATCGAACCGAAAAGATCGATGGTTTCGCGCACGAAGGGATCGGCCAGCATCAAAAGCTTGGCCTCGCGAGAGGTGGCGACGCCGGGGACCGGCAGCAATTTCGGTTCGGCCTCCGTCAGCCGCGCCAGCCGGGTGGTGATCTGGGTCGCGTGCGTCTGCACGGAAGGATCGCCCATGCCGCCCAGCGTCTGGACGATGTAACGCGCTTTGGCGCCCTTCAGCGGATGGATGTTTTCCACCATCTTGAAGATCGTCTGGCTCCAGCTGGAAACGCCGATGATCTCGTTTTGCGACAGCGTCACCTCGAGAAAATGCGCGGCAGCCTCGCCGATGCGGGCCATGATCGCGCCGTCGCGATCCTCGCTGCAATCGACAACAATGGCTTCCGGCAGATCGAAGCGTTCGCGAAGCTGTGCTTCAAGATCGCTATAGGTACCGGGCGGCGGAATGATGCTGGTGCGCACGATACCTTCCGTTTCGGCACGCTTCAGCATGCGCGAAACGGTGGCCTGCGAAAGATTGAGATGTTCGGCAATCTCCGCCTGCCGCCTGTGCTCGCTGAAATACATCTGCGCCACGCGGGATATCATCCGAAGTTCGTTGATCCTGCCCATAAGCCCTCCAGGGTGAATTTTTATTCACCCTTACCCGACGTCACAGGTAACGTCGAGCGCGCAATCGCGTCGCGCCAGACGGCAAGCCGTTGCCTGCCGTCACCGGACGAAGGCGCGATGGCGTTGCCGTGACTGTTGAGCGCGGCGATGGCGTCGAGATCGCTCCATAGACCGAGGGCGAGGCCGGCAAGATAGGCCGCGCCAAGCGCGGAGGCTTCCGGCGCGTCACGCTGGATGACGGGGTGGTCCAGCATGTCGGCGACGCATTGCATGAGGAAACGGTTCTGGCTCGGCCCGCCATCCACGAAAAGCTGTCCGAAGCCGGAGGGCGACTGCGCGCGCATGGTCGAGAAGACGTCATAAACCTGAAAGGCGATGGAATCGGTAACGGCGCGGGCCATCTGCGCGCGACTTGTGCTGAAATTGATCTGCGAAAACAGCGCGCGGCAATTGGAATCCCAATAGGGCGCGCCGAGGCCGACAAAGGCCGGGACGAAACCGGGGCCATCTGGTTCAGCGGTCGCGGCAAGCTCCACAAGAGATGCGACATCTGGCAGGCCGAGAATGTCCGTCATCCACGGCAGGGAGGCGGCAGACACAAGAATATTGCCCTCGAAGGCGAAAGTCGGCTTGCCGTTAATCCTCCAGGCAACAGTCGTGGTGATGCCGCGCTCTGGCGCGATGAAATGCGGCAGGGTCGTCATCACCGATGAGCCGGTGCCGAACGTCACCTTGCCGTCACCGGGATTGAAGGCGCCGTGGCCGAAGAGGGCGGCGTGGCTGTCGCCGACGGCAGCCAGAATAGGCGTGCCGTCCTTGATGCCGGGAACACCTGATGTCACGCCGAAGTCGCCGCTGCTGTCGCGCGGGTCGGGCAGGGCGTTGATGTCGATGCCAAAAAGGTCACAAAGCTCTTCGCTCCACACCTGCCGGTTGAGATCGAGCACCTGGCTTCGGGCCGCGTTGGAGGCGTCGCAGGCATGCACCTTGCCGCTGGTCAGGCAGTGGATCAGCCAGCTATCGATGGTGCCGAGGCGAAGGCTGCGGCCCTTCGGCGCACGCTCCAACAGCCAGCGCATCTTGGCGCCGGGAAACATCGGGTCAATGGGCAGGCCGGTCAGCGCCATGACACGTTCAGAATGGCCCTTGCCGATGAGATCGGTGCATTCCTGCGCAGTGCGGCGGCATTGCCAGCTCAAGACCGGGCCGAGCGGCTCGCCGGTTTCACCGTCCCAGATCGTCACCGATTCGCGCTGGTTGGAAATGGCGATGGCTTCAATGCTGACGGCAGAGGGTGCCGAAGACAGGCAGGCGGAAATCGCTTCGCGCACCGAGGCCCAGATACGGTTCGGATCCTGCTCCACCCAGCCGGGCTGCGGATAGGTGATGCCGACCGGCGATGAACCGCGCGCCAGCAATTCTCCTGTTTCAGAAACGAGAATGGCCTTGGAATTGGTGGTGCCCTGATCGATGGACAGAATGGCGCGCATCACTTGAGTTCTTTCGTCGGCAGTTTTTTCGTTTCAGCCTTGCGGTGATTAAACGACGATATTGCAAAGGGTGTCGCCGCGCATCCGAAGACACGCGACGACCCTGGGAGGAGACTTACTTTCTCTTGAGCAGCGCTGCTGCAGCCTCCGCGATGGCCGCGGGTGCCATGCCAAACTCATCGAGCAGCCATTCTGCCGAGCCGGTATGGGCAAAGACGCCTGGAACGCCGAGGCGCTTCATCGGCACGGGGGCATGATCGACGACAACTTCGGCGATGGCAGAGCCTAGACCGCCGAAGATCGAATGTTCTTCAGCCGTCAGGATTGCGCCGGTTTCCTTCGCTGCGGCAATGATGGCCGCCTCGTCGATCGGGCGCACGGTTGCCATGTTAAGCACACGCGCCTTGATGCCACGACCGGCCAGAATATCGGCGGCCTTGACGATGCGGTGAGTCAGCGTGCCATTGGCGATCAGCGTTATGTCGGAACCTTCGCGCAGCAGGTTGGCGCGGCCGAGTTCAAAGACGTGGCCGTCAGGCAGAAGGTCCGGCACGCCGACGCGCGACAGGCGCAGGAAGCAGGGGCCGGCATAGTCCGCAGCCCATTTGACGGCGGCGGCCGTTTCGATGCGGTCGCAGGGGGCAATGACCGGCAGGTTCGGCAGAACGCGGGTCCAGGCGAAATCCTCGATCGAGTGATGTGTCGGACCCAGTTCGCCATAGGCCATGCCCGAGGAGATGCCGATGAGCTTCACATTGGCGTTGGAATAGGCGAGGTCTGCCTTGATCTGTTCCAGCGCGCGACCGGTCAGAAAACAGGATGCGCCGCAGACGAAGGGAAGCTGGCCGCCATTGGCAAGGCCGGCGCCGACGCCCACCATGTTCTGTTCGGCAATGCCGACATTGACGAGGCGCTCGGGGAATTTCGACTTGAAGCCGCCGAGCTTCGAGGAGCCGACCGAATCGTTGCAAACGGCCACGACCCTGTCGTTTGCAGCGGCCAGCGCTTCCAGCGTTTCGGCGAAGGCGTCGCGGCAATCATAGAGTTTGGCGGCGGTTACGGGCGCGTTCATTACAATGCCTCCGAAAGTTCTTTGACGGCAATTTCGTATTGTTCCTTGCTTGGAACCTTGTGGTGCCAGTCGACGCGGTCCTGCATGAACGAAATGCCGTGACCCTTATTGGTGTGCGCAACGATGCAATGCGGGCGCTTGCCTCGATGTTCGAGCGCCGGAACGATCTCTTCCATCGCGTTGCCGTTGATTTCGCTCACCTCCCAGCCGAATGCTTCAAGCTTCGGGCGAAGCGGCGCGACGTCGTTGGTTTCCGAGATCGCAGCACCCTGCTGGAAACGGTTATGGTCGATGATAAGCGTCAGATTGTTAAGCTCGAACTGCGCGGCGGACATGATGGCTTCCCAGTTGGAGCCCTCCTGCATCTCGCCATCACCGGTCATGACATAGGTATGGTAATCCGCTCCCGAAAGCTTGGCCGCCTTGGCCATTCCGACGGCAACTGGAAGCCCGTGGCCAAGCGGGCCGGTATTGGTCTCGACCCCCGGCACCTTGTTGCAGTTGGGGTGGCCATTGAGGCGGGAATTGGGTTGCAGGAAGGTCGAGATTTCCTCTTCCGGGATAAAGCCACGTTTGGCGAGCGTCACATAAAGCGCGCAGGCGGTGTGGCCTTTCGACAGCACGAAACGGTCGCGGGCAGGGTTCTTCGGTTCTTCCGGCCAGATGCGCAATACGCGGAAATAAAGGGCGGTCATGATGTCGATCGCCGACATTTCTCCGCCGATATGGCCGGCACCCGCTTCGAAAACAGCCTGGACGTCGCGAAGGCGAATCTGGCGCGCAATGCGCTCTAGCTCTGTGGGCTGCATGGGATCCTCTTCAAAACATGCGTGTGAATATTTATACAGCTGTTTATATAATTGCAGACGTGGCGTTTCTGTCAAGCCGGAATTGTGAATTGTCCTGTTTCAATCCGTGCCGATTATTTCTGCCGCTTCATTTTCACCAATGATGAAGCGCGCCTCCCCGCCTCATTCCTCGGTCCGTAAAAGGAACCTGCTCAGCCTAAGTCCTTTGGCTGAAAGGGCTCTCCTTGCCACGCAGGCGCGCTTGCGCAGGATTCCCGCGATGCGCACCGGAACGGGATGAGAGGCGCAGGTGTGAAGCCATCCCATCACCCGCAAGGCCCGTCCCGCCCTCCAAGCCTATTGACAAGTTTCTCTCAACTGGCTTATGCATGTTTCACCGAGCATGAATAATTATTCTAATCGGTTTAAAAAATGCAAGATAGCCACTTGGAGGAGCCATGTCCGTGCTTGAACGCAATGAGGGGGTTACGCACACCAGAAGCCCGCTTGCCTGGCTAAGCGGTGCGACCGGACCTCTTTTGGGCCTGCTGCTGCTGTGTGTCTTCCTGACCTTCACCAGCGAAAATTTTCTGTCGCTTCGAAACGGTCTCAACATCCTCGACCAGATCACCGTGCTCGGCATCATGGCCGTTGGCATGACCTTCGTCATTCTGCTCGGCGGCATCGATCTGTCCGTCGGTTCGGTGCTGGCGCTGTCTATGATGATCATGGGCTGGACAGCCAATGTCGCGGGCATGCCCATGGGCATGGCCATCATGCTGGCGCTCATCGCATCCGCAGCCTGCGGCCTTGTCGTCGGCGTTCTCGTCACCGCCTTCCGGGTTCCGGCCTTCATCGCGACGCTTGCAATGATGTCGGTGGCGCGCGGCCTTGCCAATATGATCACGGACGGTCAGCAGATCGTCGGTTTTCCTGACTGGTTCATGATGCTGGCCATCGACCGCCATTTCGGCGTGCTGACGGCGACCGTGCTGCTGATGCTGGTCGTTGTTCTGGTATCGTTTCTTTTCCTGCGCTTCCGCTCCGAAGGCCGCACCGTCTATGCGGTTGGCGGCAACCCGGAAGTGGCGCGACTTGCCGGCATCAACGTCGCCCTGGTGACGATCTGCGTCTATGTTGCCTGTGCGGTTCTTGCCGGTCTTGCGGGTATCGTTCTTGCAGCCCGTCTCGACTCGGTGCAGCCCTCCAGCGGTTTTGGCTACGAGCTGGATACGATTGCGGCTGTCGTCATCGGCGGGACCTCGCTTTCGGGCGGTGCCGGCGGCATCGGCGGAACGCTGATCGGCGTGCTCATCATCGGTGTGCTGCGCAACGGCCTCAACCTGCTCAATGTTTCTCCCTTTCTGCAACAGGTCATCATCGGTGTGGTTATCGTGCTGGCCGTGGGCGCTGAAACATTGCGCCGGCGCAGAAGCTGAATTTGCCTGCGGAGGGCGATGAGCCGTCCGCGCAATAGACGACCCTCCCGGTATGGGAGGCGTGAAAAGCGGCCGAAGGGGAGGAGGTTTGATCTGCCCGAAGGTCAAAAATCAACAAATGGAGGAATAATCATGAAATTTTCACGCATTCTGCTGACATCCGCCGCCCTTCTCGCCCTGTCGCTCGGTTCGGCCAGCGCCGCCGAAGTCAAGAAGATCGGCCTTGCCGTTGCCAATCTTCAGGCGAACTTCTTCAACCAGATCAAGCAGGCCGTCGAAGCCGAAGCCAAGACGCGCGGTATCACCGTTGTCACCGTCGATGCCAAGGGCGACGGTCCGACGCAGGTCAACCAGATCCAGGATCTCCTGACGCAGAACATCGACGCGCTGATCTATATTCCGGCTGGTGCCGCTGCGGCGACCGTTCCGGTCAAGCTTGCCAAGGCGGCCGGTGTGCCCGTCATCAACATCGACCGCAATGCCGACGGCGCACCGGGCGATACCTTCCTCGCCACCGATTCCGTCGCTTCCGCCAAGTCGGTCTGCGACTACATCATCAAGCAGGCAAGCGGCTCGGGCAAGATGGTCATCATTCATGGCCAGAAGGGAACGACACCGGAAGTCGACCGCACCAAGGGCTGCATGGAATCGGTCAAGGCCAATTCCGGCGTGAAGATCGTTGCCGAACAGTGGTCCAACATGTGGAGCCAGGATGAAGGCTTCCAGATCATGCAGAACATGCTGCAGGCCAATCCTGATGTTTCCATCGTCTTTGCCCAGGCAGACGGTCTGGCGCTCGGCGCGGCACAGGCGATCAAGGTCGCCAACCCCTCGCAGAAGATCGTCGTTGGCGGCTTCGATGGCGACACGGCAGCGCTTGAGGCGCTGAAGAACGGCGTCTTTGACGTGACAGCGACGCAGCAGACCCAGAAGATGGGCCGCACGGCTGTCGAGATGGCCGTCAAGATCGTCGGCGGCGAGAAGGTTCCGGCCGTGCAACTCTCCGAGGCGACGCTGACGACGAAGGAAAACGTCGACGGCTTCATTGCCAATCATCCCTGATGCATCCGCCCCCGCGCACTCCATCCGGATGCGCGGGGGCGTCATCTGTTCGTTTTCAGGCAATTCGGACGCAAAGCCGTGGCGCATCGCTGCCACGCGTGTTTCCCAGGAGGTCCCGTCATGCGCGAGCCGGTTCTTTCGCTCCGTGGCATCAGCAAACGTTACGGCCCGCTCGAGGTTCTGAAAAGCGTCGATCTCGACGTCTATCCGGGTGAAGTCGTGGCGTTGCTGGGTGAAAACGGGGCGGGCAAGTCCACCCTGTCAGGCATCATCGCCGGTTCCCGCGAGCCGTCCGAAGGAAAGATGACCTGGCTTGGCCAGCCCTATACACCCGCTTCGCCGCGTGAGGCGATAGACAAGGGCATTGTACTCATCCATCAGGAGCTGAAGCTTCTGCCGGAGCTCTCCATCGCTGAAAACGTCTTTATCGGCCGCTGGCCGATGAAGAACGGCATCGTCGACCGCGCCGAAATGGTGCGAAGGGCGCAGCAGCAGCTGGCGCGGCTCAATCTGCATATTCCTGCAACCCGCAAGGTTTCGGGCCTTTCGACCGCGAACCAGCAGCTGATCGAAATCGCCAAGGCGCTGGCGCTCGATGCCAAGCTGCTGATCCTCGACGAGCCGACGGCGGCCCTTGGCGGTGCGGAAACCCAGGCCCTGTTCGAGCAGGTTCGCAAGCTGCGCGCAGAGGGCGTAGGCATCATCTATATTTCCCACCGCATGGAAGAGATCAAGCAGATCACCGACCGCATCGTCGTGCTGCGCGACGGTGAGCGGGTGCATGAATTTGAAGACAGCGCGACACCGGTGCGCACCATCGTCGAAAGCATGGTTGGCCGGTCGTTGGAACGCCTGTTCCCGGCGCTGCCCGAACCGCAGGAAAAAACGGTGCTGGAGGTCAAGGGGCTGACTGGCACGGGCAATTCTTTCCGCGACATCAGTTTCGGCGTCCGTGCAGGCGAAATTCTTGGAATTGCCGGGCTGATCGGCGCGGGGCGTACCGAACTGGTGCGTGCCATTTCCGGTGCCGATCCGACCAGTGCGGGCGAGGTTTTGCTCGATGGACAGGTACTGACGCTGAAAAGCCCGGCGGATGCGATTGCGAAGGGCATCGTCATGGTGCCGGAAGACCGCAAGCTTCAAGGGCTGGTTGTCGAGCATGAGATCGGTGAGAACCTGATCTACGCCAATCTCGACCGTGTCGGCACCGGCTGGATAACGCCTAGCATCAAGCGTGGTTTTACGAAGGAGGCAATTGCCAAATTCGGCGTGAAGGGCCGCAGCGAACAGCCTGCCTCGGATCTGTCCGGCGGCAACCAGCAGAAGGTCGTCATCGCCAAATGGCTTGCACGTAACCCGCGCGTGGTTGTGCTGGACGAGCCGACGCGCGGCATCGATGTCGGCGCGCGGGCTGGCATTTACGATATTATCGTCGGTCTGGCCAAAAGCGGCGTTGCCGTCATCGTCGTCAGTTCCGATCTCGAAGAGGTGCTGGGCGTTTCAAACCGTATCCTCGTTCTTGCACAGGGAAAACAGGCCGGAATCCTCAATCGCGACGAGGCCAACGACGTCTCGGTCATGGAACTGGCAACCATCTGAAGAAGGAAATAGAGATGTCCACCATCACGCTCAACGCGCCGAAACTTTTCGATCTTTCCGGCCAGGTGGCGTTCGTCACCGGTGCCGGTTCCGGCATCGGCCAGCGGATCGCCATGGGGCTTGCCCAGTCCGGTGCCGATGTCGCGCTGCTTGACCGCCGCACCGATGACGGCCTGGCGCAGACGGCCGATTTCATTGCCAGGGCTGGTCGCAAGTCGATCCAGATCGCCGCCGATGTTACCAGCAAGCAGGCGCTGAGCGAAGCGGTAGCACGCACGCAGGCCGAACTCGGTGCTCTCTCGCTTGCCGTCAATGCCGCCGGCATCGCCAACGCCAATCCTGCCGAGGAAATGGAGGAAAGCCAGTTCCAGACGATGATGGACATCAACCTGAAGGGTGTGTTCCTCTCCTGCCAGGCGCAAGCCAATGCCATGCTGAAGAACGGTCGCGGCGCAATCGTCAACATTGCCTCCATGTCCGGCGTCATCGTCAATCGCGGCCTGATGCAGTGCCACTACAATGCATCGAAGGCTGGCGTCATCCACATGTCCAAATCCATGGCGATGGAATGGGTGGGGCGCGGCATCCGCGTCAACACCATCTCGCCGGGTTACACCGCGACGCCGATGAACACGCGGCCGGAAATGGTGCACCAGACGAAACTGTTCGAAGAGCAGACCCCGATGCAGCGCATGGCGGGCGTCGATGAAATGGTCGGCCCGGCAATCTTCCTGCTGTCAGATGCGGCGAGCTTCGTGACGGGCGTGGACCTTTTGGTAGATGGCGGGTTCTGCTGCTGGTAGGGTTTGCGCGGCAGCGCCGCCCGAATTGATGACCACGTGCAAGAGGTAAGGTGGTCTGCCTTTTGATTTTACGCCCGGCTTTCGCCGGGCGTTTTTTATTCACCGCACAGGCGCGTGAAGACTAGGCAACCTGCTTCTGCGCCACTTCCTCGACAACCTCGCCCTTCAGATAGGCAACGAGGTCCTTGATCGTCACGACGAGCAGACCGTGGCGTTCGGCGAAGATTTCGAGCTGGGGCAGGCGGGCCATGGTGCCGTCGTCATTGGCGACTTCGCAGATGGTGCCGCAGGGGTACTTGCCGGCCAGGCGGCACAGATCGACGGCGGCTTCCGTGTGGCCGGTGCGGCCGAGCACGCCTTCAGGGTTGGCGCGTAGCGGGAAGATATGGCCGGGGCGGGCGAAGTCTTCGGGACGCGAGCCTTCCGACACCAGCGCACGCACGGTCTTTGCCCGGTCGGCAGCGGAAATGCCTGTCGTGGTGCCGGGAATATAGTCCACGGAGACGGTGAAGGCTGTCTTAAGGGATTCGGTATTGCGCGACACCATCAGCGGAATGTCGAGCGCGTCGAGGCGCTCTCCCGGCATGGCGACGCAGATCAGCCCGCGCGCATGGTTCATCATGAATGCGATCTGCTGCGGGGTTATGCTGTCGGACGCGGCGATGATATCGCCTTCGTTTTCGCGGTCTTCGTCGTCAACGACAATTACCATCTCGCCACGGGATATGGCTTCGATTGCGTCTTCAATTTTAGCAATGGTCATTTTCTTTCAAGCCTTTCAAGGGTTATGCCGTTTTGCGGCATTTTCGCGCTTCAAGAAGCGCCAAATATCCCTTGGGCGAACAATGCAATGCGAAGCCCGCTGCATGCGGGCGTCTTTTGCCTTGTCCTCTTCCATCCGGACTATACCGTCGGCTCCGGCCTCTCACCGGATCTGCTGACCTTCCGGCTTTGGAGACCGGAAGCGCTCGCGGGCTCCGGGAATATCCCGATACCGCCGGTGGGGAATTACACCCCGCCCTGAGAACATTGCCAACATAAGTTATCAAATGGGGAGGAAGCAAGCGGCAATATTTTGCCAGGCTCCGCGCGCGCGAAACGGATATCCCGATTATATTCGAGACCGGGTATTTCATTTCGGAATAAGAATTATCTGGGCAAGAGACCGGACGGTGGCGGTTATGGGTAGCGCAATTGCAAGTTCGGCGACGAGAAGCATTTGGTAGGCTGCGTCGCGGTCGATCCAAAAGGAAGGCTGTTCAATGAGTTGAGCTGTTCTGAGGAAGCGAACTCGAGGCACTAGATCTTCCAAGTCTTTCAGCGTGCCTTTCCTCGACGAGGATTGATGGTTTCGATCATGTAAAAATCTCGCTCATTATTGGTGAACAAGCAGCTATTGGATTGAGCAATGGCAGCCACGATTGTGTCCAACCCGCTTCGCGGGCTGCCCACTGCCTTTCCTTGCGCCATTAGCTTTTCCCAAATGAGCGCAGCGTCCTTATCAAGTGCAATGTCAAGGCATGATGCCTTATTAGGAAGTTGCGGCCGCTGCAGTTGCGGTTCGTGGATAGGTTACCAGACCCTGTTTTATGCTGGTCGTTACGCCAATCGTTTCCATTCGGGAACCGAGCAATGCATGCGCCTCACGCCGAGCAAGTGAAGGCACTTTTGGTCGCTCACCCTGACGCTCTCATCTTTTCATTCCGTTTCATATTCGGCTTTCGGATGGTAAGTGCTGTCATCACCCGTCTTTCCGGTGTGTCCCCCTTTGGTTTTTTCACTATCAATCTGGTCATTGCTTTGGTCTGGGGGATAGTCGTGACGACCGCCGGCCATTTTTTTGCAAACGCGATCGAAACAGCTTTTGGCCATTTGGGATTCTACCCTGACCTCGTTGTTGCGCTGGTGATCGTTCGGATCGTTTGGGGACTGGTCATTTGTCTCACACAAAACGAGCCAGGACCTCCAGGCCGAGCTGCGTTTGGCGGCAGAAGACAAGCCACGCTGTGCAATCATCCGCAACATCTGGCGTGCCCTGGAGACCTGAGCGCGAAATCGGAGACACCGCCACAAGCCGGGCGCAATCAAGACCCGCTCAGGCAGCCTGCGACAGTGCAGGGGAACCAATGCCTCAGATCGCGGCGACGGCGTCTTGCAGCAGACACCTCACCTGGCCAGCGACCGTCTTGAGGTGGGGATTGTCGATCGCTTGCATCGAGGCGACGGGATCGATGGCGCTGACCATGATGGTCCCTTCCTCCAGCGATCGCACGATCACATTGCAGGGCAGCATGGCGCCGACCCTGGGCTCCATCTTCATCGCCTCAAGCGCCATCATCGGATTGCAGGCGCCGAGAATGAGATAGTCAGCTACATCGACGTCGAGCTTCTTCTTCATTGTCGCTCGCACATCGATTTCGGTTAGCACACCGAATCCTTTGGTCGACAGGGCCTCCCTCGTGGCTGCGACCACAGCGTCAAATGGCATGCCTTTGATTGTCTTATCGAGTGTATAGGCCATGATCTCACTCCCTGGCGACCGGAGCATGCCGATCTTGTTGCCGGTGTTGGACCCACACCGGAGTATATCCTCTGAGGGTCGCGCACCTCCTAGACGGCGGTGCCCACCAGCGCGCTAATGCCTGCCGTCAGCGCCATGGCAAAGGCACCCCAGAAGGTGACCCGGATTGTGGCTTTCATCACGTCTGCCCCGCCAGCCTTGGCGCCGATGGCTCCAAGCAGCGCGAGAAACAACAGCGAAGCAGCCGAGACGAGCCAGACAAGTTGGTCTGCCGGCGCCAGCCACACCATTGCGAGCGGCATCGTGGCACCGACAGCAAAGGTCAGCGCCGATGTCAGGGCAGCCACGATCGGTCTCGCAGTGGTGATCTCGGAGATGCCGAGTTCTTCGCGGGCATGCGCCTCAAGCGCATCCTTCTGCATCAACTGCTCGGCCACCCTTCTGGCCAGATCGATATCGACACCGCGTCTGGCATAAAGTTGCGCCAATTCTTCTCGCTCCAGATTGGGTTGGCTCTCAAGCTCCAGTCGTTCGCGGTTGAGATCGGCCTGCTCGGTGTCCGCCTGGGAGCTTACCGAGACATATTCGCCCGCCGCCATCGACATGGCCCCTGCCACAAGTCCTGCGATGCCGGCGATCAGAATCTCGGAACTCCCCGCCGCAGAGGCTGCCACCCCGACGATCAGGCTTGCGGTCGACACGATGCCGTCATTGGCGCCGAGAACGGCCGCTCGCAGCCATCCTATCCGGGAAACGAGATGCGTTTCGCTGTGAAGGCTCCTCATAAGGCCCTCCGGATGACGCCATCAAGGCGAGCTGCGAGAGCGATGGTGTTGGAGATCGTACCGTATTTGCGGACGTTCTTGTGCAGGAGTTCGAGCCGCTGTTCGCTCTCCTCGGTATCGACCAAGAGTTCGTAGTCGATGGAGAAGATACGCGGCAGATCATCCTGCCGGACGGCATGAAGCATCACTTCGACACCATCGAGAGAGAAATCGAGGAGGGGCAGGACGCGCTCGATCCCCTTGATCATGCAGGCTGCAATCGACGCCAGCAACAGTTCGGCCGGATTGAAGGCGTCGACCGGGCCGGTCAGTCCGGTAGCAAGCCTGATATCTGCATTCTCTGTGCGCGCCACGCTCTCGCTGGGATCAATCCGCCGTGCCAAGATTCTGTATTCAAGCATCGCAAGTCCTCCCTCATGTGACCCTCTTGAAGGAACACGAGAGACACCGTATCATCTGACCTCATGCGGGACTTGATCGACGTCAAGACAAGGAAAGACCGTCCACCACCAAGATCATGAGGCTCGCTGCAAGGACAGCATAGGATATGCAGTTGGGGCAGACTAAGACCTCGGCAGGCGAGACAAGCTCTAGCCACTTGATGCAGATCAGCACCAAATTTACAGTTGCAAACGGAGCCAGTGTGTCTCACGAGGTCAGTTCGCCGGCCCCTACGGCGGTATGGCGGTTGAGAAGATGAGGATCAGCATCATGCCGATCCCGGTGGCGACAATCGGCGTGCCCGTCCACCTGCTGACCCGACCCAACACCGGCTGGAGGTTTGCATGTTGCGCCAGGCCTACCCGTGTGATCATTATTATCGTACGCGCGATGATGCTGTTCAGCGTCGCGACGACGGCGCTCGCGCTCAGACGGTTCGTATCCTTTCACATCAGGATTTTTGTCAATTGTTCATTCGAGTGGCATCGAATTTCTCCTTCGTAGGCGGATCCACGGTCTGAGCCCATAGCAATTACCGGCCCGGTTCTCGGGCCTATACAACCTCACATCCGGTCGCCGCTCTCACGCGGCTGCACCATTATCCCGCTTTCGACGGGCACGGGCTCAGGAGAACGGGACCAAACTCAAGGTCGGCGTTTGAAGCCAAAAGGATACCCGGTCCGTTCACCTGGATCCGTCAGGGCTGATCAGGCCCTGAGGATTAGAAACTGTGTTTCGCAGCAGTTTGTCTTTCAGGCGGTTTTCATGATGGCACCTTCGATGACGACGCCGGAGCTCACATACTTCCAGAGAGCCACGAGCAGCTTACGCGCGAGCGCAACGATCATCGGCGTCTTTAAACGGCCGGCGTTCCGAGCGATGCGTTCCTTAAACCATAGCGTTAAAGTCGATTTCGGTTGGTGTCGCAGCCATAGCCAGGCGAGTTCGACCATCGTTGCCCGCAATCGCGGATTTCCCGCTTTCGAGACCCCTTGTTCACGATTGACGTTGCCGCTTTGCCAAGGGGAGGGCGCAAGGCCCGCATAGGATGCGATTTGCCGCCGATTGTCGAAGTGTCGGAACAAGCCTTCCGTGTAAAGTACCGTAGCGAACTCTGGGCCTATTCCTTTAATGCCTAAAAGCGCTGCCGCCTCTTTCGGCGTTTCCGGCGTCTCCTGAACAATCAAGGCATCTCGCTCGGCTTCAACAGCCTTGATTTGTGTGAGCAACAATTCGAGGCGATCGAGTTCTCTGCAGATTTCCCCTTTCAAATGCTTTGAGAGTGGCCGACCATCGCCAGTCCGAAGTTCTTCCAGGCGTTGGCGGCGATCTCGGTTGACAGGTTGGTAATCCCGAATTCCTTGCGTGAAGAGCAGCCCCTTTATGCGGTTGACGTGGAAGACACGTTCCGCAATCAGAGTTTTCCGCTCCCGTCCAATCCGTCGATTGTCGTCTTCCTCGGGTGAGAGAAGTTTGACCATTGAGCACGCGCGAGGTTCGCCACGTTTCCATGCCATCAATGCGCGGATCAGCGTTTCACCGTCGATACGGTCGGTCTTCGCCCGGCGATGCCGGCGCGGCATGGCAATTGATGCGGCTTCTACAATGTGGCTCTCGATCCAAGCCTCCTTGCTGAGCACTCGTCCCAGCCAGAAGCCATCCAGCCCGGCCTCCTGGATCACCACCAGTGGGTAAACTATGTTCTTTCGCCGAGTGGCTTTCTGACGAAGCGCTGCAAAGCATGCAAACAAGCCGGCAATATCCCCTCCAGTAACGGAGTGGCGAGACATCTTCTCGCTGCCAGGGGACAGAGTTGTCACCAGCCAGGTCGATTTACTCAATTCCAACGAGACGAATATTGCGCCAAGATCGACGGGAGTAGTGATCTGCGATTGAGTTTGATCTGCTGTTATCGGCATGATTGGCCTCCAGAGAGTTTTCTAGCGACCTCACTCTGCCATGGTGCAGGCCGCTACTCACCCCTGATGGGATCTCAATGGGAGGCCTGAAAGCGACCTCCCATCGGATGAAATTAATCAGACCCACGTCGTTATGAGTCAACGGGGAAGTCGGTCGAGACCGAGACGGTGCCCCATTCGGAGAGAATGGCGTTGTCCTGTGCATGCTTCTTTTCGATCGCTGCGACGGTATCACTACCGAGCGGGAGGCGGACCGGCGGATTGGGGGCGTCAGCGAAGGCGATCAGGACCTCTGCCAGTTTTTGAGGGTTGCCCGGCTGGTTGTGGCTGAGTCCGGCCGCAATCGTGCGGACCTTGCCAGCCGTCGCTTCGTAGTCGCCAATGATATTGCCGCTCACCGACAAGGACGAACTGTCGAGGAAATCCGTGCGGAAATAACCCGGCTCGATGACGGTGACATGGATGCCAAGCGGCGCCAGTTCGTCATGCAGGGCTTCGCTCAGCCCCTCGACGGCGAATTTGGTCGAGGAGTAAACCCCGAAACCTGCTGCGCCGCGATAGCCGCCGATCGACGAGATATTCAGGATGCGGCCGGAACGGGCCCGGCGCATAAAGGGCAGGACGGCGCGGGTCACGTTGAGGAGACCAAAGACGTTGGTGCGGTATACAGCCTCGACCTCAGCCACGGTTGCTTCTTCGACGGCACCCATCAATCCGAACCCAGCATTGTTGAGCAGGATATCGATGCGGCCGAAGCGCTCGATCCCGGCTTTGACCGCTGTGGTTGCCTGTCTGTCGTCGGTCACATCGAGGACGACCGGAAGCAGGTTGGGATGCTCGCCGAACCGATCGGTGATCGCTTTGGGATTGCGGGCGGTAGCGACGACGGCGTCGCCCTGTGCAAGAGCGCGTGTGGTGACGAGGGCGCCAAAGCCGCGCGAGGCGCCGGTGATGAACCAGATTTTCATGAGGGTGTTCCTTGATGCTGGATTGATGGGGAAAGCGTTGGGCCGGGGGCTCAAGGGCGCGGCGATGTCATGGTGCAGAATGTCAATTCTATGTCGCGGGCCAGCAGCTCCGGAAAGCGCGCCATGACGGCTTTGGTGTAGGGCTGCTCAAAATGCGCATCGAGATCAGCGCGCGATCGCCAGTTCTCATAGAAAATCCAGACGCTGGGATCATGGTTGTCGCGGTGCAGGTGATAGTCGATCGATCCCCCCTCGGCGCGGGTCGGTGAGACCAGAGCCTGCAACGCTTCGCCAAGCGTCGCGGCACAGTCCGGCTTGGCCGTCAGCCTGGCAATCAAAGTCAGTGTTTCGGTCATGTCAGTCTCCCTTGAAGGCGTCTGCGGGGTAAACGGCTTCCCACCCTGCGGTCGGGTCCGTTGCCAGCGTCCAGATTATGTCGGCTGCCTCTCTCGCCTCTGTCGATCCGGGGCCGACGAGTGTGGCGATTGTCGCCACCGCGATGCGGATGCCGCGTTCGGCGAGAGGGCCGGCCAGACCTTCGACGACATTTCTAAGGGCCGCCTTGCCAAGGCCGAGACTGGCATAGCCGGCATGGGGTGAGACGGCGAGGCCGCCACCTGTGACCAGAATCGTACCGCCGCGGGCACCGAACAACTCAACGGATGCCCGGATCGTGTGAAGGCCGGCAGCGACATTGGTGGCGAGGTCGGCCGTGACCTCATCGTCGCGCATGCTGAACAGATCCTGTTCACGCACGAACGCGGCATTGAAAAGGACCGCCGTCAGCCCGCCGGTGATCCGGTCGCCCTTGGCGACCGCCTTGCGCAGTGCGATCGGGTCGGTCGCATCTGCTTGCAAAATCGAGACGTGGAGACCTTGCCCGGAAAGGGTTCTGGACAGACCGGTGAGACGAGCGGCATTGCGAGCGGTGAGCACGACATGCCAGCCTTCCCGTCCGAATTTCTCCGCAACAGCCTGCCCGATGCCGGGGCCGGCGCCGATAATCATGATGGAGTTCGTCATGGGATATTCTCCTGATGTGCTGGCCATCGCGATGCCGTGACGGCCAGCCGGGTGAGAAAGGGTCACGGCAGGACTTCCGCCAGCTCGATCAGATTGCCGAAGGGATCGCAGAAGAAGGCGAGGCGGCGGCTGATTGCCAAAAGCTCGAACGGCTCGGTCACGATGGTGACGCCGCGCGCCCGCAATTCCTCGACAGTGGCGTCGACGCTTGCGACATTCAGGCAGAAATGGTGGTAGCCGGCATATTTGAGGCTATCGCCGAGATCGGTATAAGGGCGGACCTCCGCCGGCGCCGGATCGCCGCCACCCAGGATTTCCACATAGAAATGGTCGTCAGTCGCGGGTGCGAGATAGGCCAATTGTTCGTCGGCGTAGTCCCATTCGGCAACGACACGGAAGTCGAGTTTCTCGACATACCAGCGCTTTGCGGTTTCGAGGTCCGGCGTGCGGACGGCAACGTGATGACCGCGCATGTCGGCAAAGGGTGATGCAGTGTTGTGGGCGGGAGGAATGAAGTCGGCCATTGTCCTATCTCCTGTGTGGTTCGGCACAAGCGCCGGTTTGCGAGGAGAAATCTGGACCTTTTCAATGATCAGGATTAGAGAGATAATTTTCCTCTCAATGATGAGTGAGATTTGACAATGCGCAGTACGGATCTCTCTGAACTCGCGGCCTTCGATGCGGTCGCCCGTCACCGCAACTTTCGCCGTGCCGGTGAAGAGCGCGGGGTGACGGCCTCGGCGATCAGCCATGCGGTGGGTAATCTCGAGGCACGCGTCGGCATTCGTCTGCTCAATCGAACGACCCGCAGCGTGTCGCTGACTGATGCCGGGGCAATGTTGCTTGCGCAACTGTCGCCCGCCTTCGGCGAGATCGGCTCGGCGCTCGATGCCCTCAACCAGTTTCGCGATACGCCTTTTGGCAAGGTTCGCATCAATGCGCCCAATTCGGTCGCACCGTTCGTATTCCGGTCAGTCATCGGTCCTCTGATTGCAGAAAATCCCGGGCTTCAGCTGGAAATCGTCGCTACCGACCGGCTTGTCGACATTGTGGAGGAGGGGTTCGATGCCGGCATCCGTCTTGGAGAAAGTCTGCGCGATGGCATGACGGCTGTGAAGATCAAACCGCGGCTTCGGTTTGCCGTCGTGGGCTCAACAAGCTATTTCGAACGTTATCCGCTTCCTAAAACCCCGGATGATCTGCGTGGCCATGTCTGCATCCGCAATATTTATCCAAGCGGCAAACCCTACCCTTGGGAGTTCAGCCGCGCTGGCAAGATCATCGAATTCGAGCCGACCGGATCTCTGTCGCTCGATGACCATGAACTGATGGTCGAGGCGGCACTTTCGGGCGTGGGGCTGGCTTACGTCTGGGAAGAGCGCGCGCGTTCCTATGTCCAGAGCGGCAGCCTGGTCGAATGCCTGGCATCCTGGAGTGCGCCCGAGGACTGGCTGTATCTCTATTACCCGACGCGGAAATACCTGTCGGCCGGCCTGCGCGCCGTCATTGATGCGCTGCGTGTGTGAAGGGACTGCAGCCCGACGGTTCGATTTCTATGAAGGCGCTAAACCTCGTCGAGCGAACTAAGGCGAGATTGGTGGCCACTCGTGAAGTGGGGAATGTTAATTCGGCACTTCTGAGGAAGCTTCGCTCGACATTGACAGGTTTTTCGCTGATGGCACGCTTGCGATCAAGACGGGTACCAGCGTTCATGAGGGACAAGGTTTCTAGGGTGCCCAATGGCTGTAACGTGATGCAAGAACAACGCGAGAAAGTCATGCAGGAAACTGGCATCTGTGTTTAAGGTTGGGGTAGCTGCGAGGCTTTCAGTTGGCTGCAACACAGATGACCGGACAGGTGATGACATGACAGAGCTGATGCTTAGGTTTGGCGTCGCTATCGCCATAGGGCTGCTGGTCGGGTTGGAACGGGGCTGGCGTGAACGCGACGAACTGGAAGGCAAGCGTGTTGCCGGCATAAGAACGTTCTCAATCACGGGACTGCTCGGCGCTGTGATCGCAGCTCTCTCACAACTCTCTGGGGCTCCCTGGATGCTTGTGATTGGATTTGCAGTGATGGGTGCATTAGTCGGCTGGTTCCAGTTTTGGAAGGCGAGTCAGGACGAAGATTTCAGCGTCACGGTCGTAATTGCGGCGCTGTGTGTCTTCGCATTGGGTGCACTCGCTGTTGTCGGTGATTACAAAGTGGCCGCCGCTGGTGGAGCAGCTTTGGCAGGGCTTCTGGCCAGCAGGGAAATCCTCCATTCTCTGCTGAAGCGGTTGACATGGCCTGAAGTCAGGTCGGCGGTCCTCCTGGCTGGGATGACCACAATCGTACTGCCGCTGCTGCCGAACCGGACCATTGATCCGTGGGGTGGATTAAATCCTCACGAGGTTTGGCTGTTCACCGTCCTGACGGCCGCACTGTCCTATCTCGGCTACATTGCTGTCCGCATGCTTGGACCGACGAAGGGTACCCTTATCACTGGACTGTCGGGCGGCATTATCTCATCGACATCGGTCACCGTCGCCTTGGCGAAAAGCGCACATGGTGTGATGAATGCCTTTCCACTGGCGGGCGGGGCTTCGCTTGCAGCAATGGTCTCGATTATCCGTGTCTGCATCGTAGTCGCTCTGCTGAAACCTGATTTGCTAAAGATAATTGCGCCATCGGCGATTGCTGCAGCGTTGGCATTTGGCCTGTGCGGTTTGCTATTGCTTTCGTTCGGGCACGCGCAGAAGGCCGACGAGAGCTCGCTCCCCCGCAATCCTTTTGACCTTATGCAGTTGCTGATATTTGCTGCAGGTTTCGCGGTTGTTTCAACGCTCAGCGCGGCCTTGGTCGAGCGATTTGGGTCAGTCAGTGTTCTTGCGAGTTCTGCTCTGTCTGGCGTGTTCGATGTCGATGTTGCCGTGCTGAGTGCAATTCGCCTCGATGGTGCTATCATTTCGACAGGTCAGGTAGGAGAGGCTATCCTCATGGCAATAGTCGCAAACGGGGCTGGACGCCTTTCACTGGCAATGGTCGCCGGACCCAGTCGATTTTGGCTTCCCCTTTCCGGAGCGACGTTGCTTGCAGCGGGAATTGGCGCGGCCGTCTTCTTTGTCACCGATTTCTCGTGATCCTGCAAACTAGGGATGTTGAGTCAGTCATAGGAAGGGACACTGATTCATTGCCGGGTGTTAGAAAGATGACTGGTCCTGGATAGTCCAAGCCTGTGCTTGAGGAGATTTGTGGAAGCCTCCGGGTGCACAAGAGAATTCTTCTGATATGACTTCTGAGTTTGGTGCGGACATGTGTTCCGCTTCTTTCGCGGCAGAACATAACCGCCAGCCAGTATGGAATACGTAGGCTCGGTCTACTTCACGCTTGTGTGCTCATGACCGAAGCCCGTTAAACGCATTCTCACCGATATTTGGTCGGTAAGTTAAACCGCTTGCGCCACCATCCTCATATTACTGTCCATTCCTGACAACGTGGCCTGTCAGGATTGGATCGTTGAACAGCTTATGAAGCTCCCGCTCAAGCTGATCCTGCGTATAAGGCTTGCCGAGCCGGGAAACGTCAAGATCAACTCCAGGCGGCAGTTCTGCATAGCCCGAGGCGATGAGTATCGGAAGCTTTGGGACAATATGGCGCACTGCAATTGCCAGATCTCCGCCGGTCATACCAGGCATTGAATAGTCGGTGATCAGGAGGTCAAAGCCGGTTCCGTCTCCCAGCTGTTCCAGTGCCTCTTTCCCCGAATGCGCTTCAACGACATCGTGACCGAGGTCCATCAGCATATCGGCTGAGCTCATCGCTATGAGAGGGTCGTCATCCACCAGCAGTATTCGTTTCGGTCCTGATGCGCTCGCGGTCGGGCCAGCCGAGACCTCAATCGCTGCGGAGTCATTTGTGATTTCGGATGTCGAGATTGGGATCCACAGTTCCGCCCTTGTGCCCTTACCCAGTTCGCTTGTCAGCTTGAGGTCGCCTTTCAACTGGGACGCCAGGCCATGGATCATGGAAAGACCAAGTCCGGTGCCTTTTCCAAGTTCCTTGGTCGAAAAAAACGGCTCGATAGCCTTTTGCAGTGTGTCACGATCCATTCCGTGGCCCTGGTCGACGACCGAGAGGGCGACGTAATTGCCTGCCGCAAGCTCACCGGCCTGGACGTTCTGATGGACATGGTCCAGCCCGATAACGATCTCGCCTCCGTCAGGCATGGCATCACGGGCATTGACAACGAGATTGAGGAGCGCGAGCTCGACCTGGTTGGCGTCGGCCGAGACCAGAGGAAGGTGATCTGGCACGTCAGTTTTGATCACCACGGTCGAGCCGACGGACCTTTTCAGAAGGTCTTCCATTCCGGTAACCAGCGCTCGCATATCGACCGGGTCAATGCGTAGGTCCTGCCTGCGCGAGAAAGCGAGAAGCCGCTGGGTGAGGGAAGCGCCACGTTTTGCGCCCTGTTGGGCACCCTCGATGAGGCGGATTGCCCTTGCGTCATTGCCAACGCACTTTCGCAGCAACTCAAGATTACCGAGGACGGCCATCAGGAGGTTGTTGAAATCGTGCGCCACGCCGCCGGTGAGTTGGCCGATCGCTTCCATCTTCTGGGACTGGCGCAAGTGTTGCTCAGCTCGTTCTCGCTGGCTTACCTCTTCCATGACAGTAGCATATGCTTCTTCCAGTTCACGCGTTCGCTCCGCGACGCGCTCTTCCAGAACCTCATTCAACTGCCGTTGATGCTCTTCCGCTTTCAGACGTGAGGTTATGTCGGCCGATACGCCAACAAGCTTGATGGCCTTGCCAGTGCGGTCCCTGTAGAGCTGGGCACGGATCTCCACCCAGTGGGTAGACCCGTCATTCCAGACCGTTCGGTATTCTATCGCGTAGTCGGCGCCCGTTTCGATCGTTGCTCGAACAGCCAACTGCATGCGCTCGAAGTCATCAGGATGGACCGATGCTAAGAGGTCCGCATAGGAAAACTCTTCGTCGGGACCGCGGCCAAAAATTAATCGACATGTTGCCGAAGTGGTCAGTTCATTGGTTGCAAGATCGAGCTCCCACGCGCCAAGCCGGCCGGCGGCAAGGGCCGTCTGGAGGCGACGCTCGCCTTCATCGAGTGCTTCCATTCGGGCCTGGGCATCGAACTGCCGCCGGCGACCGCGCATGGCCGACCGGGCAACACTTATGAAAGTCGTCGCATGAAAAGGTCGCTCGACAAAGCTCACATTTCCCAGAACCTCAGAGAGCCTCGCCGCAGTCGGGTTGCGTTCAGGTCCTCCGCCGCGGTTTGTCAGGATAATGAATGGCAAATCAGACCAACTGGGCTGCGCTGCGATCCAAGCAAAAATCCCTTTCAGGTCCGCTGAACGAAATGCCTCCTCGGTCACCACAGCGAAGGCGATGTTGTCCCCCAGACCTGCGACAAACGACGCAATGTCAGCCACGGTGGTGGAAGATACACCAGCTTCCTTCAGGAGTGACGCTGCAATTTGCGCATCGCGGCCGATCGGAGCATAGACAAGTGCGCGTGTGTCGCCGTTAGGAATTCTTGCTACCCTCCCCGTTGAGAGGAAGAAGCGGGTGTTGATCGCCGACAAAGTTTGGAACGCCGCGAAGGATGCCCTGGAAGTCGGAAAGTGGTTCTCCGAGGGTCAGTCCGTTGCCGGATATTCTGAACTCACGGATCGTGTCTTCGTGAGGGCCTGTGCGCTTCTTGATCACTGATACGGCGCGACGCACTTTTCCGAGCGCCTCGAAATATCTCAGAAGGATGACGCTATCTGCCAGATAAGTGACATCGACGGGCGATTTCATGTCCCCGACGAGGCCATGCTGGGCGACCGTCAGGAATGTGTTGGCTCCCTGCCTGTTGAGGTACTGTAGCAGTTCGTGCATGTGCAAGATGAGAGCATTCTCTTCCGGCATGGAAGCCTGGTAGCCATTGATGCTGTCGATCACCACTGTCTTGGCATCGAAAGTTGATACCCGGTCGCGCACACGCTGTGCAAATTCCCCCGGTGATAGTTCGGCGGCATCGAGTTGCTCGATGTGGACGTGCCCATCTGCCTGCAGCTTCTCCAAGTCGATACCCATTGATCTGGTGCGTGCGTAAAGGAGACCAAGTTCCTCATCGAAAATGAAGACCGCAGCCTTTTCCCCACGCTCGACTGCGGCGTTGACGAACTGCAGAGCAAACAGGCTCTTTCCGGTTCCAGCAGGGCCGATGAGGAGAGTGCTTGATCCACGCTCCACGCCCCCACCGAGAAGGCCGTCGAATTGGGAAAGACCGCTCGACAGGGTCGTTCGTTCGAATTCGGTTCTGTGCTCAATCGCGCGAAGGCGCGGAAAAACTGCAACGCCACCAGTCTTGATAGTGAAATCATGATAGCCGCCGCGAAACGACTGACCGCGATACTTGATCACTCTCAACCGACGCCGCTCGGAGCCGTAATCGGGAGCAAGCTGTTCGAGATGAATGACACCGTGGACTACGCTATGGACCGTCTTGTCAAAATTTTCCGACGTCATGTCATCAAGCAGCAGCACCGTTGCATCGGAGCGAGCGAAGAAGTGTTTCAATGCGAGGATTTGTCTGCGGTATCGCAACGAACTCTGCGCTAGAAGGCGAATTTCAGAGAGGCTATCAATTACGACGCGCTGGGGTTTGATCCGCTCAAAGGCTTGGAAAATCAGTTTTGTCGTTTCACCCAACTCGAGATCTGAGGAGTAGAGCAGGCTTTGCTGTTGCTCGGCGTCGAGAAGGCTTTCCGGGGGGACGAGTTCAAATATCTCGATCCCGCTACCAATCTCCATGCCATGCGATCTGGCGCAATCGCGCAATTCTTCGTCCGTTTCCGACAGGCTGATGTAAAGGCAGCGCTCGCCGCGTATTTCTCCTTCAATAAGGAACTGCAAAGCAATCGTTGTTTTGCCCGTCCCTGGAGAGCCCTCAAGTAAAAAGACATGCCTGCGCGTAAAGCCACCGGAAAGAACATCATCCAGTCCCTTGACGCCAGTTTCTGCTTTTTGACTTAAAACCTGATGCATGTTTCCTCCGGACTTTCTAAAACATCTAGGGCGCGACCTCAGGAGAATCAAGGGCGTAGCGGCGGGAGTGTCTGAGCCCGGACTGCCGATGGCGCCCGCCTCAGCGCCGCAGCGCGCAGCGTTTGGCGACGGTTGGCACCGTAATTTGCACAGGCCGGAAGCTGACTTCGCCGGGTACGCGTGGCTCTTTCGGGAGTAATCTGCGGAGGTCAGGTCACAAACAGCATGATCTCGATTGCGTCCCCGGGGAAGAAGGTTCTTCTTCCGAAGACTGGATCAACCTTAAGCACTGAAGCAAACCCTCCTCAGTTGCGTGTTTTCAATGGCACGCGCTTTGTGTCCACTCGGACGCCACGGTCTTCGTGATCCGCACCAGCGATCGCTATGAAGATTGGGATGGTAGCGACGATTAGCCAGAACTGCTCTTCCGTTCATCGAGGGTGGCCACGGAAGGCGCTGGCGATGGTGCCGACCTAGTGGTGCCCTTTGCTATGCATAAAAACACCATCGGTGGGTGACACCGAAACGTTGGAAGAGACTTGGCGCGAGAAAGCCCCTGGTTCACGTTTGCGCCGCTCGAAGAACGACTTCAGCGGCCCCGTTTCTGGTTGCCGCTGAACATGCCGCCACGATATACCTGGACGTCAGTATCGAACGAGAACAAGACGATATCGGTCTCGGTCAATGCCGTTGGATGTTGTTCGAACGAGGTCACGAACACGCTCTCTCCGTCGGAGACCGTCTCGTTTCCAAATCGAATTTTCCCCTTGAAGACAAAGAGCAGGCAAGCCAACCCGGAGTTATCAGGGGTTGGCAATCTCAGCGTCGTGCCTGCGCTGAGGCGCACGTCAAAGACCCAGACATCGGATCTTACCGTCAATGGCGCTTTTCGTGGCCCTGCAATCAGTCTCCAGCTATCGTCACTGAATTCATCGACGAAATCATGAAACTGCACCATTGGCTCAAGATTTTGAGCGTTAGGACGCAGGAAAATCTGTAGGGCCCGGACGGGTGTTTCCCCAAGCATAAGCTCTTCATGCTGGAAGTGATGGCCGGCGTTCATCATCATGAAACGTGTCTTGTCGAGCTTTTTCTCGTTTCCGACGGTGTCTCGGTGCAGCATCTCGCCGCCGCGCATGTAGGTCAGTATTTCGTCGTCCTTGTGCGGATGCATGCCTATGAGATGACCCGGCTGAACCTGGGCGCGGTCAATCCTGCCGATGGGACCGATCCCGCTGTCGTCGGTTGTCAGTGACAGCCCCGGATACATGATCTCGACGCCGAAGCCCTGGCCTATATTGCCGCGCATACGTCCTGCAGGGATTTTGGTGATGGTCATTGGACTGTTTCCTTCGATCTCGGGCGCGGGCGACAATCGCCCGCGCCGAACGCAGCGACTTGCGCTGTCAGTGGTAGTTCAGGATACCGACGAGCTTCTGGCCGAGCGGGCTCGTCCAGTCGACGGCGAGTTCCGAGATGATCTGGTCGACAGTGGTGATAATTGCGCCTGCCTTTTCCATGCGCCTCAGGGCGATATCGTCGCCGTATTTGGTGTAAGAGGCGGATGCGTCCGCCGAGACCTGCACCTCGTAACCTTCGTCAAGCATCTGGAGGACCGGAAAGGTGACGCAGATTTCCGTGGTCACGCCTGCGACGAACAGCTTGTTGCGGCCGATCGCCTTGACGGCCTGGTTGAAGCCGTCGTGGTGCATGGCGTTGACGATACCCGGGCGCTTGATGCGGGCTTCGAACGCCTCGGGCAGGATTTCCTTGAGTTCCGGAATCAGCGGCCCCTGGATTTGTTCTTCCATGCTGGACGTCAGGATGGTCGGGATGTTGGCGGCTTTGGCGATCCGGGCGAGCTTGAGTGCGTTCTGCTTGACTAGGTTGATGTCGTGGGAGTGGGTCCAGGCCATCGTGCCGATCTGATGGTCGATCAGCAGCATGGCGGAATTCTCGGGAGTAAAGACGTCCTTATGCATTGTCGTATTCCTTTTTGCGTTGTCGGCGGCTGTCGGGTTGGATTTAGGTCCGCTCGATGAGTGGAATTTAGCGTTGCGATAGACGGCACGGTAGCTCTAGGATGAGCCACTCTGTGGAACGGAAAATGGAACGCAATAATGGTCAGCTTCGAAGATATGCAGACTTTCGTTGAGGTCGCCGATGGCGGCGGGATCACGGTTGCGGCGCGACGTCTCGGATTGCCGAAATCCATCGTCAGCCGTCGCCTCGTTCGTCTAGAGAGCGAGCTGGGCGTCCAGCTCCTCGCCCGGACCACACGAGGTGCATCGCTGACGGAGGCTGGAGCGTCGTTTCGCGAGCATGCCGCGCGCATGTGCCTGGAAATGGAGGTTGCGCGCGAGGAGATTGCGCCGACCGGGGAGCTTCGGGGACGGCTGCGCGTCGCCGTTCCGTCATCCTTCGGTCCGCGGCATTTTGCGCCAGCGCTCGCCGAACTGGCCCGCCAGCATCCGCTCTTGCAGCTCCATGCGCACTACAGCGACCGTTACGTCGATCTGGTGGCGGAAGGCTTTGATTGCGGGATACGTGTCGGTTATCTGCAGGACTCGAACCTGACGGCGAGGAAGATCGGTGCATTCGCGGCTGGATTGTTTGCCAACCCCGAATACCTCCGGAAGCATGGCGTCCCGCGAAAGCCTTCCGATCTGCTTGACCATCAGGCGATCCTGCAGGGCACCGAGAGCTGGAAGGTGTCCGATGGCAGCCGAACCATCGTCATCAATGCGCAGGGAAGGTTCAAGGCGGATAGTGCCCTTGGCATTGCCGAAGGGACGGCAGCCGGACTGGGCATCGCTGCACTGCCGGTTGTGATCGCGGAAAGCTATGTTGCCGCAGGGACCCTTGTGCCGATTATGTCGGACTACGGCCTGCCGGAGATCGGCGTTTACATCGTGCGTCCGCCAGGATCGCACGTGTCCCGGAAGGTCAGAGTGCTAATCGACTTCTTCGTGCAGCGCTTCGCGGCAAAGCCCGGTCCCTGACGCGGACGACCGGTCATGCCTTCGTGGATTGACAGCGACCTTGGAAGGAAACTCCCCAGTCGCGCATCGCCATCAGCACGGGGGCCAGCGTTTTTCCGAATTCGGTGAGGGAATATTCGACGCGCGGAGGGACCTCGGCGAAGACCTCGCGGCTCACGATCCCGTCGGCCTCGAGTTCGCGGAGCTGCATCGTGAGCGAGCGCTGGCTCGGATCGCCGACCAGGCGGCGCAGCTCTCCAAACCGGTACGGACCGTCGAGTAGACGATAGATGATCATCGGCTTCCACTTGCCGCCCGTGACATCGACGGTAACTTCTACCGGGCATTTTGGGCCAACAGCCATTCAGTTCTCCATTAGTGTACTTTTTATTCCTATAGGCAAAACTGTTGCCTACTTGCAAGTTTGCCTGTGTCACGCCCAGATGGAAGCCACATTTAGGAGAGGTGTGTTATGCGAGCTGCGTTCTACGAACGGCAAGGAACTGCGAGAGAAGTATTGACCGTTGGAGAGCTTCCCGATCCCCAGCCCGGGGCGGGGGAAGTCCGGGTCAGGATCGTGGTCTCGGGCATCAATCCTTCGGACATCAAGACGCGTGTCGGCTTCGGCGGTAAGGCCATGCCATTTCCCAGAATCGTTCCGCATCAGGACGGGTCGGGCGTCATCGACAGTGTCGGCCCCGGCGTGTCGCAGGAACGTATAGGCGAGCGGGTGTGGGTCTACATGGCCCAGACGGGGAGGGCGTTCGGGACGGCTGCGGAATTCGTCGTGGTGCCGTCGAGGCAGGCAGTCAGGCTGGCCGACAACGTCCCCTTCGGGGTCGGTGCGTCGTTCGGCGTCCCCGCGATGACGGCGCATCGATGCCTGTTTGCCGATACAAACCTGCGAGGTAAGCGGGTTCTCGTGCACGGTGGCGCCGGTGCGGTCGGTAACGCCGCCATTCTTCTTGCAAAGTGGGCAGGGGCGTGGGTGGCGGCAACGGTGAGCCGCGACGAACAGGCAGACGTTGCCCGCGCAGCCGGAGCCGATCTCGTCGTCAACAGGCATGCCGGTGATGTTGCTGTGAAAATAAGGTCGGCGACCGATGGTCACGGCGTCGACCGTATTGTCGACGTGGACATCTCCGCCAACATCGACACGGCAATCGCCTGCCTTGCGCGTGACGGGGGCGTGTCGGCTTACTCCACGGGATCGCCGCAAGCCAGGCTCTCGATCCCGTTCTTTCCGGCGCTCGTTGGTGGCTTTTCTTTCCGTTTCGTCTACGTCTATACGATGCCGGAAACAGCGATGCGCGATGCTGTCGAGGAAGTCTCGGCCTGCGCGGCTTCGGGAGCCTACGTTCCCAAGATCGCCGTAACGCTCGGGCTTGATCAGATTGCCGAGGCCCATGAACTGCAGGAAAGCGGCAAGGCCATTGGCAAGATTCTGATTGGTTTTTGATCTGCCCGCTGCGCCCGGATCAGTTCAGGAGACGGTTCTCACGCAGGCGGGCAACTGCCATGTCAACGAAAGCCCGCACCTTTGCGGGTGCATTCCGACCCTCTGGATGCATGATGTGGATAGGCAGGGGCGGCTCTTCAAACTCGCTGAGCACGATCTGAAGGTCGCCCGCCATAAGGTCAGGGCCTATCTGGTAGTTCAGCACGCGCGTCAGTCCCCAGCCCTCGCGTGCGGAGGTTATGGCCGCTTCGTTGGTGTTGCACTGAAGAGCAGCGTCTATCGTCACGCGGAAATCGTCGGAAAAGCGCCATTCAGGGGAGGCCCAGGCGCTGGTGGACGCCGCGATGCGATGATCCCTGAGGTCGGATGGCGTTGTCGGAATGCCATGTCGGTCAAAGTATGCCGGTGAACCACACACGACACGCCTGACGCTCCCGACCTTTATGGCGGAGAGGCCGGAGTCGGGGAGGTGACCAATGCGGACAGCGACATCGATGCCTTCATCGACAATATTGACAGGCCGGTCGATAAACAGGGTTCGCGCCTTCATGGTTGGAAATGCGTCCAGAAAGCCCGTCACGACGGGCAGCACATACATCTGCCCGAACATGACCGAAGCAGTTACGGACAGGGTGCCTGTCGGTGTAGCGTAGGAGCCTCCCGCTGCCGCCTCTGCTTCAGCAATGTCTGACAAAATCTTGCGGCAGTCCTCGAAATACCGGGCACCCGCCTCGGTCATTTTTACCGAACGGGTCGTTCGCACGAACAGGCGTGCTCCGATGATATCTTCCAGGGCTGCAACAGACCGTGTGACGGCAGGAGCACTCATGTGCATCTGGCGGGCGGTATCTGCGAAACTTTCGGTCTCCGCTACTTTCACGAAAATCCGCATTGCCTGCCAACGATCCATCCGGTCCCCCATGCCCTCGATACGGTGTCCATAGTAGAATCCTGGACGACAAGACCGCAAGCCGTCCGCGGCATGGATTAGCTGCCAGCGACCTGTCGGTTGGCAGCAGCAAGGTGCTCGATTTCGACGCAGCTTCGCTCACAAAGGCCAGCGGCGCTTGCACGTGCACGTGTGTGCTCATTGATCGCGAGCGCAAACGCTATGGCCCTCGCTATTTTCAGATCGAAGCTCAGGCCACGGCGTGCCAGATCGATTTCCGCACCCGTCAGCCCAAGCGCACGGCTATCGTCTTCCTGCTTGCGCTTCCGCGACAGGTCGCCGCTCGATGCGGTAAGAGCGAGTTCAACGGACACTCGAACTCGCTCGTTGAGTTTGAACGACGGCATTGACGAGGCCAACGGACCGACGCCCGGCTCAAAAGCCGAAGTCGCTGAGACCGGGATGGTCGTCAGGCCTTCGGCCGAGCGGCCAGTGAAACCTGCGGTCGGCTTCAGCGATCGGGTGTTCGTTGATGCTGGCGTGACGCGCCCGCATCAGGCCGTCTTCGGCAAACTCCCAATTCTCGTTCCCGTAGGCCCGGAACCACTGGCCGCTGTCATCATGATATTCGTAGGCGTAGCGCACCGCGATCCTGTTGCCCGTGAATGCCCAGAGTTCCTTGATCAGGCGGTAGTCGAGTTCCCTGTTCCACTTGCGGCCCAGAAAGGCCTCGGCTTCATCGCGGCTCGTTACGAATTCGGCACGGTTGCGCCAGCGAGTATCCACCGTGTAGGCGAGCGCTACCCTGGCAGGATCGCGGCTGTTCCAGCCATCTTCCGCAAGGCGGACCTTTTCGATGGCGCTCTGTTCAGTGAAAGGGGGAAGCGGGGGACGGGACATTGTGATGGCTCCAGGTTTCGTAAGGGGGAGGGAAGGATGACGGCTCTCGTGTCACCCCGTCCTGAATGTCATGCCGCAAGACGATCGATACGCGGGAAATCGATCTCGGTATCGAGGGCTTCGTTGACGTAGTTTGTAAAGGTATTGAGCGCGACATGCGCAATGATCTCGACGATTTCCGCGTCGCTGTAGCCGGCGTCCCGAACTTTTACGATTTCCCCTGGTGCCACCGAGCCACGCGCGGTCGTCAGGGCGCGGGCGAATTCGACGGCTGCCGCAGCCTTGGCGTCGTTCGATGTTCCGCGGCGGTTCGAAGCGATCTCCGCTTCATCGAGCTTGGCGAACTTCGCTCCGGTGAAGGTGTGCGCCGAAAGGCAGTAGTCACAACCGTTGGCTTCGGCCATAGCCAGGGCGATCCTTTCCCGAGTGGCGGGTGCAAGCTTGCCCTTGCCGAGCGCACCCTGCAACGAGGCGAGGCCGTTGAGGGCGGCTGGGCTGTTGGACACGAGGCGGAAGATATTCGGCACGGAGCCGATCTGCTTCTGGATGGTCTCCAGGATCGGCCGTGAGGCTTCGGGCGCCTCCTCAATCGTGGCGGGGGTAGGAATGCGTGACATGGTATTCTCCTTTAATGGTTTTGAGAGACGTGGCTCTCTGATCCTCAAGATGATTGGTAACCGGTTGTTGTTGAACGTCGAAAAGCAGGAAGTGACTGTTGCGTCAGGCGTAGTAATGTTGGTTTAGACGGCGATCTGGATGCCGCCTTCCTGGCTCGCTGGAATGGCACAGCAAAGGAGGATCTCGTCATCGTCAACCTTCGCTGTCGGCTCCTTCAGGTACGTCACAGCGCCTTTGACGAGTTTTGTTTTGCACGTACCGCAATTGCCTTCGCGGCAACTGAACTCGGGCTGAAGACCGCGTGCTTCTGCAAGTTCCAGCAGCGTTCCGGAGCCGGGTGCCCAGCGGGCCTCCTTCAGCGAGTTCGTGAATATGACAGGCACCGGCTTGTCGGATGGCAGCGCACGCAAAGGGGCGGCCCTGGCATCTTTGGCCTCTACAGACCGAACCAGCGACGAGGGTCCGAACGCTTCCGCGTGGATACGATCGTCTGCGATGTTGTAGCCGCGCAAACCGTCATAGAGCGCCTGCGTAAACTGCGGCGGACCACACAGATAGAAGTCGTAGTCGTTGAACGGCAGATGCTTGGTGAGCATAGCCATGTCGATACGGCCGGCAGTATCGTAGTCGGAGCCCTCTGTGGCATCGCCGATGTCGCTGAGAACTCGCACTAACCGGACCACGCCCTTGGCCGCAGCCACGAGTTCGGCAATCTCCTTGTCGAAAGGTCGCTCGGCTTTCGTGCGGGCAGCGTGGAACAACGTGATCGGCCGGATTCGCTGTTTGCGAATTCCCTCGTAGACGACATGACGGAGCATGGCGAGCAGCGGCGTGATGCCGACACCACCGGCAAGGAGCACTGCAGGGCGCGTGGCACGGGCGTCAACACCGAACTCCCCTGCGGGGGGCCGCGCCTCAATCACGTCGCCAACGGAGATGCTGTCGTGCAGAAACTGCGACACGAGCCCATCGCGTTTGACACTGATGCGGTAGATGCCATCGGACGGTGCGACAGACAGGGTGTAGGTCCTGACAACAGGCCGCTCGCTTCCCGGCAGCACCAGCCGGATCGGGAGGTGCTGCCCGGCAGCATGCGGCAGCAACCCCGCGCCGTCGCTTGGCTGGAGATGGATCGAGCGGATCGTCGTGCTTTCCTCGACGATCCTGGTGACCGTCATCGACCGCCATGTGTCTGAAAGTCCGGTGGCACGCATCCGGTCTGCTGCCTGCGCCCAGTTCCCGGTCATCAGAGAATTCGGCGACCATCCATCCTTCTGGAATGCCCAGCGGAGTGCGAGTGCATTCGGTCTCCGGACGATCCGGGTTGGCCTGAACGTCCAGAGCCGTTCCGCGCCCTGGAAGGCCGCAATCTCGGGTGATTCCAGGATGACGTCGGCTTCGCCTGTCATCTGCAGCACATCGCCCGTCGCGAAGTCTACGAAGAGCAGACCTGCTTTCTTGTTCAGCAGAATATTCCCCAGTGTCGAGAAGAAAAGGTTTCCGTCGAAATCGGGAATTGTGAGAACGTCATCATCGCCAACGCGGACGAAGCCGGCATTCCCGCCGCGATGCGAAACGTCAACCTGGCGCCTGTCTTCGCGGTCGACATAGGAGGCAACGAAGAACGCGTCCGCAGTCTTGATCGTGGAGCGAGCAAGGTCGTCAAGCTCGGACAGGTCTTCACGCTGGTTCTGGCTTGGTTGGCCGGGTGCCCTCTCGAATTGGAAATCCCGCAATTGTATGTAGCGCGGGCAGTTGCCGAAGCTCTGATCCACATCGATCCGATAACCGTTCGCTGCGGTGGAGACAAAGCCGTTCATGCGATTGCGGCGACGCGTGTGCATCTCGATGCCGAGCAGGCCGATCGGTTTGCCGTCCGCCATTCCTTCGCTGGCGGGGTCGCTTGGCTCCAAGGTAGAGCGGATATCGAGCGTGGTCGGCGTAGGAGAGGACATGAAGCCGGGTCGGCCCTCGACAAAAGTGGCCCATGCGTCATCGTGGCCATCCACACTGCCAAGGACGATGAACGGGAGCTGGGCATAGAAGTCCCGATGCTGATCCGGCATGAAATCGCGAACGACCCGCTGGCCGACGACCTCCATACGCTCGGCGACACCGACTTTTTCCTGGATGAACTTCTCGCCTTCGTGCCATGTCGGCAGTTTTGTCAAAGTGTCGGTCATGTCAGCTCTCCTAAGAAGGGATCGGGCACGCTTCGGCGCGCACCCGAATGCGGATCAGGCGGCAAGGCCAACCGGAGTCCCGATAAAGTCCACGAAGCCCGGAAGCGCTTCGATACGACGAAGCAGCCTGTTGACCGCAGGATAAGTGGAGAGATCCACGTTGCCTTCAGGGGCGCGGGCCACGTAGCTGTAGATTGCGACGTCAGCGATCGTCGGGCGTTCGCCAACCAGCCATTCTCGGTCGGAAAGCTGAGTTTCGAGTTTTCCAAGGACCGCATGGGCGCGACCAATGACTTCGTCCGGATTGAACTTGGCACCAAAGACGGTGACCAGGCGGGCCGCCGCCGGACCATAAGCGATCTCGCCGGCAGCTACCGACAGCCAGCGTTGGACCGCTGCGGCGCTCTTCAGGTCATCGGGCAGCCAGTCCGTGCGTCCGGCTTTCTTGGCAAGGTAGACCAGGATCGCGTTAGAATCCGATACGTATTCGCCGTCGTCGTCGAGAACCGGAACCTGGCCAAACGGGTTCATCTTGAGGAAATCGGGCGTCTTGTGCGCGCCGGACATGAGGTCCACCTCAACCAGCTCATGCGGCAGGTTGATCAGTGAAAGGAACAGACGGGCCCGATGCGAGTGGCCCGACAAAGGATGATGATAGAGTTTCATTGTGCGCTCCTGCGAGTATCGTTCGGGTCAATTCCCGATCCGCGCCTGCAGATTGCTATTATTACGTGGTGATGAGAACGATCGCGCTTCACACTTCATCATTACGCCAGGTGCAACAATGGCCGCCCAACAGGGTTCGCTCGACGATATGTGGCATCAGGCCACGCAGCTAAAAAGTTGCGTGGCCTTTAAATGTCACGACAGTACGGCACGGGGTTCGAGAAAGGCCTCGAGCCCAAAGACGCCGAATTCCCGCCCGAAGCCGGATTGCTTGAATCCGCCGAATGGTACCATTGGGTCATGCGGCGCATCGTTGATGAACACGCGGCCTGCCTCGATCTGGTTTGCGACGCGTTTTGCCCGCGCGACGTCGGAAGAAAAGACGTGCGCCTGCAGGCCGTAATCGGTGTCGTTCGCGATCGTGATGGCGTCTTCCTCGTCGCGGTAGGAGATCAGCGATAGCACGGGGCCGAATATCTCCTCGCGCGCGATGCGCATGTCGTTGCGGACGCCGGTAAAGATGGTGGGCTTGACGAACCAGCCGCGCTGCAGCCCTTCCGGACGACCTTCGCCGCCTGCCAGCAGTCTGGCGCCTTCCTCCTGTCCCAGGCGAATATAGCTTTGCACGCGATCCCACTGCTTCTGGCTGACCATCGGACCAACCTGAACCTGTTCGTCGGCCGGTTCTCCCGACCTGAAGTCTTTGATGGTGTGGCTTAGCCGTTCCTCGATTTCACCGAACCTGCTTTCTGGAGCAAGAATGCGGGTTCCGGCAATGCAGGCCTGACCGCTGTTGCGGAACCCTGCCACCAGCACCTGCGGGATGGCGACCTCAAGATCGGCATCGTCCAGAATGATGCTGGGGCTTTTGCCGCCAAGTTCCATTGTGACGCGCTTCATAGTGGCCGCGGCCGCCTGAACAATGCCGCGACCTGTGGCAGTGGAACCGGTGAAGGTGATCTTGGACACGTCGCGGTGAGCCGTCAGTGCCGCACCAACGACGCCTCCATACCCGGTGACGATATTGAAAATGCCATCGGGAAGACCGGCCGCGTGCAGACATTCAGTGATCACCTGCGTCTGCAGGGCGCTCATCTCCGAAGGTTTGATCACCATCGTTGCTCCGGCTGCAATGGCGGCGGAGAGCTTGCCGCAGATAAAACTGTAATTGCTGTTCCAGGGCGTGATCGCCACGGCAACACCCGACGGTCGCATCTCGACATCGGCGCTGCCCATGCGGCGTTGGAACTCGTAGTCCTTCAGCGTTCTTGCCATGTCGAGAAAGACGCTACCTGCGCGTGACGCTGAAAAGCCGATGAAGCCCGATGGCGCACCGTATTCTTCACGCATGGCGGACGCCAGATCGTCGGTTCGGGCGGACACCGCGGCATGCAGCCGGTTCAGCATGTCGATCCGCTCTTTTCCGGTCGTATTCGAAAAGGCTGGGAAAGCGCGTTTGGCGGCAGCAACTGCGCGGTCGGCGTCCCGCTCATCTGCGAGCCGCACGCTGCCGATCTGGTCCTCGGTTGCCGGATTGAAAAGCGGCGCCCATTGATCGCCGTGCGGCGTGACAAACGCCCCGTTGATATAGATCCGATCGATGATGTGCATGTTTCTTCTCCTGTGATGGCTTCACAGCAAAAATGGCATGCGGTAAGTGTTGCGTGTAGTAGGACAAAATCGGACAGCCTGATGAACTGGATTGCGCAATGAGGGCAAGCCTGATCGAGCTTGAAGCGGTTGCCGGCGTCGCGCGTCACGGTGGATTCCGGGCTGCCGCGCGCGAACTCGGTATGTCGTCATCGGCTTTGAGCCATGCGATCGCCGCACTTGAGGAGCGCCTTGCCGTCAGGCTTTTCAACCGCACCACGCGTAGCGTGTCCTTGTCTGCAGCCGGTGAGCAATTCCTATCTGAAATCGCACCTGCCCTGCAGACGCTCGAGAAGGCGATCGAAAATGTCGGTGAACATTCAGATCGGCCCTCCGGGAGACTCCGGCTGAATATGGCGCCGGGCGCGGCGCGCATTCTGCTGCAGCCGCTCATCCTCGAGTACAGCCGTCGATACCCGGATGTCGACATCGAGATAGTGACCGAAAATGCGCTCGTGGATGTGATCGGCAAAGGTTTCGATGCGGGCATTCGTCTCGCCGAGGCTATCTCGCCCGACATGGTGGCCGTACCGATCATTCCGAAAATGCGGTCTTTCGTCGTCGGCTCGCCGCGCTACTTCGACGGCCGTTCAAAGCTTGTCGTCCCAGCCGATCTCGCCCGGCACGTCTGTATCCAGATGCGCATGACAAGCGGGAGACTCTATCGCTGGGAGTTTGAGAAGTACGGGGAAACACACTTGATCGATGTCAGCGGCCATCTGACATTTGATGGGTCTGACCTTATTCTGGAGGCCGCTCTTGCCGGATTTGGGCTCGCCTATCTGGGTGAACATGCACTTGCGCCCCATATTGCCTCAGGCGATCTCATTCCTGTTTTGGAAGACTGGTCTCCCGAATATCCGGGACTTAGCCTTTATTTCTCGCAACGGCGACACATGCCAGCCAAACTGCGTGCCTTCATCGAGCTGATCCGAGAGCGTTCGACTGGCGACAATTGATAACGAGGATGCCTATCTTTGTCGTAAGCCTGGTCGTTGGTGCATATTTTGTCGATACCGGTCTTCTTGCAAACTTGCGAGAAGGCAGTCTGAACAGTCTTCGACGCGACAAGATTCGGCGTGGTGCGCCACTGGAGAGGCGCGATGTTTCCAGCGAGCTCTTTTTTGGTATCGGCGCGCCGATCCTCCAGCCTCGGCGTCCCCTGTATTGTAGGGCGAACAGAGACCGACTTCACGTTTTGAAATGAACGGTCACCGAAAATGAGTTCCCATTCCGTGCCAATGCGGTCATGTCTTTGCAAAACTTGCACGAGCCAGTGTTCGATGACAAACTTTAAAGAGTTGACAGCATGGAAAATCCGGTTGCATTGAATCGCCTTTCTGAAAACACGGTCTTCCGTAAAGGCGACGTTTTCGTACTCTTCGGCGAACTGTTCGGCCGCGGATACGCCACCGGCTTGCTCGACGAAGCGAGACGGGCTGGAATGGAGATTGTGGGGATCACCGTCGGGCGGCGTGACGAGAACAACACGCTGCGGCCGCTCGACGCCGATGAACTGTCTTCGGCGGAGGCCCAGCTGGGCGGCAGGATCATCAACATACCTCTTATGGCGGGTTTCGATCGCGATGCGCCCGCAGACGGGCCGACTCCCACCGATCTCCTGGCAAAAATGACGCTTGAGAGCTGGGAGCACGACAAGCTCGACTGGGACTATGTCAGGCAATGCCGCGACATTGCCAATGCGCGTTTTACGGAATCGCTTTCGAAAGTCATGACCGTTCTCGACGGTATGATCGCCGATGGCCGCAATGTTTTCTTCGCCCACACAATGGCAGGCGGCATCCCGAAGGCGAAGGTGTTCCTGGTTATCGCTAATCGGATCTACAAGGGAACCGGAACCCGCCACATGTCCTCGCAGACCCTGCTCGACAGTGACATGGGAAAACTCATCCTGCAGAATTTTGACGACGTCTCCGCAAACACCTTTCGCCATCTCATCGATTTCAGTGCGGCGATCCGCGAGCGCGTTGAAGCTTCAGGCGGTCAAGTGCGATATACGGCCTATGGTTATCACGGATCGGCGGTCCTCATCGACGGAAGTTATCGTTGGCAGACCTACACCAACTACACCCAGGGTTACGCGAAGATGCGGCTCGAAGGCATTGCAGAGGAAGCCTGGGCTAAAGGGATCAAGGCAACAGTTTATAATTGCCCCGAAATCCGGACCAATTCGTCCGACGTGTTCACCGGTATCGAGCTGCCCCTGATACCGCTGCTGCTTGCCTTGAAGAAAGAAAACGGCGGCCAATGGGCAGATGACCAGTGGCAGGCCTGCCAGCAGCTGCTGGTAGATGGCCTAACGATGGAAGACGTCTTCGGCAAGATCGCCGCCATGCAGGCCAGCGATGTCATGCGTCCGTTCTATGACTTTTCGGCATGGCCCATGGCAAACAGCCAGGCGCAGGCTGATCTCACCATCGGCACGTCCAACGAAATCACCCAGATGCATCGGGATAGCAAGGTGATGATCAGCGATCTGTTGAGCAGTCTCGTTGTGACGGCAACAGGGCAGCTAATCTTCGGTGAATCTTCCGAACCCTCCGGTCCAGTTCTGTGGCTCAACCATGACATTGTGGCTCGGCGACTTAACGCTTCCCACCCGCATTCGAAGTCTTCCGCGCCGCTAATGGGATCCGCGCAGCCTGAGATGGCGTGAAGGTTTCCCAGCCTGGCCTGGAGACCGGGTGCTTTAGCCATGAACGATCCAGAACCAGATGGGAGGACTGGTCCCTGGTGGTAAGAAACAACTACCCCGATGCCGAGCTTTATGTTGATCGTCTCTCCCGGGCCTTGGTCGGATCGTCGCTGATCGCGGCGAGATGCGTTGGCAAGTTGCAGGCTAGGGCTTGCAGGACTAACGTATACGCCAGGTCTGAAGGGTATAGCAGCGCAAAAAAATCGGGCTTGCTATAAGACAACTTAGGCTCACACCGGGAGACAGCGGTGCGAGCCTGCGTTAACAGGGGATTGAGACATGCCATATCATTTCCTTGAAGTCGCCGTGACGCCAAGCGTCAGAGCCGCTCAGTCTGCCATGGGCGTGGACCAGATCTGGTTGGGTAATGATAGCCGTCCCTCCGATACCCTCACAGAAGACGAGATCGCTTTCATCGCCGCACGTGACAGCTTCTATATGGCATCAGTCTCTGAAACGGGCTGGCCCTACGTTCAACATCGTGGAGGCAAAGCCGGTTTTCTCAAAGTCGTTGATCAACGAACTCTGGCCTTTGCCGATTATCGCGGCAACCGACAGTACATCAGCACCGGCAATCTGGCTGCCAACGACCGGGCCTGTCTTTTTCTGATGGATTACGCGCGAAGGGCGAGGCTTAAAATCTATGTTCATGTAGATCGGCTGACACTTGATGCCGACCCGACGCTCAACGATCTGGTATCCGACTCCACATATAAAGGCCGCGCGGAGGGGATTTTCAGGCTTCGGCTTGAAGCGTACGACTGGAACTGTCCCCAGCATATTACTCCGCGCTACACCCAACAGCAGGTCGAGCAGGCAGTCGCTCCCCTTCGTGAAAAACTGCTGCAATTAGAAACCGAAAACGCAGCCTTGCGAGCACAGTTGGGAGGACTTCAAACATGAATGAAGTTCTACGACCACTATGTCCCCCGTTCAGCGTGGTGGAGAAAGTGCTGCTTGCCGTTTGTTAGGATATCTGGCAGGCGCGTTCTTGGCCGCTCCTTTGAGCGCGCGCAACACCTGCAGTGATCAGCCGCATGGGGTACTAACGGTCTACCGGAAATAATTGTCAGCTTTCGGGCTTCCAGTTTGCGGTGAGGCCGTGACAACGCTTCCGACCGCCTTGTGTCGATTGCGGTAATTGTGGAAGAACGGCCAAGAATGTTGGCCGAGCCGCTGCTTTGAGGCTTGTGCCAATGCGTATCGGAGCACGCCATCAGGCAAGCACAAAAAGTGAGAGAAAATGTTCCGTTTTTCAGTGATAGTGGCTGCGTGCTTGAGCATCAGCGGATGCGGACTAACCAAGGTACCTGATTTTGTGCATGATCGCGACGTGAGCAAGCTGGATGCGGTAGGTGTCAGCCTGGAAGCCGCAAGAGCGATGGCGACGCGAAACGGCTTCCGATGCAACCAAAGCCTTGATCGAAACCGCACAGTCGTGGCCAAAGACAACGTCCAACGCAAGACCGATATCCTTGAGTGCCATAAAACCTCCTTTGATCTGGTCTGCCCGCAGCGACGATACGTGGTTTTCAATGCCGATCCGCAGAGCGGCATAGTTTACAGCGTGGGCCGGCGTATAACCCAACATTCCTGTTTCTAAACCGATGAACTTAAAATGCTCCGGCGTTGAACCTGCCGACGAATGTTCTTTCACGGCAAAGATCGCCGCTGGAACATTGACCCTGCCGATGAAATGTCAGGCCAAGTGCTGTGATCGCGCGTGATACCAAGAGTGCTGGCATAAGTGCTTAACGAAGCAGTCCGTCCACGTCGAACTCCTCCCAGCCGCCGAGCTTCGAGGCCGGATCATCGGAAGACGTCGTTGGCCGCTTCGCAACCTTCTTCTTGAGCGACCGCGTCAGCTTCGCCTGATATGCCGCGCGCCGCCTCTTTTCGGCTTTCGCCTCTGCATCCTCCACCCGCCATTCGTCCACAACGCCACGGTCGAGAAGGTCTTCGACCACCTTGGGGTCAAAGACATGGAACGTGATCTGACGGGCGCGGCCATTCAGTCTGACCGTTCGCGTCCCCGCGCTCGGCAGGCGACCGTCGGCAAGCCAACGATGCCGCTCGCTCGTCTTGATAGTCAGGATGTCCTCGATTTCGCGCGGGATTACCGGCAGTGCAGCGGCCTCCGTCACCACTTTTGTGACGATGGTCGCTGCTGCATTGAAGGCGGTCTTTTCACTGGCCGTCATCGCCAGGGTGAGGTCGACTCCTTCGAGCGAGATCAACTTTTTTGCATGAGCGGGCAGCCTTGCCTGTATTTCTTGAAGGACGCCTTTGGCGCGAACGGCCGACCCCATTGTCACGGTAGCCGGCAGGGTCCATGTTCTGATCAGTTCGATGTGATGTTTTTCATGCTTCGGCATGTCGCACAGATGGTGTTTGAGCGCGTTCAAGTCAAACAGCTAATTGATGGCACTCGTTCACTCGGCCAACTCGCTACGAGGCATGGAAGACACGTCTGATGAACATCAGCCGATCTTTCCTCTCCCTTCGTATTGCTGAAATCTTCCATCAGGATACGCAGGAATGGTGTAGCAGCAGGGGCGTTTCTGCCGGCTTTCTGGCCGGACTGCGGTGATGTTCGCCCTGGTGGGGCGAAAGATATCGCTGAGCTCTCTCTCCCGAGGCTTATTTGGGAGCCCTCGTTGTCGGTTTGTCTCAAGCCCAGGGTGAAGGCTGATCTGCAATAACTGAGTTGAAGTCGCCTATGGCAGCGTAGCGCGCGGCTCGCACCTTTCTGAATTTGCTGCTGTCCACCACCAGATGCTTTTGAACCGAGCGTTGCATAACCATCTGCTTGATCGGCACTTCATGAAAATGTGAGCAGGTGACGCCATGCTGTTCGTCCACGCCACCGGCAGACAAAAATGCCTTGTTGATATTGATGCGCTTCAGCACCTCGATACCCTCATCACCCGAAAACGAAGCCGCTTCCGGATGATAGACCCCCCCGAGCATGATCAGGCGGACATCGGTTCTGCTCGCCAGCTCCTCTGCAACATTGAGGGAATAGCAGATGACCGTGACATGGGCGTTTGCCGGAATTTGCCGCGCCAGATGCGGCATCGTCGTTCCGCAATCGATGAATACAGTGTCATATGGTTCGATTAGAGCTGCCGCCTGCGTGCAGGCGCGCGCCTTGGCAGTTGCATGGCTGTCCTTCTCCTGCTCGAGCACATAGTCGCTGCTGATGGCGCCATCCTGAACCGGAATGATGTAGCCGCCAAGACAGCTAAGCCGCTGACCGTCGGCGGCAATGTCGCGGCGAATGGTAATTTCGGATACGCCAAGCCGGGACGCTGCGTCCCGCAGCCTCAGGACACCCGTTTCCTGAACCAGCCCGGCCAGTGCGTCCAACCTGGCATTGTGTGCACTTATTCTGCTCACCTTATCTCCGCTTTCGGTTTGTCCCTGCGCTTCATATTTCGGTGTTAGTTTCCTTGCAATCGCCCCTCTCTACGCTTGACAGAAGAACAACAAACATGAAACGATCGAAACATAATGATCGGATTGTATCATAATAGTTCGCATTATCGGGAGAGGAAGACAACAGGTTTCTGGGTCACATCGTGGTCCATCTACCGGGGCGTGGGAAGCCTTTTCCGGGAGAATGAGGAGGCGTCGGACGCGTGAGGAGCGGATACCGGCGTTAGGGATCGACCATTGTCGGGTGCTGCGACTGGAATAGGTCCGGCACAGTGCAGTTTCAAAGGGAGGAGTTATCCGTGAACAAGATTTTCGCAACCATCGCGCTTGCTGCCACGCTTTCGGCGTCGGCTGTCTTTGCGCAGAGCGCCGTCGATACATCGAAGGTCAATAAGGAATTGATCACCGCGGCGAGTGGCAAGAAATACACCATTGCGACCGTCGTGAAGGTGGATGGCATCGCGTGGTTTGACCGCATGCGCGATGGCGTCGAGCAGTTCAAGGGCGATACCGGAAACGATGTCTGGATGGTTGGCCCAAGTCAGGCCGATGCCGCCGCCCAGGTACAGATTGTTGAAAATCTCATCGCGCAGGGCGTTGACGCCATCGCCATCGTGCCGTTCTCGGTGGAAGCGGTGGAACCGGTGCTCAAGAAAGCCCGCGATCGCGGCATTGTCGTCATCAGCCATGAGGCTTCCAATATCCAGAACGTCGATTTCGACATCGAAGCCTTCGACAACAAGGCCTATGGCGCGAACCTGATGAAGGAGCTCGGCAAATCCATGGGCGGCAAGGGCAAATATGTCGCCACCGTTGGCAGTCTGACGTCCAAGTCGCAGATGGAATGGATAGATGGCGCCGTCGAGTACCAGAAGGCCAACTTCCCGGAAATGTCGCAGGCGACCGAGCGGCTGGAAACCTATGACGACGCCAATACCGACTATACCAAACTCAAGGAAGCGATGACCGCCTATCCTGATATCACCGGTATTCTCGGCGCGCCGATGCCGACATCGGCAGGCGCGGGTCGCCTGATCGCCGAAGGCAGTCTGTCGGGCAAGGTCTTCTTCTCGGGCACGGGCCTGGTTTCCGTTGCCGGCGAATACATCAAGAACGATAACATCCAGTACATTCAGTTCTGGGATCCGGCCGTTGCCGGTTATGCCATGAACATGCTGGCTGTCGCGGTTCTCGAGAAGAAGAACGAGCAGATCAAGGCCGGCCTGAATATGGGCCTGCCCGGTTACGAAAGCCTGCTGGTTCCTGACGCCTCCAAGCCACATCTGCTCTATGGCGCAGGTTGGGTCGGCGTGACCAAAGAAAACATGGACAAGTACGACTTCTGATCCGAACCACGGAGGGAGGGGCAACCCTCTCTCCTTACACCCCGTGTTTTCCAGCCTTGCACGAGGCCATTATGACTGAAAATCTGATCGAGCTGCGCCATATCGGCAAGCGGTTTGGCGGCGTGAAGGCGCTCGACGACGTGTCGCTGAGCATTCGCCCGGGAGAAATCCATTGCCTTGCCGGTGAAAACGGTTCCGGTAAATCCACCGTCATCAAAATCATGTCCGGGGTTTACACGCCCGAGGACGGCGAGATTCTGATCGACGGGAAGCCTGTTGGCAAACTCGATCCGGTAAAATCCGTTCACCACGGTATTCAGGTGATCTATCAGGATTTTTCGCTGTTCGGTAACCTGACGGTCGCCGAAAACCTGGCGATCAATACATTCTTGATGGAAGGCCGCAAGACGGTCGACTGGCGACAGGTTCGTCAGCTGGCTCAAAAGGCGTTGGACCGCCTCGGCGTGAGCATCGATCTTGATGCGGATGTCGAAAGCCTGCCCACGTCGGGCAAGCAGATCGTGGCGATCGCCCGCGCTCTCATGGCCGATGCGCGCCTGATCATCATGGATGAGCCGACGACCGCGCTAACGCGCCACGAGGTCGATGCCCTGTTCAAGATCGTGCGCGATATTCAGGCGCAGGGCATTGCCGTTCTCTTTGTCAGCCACAAGATGCGCGAGATGCTCGAAATCAGCGAGCGCCTGACCGTTTTCCGCAACGGCAAGAAGGTTGCCGAAGGACCGATTGCCGAATTCGACGAGCCGGCAATCACACGCGCGATGACGGGGCAGGAACTGACCGCTCACAGCTACCAGTGGGCTCCTCGGGAGGGCGCCGACATGCCGGTGCTGGAAGTGCGCAATCTCTCGGTTCCGGGTTCGGTGGAAAATGCCGACCTGACGCTGAGGTCGGGCGAAATCGTCGGTATTTCGGGCTTGATCGGTTCGGGTCGCACCGAACTTGCACTGGCGCTGTTTGGCATGCGCCCTGACTTTACAGGTTCAGTGCGCCTTGCAGGCCGCGAGGTTCACCCGAGGACCGTTCAGGAAGGTATTGCCTGCGGTGTCGCCTATGTGCCGGAGGACCGCCTGACCGAGGGCCTGTTCCTGACACAATCGATCGAGCGCAATATCATTGTCACGTCGATTGAGAAATTTGTCCGCGGTCTTTTCATCAATCGTAAAAAGGCCGACGAAACGACCCGCGATATGTTCTCGGCCATGCAGATCGTGGCGCCGGGACCGCACACGCCGGTCAACCATCTGTCCGGCGGCAACGCACAGCGCGTGGTTCTGGCCCGCTGGCTGCTGACGGGCGCCAAAGTGCTGATCCTGAACGGCCCGACCGTCGGTGTCGATGTTGGTTCCAAAGCACAGATTCATAACATCATCCGCAAACTGGCCGAAAAGGAAGGCCTGTCCGTGCTGATGATTTCCGACGATGTCCCGGAACTGGTGCAGAACTGCAATCGCGTGGTGGTTATGCACCGCGGCCGTTTCGTTGATGAATTGTCCGGAGAAGGCATGACCGAAGACGCCGTTAATGACCGGCTCAAGACGCTGAATTGAGGGGCCGCAAAACATGAAATTCTTCAGAAGCACAGAATTTATTATCGCGGGCGTCTTGCTGGCGGCCATGGTCATTATTGGTACTATCAACCCCGCATTCTGGTCGCTGGACAACATTTTCGGGCTGCTGCGTTCCAATGTCGTGATCGGCATTATGGCGCTCGGCGTCCTGCTGGTGATGATTTCCGGCGGTATCGATGTTTCGTTCACGGCCTTTGCCATTGCAGCGATGTATCTGACTGTGCGCGCCATGGTCTATCTGGGTTATGACGGCGTGCTCGTTCCCTTCGTTGCGGCAACGCTGATTGGGCTGGCTCTTGGTGCGTTCAACGGTTTCATTATCCACCGTTTTAGGATGATCCCGCTGATCGTGACGCTTGGAACCGGATCGATCGTGCGTGGTCTGGTTCTAGGCCTCGTCGGCACCAGCATCGTCAACATCAACAAGATGCCAAAGGAACTGATCGGGTTCGGCAAAACCGACGTCATCTCGCTGACGTCGGCCACGGGATCGACTTTCGGCCTGACCGCGATGTTTGTGGTCTATATGGGTCTGGCATTGGTTATCCACCTCGTCCTCACCTACACCATGATCGGGCGCAGTGTTTATGCCTATGGCGGCTCGCCCGAAGCGGCCAAGCGCGTTGGCTTCAATACGGGCGCGACGATCTTCTTTGTCTATTGCGTTGCCGGTGCGCTGGCAGGTTTCTCAGGGCTGCTGCACTCATCGATGATCTGGCTTGCCAACCCGCGTGACTTTGTCGGTCTCGAACTCGACGTGATAGCGGCCGTGGTTCTGGGCGGGGCATCGATCTTTGGCGGACGCGGCACGGTTCTCGGCACGTTGATGGGCGTGTTCATGCTGGTGATGGTCAAAAACTCACTGATCATCATGAAGGTGGACACCACCTGGCAGCGCGTCGTTGTCGGCCTGATCATCATCGTCGCCACCGCCATCACCGCATGGCGCGATCGCAAAAGCATAGCGTAACGGGAGAGCGCATCATGAAAAATTCGTTCGATATGCGCCGGCTTCTCGGCAACGACAACAACATCCTTCAGCTCCTTGTGATCACCGTCATCGTCTTCGCGCTGATGACCTGGATGAACCCCGGCAAGTTCCTGAATTATTACAACTTCGAGTCCATCAGCTATATCATGCCCGAACTGGGGATCCTCTCCATCGCCATGATGATCGCCATGCTGACCGGCGGCATCGATCTTTCCGTGGTGGGGATTGCCAATCTGGCGGGTATCATCGCAGGCGTCTATTTCCATTCCACCATGGTTCAGGCAGGGCAATCCTCTACGTCGGGCATGGTGTTATACACCGGTCTTGGCATCCTGCTCGCCATGGCAGTCGGCTTGCTGGCCGGTTTGGTCAACGGCCTGCTGGTCGCGAAACTGCGGATTACGCCAATCCTTGCGACGCTTGGCACAGGCCAGGTCTTGATGGGACTGGCACTGGTGATGACCGGCGGGCCGGCGATCGTCGGTTTTCCCGATGCATGGAACTGGATCGGTAACGGTAAAATCTTCGGCATCGCGACTCCGTTCCTGCTGTTCGTCGCCGTGTGCATCATCGTGGCTATCCTGCTGACGCGCTCGACGCTTGGCATCAACCTGATGCTGATCGGGACCAATCCGCGGGCCGCAGTGTTTGCCGGCATCCGCAAAGATCGCATGATGCTGTATTCCTACATGCTGACCGGCGTTCTGGCGTCACTGGCGGGGATCATTCTGTCCGGCCGAACCAATGCAGCGAAATCCGACTACGGTGCGTCCTATCTGTTGCAGGCGGTGCTGATCGCGGTACTCGGCGGCACCAATCCCGCAGGCGGAAAGGGGCGGGTTCTTGGCATCGCCATCGCACTGATCGCCCTCATGCTGCTTTCCTCCGGCTTCCAGATGATGCGGTTCTCCAACCACCTTATCGACTTCATCTGGGGGGCATTCCTCATTCTCGTCATCGCCATCAATGCGTGGCGCAACCCCGGCAGGTGATCTCATGCAGGCGACGGAATTTCATCTCCGCAGGCAGGACTTTACAGACGTCCCGCATCTTCTGGCCGCAACCGATGGGCTGAAGGTCACCGCCTTCCGCTATGCCACCGGCATTGAGGCACTGCAATTGGACAACCGCCTCGGCCGGATCGTCATATTGCCTTTCATGGGGCAGATGATCTGGAGCGTGGCGTTCAACGGCGTCGACCTGACCATGGGAAGCCGCTTTGCCATACCACGACCGGCAGGTTCAATCGTCGAGACCTATGGGTGTTTTGCATTCCACAGTGGCATGCTGCGCAATGGTTGCCCGTCGCCGCAGGACAATCACCCCCTGCACGGTGAAATGCCCTGTGCCGCCATGGACAAGGCCGGTTTTGTCGTCGCCCACGACGCGCGCGGCGCCTATGTTCGGGTAACAGGCGAAGTTGAATATGTCATGGGCTTCGGCGCCAATTATCTCGCCCGCCCCAGCGTGACTTTGCACGCTGAAGACACGCTTTTTGACATGGTCATGGATATCCAGAACCTGTCATCAGCGCCCATGGACCTCATGTATATGTGCCATGTGAACTTTGCTTATGCCGAGGGTGCACGCATCGTTCAGCCCGTGCCGTATACGCCGGAGCAGGTGAAGGTGCGCACGGCCGTGCCCGGCCATGTGACGCCAAACCCCGATTATCTTTCCCTGCTGGAGACGCTGGCAAAGCAGCCTTCAGCCATGGAAGTGCTTAACGAGCCGCAACGTTACGACCCCGAACAGGTGTTTTACATTAACGGCCTGCCGACGGACGGCGAGGGGCTTACGCATCTGATGATGCAGCGGCGTGAGGGCGATGGCTTTGCCATCTCCTATCCGCTTGCCGCCTTCCCGAAGACGGTGCGCTGGATCCTGGTCAATGGGGATTCGCAAGTTGCCGCATTTGCCCTGCCGTCGACCTGCGAGCCGGAGGGCTATCTGGCGGAGAAGGCCAAGAACAACGTGCAGAGCCTGGCACCGGGCGAACGCAGGGCGTTTCCGGTACGGCTCGGCTATCTCGATTGCGCTGCCGCCGATCAGTTCGGCGCCAGGATCAGCGCCCTTTGAAACAGGATATCCAGGGAATTTCGGCATGAGCAAGAAAATCGGGGTCGTAGGCTCCAACATGGTCGACCTTATCACCTATGTGAACCGTATGCCCGGACCGGGCGAGACGCTTGAGGCTCCCGCCTTCGAAATGGGTTGCGGCGGCAAGGGCGCCAATCAGGCGGTGGCTGCGGCGCGTCTTGGCGCTGACGTCATGATGGTCACCCGGGTCGGTGACGATGTCTTCGGCGACAATACCATTCGCAATCTCGAGAGCTTCGGCGTGGATACGCGTCACGTGGTGAAGGTTGCCGGCAAGTCCAGTGGCGTCGCGCCGATTTTCGTCGAGCAGTCGGGCGAGAATTCGATCCTCATCGTCAAGGGCGCCAATGCCGATCTTCTGCCGGCAGAGGTCGACAAGGCGGCCGCCGATCTGAAACAGTGCGGCCTGATCCTCATGCAGATGGAAGTGCCGGTTGAGACAGTCTATCACACCATCGAACTTGCGGCCCAAAACGGTATCGAGACGATCCTCAATCCTGCGCCCGCCGCTGCCAATCTCGATCCGGAGCGTATTCGCCAGGTAACGTTCCTCGTTCCGAACGAGAGCGAGCTGGCATTACTGTCCGGCTTGCCGACCGAGACCGACGAAGCAATCATCACTGCCGCCCGTTCCATGATCGCACGCGGTATCCGTACCGTCATCGTGACGCTGGGCGGACGTGGCGCGCGCATGATTACGTCAGATGAGATCGTCAATATCGAGCCCGTCAAGGTAACGCCGAAAGACACCACCGGCGCTGGCGACGCCTTTATTGGCTCCTTTGCCCGCTTTTATGCCGAAACGGGAGAGGTCGTGTCCTCACTGAAGAAGGCATCTCTCTATGCGGCGCATTCCATCACCCGTCCCGGAACACAGAAGGCCTACGCCAGCATCGAAGAGTTCGAGGCATTCTGCCGCGAACATGACCATGCCGCAGCCTGACCAGAAGAATGGACAGAAAATGAGCGAAGCATTCCCCAGAAACAACGGCACGGCTCTCAAACCGGAATGGTTTGAAGATGTATCGGTCAATCGCAGTGCCTCTGAACGGCGGGCAGCAACAATCACCACCCGGCGCTCGGTCAAGAAGGAATATCAGGTTGCCTGGCAGATCAAGGCGATTACCTGCATCGATCTGACAACGCTGTCCGGCGACGACACGCCCGGTCGTGTGCGCCGCCTGTGTGCGAAAGCGCGACGTCCGGTCAGGGACGACATTCTTGAGGCACTCGGTCTTGCTGACGCCGGTATCACAACCGGTGCCGTCTGCGTCTATCCGACCATGGTGTCTCATGCCGTCAAGGCGCTGGAAGGCACAACTATTCCGGTCGCATCGGTGGCGACGGGCTTTCCGTCCGGCCTCACTCCGCTACCGCAGCGGCTGGCAGAAATCCGCTATGCCGTCGAGCAGGGCGCTAAGGAAATCGATATCGTCATTACTCGCGAGTTCGTTCTGACGCAGAACTGGCCAGCACTTTATGATGAGATCGCCGCGATGCGTGAAGCCTGTGGCGACGCCCATATGAAGGCTATCCTGGCGACGGGTGATCTCAATACGCTGACCAATGTCTATCGCGCCTCGATGGTGGCGATGCAGGCGGGGTCGGACTTCATCAAAACCTCGACCGGCAAAGAAGAAGTCAACGCCACTCTGCCGGTCAGTCTGACCATGGTGCGTGCGCTGCGCGACTACGGCGAACTGACTGGCCAGATGGTCGGCTTCAAGCCTGCAGGCGGCTTGAAGACAGCGAAGGACGCGTTGTCATGGCTGACGCTGATGAAGGAGGAGCTGGGCAATCGCTGGTTGGAACCGGACCTGTTCCGCATCGGCGCCAGCTCGATGCTTGGCGATATCGAGCGCCAGCTCGAACATTTCGTAACCGGTCGCTATTCCAGCGCTCACCATCACGCTGCCGCATAAGGACTGAAAAAATGCGACCCATCAAGGACATTTTGGAAACCATGGAGTATGGACCTTCCCCCGAAGCCAATGGTGATGTGAAACAGTGGCTCGACGCGCATGGACGCTCGTTTGGACATTATATCAACGGCCGGTTCGTTTCTCCGGAGGGCCGCGAGACCATTTCCGTGTCAAACCCCGCGAACGGGGATAAGCTGGCGGAAATCATTCGCGGCAATGAGGAAGACGTCGATCAGGCGGTCAAGGCCGCCCGCACGGCCTTCGCAAAATGGTCGAAGCTGTCGGGTCACGAGCGCGCTCGTTACCTCTATGCCATTGCCCGACATGTACAGAAGCGCGAGCGCTTCCTGTCCGTTCTGGAAACGATGGACAACGGTAAGCCGGTTCGCGAAACCCGCGATATCGACATCCCACTCGTCGCCCGCCATTTTTACCATCACGCCGGATGGGCCGAAATGGTGGAAGACGAGTTCCGTGGTTTCTCGCCGGTCGGTGTTTGCGGTCAGGTGATCCCGTGGAATTTCCCTCTGCTGATGTTGGCCTGGAAGATTGCGCCGGCGCTTGCTGCCGGCAATACCGTGGTACTTAAGCCTGCAGACCTCACACCGCTGACCGCTGTCGCCTTTGCGGAAATCTGCCACGAGGTCGGCCTTCCCGCCGGTGTCGTCAACATCGTGCAGGGCGATGGCTCGACAGGCGCTGCAATCTGCGGCCATGACGGCGTCGACAAGGTTGCCTTCACCGGCTCGACCAAGGTCGGTCGCGTTATTCGCGAGCAGATTGCCGGTTCGGGCAAAAAGCTGTCGCTGGAACTGGGCGGCAAGTCACCATTCATCGTTTTCGAGGATGCAGATCTCGATGCGGCGGTTGAAGGTGTTGTTGACGCGATCTGGTTCAATCAGGGCGAAGTCTGCTGCGCCGGTTCCCGCCTGCTGGTGCAGGAAGGTATTGCCGATAAATTTTATGCACGGCTGAAAAAGCGGTTGGAAACCCTGCGGGTCGGCGATCCGCTCGACAAGTCGACCGATGTCGGCGCGATTGTTTCGGCCACGCAGGTGAAACGCATCACGGATCTGGTACGCAAGGGCGTGGAAGAGGGCGGTGAACTTTGGCAGAGTTCCAACCCGTTGCCGGCCACCGGCAATTTCGTCGCTCCCGGCTTCTTCACCGAAGTCGATCAGGCATCGACGGTTTGTCAGGTGGAAATCTTTGGCCCGATCGCTGCGGCGACCACCTTCCGCACGCCGGATGAAGCCGTTTCGCTGGCCAACAATACCCGTTACGGCCTTGCCGCCTCCATCTGGTCGGAAAACATCAATGTCGCGCTTGATCTGGCCGCCCGCGTCAAGGCAGGTGTAGTCTGGATCAACTGCACCAACATGCTCGATGCCGGTGCAGGTTTTGGCGGCTACCGCGAAAGTGGCTTCGGTCGCGAAGGTGCGCGCGAGGGGCTTTACGAATATCTGGCGGCAGACTGGGAAAAGAGCCTGCCGGTCACAAAGCCCGCTGAAGCCTTCACGCCATCTGCATTGCCGAACGCTGACAGCAAGATGGCGATCGATGGCCTTGATCGAACCATGAAGAACTACATCGGCGGCAAACAAGCCCGCCCCGACGGTGGCTACAGTTATTCGGTGACCGGCAAGGGCAACACCGTGATTGGCATGGCCGGAATAGGCAGCCGCAAGGACATCCGCAATGCTGTGGAAGCAGCGTCCAAGGCAGGCAGCTGGAGTTCAGCAACCGCCCATAACCGTGCTCAAGTGCTCTATTATCTTGCAGAGAACCTTGATGCACGGCGTGACGAATTTGTCGCCCGCATCATCGATAGCACCGGTGTCAGCGAAAAGAAGGCAAAGGACGAAGTCGACGCATCTCTGCGCCGTATTTCCTATTATGCCGCCCAGGCAGACAAGTTCGATGGCGCCGTGCACTCCACCAAGTCACGTCACGTCACGCTTGCCATGAACGAGCCTTGGGGCATCGTCGGGATCGTTTGCCCCGATGAGGCACCCCTCCTGTCGTTGGTGTCGCTGGTTCTACCTGCAATCGCCATGGGCAATCGCGTTGTGGTGGTCCCGTCGTCTCGCCATCCATTGATTGCCGGTGATTTCTACCAGGTGCTGGACACGTCGGATATGCCCGGCGGGGTCATCAACATTGTGACCGGCGAAAGCGATCTGCTTGCAAAGACACTCGCCGAGCATGATGACGTTGCGGCTGTCTGGTATTTCGGCTCGACCGAGGGAAGCACGATGGTCGAGCGTGCTTCTGCAGGCAACCTGAAGGCCACCTGGGTCAATAATGGCCGTCAGCCCGATTGGCTAAATCGCACCGAAGCGCAGGGTCGTGATTATCTGCGCAGGGCGATCCAGGTGAAGAACATTTGGGTGCCATACGGAGCCTGACCGGCATTGTGCACGGGCGACAACTGACAAAATGGCTTACGGAGGCCAACGGTCTCCGTAGGTTTTTTGAGTTATACTAATTGCTGCAACCGCATCTTTGCCCTGTTGGTCAATCTGGGAACGTCATTGGCGCAACTTCTGGGTTTCGAGCGGAACGAGGGACTGCGCTGCAGCCACTTGCCGGTTTCCGGCGGATCGGCGATGACGCCAGTGAAAATTGATGTTCCAGCGCCAGTCTGAGCGAGGCTGGCGAGGGGCGGCTGATCAAGTCCCGCCTTGACGACCCCACCGTCGGAAATCACCAGGACACGCGCTCCGAGCTTGGACTTGAGCTTTGAAAGCCTTGCGCTGCAGCCCGTCCCGCAATTATCTGCGGGACGGGCGTGAACGTGAATGTCAACATTGTGCCGACTTTTACTGATGCCATTTGACGAGAGGCTGATAGTGATGCGGCTGACGCATGACGACAAGGTCTTTTCGCCGGACGATGTTCGTCGGATATGGCGTGTCGAGATTGGTGGTATCGACAGCCGCAGCGGCAATCCCCTCCTCATCCAGGATCGCCGATTCCTGACGTGGAAAAGCAAAGGAATCCGGCCCGAATACCGCACTCTTGCCCAAATAACCCTTTTCCTGGTCCAGCACATTGGCGAAGGCGAAATAGACGTTGTTTTCGCCGCCGCGAACGCGAAGCGCATGCCAGTGGTAGGGATCGGCGCCCTTTGGGATCGGATAGTTGTGCGGGATTTTCGTACCGCCATGGCTGCCGGTGAAGGTGCCGGCGATCGCCGAAGAGCAGGCAACAAGATCGCATCCCATGAGTGAAAGCGAACGGATGGCTTCCGGATAAAGCGCGTCGTGGCCAATCGCCAGGCCCACCCGGCCAATGGCAAGGTCGTAGATTTTCCATTCGTCGCCGGCCGTTGCCCAACTGTCGGCGACGCCCAGATGCGTCTTGCGATAGCTGCCCACCAGCCCCTCGGGCCCTGCAAGCACCACGCTGTTATAGATCCTGTCTTCGTCCGCTTCGGCAAATCCGGCGACGAGATAAAAGCCGAGCTTCATGGCCAGACGAACGAAGGCGGATACGGTGGGACCAGACAGCGGCTCCGCCCGCGTTTGCGGGGCCTCAAGTCCGGTCAGCGAAAGTTCCGGGAACACCAGAATGTCCGGCGCCGTTGTCGCCTTAGCCTCGTTTGCGAGCCTTGTTATGTGGGCAATATTGTCTGCAATGACCGAGGTTGGCGCGAACTGGGCAACGGCTGCACGCGATCTGCGTCCGCGCGGGATTGGCTGATAGCCATAGAGGCGGAAATAATCGCCAGGGTTCCAGGTGAAACTGTTGGTCATCATGTTCATGTAGAGCTCGGGCCGGCGCGTCTTGAAGACCGGTTCGCTTAAGACCTCGCGGCGACGGGCACGGGCAAGATCGACCTTGCCATAGGCAATTCCGTCGCCTGTGTCGATGGATGCGGCAACCGTTCCGTCGGGCTCGATCAGGCAACTTCCCCCGGAAAACTGCACGGTTCTTTCCAGACCCCACCGATTACTTTCGATGACATAGCAGGCATTTTCGAAGGCGCGGTTGATCCAGTAGGGAGCGGGCGCGCGCTCCTGCAGCCAGTTGGAGATGTGGCATATGATGTCGGCACCGGCCAGAGCCTCCAGCCGCGCCGTCTCGAAGAAGTGCAGATCCATGCACACCAGCATTGAAATACGTCCGATCTCCGTTTCGAAGACCTCGTGCACGATGTCGCCATTTGCGGCCCATTTTGGCTCGGCGATATAGGGATGCGACTTGCGGTGCCGACCAACGATGCCATCCGGACCGATCAGAACTGCCGTATTGTAATAGAGATCGCTCGACGGATCGACTTCCGGCATGCCCACGACGATATAGCAGCGGTGTTTGCGGGCAATCGCCTGGAAAACATCGGTGGTCGGTCCGGGGATCGCCTCGACGAAGGGCTTCACCTCGGCCCTGTCGAACCAGCAATAGCCTGTCGTCCCCATTTCGGGGGTGACGATCAGGCGGGCGCCGGCCTGCGCCGCTTCCTCGCAAAGGGCGCTCAGCCGGCTGATATTGCGCGCCTTTTCGAACATGGTCGGTTCGAACTGGATAGCGGCGGCGGTGTAGCTCTGTGTCGGTGTCATGATTGTTCCCATTGTCTTATGAAAGGATGCGTCTTTTCAAACAGCCATATGCCTATGAACCAGCGCGTCGGAGAGCGCGTCGATGGCGCCGGCCGCGACCACACCTCCCTTCTCCAGCATGGCGAAGTGGTGAGAGGCATGCCGCGCAAATGCAACGTTCTGCTCGACGAGGATGATCGTCATGCCGATCTCGCGATTGAGCCGGATGATGATCTTTTCAATCTCCTCGACGATCGAGGGCTGGATGCCTTCATTGGGTTCATCGAGAAGCAGTACCTTCGGATCCGCGGCCAGTGCGCGGGCGATGGCGAGCTGCTGTTGCTGGCCGCCCGAAAGCACACCGCCCGGCCGATCGAGGTTGGCCATCAGGTATGGAAAAAGCTCCGGCACCAGTGCCGGAATTTCGCGTTTGCGATCGGTGCGCGCAAAGGCGCCCATCAGGATGTTCTCGCGGATGGTGAAATCGGGAATGATCTCCCGGCCCTGGGGGACGTAGGCGATCCCGGCCCGTGCCCTCATATGCGTCGAAGATGAGCCTATGTCTTTCCCCTGCAGATACATCTCGCCCGTCATACGGTCGGTCAGCGCCATCAGGGTTTTCAACAGGGTCGTCTTGCCGGTACCGTTGCGGCCAAGAATGCTGGTTACCTTTCCCGCCGGGATATCAAGCGTGACGCCGTGCAGAATATGGCTGCGGCCGTAATAGCTGTGTACGTTTTTCAATGTCAGCATCAGGATATTCCTTTCGAACCGAGATAGGCCTCGCGGACCTTCGGATTGCTCTCGATATCCTCGACGCTTCCTTCGGCGAGAATCTCTCCCAGATGCAGAACGGTGATGCGTTCGGCGATTTCACGGACGAACCCCATGTCGTGCTCGACGACGAGGATGGTGTGGCGGCCTTTGAGATTTTTGATGATCTGGGCCGTCTTGCGGGTTTCGGCCTGGGTCATGCCCGCCGTCGGCTCGTCGAGCAGAACAACCTTGGGATCCTGGACGATGAGCATGCCCAGTTCCAGCCATTGCGTCTGGCCATGACTGAGATAAGCCGCAGTCACATTCTCCTCCGCTTCGAGGCCGGTGAGGGCGAGTACCTCATCGACGCGTTTGGCTTCGGCGCGCGAAAATCCAAACCGGAGATTGGCAAACACCGATGGATTGCGGCAATTGGCGACCTCCAGATTCTGCCGCACGGTGAGATCGCGAAAAACGCTGGGGATCTGGAATTTTCGACCGATCCCGGCGCGGGCGATCTTGTGTTCCGGCCAGTTGGTGATGTCTGTGTCGTAGACGAAGACCCTGCCTTTTGTGCTGCGGGTCTTGCCGCTGACCAGGTCCATCAAAGTTGTCTTTCCGGCGCCATTTGCGCCGAGCAACACACGCAACTCGCCATCGCGAACGGTAATGCTGACATTGTTGACGGCTCTGAATCCGCCAAAATCGACGCTGAGACCGTCGATGGTCAATGCGATTGCACTCATATTACAATGCCTCGCTTTGTTGCTGTAACGATGAGGATGCCGGGCCTGGTTTGACACGGCGGATAAACTGCCGCAGCACATCGTGCGCGACGCCGCCAAGGCCCCGCGGCATGAACAGGACGACAAGGACGAAGATGAGGCCGATGATCGCTTTCCAGGCCTCGACCAGCGCTTCGGTCTCGCTGACCTCGGCCTCGATCATGTTGATCAGGATCGCGCCGATGCAGGCGCCGAGCAGGGAGGAGCGGCCGCCAACGGCAGCCCAGACGACCATCGTCACCGAGAAAGACAGGTCCATGAAGGTCGGCGAGGCGAACTCCGCGACGACCACATAGAGCATGCCGGCGACGCCGGCGATGCCGGCAGAAATGACAAAGAAGAATACCTGGTAAAGCGAGACGTCGAAGCCAAGATAGCGGGCGCGAAGCTGATCGTCGCGGATCGCCTGCAGGATCATACCTGCACGGGTCTCCACAATGAGACGCGCGCCGATGAGCGTCAGGGACAGGCAAGCGGCGCACAGATAATAGGTTGCCCGGCTGTAGGGGTCGAATTCGATGCCGCCGATCGTCAGCCAGCCAAGATCGGTCAGGCCGTTGAAGCCGTTCGTCACCGGTTGCGCATCGACCATGACGAGACGCACAAGCAGAACAAGCGCCAGGGTGATGATCGAGACGAAGACACCGGAAATGCGCTTGCGGAAAACCAGCATGCCGAGTGCCCCGGCAATCACGACGGGAAGCACGATGCCAAGCACGAGACCCACGGACTGGCTCTGAAACGGAAGCCAGAGGAAGGAGCCCTTGTTGATACAGCAAAGTTCCGTCGGCGCGCCGGGCTCGGCATTCCACAGCATGAAATCCGGAACCGGCCTGTCGGAGCCCTGTTGCAGACTGGTCAGGCTCGACAGTTTCAGCGACATGGCGAGCATGTAGGCGCCCAGGCCAAAAAACAGCCCTTGGCCGAGATTGAGAATGCCGGCATATCCCCATGTGAGCGCAATGGCGACGCCGAGCATGCCGTAGACCAGATATTTCGAAATGCGGTTCAGCCAGAATTCGTCACCGAAAACCGGCGCTGCAAAAATCACCGCGATGAAAAGCACATAGGCGGCGATCTGGAATTTTCGTTCGATGCTCATGTTAGCGCCCCTTGAACGAGAATAGCCCGCTGGGCTTGACGAGAATGACGAGGATGACGACCCCGAAGACGACGGCGCGCGCCAGAATGTCGTTCGTTCCAATCGCCACCAGCGCATTGATTTCGCCCAGAAGCCCTGACGACAGAGCCGTGCCGAAAAGGCTGCCGACCCCGCCGGTCACCACGACCATGAAACCGTCAACGACCATCGTCGTGCCCATGTCGGGGAAAACGGTCTTGAAGCCGGACATCATTACGCCGGCGACGCCCGCAAGGCCGGAACCGAAGGCGAAAGTCAGGGCATTGATGCGTTTCACATCGATGCCGCAAGCGGCAGCCATTTTTGGATTACGGATGATGGCGCGCACCTGCATGCCCGCTGTCGTCCGGTAGAGAATGAACCATGTCGCCAGCGTCAACGTGGCCGTCACCGCGATGATGAAGGTGCGATACGCGTTGATGTCGGCGCCGGCGAACCTGAAGGTGCCCTGCAGATACGAAGGCACGGCGACGTTTTGCAGTCCGGCTCCCAGGCCCTCGATATGAATGCCGAAAAAGCTGAGGCCGAATTCGAGCCTTACGGCCTGCTGCAAAAGGATGGCAATGCCCCAGGTGGCAAGAAGCGTGTCGAGCAGGCGGCCGTAAAGCCTGCGCACCACCACCCGCTCGATCACCAGGCCGAGCAGGGCGGTCACGACAAAAGCTAAGGGAATTGCGAACAGAAGGCCTGTTTTCAGCCAGATGCCCGAGAGGACGGCGACGTAGGCACCGATCATGACCATTTCGCCGTGGGCCATGTTGATGACGCCCATGGCGCCGTAGGTGATGGCAAGACCGAGTGCCACCAGAAGAAGGATTGAGCCGAGACTGAGGCCGATAAAGAGAATGTCGAGCATAACGCCACCGTTCGTGAGAAGGGCGGATCAGACTTTGTCCTGCTCCTTGCCTGCCCCAAAATCGGGTTGGCACCGAGCAGAGGAAAAAACGCAGATCCGCCTTGCCGAGACATGATCCCGCCAGGCATGGCTGGCGGGAGGACGCGGAAAGAGGGGTCAGCCCTTGAGCTTTGCTGCGTCGAGACCGTTGCTGGTGCAGAAAAGATTGCTTTCCGTCTCGCCATAGGCCGAATAGGGCAGCGGCTTGATCGGTGACGGGTAGGCGTTCACGACCTTGCTTTGTCCATCCGGCTGCCATTGGCCGATACGCGGCGTCAGCCAGCAATGCAGGTTGTCGGGGTCGGTGGTCACCTTGCCGCCGGGCGCGTCATAGGTCTGGCCACGAATGCCGGCCCGGATAGCATCGGCGGACAGATCGCCGGATTTCTCGACAGCCTGCTTCCACAGGAATACCTGAAAATAGGCCGCCTCGAGAGAATGATATGTCACGGCTTTCGGATCGTTGACGAATGTCCTGAAGCGGTCGATGAAGCTCTTGTTTGCAGGCGTTTCGATCGACATGAAATAAGGGAATGAGGTGTAGCTGCCCGCCGCATATTCAGCACCCATGGCCGCTATCTCGATCTCGGACGTGACCGTCGCGCAGATCGGGATGACCTCCTGCGACAGGCCCTGGTTCTTGAACTCGCGGTAGAAGGCGATGATCGAGTCTCCGACGACGTTGGAAAGAACGACATCGGCACCTGATTCCTTGATCTTGCTGACCATCACGGCCCATTCGGAGTGGCCCAGTTCCAGATATTCGTCCGCCACCCATTCGGCGCCCGCCGCTTCGATCAGTTTCTTGGAAACCTTGGCCATCTCGCGCGGATAGACATAATTCGAGCCGACGATGAAGAACTTCTTCTTGCCCAGTTTCTCGACGATCCAGGGAATGTAGTTGGAGAGCTGCTGGTTTGGAACGGCGCCGGAATAGACGACGTTGCGCGAGCATTCGAAGCCTTCATAATGCGTCTGGTAGAACAGCATTGCGCCGCGCCGTTCGAAGATCGGCAAAACCGCCTTGCGGCTGGCAGAGGTATGGCAACCGAATACGGTGGAAATCTTGTCCTTGAGGATCAGTTTCGAAGCCTTCTCGCTGAAGGTTTTCGGATCGGAAGCCCCATCTTCCACCACCACTTCGACCTGGCGGCCGAGAATGCCGCCCGCCGCGTTGATTTCGGCCACGGCCATCATGACACCGTTGGCGAGAAGCTTCTCGGCGACAGAAAGCCCGCCGGTCTGGGAGTAGAGCGCACCGACCTTTATAGCATCGGCTGCAAAGGCCCGGCCGCCCAGCGCCGGCAAGGCGAGTGCGGCTGAAGCGGTGGCTGCGGTTTTCAGAAATTCACGTCTGTTGAACACCATCTTGGTTCCCCTTTTTTTGATTGGCGCACGCGACGGCACTGCCCGGCTCTATGGCGAGGCTTTCATGCCGAAAATATTGGAGGGCTGACGTCACTGTCAGCAGATAACAAAAAACCCGCGAGGCTTGTCACAGCCTGCGGGCACCCTTGCCATCACCGCATCACGGCTTTTGCCGCGTGCAACAGCGACACATGGCTTCGCAAAAGGAAGGGATGTGCCGGAGGTGTTCATCTGGAACACACGAAAAACTAATCATGTTTTTGGGGAGGGCGCAAGAGCTGTTCGGCACTGATAATCGAATTGGCGATCTCATCGATCGGCACGCGCCGGGCCATAGCCTGCTCGCGCATTTCGCGATAGGCTTCATTCTCGCTGGTGCCGCGATTGGCCATCAGAATGGCTTTTGCCCGGGCGAGTTTCTGGTCGCCCAATACCTTGCGCTTGTATTTGCGCGCCTCTTTGACCAGCTTTTGCCGCTCGAGCCAGAGGCTGCGGGCGATGGCGAGATTGGTCAGCAGGCCGAAAGGTTTGATCGGTCTCTCGACAATGGCGAGAGCGCCGCTCTCCAGAACGATCTGCAACGTCGAGGGGTTTTCGTAACCGACGATGGCGAGCATGGTCGGAGCGGGATTGGGGAGGCACTTCAGCAGGCGTTCGATTTCCGGTCGCGCCTCGTCTTCCATGGCAAGAAAGACGACATCCGTGCCGTGTGGCAACTCGGCAGGGACCGGCCAGAGGCAACTGACCGTACAACCGATACGGCGCAGGTGATCGACGAGAAACTCTCCTTCGGATGTCCGGGGATGAATCACCAGAACCTTGAGGTCCCGCAAATCTCTGAGAAGGGCGAAAGACATCGTCGCTCCTTCTCAGACCTGAACACGATGTGGGAACGGCTGTGTCAGGTCCGGGCGATATTCTCGCATGAACGGATCTGGCGCCACGCGCAGCGACGGGTCATGGACGATGTTATAGCTGCCTTGCGCATTTACTTTTGCAACCCTTGGCCACAGATGGGTGTGGTTCGTCAGCCGGTCTATCTTCACAGCGCCCTGCGGAGCGTCGTACTCGACCTCGTAAAGGGCTGGAAGAAGCTGCTCCAGCCCATCGCCACCGGCCCGCTGCAAAGCTCCCGCATAGAGATAGACCTGGAAATAGGCCGCTTCGGCCGGCGCCGTCGGCAGCATCTGCTGGCCGTATCGCTGTTGGTAAGCCAAGACGAAGGCACGCGCGCGAGGCGTATCCAGGGAGGCGAAAAAGGGCGCAGCCGTGATATGTCCTTCGGCCACCTCCGGCCGCATGCGGATCACGTCGGCCTCGCTTGTCGATTGACTGGCGATGGGCATCGTCGCCGCATCAAACCCTGCCTCCTTGAACGCCGTGTAGAAGGGAATGATACCGTCGCCGACGATCGTTGAATAGATGACATCCGGTTTCGCCGCTCGAATGTGCCGGATGATTTTGGCGACGTCTTCGGGCTTTAGGTTGAGAGGAACATATATTTCGTCCAGCACCTGACCGCCCAGCTGAAGAAAGAGATCGCTGATCGTCCGGTTGGATTCGTAAGGGTAGACGTAGTTCGAACCCACAAGGAAAACCCGCTTTCCATAATGCTTTGTGAGGAAGTCGACCAGCTGCACGGAGTTTTGGTTGGGTGCGGCCCCGGTGTAGATACAGTGCCGAGAGTATTCAAACCCCTCATACAGTGTCGGATAGAATAGCAGGGCCTCTCGAGCTTCGATGACGGGCAGTACGGCTTTGCGGGTGCTAGACATATGGCAACCGAAAACGACCCGGACCCGATCCTCGTCGCAAAGCTTGACCGCAAGTTCCTTATAGAAATTGGGCGTCGATTTAGGGTCATAGGCGACAGGCTCGATCATCCGGCCGAGGACGCCGCCAGCCGCATTGATTTCGTCAATCGCCAGCAAGGTCGCGAACCTCTGGGTTTTTTCGACGGCTCCGGTCACACCCGTCTCGGAGAACAGCACACCGACCCGCCAGCTTTCTGAATGCATCATCGCCCACCAAAAAATAAAAAAGCTCCCGCCCGTTTCCGGTCGAGAGCTACCCTGCTCATGGAATATTAGCGGCCCGTTGAAGCCTGCAAAATGATGATGTCAGTTTCCTTGTCCGGTGGCAACATGGAGGAGAGCCGAAAACACTCGAAAATGTAAAATCATGAGATCAAAATTCCTCCACGTTTTCGCCTGAGCATCGAGAATACGCACACCCTCCTTGCTCCAGCGAGCGATGTCTAACTTCCCTTCATCAGCCTCTCCGCACTCAACACGACGCAGCCGACTGGACTTTCGACGACAGGCCGCAATCCTTCCAAAGCAGATGCGCCACGTTCCGAGGGTTTCGCACCCCAAAAACTTCAAATTGTCAGTAGGTCTTTAGCTGGAAGCGAATTGTCATGTCTTTCGAGAAACTCCACCATGGCAGCCTTGAGCGCCACGCCACTGACGCGGGTCCTCATCATATCCCTGGTCAGCGTCGCAATGATCTCGGCAGCTTCGCAGACCGGCAGACCACCATCCCTGATATTGGAGACACAATTTCGGCTGGAATCCAGGTTTCCCGACTTGGGACCGTAAGTGATATAAGCACCGAGGCTGTCGGCAGCTGAAAGTCCCGGACGTTCGCCGACAAGCACGATCGTCAGTTTTGCACCTAGTGCCTCACCGGCAGGATCGCCGAGCGCGACGCGCGCCTGGCACGCCAGCACAATTGGTGCAGCCGTCAGGTTCAGGATAGCGAGCTTCGAAACAAGCGCCTCGATCAACGGCACGGCATTGAGATCGATCGCGTGGGACGACAGGCCGTCCGCGACGATAATTGCGACATCATAGCCATTGATCGTTCTCTCATGTTTCAGCCGTTTTTCGGATTCCGCCGCAAGCCGCCGGCCAAGATCCGGCCGCCGCACATAGGTGCTGCGGTCACTTGCCATGCTATCGACATTGACAGCCGGAAGGCCGAGACGATCGAGCCTCTCTGCCAGCGAGGGCCGGTCGACGCTCGTCCAGACCGCTTCGCGTGCCCGCGCGTGGTCCAGAAGGAAGGCAAGTTGAGCGCGTGTCGGAAGACCCGCGCCATGACGGCCGAGCGAAACACGCGCATCGGTCATATCCTTGATAGTGAGGTTTTTTCCGGCAGCAGTGGGTTCTCGCACCTTTTCCATGTCAGGCTCCGATCAATGCGCTGTTGCGGACATAATGGGAAAGCGCGGCAGGCTCGCCGACCAGCGCGCCATCTGGATCGGTCAGGCCGATTTCGAAAAGCCATTTCTCGAACTCTGGTGCGGGTGGCCGCTTCAGCGTCTCGCGGCAATAGACGGCATCGTGATGCGATAGCGACTGGTAGTTCAGCATGATATCGTCGGCGCCGGGAACGGTGATGACGAAATTGACACTGGCTGCGCAGAGGAGCGTCAACAGCGTATCCATATCTTCCTGATCAGCATCGGCATGGTTGGTGTAGCAGACGTCGACGCCCATCGGCAGGCCAAGGAGCTTGCCGCAGAAATGATCCTCGATGCCGGCACGGATGATCTGCTTGCCGTTGAACAAGTATTCCGGCCCGATGAAACCGACGACCGTATTGACGAGCAGTGGATCGAACTCGCGCGCCACGGCATAGGCACGTGCCTCCATCGTCTGCTGGTCGACGCCAAAATGCGCATCGGCCGAAAGCGCCGCGCCCTGCCCAGTCTCGAAATACATGACGTTTGCGCCCGGCCCGCCACGACCCAGCGACCGCCCCGCCTCGTGCGCCTCCTTCAGAAGCGCCAGATCGACGCCGAAGCCGCGATTGGCTTTTTCCGATCCCGCCACCGACTGGAAGACGAGATCGACCGGCGCACCCCGTTCGATTGCCTGGATCGCCGTCGTTACATGGCCAAGGCAACATGTCTGCGTCGGGATCGCAAGCTTTTCCCGCAATTCGTCGAGCAAGGAAACAATGCGGATATAGTCATCTGTCGCATCGGTCGCGGGATTGACGCCAATCACGGCATCTCCCGACCCCATCAGCAGCCCGTCGATGGCAGACGCTATGATGCCGCGGCTGTCATCCGTCGGGTGGTTGGGCTGGTTGCGGGTGGAAAGCCGCCCGGCGAGCCCGATCGTGTTGCGGAATCGCGTCACGACACGTCGCTTGGCAGAAACAGCTATCATGTCCTGCAGGCGCATGGATCTTCGACACGGCCGCGATCATTTCCGGTGTCAGTCCGAAGGTCACCGCCTCCAGCCGCTCGTGCGTCGTCTCGGGCCTGAGCAGCCATTCGCGCAATTCACCGACAGTAAGCGAGGAAACTGCGGAAAAGGCTGCCGGATCGTGCCGTTGCGCGATCAGTCGGGAAACCTCGTCATCCTCCGACGAAATGAGCTCCTCGCCGAGAAATGCTTTCAAGGGGAGATCGGCCAGCGCCATCTGGGCTGCCAAGCGCTCGACCGGGCCTTGCGCCGCAATACCGGCCAGCTGGTCGCCGGAGCGCTCCGGGGTTGCTTTCGCCAGCAGCATTTTCAGGTCATCAAAGCGGAAGACAGTCTGCTCGATTGTCGTAGTATAGGGCATTTGTTCACGTCACCGGTTGAGGAGGGCCAGGGCTTCGTCATGAAGTCTCGGGGTAGCCGACGCCAGAACCCGTCCGTCGGAATGGATCGAAAGCGCATTGCCTCGCCAGTCCGTAATGCATCCGCCGGCACCCGTCACAACGGGCACGAGAGCCATGTAGTCGTAAGGTTGAAGTCCCGTCTCGAGAGCGATGTCGCAATGGCCGGAAGCGATCAGACCATAGATGTAGCAGTCTCCACCGAAACGCCGCAGCCTGGCTTTGCGGGAGAGACGCTCGAAGCTCTCGGCTTCGCTGTCCACGAACATGTCCGGCGAAGTCGTATAAAAACGGGCGCTGGAGAGGTTCTCGCAGCCGCTGGCGTGGGCCGGCTTGCCAGCAAAGAGTGTCTCTCCCGGCCGGCCCTGCCAGCGTTCGCCGGTGGCCGGAATATCGATCAGACCACAGAATGGCTTTTCCTGAAATGTCAGTGAGACAAGCGTACCAAACAGCGGGAAACCGGTGATGAAGCTCTTGGTGCCGTCGATCGGGTCCAGCACCCATGTAAAGGCGTTACCTTCCTTTACGCCGAACTCCTCACCATGGATGCCGTGATCGGGAAAGCGCGCCTCGATCATCTCGCGGAGATGTTTTTCGATCGTCCGGTCGGCGATTGTCACCGGGCTATCGTCGAGTTTTGAGATCACGTCGAGCGGGGTCCGGAAATAGGAGAGCGCCAGCGGACGCGCGGCGTCGGCGAGTTCCGCGGCGAAGGTGATATAGGTCGCAGCTTCTTGCGGGCTGATATCGGTGACGGGCATCAAAGGGCTTTCAAAAACAGGGGCCAACGGGGATCGTGGATGATCGAGCGGGCGCGCATATGCTTCCAGATTCCGTACTTGTAAAAGTCGAAATCGAGGGTCGATATCCGGTTTTGTACCATCGCCCAGGTGCTCCACTTGATGTCGGCGAGTGCCTTGTGGACGATGAAGCGAGCGTGATGCGCCTTGTCGTAACGACCGAAATACTCCTCGATTATCTCGCAGTCGGTCGCCTCGGAATAGAACATCTCGCCACTCCAGATCGCGAGATCGTAGAGCCTCTCATTGTTCGACGCATATTCGAAATCGATCAGCTTAATCGACTTGTCGTCACCGATCAGGAAATTGCCCGGCATCGGGTCGTTGAAACAGGGCACCAGATCGAGCCCGGATGCCTCAAGCGCGGCGCGCGCCTGTCTGTAATTGCGGAAGAGCCAGTCGTGGTCGAGCGGCCAGTGGCCGTCAAGCTGACGCACTTGGTCGAAATGTTCCTCGATCATGTCGAAGACGGTTTTTGTCAGCGGCAGGGCAGGGGCATCGTGAAACTGCCGGTAGACGCGTACCGCTTCGTTGCGGATCGCCGGGTCTGCAAAATCCCTATGTGTCGAGGCGCGGCGACCATCGATGAACTCGGCGATTTCGATGTCGAGGTGATCGAGATAGTCGAATGTCTTCGGGCCGATTCCGATGACTTCTGCCTGCTTGCTGGCGGCAGCGGCGGCCTTGCGATCGATGAACATCTCGGTGCCTCGGCCGGGAATCTTTAGAAAATACCCGCGCTCTTCGCCTTCGACCTCAATGCGGAAATTGGTGTTGCTGATTCCGCCGGAAACCGGACTGTAGCGCAGCCGCCGTCCTTCCCAAGGTGGCACCTGGATGATTGCAGCCTCAACTGCCCGTTCGGCATCGGATCGTGCCATTCCCAGTTCATTCATAGGCTTGTTCCCGTTATTGTTTCTAGCCCGTTGTCGTTATCGTATGCCTAGAGCGCTCTCAGCCTGGCCTCGAAATCCGGCTGGCCGAGCAGCATTCGGCAACGCAGGAACCGCCAGCCGGCATATTTCAGGAATTCGACACCCCGCGGCGGCGAACGAAGCTCCAGTACGAGGCTGCGCAACGCCCAGTAGAGGTCGTCTGCCGCCGCATAGACACGGCAGCGGTTGAAGGTTCTTTCGCTGAAACCTCCATCGTGCATTTCCAGCAAGGGCCTCATCTGGCTTTCGAACTGGTAGAGTTCGTTCATCTGGACGCCGAGCTGATAGTAGGGGTCAATGTCGGCAGCCATGTCGAAGTCCACGAGCTGCATTTTCCCGTCTGGGCCTAGCATGACATTCGAAGCCTGCGGATCACCATGGGCCGGTTTCAGGTCCACGCCGGCCGCTGAAACTGCCTCGCGGATCGGCGTCATCCAGGAGAGCATCCATTCGACATCGCCGGGCAGGCTGGTGTCACCGGCACTCACGATCGCCCAGAGCTGATCGATGCCGTCGAAGACTGACCATGTTCGGCCGGTGGAAACACTCCCTGCGATCGTCGTCTGCATCTCGATCAGGCGGGCAACAGTTTTCGGCTGCATCAGATCGTCGATCCTTGCCGCTCGCCAGCCGTCGCCAAGTCGGGCAAACAGCATGCTGGCCGTTCCGGCATCGTAACCAATCGGCTCAGGCGAAAGACCAAGGCTGTGAAAACGGTGTGCTGCAGCATTTGCGGTCTCAGCATCCACGAGATCGGTTACCTCATCGGCACCGAGACGCAGGAAATAACGTGCCTCCCCGTCTGTCGGCGCGACCACGAAACCGCAGGATTCGACGGCATGATAGGACGGCGATGCGACAGCTGCCGTCCCCGGCGCATAGGAAGGGGTGTCGCCAATCACTGCGGAAAAGACTGAAAGCGCCTTCTCCGCGCGGGCTTCCATCGGTGATTGAGGAGAGCCCGATCTCTTCATTCGGCAGCCTCGCTGAGTTCGACAACTTTCAAACCTTCGCAGGCGATCTTGTAAAGCATGTCCGCCACTATCTGCGTGCCAAGGGCCTGGTCTTCAGGCGAGGTATACTCGGTGGGGTGGTGGATAACGCCGTCACGGCTCTGAACCGCCAGTACCACCGCCGGGCAGACATCGGAGACGGCAACGGCATCATGGCCTCCGATCGTATCGAGGTGACGGGCGCTCTGGCCGAGATGCGCCGCAGCACTTTGCGCAAGCGTCACCAGGCCCGGCGCGAACCTTCCTGCCTTGCGGCGGTCGATAGAGCGGACTTCCGAGGTGACGCCGGCTCTCATCGCCGCTTCCTCGATCCTGATCTTCATCTTGCGTTCCGCCTCCGTCAGGACGTCTGGCGATCCCGAGCGCAGCTCGATGAACAGCACGGCTTCGGCCGGCACGACATTGGGTGAATTGGGGAAGACTTCCAGGCGGCCAACCGACGTATGCAGGTCCAGCCCGTGTTCGGTCGATATCTGCTTGAGATCGGCGATCAGATAGGCAGCAGCAAGCAGCGCATCCTTGCGATCTGCCATCGGGGTTGCGCCGGTATGTGCCTGGCGTCCATGGAAGGCGAGGCGATATTTTGTCGCGCCCCAGAACCGCGTGAAGATACCGAACCGCTCCCCGGCGCGGCTGAGCGTCGTGTCACCTTCTATATGCAGCTCGATCAATGCGTCGGGAATTTCCACCTTTTCCTTGCCAGCATAACCGATCTCGTCCAGCGACTGGCGCACCGTAATGCCGTCACCGTCGGCCCGTTCCAGCGCCCATTCCAGGTCAATGGCGCCGGTAAACACGCTGCTGCCGAGCAGGCTCGGCTGGAAACGGGCGCCTTCCTCGTTGGTCCAGTTGACGATCTGGAAGTTGCAGGCGGACAACCTGCCTTCCGCCTTGAGACGTTCGCTGACGGATAAAACCGCCTCGCAGGCGGCGACGACGCCAAGCGCTCCGTCGAAACGACCGCCGTTCGGCTGGCTGTCGATATGGGAACCGACCATGATGACGGGCGCATTTGCGCCCGCCAAGGTCATCTTGCCGAACTGGTTGCCGATCGCGTCTACGGCCTGCTCGAAGCCGTTTTCGGCAAACCAGTGCCCCAGCCAGTCGCGTGCCATTCCGTCTTCCCTGGAAAGCGTCAGGCGGGTCATCGAGCCATCGGGGCCGCCGCCAAAAGTGGAGAGGGTCTCCATCAGCATCTGGAGCCGCGCGGCATTGATCGGGGCAGGGGAGGAGGAGACATCAGGCATGTATGATTTCCACTTTGGATTGATTGAATTGATCTTCAAATTCCCGCGCGATGACGCCGCTGGTCACCACCGCGTCGATTTCGCTGAGGCCGAATGTGTGGATGGAGCCGAGGCGACCAAACTTGGAACTGTCGGCAACAATGATCGAACGTTTTGCCTGGGCCTTGGCGACGCGGCGCAGGATCGCCTCGTCCTCGCCGAAATCCATGAACCCGCGTTCGGCGTGAATGGCGCTGATGGCGATAATCGCGAGATCGAAGAAATGCTCCTTCAGCGCGGCCACGGTCTCATGGCCGTAGGTCGCCTGATAATCCGGGCGCATGCGACCGCCAAGAACCCGCACACTTGCCTGCGGCAGATTGAAGAAGTGGGCTGCGACCGCCAGCGAATTGCTGACAACAGTCAAGTCCTTGCGCGTCTCGATATGTTTCAGGCAGGCAATCGTTGTAGTGCCGGTATCGATGAACACCTTCATGCCGTCCTCGACCAGCGACGCTGCGGCCTCGCCGATCTTGGCTTTCTCGCGTGAGCTGACGCGCAGTCGGTCGGTAAACGGCTGATCGCTTTCCTGCTGGTCAAGGACCGCGCCGCCATAGACGCGGCGGGCATAACCGCGCATCTCAAGTTCCTTAAGGTCGCGCCGGATGGACTCCTGGCTGACCTGCAGATAATCGGCAAGCTCCCTCACATTGACGCGCTGGGTTTGCTTCAGCATGTCGAGGATAAGCTTGAGGCGATGTTCGGTGAAACTCATGAATGCACCCTGGATTCTAGTGATCGTCGCGGCCCCGTCTGTGGCGCCGCAACCATGGTCAGGCTAAAGCCATTTGACGGGTTGCGTCATCGAGAGCCAATGGCTGGATGAGATGACAGGCGGCGAAATCCTGGCTGCCACGCGCGGTAAGCGCAGGCTGCAGGCTGCCGCATCTCTCCATCGCACGCGGACAGCGCGACTTGAAGCTGCAACCTGGAGGAATATCGATCGGGCTTGGCGGTTCACCTTCCAGAAGGCAGTCTTCCGCCTTGTAGCGGCGTTCTTCAAGTGTCGGCATCGCGCTGAGCAACGCCATTGTGTACGGATGTCCGGGATCGAAGAACAACCGCTCGTTATCAGCCAGTTCGAAGACCTCGCCGAGATACATCACCGCCACCCGGTTGCAGACCTTGCGGACCATCGCAAGGTCGTGGGAGATGAAGATGTAAGTGAGGTCGTATTCCTTCTGCAGCTTCTGGAAAAGATCGAGAAGCTTGAACTGTTCTGTCTGGTCCAGGGCAGAAAGCGTTTCGTCCATGATCAGGATTTCAGGCTCCAGAACCAGCGCACGGGCAACGTTGATGCGCTGGCGCTGGCCGGCACTCAGGCCGATCGGCAATTCCTCGTAGAGATCGGCGGAGAGGCCGACTTCGCCCATGACCTTGAGCACCCGCTCACGAATTTTGGCACTGTCCTTCCATCCGTGCGTGCGAAGCGGGCCCTCCAGCATCTTCCCGACCGATGTGCGTGGCGGCAGGGAGCCGAACGGATCCTGCAGTACCATTTGCAGCTTCTTGCGGAAGGTCAGAAGGTCTTTGCCACCGAGCATGGCGATATCGTCGGCACCGCACAGAACCTGGCCGGAGCTCGGCAGTTCCAGCCTGCTCAGAAGCCGCATCAGCGTCGACTTGCCACAACCGGATTCACCGACGATCGCGAAACTGTCGCCGCGCCGGACATCGAATGTGACGTTGCGAACCGCACGCACATGGTTGAAGCCACCGAAGCCGGTCTTCTTCTTTACCCTGTAGACCTGTGAGGCATCGCGCAGGCTCAAGACAACGTCGCGTTTGTCGTTGAGACGCGGCATCTCGGTCTTTTCGATCCAGATCTTCGGCGTCTGTTCGACAAGCTCCTTCGTATAGGCATATGCAGGGGCGGCGATCAGCCTTTCGGTTTCCTGTTCCTCGACGATGCGACCTTTCTCCATCACCAAAATCCGGTTGCAGGCTTCGCGGGCAACGGGAAGGGAGGAGGAGACGAACAGCACAGCGGTATTGAAACCATCTGTCAGTTCCTTCATCAGACGGATGACCTGGGCTGCGACGGTAACGTCGAGCGGCTGGGTGACGTTATCTGCAATCAGCAGCGCCGGGTTCGTTACCAACGCATCAACGATCAGTGCGCGCTGCATCATGCCGCCGGAAAACTGCGAAGGGTAGTCGCTGAAACGGCTGCGGGCCGAGGGAATGCGGACGGCCTCCAGAAGCTCGATCGTGCGCTTTTCCGCCTCTTTCCGCGAGGTTCCTGGAACGACCGCACGCAGCTTCTCGACGATCTGGACGCCGACCGGCAGTGTCGGATCGAGTGCACCCATCGGATTGGCGCCGACATAGGCGACCCGGCGGCGCAGGGTACGCATCTCGTTCTCGGAGATGCCGTAAATATCCTTGCCTTCGAAGTGGACGCTGCCGGAACGCACGGAAAGCGGCGGTTCCAGCCAGTTGACGACTGCCTTGGACAGCACCGTCTTGCCGGCTCCGCTGGCCCCGACCACACCGACGATCTCTCGCGGCGCGAGGCTGAAGGAGATATTGTCCAGAATAATCTTCGCCTTGTCCGAGCGACCGGCATTAACGGTGAGGTTTTGCAGCTCAAGAAGCGGCTTGATCATCACTCGGACCCTCCGTGAATGGTGTTGCGGGCCCGTTCCAGCGAAGCGCCTATGAGATTGATGCTGGTTAAAGTGAGGCCTAGGAAAATGCCGGGCATGGTTGCGATCCACCAGGCGTTTAGAAGATACTTTCGGCCATCGGCAATGATATTGCCGAAGGTCGGCGTCGGCGGCTGGACACCCAGGCCGAGGAAGCCGAGTGTCGATTCAAAGATCATCATGCGCGCCACATCAAGCACCGAGGTGAAGATCACCGGCGGCAGGAGCAGCGGCAGAAGCAGGCTGACGATAATGCGGAAATCGGTCGAGCCCCCAAGTTTGGCAGCGCGCACATATTCCCGCTGCCTTTCCGTCATCACAATGCTGCGCATGATGCGCGCATAGACCGGCCAGCTTGAGAGACCAAGCACCAGGACGATGGCCGGAATTGTCGGGCGCGACACGCCAAGAACGGCGATCGCCAGAATGATCATCGGGATAGACAGCTGCGCATCGGTCAGACGCATGATCAGCATGTCGATACGACCGCCGAAGTAACCGGCGATCGTGCCGAGGGCACAGCCGATGACGAGTGTCACTGCAACCGATGCAATCCCGATCAGGAAGGAGTAACGCAGGCCGACAAGCGACCTCACCAGCATGTCGCGGCCAATCTGATCGGTGCCAAGCGGGTGGCCCCAGCTCCAGTTGTCGCCGAAGAAAAGTGGCGGCAGAAGGCGGGCCTTCACATCCATCTTGGTCGGGTCGACGCCACTGATTTCCGGATAAAGTGCGGCGGCAATCGCAAGCAGCAGGAAGATCGCAAGGCCAATGCGAAAACCGGGCGTCGATGCGGCGCGATCGAATATGCGGCGCGCAATCGAGCGGCTTGCCATTTTCGAAGTGATCGGGGTGTCGAGTGCGGATGTGATGGACATCAGTATTCAAGCCTCGGATCGATGGTTGTTGCGACGAGATCGACGACAATGTTGATCAGTACAAAGATGGCGCTCGTGACGATCGCGATACCCTGGATCAACGGAAAGTCGCGCTGCAGCACGGCATTGATGGTCAGAAGGCCGAGCCCGGGATAATCGAAGATATATTCGACGATGATGACCCCGCCGAGCAGGCTGGAGAATTGCACACCGAGCAGGTTGAGAAGCGGCACCGAGGCGTTGCGCAGGGCATGGTTGGAGATGATCCGCGAACGGCTCAGGCCACGTACGCGTCCGACTGCCACATAGGGCTCCATCATCTGGCTGGATACGGAACTGACCAGCGTGCGGATCAGCACCGGAGACAATTCGACCGCCAGCACGATTGCCGGCAGGATTGTGTAGGCAAAGCCCTGATAGCCAATGGCAGGAAGCCATCCGAGCTTCACCGAGAAAAGCAATGCCAGAACGATGCCGAGCCAGAAATTTGGCAGCGAGATGAATATCGATGAAATGTAGAAGGCAAGCTTGTCTGGCCATCTGCCGATCGAAAGCCCGCCCGCAATGCCGATGATTGCCGAGAAGATCAGTGCAATCACCAGCGTCACGGCCGCCAGTTGAAGCGTCATTGGAAGTGCATCGAAAATCAGGTCGAAGACCTTTGCTCGTTCGCCGCGAGTTGAGTCGTTGAATGTCGCGCCACCGGTCGAGGCGCCGTTTGCCGGGCGCACGAAGGACTGGCCAAGATCGCCACGAACCACACCGCCCATGTAGCGACCGAATTGCACCAGTATGGGATCGCGAAGGCCCATGTCGGTTGCGATCTTTTCGATCAGTGCTTCGGGCGCCATGCCGCCCGCCATGAGGCGTACCGGGTCACCCGGCACCACCCGCAAGAGGGTAAAGATCAGCAAGGACACAAGGAATATGATGATGGCGCCCTGCATGAGGCGTCGCATCAGGAAGTTCACGGCAAACATTCAGTCACTCCGCTCGAGAAGTCACGGGCATGTCCACACGCCGCCTGATCGCGGCGTGTGGCTGATCACGGTCAGGCAGCAGGTTTGGCGGCGTCGATCGACCCGTCGGGATAGATGTACATGCCCTCAAAGTCCTTCTGCATTGCGTGGATCATCACGGATGTGAACAGCGAGAGTGCCGGCATCTTGGCGGTGATGAGAGGCATGGTCTCTTCCTGAAGGATCTTCTTGCGCTCTTCCAGAGTCGGTGCCGAACGTTCCTTGTCGAGGCTGGCATCGATCTCCTTGTCCTCGATGCCGCAGATGCGGTGCGAGGTGGAATGGAAATGGGTGCGCAGCACCAGATCCGGTTCCGGAGACGCTGTCGACCAGCCGCAATCGACCATATGGCCCGGGCCGCCGCCGGGGCGATGGTACAGTTGCTCGTTCCAGGCCGCAGGTTCAAGCACGGTCAGGCTGACGTTGAATCCCTGCTCCTGCAGCATGGCGGTCAGCATCTCGCCATATTCCTTGGTCTTCGGATAGAAGCCGACGGACGTGATGTATTCAAGTGGCGGCAGGCCTTTGCCGTTTGGGAAACCGGCTTCGGCGAGCAAGGCTTGAGCCTTTTCCGGGTCGAATTTCGGGTAGTTCGCCAGATCGACATAGCCAAATTTGACCGGCGAGACGAAGTTCGACGAGGCATGGCCGGCCGAGCCCATCAGTTCCATAATCATGTCGCGATCGATCGAATGGCATGCGGCAAGACGGATACGCGGATCGTCGAAAGGCGGTTTCGAGCAGCGGAACCACAGATACTTGTTCTCGACCGAAACGACCTTGTTGATGAAAATCGCGGGATTGTCCTTGATCGTGTCAACCTGTTCAGGCTCAAGACGTTCAACGATCGAAGCCTGGCCGTTCATCAGCGACAACATACGGGTGGTGGAGTCGCCTGTGAAAGTGAAGTTGATGCCGGGGATGACCGGCTTGCCCTTGAAGTAGCCGTCATAGGCCTGCATCACGGTGTCGTTGCCGCGCTGTTCGACGAATTTAAATGGACCGGTGCCGTTGAGCCGCTGGGAGAGCGGGCCGCCGGGGCCGCCGGCGACGTCCTTGGCCGACATGATCGGCAGGAAGGATGCAAGAAAGATGAAGAGATGGGCCGGATAGCCGCCCTTGGATGTGTCGACGATGACGGTGTAATCGTCAGGTGTTTCGATCGTCAGAGTCTCGGTCGGGCCGGGATACCACTGCGCCGGACGATCTGCCCTGGAGCCGTATTCGAAGGTTGCCTTGACGTCTTCTGCCTTGAACGGCTTGCCGTCATGGAAGACGATGCCTTCTCGCAGCTTGATCTGTAGCCGGTGGGGGTCAAGCAGCTTGATGTCGGTGGCCAGTTCGTAGACGACCGCGCCGGGATCATCGAGTTTCATCGGCGTGCGGGTAAGAAAGCCCATGACGAAACCTTCGATATTCTTCTGAGAAAGTGTCGTATGAGCGGTCGGGTCCCAGTTGCCGGTGATGTTTTCAGCCGACAGGAAGGTCATGGTCTTGCCGGCCTGCGCGAAGGCCGGCGAGATGAAGAAGTCAGGATTGATCTGCATATAGCCAGCGACGGCGGCTGCGCCCGCGGATCCTTGCAGGAAGCGACGACGACTGAATTCTGAACCCATCGAGTTCCCCTTTTCTATTTTGAATAAACCGTCAAATCAGTCAAAACGGTCAAATCAGTCACAAGCAAACGGCGTGCCAATTCAATTTTCAGACGGATATCGCGCTTTTGGGTCGGCGAAACTTGTGGGATTTGACCATTTATTGGTCGAATGAGAAAGAATTAAGCGGCCAACGAGATCGCTAAAATCACGGGGTTATTTCTGCCGTTGAAGCGGCGGACTGCTGATCGTTGTCAGGATGTGACCGAGAATAATGGCGGCGGTGACTGCAAGTGCCTCAGGATTGAAATTGCTACGAGAGTTCAACTGAATATTTCGGTTGCTCTTCTTTGTGTGCTTTCTGGAGAGCGGCACCTCCGTCCTCGATCCCACAGACCCGCCTGATCGATGCGGTCATTCAGGATCTGTGGGCGCCTCCGGTAAATGATCCGCTGATCAAATAGTCGCTAGCCGTCTTTTAAGCGACCGGTGCTTGGTGCTGCCTGTCTCTTCAGAACAACCGACCCTACCAGGATTTGAAGGAAGTTTTGCGGCTCAGGCCAGGACCGCGAAACGCAATTCTTTGGAGCTGCAGTCCACCTCGGAAAATCCGGTGTCGTGCATCCATTTCAACTGGTTTTAGATAGGAGAGCAACGATCGTGGGACATTCGTTCGAGCGCTTTGGCGATTTCCGCTTCGGATACGCCCAGCCATGCATGATGCGTTCGATCACCGACTGTCGAACGTGAGAGAACCGCGCCAGCTTGCAGAGTTTCGCATGTTGATCACACGACATGTCGTGCGTAGTCACGCAGTAATAGCCGGTTAGATCGAGCACCACCTTGTCGACAAAAGTGTTGCGTTTGATCTCGCGAAAGATCGTCGAGCGATGCCAGCCGAGCTGCTCTGCGATCGCACCAACACTCAGCCGGCCGTTCGCCAGCAGGCGATTTTCCGACGTTCATCGAGATCGATGTGGGAGTAGGAGCGTTCCATTGCATCTTCCTTGTGACTGATAACCCATTGGTATCATTCGCAAGTCGCACTTCAAGCTTGAAGCCACCCCCTTACAGGGAGAACGAAGATGCGTCGATTGTCTGAACATGATAGCTCCCTCTATTTCCAGCGTTGCAGTCAGGTGCTCAGCGTCCTGTGAAACGCAAAAAGACAGGAGGCCGTGCTAACATTGTTCAAAGGCGAGCGGAGCGTGACGCAGTTGGCGCACCAGATCGATCTGTCGCAATCGGCGCTTTCGCAGCATCTTGCAAAAATGCGCGAGGCGGGTGTCGTGGAAACAAGACGCCACGGACTTGTTGTCTATTATCGCATCGCAATGCCGGGGGTCAGCGGGCTATTGGAAGAGGTCAAGCAACTCCTTGAAGCAAACCCTGAAAAAGGGTGATGCCTATGTGCGCGCAGGATACCTTCTTGCCTGCGCGCGACTCGTCCCCGATGCTTGCTGCCTCATTCATGACAAGGCTTAGCTGGCGGCAAGACACGCCGTAACGCGCCTTTCTTCATCGCGCAGGCGTGCCAAGTTCTCATCCAATTCGCTCAGCCTCATCATATGGGCGGTGATCTGCAATGAGATGATGTGCCGATCATCTATCGAGAAACGTTCCCACCTTTTGAGATTGTCGATGACCTCAATGAGGTCGAGACGTTCCTCTTCGAACTTTTCCAGATTCCAGATAATCACAGGCGGGCTCCCGGTTCGACTTTACCTGAAACGTAGCATGGGCGGATCGGTTCAAACCGTTAGCATTTAGCGTAAATTTTATCTAAACTTTGCGGCCTGCTGCGGCTTTCCTGGACACCGAGTTATGGTGCTTCCAATCAAACTTAAACTTCAGGGTCCGCTAAGGGTCGAACGCAGATAACTCTACCCGAGGCGCGCGAATGTCGCGTTACGGCCTTGCGCCACCTCAGCGGACAGTCCCGCTCGCGGCCCCATTCCAGGCGTTTAAATTGATTAGATACTTGAACTGCCTCATTTATCTGCCGGCATTCATCGAAAGCTATGGCGGGCCGACAGTTCGAATCTGTTCAAGAGCTATAGCAATTTGCTGGTGCGCCATCGGAGTTTAACGGGGTGTTTGATGCGCGTCCGCCGCCTTGGAAGCTGACTTATCGAGTTTCGAAATGGACGACCGGACAGCAGCGAGAAACTCTTCCGCAATGCCAGATGCTCTGAGCATCTTGGGCCTAACATACCAAATTTCTGAAAAGACTGTCGGCACGAATGGGCGATAGACTAAACCCGGTCTCCCGTAGCTTCCCGCCGTGAGTTCATCGACCAGAGAAACACCAGCGCCGTTGGCGACCAAGTCGCATGCAACGAGTGACATCGGCGTCTCCAGATTCAATTTGCGCGAAACCCCAGCGTCGAGGAACACCTGGTCCGCTTCAGTGACATCGCCGATATCTCCGATCCGCACAAACTGTTCGCCGTCGAGATCTTTTGGGCTGATATTCTGGCGATCGGCCAGTCTATGGCTCGACGGCATTACACAGACCTCTTGCACTCGCGTCAAAAGTTCACTGGAAACCTGAGGATGCGTGGCTCGATTGTGGGTAAAGCCGATATCGATCTGCCCCGCTATCGCCCACTCGTGGATGCGCTCGGAAGTTCTGGCGTGTACAGAGATGGAAACGCCCTTCTTCTTCTGAGAAAAAGAGGTGACGATCGATGGCAGGAAAGAACCGGCGACGCTCGGCATAGCAGCGATATTCAGGCGTCCAAATTTCAGCTGCCTTATATCGACAGCGGTGCGGTGAAGACGCTGTATTCCTTCCCAGGCGCGTTCAACCTCCGCGGCGTACACCTCACCTTCCCTCGTCAAGATTAGACGTCGCCGTGTTCGCTCAAACAATTCCAGGCCAACGCGACTTTCAAGCTGAGAAAGAAGCTTGCTTGCGGCCGGCTGTGTTATAGATAAGGCATCCGCTGCGGCGGTTAATGTCCCATGACGAACGATCAGCCGGAACAACTCGATTTGGCGGATCCGCAATTTCCCACCTCTTCTATAACCTTTTGGAATGTCAGAAAGGCCAATCTTGTATTGATTTCAGCCGACCTATGGCGAGTTATTAGTAGCTATCATGTTGTAGCCATAGCAGTCCTGAAATGAAAGTCATCGAAGGTCCCAAACTGACTCCGGAAGAGTGTGTGGCCTGGATGCCTGGCACAAGCGACTTGGCTGGCATTTGAAGGAGTGCGACGTATGATGTCCATTGAGACCGTTGACGGTTCTGATCGGCGCCCGTTCGAGGTTACCAACAGAGTTGTCCTTTCCATCGCGGCACCGATGACGGTCGCCTACCTCACCACGCCCCTCTTAGGTTTGGTCGACACCGCAGTCGTCGGGCAAATGGGAGATGTTGCGTTGTTAGGCGGACTGGCGGCTGGCGCGGTCATTTTTGATCTCGTGTTCACGAGCTTTAACTTTCTGCGTGCGGGAACGACAGGACTTATAGCTCAGGCCTACGGCGCAGGGAATCCAGCTGAGGAGCAGACGATATTCTGGCGGGCTTCTGCCCTGGCGATTTTATGCGGTTTAATCCTAGCGATCGCTTCTCCGCTCATTTCCCTCGTAGGGATGTGGTTTATCGGCGCATCTGAAGCTGTTAGTGCCGCGATGAGCACCTACATCAAAATCCGCCTGTTAGCCGCGCCTCTGTCGTTGTTGAATTACGTGATCCTCGGTTACCTGCTCGGGAAGGGAGAAGCACGGATCGCGCTTGGTCTTCAGGTTCTTATAAATGTGCTGAACATTACCCTCTCGGTGTGGTGGGGACTGTACCTGGACCTGGGGGTTGGTGGTGTGGCGTGGGCAGCGGTAGCTTCCGAAACCCTCGCCGCCGCTCTCGGTACCGGGATCGTCCTTAGTGGATTTCAGCGCTTCGCTAGTTTCTCTTTGAAAGAACTGGCAGAGCGTACGGCGGTCAAAAGGTTGATGGTTTTTAATAGAGATATCCTTATTAGAACGTTTGTGCTGATGGGAGCTTTCGCGCTATTCACAAGGCAAGGCGCGCATCTTGGAACTGTTGAGATCGCGGCAAATGCAATCCTGATGCATTTCTTGGTCATTGCCGGCTTTTTTCTGGATGGCTTTGCGGCGGCTGTGGAGCAGCTGTCAGGTCGGGCCGTCGGTGCGCGCTACCGGCCGGCTTTCGACAAAGCAATCAAACTCACGACACTTTGGGGAGCTGTTCTTGCCCTAATATTTTGCGCAGTCGCTCTCATTTGGGGTGGCTCTCTGATCGGAGTAATAACGACTTCAGAAGAGGTGAGGTCGGAAGCTATCAAATATCTTCCTTTGGCGGCTCTCACTGGTCTGACGGGGGTTCTTGCCTTCCAGATGGATGGAATCTACTTGGGGGCTACGTGGTCCGCAACGCTCCGGAATATGATGTTGCTGTCGTTTACTATTTACATTGCAGCACTTTTCATACTTGGGCACTTTTTCGCAAATTACGGCCTTTGGCTGGCACTGCACATTTTTCTGATATTGAGGGGCCTGACATTGACGATAGCCCTTCCGCGATTACGCAACGCCACCTTTGGTGCTTCCTAGATCCATATCGCTCGGTGATAGCTTCGGAGCTGTCGGAGCTACTACGTTCACCGAATTTTACGTCAGCGCGCGCCTACTTCACCAACGATTTTGATGACACAGGCCATCAGCGTGCCTCGGCATGATCACCGCGCGGAATAAACATAACCAATTGGAATGTCATTGCCGCCGATCATGTATTGATTGGCTCTCCTATTGGTAGACTATCCAAGCGCCTTACAATCCAACATGGAAGGGTGTTTGATGTCTGTATCTTACGACGCAGGACGAGTTGTGGAAGGCAGCGGGTGGATCGCCTTACACAAAAACGAAAATCATTTTATCTCCCCTACGTGGGCAGAACGCGCGCTTCGTGCAAGCGCAAACATCAGGTTCGACTGCTATCCTGACCCATTTTCCGCTACAATCAGAGAAGAGCTCGCGAAGCTTTATGGTGTCGACTCGTCTAATATTTACGTTGGCAACGGGTCGGACGGAGTCCTGGCAGACATACTCGCCTTGCTACGGCTCAGGTTTGAACGGGTAAATCTCCCCGATGTCGGCTATAAGGTTTACGACATTTTGGCAGCACGCTTTAACTATGGCGTCAGGCGGTACAGGAGTATCCTGAACGAGAAAGACACGAGCCTACTTGTGGGGCTTTCGGTCATAGACTCGCCTAACGCGATCACTGGAGCGACAGTTCCCGCGTCTGTCTACGAGAATATCGCTGGCGCATCTGCGAACTTCGTCATCTGGGACAATTGCTACGGTGACTTCGAAGACAGAAGATTACAGATCCCGGATGACATGTCGAATATGGCCATCGTTCGTAGTTTCTCCAAATATTATGGTCTTGCAGGTCTGCGGATTGGCTACTGCATCGGTAGTCCTGAGCTGGTTTCCAGCCTTAACCAGATTAAAGATGTGTACAATGTGAACGGCGTCGCCCAGGCCATGGCTATCCAGGCGCTGACCGATGCGAATGAGTTTGAAGCGTCCGCAGCTCGGATGCTGCACGTCCGTATGCAATTGCTAAACCTGCTTTCTCGCTACGGCTTCGACGTTGTTGAGCCGCACGGAAATTTTATCTTCACAAGTCACCCCAAGATCACCGGTACTTCCCTTCAGAAGCATTTCGAACACTTCAATGTTCTCGTTCGAAGGTTCGGCTATCCCGAGACAGAAAACTGGCTGCGCATCACCGTTCCCAGTGAAGCGCATATGGAACGCCTCGCAGAGGCGATCCAATCGTCAGCGGCGAATGCCGAGTGCGCTCAACTTTCCAGCTGAGATTAGCGGTTAATTCCCTGAACCTGCAATCAAACAACGATTTGTGGAGGTAAACGAATGTCTGATACGTATTCTGTTTCTATAATCGGCGCAGGAAATTGCGGTTGTGCCTTTGCTGCGGATCTTTGTCAGAGGGGGATGGATGTGTTGCTTTACAGCCATCCCGATCACCGCCGTAATATCGATGCCATCCGGCAAAGAGGTGGTTTAACGGCGAGTATGAAAATCGAGGGTACTTTTCACCCTTTGACCACGACGGATATTGCCGACGCCGTTAACTTCTCGAGGTTCCTGATCATCGGCGTTCCCTCTTACGGACACGAGACTATCGTCTCTGAACTTGAGCGATTTGACCTCAGTAACCATACCATCGCTGTTATGAGTGGAAACTTCTTCACGCTGGCGGCCTTCGGCCGGTTGAATGCCAGATTAATTCTTGAAGCCAACGGATCGACCTACGCCTCTCGCATGAGCGACGGTGAGATAAAAGTAACCGGCATCAAAGCCAACCTGCCCATTGCTGCATATCCTTCAAACATCAGCACGCAGGATCAGAAGGTGGCCGCCGATATTTTGGGAGTACCGCTACACTGGTATAAAAACATTCTCGAGATCGGGTTATTTTGTACAAACGGAGTTTTGCACGCGATTCCTTCGGTTCTGCATACCGGGTGGATCGAAAGCACCAAGGGGGATTTCTACTTTTATCGCGAGGGTATTTCACCCTCGGTCGGGAATGTGGTGGAGGCGGCTGACAAGGAACGCCTAAAGATCTGCAAGGCCTTTGGTTTCGAGTTGCCGACTGTCCTCAGCGAGTTGACGGGCTTTTACGGCGGGAACTATGAACGCCTTTCGGACTTCGCGTTCCACACGAAAGTTCATAACGCTACCAAGGCGGCGCCTGCGAACATGCGTGACCGCTTTATTGCTGAAGATGTTCCCTTCGTCCTAGTGCCGTGGTGTGAACTAGCTTCTATGGTTGGCGTCAAGGTTCCGATGATACACGCAATTGTAGAGCTCGCCTCGGTGATCAACAACGTTAACTATTTCGAGGCCGGGCGGAATTTGCGGCGCATGGGTATCGAGGGCATGTCAAAGCTTGATCTCATACAGCTTGTCAACCACGGTCGAGTAAGACCACGCTGCGTCCTTGACGATCACCGTGAGGTCATCGGGCATTTATGATAAAATCTGAAGACTTGCGTCCGAACTGAATAAAACACCGCTGCATCAGCCATTTGTTGCAGCGGTGAATAGGTCTGCCATCCGTGGCGAATTTATCAGTCTTGAACAAACAAACCTGTCGGTCTGTCTTGGCTCAATCCCCGCGATCCTGGAGTAAAAGTTAATCTTCCGCTTATCAACGTCAGTAAAAATCTGTGCTGCTTAAATGACAGGGTTGATGGCTCCGATCTTATCAAGAGGTTAAATCATTCTCTTTGCTGAGGCAGATAGGCATCGCCGCCCTTGGCAATGATGTCTTCTTCGCTAAGGGAACGGTGCCAGTGCGAATAGAGCACGAAGCGATCACGCGATAGCCCCACGACATTCCTCAGGTGACGATGAATGGCACTGAAGGCCTTGTGTTCGCATCCACCCCAGAAGAAAACGCTCTCTCGGCATGTTGGCCATTGAATGGAGCGAATTGCGTCCTGAAGCAGCGTCGTTGTGCCTGCACCCTTACCGTCGCGATACAACCATTGGATCGAAACGCGGCTGGAAGAGGAAAGCGGCAGTTTATCGGCGGAGGTGTCGACTTCAATGAAGGCATGGCCGGTTGCCGTCGGCGGCAGATACTCGAGAATTCTGGCAATGCCCGGCAATGCAGTCTCGTCTCCGGCGAGAACATAAAAGTCTGCCGGCCTGGGGCCGTTGGCCGCCGGCCCCAGAATGCCGACGACATCGCCTGTCCGCGCATTCATCGCCCACTGGGTCGCCGGCCCGGGATGAGCATGAAGCGCAAAGTCGATCGTGATTGTCTGCCTTGCCATGTCGATGAAGCGGATCGTGTAGACACGCGTGGGAACCGCAGTATTGTCCGGCCAGACGACATGCCCGCGATGGTCAAGTAGCGGCCAGCGTGGCGCGGCGATGTCGCGCGGCTGGAAAATGAGACGACAGTGGAGCTGGTCTTTACGGTCGTAACGTTCGAGGTTCTCGCCCTTGAAGGCGATCCTGCGAAAGCGGGGCGACAGGTCCTCAATGGTCTGCACCTGCAAAATGCGCAGATCGTCAGGTAAGGCGGGATCCGCATGGTCGCCTTCCCATTGAATATCGAGATTTTCACGGGCGGCGATGAAACCGATCGGCCCGACCAGAGCATGTTTCAGCCGGTTCAGACCGCCGGGATCGGAAGCTTCCGCCGTCAACCGGAAACCGTTTCCGGTCGCCTCGAATGTGGCGTTGCCGAATGGCGAGTGGATATGATGAATGCCACCTGCCTTCTTAACGGTCATGTCGTGCGTTGCAATCGATTCAACAATCGGTTCGATATAGTCGTTAATCTTTTCAAACTGGACCGAGGCATGTGCGCGGTATCGGTTGTTGCTGGTCGATGGCATCGGGCGTGGCTCCGTGTCTCAGATCGCCGCCCACAGCGGTCCCTTTATGGGAAATGCTGCGAAGTCGCGATTGATGGTGTCGAGAATGGCGGTTGGATCGATATCGGCACATCGATCCGGATGCAGCCATCTGGCTGCCTGGGCGATAAACAGCACGTTGAGGGGCAAGTTGGTAATCAACCCGGTCCATATCCCGTAAACACGCTTTGAACGAACGCTCGGCAGATGTTCGAAACTCCGGCGGCCCTCGATCAGATGCTGCAATCCTTGTCGACCCTGTTCGGCGTCGATTCCAGGGCCGATGGACGGACGGCCACCCGAGGCCCAGCCGCCGCCGGAGGCGATGTAGACCTCATGCGGTGTGGCGAGAAGATATTCGAGCGCCAGCTTCTCAAACCACGGCGCGACCACGCCCGGAAGCGGCTGACCACCGGCCAGCGCCAGCAATTCGCCCCAGTTCTTTCTGCCCGCCGCCCAGCAGCAGTCGTCGAGCGTCGACTGGACCTCCAGATAGGTCGTGACGGGCTTCGCACCTGAAATGCGCGTTGCAATGCCCGCCAGTTCCCGTTCGACAAAGGCGATGTAGGCCTCGGCTTTGTCTGAAGCGCCCAGAAGTGTTCCCCACATGCGCATAGATGCTTTCATCGCATCAACAGGGCCGCTTGCCCGCGCCTCATCGACCGCGTTTGAGGCGGCGTCGCTGAACACCACGGGAATGCCGATCTCCTGCAGCCTCTGCAGCAGGGAATTCTCATCCCCCTGCGGCGTCATGAAGGCCGTGGTCACGATCAGGTCGGGAGACAGGGCGATCAGTCCTTCCAGGGAAAGCGTGTCCGGGCTCAGCGTTCCGACCGTGCTGACGGAATGGCCGTTCAGCAGGATCGTCTGCAATTCACCGCTGTCGAGCCGATCGACGGCGGCCCAGCCCACGACCAGCGACGCAGGATCGCGATGCAGGAGCGACATCGTCAGCAGGTCATGCGCCTCCAGCAGAACGATCCTTTTCGGCAGGGCAGGGAGGCGCACCTCGCGCCCCGCCATATCCCTCACGGTAACCGACTGTTCGGCTACGGCGGGCTGAATGCCGGAAAGGATGCCGGCCGCCGCAAAGGAGATGCAAAAGCCTCGTCTCGTTATGATCACGGCGACATCACCATTTGTATCTGAGGCCGGCGAGCACCGTGCGACCGTTGCCGTACTGGCAATAATACTCGGAACTGCAGGAGGAGTAATAGTCCTTGTCGAGCAGGTTGGTGACGTTCAGTGTCGCCTGCAGCCCCTTGAGTTTCGGGTTCGTTGCTCCAAAATCATAACGAAGTGCGGCGTCGAGCAGGGTATAGCCATCGGCTTTCACCGTGTTTGTGTCGTTACTATAGCTGGAGCCGACGAAACGCAGTCCGCCGCCGATGCTCAAGCCTTCCAGCGCACCGGATGAGACGGTGTAGTTCGCCCAGAGAGAACCGTAATAACGCGGCACGGCCTGCGGGCGGTTGCCTATGATCGATGTGATGCCGGATTCGGAAACTTCCGTGTCGAGCAGGGAAACCGCAGCGATCAGTTCGAGATTGCTGGTGAGGTTTCCTCTCGCCTCGAACTCCAGCCCGCGGGAATGGATTTCTCCCTGCTGTTCGTTGAAGCCTGATGAGGCGTTGTAATAGACCACATTCTGCTGACGAATATCGAAAGCGGAGAGCGTGAACATGGCGTCAAGCCCTGTAGGCTGGTACTTGACGCCCACCTCATATTGCTGCGCTTCCGTCGGCTTGAACGGACTGCCATTGGCGCCAACGCTGGTGGAAGGTTCGAACGAGGTGGAATAACTGACATAAGGCGCAATGCCGTTATCGAAAAGGTAAAGCAGGCCGGCGCGATAGCTTGTTGCGCTGTCGGATCGTTTCAACGATGTTCCGGCAAGGAGATTGTCAGTGTCCTGACGGGCCCAGTCGTGCCGCACCCCGAAAACACCGCGCAGCCCGCCGATCTCGATCTGATCCTGGAGATAGATGCCTGTCTGGCGAAGCGACTGATCATTGTCGACTGCCGTCATGAACGGGCCGACCGGTCGGCCGTAGACGGGATTGGCCACATCAAGCGGCGTCGCGCCACCCAGCAGATATTCCCAGCTGCTGCTTGAGTGCTGAATGTCGAGGCCGGCAAGAAGCGTATGACCGATGGCGCCGGTTTCGAACTTGAATTCAGCCTGGTTGTCGAAGGAAAAGCCTTCGGCGTCCTCGATGGAATGGACAGCCCAGCGGGGAATAATACCCGTCGCGGACATTGGCCCGTTCATCTGGAGCGAACGCATATCGGTATCCACGCCGGAATATCGGAAGTTGGAGCGGATGGTGACCTGGTCATCGAACCTTTGCTCGAACTCGTAACCGGCACCATACTGGGTGCGCCTGAACGCGTCGTAGTTGGGATCCCCGACATTGAGGTCCCGACTGAGGAAACCGGCATTGCCTGCGGGCGCCAGAAACTTCGGATAAAGCGAGTTGAAATAGCCGCCTTCCGGATCGCGCTGATAATAACCGGACACAACGAGCGAGGTATCCTCGTCCGGCTGCCACTTGAGGGATGGCGCAATGCCGAGACGCTTTTCATCCACATCGTCATAGCGTGTGCCGGAGGAACGGCCAACAATGCCGATACCATATTGCCACGTTCCATCGGTGGCGATGGGGCCGGTGGAATAAAGACCGCTCTGAACCCTTCCATCGGTCCCGACTTCAAGTCTTGCCTCGTTTGACGGCACGCTCGATGGCTTGCGGCTGACCTGATTGACAAGGCCGCCGGGGCTCACCTGGCCATAAAGAAGTGCCGCCGGCCCCTTCAGGACGTCGATGCACTCAAGGAGAAACGGATCAATGGAGGGTTTCGCAAAGGCCTGACCACGTTGAAGTTTCAAACCATCCAGATAATTCACATAATTGGTCGCCGTGCCAAATGCGCCGAAGCCGCGCAGAAATACGGAATCGTAACGCGAGTTCGAGTCCCGGTCGGACAATACACCGGCCGTGTAACGCAGCGCTTCACTGACCGTTTGCGGGTTCTGGTCGTCGATCTGTTTGCGCGTTATCACCGTAACAGATTGCGGCGTTTCCGCTAAAGGTGTCCCGGTTTTTGTTGCCGACCGAGTGAACTTGGCAGCAATCCCAGCGGCGTCGGCATTGCCCTGCACAACGATTGTTTCCAACCGTGTGCCCTGCTCCTGAGCCAGGGCATGGGTTGCCGCCAGAAAGGTTGTGGCTGTCAGAATGTTTTTAAAGGAAAGACCTTGCTTCACTATTCGCCCCCATGGTCGAAGCTTGGGAAATCTGCTAGAGTGAATAAATCAAACGGGACCGTCCTGTCCAGTTAATATGAAAGCGCTGGTCAACTTTTATGTTGGCAATCCTGGTCGACGTCTTCAAGCAGGTCGAGCACGGGCAAATGCGGAGGAATCTGGTGTCGGAAAGAACGAACGCAACAGCGCGGGTAGGTCGTCCTCTGAAGGCGGAACAGAACGCCGCAGCGGAAAGGATAATCGACGCTGCGACCACGCTGTTTGCGACGCGCGGTTTTGCCGGTACATCCATGGAGCAGGTCGCTTCGCAGTGCGGCGCAGGCAAGGATACTGTCTATCGCCGCTTTCCCTCGAAAGTCGCCCTGTTCGAGGCCGTGGTGGAACATGCTCATGCCCGAGCGGTGGCGCGGCTGAGAGACTTGCCGATGGCACAGGGCAACGCTCTTGAGCGCCTGCGGACCCTGATGCGCGAACTGCTGCATATCAACATGGAGCCGGACCTCATTGCACTGAAGCGCATCACCTTCAGTGAAGCTGTCGTGTTCGAAAAGAAAAGACCGATCCCGCCGCAGCCCGATCCGATCATGAACCGGCTCGTTGATGCCGTACAGACAGCGCAGGATGCGGGCATGGTTTCGACCGGGGATGTGAGCCTGATCGCCAACCATCTCATCCACTGTCTTGTCGCATTGCCCACCTCATCGGCGATGATGGGCAGCGCCGAATTTGATACAAGGCAGTCTGTCGATCTGTATTTCGACAGGACCTGGAACTGGCTTTACAGAGGAATATCGGCAGATAGCTAACAGCAGGGCCATCATCTTGTGGAGGGTTCTGGAGCCTGAAATCGAGCGGGCTGTCGCAAATATCCCAAAGCCTGTGATCCGTTCCGCCTATCGAATCATGCCACTTTGTGATGCCACGATCCAAACTGTGAATGACTTGAGTGAGATCGGAAGCCTCCTCCTTTACATATCTCGATAAAAGAACGTTGTCACAGTTTGGATATTGGGAGGTCTCACTCCGGCTCCAGTCCCAAATCAGCCATTCCAGCCATCGCGTGTTCTGCCTAGCTACTGATCGCGTTTTGAGTGAGTTTTCTAACAGGATCGCCGGTTCGGATCCCTTCAAGAGCGCACAATGTCTCCGGTACAAAACGTCACCTATCTCTCAGGTCGGATCAACCTCACTCCGACACTTTGTCGTGAAGCGGTTCAAGAAGCGTTTGAAATCTCAAGAGCGGCGTTCAATGTTTCGGGTTTGGTTGTCGTCGACGTCGTGCTCTCACACTACTATTGAAACTCGGTTGAGATGCTGCAATGGCAATCCCAGGAATGGAATAAAGGCATCGTCGATTTCCTATCCCGGCTCATTCATTCAAAAACGCGTCTTCGAAACGTGATTTCGAGCACAGGATATGGTGGCGCATTGCCGCTTCCGCATTCTCAGAGTTCCCGTCTTCGATAGCTGTGATCAGGTCCCTATGTTCTTGGTTCGCGTCGGTGGTCGCTCTCGCGTGGAAATAAAGACGGAACAGATGCACATGCGTGTGAAGGCGCTGCAAGCTGTTGTAAACGAGCTCGTTTCCGCAGTTGCGCGCGATGAAGTTATGGAAAGCGGCGTCGCGCTTGGCGAACTCACCATAAGCTGCCCTCGACTGGACCTTGTTTTCGCCTTGCATATCGGCATCAAGTGCTTTCAACTTGGCAATGATCTCGGCGCTGCGCTTGAGTGCCAGCTTGCCAGCAGCAAACGGTTCCAACAACAAACGCAACTCGTAGAGTTGATTGAGGCGATCACGATCAAGCTGTTCGGCGGCTCGGTAGCCGACGAGGTGCGTTTTAATGACTAGTCCTTGAGCCTCCAGCCGTGACAGCGCTTCGCGAATCGGTGTCTGAGAAACACCGAGAGAGCGAACGAGCCTGTCGACTGAAATCCGGCCACCGGGCGGAATTTTCAGGGACATGAGCTGGCCGTATAGAGCCTCATACACCTCGTTTCCAAGGCCTGTCGGTCGCCGCAATTGTTCCATCTCGCCATCTTCCAACAACTTCATTTCTTTCCTCGCAATAAATTTTGGCCTTGACGACTGCAATCTATCAATTAAGCTCCCTGACATCAATCAGATATCCGATAGGATTTTATATTGTGTCCACCATCGACGCCACAGCCCTTCTCAACCTCGCGAGTTCAGCCCTTCAAAAGGTAGGGGTTTCTTCGGAGCATGCAGCCCTTCAGGCAGATATTCTTCTGGAAGCTGAACTGCGTGGCGTGCCGTCACATGGTCTGTTGAGACTTTCACGCATCATTGCTCGCATTCAGAATGGCGTCTCCGATCCGGCAGCGACTGGCTCGCATGATTGGGCGTCGAGCGCGTTTCTGACGGTTGATGGTCAAAAAGGCCTTGGTCCGGTCGTTGCAAACGCCGCGATAGATGCGCTGCTTGAGCGCGCCAGGGAAACAGGCATCGCGGCTGCGGCAATCACCAATTCCAATCATATCGGGATGCTCGCATGGTATGCCGAGAAGGTTGCATCGAAAGGTTTTTCGATCGTCGTCCTGTCGACGAGTGAAGCGCTCGTTCATCCTTGGGGCGCGCGCAAGGCGATGATCGGGACGAACCCGATTGCGATTGGCGTGCCGACGAAAGATGGCCCATTCGTCATGGATACGGCGACGAGCCTGGTGTCGATGGGTGAAATCCATGACCATGCGCACCGTAAGGCAAGCATCCCAAAGCACTGGGCGCTCGATGACAACGGCGATCCGACGACGGATGCGGAAGCTGCCAAGAAAGGCGCGATTGCACCATTCGGCCAAGCGAAAGGCTACGCCCTTGGTCTCGCTTTCGAACTTCTGGTCAGCGGCCTGGCGGCGTCTGCAATCGGTCGTGATGTGCATGGCACGCTGGATGACACGAGTGTCTGCAATAAGGGCGACCTTATCATCGTCATGCCGGGTCCGCGCCGCGAGCTTGCCAGCTATTTGCAGGCGATCCGAGATATGCCGCCAGCTGACGGTTTCGATAAGGTGCTTATCCCCGGGGAGAGGGGACGTGCCTGCCGTGAGCAGAGGCTGCGCGACGGCGTTCCGGTTGTCGCCGAGGTTTACCAGAGCCTGCTTCAGCTTGCCGGGGCATCTGCTGCGGCCTGAATTAAATGATTTCTTGATTTTGTAAGCATTGGGAGGAGCAAAGTGACTTTATTCGGAGCCATCCGCACACCACGAAACATCGTGTTCGGTGCGGGCCAGCGCAGGTCGCTTCCACAATTCGCATCGCGCTCCGGACTGCGTGCATTGATCGTAACAGACGAACGTCTCGCAGCCGATCCTGACTTTCGTGACATGATCGACGCCGTCCACTCTGGAGGTGTCGATACGCACACCTTCACTGGCGTCATCGCGGAACTTCCCGTCGAATGCATCGCGGCAGGTGTCGCGACGGGCAAAGCTTTCGGTGCCGATTGCGTGATCGGCATCGGCGGAGGCAGTTGCCTCGATGCGGCCAAAGCGATTTCGCTGCTGCTTGCCCACGGCGGCACGGCGTCGGATTATTATGGTGAATTCAAGGTTCCGGGGCCGGTTCTCCCGCTCGTCCTGTTGCCGACGACCTCTGGCACGGGCTCGGAAGTTACGCCCGTTGCGGTTTTGACTGATCCCGACCGGGCGCTGAAAATCGGTATCGCCAGCCCGTATCTGATTTCCGATACCGCCATCTGCGATCCGGAACTGACCTATTCCTGCCCCCCATCACTGACTGCCGTGTCGGGCGCTGATGCGCTGACACATGCCATCGAAGCATTCACGACCGCCCGCCGTGAAGCGACTTCCAGTCTGGTGCACGATCATGTATTTCTCGGAAAGAATGCGTTCAGCGATCACTATGCCTTACTGGCGATCAGGCATATCGGCGCCAGTCTTCGCCAAGCTGTCGAAAATGGCGATGATCAGGTCGCGCGTGAGCGCTTGATGTTCGGTGCCATGGCTGCCGGACTTGCCTTCGGTACGGCGGGAACTGCCGCTGCGCACGCCCTGCAATATCCGGTCGGTGCGATGACACATACGCCGCATGGCACCGGGGTTGCGCTAATGATGCCCTATGTCATGCAGATCAATCGCGACTGGTGCGTTTCGGAAATCGTTGAAATCGGCCGCGCGCTTGGCGTTTCCCTGCCGGAAGGCGGAGGCGACAAGGCAGCGGACGCCACCATCGACGCCGTGGCTTCGCTGTTCAAGGCGATTGGCATACCCGCCACCTTGCAGGAATTGGGTATCACCCGCGAGCAGTTGCCTACCGTGTGCGAGCAGTCGTTGGGTATTGCCCGCCTCATCAAAAACAACCCGCGTCCGCTCGACGCATCGTCTATGGATATGCTGGTCAGCGCTGCATTCTCCGGCGACTGCACATCTCTTCGGGCATCTGAAAATCATAGAAAGGCCAGCTGACATGAATATTGCTGCAAAGATCGATTCCATGCTGAGCTTCGATATCGCTTCGCTGCCGACCGGGCTTTTCATCGGTGGCGAATGGCGTCAGGGGCAGGGCGGTAACACGATTGACGTCATCGACCCTTCGACGGGCGATGTCATCGTACCGGTGGCAGACGCGACCGTGGAGGACGCGATGGAGGCAGTCGCCTCCGCTCACCGTGCCGCCAAGGGATGGGCAGCAATCGCACCGCGCAAGCGCTCGGAGATTTTGCGTCGCTGCTTCGAGCTGATGATCGAGCGCAAGGTAATGCTTGCCGAACTCATCAGCCTTGAAAACGGCAAGACGATTGCCGATGCGCAGGGCGAGGTGGCCTATGCCGCCGAATTCTTCCGTTGGTTTTCCGAGGAAGCCGTTCGGTTGAATGGTGAAATTTCGACAGCGCCGTCCGGCGCCAACAAGATCATCGTGGAACATCAGCCGATTGGCGTTGCCGTGCTGGTTACGCCGTGGAACTTCCCCGCAGCAATGGCCACTCGTAAGATAGCGCCCGCCCTGGCAGCGGGTTGCACCTGCGTCCTCAAGCCCGCGACAGAAACGCCCCTTACGGCTCTCGTTCTGGCGGAACTTTACAAGGAAGCCGGTGTGCCGGATGGCGTCGTCAACGTCATCACGACCTCGAAATCCGGTGCCGCAGTCAGCGCTATGCTGAATGATCCGCGCGTGCGCAAGCTCTCCTTCACAGGTTCGACCGAGGTCGGTCGTGTTCTGTTGCGCGAGGCGGCCAATACAGTCGTTTCCTGCTCCATGGAACTAGGCGGCAACGCGCCATTCATCGTCTTTGACGATGCGGATCTCGATGCCGCAATCGAAGGCGCGATGATTGCCAAGATGCGTAACGGCGGTGAGGCCTGTACGGCTGCCAATCGCTTTTATGTTCAGTCCGGCATTGCCGAAGCCTTCTCCCGCAAGCTGGCCGAGCGGATGGGATCGATGACGGTCGCTGCCGGTTATGATCGCAGCGCCCAGTGCGGACCGCTGATCAACCAGAAAGCCGTCGATCGCATTCAGGCTTTGGTGGAAGACGCGAAGGCGAGGGGTGCGAATGTTCTGGCCGGTGGCGGGCCGCTGAATCGTAACGGCTTCTACTTCGCACCAACGGTCCTTTCTGGTGTCTCGTCTGCTTCCGATATCGCTTCCGAGGAAATCTTCGGGCCGATTGCCGCGATCACGACATTCGAGAGTGACGATGAAGTCGTCGAGCTCGCTAACGACACCGAATATGGCCTGATTTCATACGTTTACACCAAAGACCTCGCACGCGGCCTGCGCGTGTCTGAGCGTATGGATAGCGGCATGGTGGGCCTCAATCGCGGTCTGGTGTCCGATCCAGCGGCACCTTTTGGCGGAACCAAGCAAAGCGGTCTGGGACGCGAAGGTGCCCATCACGGCATCCTTGAATTCTGCGAGACCAAATACATCGCCGTCAGCTGGTAACCGGAACAGGTCGGAGGAGACTGTCTTGAAAATCACCAAAATCGACGTGTTCCAGCTTGCCATGGGAGATGGCAGTGGCTGGATGCCGAAAAGCGCTTTCGTCAGGATCGAAACCGATGAAGGCCTGTTCGGTCTCGGTGAAGCGTCCCCCATGCAGGGAGGTTATGCCTCGCTGGTCGTCATCGCTCGGGACATGGCGCCGTTTCTGATCGGCAAGGATCCGCTCGATCACGCGGTTCTGGTGGACACATTGCTGCACAAATGCATCAAACTCGGCCCCGATGGCATTGTGACGGGTGCGCTTGCGGCGCTCGACATTGCCCTTTGGGACCTCAAGGGCAAGGCTTTTGGACAACCGGTCTACAAGTTGCTGGGTGGAGCCTGGAACAAGACCCTGCCCTGCTACAGTTCGGTCGGCGGCAACGCCGGTCGCACCGTCGATGAAGTCGTACGTGCCGTGGAAGCACGCGTTAATAAGGAACAGCCAGCGGCAGTCAAAATCCGCTGGGATGGCGACCGCACCCGTCAGGACGTCGACATCAAGGGCGATATAGAAAAGGCGAAAGCAGTCAGAAAACTGCTCGGCGATGATTTCGTACTCGGCTTCGACGCCAATAATGGCTATTCGATCGGCGGTGCGATGCGGGTCGGGCGTGTCCTCGAAGACCTCGGCTATACGTGGTTCGAAGAGCCGGTCCAGCATTACAACGTTGCCGCCATGGGCGAAGTCGCACACCGGCTGGACATCACGGTATCCGCAGGTGAACAGACCTACACCATTCAGGGATTGAAAGACCTGATCGAGGCGGGTGTACGCATGGTGCAGCCGGATATCGTCAAGATGGGTGGTATCACCGGCATGATGCAGTGTGCGGCGCTTGCCCATGCCCATGGCGTCGAACTGGTTCCGCACCAGACGCAGCCGACCGTCGGGCATCTAGCCAATATTCACGTGCTCAGCACGATCATGCATCTCGCAAAGCCTGTGGAGCTTGCCGACAAATGGGAAAGAGGAGAGCCCATTTTCGTCAACCCATCTCAGCCGGTCGATGGGTGCTTTACCGTTCCGGAAACGCCGGGATTGGGCATCCAGTTCGATGAAAAGGAAATGGAGGCACGGCGCCAGCCTATCGCCGGGTAATAATCGCCATCTGGGAGGATGAAATGACGATTACACGCAGACAGCTTCTTCATGCCGGTGTAGCCGGATCGGCACTGGCCATCGTCGGGGTTGGAGGAACCCCTGCCATGGCACAGGCCAAAAACGACACCATCACCATGGCCTTCGCAGCCAGATCGCCGGTCGCGCTCAATCCCCAGTTCCAGGGTCTGCTTGGGGCGGACAACTGGGTATGCGCTCAGATCTACGACACGCTGGTCAAGACACCCGATGGTCGCTGGGCAACCAGACCGGAGGAGTTCGTACCCAGTCTGGCAGAAAGCTGGCAGGCATCTGAGGACCAGAAAACCTGGACTTACAAGTTGCGTTCCGGTGTGAAATTCCACAAGGGATATGGAGAGTTGACGGCAGACGATGTTGTCTTCACCTTCGGCCGCCACCTCGATCCGAAAATCAATACCGCCACTAAGACCTACTACAGTAATATCGCCTCTGTCGAAGCGGGTGATCCGACCACGATTATCATCAAGCTGAAACAGCCTGATCCACTGCTCAACGCCTCCAGTGTTTCGCTGCTCGCCTCGGCAATTCTGTGCAAGAAGGCATTCGAGGAAAAGGGTGATGCGTTCAATATGGACCCCGTCGGGACTGGTCCATATCAGGTGGAAAAGGTCGACAGTTCCAGTGGCGTGCATCTGAAAGCCTTTGCCGATTATTTCGGCGGTGTTGCTGCGACCGAAAACCTGCGACTTCGCTATATCGCCGATACCACGGCCAGAACACTCGCTTTCGCTTCTGGAGATGTCGACATGATCGAGGGCGTGCGTGCCCCCGGCTGGATGGATTCCATGCGCCAGCAGGCCAGTTCCACAATCTTCGATGCCACCGCGCCGGGCAGCATCAACACGCTCAGCATCAATCTGACCAAGGGGCCGCTCGCCGATCTCAAGGTGCGTCAGGCCATCCGTTACGCCATCGACACACAGGCAATCGCTGATGCGTTTGGCGGTATCGCAACGCCTATGGTCGGGCTGATCGCGCCACAGTTCCCCGGTCACGTAACTGCAGACCAGCTCCCCGAGGACGTACGTTATGCATATGACCCGGAAAAAGCAACTGCCCTGCTTGCCGAAGCGGGTCACTCGGGCGGCCTCACCATTCCCTGTTTCGTCAGCCAGCGCGAGGACTATGCGTCGATCATGCTGATGGTTCAGGAGCAGTTGCGTGCGGTAAACATCAACCTCGATATGAAAATCATCGACCACGCGACCTTCCATGCAGACAATCGCAAGGACAAGGGGACGCTGATCCTGCAATCGACGAGCTATCCGCCGGTGCCGACGCTAACGATATCCAACCTTCTCGCGAAGGCTGGCGAAACCAAGCCAGACGGTTCCGGCGGTACGAATTTCGCCCATTACGGCGTCACCAGCCCAGGCATCGATGACTTGATGCAGAAGACGCTCGCTACCGCCGACTTCGAACAGCGCATGGTGGTTGTTCAGGACATGGAAAAACAAATTCTCAAGGATTTGCCGGCCTTGGGAATGATCACGCTGTCCTACGTTGTTGCGCGAAATCCTCGTGTCGACCTCGGATACAAAGTCGAGTCAGGACCGGCATACTGGCCAATGAACAAGGCGAAACGTGTCGCATGACAACAGTGCTTTTCGGCTGCTGACAGGCAAAAAAATACCTGCCCGGGGCGAAGTGCTCCGGGCGTAAGGCAACACATAAATATAACGGGAGTGCCCAATGAAAATAACACGCAGAAACTTGCTTGCCACGGGCGCAGCCGGATTAGTGGCCGCAAGTCTTCCTGCCGTAGCGGGCGTCGCCTTCGCCCAAAAAGCAAACGACACGATCACGTTCGCCTTTGCAGCGCGTTCTAGCAACAGTCTCAATCCGCAGGAAGTGGGTCTGAGCGGGGCAGATAACTGGGTTGTCTATCAGGTATTCGACCGATTGGTGAACCTGCCCGCCGGCCAATGGGCAAACCAGCCGCAGGACTATCAGCCCGGTCTGGCGGAAAGCTGGAACGCCAGTGAAGATGCACGTACCTGGACATACAAGCTGCGCCAAGGGATCAAGTTTCATAAGGGATATGGCGAACTGACGTCCGAAGATGTCGTATTCTCGTTCCGCCGCCATCTCGATCCCAAGCTCGTCACCAATTCGAAGACGTTTTACACCAATATCGAAACTGTGGAGGCACCGGATGCAACGACGGTCGTCTTTTCGTTGAAAAGCCCTGACCCGTTGTTCAACACGACCTGTCATTCCCATGTCAGCGCGTCGATCCTCTGCAAGATCGCATTCGAGGAAAAAGGTGAGGGATTCAACAAGGACCCTATCGGTTCGGGCGCTTATCAGTTTGAAAGCCTGGATTCCAATCAGGGCATGTTGCTGACGGCTTTCCCGGAATATTTCGATGGTCCTGCCAATACGGGAAAAGTTCGCATCCGTTACATCGCCGATACGACCGCGCGCACGCTGGCATTTGCTTCAGGCGACATCGACATGATCGAAGGCGTTCGCTCTCCGGGCTGGATGGATACGATGCGCGGACAGTCCGGCGACACGATTTTTGACGCCACTGCTCCGGGCAGCCTCAACAGTCTGGCCATCAATCTTACGCGGGGCCCACTGAAGGATGTGCGGGTACGCAAGGCTATCCGTTACGCCATTGACGCGAATGCAATCGCCGGTGCTTTCGGAGGTATCGCCGTGCCCATGGTCGGTGTCGTGGCATCACAATTCCCGGGCGCCGTACGCGAAGAGGATTTACCAGCCGAGCTTCAATATGCTTATGACCCGGGAAAGGCGACCGAACTTCTCGCAGAAGCCGGGTTTGCCAGCGGTCTCACCATCCCCTGTTACGTCAGCCAGCGTGAGGACTACGCCTCGATCATGCTGATGATTCAGGAGCAATTGCGGGCTGTGAACATCAATCTAGATCTCAAAATCATAGACCACGCGACCTTCCATGGCGACAACCGGCTGGACAAGAATACGCTAGCGCTATGGTCATCGAGCTATTCGCCGGTGCCGACACAGATCATTTCCGATCAGCTGGCGAAATCCTTCGCGGTGAAATCCGATGGCACCGATGGGACCAATTTTGCCCATTACGGCACCGCAATTCCCGGCATCGACGATATGATGGACAAGGCGCTGGCCGAGCCGAACTTCGACAAGCGCACGGCGTTGGTTCAGGACATGGAGAAGCAGATCCTTACCGATCTACCGCTGCTCGGTATCGTCACCCTATCTTATGTCGTCGCCCGCAACCCGCGCGTCGATATCGGCTTCAAGGTCGAACCCGGCCCGGCCTACTGGCCGCTGCGCCACGCCAAAATCGTTCAGGCATAGGAGGCAAGCATGCCCAGTCTCATTGCCAGCAAACTGCTCGATGCCATACCGACATTATGGCTCGTGCTGACCCTCGTCTTCGTCGCCCTACGTATCCTGCCGGGTGATCCCGCGCTGGTGGCGCTTGGCGATTTCGCTACACCGGAACAGCTTGCCCTGTTCCGGGAACAGGCCGGCCTTGATGCTCCATTATGGCAGCAATATTTCGCCTTCCTGTGGGATGTCGTGACGTTCAATTTCGGCAATTCCCTCATCACCAAGGAGAGCGTGGCCGGGGTGATCGGTTACAATCTTCCCTTTACCGTCAGTCTGGCAATAGGTGCCACCGCGCTCGGGTTGATTATCGGCCTTCCGTTCGGTGTGCTTGCTGCCGTGCGCAAAAACAAGGCTCCCGATCAAGGCATGCGCGTCTTTTCGCTTGTCGGTTATGCCATTCCCGACTTCTATCTCGGCGCAATCCTGCTGATCGTGTTCGCACTTAATCTGAAATTGTTTCCGATCAACGGCGGTGGCGATGGTTTCTGGGATCAGATTTATCATCTCGCCCTGCCTGCCATCACGCTGGCAGTTCTAAAGATCGCCTTCCTCGGTCGCCTCACACGCACCGCGCTGCTGGAAGTTCTCTCGAAGGATTATGTGCGCACCGCCAAGGCCAAAGGCGCACCGCCCAGAACCGTCATTTACAAGCACGCACTGCGCAACGCGCTTCTGCCGATTGTCACGGGTCTGGGTCTGAGCCTGCTCGCCACGCTTTCGGGTGCGGTCGCTGTGGAACTCGTTTTCAACCGACCCGGTCTCGGCTCCACGCTGATCAAGGCTATCGCGGAACGGGATTATACCCTCATTCAGGGCACGGTCGTCGTCTTTGCGCTGATGGTCGTCGTCGTCAATCTTCTTGTCGATGTGCTCTACACCATCATCGATCCGCGTCTGGGGAGCTAAATCATGGTAGCTATCAATATCTCACCCGCCAGGAATGCAGGTGGAGAAAAATTCGCAGTCCTGCGAAAGCTCTTGTTCGGCAAGGTCTCTACGACAATAGCCTTCATCACGGTGCTGCTGTTTTGCATTCTGGCGATTTTTGCGCCGTGGATTGCGCCCTATGATCCGCTGAAGCAAAGCTTTCTGGCGATCAACAAATATCCATCCGCACAATATTGGCTGGGCACGGACCAGTTCGGGCGAGATGTCCTTTCCCGCCTGATTTACGGGTCGCGCACCTCGCTTCTGTTCGGCCTCATTGCGCCTGCCTGCGCTGCCGTGATCGGCACCACGCTCGGCGTGCTTGCCGGATATTTCGGAGGCATCATCGACCGCATGGTCTCCAAGATGATCGACCTGCTGATGGCGTTTCCCGAACTGCTTCTGGCCATCATCGTCGCTGCCGCGCTGGGTGGCGGCTTCTGGAACGTCATTCTGGTTCTGACCATTGCCTTCGTTCCCGGCTTTGCCCGTGTTGCCCGCGCCTCGACGCTGGCCGTGCGTCAGGAACCCTACATCGAGGCGTCGCTGGCAATCGGCGTGAAAACACCCGTCATCATCTTTCGTCACGTTGTTCCGAACATTGCAGCGCCCATCGTCCTCTTGTGGACGCTGTGGATCGCCTCGGCCATCCGGCTGGAGGCCGCGTTGAGCTTTCTCGGCATCGGCACGCCGCCGCCAAGTCCAAGTTGGGGCAACATTATCCGCGAAGGCCTAGGTAACGTGTTCGGTTCTCCTTGGCCAATAATCGGCGCGGGGCTGGCGATCACCACGATCGTGCTGTCGATCAACCTCATCGGCGACGCGGCGCGCGACATGCTCGATCCGAATTCGAGCGAAAGATGAGTGGTGGACCCATGAAACTCGTTCGTTTTGGCCCCCCCGTGGTGGAGCGCCCCGGCATCCTTGACAAAGACGGCATGATCCGCGATCTCTCCGGCCATGTGTCCGATTGGACCGGTGATAATCTTGTGGCCGACATTTTGGGTCGCGTTGCTGCAATCGACATTGCCGCGTTGCCGGTGGTGCCAGAAGGAACAAGGCTTGGTGCCTGCGTCGCACGACCCGGCAAATTCATTTGCATCGGTCTGAATTATAACTGCAACGCAAAGTCTCTTGGTCAGCCTATTCCCGATGAGCCCGTTATCGCCATGAAGCCGCTTTCGGCCATCTGCGGTGCCAATGACGGGATAGAGCTGCCGCGTGGCTCCACCACGACGGACTGGGAAGTCGAGCTCGGTATCGTCATCGGAAAGTCCGCGAAATATATCGACGAACGAAACGCTCGCGAACACATTGCCGGCTATTGCCTGATCAACGACATTGCGGACCGTGAGCTTCAGAGCAAACGTGGTGGCGATACCAGCAAAGGCCGGGGGCATGACAGTTTCGGCCCTATCGGTCCCTATTTCGTACCCGCCTCGGACATCCTCGATCCACAATCCATCGATCTCTGGCTGGAAATCGATGGGCAGCGCATCCAGAGCGGCAACACGTCCGACATGATTTTCGGCGTCGATTATCTCGTCGCCTATCTTTCGCAATTCATGACGCTTCTGCCCGGCGACATCATTGCCAGCGGCACACCGGCCGGCATCGGCGCCGGCAAGAAGCCGCCCCGCTTTTTGAGTGCAGGCCAAACCGTCCGGCTCGAAGGCACTGGTCTGGGCCAGCAATGCCATGTCGTCCGCAACCATGCAGAGCTTGCAGCTTGAAGGGCAACGATAAGAATAGAGGAGAACAAAATGCAGATGACAGCCGAGCTTCGAGCAACAGGCAGTTATGAACCGAGTACATCGACGGCGTTATCCGTAAGAAACCTCAAAACAGCGTTTCGTCAGGGCGGGAACTGGACCGAGGTAGTAAAAGGCATCTCCTTTGATGTTGCCGCCGGCGAAACACTGGCAATAGTCGGCGAATCCGGTTCCGGCAAAAGCGTGACCGGCTATTCGATCATGCGTCTGCTTGCGGAAAACTCCCGCACCGAAGGCGAGATCATGCTTGGTGGGCGCAATCTGCTTTCTGTGCCCGAAGATGAAATGCGCCGCATTCGCGGCAATGCAGTCTCGATGATTTTTCAGGAGGCGATGACCAGCCTCAATCCGGTCTTTCCAATCGGCAAGCAGATTGCTGAGGCAATCTCTTTGCATAATCCCGATATGACGCCGGAGGCAATCAAGCAGAAAGCGCTGCGTCTTATGGAGCGTGTCCGGATACCGGCAGCAACGACGCGATATGACGAATATCCGCACAATTTCTCAGGCGGCATGCGTCAGCGGGTGATGATCGCCATGGCACTCTCCTGTCGTCCGCAATTGCTCATCGCGGACGAGCCGACCACTGCCCTCGACGTGACCATCCAGGCGCAGATTCTCAACCTGATCAAGGAAATTCAGGAAGAGGAAAAGATGTCGGTCATCTTCATCACGCACGATATGGGCGTGGTGGCCGAGGTTGCTGATCGCATGGCGGTCATGTTCCGGGGCGAAATCGTTGAAACGGGCACAACGAAGGAAATATTCAAGGGTGCGCAGCACCCCTACACGCGCATGCTGCTGGACGCCGTGCCACGGCTAGGGTCGATGCAGGGCGTCTCCCAACCTGTCAAGTTTTCGCTGATCGATCCCAAGACCGGCATTCGCGGTGCACCCGACGAACCGGTCGATACGGTCAAGTCCGACAATCCGGTTCTGCAGGTCAAGGATCTCTGCGTACGTTTCGATATCCGGGGTGGCTGGTTCCGCACGGTGTCCAGTCGCATCCACGCGGTCGAGGGCGTTTCCTTCGATCTTCATGCCGGCGAGACATTGTCGATCGTCGGAGAGTCGGGTTGTGGGAAGTCGACCACCGGCCGCGGCCTGATGCGGCTGGTCAAACCGACCGGCGGCAGCGTTACCCTTGCTGGGCGCGAATTGATGTCGATGACGCCGGGCGAACTTCGCGAGGCACGTCGCGACATTCAAATGATTTTCCAGGATCCGTTCGCCAGCCTCAGCCCGCGCCGGACCGTGGGGCAAGCTATCGCGGAACCGTTCATTACCCATGGGCTTGGCAATTCCGCGCAGGCTCGCACACTGGTTGCCGATTTGCTGGAGCGGGTCGGATTGAAGCCCGACATGGCAAACCGGCTGCCGCATCAGTTCTCGGGCGGCCAAAGGCAGCGCATCTGTATCGCGCGTGCGCTCGCCCTGTCACCGAAGGTCATTGTCGCCGACGAGTCCGTGTCGGCGCTCGATGTGTCGGTGAAGGCGCAGGTGATCAATCTGCTCATGGATCTGCAACGTGACCTCGGCATTGCCTTTGTGTTCATTTCGCACGACATGGCTGTGGTCGAGCGGGTCAGCCATCGTGTCGCGGTCATGTATCTTGGCGAGGTCGTCGAGATCGGACCACGCGACAAGATCTTCGCCTCACCTGCTCATCCCTACACGCAAAAGCTTCTTTCTGCGGTGCCAATGCCGGACCCGGACAGTCGCCTCATTCGCCGGGCGGCAGATACTAGCGAACCCAAAAGCGCCTTGCGTTCGGTCGATTTTGTGGTTGACCGCAAGCCGATGACGGAAGTGTCTGAGGGACATTTTGTGCAAAGCTGAACTCTGCTCTCGCCAAAACAAGTTCAATGTTCGGATCCTATTACGGTAAAATCTTTTGTCGCTGTATGGGCTGTAAATCAAGGGGGTGTGAAGCGATAGCTCCTGTGCACATCGTTTGCATATATATATCGCCGATTGGGCGCCTTTTTGGGGTCGGAACAAGATGGGGTGGTTGCCGTCCTCTCCTCACGGCATTGCAATTTGCCAAGATGATGTGGTTGTAGCCCACAGGACGGAGAAGACGGCAACCACCCCATCTTGTTACGACCCCAGAAGAGGCCTTTGACGAAAATTGATGCAAGGCTGCCGAGATCGCCGACCAAGCCCGCCATTCCAAAGGCCAAGTAGTTGCTTGGGTTAGAATTTCAGACAGACAGAATCACTGAACTGGAGAGTCGGCGGTTTGAATCCTTTCAAGGCGATGTAATTGAACACAATAGTCGAATTCGCGACCCGAGCGAACCAAATGCTACCGGCGAAAAGCCTATTACTTGAAATCCCGCGGACTTGCGCCGAAGCGCTTCTTGAACCGAGATGAAAAATGCGCCTGACTGACAAACCCACAGCTATATCCGATTTCGCCCAAGTTGATCGGTCGGTTTGACGTCCTGGCATGTTGCAACAACCGACAAGCTTCCATCAGCCTGATTTCCATCACCACGTCGCCGAATGTTGTGCCATGGTGATGGAAGACGCGGTGAAGATATCCAACCGATATGCGGTGCGCTCCTGCGACGCTTGTGGGACTGAGGTTGGGATCGCGAAATTGGGTGCGCATAAAGGACATCAGCCGGTCATACATGACCGAGACCAACGATTGACGGTCCCTCGTCATCAAATCGTCTTCGGAGCGCGTTTCTATCATCAGGCAGAGAAGGTCGGTCAGCATCTGCTCCAGCTTCATGCTGTCGCCGCCGCCGTCAAACTTCAACAACTGAGCTCCCATTTGCGCGACTACGGGCACTAGGAACGGGTTTGCAAAGTTCTTAGTGCCGCAGATATCGTCAATCTTGTTCACACGTGATCGCAAATCGGTGCAAGAAATTTTGAGAGTTACGTTTTCAGATTGGTCAGGCACATCGATCATGTATCCCTCGGCAGAATTCAAAAGGAAAACGCTTCCTGGCAGCACGACGCCTGCTCGTCCGTTTTGCTCGAACGCCATTCGCTGACGTGTGGGGAACAGGAATACGAAGTTCTCCGACTTGTCACGCTGTGCCGCCGACTTGTGCCGAACCACTTTTTGAGCATCTGCTTTAAATTGCGACAGACCAATCGATGGAAATTGCACTTCATAAAGTTCGCCCCGGACCTTGTCTGCCGATAACGGGACGATATCCAAGTCGTAATACACGGCAGACATGTATTCTTGCCAAGCATTGAGTTTTTTTGCGTTCTGGAGTTGTTCAGTGTTGTAATGATGGACAATTGGCATGATAGGCACCCCGCCTTTAAACCATGAACAGTCACAGTATGTCGCAATTCCGACGCAAGGAACATGCCGCTTCCAAAAGTCGTTAGACATGGGCCTTTATAGTTCACTCTCGGAACAAAATGCGGTCTGTCTCAGGCAATACGCAGCCGCGTTGCCGCGATAATGTTCCCTCCACTGCAAAAATGCAACGCTGGCTCCAAGCTGGGTCAGTTGCAAGGAAATAGGGGACTATTCTCATGCTGAATGATATTTCGCGTCGCACTGTCCTGAAAACGCTGTCTGCCGGCGTTGCGGCCTCGACCTTTCCATCACCCTTCGTGCGCCGCAGCTTTGCGGCCGATCCGATCCTGTTGGGTCTGCCGGTCTCGCAGACGGCCATGGCTGGTGTGGCAGACCATCAGGACTATCTGAACGGAACGACCCTTGCTCTTGAGGAGATCAACGCGGCGGGCGGCGTTCTCGGACGCGAGATCAAGCCCGTCGTCGTCGATTTCGACGTGCTGTCGCCCGAAAGTGGGCGTGTCGCGGTTAACAGCCTTGTCGATGCCAAGGTGCATGCGATGTCCACGGCGTTTACGTTCACGCCAATTCCGCTAGCCGATGCTTCCGCAAGCTACAAGGCGCCATTGCTGTGGGGCCTAACGCAACGCGCGATGGCCGATGCCCTGGTCAAGAACCCGGAAAAGTACCGTCATATCTTCCAGACGGACCCGTCCGAGGTCCATTATGGCTATACCTTTCCGATGTTCCTGCAGACCATGCAGGACAAGGGCGTCTGGAAGCCGAAGAACAACGGCGTCCATATCGTTCAGGAGCAGATCGCCTACAACCAGACTATTTCGAAATGCCTGCAGGAGGCGCTGCCAAAGAGTAAGTTCGAACTCGCTGGCATTACCGATATCCAGTACCCTGTACAGGACTGGGGTCCGGTCATCCAGGACATCAAGAAGATCGGCGCTGGCGCCGTGATGATCGACCATTGGGTCGCGGCCGAATATGCAGCCTTCGTCAAGCAGTATCAGGCCGATCCTTTGGAAGGCACGCTCGTCTACCTGCAATACGGCCCGTCCCAGCCGGAATTCCTCGAACTCTCCGGTCCCGCTGCCGAAGGGTTCGTCTGGAGCACGGTGCTTGGCGTCTATGCCGACGAGAAGGGCAAGGCGTTTAGAGAGAAGTACCAGAAGCGGTTCCCCGGCATCATGGGCCTTTGCTACACGGGCAACGGCTACGACACGACCTACTATCTCAAGGCGGCCTGGGAAGCGGTCGGCGATCCCTCGAAGTTCGAGGCGGTCGCCGACTGGATCCGCACCAATCCCTATCGTGGCGTCTGCGGCTACATGAGCATGGGTAACGCGTTCCAGGAATGCGCCCACTATCCCGACAACGGCTATGACGTCACGGCGACGGAGCTGGATAGGGGCATGGCCCAGCTGTTCTTCCAGGTGCAGGATGGCGAGCACAAGATCATCTATCCCGACGCGCTGCAGGAAACCGAACTGCGCGCTGCACCATGGTGGTGATCAGGGAGTGGTGAGCATGGTCTTGAACAGCCCCCTCGGCGCCCTTTTCGCCTGCGAGAACATCACACTCGAACTTGGTGGACGCCAGATTCTCAACGGCGTCTCCCTCCATGTCGATCCCGCCGAAGTGCTCGGAATCATCGGCCCGAACGGCGCTGGAAAGACCAGCCTGTTCGAGGTCCTGTCGGGACGCATGCAGCCGAAATCAGGGCGGGTGATCTTCGATGGCCGGGATGTCACGTCTTTGCCATTGCAGAAACGCGCAAGGCTGGGACTTGGACGGACGTTCCAGACGCCCGTCGTTCCCGAGGAACTGACAGTGGCCGAGGTGTTCAAGGCCGCGAGACAGGCCTTTGTGCCGTATCTGACGCCGGATGATGCCGAATGGGGCGCCGGACTGGTTGGCTTCCATGAGCCCGGCAACACGATCGCAGAACGCCTCGACACGCTGAACCGGCGTAAACTGCTCATGGCATGTCTGCTGATGCGGCGTCCGAAGCTGCTGCTGATGGACGAGCCGGCGGCGGGTCTGATCAATTCCGAGATCGACGAGCTGGACGAGATCATGCGGGTTCTGGCCAAGGAACTGGGCATCGCCATCGTCATCGTCGAGCATCGTATCGAGCTTCTGGAAACCATCGCCGACCGGGTGATGGTGATGGATGCGGGCGACGTGATCTCGCAAGGCTCGCTGGCGGAGGTACTCGCCGACCCAAGGGTGAACGAGGCCTATTTCGAAACTGTCAGGGACGAGGCCGCAGCATGACGACGACAATCACCGCGCCGCACATTACTCATCGCGAAATTTTGAATGTTGGCGGGCTTTCCGCCGGATGGGGGCCGATGCGCGTTATCCACGACCTCGATCTGAAGGTCTATGCGGGAGAACGCGTTGGTCTCGTCGGCCTGAACGGCCATGGCAAGTCGACCCTTTTCCAGGCAATCGCCGGACTGACCGGCTGGCAACGCGGCTCTATTCTTCTGGACGGACATGAGGTCGGACGAACCCGAAGCCAGGGGCCGGGACGCTATACCCACCATATCGTGCGGCGGGGTCTGGCGCTTATCCCGCAGGGCGACGAGATCTTTCACGGGCTGACGGTCGAGGAGCATCTGGATAGCGGTGCCTTCACCCCCCGTGCGTGGTCGGAGCGCAAAAAGCGCAAGCAGGGAATTCTGCAGATATTTCCGCCACTGGAAAAACTTATGGCAACGCCGGTCGGACGGCTCTCGGGAGGCGAGCGACGCATGGTTTCGATCGGTCGCGGCCTGATGGCGGATGCAATCCTTTTTCTTGTCGATGAGCCGTCACTCGGCTTGGCGCCGAAGATCGGAAAGTCGGTGATCGAGGCGCTGATGGCGGTCGAACTCGGCGATAGCGCAATGGTGATTGCTGAGCAGAACGTGGCGCTACTCGAGGGCAAGGTCGATCGGATCATCGGCATGCATGCCGGAAAACTCAAGGGCGAGGCATCGGTCATGAAGAGGCTCACCGGACATGGAGCGCATTGATGGATTTCGGTTTCATCGTTTCCAACGCCCTGACGCTCGCCTGTATCTACGGCACAATCGCTATCGGCATATCGCTGACCTGGTCGAGCCTTGGCCTCGTCAACATGGCCTACGGCTTCATCTTTGCCCTTTCCGGATATGGTGCCTGGCTTGCAAGCGTCTATCTTGCACCATTTCCGCCGCTTGTGATGGCGGTGGGTATTCTTACAGGTGCCATTGGTGGAGTATTCGTGTGTCTGGTTGCGTTCATTCCCGTCCATGACAAACCAAACTTTCCGATCCGCGCCCTGATTGCGACCCTCGCGATCAGCCTTGCTGGCAATCAGGTCCTGCTGTGGATATTCGGTCCGCGGGCCAAATCGTTGCCGCAACTGTTTGGACGCGGGAAGGTTGAAATCTTCGGCGTAGTTCTGACAACCGACAAGATTGGCGCATCCCTGTCCGCTATCGTTCTTCTGTCGCTGATCTTGCTGTGGATGCGCTCAAGCCGTCGCGGGCTGGAAATCCGCGCCATGATGATGAACCCGCATGCCGCCGCTATCGTTGGCATCGGCGTGCGCCGCACAGCGATTTCCGTCATGGCATTGACGGGGGCGCTTGCCGGTCTTGCAGCCGTGCTTCTGGCGCAGACCTATTATGTGGCACCGTTCAGCGGCATCACGCCGATGGTCAAAGGCTTGAGCATCGCGCTCGTCGGTGGGCTGGGCAGTGTGCCCGGCGCTGTGATCGGGGCTGTTCTGCTGGGTTTCAACGAGGCGCTGACATCGTCACTCCTCGGTGGCCAATATGTTCTCATCACCCAGTTCCTGCTGATTATCGTCATTCTTCTGTTCAGGCCGCGCGGCATTGCCGGGATCCTCGACAAAGCACGGGAGGCCTGAGCCATGACCGACGTAACGAGCAATCCACCACCCGTCTGGATCGATCCGCTTGGATGTTTCGATCCAGAAAAGGAAACACGCGAGGTCGAGACCAATTCCTGGGCGTCCCACCAGTCGACCTGGAATGAAACGACTTCCTTCAAGCCCAAGATGCACAAAGTCGGTCGCTTCAATTTCTTTTATAAATGGCCGGGCCATGGCGCAAGCGTCTGGCATCGCACCCGATACTGGCCGACACGCAGGCGCATGCTCAATATTTCCGGCGGCTATAATGCAAAGACCATGCGCCGCGAGAAGACCATTCTCGACAAGCGGCCGATCTGGTGGTCGATGGCCTTCGTGCTGTTTCTTCTGATGCCTTTCCTGGTGCCTGCTGGCTCCTGGAACACGGTTATGACGGCCATGTCGGTGATGGGCATCTATGGGGCTATCAACCTCTGCTGGATGCTGGTCATCGGAACTGCCGGTATATTTTCGCTCGCCACCTATGCCGTGGTCGGAGCAGCGGCCTACGGCTCGGCCTATGCTGCGATCCAGTTCGGGCTGCCGTTCTGGACGCTGCCGCTGATGGGTACGGTCATCGGTCTCGCCTTCGGCGCCGTCATCGCCTTTCCCGCCATGCGGCTGGATGGCTTCTATTATGCGTTGCTGACCTTGGGTGTTGTCGAACTCTGCCGCGTCTATGTGGTGCAGTCGCGGCAACTGGGCTCGGCCACAGGCGGGCTCTATGGCGCGCCAAGCTACCTGCCGCACAGCTTCGGGCAGCATGGTCAACTCCTCCTGGGCTACTATGCCTGTCTGGCGCTCCTGCTCGCTACCTTGTTCGTCTACCGCTTCGTCAACGGCAAACGGCTTGGCCGGGTCTTGCGGATGGCGCCGGAAAAGAAGGAGGCTTTCGCGCAAGCTGTCGGTGTCGATTACCTGCGCGCCCGCGTCTGGGTATTCCTGATTTCTTCCGCAGCGCTCGGCTTCATCGGCGGCTTTTACGCCATCCATTTCGGCGGCGCTTCCCCCAATCTGTTTTCGTTCGACACACTACTTCTCTCTCTTGCCATGCTGGTTATCGGCGGCATTGGACGCTCGGAAGGCGCGGTTGTCGGAACCATCATCGTCGTCTTCATCGACCGGGTGCTGATTGATCTCGGCCCGCTGCGCTTCATGCTGATCGGTTTCATCATGCTGATGGTGGTCCTGTTTCTGCGCGGCGGCCTGTTCGGCATCAAAGACCAGTTTCGAACATGGCGCGCCAAGAAGCGCAGTGAACGCCGCGCAACGCGCGCGGAGAAAGGTGGAGAAATGCTCCCCGAGGAAGCCACCGAAATCCACGACAAGGACCAGATCTACTTCCGCCGCTTCGACAAGATGCAGCGCGATTTTCTCAAGCGCCTGATCTCCGATGCTGTGATCGAGGAACACAGGACGCGTCCACTCGGTCAGCATTCGGAAGCACTGGAACGGCTGCTCAACTATTTTCGGCGGCGGGGGCAGATCGACAAATACGCGATCATGGTGATCGAGGAGTTCAAGGCCTACCGCATCGTAGCACTTGCCGGCCATCGCGGCACGGCTCCACGGCTTGTCGAGGACCAGACCTATACGACGCCGGACGAAGCCTATCACGCGCTGTTCCTGCGCCGCGTGCAGGACCTGCTCGAAACCTGAACCGACAATCGCTGACGCTATGACGCAGAATTTTTGAATGGAGTGCCGGTCCATGGCCGAACAGAAAATCTTTGGTTACGCAGACAAGATCTCGGTACGGCCGGGCGATGACATCGGCTTCTATGTACATGCCGACGGTACGACCAGCGTCGAGGCGCAGCTTGTCAGGTTGGTGCATGGGGATATCCATCCGGCCGGACCCGGCTACAAGGAAGAGGAGATCGCGAGTGTTGAAAATGGCAGCTGGACCGTACGCAAACAATTCACCCAGGTCGGATCCTTCTTGACGGTCGATGATCCGGCAGGGCATTTGGCGCCGAAGGGCAGTTTCACGCTCGCGGCTTTCATTTACCCGAACAAGCCGGGCGGGGGAGAGCGGCAATGCCTGATGGGACGCTGGGATGCCTACAACAACCGTGGCTACGGGCTCTGGATCAATCCAGCGGGGCTGCTGGAATTCGGTTATGGCGACGGCCGTGAGGTCGACTATGTCGATGCCGAGGTGCCGTTGATGAAAAGCCAGTGGTACTTCGTTGCGGCCACCTATGATGCGTCCACCGGCAATGCGACGCTCTATCAGGAAAGTGCCAGCACACGCTACAATAGCCTAATCGGCAAGGTGGCAGGGATCGATTTCCGCTCGCATGTGTGTGAAACGTTGCGGTTCAAGCCACTCAATCCGCCGGATGTCACGTTCCTGTTGGCGGCGGCGCAGGACTGGCATAGCTTGCGTGGTACTTTCAAGACGCAATGCTACAATGGCAAACTTGACCGCCCGGCCGTGTTCAACCGGGTGCTGTCGCGGGAGGAACTGGACGCTTTTCGCGCGTCCGGAAAACCGCCTGCGAATGGATGTCTCGCCGCCTGGGATACCTCGATCGGCTACACCGACAAGGGCATTGGCGACCGGGTGATCGATACAGGTCCTTATGCACTGCATGCCGAGGGCTATAACCGGCCGGTTCGCGGACAGACCGGCTTCAACTGGGCAGGCCGCAATGATTGCTTTCGTCTGGCACCGGGTGAATATGGCGGCATCGAATTCCATGACGATGCGATCATCGATTGCCGATGGGAGAAAACCAGATCCTTTAGCGTGCCGGATGTGCGCTCTGGAGCATATGCCTTTCGCCTGCGCATCGGTAACGGCAAGGGCTTGCGCGAGGAATACATCCCCTTCTTCGTGCGCGCCAAGACACCGAAGTCGAAAATCTGTTTCCTCATTCCCACCAGCAGCTATCTCGCCTATGCCAATGAGCATCTGACCTTCGACGCCGAAATCATGCAGCCGCTGGCCGGCCAGTCGCCGATCATTTCCGAGGTGGACATCGAACTTTACCAGACGAAGGAATTCGGGCTGTCGCTTTATGATCATCATGCCGACGGGGCAGGGGTGTGCTATTCGTCCTATCTCCGGCCCATCCTCAATATGCGGCCGAAGGCCCGCATGTCGTCGATGGGTGTCACCTGGCAGTTTCCGGCAGATCTCTCGGTCATCGCCTGGCTTGACCATTTGGGTTACGATTACGAGGTGATCACCGACGAGGACGTGCAGCGCGAGGGCGTCGCGGCACTGAAACCCTACACCGTCGTGCTGACCGGCACCCACCCGGAATATGTCTCCGAAGAGCTGATGGATGCGACGGAAGACTATGCGGCCGATGGCGGCCGCCTGATCTATCTTGGCGGGAACGGCTACTACTGGAATGTTTCCTACAGGCAGGACGAGCCCTGGTGTGTCGAAGTGCGCAAGCTCAATTCCGGCATGCGGGCATGGCAGGCCCGCCCGGGTGAATATTATCTCGCGACGTCGGGGCAAAAGAGCGGCATCTGGAAAGATCTCGGTCGTCCGCCGCAAAAAGTCCTCGGCGTCGGCTTCATCTCCGAAGGCTTCGATTCCGCGCGCCCCTACCGCCGCATGCCGGATAGCTGGCATCGCCGCGCGGACTGGATGTTCGAAGGGATAGAAGGTGAGATCCTCGGCGATTTCGGTCTTGCCCATCATGGTGCTGCTGGTCTCGAAATCGACCGTTACGACCTCACGCTCGGGACGCCACCACACGCCCTGATCGTTGCCTCGTCCGGTGGCCATAGCGACAATTATCAGACCGTCGTCGAGGAGGTTCTCTATCCCTATCCAGGCCTTATGGGATCCTATGACTACCGTATTCGCGCCGACATGGTGTATTTTACCACGCCGGAAAACGGCGCGGTGTTCTCCACTGGCTCCATCGCCTTCAGCCAGTCACTCCCTTACAATAATTTCGACAACAATATCTCCAAGCTGCTTGGAAATATCCTCACGACTTTCTGCAAAACTGGAAAACTGCCGGGCTCGAACTGGACGTTGGAGGAAAAGCAGTGGCGCTGAGCGGGAACAGAAGCAACGGCTGAGAGCGGCGGCCACGGGAAATTGGTGCATAGCGGATAGCATCCGCCAGCCCCGGCCGATCGGTCTTCACACCCGACGCCTTGTCCCCGAACAGTTTCTTGCAACCGGCCTTCTTCAAGGCGTCTATCTGCAACGCTGTATCCTGGTCCCCGGTCGAGACCCTTGCATAGCCGATCGCTGTCATAAGGTGCGATTTGTCCGATTTCCCGTTTAATGGCAATGTCCGCGGACAAAATCTGTGGTCGCCGCCAAACGTTCGTTTGTCGGACAGGCACTTCCGGTTCGCTGTCTAATGTGCGAACGCCGCCTTAGCCGCAAGGTCGAGCTGTGTATCAGTTCCGCTTTTCAATTGTTCGATCGACAGTGGAACGAATTTGTCAGGCTGAACGCCAACACCCTCGAAAGGTCTGTCGATCTTTCTGAACGTCTTATGACTCGGCGGAGACCGCAACTTGCTGGGCTTTATTCCCCGCTGCCAACATGGCGGACGGGCACCAGTCTTTACCGAGTGAAGCGAGGACGCGCCCATTAGCCGGCACAATCCTAGCACTTTGCCTTACCGGTTCATTGAAGTAAAAAATCGCCACCTAGCGCAATTGCCCCTAACTTTCGCACCGAGATATCCACGATCAGCAAGAAATCTGAGTGTTCAAGGGTCAGCGTCCGACGACGGTTTCAAGCCGATCGTAGCATATTAAGGGCCTTGAAGTCCCCGACGCTTTATTAAAGCCCGTCCTCGTGTTCGGCCCTGAATCCGAGACGCTCTCCTTCGCAGGTTCCGGCGGATGCCAAACCGTATGCATCTCGAAGAGACCTTCCGAAACTTCAGCAGCGCATTTTTCACGGCTTTGGCAATTCCTACATTGTGCGGCCTTCTCATCAGTAAGCTTTGCCCTGTAATCCCTTGTGGACTTGGGAGCCAAACCGAACAGCGGGGAAAATACGCTCGACATAAATGAACTTCCTCAATCACGGAAAGACGGGTCGACTTTGTCCAGCTTGGACTTAAGATAGTCGAAGTGAGCGAACGCCATATCGTTGTAGTCATACCACCCCTGTGCGGTCTTTTCCGCGATCTCGTCCGACATCACGTTTAGCGGCTGTCCCGAGGCATAAGCAAGCATTAGCGTCCGGGCGGCGCGTTCGAAGAAATACAGGTGTTCGAAGGCTTCTGGCACAGATCCTGCAGTGACCGTTACACCGTGGTTTCCCATCAGCAGTATCGGATGATTGCCCAAGGCCGAGACCAAGCGCGCACCTTCCTCCGCCTCGTCAGCCAGACCTCCGAAGTTTAAGTCGGCACCGACGAGTCCGAAGAACCGCGCGGTGTTCTGGTCGATGGGTTTCATCGTCGGGTCTTTCAGTGATGCCAATGCGGTTGCATAGGGTGGATGGCAGTGGAGCAGCACCTTCGCCGACGGCATAGCACCATGGATTGCCCCATGGATGCACCAGGCAGAGGCGTCCGGCGCGTTTGGACGGGTCATCGTCTCCAGATCGTCAAGGTTGAGGAGCAACAGATCGCTTGCCCGAATGGTCGCGAAATGCCTCCATTTTGGGTTCATTAAAAATTTTCTTCCATCAGAGGAAGCAGCAGCGCTGAAATGGTTTCCGACCGACTCGTGCCAATTAAAATCTACGGCAAGCCGAAATGCGGCTGCCAGATCCACACGCACCTGCCATTCGGAGTTTTCGACATTCAAAGGAACACTGGTAGCGATGGCACTCATTTGAAACGCCCTTCACTAGTCAGGGCACGATAGGTGCTTCGCATCTCACCACGATCGGTGTAACAGCCACGCAGATGGCGATCGCCGCTCTCGGCGGTGTAGGAAGCGCGGCCGTGAACAATCCGGTGATTGTCGAACACAATGCACTCGCCTGCGTTCAGATCAAAGATATCTGCCATATGCTGGCTAATCGTCAGGCCGGAGACATCGCCGTGACTGTCCAACTCGATGACTCGTTGGCGGGACGTAAGCCCACGGTGAAGGCCGTCTTGCGATGACGGCCTGCTGACTGCCAGTCCTAGTGGTAACACTAGGAGTAGTCATATGACGAAGCATCCAATTGAGGTGATCACGTCCGTAGAGCGCCGTCGGCGCTGGTCACGAGAAGACAAAGAGCGCCTGGTCGCTGCCTGCTTTGAGCCAGACGCGGTCATCTCCGAGATTGCCCGCGCGGCTGGTATCCATGTCAGCCAGTTGTTTCGTTGGCGCAAAGAGCTGTGCCGGCTCGAGGAGCCGCAGACCGAGACGGGAACCGTGTTGGTGCCGGTGATCGTGTCCGAGGCCATTTCATCAGTCTCTCCCATTCAGCCGGAACCGCCCACCACACCCCATCCTCGTCGGAAGCGCAGCGATGTAACGATCGAACTTGGTCGGGGTCGGCGCGTCCGCGTTGATAGCGACATCGACACGGAAGCGCTTGGCCGCATTCTCGATTGCGTGCTGGGTCGTCGATGATCCCGGCTCCTGTTGGCGTGAAGGTCTGGCTGGCGACAGGCCATACCGATATGCGCAAAGGCTTCCCCGGCCTGTCGTTGATGGTGCAGGAGGCGCTGAAGCGCGACCCGATGTGCGGTCACCTGTTCGTATTCCGCGGCCGCGGTGGCGGCCTGATCAAGGTGATGTGGCATGACGGCCAGGGAGCCTGTCTGTTCACGAAGAAGCTGGAGCGTGGCCGCTTCATCTGGCCATCAGCGGCCGATGGCACAGTGGTGATCACGCCCGCGCAGCTCGGTTATCTGCTGGAAGGTATCGACTGGCGGATGCCGCAAAAGACGTGGCGACCGACGTCGGCCGGATAAGCAAAAACACTGGAATGACGGGGTCGAATATGATTCCATCCTGTCATGAACGATGCGACCGAAGAGCTTCCGGACGACCTTGCCAGTGCCCTCGCACTGCTGGCCCAGGAACGCGCTCGACGTGTCGCAGCCGAAGCAGAAGTGGCGACCGCCAAGGCAGAAGCCGCCAGTGCTAAGGCACTCGTATCGCATTCCGAGGCGCTGATCGCGCGGCTAAAGCTGGAGATCGACAAGGTTCGCCGTGAACTCTACGGCAGCCGGTCCGAGCGCAAGGCGCGACTCCTGGAGCAGATGGAATTGCAACTCGAGGAGTTGGAAGCGGACGCCGGTGAGGATGAACTGACGGCGGAAATCGCCGCCAAATCCTCAGCCGTCAAAGCATTCGAGCGCAGGCGTCCGTCACGCAAGCCCTTTCCCGAACACCTGCCACGCGAGCGCGTCGTGATCGCCGCTCCCGCCAATTGCGCCTGCTGTGGATCGGCCAAACTGTCGAAGCTCGGTGAGGATATCACCGAGACCCTGGAAGTCATCCCGCGTCAGTGGAAGGTCATCCAGACGGTGCGGGAGAAGTTTACCTGCCGCGAGTGTGAGAAGATCACACAGCCACCCGCACCATTCCACGTAACGCCCCGCGGTTTTGCAGGACCGAACCTGCTGGCGATGATCCTGTTCGAGAAGTTCGCCCAGCACCAGCCGCTCAATCGCCAGAGCGAACGCTATGCCCGCGAAGGCGTCGATCTTAGCCTATCAACGCTGGCCGACCAGGTTGGTGCTTGTGCCGCGGCGTTGAAGCCCATTCACTCCCTCATCGAGGCGCATGTCCTTGCTGCCGAACGTCTGCACGGCGACGACACGACCGTGCCGATCCTTGCCAGAGGAAAGACCGATACGGGCCCGCATCTGGACCTATGTCCGGGACGATCGGCCGTTCGGAGGGCTCTCACCGCCGGCCGCCCTTTACTATGCCTCGCGAGATCGACGGCAGGAACATCCTGAGCGCCACCTGAAGACCTTCACCGGCATTCTGCAGGCGGACGCCTATGGCGGCTACAATCCACTGTTCAAGGTCGATCGCGATCCCGAACCGCTGACGCAGGCACTCTGTTGGGCACACTCGCGGCGCAAGTTCTTCGTGCTCGCCGACATTACCGCAAACGCCAAGCGTGGAAAGAACGCCGCGCCGCTCTCGCCTATGGCGCTCGAAGCCGTCAAACGGATCGACGGCCTGTTCGATATCGAGCGCGAGATCAACGGGCTGACGGCCGATCAACGCCTGGAACGTCGCCGCAAGGAAAGCCTGCCGCTCGTCGATGATCTGCAGGCCTGGCTTCAAACCGAGCGGGCAAAGCTCTCACGCAGTTCTCCGGTCGCAGAGGCAATTGACTACATGCTCAAGCGCTGGGATGGCTTCACGTCATTCCTGGACGACGGCCGGATTTGCCTTACGAACAACGCGGCCGAGCGAGCTCTGCGAGGCTTCGCACTCGGCAGAAAATCGTGGCTCTTCGCCGGATCAGACCGCGGTGCAGATCGAGCAGCCTTTATGGCCACATTGATCATGACGGCAAAGCTCAATGACATCGATCCCCAGGCGTGGCTTGGCGACGTTCTTGCCCGTATCGCGGACACGCCGATTATCAGGCTGGAGCAACTGCTTCCGTGGAATTGGACACCGCCGACCATCAACGCAAAAGCGGCCTAACCTGCGGCCTTCACCGGAGGCTTACGGCGGGACCGCATATCATAGGTATCATGCTCGCAGTAATAGGGAATGTCGGTCGTTGACAACAGCGCAAAATCGGCGGGTCGCTCGACCTTCAGGTCGTTGGCGACGGCTGCTCCATCCAGAAAGAGGTTTGCTCCACCCTCGACGGAATTTGCTCTGCAGTGGAGGAACTGAACACCAGGAGCTTCATCCTCGGCCGGGGTGTCGGTATGGAGTTCGAGAGCCTTTGCTGTGTAAGCCAGATTGGTCGGCTTGATATGTGTGCGGACGTCGAAGAACTCGCCAAAGAATGTCGGACGGATATGTCCAATGAGCCTGGCTGTCTCGGTCAGACCTTCATCGCTGTCAGGCATATCGGTGATGATAGCGACGCCTTCGACAATCATGGACTCAATCCATTTGGCGACAACAGTCTTGTCTCGCAGCAGTTCCGGCTGAGTGAAGCGTGCGATGTCCTTGTAGTGGTAAGAATACCAAAGCTTACGCGGTAGATCGGCTGGGTCGACGCGGCGCTTCCCAGAGGCGTACTGCGCAAGCGAGGCCAAACCATGCCGGGTGACATGACCAGTGCCGCGCCACACGATCTCGAGATGGCCTTCGGAAATCATCGCGCTTTCCGCCTTAGGCTCGTTTTCTTCGTGGAAGATGTCGTACGTCCGCTCTCGGGTCTGACTGTCAAACGATGTCGGGCAGTTGTCGCGAAGCCAGTAGTAGTTGAAATAGGCCGTCGTCCCGTCGTTGAAGGGAGTTTCAAGGCCCTTGTCCTTTAGTTTGATTGCGTGCGACAGACTGACATCCATAGACTTGGTCCTCTCGGTTTTTGTCCGGCGTTCGCACGGACTTCGATGTGGCAAATCTGTCGTTGAAATTCCGTTTTTGGAAGCCTACAAAAACTAATAGCAATATAATTCAGGATTATACTGTGCGCCGTCCTTTACCCCCACTTCGTCTTTTTACAGTCTTCGAATCGGTATTGCGGCATAGAGGCGTCAAGCACGCGGCTGATGAGTTGAATGTTTCCCAACCGGCAATCAGTCAATCTCTCCGGCAGCTCGAGGAGTCACTGGGTGTGAAGCTCCTGGACCGAAGCACGCGTCCGCTGACCGTGACCGAGGCCGGAGCGATACTGTTGCGGGCAACGACAGAGAGCATTGCGAAAATATCGGAGGCCATTATAGAGATCGACGAGCTTAGAGATGCATCATCCGCTTATATTACGGTCGCGTGTTCAGTCGGTTTCGCTACCTTTTGGCTGATGCCTCGGCTTTCTTCATTTTACGCCTCTCACCCCGACGTTTCCGTTAACGTTGTGACGACGGTGCAGGGTGCGCCGAGGCTCTTGCCGGGCATTGACATTGCCATTCGCTTTGGCAATGGGGCATGGAACGATGGCAAAGTCCGCAAGCTATTCGATGAGCGTGTCGACGCAGTGTGTAGTCCCGCGTTCCTCTCTCGAGCCAAAGACCCTAATACCTTGATAGATACAGCGCCGTTGATCCATGTAGACGTTGAGGACGAACGGTGGTTGACGTGGGAGTATTTCCTGTCGGCAACCGGAGCCTCATTGAGAAAGAAGACCGATGGGCCACGGTTTACAAACTACATCCAAGCGTCCCAGGCTGCCATTGCAGGCCAAGGTCTGATGCTGGGATGGCGTTCGATAACCGGCGACGCGGTCAAAGAGGGCCAACTGGTAACAATTCTCGACAAGCCGTTGATACCAAAAGACAGCTTTTTCCTTGTTTTGCCGCCATCAACATCCGTGAAAGCTCCGCAGCGCCAGCAGTTTTCAGATTGGCTTTTAAGCGTGTGAGAGGCGTGCAAAAACTAGCCACGGTCGCGGACACTTAGTCCTAGCTTCCGGCGGAAAATATCCGGGCACGTGCCATGAGATTTTCAACGAAGGGAGACACAAGTTAAAAGTAGATACCGTGTCGATTGGCTGTAGGCTAAGGACTCGACCAGATTTCCTCGGTGATCCGACGCAAGGAGAGCGCCTTCTGACGGCGGTCAGACATCTCCTCACCACGCGCATCTGTGATGGCATAGGCTGGCGGCCCGAGTTCACTCAGGAAAATCACCGTGTCATTCGCCGCCTCCCGCTGCTTCCAATCGCCCAGTCCATATCGCCACCAGTCGGTGAACGTATCGAGCCAGATCTTGTGCTGCGAAAGTCGATCTGCACTTGTACCTGGTTGCGCGTCGCCACGCGCCCTTGAAAAGAATCAGCCTGCCGCAAGATCTGGCGTACCATCGCCTGGTACTGTTCGGTAATCGGCTGCATCGGATCGGCATGCCTTCCTCGGTGGCCATGGCATTGGCGGATGACAGGAATCATTTCTTCGAGCTTAACCGGCATCACCTGCCCGACGACGATGACATAGGGTGAACCGATATCCTTCGCGAAGCGCAGCGCCGGCCGCAATTCGTCGATCATCGTCGGAAAAGCCGTGAGCAGGCTGGCAAGCCCCGTCCGGGCAAATTCAGGAACTGTTGCTTTGGCCTCATCCAGCGCGAGTGCGCCCAGATCGATCGACATGCCATGCCAGCCATCCGATTTGATGATGTCGAACCGCTCGACGACCGGCAGTTCCGGGCGTTCGGGATGGCTGCTCTTTGTGGCCCAGCGAGATTGATAGAATCGGATATCGGGCATCTGCCCTCTGTCTCCAACTCTTACAACAACCAAGCCTAAAGAAGCAGCTCACTTGCACTTTAGCCGGCGCGTCCAGTCGACATGCCGGCACCGGCATGGTATTTTTCGGTGAACTCTGTGCTGAGCCATCGCCACAGGTCGGCTCGAGCGCATCAGACTTCATGTCCCGTAGACATACTCCGATTGAGCAGCCTCGTGAATGCTTGCTGTCTCAGCGTGAATGCGCGCTGCAAGGCGGCTGATCCTCTCGCATGCTTCTGCAAGAGACGAATCTACCACGGTTAAACTTAAGCGGATGTAGGCACTTGCATGCCCGCCAAAGGAAGAGCCAGGCATAACAGCAACGTTTTCTTCCTCAAGCAGCCTCCAGGCGAAGGCTTCGCCCGAGAGGCCGGTGCCTGAGACATCCACGAGGATGAACATTCCGGCCTCGGGCGGGAGAGGGATGATGCCGGTTGCGTTACCCAGAGCAGCAACGACCTGCGCGGCACGTGCACCATAAGAAGCGCGCATGATCGATGCGGTCCGAATTTCATGGGTCAGGGCGTAAGCCGTCATATCAGCAATAAAGGGTTGGCCGCCGAAAAGCATCGTTTCGGACACGGGCAGAAGCCGGCGGGTAAAATCCGCTGGCCCGATCGCCCATCCGCTTCGAAAACCAGGGGCGGCATGAGATTTGGAGATGGAGGAGACGACAATCGTACGCTCCGCAAGTGCGGCGATGTCGAATGGTGAGGCGAAAGTTCCCGAAAAAATCAGTTCCTCATAGACCTCGTCGCAAACGATCCAGAGATCGTGCCTTCGACAAACCTCGCCAAGCGCCTCGATATCCTTGCTTGTCAGCACCGCGCCGGTCGGATTATGCGGCGTATTCAAAAGCAGCACCCGGCAATCGGGCGTGATCGCCCTTTCCAGGTCCTCTACCTGCATGCGAAAGCCTTCTTCCTGACGCAGGGGGACAGTGATCCGATGGGCTCCGGTCGACTGGATGACGCCGTCATAGGTCGCGTAAAGCGGATCGCCTACCAGAACCCCATTGCCCGCTTCCACTAGGCCCAGCATGACCGCAAACAGTGCCGTCTGGGTACCGGGAAAACACAGGACATTGTCAATGTTCACACCTGCACGACGTTGTGCGTAACGGGCGGCCAGAGCTTCCACGACAGCCGCTTCGCCACGGCCGTTGGAATAGCGATAACGGCCCGCATTCATGGAACGTTGGCATTCGGCGATAAGGCTGGGGTCTAGTGGTTGGTCCGGCTCGCCAATCGTGAGCTCGATGACATTGACGCCGCTCGCCTTCATCTGACGAGCGCGAATGTGCAAGGCCCACTTGCCAGAGCCCAGATTGGCAAGTCTGTTGGTGATCGAGGCATATCGCATGGTTTCTCCAACTATTGTTCTGCGCGGTTTTGTCCGCGCTCTTGGGCCGCAGCCTCATCGATGGGTTCGAATTCTAGTCCGAGCAGCGATTCGACGGTCGACACCGCGACCGTCGCCAACTCCGAGTTTGTAAAAAGCTCATGCGCCAGGCAGGCTTCCAGCCACAGACCGTCGATCATGCCGTTGATCGCAATGGCAAGGCGGCGGCAATCTACTTCAACGACCGTCCGGCCACGTGATCTCAGAAAATTTGCAATCAGGCCCTGCAAGTCGTCGCGAAAGTCCAGGTATCCTTGACGATGGATCGCGGCCAGTGTTGCATCGACACGTACCTTGCCGATAAAGGCCGCCCAGATCGACAGGGTGCGGTTGTTGGCGACCGGTGCGGTTAGATTCAGTGTAATGAAGTCCCGCAGCTGTCGACCCGGAGTGCCCTCCATGTCGACCGCCTTGGCGGCAAAGGTGGCCACAACAGAACGATACGCCTCCGCCACCATTTCTTCCTTGCTCTCGAAGTAATGCCGCAACAGCCCGGCTGTCACACCCGCCCGCAACGCGATCTGGCGCACGGTAGCGCCCTCCAGTCCCGCCTCGGCGATGCAATCGAGTGTCGCTTCAATCAGCTCTTGCCGCCGTTCTGCTTCCGGAGCCCGATGAAAAGTCGCCCGGCTCATGCGGCCTTCCTAAGGATCGGTCGGGTCAGGCAGGTCGGCCCGCCCTCGCACGCGATGCAAAGGGCACTCGCTTCGAAAACACTGACCCTGCAGCCGACGGCTTCCATCGCCGCCTGGGTTTTGGGAAAACCGGCCACCATGATGACTTCTTTGGGGCGCACCGGCAGAACGTTGAGGCTAAGGCCATTGCTGGCATGGAACTCGTCGGCCGGCGCCTCGATCAGTCTGACACCTCGTTCTTTGAGCAACTGGTAGAAGGGGGCGGGCAACAGGGGCGCGAACACGAGAGCGATGTCATGGGCAAGGGGGCTCATCACTGGCATCAGATGCAGGCAGGCTTCCTCGCCCTGCCATAGGGGAAGATAGTAGCTTAAAACTCTAATACCGTAGGTACCGAGCATTCCAGCAAGCTGCGAGATGCCGTTTGCATTGCTGCGCACGCCACGTCCGACGACCAGCGTTGTGGGATCGAGCCAGATACAATCGCCACCTTCCACGGTGCCGGGTGCTTCAATTCTTCCGATGACGGGAATGCTCGCCTTGTCATATGCGGCTTCATGCAGTGCCGTTTCGCCATTGCGAAAGGTTTTGCCCATGCGCAGGATAATCGCACCATGACCCGTCATCAGAGACGGATCATGGGTAGACATCGCATCGGCCAGACCATCTCCGCTATCTTCGAACCAGAGTATCTCCGCTCCGGATGTCTCGATGAATTTGGCGAACTCCCCATATTGGCGGACCGCGGTTTCACCGTCGAAGGTGGGGCCGTAGCGCCATTTTTCCTGGTCCGCCTGTATGGGGCTTCGGCCTGGACGGCGCATTAAAACCCTTCCGAGATCGTTGACCATTCCCTGAAAACCGTACCCTGTCATCCCTGCGCCCCTGTTCAAACTTTAGTCATTTCCGTGACATGCCAAAAAAATCGGCCACTTCGCTATTATACACTTGTATAACTGCTGAGCAACTGCCATTATCGCGTCAAATAAGCAGTACGTGACTGGGCAATCTCCACACGACAAAAACAATGGGAACTGGCTTCATGACTTCAATTTCGAATGCCAATGTTAGGGCCGTGTGCGTCCCATGACAGGAAGCGCGCCAGCCATTATCGTCGAGAACCTGCACAAGCGTTTCGGCCCGCTTGATGTTCTCAAGGGTGTTTCGCTGACGGCCCGCCAGGGTGATGTTATTGCCATTATTGGCGGTAGCGGCTCAGGAAAATCGACATTCCTGCGCTGCATCAACATGCTGGAACTGCCCACATCGGGCTCGGTCCGTATTCATGGAGAAAGCATCTCCCTGAAAAAGGACGGTTATGGAGGCTTGATGCCGTCCGACCGCAAGCAAGTCCAGCGGCTGCGGACTCGACTGGCGATGGTCTTCCAGAGTTTCAATCTGTGGCAACACATGACCATCTTGGAGAATGTCATCGAAGTGCCGGTACAAGTTCTCGGCAAATCGAAGGCTGAAGCAATCGAAACGGCAGAGGACATTCTTCGACGTGTCGGGCTTTTTGACAAGCGGAACGCCTATCCGGCCTTTCTATCCGGCGGCCAGCAACAGCGCGCCGCCATTGCCCGGGCCTTGGCAGTCCAGCCCCTGGTGATGTTGTTCGACGAACCGACATCGGCTCTTGATCCGGAACTGGTTGGCGAAGTTCTAAGGGTGATAAGCGATCTTGCCAGCGAAAGACGCACCATGATCCTCGTGACCCACGAAATGAAGTTTGCGCGGGACGTCGCCAACCATATTGTCTTCCTCGCCGATGGCGTCATCGAGGAGCAGGGGCCGCCCGAGCAGGTGTTCGGTGCGCCGAAATCCGAGCGCCTGAAGCGCTTCATCAGCGCGATCCACTGAAGCATTTGCGCCTTTCGTCGGATCGGGAAAACATGCTCTGTTTTCAAACGATCAGCACGCAATCGCTTCGACATTCTGGAATTGCTGCAGCGACCTCGTCAGTGTCGTCGCACGCAATAGTGCCATGCGTGCCGTTGTATTAACCAAAAGATAGGATGCACATGAACAAGCCGCTTAAATTCGTTGCATTGTCGTTCGCGGTCGCACTCGCTGCGGTAACCTCCGCAGCATCAGAACCGATCAAGGTCGGCATTGCCGCAGAACCATATCCGCCCTTCACCTCGCCAGACGCACAAGGGAACTGGGTGGGCTGGGAAATTGATTTCGAAAAAGCCGTCTGTGCAGAAGCCAAACTCGATTGCATGATTACCCCCGTTTCGTGGGACGGGATCATTCCGGCACTGATGTCCAAGAAAATCGACCTTATCATCGCCTCGATGTCGATCACCGATGAGCGCCTGAAGACGATCGACTTTTCCGACAAATACTACAACACACCAAGTGCCGTCATCGGAACGAAGGGCGTCGATTTCACAGCGACGCCGGAAGGCCTTGCCGGAAAGACAATTGGCGTCGCGGTTTCCACGATACAACAGGTCTATGCGACCAAATATTTCGGTAGCGCCGGTGCGACCGTCAGGGAATATCAGACGCAGGATGAAGCCAACCAGGATCTGGCATCAGGCAGGATCGACGCGGTCCAGGCCGATTCGATCGCACTCGATGCCTTCCTGAAGACTGAGGTTGGCAAGGCATGCTGCGATCTGAAAGGCCTTGTCAAGGATGATCCTTCCATTCTGGGAGCTGGCATCGGCGTCGGCATCCGTAAGGGCGATGCCGACCTCAAGGCAAAGATCAATGCGGCCATCAAGGCTATACGCGCAAATGGCACCTACGCCGCATTCTCGAAGACGTATTTCGATTTCGATGTCTATGGAAACTGATGATGCGCCCTGCGGAAGCCGGCTCTAGCGTGGTTCAATTTCATGACTGATCCTGTGTCCCAAATTAACTGGGCTTTGCTCGCGGTCGCACCACCCGGATGGGGTGGTGTGCTGCTGGCGGGCTTCATCAACTCCGTCGAAATTGCGCTTGGCGGCTTTTGTTTCGGCCTGCTTCTCGGCGTCGGCGGTGCGTGCGGAAAACTCTATGGCGGTCCCCTGATTCGTGATCTCCTGGAATGTTATACGATCATCGTGCGCGCAGTTCCGGAGCTCGTTCTGATCCTGCTGATCTTTTATGCCGGCACCGATGGCATCAATCAGGTGTTGAGCCTGATGGGGATCGGTGCCGTCGATATCAACGGTCTTGTCGCCGGCATCTTCGTCATCGGCTTCGTACAGGGTGCCTATTCGACCGAGGTCTTGCGCGGCGCCATCAACGCCGTCCCCGCCGGGCAGATCGAAGCTGCACGTTCCTACGGCATGCCTCCCACCAAGGTCATTGCGCGCATCACCCTACCGGCGATGCTGCCCCATGCAATTCCAGGTCTTTCCAATCTCTGGCTGATCGCCACAAAGGACACCGCGCTCCTGGCGGTTGTCGGCTTCTCCGAACTAACGCTTGTTACGCGTCAAGCAGCAGGGACGACCAAGGAGTATATGCTTTTCTTCAGTGCAGCCGGAGCTCTCTATCTGGCACTGACGCTCGTTTCGAACCTCTTCTTTAAAATCATCGAGCGACACGCTCGACGCGGCTTTGCGGTGTGACCATGACTATGCCCCCGGACCCGATGACCGACGCCGTGCCGATCGCTCCCGTAGACCTGTCGATCAAGGGTAGCTTCTTGAAACCGCATCGCATCGTGCTGATGCTACTGGTAGCTGGCATTGTATGTTGTATTGTGCTGTTCATGCGCTGGGACTGGCTGCCGCGCTATCTGCCACGCATAGGCCAGGGCGTCTTGGTGACGCTGACGATGCTGTTCGGCACTGCTGCTCTCGGTTTCCTGCTCGCCGTGCCGCTGGGTTTGCTCCAGGTCACGGGACCAAGTATCCCGAAATTGCTTGCCCGGGGCTTCTGCACGATCATTCGCGGCACACCGCTGCTACTACAGCTATGGTTGCTCTATTATGGGCTCGGCTCGCTGTTTCCGCAATTTCCTGCCATCAGGCAATCGTGGTTATGGCCTTACCTGCGGGAAGCTTGGCCCTACGGCGTCGCAGCCCTGACCATCTCGTTTGCTGCTTATGAAGGGGAGATCATGAGGGGCGCGTTCGCCGGGGTACCGGCAGGAGAGCTGGAGGCGGCACGAGCCTACGGAATGAGTAAATGGACAGTCTTTCGCCGCATCTGGCTGCCTCGAGCGATGCATCGAGCGCTCCCGACCCTGAGCGGTGAAACTGTGCTGCAGCTCAAGTCGACCCCACTTATTGCAACGATCACCGTTACCGATGTCTACGCCGTCATCTCCAAGGTGCGGCAGGAGACCTACTTAACCTACGAGCCTCTCCTGTTACTCGCTTTGATCTATATGTTATTGACCGGTGCGTTGGTCCTGGCGTTCCGCGCACTTGAAAACCGTATTCCGACGCGTCGTCCATGACAGGACTTCGGGTGCTGCCCGTTCAACCCGGTTCTCGATTGCGCAACGATTGAGGAACCCCTTGGTACGGCCGATGGCGTGGCGCGTTAACGCCGGCAATCGAGCTTTCGGTTGCCAAGAATCCAGAGCCTCGGCCGAGCAAGAGGATTACCAGAACGACAGCAAGATTGCGGGCGCAGCACGTATCCGGTTGCCGTGCTGTGGCAAGGCTGACGACCGCGGTACAGGGGAGTTTTTGATCGTACTTCGTCCTTCACCGATGTTTGTGCCAATTCCGTTGCTGAAAACGGAAACGTCTTCCTTAAGGAGCCTGATACTTGGCACGACGAGACAAACAGGCTCCCCGACATACGGCTGATCGCCGGACACGGCAGCCCCACGAGCAGGAGACAAAATTGGCAAGCCTCCGCAAGTCCGGCATGGCACGAAGCCGACCGACCGACCGACCGATGCAAGGCATCTTGCTTTGCATTGTTGCCTACGGTTTTCTGTGCCTACAGGACGCCGCCATGAAATGGCTGGTCGAGGATCATTCGGTCACCGTATCATTGTTCTGGCGCAGCCTCGCGGTGCTTATGGGTTGCCTTCTGCTCGGAGGACGGCGAATTGTCCGCGATGCCGCGTCATCATCGGCCAAGGGCCTCGTCGTGTGGCGGGCACTCGTCTCGGTCACCGCTTGGGTGCTCTACTATCTGGCCGCCCGTCACTTGAGCCTGGCCGAGATGACTACGCTTTATTTTTCCGCGCCGGTGATCGTCGTAATCCTTGCAGTTTTACTTCTCAAGGAACGAGCAAACCCGTGGCAATGGATCTCCGTCCTGGTTGGTTTTACCGGGGTCATCGTCGCCACCGGGCCGGGGGGGGCGAGCGAGCCGCTTGCCGTGGTCATGGTGCTGGGGGCCGCCGTGTTCTGGGCGTACAGCTATATTTTGATGCGCCAGCTTGGCGGGCGCATGGGCCTCGCCGCCCAGGTTATGATGACTAATCTCGTGTTTGTAGCGGCTATGGGGGCAACCTTGCCCTGGCAGGGGTCAATGCCGGGCTGGGATCAAATCGGTGCAATGGCGCTCGTTGGCCTTGTTGGAGGTCTCGGTCAACTCGCGCTCTTTGCGAGCTTCGAGCGGGCTAGCGCGACCATGCTGGCGCCTTTCGAGTATAGCGGTCTCGTGTGGGCCTTCCTCATTTCGACGATCTTCTGGGGCACGCCGCTCGACGGCGCGGTCCTGCTTGGCGCGGCGATAATTGCAGCGAGCGGCATCATCGGCGCTGTTGCCGCCAAGAACGTTAAGAGCTCATAAAAACCCCTTTTCGATACCCGGGATTCGCCAGTGGATTGCAGCAGAAGCAAGGAAAGCCACTGTCGTGTTTCCATCAAGCCTTAACGACTTGAAAGTCCTTGTGTAATCGTCAACACCTGTGACTTGAAGGCCAAGGGAAGCGTATTAGTCGCATATGAAATTGGTGCAGGAATCAAATCTCAACACTTTAGTCTATGCGGCTGGGATCGAAAAGAGGTTGATTGATCCAGCACGCCGCACAAACATAACGCCGCCCGCCGCCATCACCCCGGTAAAATGAAGTTCAAGGTGACGAACTGGGCGGAGTATGATGCGGGCCTTCGCCGCCGTGGCAGTTTAACCCTTTGGATAAAGCCGGAAGCGCTGGCGGACTGGGCAGCCACACGTCGCAGAACGCGCGGTGGTCAGCCACTCTATTCGGATCTGGCGATCGAGACTGCTCTGATGCTGGCATGGTGTTTGGGCTGCGTTTGCGCCAGAGCGAAGGAGCGATGCCCCCTACGTCAATGTCCAAGGAAAATCGCGCTTACGGCTTTAGCATCGGTACGCCAGAATCTTGCGCCGCCGACATCTGCAATGCGAGGGCTGAACTGGTATCCGGGCAGATAAAATATGCCGAAGATCGTGTAGGTGTATCCGGTCGTGTCGGTCGTTATCCCGGTGGGCTAAAGCTCTGTCTCCTGCTCCAGCACAATGGCGAGCAGATTGAAGCTATCGCGCAGGGTGCCGGAAACGGTCATCGCGTAAGGCCGGTGAACTGGCTACTCGCGAAGAGCCAGCCCATTGCGGCATTTAACACAGTCCGCTGATCGCCACACCGGAAACAAAGGCCTTTAGAAGATCCGGATCGAAGTGGCCTGGTGAATTCATCATCGTGTCAATCGCTTCGGCTTGTGTCCAAGCGCGCTTGTATGGACGTACCGTCGTCAGTGCGTCATATACATCGCAAATTGCTCCGATCCGGGCAATCAACGGGATTTCCTTTCCCGCCAGTTGCCGAGGATATCCCGAACCGTCAAATTTCTCGTGATGATGAAGACACATATCGAGAACTGCTTTTGAGACCCCCGGCACCCTTTTCAAGATTTTATAGCCGCGGTCTGGATGCGTCTGAATGATAGACATCTCTTGAGGTGTCAACTTTCCCGATCTTTCTAGCAACCCAACCGGCAGGGTCATTTTTCCAAGATCGTGCACCAGTCCACTCACGCCGAGAGTATGGATTGTCCCCCCCGAAAAGCCAAGGTCTCGTCCGAATGCAATCATCAAAGCGCTCACCGAAACCGAATGAAGAAACGTGCTTTCATCCTTGTTTTTGAGTTTGGCAAGCTGGATCAATGCCCCGGCATTGGTCAACGCATCAGCCATGACTTTTTCGACCGCTTGGCACGCCGCTTCAAAATGGAAAACGTTACGTTGCGCTTGGGCCAGCACATTTTGAACATGTGGGCGGGTCTGTTCTATCGTTTTTCGCGCCCGCGCAATCTGCTCCTCTGAAAATGAGTTATCGAGATCAGAGGCGGAACTTAATAAGTTCAAATCATTGACGGCGCCCGAAGCAATATTGGCATCAATACCTTTCTTGATGTCGATAACGACACTCATCGCGCAGCTGCCCCGTACCCGATCAAGATCGGACTCGGTTTCAATGAAGAACTCGCAGACAGTCATTGCTCCACCACGCGCCGCGCCTTCCAACTCCTCGACAAACATTCCCTTTCGCACCTGGTGCAACCGAATCCGTTTTCGCAAAGTCCCTCCAGTGCCGCCACGCGGCCGCATTGTATTAGCGCAAAGAACGACAAGTAACTCAAGAGTATAGGGTTAGAACGCGAAAACGAGACTCGATACTCATCTTTTATGTACTTGGCTAAGCAGCGATCGTCCTCATTGTTTCAGTTTTTCCGAACATGGCCTGAAGGTTGAGAAAGCAGATCATGCCCGTTGGCTGGGCGATGATCGCCTCAGCAAAGCGCATGCCGGAGGTGACACTGATCTCCGGAACCGGCTGGAGAAGGTTTTCTTGGATCGTCAGGATGTCCGAAACCATATCCACGACGAGACCTATGGCGGTACCATTGACCTCGGCAACGACGATGGCGCTTCGCGGGGTTGGCTCAGTGCTCGGCATTCCGAGCTTGTTGGCAAGGTCGATGATTGGGATCACCGACCCACGCAGGTTCATAACGCCGACCACGTCATGAGGAGCATGTGGAATCGGAGTAGATTGGCCCCATCCGCGAATTTCGCGGATGGTTGTCGTGCGCATGCAAAACTCCTGGTCGTGGAGTTTGAATGCGATGATCTCAAGCATTGCGTCAGTAACGCCTGCCGGCGTGTACGCACCGCTTATCAAAAATCCTCCCACGTATGCTTGGCGGCGGCATTTCCGGAAAAAGCCTTTGCAACTTTTCCGGCCAGATGCCTGACCGGTGAGTCCACCTGACGGTGCGTGGAGCTTGCCGCCATGACTGTGGCTGTCTGATGTAGCGCACCGACAAGTTGAAACTGCGAGATCAGTTCTCGTAGCCTACCGCTCTCGTTGGCAAGCGTAGCTCCGGCCGCACTGGTCTCCTCCACCATCGCAGCGTTCTGCTGGGTGACCTGGTCCATCTGGTTGACAGCAGTGTTAACCTCGGCGAGACCGACCGACTGCTCTTTTGCTGACGTCGCGATTGAGTCCATGTGCTGATTGACAGCAACAATATAGCCCTCGATGGTCTTCAGCGCCTGGCCTGTCGCGCTGACCAACCTGACGCCGTTTTCAACCTCGACGGAGGAGTTGCGGATCAGGTCCTTGATCTCCTTGGCGGCTTGGGCGGAGCGCTGGGCAAGTTCGCGCACTTCTTGTGCAACGACGGCAAAGCCCTTGCCTGCATCGCCGGCACGTGCTGCTTCCACCCCAGCATTGAGCGCCAGCAGATTGGTCTGGAAGGCGATCTCGTCGATGACGCCGATGATGTTGGAGACTTGGTTGGACGAGGCCTCGATCTTCTGCATCGCGTCGACGGCATTGGCGACGACCAGACCAGACTCGGCCGCACTTTCATTCGCTTGCACTGCAATTTTGCGGGCGTCTTCGGCACGTTTGGACGAGTTGGCCACATTAACAGTGATCTGGTCTAGTGCGGCCGCCGTTTCTTCCAGTGCCGATGCCTGCTGTTCGGTCCGCTTGGACAGATCGTCGGCGCTTGCGCTAACCTCCTTGCTGCCGGTATCGATCGCGGTGGTCGCCTCGGCGACAGACCGCAGGGTTTCCGACAGTTGCGAGACAGCGGCGTTGAAGTCGGCGCGAAGGGTTTCGAAATCAGATGCGAACGGATCAATGAGTTTGAAGGTCAGATCGCCGCTCGCCAGATGCTTCAGGCCTTCCCCTAGACCGACAGTGGCCTGAGCCATTGCTTCGGAGCGAAGACGATCGGCCTCCGCCTTAAGGCGACGCTCTTCCTCCGTCAGGTTTCGGTTTGTGGCAGCTTCCTGCTCAAGACGCATATTGGCGATTGCATTGTCTCTGAACACGGCGACCGCCTGGGCCATCTCCCCCACTTCATCCTTGCGACCCAGGCAAGTAATAGGCTCGTCGGTTTTACCATCAGCCAGCGTCAACATGCGAGCCCGCAATGTGTTGATGGGCCCGGTAATCCCGCGGCTCGAAACAAATAGGGCCGCCAATATCAAAACTATGAAGAGAGTGACGAGCGAACTGATGAAGGTGAAAATCGTCGACTGCATGTTGGCAGTCATCTTGTCATTCTCGGAGCCCACATATGCTATCATCGTATCAACGCGCGAGCGCATTTTGTTTCTTAGCTCATCTACGAGAGGGTCGACAGTCGCGAGGATTTGCTTCGCTTCTTCGTCCTGATCCTTATTGGCCAGAGCTACGACTTTGTCCGTCATGCCGAGCACCGAGCCTACCTGAGTTTTTATTTCTGAAATTTCACCAGCCATCTCGGGCATGAGCCTATCCAACTGAACGAAACGGTCAGCAATCCGCTGGGTATTTTTGCTATAACTGGCAAGAACGGTCGCCATGTACGGATCGTTAGAGGTGTAGAGCAGCGATTGATCGGCATTATATACCGCTACAAGAAGAGCAGTATTCATTCTCGCCAGTTCAACAGCTGCGATGGCATCGTTTTTTATGAAGTCGCTGTACGTTGTGTCAGCGTCTCTGTAATTTAATGAGATCGCAGTGACGCTCGCAATTCCCGCAACGCAAAGAGGGATGATCAACGCGAAGATCTTCGTGCGTATTTTGGTATTTTTCATGAATGACATGACGTTGTTCTCCTGGCAAATAGTAATCATTTGTTGATGGAAAGATGCCAGACAGTAAAATCATTTCACCTTTAGGCGATTGAGACGAATACATTTTCGTCATATGTGTTAAATTTTCGCCGGAAACTGTCCGGCTAAAATCATTACCTGAGTAAACGGTGATTTTAGGTATGATTGAGTTGTGAGGGAACTGCGCCACCGAGAGCAAATTATTCTGTCGAATGCCGTTGGAGACGAAGTCGATGTCATCTAGTGGTATTAGGTCTTCAGATCGGTCCTTCCTCAACCCGTCGATTGGAGAAAGAAACGACAAATGCTGATGTTGTGGTAGATCCCCAACTATGGTCTTCTTGCGCCATCTCCATGCGCCGCTACGTTAGATAAAACATTCGATAAAAATGTAAATAAAAATGTAATACTACAAATTTATTTCCACGTGTGTATTTATATTTTCGCGATCATTTCATAGTATTCGCAATATTGACACTTCCTTTGCAGTCTGGATATTACTGCTGGCCGGTATGGAGCTAAGCGGGGCTGGCGCAAATCAGTTCTACGAGCTCGAGGCCCACTGAGCCGGCGGCATTTCCCCCCTCTTTCGAATCTCTTGTCCTTACCGTTCGCTTATCTACTCACACGCCGACGATCCGATCTCACTATATCGTCAGCTTTGCTTACGCGTTTGCGAGACTGTTATCTTTGTAATTCTCATTCTTCGTCATCGTCGCCCAGACGGATCGAGCCATCTTATTAGCAAGCGCAATAGCAACGAGCATACGCGGCTTGCGCATCAACATACGCCCGAGCCATGAGTTTTCGGAGGAGGGCTTTCGGCATGCCCATCGGATCACCGTCGTTGCACCGATAATCAAAAGCCGCCGAATATCGCGCTGTCCCATCTTTGACGTCCGGCCGAGCACCTGCTTTCCTCCGCTCGAATGTTGTTTAGGTACAAGCCCGAGCCAAGCTGCAAAATCACGTCCCTTATGAAACGTCGTCATAGTTGGAGCAAACGCCTCTATCGCCATGGCCGTGATTGGCCCGCGCCGGGCATTTACATCAGCCGAGTGGTATTATCCGATTGCTGAGCTTCAGATTTGAGTACCTTCTCCAGGTTGGAGATACGGGTAGTTAGAAGATCAATCTGCTCCAAATAAATCCGGGCAGTTTCCACAACCAGGAGCTCAAGGCTGCTGTCATCGTCTTCTACGATGCCCTTCACCGCGGCCAAGCTTGCAAGCCCTTGCGGTGCAATCACCCCATGTTTTGCCAAGTGAGCACGAAGAGCGTTAATCAACTGCGTCCGCTGACGCACGACTACATCGCGCGTCCGAAAGATCATGGAAGAAGCTTGCTGCTTCTCCGTTTTCGGCACGACAAAACTCATCAAGGGGCGGATGGCGGCCTCCACGATGGCTTCAGCATCTGCCGCGTCATTCTTTTGCGGTTTGACGAAAGGCTTAACATAAGCCGGTGGCAGCGGCCTAACTTCATGGCCAAGGCTCCCAATTTCGCCAGCCCAGTAATGCGCAGTCGCACATGCTTCCATCGCAACGATACACCTCGGCAACTCAGAGAAAAAAGCCAAAACATGAACGCGAGATAGCTTCTTACAAAATAACAAATCGCCATCGGCGCCGGCCGCGTGGAGCTGGAATACCCGCTTTGCAAGGTCTAGACCTACAATGCTAACTTCCTTGATGGATGCTCTCTCCTCTGAGTGACGTTGTTGCAAATATCACTTCGGCACATTGCGATGCCGTCGGGAGGGGGCATCCACTCCATCGCTCCCCAAACATGGGGTCTTCAGCTGCGAGAGAGGATCGGCTTCAAAAGAGCTGCCGTGGCTTTCGCGCCAAAGCTGGCTGTCAGTTGATGGGGTTGCATCGCTGTCTCAGCTGAATGCGTCGTCCAAATTGAAGGCTCGTGCTGCGAACCTCCATCATGCGGCGACTGATGTCGACAGCGAAGACAACCAAGCACTCGGCAGCGCCGCTTACAAAAGATTGCTATTGACGCCCCAATTGCGACTAGACAACTCCATCAGTTCTGCTATGGCCCCGGCATTCGACTTGGCCCTACTTTCGAAGATCGGTCTTCCCGTCTCGTCCACGACAAAAAGTCTGTTTCCCGTTGTGATAGGTCGAGGCAAACGTAGTGTTTTATGCGATTCTCCTTCGAAAATGAGACTCAAATATTGAGCGTCATTCGAAGAACGAAGGCGAGCAACTACGTCATCGTATCCAAACGGGCCTGACGCAACCTCGATGACATCACGCCGCTCACTCACGCGATCTGTAGTTGATTTTTAAAGACGGATCTTTAAGCCGATTTCTTCTGTCTGCGAGTTACAGGTGTCTATTAGACCTGAAATCCGTCGGGCTTTCGCCCATCAATTGTCGGAACTGGGTAGAGAAGTGGAACGCTGAGTGAAAACCCAGGATGCCCGCAATCTCCTTGATCGATTTGTCGGTGTTTAGCAGAAAGTCGCTGGCGCGCTGGATGCGGACAATCATCTGATATTGCTTGGCCGACATACCTGTCTGCTCACGAAACAGGCGCCGAAAATAGGGGTAGCTGACCCCCAGCTCTTCGGCGAGCTGCTCGACAGACAAGGGCTGACCGCACCTTTCCATGAGAATCATCCGTGCACGATCGACGAGCCTGCCGAAGGAGTTGCTGTTTATATCGGTGGGCCTGCATAAAAGGGCGAGCATTTGCAGGCCGAGAGTTGAGATCAGGGGTTGACTGCGCAAGGGTTCGTTCCGCGCCAATGCATGTATCGATGCGAAAACGCCTGCAATCTCGGAGGTGCCAGCATGAACCGGTTGCTCCGGATGCAGCAGACCGGCATCGCAAGCAAAGTCAAATGCGCTTCCCCGGCATTCGATCCAGTGCTCGACCCATCCGGTGCGACGATCAGGAGCAAACCGGTGCCAGACGCCTGGAAAGAGCAAAAAAATGGATCCTTGCCCGATCGTGACCTGTCGACGCTCGGCTCCGAATTCCAGCCGCCCTTTGCCGGCGCTGATCTGCACGACCTGATAAGCATTGAGGATGCGACCACGCGACCAACTGAAGTGATGGTCGTCCGGATGACGGCTCGGCGGGTAGTCGGAGTGGGGTGCGATTTCTGTATAGCCGGTGGACACGGCCGTACATCCCCAGGCGGCGCAAAGACGATTGTCCGGCATGTAAACAAAATAGTTCTTCATGTTCCTTGCTGCACCTGAGGATCATATTTTGTATGCAAAAGATCATTTTTGCGGAATATGCTGTCGTGTCAACGAAAATGCTTGGTGTTAACGTCAAGAGGAAAGGTCAGTTTTCGGATGACCTGAACATCTGCGCTGAGATCATCAGCGCTGCCGCTGCCAGGGAGGGCAGGGGCCGGAGGAGAGAGACATGAAACATCAAGCCAGACTGCTGGTAGCTGCTGCGTGCTTTGCAGCGTCTGCCGCCCATGCCCAGGATTTTCATGGGTTTGACCCGCTGAAGTTCGACGGAAACATGCTATCTGCTGAAAATCTGGAGGCGATGGCGGCGGATGCGGCCAAGGTCACCCCGCCGAAGAACGGCAAGGGCTACAGCATCGGGTTCGCCAATCTGCAGCGCGATATTTCCTTTGGTGTGCTTGTGGAAAAGGGCATCCAGCGGAATGCGGACGCCGCGGGCGTCGAACTCGTAATCACGGACAACCGTCTCGACGGGCCGACGGCGCTGGCCAATGCTAAATCCTTTGTCGAGCGCAAGGTCGATTACGTCATAGAATTCCAGACGGATGCCAATTTCGGCCAGGCTGTGATGGAAGTCTTCAACGCGGACGGCACAAAGGTGACCGCGATCGATATTCCTATGCCGGGCGCGAGTTTCTTCGGAGTCAACAACCCGAAGTCGGGCTTCATGGGCGGGTCCTATCTGGCGACGGCAGCTGCCAAAAAATTCGGCGTCAATGTCGTCAAGACCGGTTATCTCGTCATCGGCGCCCTGCCGCAATCGGGCGTCATCCCGCGCATGCGCACGGAAGGCCAGCGGGCCGGCTTCATGGCGCTGACCAAGGAATTCCCGGCCAATCACATCATCGAGATCGATACCAAGAATACGCTGCAGGAATCCTTTACACAAATGAACAATGTCATCGGCCGCATTCCACCGGGCGTACCGATCCTCATCATAGCGATCAACGACCAGGCGACGATGGGGATGCTGCAGGCCGTGCGGGCTGCGGGTCGCGTCGATCAGACGATCGCGGTCGGCAACGGCGCAGACGAGGCCGAGGCGCTTGCGACCGATCCGAACTTGGTTGCCGCCACCGGTTCGTTCCCCGGCAGCTACGGCAACTATCTGATCCCGATCGCACTTTCGGCTCTGGCCGGGAAGCCCGTTCCGGAGGCGACGTTCGTGACCCATCAGATGGTCACCAAGGCCAATATCTGCCAGTTCTACAAGGAGTTTCCCTGCGTCGGCGAGGCGGATAGCTACGTATTCCCGGAGACGGAATTCGCAACCTATCTCGCAGATCTGAAGAAGCAGGACTGGCTGAAGGGCTACGAGGCCATTCTCCCTCAGCAGTGAGCGGGATAACGTCCAGGGAGCGTCACATGACCGACGAGAGAACCGAACGGAGCCGCAATCCGCGGCTCCAGATCGCCAATGTCAGCAAAGCGTTTGCCGGCGTGACGGTTTTGAAGAACGTATCGCTTTCGGCCCATGAAGGAGAGATCGTCGCACTTCTCGGTGCCAATGGTGCCGGCAAGTCAACGCTTATGAAAATCCTGTCCGGCGTTTACACGCTGGACAGCGGACAGATCCGAATTGACGACACGATCATTAGTATCGCCACCCCGCAGGATGCGATTGCGGCAGGCATCCGGCTGATGCCGCAGGAGCTTTCGGTGCATCCGGACCTGTCTGTTGCCGAAAACATCGCGCTTGGCTCGATGCCGAAGCGGTGGTTTGCGGGCATCGCCTTGATCGACCGGCCTGCGATGGAAGGCCAGGCGCAGACGCTGCTCAAGCGATTGCGGCTCGAGCATGTCGCGCCCGGTCGGCGTATGGGCTCGCTGCCTTTGTCGGAGCAGCGCATTATCGAAATCGCCAGGGCGCTTGCCGGCAGGGCGCGGATCCTGATCATGGACGAACCGACGGCATCGCTGGGCGAGGCGGACGCGGACAATTTGTTCGAGGTGATCGAGGCCCTGAAAGCCCAGGGCGTCACCATCATCTATATCTCGCATTATTTGGACGAGGTCTTCCGGCTCAGCGACCGTATCGTCGTGTTGCGCGACGGCGAGGTTCGCGGCCAGTTCAAGACGGGGGAGACTAGTCGCGACGAGGTGCTGACGGCCATGCTAGGCAGCGAGCTCGGCGATCTATATCCAGCCAAGTCGACGGCGGTTCCGGATGCAAAGACGGTCCTATCCGTGGAAGGCTTGTCTCTTCCTGGATGGCTCGACGGCGTCTCGCTTTCTGTGCGGCGCGGTGAGGTGTTCGGCGTTTTCGGACTGATCGGCTCGGGTGCCGAGAAGATTGGTCGGGCCATCTACGGTGCCGAGCCTGCTGCCCGCGCCACAGCCGTCCGGCTGAACGATATCGATATCGGCCTGTCGGGACCGCGAAAGAGCGTGCGCAACGGCATCGGCTTTGTTGCCGCCGAGCGCAAGCGTCAGGGGCTGATCGGCAATCTGTCGGTGCGTACCAACACGACGCTGCCTTATCTCAGCCTGTTCACGCAATCCGGCGTCGTCGACCAGAAGCGGGAAGACGCCGGCACCAGAGACTGGATCAAGACGCTGCGGGTCAAGACATCAGGCCCGGATCAGGAAATCCGTCTTTTGTCCGGCGGCAACCAGCAGAAGATTTGTCTGGCCCGCTGGCTGCTCGGAGCCCCGAGGTTTCTCATTCTCGAAGAGCCGACACGGGGCGTCGATCTCGGCGCCCGGCGCGAAATCTACGCGGAAATTCGCCGTCTGGCGAAGACGGGGCTTTCGATCATGATCGTCTCCTCCGATGCCGAAGAAATTGCCGGGCTCGCTGATCGCAGCCTCGTTCTGGAAGATGGAAAGGTCGTGGCCGAGCTTGGACAGGATGCAACCGCGACGGACCTGATGCGGGCGGCCGAGCCTCGGTCCGCCGTGCGCAATACGAATGAACTGGAGAAAGCATGAGCAAGTCGTCCTCTATTCCCGCAGCGTCGGGCGTTTCGAAAACGCAGGCAAGTTCGCTGGCCGACCTTCTCGGCCGCCCGGCTGCCGGCATCGTCCTCCTGCTAGTGTTCTACATCCTGCTTCTGGCCGCATTCACGCTGCTCTCGCCCTATTTCCTGACTCTAAGCAACCTGGCCAACATCGGCACCAACATGGCCTTCATCGGCCTGATGGCCGCCGCCGGTACGCCTCTGATCATCGGCGGCGGGCTCGATCTGTCGGTTGCCGCCGTTGCCGGTCTTGCCGGCGTCATCGTGGCGCTGATGTATGCCAACGGGATTAATATTTGGGCGGGATGTTTTGCGGCCCTTGTCATCGGCTGCGCGGTCGGCGTCCTCAACGGTTATATCATTACCCGGCTGAAGCTTAATCCACTGATCGCCACCCTCGGGACGATGAGCATCTTTTCAGGTCTTTCCATGGTGATGACCGGGGGCCTGTCGAAACCTCTCTTCGTTCCTGCCTTCAATTGGCTCGGATCCGGCCGCCTGTTCGGAATCTCGTTTCCGATCATCATGATGCTTCTCGTGTTCGTCGCGCTCTGGCTGATCCTGTCCAAGACACCTTTTGGCCGCTTCGTGTACGCCGCCGGCGGTAATCCAGAAGCCAGCAGCCTGCTCGGCGTGCCCGTCGAGCGGACACAGATGGTACTCTATATCGTTTCCGGACTTTCAGGGGCTGCGGCCGGTATCATCCTTGCCGCAATGCTCGGCGCAGCAGCACCCAATGCCGCCGGACAGCATCTGTTGACCATCATTGCCGCCATCATTCTCGGCGGCACCAGCCTGTTCGGCGGACGCGGCAGCGTCTGGGGCACGTTGATCGCGGTTTTGATCCTTGGCACGCTGAACAACGGCCTGACGCTGATGAACGTGTCCTCCTTCTGGCAGGATGTGACCCGCGGTGTCGTCCTCTTAATGGCTGTCGGACTCGATCAGCTGCGCGTGCGCCTACAGAGCTGACGCTTTCACTATTGCATCGGAGACACAGACATGATTGAACGCCCCTTGAAGGCTGGCCTTTTCGGCATCGGTCTGGAAGCCTACTGGCCGCAATTCAAAGGTCTAGAAGCGCGGTTGCGCGGCTATATCGATACCGTCGAGGCGAAACTTGCGCGGCCAGGCGTCGAGGTTGTCAACCTCGGGCTGATCGATACGCCCGAAAAGGCGCTCGAGGCCGGCCATCAGTTTCGTCAGGCCGATGTCGATATCATCTTTCTCTACATCACCACCTATGCCCTGTCGTCGACCGTTCTGCCGGTAGCCCGTCGCGCCAAGGTTCCGGTGATCATCCTCAATCTGCAGCCGACCGCAGCCATTGACTATGCCACCTTCAACGCGCTTGGCGACCGCACCGCGATGACCGGCGACTGGCTGGCACATTGCTCGGCCTGCCCGGTTCCCGAAATTGCCAATGTCTTCCACAGGGCAGGCATCAGCTTTCATCAGGTGACTGGCGTTCTGACCGGCGATCAGATCGTCGATGATGAGATCAACGACTGGATCGAAGCCGCCCGCGTCGCGCACGTCATGGCGCACAATCGGCTCGGCGTCATGGGCCGCTACTACAATGGCATGCTCGATATCTACTCCGATCTGACCGCGCAGGCCGCAGCTTTCGGAACCCATATCGAGGTGCTGGAAATCGACGAGCTTGCACGTCTCCGCAATGAGGTGAGCGAGACGGATGTCTCTGCCTGTTTGGCGAAGATCGAGACAGAGTTCGATGTCCAGCCGGACTGTGAGCCGAAGGAGTTGGAGCGCGCGGCAAAAACTGCCGTGGCGTTGCGCAAGCTGGTAGACAACAAATCGCTCGGGTCGCTTGCTTACTATTACGAGTCCCAGCCTGGTCACGATTACGAAGACATCATTAGTTCCGTCATCGTGGGCTGCTCCATGCTAACAGCCGATGGCGTGCCGGTTGCTGGAGAGTACGAGATCAAGAATGCCCAGGCTATGAAGATCATGGACAGCTTTGGTGTCGGCGGCTCGTTCACGGAATACTACGCCATGGATTTTGCCGCCGATGTTGTGCTGATGGGGCATGACGGGCCTGGGCACACGAAAATCGCCGAGGGGCGCACTAAGATCCGACCATTGCAGGTCTATCACGGCAAGGTTGGCTCCGGCGTCAGCGTCGAGATGTCTGTCAAACATGGACCCGTCACGCTGCTTTCGGTCGTCGAAAGCGAAGGCAAGATCAAGCTACTCTGCGCCGAAGGCGCATCCGTCGCCGGCCCGATCCTAGAAATCGGTAACACCAACAGCCGGTATGAGTTTCCGCTCGGGGCCCGGCTCTTTGTCGAGGCGTGGAATGCAAAAGGACCAGCCCACCACTGCGCTGTCGGCGTAGGGCATATTGCTCAACGTATCGAGAAGCTTGGAAAGCTGTTGGATCTGGAAGTCGTGAAAATTTGCTAGCCGCCGGAAGTGGTCGGTCCAATGTTATGAATACATAGGCTTAAGTTGGAAGTTTAGAATGCGGTCATCTTCGCACGATATACTGAGCATTAATATGCTTTTTCAAGTAGTCGTTTTACCGTTTATCCGGGAAAACTTCACTCTCTTTAGACCTTCGAGGTTAAAGACATGACCGAGACAGACTTAGCAGAAGGCTCGAAATGGATACGCCCTCCTAGAGTATTTACACTACACGCGAAGGAGAGAAAGCAGATAGAGGCCTTAGACAGCATTCCATTCCTCCCCGTTACGTTTCGGCCTGTGCTAAGCGATGCTTTTTATTTGGAGACCGAAGGGGCGCATGGGCAAAGTGTTAGCCAATGGCAAACCAGTGCTCCTTATGGGTTTGTTTCTACGCCGAAATTGGCGCTTGATAAAATCACGATACGGTTTGTGTCACACGGCTCCATTGTGAGGCGCAACTATCAATCAGATTATCTGGGAACATCAGGCATGGGAATGTTTGTCGATTTCGAGGAGATGGTAACTGAAGAAGCCTCACCGGGATTTCGCGCATTCGCTGGTACTGTCGATCGCTCGGCACTGTTAGCAAGCCATCAGGCTCTCGAAGGGGATGATGAGCACCCTCTTCCACAATTCGAGCCGGTCGTCGACATCAACACCGCCTCCTTGCGGGCGTTCAGGCACAATTTTCAGCTTGTGTATCAGCGGCTACATGAAGGCGTCGATTACGGGGATCTCATTTTTGCCCTTCTGGAAGAGCTGGTTATCTATCAGTTTCTGACCGCCTGGCCGAAAGTTGTAGCCCAGAAACAGGTCCCGGCATTACAGCCATCGTGGCAGGTCCGACGGGCCATGGAGTACATCGACGCAAACCTGAAGCAGAAGATCACGCTGGCTGAAATAGCGGCCATCGCTCAGACCGGCGTGAGATCGCTGCAGCTTAGTTTTCGCAAGGAACTGGGGAAGACGCCGGTGCAATGGATTCTCGAACGTCGCCTAAAGAATGTTCATCGGGAGCTCAAATGCGACGCCTTTGAATTCACTTCCATTTCGGCCACCGCGCGAAAATGGGGCTTTGTTCACATGGCCGATTTTGCTCGCCGCTATCGAAAGCTATTTGGCGAAAGCCCGCTGCAGACCAGACGACGGCGACACTAGCACTACTCTGGCAGAATGCATTTTGGCGGTCTGAAGCGGATTCTGCAGTGCGGACATCGTTCTGGGGCTGACGCTGCCAGGAGGGTGTTTATGACCGCGCGTCGGATGGCTTACAGTGTCGGTTCAGGCGGGCCGTGCCTCTTGGTTTTTTTCCCGCTTGGCCTGGTGTAGGCGCTGATGTTGCAGGAAGGCATAGGCGATCATTGTCATCAGCGCGTGTCGATGCAGACCTTGCCATGATCGGCCTTCGAAGTGATCGAGGCCGAGTTCTTCTTTCATTTGTTGATGCGCCTGCTCGCAGACCCATCGGGCTTTGATGGCAGCTGCCAGCTGCTTTAACGTTGCTTCGGCCGGCAGATTGGAGAGATAGTATTTGCGCTCGCCGTTCGAGCGCCATTCGCCCACCAGCCACGCCTCTTCGCCCGGCATATGCTGCTGTCCCTTGTCGAGGATACGTTGCGGACTACCATCAGCGATCCGAATGCGGAGCGCAGCAAAGCGCGCTGTCAGGCGACCTTTCGTGCCGCGACGCCAACTGACCGTCTTCCAGGAGGATGCTTCCAGGATCGTTTCGGCTGCCATCGACAGGGTGTCGGGGATCGAGTGCTTGCGCGGTCTGCCATGACCGGAAACCGGAAAAATCAGGGCGACATCATGGGGGTAGACCTTTTGATGTTTGGGAATACCGACAGCCCATGTGAGGCCGCGTGCACTGAGCCCCTGGCGAAACGCGGCCGATAAACCATAGCCGGCATCGGCGAGCACGGTGCCAAACCGCACCCCCGCCGCGATCAGCCTGTCGATCTCGTCGAGCGCGATCGTCGGCTTGGTGCGGGATATACGCATCTCCTCGGGGACGCCAGCCTTCACCATCCGATCCTGGTTACTGGTCCAGCTTTCCGGCAAGAACAGTCGCAAACCAACCGGAACGGGAACCTCATCGCGTGCCAGCGTCAGCGATACCAACGTCTGGCAATTGGCGCGTTTGCCCAGCATCGAAGCATATTGTGGAGCGACCCCGACCGAATGATCACCCTTCTTCGGTAGACCCGTATCGTCGACCACCAGAAAGGCGTCTGAAGCTCCGACTATTCTGTCCGCCTGCACAGCCAGTTCAGTCTCAAGCGGACTGGCGTCCCAAATGCCATCCGAGATGAAATGATGCAGACGGTCGTAGTGATCGGGCGCAAGGCGTTCCGCCATCGGCTCGATACTCTTGCGATCACCCGGTCCGATCAGGCCTGAAACATATACCGGGCACATCTGCCGCCGCTTTTTGTGACCAAGCTTCTCAACGAACGGCTTCAGCCAATCCGCCAGTGCAATATTCTGCTCCACCATCCACCGCACCCCTTTTTGAGGGGCCAAAGATGGCCGATCATCGTTAACCGTCGGTTAATCTGCCAAAGTAGTGCTAGCAACGTGACCGAACAGCGGACTTTTGAGCGCACCGCAACGACCTTGTACGGTTTATTTGCCAAGGTCTCTATCGGTATCATTTTATTTCGACAGTAAAACATGCCCTAGCCGTTCATTCTGTACCGGGATTATGTCGCGTGGCGCAAGCGGTGGATTCGAAAAGTTTGGGTAGGTATGGACCCGGTTCCTTCCTCTTCGCTTCGCCTCATAAAGCGCCTCATCTGCCGCCTTCAACGTTTGGTCGAGGCGAGGCGCGCTCAGATCAATTTCGGCAACACCGATGCTGACCGTGACGCTGAACTCCTGATCTCCGATGTTGAAAGGTTCGAGTGACACGGAATGACAAAATCGCTCTGCGAAGGCAGCGGCCTCCGACAGGGTCATATTGCTCAAAAGTGCCAGGAACTCCTCGCCGCCCCACCGTCCCGTGACATCATCGTCGTGCCGGCAATGCAAGGACAGGCGTCTCGCAAACTCCCTGAGTACGATGTCGCCACCGCCGTGGCCGTAACGATCGTTGATCGATTTGAAGTGGTCGAGGTCCATGAGTAATACAGAAATCGGTCTATTGACGCGCTGGCAGGCCCCAATGATATCCAACGCACGGTCCTGAACGCCGCGCCGGTTCGCCAGGCCGCTCAGCGGATCGATCGCCGCCAATTCCTTCATGCGCATTTGCACATCTTCGAGCGACATCGCAACGAGGCCAACGTAAACCAGAACACTCATCAACTGATCGATAAACAAGGCCAAGGATATGTCTGACACGCCGGGAGCCGGAACTGCACCAGAAACGTGGAGTCTTATCATTATTAAGAGGAAAGAGGCAGCCAAGGCGATCGCATAAGCCGACAGCGCACCCCCTACTAGCAATTGGGAAGGCAGATACCGGCGTCGTCTTCTTCGAACGAACGGGTATGCTCCGGCCGCCGTAAAAACGGACAAAGCCGCGATTGTCAGCGCCACTGCAACGTCTGGCATCAGACCGGAGGTGCGGGCAATGCCATAGATGACCCCAGGAACCAGTCCCATGAGGGCGACGCCGGCCTTGTTGACTGCGCCTCCGAAAAAGGCATGACCGCCTGCCCAGAGACTGGACAGGCTAAAACCGATGATAATGTAGATCCACATCCCCCGCGTCGCGAGGAAATAGGGATAGTTGGGATCGCTATAGATCAGCAGCATGCCGATCGACGACCCGACAATACTTGCCGTCCAAAAGCAAAATGCAACACGTGCTTCGCTTCTGAAACTGGCGATTAGGAAGATTATGATAAAGCCGGCGCGCGCGCTGACGCTGGCGAAAAGCAACGTTTGAGTTTCAACCATTTTTCGTCTCCCCTGTCGGCTTGGAAATGCCAGACGAAACCCTCGAGCATCGAGATAAGGCATTGAAAGCATTTATATCTGTTAGATTCGAATAAGCCCTTTCACGCATGATTTAGAGACGGCTTATTTATCCACTCGCACCCTCTAAGTGTACCATTGTCGCATCGCACCGCCTTTCAGAAAGGTGCGCTCGGCGCCTGTTCGGAGCCGGCGCGCGGGTTCTAGGTCACGCGATGCGACTTGTTGGTTGGCTTTGCGGAACTGAGCGAGATCCGCAGGCTGGGCGGCAATCACATCAAGAAAACGGTTCGAACGGCGGCCTCAGAACCGATACCCCACCCCGAATCCGACCGAGGTTGCATCGAGTTTTGTTGTGGCGGTAACGCCTTGGTTCTCGATGGTCTGGGTCGGGAGAAAGAGCTGTTTGGCTTCGACGTTCGCATACCAGTTGTCGGTCATCTGGTAGTCGATGCCAACCTTTATCAGCGGCGCGTATGTGGGCGTTACGCTGAAATCCCGGACAAAGCCTCCAGCGGGTTTCTCTCCGAGGTACCAGGTCGCGATCATCCCTGCACCGATATAGGGTTTGAAACGTTCACTGCTTTTAATGTGATAGTTTACCGCAAGCGACATCGGCACGCTCCACACCGAGCCCACGTCTATATCGCCATAGAGCGTATTCTTGAGTTCTATCTTAGTTTTTAGGCCCCCTGTTTGCATAGTGATGGACCAATGCTCGCTGAGAAATAGGCTGACGTCGAGGTCTGGCAGGATCATCGCAGGCACATCGACATGGCCGCCGATCAAGCTGACGCTCGATTCCACATGGTAAGGCAGCATGCCGGACAGCCGGCCACGGATCATGATGTCGCCCGTTGCGAAGCTTGGTGCAGATCTCAACTCATCGGCGGCAAAGGTCGCCGAGGCGAACCCGACCACTGTGGCGGTGATCAGCCAGTGCACGGCCCTGAGAGCGGCTTTGCTGTTTGGACGAGCCATAATCGAGCTCCTTGCGAATGTCCTGTCGGGGTGTTGAAAAGATCCAGCAAGCAAATTCATTCTGCCGAGGCGGATGGGTACGAAATTCAACCTCGCCTGTTCCGAATGGTCACCGACCGGCGCCGCCAAATCACCCAAAAGCGTCTGGCAGCGTGGCAAGCCATACGGGAGGCTTGTGAGGCAAAGGATCCCACAACGCGGTATCGTGAGGCTTAAGTCAGTTGCCCCCGACGCGTTGAAATTGCGACTGCTGAGAGCAAAAAGTGCTCAGATGCTTTGCACTTGTTCTACTTGTCAATCGGACTGAACCTAAATCGCTCAAACTTGTGATGAGTTGTTTTAGGCCTGGGACATGAACCGCACTCCGCATGGAAAGGGAAGCCGCCGTATTGATTGGTGTTGACCTGAGAGCCTGACTCGAAAAGGTTTCAACAATATCCGTACCTTGCCAATCGCCGTGTCAGGACCCGGATGTTGGCGATAGCGATCCAGGTCTCGGATGATGCGACGGACTTTTCCCAATCCTTCGCCAATCGTCGGCATCTGCCAAGCCATGCGAAGGTGCGTTCCACGACCCAGCGACGCGGCAGGACTTCGAAGCCCTTGGCTTTGTCGGAGCGTTTGACGATCTGGAGGGTGAACGCAGCGATCTTTTGCAGCGCGCCCCTCAGCTTTGGTCCGGCATAGCCGCCATCGGCGAAGATATGTCTGAGCCAAGGTCAGCGCTTGAGAATGGTCCCAAGAACGGCAGGCGCGCCGTCGCGATCTTGAATATCGGCGCTGTGAACCACGAGGCCGACCATCAATCCGAGTGTGTCGACGACGATGTGACGCTTGCGCCCCTTGATCTTCTTGCCCGCGTCATAGCCCGCAATTCCTCCGCTTTCGGTGGTTTTCGCGCTCTGGCTGTCGATCACGCCAGCAGACGGCGAGGCTTGCCGACCTTCAAGCTCGCGCGCCTCCATCACAAGATGATGGTTGATCCGTCCCCATAACCCCGTTGCGCGCCATTCGTAGAAATACGCCTGAACTGTCGTAAACGGTGGAAAATCCCTTGGCAGCATCCGCCACTGGCAGCCTGTGGAAGCAATGTAAAGCAGTGCGTTCACGACCTCCCGAAGATCGGTGCTGCGTGGCCTGCCCAAACGCCTTGGCCCTGGCAAGTGGGGCGAGATCAATCCCCATTCCCGGTCCGTCATGTCACTTGCATACCGCCTGGCGCGTCGGGCATATTGCCGACGGGTGAAATCAGTCCAGCCCATTGTGGTCTCCGTTCGTCCTAAGCAAACAAACAGAATCACAACTGGCTGATTTCACTCAACTCTTTTTCGGTCAGGCTCTAAGAATTTCCTCCAGAATTGATTAGAGTCTGGCCCATGGTGATGTGCATGAAGAGGCAGCCCCTGCCACATGCCGATCAGGTCGCCGACCGCTGGCATTGTACGGAGAACGCCAGCCAGGCTTTTCTCGACGCTGTGCGCAAATCAATGCGGCGGGTTCGCGTGGCAATAGGTACAGCCACAGTAGATCCGAAGCCTGTGACCGCCGCTGAGCGGCTCCGATAAGAGGAATATCTGCGGCGTGAAGAGGCAAACGCCGTTGTCAGCGGCTTCGTCAGCGAAGGCGTGTCCATCAAGGAAATCGTGCGCAGAACCGGTCACAGCCGAAAGCTGGTTCGCAGCGTCGTTCGTGGTCAGTGGACCGACATCTTCCGGGTCCGGCAAACATCCCTGGAACAGCATCTGCCCTGGCTTGAGGCGCAATGGGATGCCGAATTGCAAAACTGTGCCGAACTGTGGCGGTATCTTCAGCTGGCAGGCTTTGGCGGCGGTCTCCGTGTCGTTACCGAGTGGGCAATCCGACGAAGACGTGCCGAAAAGACTGAAAGCGGACTCGGCTAGGCTCCCGCCGCACGCACGATCGTTCGTCTGATGACCCTTGAAAGGAATAATTTGACCAAGGCCCAAACGAAGACGGTTACAGCCATCGAGGAGCGGCTCCCTGAGAGTGCATCAGAGCCCCGTTACGACGCCGGTCACCCCATTTGCGTGGTCCTTATTCCATGCTTAATCATATCCATGCGAAAGTGCCGAACGTCTAGGGGCTGACAGACATCACAGAGTTCCAGATACCTTCTGGCAAGGTCTACCTTCCGCCCATCATCGACTCCTCAGACGGCATGGTCATCAGTTGATCGATCGGAACGCAACCAGATGCGGGGCTGGTCAACACGATGCTAGATGCAGCTATTGAGACCGCGACTGAAGCGGCGGAACGGCCCATCATTCATTCTGATCGCGGAGCCCATTATGGCTGGCCCGTCTGGCTAACCCGTATCAGCGAAGCAAGACTGGTTCGCTCGATGTCCCGAAAGGGTTGCTCTTAAGCCAACGCCGCTTGCGAAGGCTCCTTCGGCCGACCCAAAACTGAACTATTCTATCCACGCGACTGGAAGGCCAACACAGTCGAACAGGTCGTCGCGGAGGTCGATGCTTATATTCGCTGGTACAACGAGAAGCGCATAAAAATATCGCTGGGATCGCTCAGCCCGGTTGACTATCGTAAGAGCCTTGGCCTGAACTTGTAAAGCATTCTAATTTTTTATCCGCCTCACCGATCAGAGAAGTATACGCTGCAGATTTTCCAAAAAAGATGGACAGATGCCTATCATGTCGCCGGGCGATACTCGGAGGTTGAAAGCAGGACAATCTCGAGTCGCTCTCGCATCTGGCACAGAATATAGCAGGCCGTCGTTTATCCAAGGAGTTGGCGGACCTGCTGCAGAATTTTTGCAACCTATTCCTTTTGACTTTGCCTCAGAGCATATTCAGCGCACTTAAATTGTGCCCAGCCGTCACGGCCTTCACCACATGAGCAAGGTGTTGTTCCGTGGCCGACGTCGGGCGCTGCGCCAAACGTTCATTCAAAAGTGCTCTGGCAAGCGTCATTCGACCGGCGCGTTCGGCAGCAACTATGAGGGTCTGGCCAATGATATCACGCTGCGCATGGCTACCACCGACGCGTATAGCATCATATCGCAGAGGTAAAATTAGATCGACACAACGACCATAGTTGCCTTCTCCGAATGCCAACATCGCTTCGATGATCTCGCGTCCGATGCTGCGGGTAATACGGTGATTGTCGCCCGTACCTTCTCGGTCATAACGATCAAGCGAGGCGCGAAGACGAGTTGCATCATCAGCGTCATCGCTGCGCGCCGCGCAAAAGGCAATATGCAGGTCGTTGAACGCGAGAACATGCTCGTCGACGTGGTGCATCCATTGCCGCGAGATATCCCGCCACCGGTTCCCCACACTACCACCTGCAAGCTCGATACGCCAAAGAAGTGAGGCTGCATCTACAAGATCGAGGATGGCGTCGCTGTTAATTTTTGGTTGAACAAATTTATCATAGCTGGCAAGAACTTCGTCAAAGCGCTGTTGCTCGATCAGATAGAGGGCGAGGTGCCACCCATTATGAGCTGCAAGGGCATGTGCTTTTCTCCAAGCCGGCTGCGAATTGCGTAGAAAGCGGATGCCGTCTTCCTGGCGGCTTTCAGTTTCCATTACATGGGCCAAGGCGTGGACTGCCCACCCATCTTCCTCGTTTATCTCAATCGCCTGATAGGCCACCTTTTCAGCGTGACGCAACTCGCTGCATTCTTCAAGTCCGAACGCGTATTGTCCAAGCACATACCCGTACGCCGGATCGCTATGGCTCCAATGCGGCAATACCCGCGCGACAGAATCACGGATAGTCTGCGAAGCTCCCAGATAGAAATAGGTGTCATGACAGAAGCGCAGCGCGAGCGCATCACGTGGATGGTCGAGTAGAATGTCCTCCCAGATTGTTGTCGCCCGGATCATTTCACCGGCTGCCCAGGCCTTTGCGGCTTCCAGATGTTTGCGCTCGCGTGGATTTGCCTCGCTAACAGTGCGCTCCGCCCCCTGAAGAGCTTCAGCAACCATAGGATTGCTCCGTGTAAAGCCACTCAACAACAGGAGAGAAGCAGACGCGCTGTAGCCGAGAGAGAATTTCGGATCTGCATCAGCTGCGCCCATCAGCAGCCCAACCGGATCTCCCTTCCACGCATAGTAATCGCTGATTGCTCTATCAAGGGCATCTATGCTGTGACTGTTTGCCGTCACACTCAGACCTTGCACATCTGCAGCCATCACAAGTTCCCCTTTTTCATTCTGATGCCGGAACGGTCTTGCCCGCTTCCCCTCAGCGCAATCGAGATTTAACTTGAAGCCGAAAGAGCTGTAGGAATAGAACCAGATAGTCAAAGATTTTAGGGCCAGATGACGTTGGTCAATGGGGCGGGTACGTGGCTGGAGTCCGAGAGTTCTCATTTCGCAAAAGCGGCGATTTCACTGGCAGTTCGCTGCAGGCTCGCATTCGCGAGATGCTGCTTGACGCGATTGTCTCGGGGCGCCTGGAGCCGGGTGCTGCGATACCCTCCAGCCGCATGATGGCGGCGCGGCTTAACGTCTCGAGAAACACAGTGACGCTGGCTTATCATGCCTTGCTTGCCGGCGGCTTTCTCGTATCTCGTGAGCGGTCAGGTTTTTATGTTGCGGAGGGCACAGCGCGCAATATAGCTCCGGTTTCGCATCAAATGACTGGCGGACGAGCACCAGACTGGAAAGAAAAGCTAACATCGTTTCCGAGCGCCTTTCAGATCATCACCAGACCGGCTGACTGGTATCGGTACCCCTTTCCTTTTGTCTACGGGCAACTCGATCCGGAATTGTTCCCCATTGTTGCCTGGCGCGACTGTGTGCGGCAATCCATGAGCAAAAAGTGGCAAAACTCCTGGACAGACGATCTCTATACCGGCGACGATCTGCTTCTGGTAGAACAGATCAGAAGCAAGATACTGGCACGCCGCGGCATATATGTGAAACCCAATGAAATCCTTGTCACGTTGGGTTCGCAGAACGCACTGTACTTGGCTAGTCGCCTGCTGGTGAAACCCGGCGCATCCGTGGCGATGGAAAATCCTGGGTATTATGCTGCTCGCAACATATTTGAGCTGGTCGGCGGCGACATCCATCCTGTTGCTATTGATGAGGATGGCCTCAATCCGGACCATCTAGGGGATGCCAGACTGGTTTTCGTAACGCCGAACCACCAATTCCCGACCAATGTCGCGTTGAGTCTCAAACGACGTCACAGTCTGATGCAGTGGGCGCACAAGAATGACGGCCTAATCATCGAAGACGACTACGAATCCGAAATCAATTTCAGCGGTCATGAGACGGTGCCTCTAAAGGCGCTCGATACTCATGGACGAGTGGTTTACATAGGCAGCCTGTCAAAGTCCCTAATGCCGGGCTTAAGAGTCGGTTTTGCCGTTGCGCATCCGTCGCTGATTGAGGAAATGCGCTCTATGCGCGGCCTAGTTATGCGCCACCCTCCAAGCAATAATCAACGAGCAGTGGCGTTTTTTCTTTCGCTAGGACACCACGATACCTTTATGACACGACTTCAGAGGGCGTATGCCATGCGTTGGCGAACGCTCGAGCGAGCGCTAGGCAATTTCTTGCCTGGCTGGAATCAGCAAGCGATTTTTGGTGGCTCTTCCTTCTGGCTTCGCGGTCCTGAAGGATTTAGCGCTACGTTTCTCGCGAAAATAGCTTTGGACCACGGCGTTGTCATAGAAGCCGGACGGAGCCTCTTTTGGAAAGAACCGCAAGCCGATCGTTTCTTCCGGCTCGGATTTTCATCGATTTCCGAAGAGCGGATCGGTCCGGGCATCGAAAGACTGGCGGAAATCGTCACAAGCAAAACTGTCGCTGGCTGAAGCGATCCGTCCCGTACGCTGTGAAGATGCACGCGTGCACCTGGAACCACAGTGCTATCGATCCCGCTTCACTGGACCTAAAGAGTTTCAAAATCTGGGACTGTGCCAAAGCGATCCTCCTTCCTACCATTTCTCCTCTGAAGCGGTTCCCAGCTGGAGACCGCAGATCTAGGCCAAGGGGACGAAGATTGTTTGATGTGATTGAAGAGCTGTCTGTTTCGGGATCCATCGTCAACGGAGCAGAAGACCGGACCGGTGTGCTCATCGATGTCGTATGCCCGGCTACGGGGCGAGCACATTCGAAGCTCAGCTTGGCAGGCGAGCCAACTGTCATTGCGGCGGTTGATGCGGCCAGAAAAGCCTTCCCGGCATGGGCCGCAGTTGCACCTGCCCAACGAGCACGATATCTTCTGCGGTTCCTGGAAATCCTCAACCGCGACAAGCAGGACTTGGCGGAGATCGTTACCCGCGAGCACGGCAAGCCTATCGCTGACGCACTGGGCTCGATCCAGCGTGGGATTGAGGTCGTTGAATTCGCCATAGGAGCGCCTCATCTGCTCAAGGGAGAAAACGCGGACCATGTTGCAACGGGCATTTCTACCCGCTCAGCACGAAAGCCGCTTGGTGTTTGCCTTGGTATTACGCCTTACAATTATCCGGTAATGATCCCTTTATGGATGTTTCCAATTTCCCTTGTTTGCGGCAACACCTTCATTCTCAAGCCGTCGGAGTCGGTACCCGGAGCAGCCAACCGCTTGGCTGAGATGTTGCACGAAGCTGGCGTTCCCGATGGGGTGTTCAATGTCGTGCAAGGCAATAAGACGGCCGCGGAGGCGTTGATCAAACATCGTGACATCGCTGCCGTCTCTTTCGTTGGCTCGACCGCTGCCGCAAGAGACGTTTACCGACTCGCTACGCACGAAGGCAAACGTGCGCAAGCCCTTGGAGGCGCTAAGAACCACGCTATCATCATGCCCGACGCGGATATGAGCCTCGTCGTTGATGCCACATTGAACGGCGCGTTCAATTCTGCAGGGCAGCGCTGCATGGCGATCGCCGTGGCGGTCTGCGTTGGCGACGCGTATGATCGCTATGTGCCTCTGCTCCTGGATCGTGCAAAGGCGCTCCAGGTATCGGCTGGCACCGATCCAAAATGCTTCGTGCCACCAATCTCGAACGCTCGTCAGTTCGGCCACGTATTGCAGCATATCGCACGGGCTGTTGAAGAAGGAGGAAGGCTTAGTCTCGACGGGCGCCGTGACGAGACGTCTGGCTATCTTGTAGGTCCAACCATCGTTGAAGACGTCAATACGTCCATGTCGATCTACCGTGAGGAAGTCTTCGGTCCTGTTCTGGCAGTCATGAAGGTGGAAAGCCTTGATGCAGCGATTACGCTGGCCAACGATCACGAACTAGCTAATGGTGCCGTGCTTTTCACGGCCTCAGGCTCCGATGCCGCGAAATTTGAACGCAACATCCTCTGCGGCATGCCGGGCGTGAACGTGCCTGTTCCATCACCGGTTGCCTATTTTTCTTTTGGCGGCAACAAGAAATCGTTCAATGGAGATCTCGCCATGCATGGGCCGGATTCAATCAATTTCTACACCCGCCGTCAGGTTCTGACTACGCGCTGGCCCTAAGTTCGCAATTCATCGAGCAACGGTTCACGGATCACTCATGAGCGGTTGATGAAACGTTTTCCGGGCTCGGCGGTCACACTGGGCAAGAATTTCAAGGGGAGGAGAGCGACGCCAATTTCGACGGTCACGGGTCCGTATGCCCGCAACTCCAAAAAAAAGAGGGAACTATGCAACACGAACATGCTATCTTGGATGCTCATGCGCCGGTGGGCTCTGGCAGATATGAGAAAACGCTCAAACTGACGGGCAATCTTGGGCCAATCGGTATCGCAATGATGGTGGTCGCAACCGCTGCGCCTTTGACAGTGATGGCTGGTGTTAGCCCATTGATTATAGCCTTCGGCAATGGCGCCTCAGCACCTGTGGACGTAATTCTTGTCGGCTTTGTGATGCTTTTGTTTTCAGTGGGCTTCGTTGAGATGTCGAAGTCGATTTCTAATGCTGGCGCATTCTATTCTTATATCCTTAAGGGCATGGGCCGCGTCGTCGGTGTGGGCGCTGCCTCATTGGCGGTTGTGTCCTACACGCTTATGCTGATTGCACTTGAGGCCTACATTGGTTTTGTTGCTTCAGAAGCAGTGATAACCTTCACAGGTGTGAACCTCCCGTGGTGGCTCTATACGATTGGGGTAGTGGCTATTGTAGGCGTCCTGGGATATCGGAATATCGAAGTGAGCTCCAAGGTTCTTGGAATCGCTCTTCTGCTCGAGATTGGCGTGATCCTCATCGCCAATGTCGTGATCTTCATGTCTGCTGGTGTAGCTGGTTTGGACACATCAGGTTTCAACACCACTACCTTTGTGTCGGGTTCGCCTGGGCTCGGCATACTGTTTGTCGTATGGGGCTTTGTCGGCTTCGAATCGACAGTGGTGTACCGTGAAGAGGCCGCGGATCCAGATCGTTCGATCCCAATTGCGACCTATCTGGCCGTGACCTTCATCACGCTCCTCTATTTTGTATCCTTTTGGGCAATAGTGACGGCGATCGGTGGGGATAAGGTGGTTCAGGTCGCAACCTACAATGCGGGAACCATGTACCTGGACATCGTCAGGAGTTACTTGGGTGACTTAGCGGAGGAAATAGCTCAGGTCCTTCTGGTTACCAGCCTTTTTGCGGTAGTTTTGTCGATACACAATATCATTGCACGCTATAAATACGTATTGGGCAGTTGCGGCGTACTGTTCGCGCAGCTCAGCCGAGTGCATGAGGAGCACGCCTCGCCTTACGTCGCATCGGCGGTTCAGACGTTTATTTCGCTGAGCATTCTTCTGGGGGCGGCGGTGTACGGTGCAGATCCTGTCACCCAGATCTATACCTGGGGCGCGGCTACGGGCACGCTTGGCTATCTGGTCCTCGTTGCGTTGACGTGCCTTTCCGTCTACCTATTTTTTCGCAGTAATCCTTCAACGAGCGGACACTTGAGGACGCAGGTTGCTCCGATCGTTTCGTTGATCGGTCTCGTCGGCTTCGTTCTCCTGGCACTTACCAATCTAGGAGCTTTAACGGGCAGCGAAGGTTGGGATGTCGTCAATATTATTATCCTTGCGACCCTCGTTGTGTCCTTTCTTGTCGGAGCGCTCGGAGCAGCCTTTATGATGGCGAAGGCTCCGTCGCGGTTCAACTCGATCATCGGCGCTGCGTGAGCAAATCGGCAGGAACTTCAGGAAATACAGGTCCTGCCGAACTATCTCAGATATCTATGCGCCCAGCCTTCGTGATCGGTACGCTCGCTTTAGGCAATAGAACGCCGGTCATCTTGGTCGTCGCGAATGAGGTGTCGTGGGCGTAAACGAAGCTTGTCGGACACTTCGGCTAGGCGGCCATGTAATGCCTGCGATGACTGTGGCACGACGACGCATTTCCTATAATTCCTGCCGCAATCGCCACTGCACGAACTGCCAATGCATACCTCGCAGGAAATGGGTCGCGGCACGCATCTCCGCTCTCTTGCGCTACAAATGGTCGCCGCCAATTGCAAGCGGTTAGGTGCCGAGATCCGTATCATCACCGTGCTTCACACCTTGGGGCCAGGAGATGACCCACCATCCCCATGTCCATTGCGTTATACCAGGAGACGGCCTCTAGGAGAGCTTCCCTTCTCCAATGCGCTTGCACATCTTGCCGACCCGGTCGCGTTTACCTGCCACCACGCGCACGCTCGTCGCAGCGAATGGGTCGTTTACGCCGAGCCATCATGCGGTCTTCATACGAATACATGAACTATCTCCTGTTAGTCCAAGTTTTCGTCCGCACCTCCGAAGTGCCGAAGTAGAATTCCCCATTTATGCCGATGTCGACGACATGGAGAGTCGAGGGTTTTTCGGCGGCTTGCCGCGTGGCTTTTGAGGAGGGGCAAATGCTCGAGGCGCGCCAAGGGCTTTGGACCGTATACTGGCATGAGTTCAGCTTGTTGCTGCAGCCGATAGCTGGACCCTTCGACCTGCACAACGACGGCATGATGCAACAATCTGTCGAGCCGCGCCGCGGCGGCGACGGGATTTACGTCAGGATCATTGCGCCGTGTTCATAGCGCGCGTTGACGAGTTGGAAGAATAGATTGTCGCCGCCGTCAACGACCGGCACTCGATCACACGTTCAGATGGACAAAAACTTCTTGCATAACGGGCGGCAACCACAGAAGTGCTAGCACTACTTTGGCAGATTAACCGACGGTTAACGATGATCGGCCATCTTTGGCCCCTCAAAAAGGGGTGCGGTGGATGGTGGAGCAGAATATTGCACTGGCGGATTGGCTGAAGCCGTTCGTTGAGAAGCTTGGTCACAAAAAGCGGCGGCAGATGTGCCCGGTATATGTTTCAGGCCTGATCGGACCGGGTGATCGCAAGAGTTTCGAGCCGATGGCGGAACGCCTTGCGCCCGATCACTACGACCGTCTGCATCATTTCATCTCGGATGGGATTTGGGACGCCAGTCCGCTTGAGACTGAACTGGCTGTGCAGGCGGACAGAATAGTCGGAGCTTCAGACGCCTTTCTGGTGGTCGACGATACGGGTCTACCGAAGAAGGGTGATCATTCGGTCGGGGTCGCTCCACAATATGCTTCGATGCTGGGCAAACGCGCTAATTGCCAGACGTTGGTATCGCTGACGTTAGCACACGATGAGGTTCCCGTTCCGGTTGGTTTGCGACTGTTCTTGCCGGAAAGCTGGACCAGTAACCAGGATCGGATGGTGAAGGCTGGCGTCCCCGAGGAGATGCGTATATCCCGCACCAAGCCGACGATCGCGCTCGACGAGATCGACAGGCTGATCGCGGCGGGGGTGCGGTTTGGCACCGTGCTCGCCGATGCCGGCTATGGTTTATCGGCCGCGTTTCGCCAGGGGCTCAGTGCACGCGGCCTCACATGGGCTGTCGGTATTCCTAAACATCAAACGGTCTATCCCCATGATGTCGCCCTGATTTTTCCGGTTTCCGGTCATGGCAGACCGCGCAAGCACTCGATCCCCGACACCCTGTCGATGGCAGCCGAAACGATCCTGGAAGCATCCTCCTGGAAGAAGGTCAGTTGGCGTCGCGGCACGAAAGGTCGCCTGACAGCGCGCTTTGCTGCGCTCCGCATTCGGATCGCTGATGGTAGTCCGCAACGTATCCTCGACAAGGGACAGCAGCATATGCCGGGCGAAGAGGCGTGGCTGGTGGGCGAATGGCGCTCGAACGGCGAGCGCAAATACTATCTCTCCAATCTGCCGGCCGAAGCAACGTTAAAGCAGCTGGCAGCTGCCATCAAAGCCCGATGGGTCTGCGAGCAGGCGCATCAACAAATGAAAGAAGAACTCGGCCTCGATCACTTCGAAGGCCGATCATGGCAAGGTCTGCATCGACACGCGCTGATGACAATGATCGCCTATGCCTTCCTGCAACATCAGCGCCTACACCAGGCCAAGCGGGAAAAAAACCAAGAGGCACGGCCCGCCTGAACCGACACTGTAAGCCATCCGACGCGCGGTCATAAACACCCTCCTGGCAGCGTCAGCCCCAGAACGATGTCCGCACTGCAGAATCCGCTTCAGACCGCCAAAATGCATTCTGCCAAAGTAGTGCTAGTCGGCAAATTGAAACCCAGGCTCCCACAATGATCGAGATGACGTGGCGTGAGGCGCGGCGATTGTCATAGATTTTTTGCGAAACGGAGGATGATCTCGCCGTCTTCTCCTACTGTGAAGGAAATACCCTTTTTAGCGAAGGCCGTCCGGACACAAACCCGCACATGGTCACGAACGGAGCTCTCCTCTTCTCTTTCAAGCCGGCGGATGGAGGAAACTGAGACCTTGGCATGGAAGGCCAGATCATCGATAGTCCAGTCGAGGAGCGCACGAGCCGCCCGGACATGCGCGGCCTCCAAGCTGGAAATGCGTACATCGCTATTGTTATCCGCCCCAAGCTGGTCCGGCGCCATTCCGACAAGTGCTCCAATCCACTCCCTTACAGTTGCGTCCTGATTGAGCATGGGTGCGGCACGAGCAAGAAACATCAAATATGCGCCCTCTCTGCACCGGACCCTGAAGTCGACAGCATAGGGATCGCGGGCGCCCACACACGATAACCATTGCTCGCGCGCGCCTTCCCTATCATCGGGATGTAGCGCATCGAGCCATCCCCACCCGCCGGACTCTGCCGGCGTTTGGCTTGTGAGTTCCTGCCACCCCCTTGAGAATGTGATCTCACCACTCGCTAAAGCCTTGAATTCAATTGAGGCCACGGCCGCGACCAAGGTCTTATATCGGTGCCACCCTTCCTCAACCGATTTGCGAGCCGCGTGCTGAACAGTCACGTCAGTCATGAGGCCGACGGCCCGCGATGGCCGGCCTTCCGCACCGATGATCACCTCTGCCTTGTACTGAAGCCACCGCACGGTCCGGTCAGGCCGAACAATCCTGAACTCGTCGTTTATGGGCTGGCCCGCGCGCAGGATCGCGTCTATATCATGCTGGGCTGCTCGATCCTCAGGATGAATCATCATAATCAAATCGTCCCAGCAAAGAGGCGTCAGACGGTCCGATCCAAGCAGGCGATAGAGGCCAGCGGACAGCGTCATACGGTTGGTTGCAAAATCCAGCATCCAGAAACCTATCTGGCCTCGTTCTTCTACCAGTCTGAGGAAATGGGTTGATGAGACGCCCGAAAAAGGACGTGCGGAATGCTGACCCTCGTCAGCACTAGCTGCGCTGTACTCAGCGGTTGAGGAAAGACGCATCAGCCTTGCCACTCTCACCGAAGATTTTGATTGCCCGTTGGTCGGACCCGCCGCAAGCTAAGGAGGCGCAGAACGCATCGGAACCCGAAGTGTCGGTACCGTCTGCATCAACGCGCAACCGGAGGCCCACGCTGAAACTTCCGGCTTTCTTATAGGCAAGCGGCATGCTGGTTGCCTTGGCTATGAGGCTCTCCTCCATCATTGCGAATTCGGAAACTCCTAGCGTGACGCGCGGTGCGTTAGAAATCTTGCGCGAATTGACTTCGCAGGCGGATAGCATAGTGCGATCTCCGTGAAGATTCGGTTCATCAATAACATATGTCAAGCGACACAAATACGCTATTTAATTAATTAAATTGTGATATTAAGATTTTTTGCGGCATCCGATACAAATACATACACCATAATTTCGCAAAATTTACATTCAATTCGCTTTTATTAAACCACATATTACTTTCATTTTGAAAATTTCACTCTAACCGGATTCACTCAGGAGCGAGGCGATCCGTCCCTCTCCCGTCAACACGCACTGTGCAAACGACGCAAGGGACGCGCCCGCAGCCGACATAGTGTTGACATCAGGAAACCGCCCAGCGATGGATTCCTGTCTCTCCGTCACAAACCGCATGACGCTTGCCTCGCCACGGACCTTTCATCAAAGAATCCGTAAGACGGGTGCTCTCTTTTTCACTAGCAGTTCGATCCCAATCATGACCTATGTGAAGGACTGGGCGCTGATATCGATTTGACCCGAATGGAGGCTGGATCCCGTCGAAGCATGGAGCGATGCGAATGTCGAGCACCAGCTGCGCACTATAGGGCTACGAGGGAGCCTAGCGGTGAACAGAAGACATCATACACGTCGCGTGGCATGGACCGCGAAAAAATGGCTTCAAATAGGCCGAGCAGTAGGGATGTCCGGTCGCCGGATGCTTCTCTTCGACGGTCCTGCCAGGTGTCACGGTCAAGCTTGGCGATCTTTCAGTATCTGTCGATCGTTGCGCCGAGTATCGTAATGCACCTGTCGTCGTCCAATAATTATTCGCATTCACGCGAACTGTATAAATCACTAATCAATGAAATAAAAGCGAACTAAGTACAATTATTACGAAATTGGCGCATTTTTATTTCAGTTAAATATATTACAACGATTTATAATCATACTAATCTAAAGCCATAGGTGACATTTCAGCATCTAGACCTGTCGTATACTCTGCATTATCGTGGACAAATGGTGAATCGGACAATGATACTGGACTATAGAGCGAACCCTGGGAGAATCCTCGACGCCCTTGGCAAGTCACAGGCGAATATCGAATTTGACAAGGGGGGCAGGAGTCTGAGCGCCAACGAGAGTTTCTGCCGAAAGCTCGGATATCGACAAAACGAAGTTATCGGTCAGCACAATTGCTTAGTTGTCGATCCGAGCGAGGTTTGGGCTCGGGAATACGGTGAATTTTTGGCGCGCCTCAACAGCGGCAAGTTCGATCAGCGGCAGTACAAACGCAATGGCAACGGGGGAAAGAAAGTTTGGATCGAAGCGTCCTACAATCCTGTGATGCGCGGCGGAAAGCCTTACAAGGTCGTCAAATTCGCAACTGATACTATACAAATCAAAATAAAGGCGGCTGAAGATACTGGAAAGCTGGCGGCCCTATCGCGATCCCAGGCTGTTATTGAATTTACACCAGAGGGGGACATTCTGACTGCGAATGAGAATTTTCTCACTTCACTGGGGTACACCATAAGGGAGATCGAGGGGCGCCACCGCTCGATGTTCTGTGACGCCCGCTACACACGCACGGATGACTATCGCCGGTCCTCGGAGAGACTTTGCGGCGGTGAGTTCATAGCTGAGGAATTCTTGCGCATAGGGAAGGGCGGCGCGAAAGTCTATATTGAGGCGTCTTACAATCCAATCTTCGACACAAACGGACGAGTGTTCAAAGTTGCGAAGTTCGCAACCAATTTTATGACACGTGTCGAAAATGTCCATGCGCTTGCTGCGGGCCTGAATGCCTTGGCATCGAGGGATTCTACAGCCGGATTGCAAAAGAGCTTCATCACGTCGCTGGAGCAATTGCGGACCGACTTCAACGCCACACTCGAGAAACTTCGAGCCGCGCTCGGCACGGTTTCACAGAATGCTCGCACGATCTCTGCAAATTCGAACGAGGCTTATGACGATCTTGCCAAGCGCACCGAACAGCAGGCCGCATCGATTGAGGAGACGGCCGCAGCGCTGGAGGAGACTATGGCGACCGGAATTGATTCTAGCCAGCGCGCCGAGGAAGCAGGCAGCTTGGTCGGCCGCACGAAAAAGAATGCCCAGCAATCTGGAGAGGTCGTCCGCAATGCCTTCGCGGCGATGGGCGAGATCGAACGGTCGTCACGCGAAATTACCAATATCATTGGTATTATCGATGACATTGCGTTCCAGACCAATTTGATTGCTCTAAACGCCGGGCTCGAAGCTGCTCGAACGGGGGATGCCGGTAAGGGGTTTGCGCTCGTCGCGCAGCAATTGCGCGAACTCGCTCAGCGTTCAGCCAAGGCTGCGAAAGAGATCAATATAGCTGTCAATGCGATCCCAAGGCACGCAGCAGAACGCTGCCATGGTGGAGGAGACCAATGCTGCCGATCACAATCTGGCGGTAGAGGCCCACGCACTGTTCAGCTTGATCAGCAAATTCAAGATTAGCACGTTTGTTGAGGTACGACAGGAAGTGACGTCACAATCTCAGTCGACGCAGCCGACCAGCGCCGCAAACATTGTGCGCGGTCGGACAGCCTTGGCGCACAAGCAAGATTGTTGGGAAGACTTCTGAACCTTGTTGCTGGCAACCTTCATCGGGTGACGATTGCAGATCGGAGCATGAAATGGGGCGTGACGACGTTTTCAATTTTTCAGAGGATGCCGTCCTACTGAGCGCGATGGCGAACAAAAGACGTCTGCAGGTGCTCGTGCTGCTACAGGAAGCGGAGCGATCCGTCAACGAGCTCGCTACAGCAGTCGGCATCAGTCAATCGGCACTGTCACAGCATCTTGGCAAGCTACGTAAACACAATCTGGTTTCGACAAGGCGTGACGGGCAAACCATTTACTATCGTTCAAACGATGAACGCGTTCTGAGAATCTTGCACACTCTGGCAGCGCTTGGCATGGCAAGGGAGGAGTATGCCAAGAGCATCGGTCAGTTGGACGCCTATTAGAGACCGCCGCTTTACACAAACTTTCGCGACCGCAATCAATTTGCGTATAAGGACAATGTTCAGATGTGTCGAGTCCCCATGACCGTGTTGGCGAACGAGACACGATTTCAACGCCGCATGATTTTGCCAATCGCCTCGATCATTGCCGGACTTATCCTGACGATGGTCGTCACTGTGTTGTATCTTGCCGAGCATCAGACCCGCGACGCCATCCAGCACCAGATAGCCCTTGCGGCAGGCGCGCTGGCAGTTCAGCGTGAGAACTGGAACAGGTCACCGACGATTCTGCGCCTATTGGGACGACGCTTCTGTCCGTCTTGCTGTAGCTCCAGACGAAGCCTGGACCGACCAAAACATATCACTGCCCGTATTGAATAAATATGTGTTGATTATGGGATGGCCCGCCCTTCCGAGAAAATCGAGTATGATGTCTCGTCATTGAAGGAAGAGGAGCCAGATCATGACGATTTCGATACTTGGCATCGACATATGAAAGAACAGCTGTAGCGTTGTCGGAGTTAATGACAAAGGTGCGGTGATTGTCCGCCGAACGATGCGACGTCAGACGCTGATTGAGTTTGTCGGCAAGATGCCGACTTGCATCATTGTTTGCGAGAAGGAATACAGATGGCCTGACAGTCAATCGGCGTTCAGAAAGCCCAGGCGTGGAAATGGTTCTTGAAACAGTGTTGGTTATCGTGGCTCTGGACCTGCGGATATCCATCTTGGCTACGGCGTGACCGTAAGACCGAATACGTTGAAGCAGACTGAACAGGGAATCTAAAAAACGACTTGCAAACAGGGCGGGCCATACGTTCCACACGGAACGTATTTTTGGCGAGTGGTGGCAGCGCGACGCCGACATGGAGACCGTACGCAACTACTTTGTCATCGAGGATGAGGCAGGCGAGCGCCTCTGGGTTTTTCGCTCCGGCGACGGTGTTGATCCTGAGATCGGCTCGCATCGCTGGTTCTGCCATGGGATTTTCGCATGAGCTACGCCGAGCTCCAGGTCACGACACATTTTTCCTTCCTGCGCGGTGCATCCTCGGCACAGGAACTGTTCGAGACCGCAAAAGCTCTGGGTGTACAGGCGCTTGGCATCGTCGATCGCAACTCACTGGCCGGGATCGTCCGCGCGCTCGAAGCCTCCCGCGCGACGGGTGTCCGGCTGGTGGTCGGCTGCCTCCTCGATCTGGCTGATGGTATGTCGTTGCTCGTTTATCCGATGGATCGTCCTGCCTATTCGCGCCTGACCCGGCTGATCACGCTCGGCAAGTCGCGCGGCGGCAAGAACAACTGCATACTGCACTGGGACGACGTTGTGGCGTACTCGGAGGGCGTGATCGGTATTCTCGTGCCGGACCTTCCGGACGATACTTGCGCGGTGCAGCTGCGCAAGATGGCGGACGCTACCGGGCCAAGGGTGCAACACGCGATGTCGGCAAGGCGCTTGGCCTGCCTGAAGATGTCATCAAGGCGCTATCTTCAGGTATGTGGTCCTGGTCGGAGGAGGTGCCCGACAGGAACATCCGCGAGCTCAATCTCAATCCTGACGACCGGCGCTTAGCGCTCACCCTCAAACTCGCGCAGCAGTTGATGGGAGCGCCGCGTCATCTTGGCCAACATCCCGGCGGCTTTGTCCTCACCCACGATAGGCTTGATGACCTCGTGCCGATCGAACCGGCGACGATGAAAGACCGGCAGATCATCTAGTGGGACAAGGACGATGTCGAGGCTCTGAAGTTCATGAAGGTGGATGTGCTGGCGTTCGGCATGCTCACCTGCATGGCAAAAGCCTTCGATCTGATCCGCGAACACAAGGGCGAGGATCTTGATCTCTCGAAAATCGAGCAGGAAGATGCCGCGACATACGCCATGATCCGCAAGGCTGACACGCTCGGCACATTCCAGATCGAAAGCCGCGCGCAGATGGCGATGCTGCCGCGCCTGAAGCCACGCACCTTCTATGATCTCGTCGTGCAGGTGGCGATCGTCCGGCCCGGTCCGATCCAAGGTGATATGGTGCACCCCTATCTTCGTCGCCGTGAAGGCAAGGAGCCTGTTGAGTATCCGACGCCCGAGCTGGAGGCGGTGCTTGGTAAGACGCTGGGCGTGCCGCTGTTTCAGGAGAGCGCCATGCGCGTCGCTATGGTCTGTGCCGGTTTTACCGGCGGCGAGGCCGACCAACTGCGTAAATCCATGGCCACCTTCAAGTTCACGGGCGGCGTGTCACGCTTCAAGGACAAGCTCGTCTCTGGCATGGTGAAGAACGGTTACTCGCCGGAATTTGCTGAAAAGACTTTTTCCCAGCTTGAAGGTTTTGGCTCCTACGGCTTTCCGGAAAGCCACGCCGCCTCCTTTGCCCTGATCGCCTACGCCTCGAACTATATCAAGTGCCATTATCACGATGTCTTTTGCGCAGCGCTTTTGAACAGCCAGCCGATGGGCTTTTATGCTCCAGCCCAGATCGTCGGCGATGCGATCAAACACGGCGTTGAGGTGCGGCCGGTCTGCGTCAACCGCTCGCGCTGGGACTGCACGCTGGAAAGGATCGGAAGTACCGATCGTCATGCGGTCCGGCGTGGGTTTCGGCAGGTGAGAGGACTGGCCGTCGCAGACGCAGCGCGGATCGTGACGGCTCGAATGAACAGTCCTTTCGCGTCGGTGGACGACATATGGCGCCGGTCCCGCGTACCGACGGAAGCGCTGGTTCAGCTGGCGGAGGCCGATGCGTTCCTACCATCGCTCGAACTCGAACGACGCGATGCCCTCTGGGCCATCAAGGCGCTGCGCGACGAACCATTGCCCTTGTTTGCGGCCGCAGCCGAACGGGAGATGGCTGCGGTCGCCGAGCAGCAGGAGCCGGAGGTTGCCCTTCGGCAGATGACGGACGGGCACAACGTCATCGAGGATTACAGCCATACGGGCTTGACGCTACGGCAGCATCCGGTTGCGTTCCTGCGCAGGGACCTGTCGGCACGCAACATCATCCCCTGTGCCGAGGCGATGAATGCTCGGGATGGGCGATGGGTTTATACTGCAGGTCTGGTGTTGTTGCGGCAAAAGCCTGGATCGGCCAAGGGTGTTATGTTCATCACCATCGAGGACGAGACTGGACCGGCCAACATCGTCGTCTGGCCGTCACTGTTCGAGAAGCGTCGGCGGGTCGTTCTTGGTGCTTCGATGATGGCGATCAACGGCCGCATCCAGCGGGAACAAAGAATGCTTCCCATGCTGTCAGGGTCGTCAGTGGGAGAGCCGCTGCATCGGCCCAACCGAGACTGGACGGCTTGCGACCAACAATTCGTTCGTCGACCAGATGGAACTCGGCGTTCGCGCTTGGTCGAGTGATGGAACCGGCGTACCAGACTTCATCGCCGATGCTGAAGTTTTCGACGTCTTCGCCGACCGCAGTCACTGTGCCCGCTGCATCCCAACCTACGACTTTCCACTCTTCCCCATCTGCCGGAGCGGTGCTTTGTCGAACCTTGTAGTCTACTGGATTGACGGAAACTGCTTTCACCTCGACAAGGATATCTCGCCCCGACGGTGACGGCTTCGGGAGCTGGATGTCCACGAGTGCATTCGGCGAATTGACCGGAGAGGGTGTTTTGTAGCCGACGGCTTTCATCATGATCCTTTCAATAAAACAACATTTCGGATGAGAAGCGCTTGGGCGCCACTATTCGATTTCAACGCGCACCTGTCATGACATCGACTATTTTTTCTCCGAAGTATTGAGGTAATAACATCCATTATAGCCGTTCCTTCGGGTGGTGAACGAGTTGTACTCTTCGCTTTGCTTGAGATAACGAACCTGGCGTATATTCGCCTAAGCAGCAGTTGCGCCCCGACCGAACTCAGGAATTTAAAACCGTCCATTTCTCGATGTCAGGCAACTCCGAACCAACGTCATCTCTTACGTTAACGTGCAAGACGTTGACGGTAGCAGCGCCTTCCTTGCTGTAGGTGATGACGGCGTCGTATTGCCGACTGCCTTCTGGTGCCACGGTACTCACGGTCAATTGACGAACATCGTTCCCGAACTGGGCCCGAAAGCAGTTCTCCGAGGTCGGCACACTTCCAAGTTCCGCATGAACCAAAGCTGCAACGCGATTACTGGCCCATGATGTTTCGTACTCCGTCCGGGTGTTGGGCAGGATCGGCGTTTTGTCCAACGCGGTGAACCTGGCACCACCGGGCACGAACTCGATGCGCGTTTCGTAACTGATGATGGAACCGTGTACGTCTTCATCGCCCTTGGCCTGGTAGGCGACGACCATGGAAAGGAGACCGTCGCCATTCTCCGCGGTCGCATAGCTGGAGTGCAAAATGTGGTGCGAGCTGATTTCATCGGGCACGGCTGCAAACCATGCGACGAGGCTTGCGTGGTCATTTGCGAACTGATGGCTGCCGCGACGTCCGGAAAGACGCACTTGCGGGTGGAATATGGTCAGATGCGTTTCAAGATTGCCACCCGGTGCTTCCAGAAATGCGAACCATCGATGAGCAAGATGAAGCGCTATATGACGGCGCTTAGCCATCGTATTTTCAACAGTCATTTCTCTTCCTTAGGCGAATTTTACGGATGCCGGTTCGGCAGGTTCAGCGCTCATAGCGGCAACGATGGCATCCACGGCCTCTAGGCGCGCCTGTTCACCCGGCATCATAAGGTTGATCATCACTTCATCGGTACCGTAGGCATCAGCGAGCGCGCGAAGCTGGGCGACGACCTGCGGTCCCGTTCCGGAAATAAGCCTGCCCTGATTTTGCTGGCGGACAGCAAGCTCATGCGGTTCCCAATGGTGATTTCGGGTCGTTGCCAGTGACGGAACCCGCTCGAACGGGTTCATGCTTTCTGCATGCGACAACCAGAGGTGAAATGCGTCCGCATACGTTTGGGCTTCCTCTTCGGTCTCACCGACACTGACGAAGATCGCCACCACGACGTCAGGCGTTTCGGAGAAGCCTGAAGGACGGAAGGCGGCACGATAAGCCTTGGCCGCATTCGGGCCACGAGATGTGGGGTTGATGAAGTGGGCAAAGGTGAACCCCAACCCCATCTGAGCTGCAAACTCCGCCGTCGAGCCTGATGCTCCCAGTACGAATGGCTGCGGCCTCCCGGCGGTCAAAGGATGGGCTTGCATTCCAGCGTAGCGGGAACCGGGCAGGTGGTCGCCCGTGATGAAGCCCATCAGATCGGAAACCTTCTGCGGATAGGGGAGCGCCTCGCGTTTCTCGTCATTGAGCGCTGAGGTGGTGCGCTGGTGGGCGCCCGGTGCGCGGCCGAAGCCGAGATCGATACGGTTCGGGAACATTGCTTCGAGCAGTTGATAGTTTTCTGCAAGCTTGAGGCTGCTGTAATTGGGAATGAGGACGCCGCCAGAACCGACGCGAATGCGGCTGGTGGCGGATGCAATGCGCCCCATCAGGATTTCCGGCGAGTTGCTGGCTGTTGCGGGCATGCCATGGTGTTCCGAAACCCAATAGCGCTTGAAACCCTTTTCTTCCACATGTTGTGCGAGGCGTACGGTCGCTGCCAGAGCGTCGCTTGGTTGAAGGCCTTCATCGACGGGTGAATAGTCCAGAATGCTCAATCGCATGAGAATGTCCTCATTCGTTTCTTGTGATGGGGTGGCAGACAATGTGGGACCGTCCGATTGATGTTCCAAAAGGATCCGTTCCGGCTTGTCCAAGACCCGTGTTACGCGTTTATTCCGTTCGGTCGCCCTCTCCGGACATCGTCACAGCCAGAAGCCGATCAAGGTCGACATCCTTTGCGTTGAACCATCCGGGGCGGTATTCGAACCAGCTGATCTGCCACAGCGCCCCGTGTCGTCTCAGGCGCAGAGGATAGTAGGCACCGAACGTACCGGGCTCGAGGTTAGACTGGGGAATGGATCGACCAACGATCATGGCGGCCTCATCGCCATCGACGGCGCTGGCCAGCACCTGGCCGTAATGCTGCATCCAAGGCCATGCCCGTCGAAAGTCCTTCTGCACACCGACAATGGCGTGCCTGCCGGACAGCGGTCCCATCGGAGTAAACACGCCGGCTGCATCCTCGGTGTAGCTTCCGGTCAGCAATCCGATATCCGCCTGGTCGATGCCCCAGCTATAACGAGCATACGTATCTTCGACTTCCTGCTTTACGTCCGGTCGCAGAAGATTGTCGGGATAGACGTGCCATGGTGCATCGACCTCACTGACGATCACATGAAGTGGATCGCCGATCGTCCAGATTCTTTCGTGAGCCGGGAATCTCCAGGTCGGACGTAGTTCCTTGTCGCCTTCGACCCAGGAGATCTGCACCTTCAGTGCGGACACCATCCACGGGTCCTCTGCCTTACCCCGTCTGAGGTCGATGATAAACACGACACCGAACGACAGTTGGCTGTTCCCGACGATCCGGCACGCGAGGTAGCCGCTGCCGCGCGCTTCTGTCATCGTGCCGCCGAGATACAGATTGCTCGACGAAAGCTCGAAGTTCTGCCCTTCAGGGATTGGACCAAACATGCCAGCAAGTTCGGAACGACCGGAAAGTGTCCCTTGATGGCTTGTTTGCGCCCTGACATTCTCGACAGTCAGCGTATTGAGCGCCTCAACGTTGCCAGACTGCAGCGCGGAGAGGACGTTGCTGATTTCCGATAGGCCCGCCCGATGAGCCGTAGCGGCTTCAGTTGCAAGTTCGGTTGAGACAGGGGACGATGTCACGTTCATTTTTTCCCTCCGCAATTACGATGGAAACGTCATGCCGTTGCCCGGCTGACCACGGCCTTCGCCACCCGCGCGCTGAGGCCAGACGGTTTCCAGCTGTGATCGGCTGATGCGCCATTGGCCACCGACGCGGCGGTACTGATCGGAATAAAGCCCGAGGAGCAGGAGAGGGTTGGGATCGGGCTTCGAAGCGGTTTCGAAGTCGATAAGATAGCAACGGCCTTCTGCCGTATCCGGACCTGTGATCCTGACCCAGTGATTGGTGACCGCATGAAGGAAAGGATAGTTGCCCTTGCCATCGCGATCGAACAGGGTCACTGCCTCGCCCAGACCCTTCTCGATCTCTTCGATGCCGCGCATGCTGCCGACTGTCACGCTGACGACGGCATCTTCTGTGAAGATGTCTGCAAGCCTTTCGGTGTGGGCGCCGTCCAGATAGTGGCTGTAAAGGACGCGAAGGTTGCGGATTTCCTCAATGTCGAAGAGGTTTTGAATTCGTTCGTCGGTCATGATCATATCTCCATGGTTTTGATGCGCGGCGCGCGGCTCAGGCTTGATAATTCGGATAGTCGGTGTAACCACGGGCGCCGTGCTGGCCGTAGAAAGTCTCACGATCAACATCAGCCAGCGGCCAGCCGTTCTTCAGGCGCTCGATGAGATCAGGGTTGGAGATGAATGGTCGTCCCATCCCGATCAGGGAGAGATGACCTTTCTGAAGGGCCTCTTCGCCGGTCTTGAGGTCGAAGCCGCCGGCGGCGATCAGGGTGCCCTTGTAAAGCCTGCAGAAGTTTTCGGCGAAGTCGGCAGGGATGCCGTCCATTCCCATGGTGATCTGATCGCTCAGGTGGACATAGGCGAGCTTGCGTTCATTGAGTTCGCGGGAGACTTCAAGCCAGGTCTGCGCCTCGTCTGCGTATGGACGCATGTCGTTGAGGCGACCGAACGGGGATATCCGCACGCCCGTGCGATTGCTGCCGATTGCGGCGGAAACCGCATCGACGGTCTCCAGCAGAAAACGGAGGCGGTTCTCAATCGATCCGCCATAACGGTCGGTCCGGTCGTTGACCGAGCCGTTGATGAACTGTTCGAAGATGTACCCGTTCGCGCCATGGATTTCGATCCCGTCGAAGCCCGCCTCTATGGCTTTTTGGGCGGCTTTCACGAAGTCCTGCGTAATCCTTGCGACTTCATCCGTCTCCAGTGCACGTGGCGCGCTGGTCGGGACGTTCTGCGGCTTGCCGTCATCGCCATAAGCATATGCGTTGCTGTTTTCTGCGCGCTTGGCTGTCGACGATACCGGCGCTGCGCCGTCCGGCTGAAGAGACGTGTGAGATACGCGGCCGACATGCCAGAGCTGGGCGAAAATCTTGCCGCCCTTGGCATGCACACCATCCGTGACCTTGCGCCATCCTTCGACCTGCGCTTCCGTGTAGAGGCTGGGATTGAACAGATATCCCTGTCCTTCACGCGAGATAGGTGCACCTTCGGTGATGATAAGTCCCGCGCCTGCGCGCTGAGAATAATAGAGCGCCGTCAGGTCGTCCGGAACGTTGTCGATTGCACGGGCACGGGTCATCGGGGCCATGACAATCCGGTTGGAAAGCGTGATGCCAGCGAGATCGTAGGGTTCGAAAATCTTGGTCATAGGAAATCCTTGGTGTTCAGGAAGCTTCGGATAAGATTGGCGGGAAGGACGGGATGACGTTTTCCGCGAGGTCAGCCAGCAACTCGTCATAGGGACGACGGCTGATCTTCGGGTTGAGCGCGGCGTGGCTGACGCCAGCGAGCCGTGCCGCTTCTAGAAATTCCGCCAGAGCGATTGATCCCGTCCTAAAGCCTGCGCGGATACGCTCAAGGGGATGATTGCGGTCTTCGACGAGATCGAGATATCCGGCGATGCCGATCGGCTTGAAGGTGTTTTCGCCATTGATGGAGCGGACGAGCTTTGCCCATTCGCCTGCAAACACGCCCAAATTCTCAACTGCGGGCGAGGGCGCGATAAAGCCGTCCATATTTTCGGCGATCCACTCGATCGATTGCTGTCCACGCCCAATCGCAATTGACGGGGTGCGGTCGAAGGGCGGCTTGGGGAGCAGATCGACGTGACCGTGAGAATTGCCAAAGCGCGGCGACATGAAGGCCGGAAAGTCCTGATCGGTGACAGTGCGGTAGACGTTGTACGCATCTCGAAAGCGATCTCCCCGTGTGTCGAAATCGATGTCAAACAGAGGATATTCGGCTGGTCGATCGCCTGACGACAAACCGAGGATCATGCGGCCGCCGGAAAGATGGTCGAGGGATGTCACCTGTTTGGCGAGGATTTTCGGTTCGCGCAACGGAAGGACGATGCCTGCGGTTCCGAGCGAGATAGACTTTGTCGCAGCTGAAAGCGTTGCGATATAGATCAATGGTTCGAAGACCTGTCCGGTATCGCCATAGCTTGGATCGAAAAATGGTACGTCGCGCATCCACAACGCACCTATCCCGCTCTCCTCTGCAAGTTGAGCCATCCGGATATGATGGCGCATGGTTGGTGCAGGTGTATCAGGATGCGTTTCTAGCGGCAGGATCAGGCCGACCGTAAGGTGGTCCTTCGCAAATAGGCGCCTGTTGCCGGGGTGCTGTATTGGAGCGGAGAAAATGGTGCCGCTTGAGCCTTCCGGTTTCCACTGAAGTGTCATGAATTGAAATCCTTCGTTTGCAATCTAAAATAATGATTGCGAATTCGAAGATAATCCCCTTCAAGTTCCATTCATTTCGTCCTATGATTCCGGAATGGCATATGAAAATAGATTTGATGGCATACAGGAATTTGCGGAAACTGTACGGACAGGGAGCTTCACTGCGGCTGCGGTGACATTGGGCGTCACGGCTTCGGCCGTGGGGAAAAGTGTCTCAAGGCTCGAGGCGCGGCTTGGTACGAAACTTCTGCATCGAACGACGAGAAGTTTGAGCCTGACGAGCGAGGGAGAAGCTTTCCTAGCCTCGTGCACGAACATTCTCGAAGAACTCGAAAGCGCGGAAGGGACACTAACGGCCGGGGCGAGTGTTCCCGTTGGTCGTCTACGGATCGATCTGCCGGGCGCGTTTGGTCGGCGACACGTCATGCCGGTCCTGCTCGACTTGGCGATGCGTCATCCCAAGCTTGATCTGTCAGTCATGTTTTCGGAGCGAACGGTCGATATTTTTGCGGAAGCGACCGATCTCGCGGTGCGAATTGGCGAGCTGAAACAAGACGTCGGTCTGTCAGCAAGGCGCCTGGGTACACAACGGCTGATGATTTGTGCAGCGCCCCAATATCTGGCAGAGCACGGGATACCGCGTGATCCCGCTGAGCTACTGCAAAGAGACTGCGTCGTTGGCTGGCGTCGAGAAGGACGAGCGACCTGGTTGCTCAAGCACGAAGGCGGCCCCGCCTTTTCTCAGGAGGCAAGAATCCGACATGAGTTTAGCGATGGCGACGCGATGCTGGACGCCGTTTTAGGAAGCGCCGGCCTTTCCCAGCTTCCGTCATGGCTTATCAGCGAACACATCGCGACTGGCGCGTTGGTTCCCGTGCTTGAAGAGTACGCGGGTGCGGAAATGCCAATCCACGCCGTCTGGCCCCAATCCCGTTATATGAAACCAAAGCTTAGGGTGGTTATCGATGCGTTGGTGGAGGCAGCCACTGATGGACGCTCAGGCTTTCATCCTTAGCCGTGCGGTCTGGCAACGGCTGCTGAGCGATTACGGCAGCAAAATCTTGAGCAAGCCAATACCGCATGATGTCACTCTTCCTGGCTATAGTGCCAAGCATAATTATGCATCGCATAATTGCAGACAGTCAGAATCTCCTTCGCGCCGGTGTGAGGTTTATATCTGTTCAACCCGCACGTGGGCACTAAATTTTGGGTCAATCCGTTGCATTCGAAACTCCAACGCGGCGGTATAGTTGGCTTAAGCGCCACGGGTCGAGGTCTTTCTGTCGACCAACGCCGTGACGGGCCAGTCAGAAGTACAGCAATCACGAATTAGGGGGTCCTGTCCCTAGCTAGCTCCCACGTCAATTTTGACTGCGAATTCAACCAGGATCTGCGCCGCATGGCATCGAAGGAAGGTGATACTAATCGCGATTTTATTCGAAGAACCGCTCCATATACGGCTCGCACTCCCCTCTTGGCTGACCGGTTCAGGTAAGGTCAGCTTTCACGCAACAGCCCGTAGAGCTTCGACAATCAATCGATGATCATCAGTATCTGGCAAGCCACTGACACAGGCGGTTCCGATAAGAGTGCCGCCGCGCATTATCAACGGAAAGCCACCTCCGCTCGCTACAAAGCTGTCGTTTGGTAAGCGAAAACGGTCGTTAAAATCGTAGCCCCCTGCCTCCGCCTCAAGTCGAACCGCAAGCGAGCTCTTGTGAAAACGATGCGCAACTGCCCGTTTGCGCGCGGTCCAGTCGAGATTGTCTATGGTTGCGCCGGGCAGCAGGGTCGTGAACACCGGGGATAGACCGTGACTGATTTCGATCGCGACAGGCGCATTTTCAGCGCTTGCCCGTGCGCGAATTTCTTGTCCGAGAGCCCATGCAAAATCGTAGTCGAACCTTTCGAGCTGAAGCTCTTGTTGTTCGGTGGCGAGGCTCTCCAAAGTGTAGGTCATCAAAAATCATCCATTCACGAGGCATTGATAGGATAGGCAACGAACGCAAAACGTTTGCAGTCCGGAGACCAACTGTTGACGTTGATCGTCCCTTGCCCTCCGAAAAGACGGGCAACGGTTTTGGCTTTAGACCATTGATCGTCCTCAACCAACTTTAATTCAACCCACAGATCGGCTGGGTGGCCCCGCGTACCAGGAGGATAGGCAAGGTATACCGCTTTCTGGCCGTCCGGGGAGATATGAGGAAACCAGTCGACAGTCTCGTCTTCGGTCAGCCGCTCGGTTTGAGTTCCATCTACACGCATTCTAGCGATTTGGGCATGGCCCGAGAAAGCCTCGGTGTTGAAATAAAGCCATGCTCCATCCGGACTGTACTCCGGACCATCCGTTGGAACACCGCCAGATGTGATCTGCTGAAACCCCTTGCCATCGGCACCGAGTGTGCAAATCTCTGCAGACTGAAACGAAAGCCGTCCATCAACGAGTTGAGCCTCAACGCCTACGAACGCAAGTTGCCTCCCGTCCGCCGAAACGCCGTGCAAGAAATGCAGCAGGTTTTCAGGACCCTCTCGGCCGGAGATCTTCACAGCTTCGCCGCCATCCAAAGGTGCTCGGTAGATTTGCCAATCGTCATACGTCGAGGCAAAGATATGTTCGCCATCCGGATCGAGCACATGGTCGTTGTTCACCGGGGGAAGGCCACTCAGGGGTATGAGTTCAAGGTGAGGCAAGGAGAGGGGAAGACGCCACAAATGCCCATCCCCATTGAGGATGAGGGTGTCACCATCTAGGTTCCAGTTCGGAGCCTCCAGAAGGAGTTCTTTCGTTTCGTACAGCAACAGATTGTCTCCGGTCGCTGTGTCATGGATCCAGATCTGACATACCTGATTTGGCGCTAGTTTTCGCAGTGGAACACTCATGGCAAGATGCGTCCTCTCGTTTGGATGAGAGCCTGATCGAGGAGCTTCATCACACTTAAAGTCAGATCATGTGGAACAAGGGAACTCTCCTTGTAACCCTCACGAAGGCAATTTGCAGCTTCCTCGATCTCCCAGCGGTAACGCCCTTGGCTGGCAGGCTCGATAATTTCCTCTGGTTCCTTATCTCCCGAACTCAGAAGAGCCCTACCTGGATTGAAAAGGTTGTCTGTGACAGACAGCCAGCCGTTGTCCCCGATAAGTCGGAATGTGGAAATGTCTGCGCCTCCCGCTCCGGGAACAAAGCCTCCAGACATGACCGCGTGTCCCTCAGCGTTGCTCACCAGAATTGCTGATGCACTGTCGACGCCGCGTTCCGTCAATCGAGCCGATGCCGTAATATTGGGGGATGTCAGAAGATTGGGAGCAAGCCCTGCGAGAATGTTCATGGGGTAGACCATGCACTCAAGCGTAAAGCTGCCACCAAGCTCGGGATCGGACACGCGTGAGTTCTTCGGACCACCCATTGGGCCAATCGAGGCAGTAAAGGCGCGGGGCGTGCCAATGTCACCCGCTTCAACCCGCGCAGCAAGTGTGCGAAACAACGGGTTGCACAAGGTCCACATGGCATCCATCACGAACAGACCTCGCTCGCTTGCCAGTGTCAGAATCTCCTCTGTCTCCACGGCATTCATCGCAAACGGCTTCTCGACCATCAGTGGCTTGCCAGCCTCGAGCATAAGTCTGGCATGCTGGTGATGGTGGCTATGCGGCGTTGCGATATAGACGATGTCGACATCTTGATCCGCTGCTATTGCTGCGTAGTCGCCATACGCTTTGTCGATGCCGTGCTTTTCGGCAAAGGCCTTTGCTCTACCAAGGTCACGGGACGCAACCGCAACACATCTTGACCCTGGTGTGTGCGCCAGATCTTCGGCGAACAGGCTGGCGATCCAGCCTGGTCCAACTATACCCCAACGGATGTCGATTTCCTCCTTCATCCTCAGAGCTCCTTGATGCGAATGTTACGCCAACGGCACGCCGCGGTTCGGCCCCATCGACCCTCACCAAGCTTCTTGTCGTTGTCGTGCACCTCAAACGCGATATGGCCTTTGGGGCCAAGGAACTCCGCCACGTCGTCAGCGTCGTAGTTCGGGAATTTCATTGTGGCGAAGTCTGTCGAGGCGATAAGCAGGTCATTGATGTAGACGGACGCTTTTGGCTTTGCGCCAACAAAGACGATCCGGAATGAATTCCAGTCGTTGAATTTCCAGACATCAAGAAACTGCTCGACGCTGCAATATTCGGTCAGGAGGTCTCGCTTCTCTTGGGTGAAGATTTCAATGGAGGTCGCGGGATCATCATCTTTTAGGCCGATCGGATTCCCGCTTGCGTCGTTTTTGACATCGAGCGCGAACGGTACCGCATGAAAGCCACTGATGCCGTTGCCATAAAAACCACCGATGGAGCCTGATTTGCGGTGGTCGAGCAGAACCTGGAAACCGTGGAATGTGTCGGGCTTCTTTCGAAGCATGATGCCCGTATCGGCGGGCCAATCGGGCTTAGCGTCGAAACGAAGCTCGAAGTCCCCATAGGTCTTTTCAGTCAGCAGATAACCGCCCCAGCCGCTTCCGGGTTCATCCTGGCGGCCAACGATGGCACCGTCTTCCACCGTCCACACAGCCTCATGCTTAGGCGCCTGCTCATTGTAGTCATCAGGTATCGATCCGGGATGGGCTTCCTGGATCGTAGGTCCGCCTGGCCACATCTGGCCATACGTGCGGGGTGTAGAGAACCATCCGTCGAGGGTCTTGCCGTCAAAGAGCGAAACGAAACCAGTCTCATCAGTGTGAGCCATGATATAAATCCTGTTAATTTTAGTGGAGGTTGCTAATCAGAGCCGCTGCCCTGAGCCTGCGCTGAAGAGTGAGACGAGCGAAGGGTCGATCTCGAATTCGACATCGGAAGCCTCATCAAGGCCTTGTAGGGTATCGACGCGGATCCCTAGCGGATTGGCACCCAGACGACCGACTAGCAGTGTTTCTGCCCCCATTGGTTCGACGGATGTAATTGGCGTTGTTGCACGGAAAGGCGTTTGTCCAGTCAGTCGTGTTCTAACATGTTCCGGGCGTACCCCCAGAACCGCCTTGGTAGGCCCGGTCAACGCTGCGGCAAATTCGTATCCCGACAGTGGAAGATCGAAACCGTCTCCAATGAAGCGAGGCTCTGCTCCGCGAAATCGAACTTCACCGTCGTAAAAATTCATTCCAGGCGAGCCTATGAAGTCTGCCACGAAACGATTTTCCGGATGACGATATATCTCCTTGGGGGTCCCGAACTGGCGGATTTTACCGCCTTCCATTACGGCGATCCGATCAGCGAGGGTGAGAGCTTCAATCTGGTCATGTGTTACGAAGATCATTGTCGCGCCGAGTTGCTTGTGGAGACGCTTCAGCTCGGATCTCAGTTCAGTCCTGAGTTTGGAATCGAGATTGGAGAGCGGCTCATCAAAGAGGAACACGCTCGCCTGACGAACAAGGGCACGGCCGATGGCCACGCGCTGCCGCTGTCCCCCTGAAAGCTGCCTGGGCTTGCGGTCGAGCAGGTGCGTGAGTTGCAACACCTCAGCCGCTTCGGCGACGCGCTTTTCGATCGTAGCCTTGTCGCCTCCGGTCATGCGAAGCCCGAAAGACAGGTTTCCCCGAACCGTCATTTGCGGATAAAGCGCATAGGATTGGAAGACCATTCCGATGTCGCGATCCTTCGGCTCATGCCAGGTGACGTTCTCGTCGCCAATCCAGATCTGCCCGCCACTGGCATCCCGGAGCCCAGCGATGACACTCAGCAGTGTAGACTTGCCACATCCGGACGCGCCGAGCAAAACGATGAACTCGCCCGGTTCGATTTCGATGTTCAGATCGCGTATAACGCTCAGGGAGCCGTAGGAGACGTTGAGGTTGCGAACCGAGACGCCCTTGGTGCGTCCACCATTGGTAACTTTTGACATTGTTTATCCCTTCAATGCGCCGTCGGAAATCCCGCGGACGAACCAGCGCCCCGAAACGAAATAGACAAGGAGTGGGATAGCGGCCGACAGCATGGTCGCCGCCATGTTCACGTTGTATTCCTTCTCGCCGTACTGGCTGGTCACGATGGAACTGAGAAGAACGGTCATCGGCTGGTTCTCGCGGCCCGCGAAAATCAGACCAAAGAGGTAATCATTCCACGCCCCAGTGAATTGAAGGATCACACCCACAATGATGATCGGAGTTGAGATGGGGAGAAGTACGAAGGCAAATATCGACCAGAACCCGCCACCATCGATCCGGGCTGCACTAAACATCTCTTCTGGCACCGCCGCATAAAAATTGCGAAACAGCAACGTCATGATCGGCAAGGTGAAGCCTGTGTGGATCAGGATGATACCTGTTAGGGACCCGAACAGACCAGTTGCCGTCATCATCCGAACGAGAGGAAAAATGAAGACCTGGATCGGTACGAAAGTGCTGACGAGCAACAGTGTGAATATCAGGTTCGCTCCCTTGAAGCGCCAGAACGAAAGTGCATAGCCATTGATCGCACCGAGCAGCAAGGGAAACAGCGTTCCCGGAATTGCGATCTTGAACGAATTGACAAGACCCGGCCGCATGCCCTCGCAAACGCGACCCGTGCAGGCACCGGACCATGCTTTGATCCAAGCGTCGAACGTGAGCGCCTGTGGCAGCGCAAAGATGTTTCCCGTTCGTATTTCGGCCATCGGCTTCAACGAGGTCACAACCATTACGTAGACGGGAAGCAGGAAGAACACGGCTGTCAGAGCCAGGAACACGTAGAGTGCAATCCGAGAAGCCGAGACCTGTCGAGGCTTTCGCCCCTCGGGAATTAACGTAGCGCTGTCCATCAATGTGCTCCTCCTGCACTGCGTTTGCGACGGAAATGAATAATGGCAAACGGGAGGCCAACAAGCAGGCAGATCGCAAGCAGCATGATGGTGGCCGCAGCGGTCGCCTGACCGAGGTTTGATCGCTGGAAAAGCATGTCCATGACGTATTTCGCGGGGACTTCAGTCGCAGTACCGGGACCACCGCCTGTCATGACAACCACGAGATCGTATATCTTGATGGCCGTAAGCGAGAGGAGCACGGCTGCAGTCGCTATCATTGGTCGGATCATTGCCGGAATGACGTGAACGTAGACCTTCCACTTGGCCACGCCATCAATACGCGTAGCATTCCAGATATCCTGGTCAATCCCGCGCAGCCCGGCAAGCATGATGACCATACCCAACCCGGTAGCCTGCCAGACGCCAGCACCCACAAGAGCGTAGATTGCGGTATCCTGTCGTGTCAGAAAGTCGAACCTGAATCCTTCAAAGCCCCAGCCACGGACCGCAGCCTGAACTCCGTAAGTGGGATCAAGCACCCACTGCCACACGATTCCGGTCACGATGAAGCTCAGGGACGCGGACATTAAAAAGATGGTTCGAAATCCGTCTTCAAAACGAATGTTCTGATCGAGAAGCACGGCCAGCACGTAGCCGAGCGTGAGACATCCACCGATGAATAGAAGGCCGAACACGGAGACGTTGACGATCGAAGCCTGCCATAGGTTTGATGCGAAAAGACGAACGTATTGGTCCATGCCAACGAAGCTGTTTGTTGGCAGAAGCTTCGATGCCGTAAACGAAGTCCAGATTGTCCAGGCAAGGCCAAAACAGAGGACAACAACAACGAAAAAGATTGTCGGCGTCATCGCAAGGACGGCAGGCAATTTGCGTAGTCGTGGAGGTAAGGTCATAGCGGATTCCATCAAGGCACCGCCAGAAGGACGATGCTGTGATTGGGAGTGCCGACGGGCTGGGAGAATAACCCGCCGGCGCGAACTAGACGGAGGGCTAGTTCGTTGACTGGAAGGTCTGTAGCACCCCAGAGACGAGGCTATCTGGAGTTGCCTTCTCATCGCTCCAATACTGGCCAATCACGTCCTGCAGTCCCGTGCGTCTGTCAGGTGACATGACATAGGAGAGGCCTGGAAGACGCTTGGCAGGATCCTTCACAACGGCCATGGCCTTCTGCGTACAGGCATCCATCTTGCTGACATCAGCATCCAGGACGGCGGGCATGGATCCCTTGGCGATGTTGTAGGCTACTTGAGTTTCGGGTTCGAGCATCGTCTGAGCAAGGAGCAACTGTCCAGCTCGTTCAGCGTCGTCTTTTGGGAACAGAAACATGTCACCGGTCAGGATGATTGCGTCGTTCTGTGGGCCGAGCATGCATCCGTACTCAACATCGGCAGTCAGACCGGCTGCCGTGAACTCGCCCTTTGCCCAATCACCCATCACCATCATTGCGGCTTGGCCCGTCGCCACCATGTTGACAGCAACGTTCCACTGTCTGCCGGGGCTCCCTTCATCGTCGTACTGCCGGAGGCGGCCAAAGATTTCGGCAGCTTTTTTGAAACCTTCCGATTTCACGGCGGTTTCGTAATCGTCTGTCTGCATTTGAAGGTAGGCATCAGGCGCAACGCCCGCAAGAATCTTATAAAACAGAATTGCGAGCTGCCATTTTTGGCCCCCGACTGCGAACGGAATAATGCCCGCAGCCTTGATCTTGTCCATGTGGGCAAATAGTTCGTCGTAAGACTGCGGCTCCTGAAGGCCGAGATCAGTGAACACTTTCTTGTTGTACCAGAGCCAAACTTCCGATTGCGAGTTGATCGGCGCACCATAGACATGCCCATCTCGTGTGATCGAAGCCCAGACGAAATCCGGAAGACGGTCTTTCCATTTACCTTCAGCAGCGACCTCGTCAACTTCAGCCATGAGTCCTGCTGCGTGAAGTTCATCCAGATCGGTCGCCTGCATTTTTGCTGCGCCCATTGGGTCACCAGCGACGATACGCGAGACCGCGGGGGCGGTGGAGTCGCCGGGAACAGCAAAATCGATCCACTTGCCGCCCTTGGCCTCAAAAGCGCCCGCAATCGCATTGAGCGCGGCGGATTCGCCACCCGAAACCAGGTTCGAGTAGACCTCTACTTTGAGGTCTTTGTCTTCAGCGAATGCGGCAGTCGATAAAAGTGTGGGGGTTAATCCAAGCAGTGCGGATTTCATAAATGCATGCATTCCATCTTCCTCCTCAAGAAATGGAAATCTTTAACCCACACGCGTGGGCCGATCTTCTGGATGCCTTATCCTCTTTAAGGAACCCCGGAGCCCGTTGTGCAATAACGATGCGCCATGTAAATGTAGTAGCGTTACTACATGTGGTTTGCAATAGGCCTCGTGTCGTTTATTTAGAATCGTAGGTGTGTGGGAGGACAGGACTGGTATGACGGGGCAAAGGAAAACAACGCTGGCTGATATTGCAGCCAAGACGGGATATGGCACAAACACTGTCTCGCTGGCGCTTCGCGGCAGTACTCGCATCTCGCAGGAAGCACGCGATGTCATTGCAAAAGCCGCATCAGAACTTGACTACATTCCGAATAACTCTGCGAAATCACTGGTATTGAAGAGGAGCAACACGGTCGGGATGCTCCTTGAATATCTTACAAACCCGCAGCCCACCGCGGTCGCCACCGAGCTCCAGCGCGAGATGGCCGAGCGCGGCTACGGTGTTTTGTTCGCCACAAGCAGTACGCCCGAACAGGAAACTGCTGCGATTGAGATGTTTCGTCGGCACGGCGTAGATGGCTTGCTCATTTATCCTGTCGATCACACGAACCTTGACCATCTCCACAGACTGAGGGCGCGAAATTTTCCGATCGTCATGCTGGTCGGCATGCGGGATACTGGTCTTGATTGCGTTGGGGTGGACGAATTCAAAGCTTCCTTTGATGCCACTACACACCTGATTGCCTTGGGGCACACCAGAATAGGTGCGCTTGGTCCACTCAATGAGAAGCCGCTTAAGATCGATGGTTTCAGGCATGCCCATCGCGTCCACGGCATCCCCCTCGATGAGCGGCAGATTGTCGAACCAGACGGTTTCAGCATGGAAGCAGGTTACAATGGTATGAAGAAGCTATCAGCCCGCCAATCTGATTTGACGGCGCTGTTTGCGAGCTCGGACGTTTATGGTCTGGGGGCTATGCGATGGGCACAAGACAATGGGATCTCAGTTCCCGAACAGCTTTCTATCGTTGGATATGACAACATCGAGTTTGGAAAGTTTTCTCACACCTCACTCACGAGCGTTCAGAACGACGGCGCAGCTCTTGCGAAAGCTGCAGTCTCCCGCTTGGTCCAGTTAATGGAAGTGGGCACCAAACTTCCCGCGCCGACGTTAAATCTACTACCCGGAGAACTCGTCGTCCGAGAGAGCACCTCGCGTCCCGGTCATTCTTCAACGATAGGCCAACCAACCTACCAACGCGGACACCCAGGCGCTGTCGCGATTTCCGCGAACTTCAGATGGTCGGGCGATTAGCCAGTCAGCATATTTCCCAGCAATGTCGACAATTACACGGGTATGAGTTCACGGATGAAGTCGCCTTAACCGCGTGGTTGGGCTGGGCTTGATAGACGGCTTGTCATGACCGAAGCCCCGCCCGCCCACTTTAGACGCCATGGCTTTCCCGCCGAGATCATCGCCGATGCGGTTTGGTTCTACTATGGTTTTCCGCTCAGCTTCCGCGACGTCGAGGATCTGGTGGCGGAACGCGGCATCGCCGTCTCATTCCAGACCGTCGTGGAATGGGCGGCGAAATTTGGCTTGAAGTTCGCACATCCGCACCGGGGCTGCTCACGAGGCCAGTTTGCCGACAAGTGGCAGCTCGATGAGGTGGTGGTGACGTTCAAAGGGAAGAAATGGTGGTTGGCCGCGACCACGCTCGGCCGCAGCGACACTGTACTTGGCGCATTCTACCGGCGGCTGGCAGGGCGTATTGGAAAACAGAAAGCCGTCACGGCGACCGCACGCAAGATTGCCGTCCTTTTCTACAATGCGCTGCGTTATGGGATGGTGTATCGCGATCCAGGCGCTGCTGCCTATGCTGAGCGCCATCGTGGCCGTGTCATTGCGAATCTCCAACGCCGCGCTCGGTCTATGGGCTATGATCTCTCACCCCTGGCGCCTGGGGACTGTGTTTCTTAGGAAGCGGCCGCGTATTTCGCCAGGGATGCAAAGTGAAGTACGCGTTCATTGCTTTGCATCGCTTGCAGTTTTCGGTGCGGACGATGTGCCGCCTTCTGCGGGTTCACCCGAGTGGATTTTACACCTGGCTGAAGAACCCACTGAGCAGGTGAGCCAATGAGGACAAGCGACAGACCGATCTGCTCCTGAAGGCATGGGAAGAGAGCGGCAAGGTCTACGGTTATCGCAAGCTGCACGACGACCTTCTCGATCAGGGAGAGATGTGCTGCCCGAACCGGGTCGCGCGCCTGACGCGTCTCGCCGGAATAAAGGCGCAGATCGGCTATAAACGCCGTCCCGGCATCTATGGCGGCAGACCGTCTGTCGTCGTCGATAATAAGCTCGACCGGCAATTCGACGTAGCAGCTCCGGACAAGGCCTGGGTCACGGACATCACTTACATTCGAACCTACGAAGGTTTCGCTTACCTTGCGGTTGTCATCGACCTCTATTCTCGCCGGGTCATCGGCTGGGCGGTGCAGAGCCGACAGACCACGGACGTCGTATTGCAGGCTCTGCTCATGGCGGTGTGGCGACGCAAACCGAAAGACAAGGCGCTGATCCATTCGGATCAGGGCTCGCAGTTTACCAGCATGGACTGGGCCTCGTTCCTCAGGCACCACAATCTGGTTCACTCGATGAGCCGACGCGGCAACTGCCATGACAATGCGGTGGCCGAGAGCTTCTTCAATCTTCTGAAACGAGAGAGGATACGTCGCAGGGTTTACCGTTCACGCGATGAAGCACGCCAGGACGTGTTCGACTACATCGAAATGTTCTACAACCCGAAACGCAAACACGTCAGGAACGGGATGCTGTCGCCCGTCGAGTTCGAGAAGCAGCAGAAAATCTAACCCGAGGGTGTCTACGAAACTCGGGGCTATTCAGGCATCAACATACCTCAGAAGCAAAATCGCCACCGCCTTGCGAGGGATCGAACCAGAAGGCCGCCGAATGTTCTAGTGATTCCAGCCGATGATAAGTCCCAAAGGCTGTTTAACATAATTAGACGTTGGCAGGATATATTGGTGTGTAAACATTTGTGCTAAAATAGATCGACTTAGGTTCGATACGTGAACCAATTAGTAGTCTCTCTACACTGGCACCCGCCAACCGACAACCTACTGTATTTTTGAAATCAACAAATGTCCTGAATTTACAATTAAAGAGTGGTATTTTTTATCAAACGACTTTTTTCAAAAAAAGATCATACAATTACGGCTGAAATTTCGGAGTACTATGGTAAAGTGCATTTAGTGCTTGAAGGTACATTAAAAGTTATTCAAAGCCTGTCGCTTTATTTTAGGTCTTTTTTTTTAAAGCCGTAAACGGCGGCCCAATCTGCGGCCGCAATGATCGCATTTTCGCTTATTAAAGCTGGTCAGAACGGTTGGCATTGATATTCAACGTTTGATTATGGAGTTTAACAGGCCAGTTTTCATTCCATCTAATCTCTGTTTGGTCTTTCGCCCTGAGCAGGTGGCGATAGCCATTGAGATCGCTCTCAACGTATATAGGAAATTCGTCGTGTTCGATTTGATGAAGCGGCAAAAGGAATGGGCGCAGACGGTACCACTCACAGCAGACTTCTACTGGAGAGTGGTAGCTGGTGAGTTCTTCACAAAACCTCTCCTTGATTGCCCCGCTAAAGGGCGTGGATTCCGTGAGGTCCAACTTGATAGAGCTTTGCTCTATGTCTACGGGCCGAGGGATTTTATTGCTGATTACGTTAAAACTCGAACGCTCTGGCGTCCCAGGAGGCAAGACATCGTAGCTTGTACAATGCCCCCTTTTAGAGGAGAGATATGCAAGCAAGAGATTCTCCGTTTGCACAATAGGTTATCTTTTGTTTCATACAATACTGACGCTGATGTGGAGTACTATGTGGCTATTCTACCAAACCAGACGTTTGCAGAGGGCCCTAGCTTTTTACTTGAAAGCAGCGGCGAATATTGTGGATTTTTCCACGCAGATGGTGTGAGAGCCAAATACGATATCATTGCTTTTGGCCGCTCACACTTCCGCAACAGTTCTCCGAATGACAACACTCTGTTCGACCCAAGTATTCCCCTAGAAGCAATTCAAGAGGTGCCTTCCAAGACGAAGGGGTTTAAAAAATTCGTATCTTGCTTCTATGGGAATTGAGTTAGTGTTTGTGTTGAATTTTATATTTATAGTTTATGGAGCTTGTTGTTTTCTTTTGTTGCTGAAAATCCAATAAAGCTTATGTTGTGATGATTGTGTATTATATTGACTATTTAATATTTTCTAGAAATAATAAATTATAAATAAACATTCATGATTATAAACATGATAATCTCAAAGAAAATTACACGCAATATAATTATGATTTATTATACACAATAAAACGAAAACAGTGCACACAACACACAGGCAGTCGCTTCACATCAGCGCCCTGCCGTTTATTGAGATACTTTAATAAGTATGTCATCACATATATAATTTTGGACTGCCGTAGCGGACATCAGATACTAGACGGTGCGCGCTCCAAAGATTGACAGTTTAGTTGGATCGAAAGGCAGGCCGCCCATCAATGAAAGTGCGTCCACATCGTCGCCTCTTGCGGCCTTTATCAGCGACATGATGCTTTTCGTAACTGGAATTTTGATACGATGCGATTTGGCAATCGCGCATATCATCTCCATAGTGCGGATTTCTTCTGAGAAATAGCGGTGCTGCAAGGTGTCGGGACAAGCAAAGTTGACGTTGTACGGGAACGGTGCCAGACTGAATTCCCTCATATTCACATAGTCAGTCTTTGACTGGGTGTTGCACTCTGCCAGGACGGTGTCTAGCTTTATCCCAAGAGCGCCTGCAACTTTAAGACGCTCCTTGTCCGCAGCATCTATCACAGCGCACACGTAACTATTGGTACCTTGGCCATAAAAGTAAAAGCGATAATCGGCGCCCACACGGGATTCCAATTCCGTGCGCCAACCCTCAGCGCGCTCGGTAAGCGACCCTTCCGGATCGCGCAGCCGGCCAATATTGAGCGTCGCTGAAACTGCATGGATTATATAGTTAGAGAAAAAAAGCGAGTGGAGTGGCGAGATAGCAGTTATCGAGGAGCCAAAGATCTTTGCCAGTGTCTCGCTAATTGACTTCGGCAGTTTTAAATTGCCTCCGCCATCGCGTGTCACAGGATAGCACGACACACCAAACGAAGGCAGTATCGCTTTGATGTGAACTTCGTTTCCCTGTCCGCCGATCAGCTTTGCAGTTACAGGGGAATCGTCAGTCTCTAGAATGCGTTCGCACATCAAGCGAGCCGCGTAATTGACAGTGAATCCGTGCCCGCAGATTACGAGCAGGGGCTTTTTCAGGACGAACTTTTCGAGATCTTGAACGAAAGCTTGGTGCACGTCAGCTCGGGTTGCGAGGATCAGAAATTTCGCTGAAGCAAGCAGATCAGACAATTCCTGATATATTGTAACCTCATGCTTACCTTCGATCAAGCCGCTGGCCAGTATCCCACCATGTTGGCGAATTGAAGGCAATGAACCTGGATGATTTGCCGGAGCCCACATGGCTGTTTGAACTTTCTGGCTTGAAAACCAGGCCGCTAAAGCTGTTCCAGCGTGGCCGCCTCCAATGACTCCAACCGTCAGCTCAGATGCCATTGTTTAAGTTTTGTATTGAAATGGAATGCTTAGTTGATTGCAGTGGAAAGGAGCTTCGTCCAAGCTCATTTATAGAGTCGATGGCCCTCGGCCTGAAGCAAACAATATTCTCCAGAAAATAATCAAAGCAATGATAAAGAAAGTTTCAAGTATCACGTTAATAATATTCGCAAAATGCGTTGCAAGTAACGAATAAAGTGCAGCTGCTTGAGTGCCGCAAAAGTGGATTGTAGCAATTTTCCGACTTATTTATAGAATGCAATTTGATCACGCGCCACTTCGTAAAAGATGCTCTCTACCCTAAAATGGGGATTATCGAGCTCGAAACATGCGATTGAACTTTTAAACGGTTCACAACGTTAATATCGGTCCAAACTAACGATTATGATCACTGTATCAATGCTGAGGGACGTTGGAATAACGTGATAAGATAATATGATCATCGGTAAATTTATATTTAATTATCGAATAGTGATTATTAAAATAACAAAATTACAGCTCGTAAATAAAACAAGTGACGTGAGAGGATACAAAAATGTGTCAAGGTATTTGACGTTCTCTGCCAGTAATAGGCGATATTCGTCAAAACACTTGCTATATCTCGTACTGCGGCTGCAGATTTGCTAATCTAGCGGCCGATCATGGGGAGAGAACCAGCGGATGCGACATTCGTAAAATGGCAATCGCGTCTTCCTGAGGGATGCTAAGTGAAGTACGTGTTCGTTGACCAGAATCACATATGAGATTTTGATGCAGCGACCTTGTTCTGCGCTTAGATCAATTAGTTACTCACACAAACTTACGGGTAAACTGGGCTCGCGGACTTAGATCAATCTGCAAAAATCACAGAGTGGCAGGATGTATCAGATTGTAGTGATCGTTTATTGACCCCTATCTGCGTAACTTTGTTTGTATCTCTGTTTTGGGACTGAAGTTTTTACGGCCTTGGAAGCACAATCTCTCCGATGGCGCGGCACGTCGATCTCTCGGACTATGTGACACAGATCGGCGGCATTGGGGATATCAGACGACGCCAAAGAAAATCCCGCCGACGAAAGCTCACTCGTTCGCCGGAAGAGTTTGTCTAGGTCCTGTTGACAAAGTACGGCAACCATATCTTCGCGGCGGCCAGAGCGAGGAATGCTGAGAAGGATTTTCGGGTTTTGTCGTATCGGGTCGCCACGCGGCGGAACTGCTTGAGACGGTTGAACATCCGTTCGATATGGTTTCGATTCTTGTAGGCTCGGAAGTCGCAGGCAGGCGGGTTCTTCCGGTTGGCTTTCGGCGGAATGACCGGCCTGATCCCGTGGGTCAGCAGTTCCTCGCGCAGGAAATTGCCGTCATATCCTTTGTCGGCAAGAAACAACCTCGGTTTACCGACCGGTATTGCCAGTAAATCAGGAACGGCACTGTAATCAGAAGCCTCTCCGCCGGTCAGGATGAAGCCGAGAGGGCGTCCTTGACCGTCTGCACGGGCGTGGATTTTCGTCGTAGAGCCACCGCGTGATCGACCAAAAGCCTCCTTATAAGTCCCCCTTTAGCGCCCGCTGCCTGCGAATGGCCACGAACCGTTGTACTCTCGATCATATGCTGCCAGTCGTCGGTCAGCCCCAACTCGACCAGCGTCTCTAACAGAGCGTCCCATATGCCTTGTTCAGCCCATCGGCGGAAACGAACATAAATCGAATTCCATTTGCCGTATCGCTCATGCATATCGCGCCATGGACAGCCAACGCGCAAGACGTGAAGCATCCCGTTCAAAAAGCGGCGGTTGTCATGCGATGGGCGAGACTTGCGGCCCCGCTCTCTCGGCAGCAGCGGTTCAACTATCCGCCATTCTGCATCACTCAAATCGCCTCGTTCCAAAACCGCCTCCTAAAAGGTAGTGTTGAATCACGCTTCAAGCGATTTTGGAATCGGGGTCAATTGCAGCTGATGAGCTTTTCGCGTCCAAAGTCTCCCAAATCTCGCCATCGCGAACCTCAATCCAGGCGGATTTCTGATGCTCAGGGCAACGGTCAAATATGGTCCAGCTAGGCTGGCCGTCTGCGGTCATAAACGAAGCTATATAAAGTCCGCCTGCCAATTCAATCGAGAGCTCTGGAAGTCGTCCGAATAACGATACATTTCGAACGTCACGACCGATAAGCGACCGAAAAGTCTCTTCCCAACCGTCTTCGTCGCTCCACCTTCCGCACACAATCGAGTTTTCATTCTCAATCCGCCAACTCCACTCGATCATGACTGTGAAGTCGCCCTGTGAATTTCCGGCAGTACCGTCGCGTCTCACTTGGGGTGATAAGCGGCCAAACTCCAAGAAAATTGCCGAGCCATGGCCACGCCAAACCGCCGACAACGGCTTTGTCAAAAGCGCAGATCGAAACTTATCGAAAACTTCCAGAGGCGTTGGCAACGTATCCCTCCCAACCCATAACGGATGAAACTCCCCGATGATCGAGAACTTTGTCAACAGGACCTAGCATTACAGTCGCATGTTTATCTATTGTCTGAATAAACGGGCCTCCATGGTTCGGAGACGATGGATAGCAGGTGCATCGTAAGCGCTGTCTCCGCCCCATTGGATAGGCTGTATTTTGAGGCTGGGCGGGCGTGCGAGAAGGTTTCCAGGACTATCTGGAGATTTGCATGGCAGATGATGGATTTGTTGGGCGCTACGAAGTTGTCGAGCCGCGCCGCGGAAACCGGCGTTGGCCAGATGATGTGAAGGCGCGGATCGTGGCGGAAAGCCTTGAGCCTGGTGTTCGTGTTGTTGATGTCGCGCGCCGTCATGACGTTGTTCCGCACCAGCTTTCTTTCTGGCGCCGACAAGCGCGCGAGGGCATTCTGGCGCTGCCTTTTGAGGCTATGCTGGGCCTGTCGGAGAGCGGCGATGCCGAGCCTGCATTTGTGCCTTTGGCGATTGCGGCAGAGCCGAGCGAGGCGTTGAATGTTTTGGCGCCGCCGAAACTGCGGGAGGCGGTTTCGTCAGTCTTGACGCTCACGATCGGCCCGGACGTTGTGATACGGGTTCCCGGCGATGCGCCGGTTGAACGGGTCGCCGCTCTGGTGCGCGCCATGCGAGGGACGGCATGATCGTCGCGGGCCAACGACTGCCGATCCCTGATTGCAACGCGGCCGGTGAACTCCCGCTGCGGGCATCAGGCGCTGGCTCTGATGGTGCAGACCGAGTTGAAGCTCGACCCGCATTCCGGGGTGACGGTGATCTTCCGGTCGAAGCGCGGTGATCGTCTGAAAATCCTGGCATGGGATGGCACCGGAATGGTGCTAACCTACAAAATTCTTGAACATGGAAGCTTTGCCTGGCCCAAGGTGCAGGATGGGACGATGCGTCTTTCCAGGGGGCAATACGAAGCGTTATTCGAGGGGCTCGACTGGCGGCGAGTCATGGCGCAACGGGTGATCGCGCCGTCGGCGGCAGGGTGACTATCCGGCTGCCTTTGCATTGTTTTATTTGGATTTTTTGTGCTGTCTTGCTATAAGACCGCATGTCGCAACCTATTGATCTCAGCCTGTTTCCGAACCTTCCGCCAGAGGTGGTGAAGGCGTTTGCCGCGATGCAGTTCGAGCTGTCGGTCGAGCGTGCTGCACGTCAGCATGAACAGGCGGTCGTTGCCGAAAAGGACGCGTTCATCGGTGAGTTGAAGGAGCTGATCGAGAGGCTTGAGGGTCAGGTTCACGACTATCGACGCACGAAGTTCGGGCCGAAATCGGAAAAGCTCGATCCGGCGCAGATGGAACTGGCGCTGGAAGACCTTGAAACGGCGATCGCCGAAACACAAGCACGGATCGCCGCCGTCGAGCAGAAGATCGAAGCAAGCGCAGATGATCCCGAAAAGGCTGGCGATCCTGACAAGGCCGTTTCTCGCAAGGAGCGTAAGGCCCGTGCACTGCCTGAACACCTGCCGCGGGTCGAGCGCGTGATCGAGCCCGAGAGCATCGTTTGTCCCTGCGGTTGCGGCAACATGGTGCGGATCGGCGAGGACCGGACGGAACGGCTCGACCGGATCCCGGCGCGCTACGAGGTGATCGTCACGATCCGCCCGAAATACGCATGCCCCAAGGGTCGAACGGGCGTCATCCAGGCCAGAGCGCCCGCGCATCTTCTGGAGGCAAGCTGGCCGACTGAAGCCCTTCTGGCGGAGATTGCCGTCGCCAAGCATTCCGAACATATGCCGCTCAACCGGCAAGCTGAGGTCATGGCGCGACACGGGGTGCCGATAGACCGCACGGTCCTTTCCGATTGGATGGGGCGCGCGGGCAGCGAAATCGCACCGGTGGTCGACCATATGGCCAAACGGCTGCTGTGGGAAAGCACGCGGCTTTATGTCGACGAGACAACGGCTCCGGTGTTGGATCCGGGGCGAGGCAAGACGAAGACCGGTTATCTGTGGGCCGTGCTACGTGACGACCGCGGCTGGAATGGCTCTGCGCCGCCAGGTGCGGTGTTTCATTACCGGCCCGGGCGTAAAGGCGAATATGACGCTGAAATCCTCGACGGGTTTAACGGGACAATCCAGGTGGATGCCTACGGTGGTTACTCTCACCTCGCCACGTCGGACCGGATGGGTGGCGATCCCTTGAAGCTGGCTTTCTGTTGGGCGCATGGGCGCAGAAAGCTGATCAAGGCCGCGCCAAAGAGTGGATCGCCCATCGTCGACGAGGCGCTGGTGCAGATCGCCGCGCTCTACAAGATCGAAGACAGTATCCGGGGCTCAGATCCCGAACATCGCTGGGCAGTTCGACGGGACCTGTCCCTCCCGCTGGTGGACGAGTTCTTCACCTGGCTGGCAGCGCAAGCCAAGCGCGTCTCACGCAAGTCTGACCTCGGAAAAGCCCTGGCCTATATGCTGACGCGGCAGGACGGCTTCCGGCTGTTCCTGGGCGACGGCCACGTCGATATCGACTCTAACCTGGTGGAAAACGCGATCCGCCGACCGGCCATGAACCGCCGCAATGCGCTCTTTGCGGGGCACGATGAAGGGGCGCGCAATTGGGCTCGGTTTGCCAGTCTGATCGGCACTTGCAAAATGAACGGCGTTGAGCCCTACGCCTATCTGTGCGACCTCTTCACCCGCCTCGCAAACGGCCACCTCGCCAAGGACATCGAAGCCCTGATGCCGTGGGCCTATGCCGCCCGCATCAAGGCCTCACAATGAGCTCGTCAGGTACTCTTCGGTGAGCTCATTTGACGGCCCGCAGATCAACCTCAGATAGCTGCAACTGAAAAAGCGCTGGGGCGTGGACGTCGCATACGGTGCATCTACCGAGACGACGCTTGAGCTTTGGGCGTTATCGCTGCGTGACGTGAAGGCTCGCATGCGCGGACTGTTTACGCAGGAGCGAGTTGCAGCATCTTCGAACCTTTTCCGGGACGGTTTGCTCGGTGACGAACGGCGTGAGACAGGTTGGATGCCCGCTGAGGCGGCGGGTGATCCCGGCCCGTGGCGGCAACAAGCCATTCTGGGTCGCGGGCGTTGGACGCGGACGCACTTCGCGACATCGTGCGGAGTTGCGCGCCAATATACAGGTTCGGCAGGCAAGATAACTAACTGCCAGATCGGTGTGTTCGCTGCTTATGTGTCCGTTCGCGGTCATGCCTTTATCGATCAAGCCCTGCACTTGCCCAAGAACTGGACCGGCGATCCGGCAAGGCTTGCAACTGTTCATGTTCCTGAAGCTACAGCCTTCGCTACCAAGCCCGGCCTGGCTGTCGATATGATACGGCGTGCGCTTTCAGCCGCTGTACCGTTTTCATGGGTGGCCGCAGATGCGGTGTAAGTCGAAGGGACCCTGCGCCGAGCCTGTAAAGGCTACGTTATTGGGGTTAAATCGGACCACCATTTCGGCTCCTGGTCGGGCAAGCCTCCGGTCGCCGGAACAGCGCAGGAAATCGCCCGTGATCTCGATCCTGAAGCCTGGCGGCGTCTTTCCGCGGGTGAAGGTACCAAAGGCACACGACTTCATGACTGGGCCTATTGCGAACTCGCCGACCTCGATGCCGACGAATACGACGACACGAAATCAGGACTTTGGACCCGTGGCCTCCTGATCCGGCGCAATATCAGCGACGGTGATCTCGCATTCTTCACGACATGGTGCCCGGTCGGGACCAGCATCCAGGCCCTCGTTGCCATTGAAGGCCATCGGTGGGCGATCGAAGACAGTTTCGAGACCGCCAAGAACGAGCTCGGACTCGATCACAATGAAACCCGGTCATGGCACGGCTGGCATCGCCACGTCTCGCTGGTCATGCTCGCCTTCGCCATGATGGCGGTGATCCGGTACCGCGCCAATGACGTGACGCCCAAAAAAAGACCGCGGATGCCGACCAGCAGGATCTGATCCGCTGGTCTATCAAGGAAGTCCGGCGCATCGCCATCAGACTCGCCCAGCGTCGAATAAACCCCGCCTATGTCATCGCATGGTCATGGTGGAGACGCGCCCATCAGGCGGCCGCTCAACGAGCTCATCTGAAAGCCAAAATGCAACTGTAATGCTAGCTAGAGTCGTTCGTGTTGCGTTACGGATTAAGCGGGTCATCATCCAACAGCAATGGGGGGAGAGGGAACGCACTCCGGTTATTCACCGCACGGATGCGGTCAAGGTTTGGTTGGTTGAGTCGCGTTAGCCGCGTCAAGTCCCCAATCGGACATACGTTCTAGCACCGGGCGCATGGTGCGGCCGAGGGGCGTCAGTTCGTATTCCACCCTTGGCGGCATTTCGGCGTAGTACACTCTGGAGACAATGCCGGCTTCCTCAAACTGACGCAACCGACGAGTTAGGGTATGAGGGCTGATCCCGGGCAATGCTTCGCGAAGCTCGCTGAACCGACGTCGGCCTCCACTGCAGAGTTGGGCAAGAATGAGGGCGGCCCAAGGGCCGTCTACCATCTCGACGAACCGCCTGACGCCGGCGATAAGTTCGGGGGCCGGTGTTTTTTCCATTTGGTCTCCATTAGTGCATTTGATGTAACTGGTGCACAGATTGTATTAAGTCAAGGCGTGCCGCTCTTGCTTTGGTCCGCAGCCGGTAGAAGCGAGCGTAATCCTCCTATATCGGTTTCCCATATCGAACCTCGAAGAGGAAGAACATGATTGAACTTTTGAAAAAGCGCCGGACGCAATATGCGCTGGGTCGCAACCTCGATATTGCAGAGACGGTGATAGAGGACCTGGCTCGTGAGGCGATCAGATGGTCTCCGTCGCCTTTCAATTCTCAAAGCTCTCGAGTGGTGTTCCTTTTCGGCAACGAAAGCGAAAAACTCTGGAGTATAGTAAGAAGAGAGATAGCGCAGATCATGTCTAGCGATACTCTGGAACAGTTTCTGAAGAAGATCGACGGATTTGCAGCAGGTGTTGGGACGATCCTCTTTTTCGAAGATGAGCAAACTGTGCTAGACCTACAGGAACAATGGCCGCTCTTCGCAGACCATTTCCCCGACTGGTCTGAACAGTCCGGCGGCATGGCCCAGTTTGCTGTATGGACGGCGCTGGCCAACGTTGGCGTTGGGGCAAGTCTTCAACATTATAATCCTCTGATCGATGAATCTGTGAAGAAGACTTGGAATCTTCCTGTGGGTTGGAAGCTCCGTGCGCAGATGCCAATTGGCTCAAATGAGGCTCCCGTCCCGGACAAGACTTTCCTTCCTGACGCCCTTCGTTTCCGCAGTTTCCGCTGATCAGGTAAAGGGAGCCGGCTTGAACGCCGGCTCCAATCTTCACGTGCTGTGCTATGCGCAGTTCGTGAGAGTAACGGGTTTCGAGTATGCACGAACATCTACGGCAATCTGGATTGATGTGGTTGTCTAATCGCAATTGGGGTGTCAATAGCAATCTTTTGTAAGCAGCGCTGCCGGGTGCATCGTTGTCTTCGCGGTCCCCGATCATGTCCCAGGACGTGGTGTAGCTTAGACGACCACGGCTCATCCCAGAGGGCCGGATGAGTGTCAGCTTGCGGCTGGCACGCTGATGAGTGGATCATCGCTCATCTTGGCGATTGTCTCAAGGGTCATATAACGAGGTCGCTGGACGGCCCGTTCATCGTTCTGTTCGAGCAGCAGCGCACCGACCAGGCGCACGATGGCGTCGTCGTTGGGGAAGATGCCGACGACCTCTGTCCGCCGCTTGATCTCGCCGTTCAATCGCTCGATCGGGTTGGTCGAGTGAAGTTTGGCCCAATGCTGCTTGGGAAAGGTCATGTGGGCGAGCACGTCTTGCTCGGCGCTGTCCATGAGACTGGCGAGCTTCGGTACCTTTGGCCTGATCAGGTCGGCAACGTTGCGCCACTGAGTGCTTGCCGCCTCCGGCGTGTCCTGAGCAAAGGCCGTGGCAATGAAGGCGGAGACGACGCGCCGTCCGCTCTTTCCCGCATGGGCCAAGGCATTGCACATGAAGCGGACCCTGCAGCGCTGCCAAGTGGCGGAGAGCACCTTCGATACCGCGGCCTTCCCTCATGCGCATCTGAGACGACGAGCTTGACGCCACGCAGACCCCGCCTGGCCAGCTTTCTAAGAAACTCAGTCCAGATCGCCTCGGCCTCGGACGTACCGATCTCCATGCCGCGCACCTCGGGTCGACCATCGGTGTTGACGCCCACCGCGATGATTACGGCGACGGAGACAATACAACCAGCGCGCCGAACCTTGAGGTAGGTCGGATGAGTAGGCGATGCGCGCCTTACCGCATTACGGCGGCAGGTTTCGCATCGCCTCTCGCCGAACCGGACGTGCGCCTTCGTTACGCATCCGGCTCTCCAGAAGACATGGCAAAGTCAGGCATGTCCATCCACGCGAGACGGTATCGCTCGACAGTTGTCCAGCCGAGCACTTGTTGCTCAACGGACCCTTCTCGCCAAACCCGTCTCGTCGCCCGGCGCCTGCTTGGCTGTTTTGAGCCCCACAGTTCGCTGGGTGTTGCCTTTGGACGTTTCTTACGTAGCCAGCAGTAAAGACGCAGGCCAATATACCAGTCGAGATCGACAAATACGCGGCCAGCGCCGACACAGTAGCGATAATAATTCGCCCATCCGCTGGTGATGGAATTCACCTTCCGAAGCTTTTCGCCAAGACTGACGGATATGCTGTCACGCTGCGTCAGTTGCTTGACCTTGAGACGCAGGTTCGCGGCCTTTGCCTTGGGTATTTCAACGCGCGGGCCATAGCCGTTGCGTTTATCACAATGCGCGCTGAAGCGGAATCCGAGAAACTCGAAGCCCTCTGTCATGGCCGTTACCTTTGTCTTTTCCGGCGACAACGTTAGCCCGGTCGTCTCGATCAGGTAGTCGGCCAGAGCGGATTTCTCTGCCATAGCCTCCTCCAGCGATCCAGACACCAAAACCACGAAGTCGTCGGCGTAGCGCACCGGCAGAAACACACAGCGTCCTGCTATGCGATCACTGTCGCGGGCGCTCGCCGCTGCCGCCACCCCGTTGCTTTTGCGACGGGCTTGGGTCTTTCGGCGGTGATAGGTCCAACTTTCATACCGCTCCTCGATCGCACTAAGAGATGATCCCGCCTTGAGGGGTACAGGCGTCCGTCCGCAAGAACTGATCCTCCGTCAAAACACCGGCCTTCAGGAATGATCCGACCAATCGCACCACTCGTCGATCGCCAATACGCTTGCGCATCCGCTCGAGCAGGTGATGATGATTGATATTGTCGAAGCATCCTTTGATGTCCCCCTCGATCACCCAAGGGTATGGCAGCCGGTTTCGCCGGGTGTCCTTGTCCCGTTTCTGAGGCAAGGCTGCCCGGCGAATGTACTCCAAGGCGCCGTGGGTGTTTCTGCCGGGTTGAAACCCATAAGAGACGTGCCAGAATTGCGCCTCGAAGATCGGCTCCAAAAGGATTTTGGCCGCGCCTTGTACGACGCGGTTTCTGATGGTGGGGATGCCCAAGGGGCGGAATTGCCCTGGTTTCCCGGCCTTTGGAATGAGCTTGCGTCTGGCCGGACTTGGCCGATATGCACCACTGCGCAGATCAGCTTGAAGATCGACCAGGGCGCGATGTTCACTCCTGTTCCGGATGCGTCCCACCGTCATCCCGTCAACGCCGGCCGTGCGTCCACCCTTGTTGGAGGCGACACGATGCCAGGCATGGCGCAGCACTCTGAGGTCGGTCAACCAACCCCACATGTCGCGCCACTGATCGTCGGGATTAGCCTTACTCCACTGATAAAGTTTGCTTTGAATGCCGAGTACTCAGACCTTGTCGGTCTGATGATCCATGTCCACAGATCACTCCTCCGTCTTTGCAGCCTATCGTCCTACTGCTTCCCTTCGCCCTGTGTGCGGCTTTCCCGCACTCCGACTACTACGAAAGCTCCGCCCTTGGTGTCGCCCATATCTGGCCATCGCAGCGAGCCCGGTTTCCGACCGGGCAGACGATCCAAGTTCGCGTGTTCCGATTTTTCAACCTTCTGCCTTTAGGCGGTGAGCTCTACCCCGTGCGATGCTGGAGATGGGGCATAGGAGCCAGTCCCATCTCGGGTCTCAACAAGAACACGGCAGTAAGGATAGACGAGCCTTACCGCCTCTGATCGTTCTTTCGTGCCTCCACGCCATCACGCTAATGGAAGCGATTTCTGTGTTTCGAGGCTTCTGACGCTCACTTCGTTGTCTCGCCAGGGGCACTGCGGTAGCCCGGCCCGCGGTTGATGGCCCGCATCCGGTACAGTTAAGGCCAATCTGCTTATGCAACCCAACCGGCGACGCCCGGCCGAGCTTCTTGGCCCCCTTCGATCCACTGCTCCCGTGGATCGGACGGCATTGCAGCCGTCGGTCAAAAATCGGCAAGCTTGAGAGGTTACACTAAATCATACGCACCTCCCGCGCCGCACGGCGCACCATTGATCCACAGGTAGGGCCATTCTCCTTCGATGGGCCTGTCGAGGAAGACCTTCGCCTTCTCATCGATCTCTTCGCACAGCCGGGATACCTGGCTTTTTGAGATTCCGCTCATGCCCATCGCCTTGACGAGGTCATCGACGGATCGGGTCGAAATGCCCTGGATATAGGCCTCTTTGATGACCGCCGTCAGGGCCTTCTCGGCCATTCGGCGTGGTTCGAGAAAGCTCGGGAAGTAGCTGCCTGTGCGAAGCTTGGGAATGCGTAGCTCGACGGTGCCCCCCGGTGTCTCCCAATCCCGGTCGCGATAGCCGTTACGTTGGGCCATTCGGAAGCCATACTTCTCGCCATAGGCAGCGCCGGTCTTCGTGCCGACCTCCAGCGCCATCAACTTCTGGGCAGCGAACCCGATCATCTCGCGCAGCAAATAGGCATCAGCGCTCTTCTCAACGAGTGAGCGCAGGTTCATCATGTCGTTGGTCATCGGTGGTGTCCCTCAGGTTGGCTCTAAGCAACCCGACCTACCGAGAATCACCAACCGCGAAGACAATCATGCACCCGGCAGCGCTGCTTACAAAAGATTGCTATTGTCACCCCAATTGCGATTAGACAACCACATCAGTCCAAAACGGCATGTTCGTTAAAAGCGTAGTGTAGCCATGTGACTCTGCATCCGGCGTAGGAGCCGAGTTCATCCTCACTCTTCGTCTTTTGCTTTTGCCTTGCAATCTTCAAATTGATGCACCGGATAAAAAAAGTCACAGCCATAGGCAAAATCCAAGAGTAACTGTTGAAAGAATGATCGTTTCACTGGAGCGTTTGTTTCCCCGAACTGTTCTGAAACGGCTAGCGAGCCCGACAATCGTGTGCCATCGACGTTGGCCTGCGGCAGATCCGAGCAGCTAATTGAGGTATCTTGTTTCTTTTTCAGGTTCATGTTTCGAACTCGTTGTATAATGTCCACTCACTTTACCATCTGAATGCGCTAAGACGATTAGCCGTGCAGAAAAGTCGGTTTCAACTGCAATCCAGTGAGCTCGATGTAAGGTGGTGAGCATTTGAGGAAGAATTGGTCCGCAACCTGCTTGCAAAGTCTGGACAGCCGTAATGTTCGCAAACACGGCCGGGATGCGTCCCTTCCGGTAACTCTCAAGGGCCGCATCTAAACGATAACATGCGATCCCAGTTCAACCACGCGATTGGCGGGAAGGTGGAAATAGTCCGATGGTAGAGAGGCCGCATTCGCAAGAAGGATGTAGAATCGGTCCTGCCAATAGGGCATGCCGGACTTGGCATCGGGCACCAGTTTGCGGCGGCCGAGATAGAAGGAGGTCGACATGATTTCGAACTTCAGACCGGCCTTGCGCAGCGCCGCCAGCGCCTGCGAGACGTTTTGGGATTCCATAAAGCCGAACAGCAGTTCGACGCGGGAGAAGCGTTCGGAAATCTTCTCGACGTTGTAACGGTCCTGGCTTCGCACGCGCGGCTTGTTGACGGTGCGGATCGTTAGGATAACGTTGCGATCGTGGAGCACGTGGTTGTGCTTGAGATTGTGCAGCAAGGCGGCGGGGGCCGATTCCGGGTCGCTGGTCAGGAAGATCGCGGTGCCCGGAACCTGCGCTGGCGAATGTTCGCTCTTGCGCTCAATCGAAGTAACGAAGGAGGGGAGCGGAATATCGGTGTGGCGAGTCTTTTCCATCAGGATGGTGGTGCCGCGGCGCCAGGTCCACATGATGACGGTAAAGGCGGTGGCAATCAGGATCGGGATATAACCACCGTCGTAGATCTTCAAAAGGTTGGCGCCGAGGAAGATCAGTTCAAGCACAATCAGTGGTGCAAGCACGATCACCGCCGCCGGAAGCGACCAGTTCCAGCGGGCGCGAATGAATTCGAAGGCCATGATCGAGGTGACGACCATTGCACCGGTGACGGAGATACCATAAGCGGTCGCCAGCCCATCGGAAGTCTTGAAACTCAGCACCAGAAAGATGACGCCAATGAATAGCACCGCATTGACCGAAGGTACGAAGATCTGTCCGGTATTGGTTTCCGAGGTGAAGAGGATTTCCATGCGCGGCAGGAAGCCGAGGTTGATGCCCTGGCGCACCAGCGAGAAGGCACCGGTAATGACGGCCTGGCTGGCGATGATCGTGGCGCAGGTCGCGAGAATGACGACCGGCAACAGCGCCCACTTCGGATACATGAGGTAAAATGGATCGGACATCGTTGCCGGATTGCCGAGGACGAGCGCGCCCTGACCGAGATAGTTCAGCGTCAGGGACGGGAAGACCAGCGCGAACCAGGCGCACTGGATCGGGCGACGACCGAAATGACCGAGATCCGCATAGAGCGCTTCCGCACCTGTCACAGTCAAGAAGACTGCGCCGAGAACCACGATGCCACATAAGCCTTCGTGCAGCAGGAAGCTGAGGGCATAATAGGGATTGAAGGCGGCGATGATGCCGAAATCGTCGGAGATATGGGAAATGCCGGCGGCAGCCATGACCAGGAACCAGACGGCGGTGATCGGGCCAAAGAACTTGGCGACGGCACCGGTGCCGCGCGATTGCACAACGAAGAGCAGCGCCAGGATCATCACCGAGATCGGCACGATATATTCCGAAAGCCTCGGTGCAACGAGCTTCAGGCCCTCGACGGCCGAGAGGACCGACAACGCCGGCGTGATCATCGCATCGCCGAGGAAGAGGGCAGCCCCTATTAGGCCGAGCAGCATCAGTATGTCGGTATGGCCGTTGGTGGTCTTCATTAGAAGAGCGAGCAGCGACAACGTGCCGCCCTCGCCTTCGTTGTCGGCGCGCAGCAGAAACAGCACATATTTGATGGTGACGATGATTGTCAGCGCCCAGATCATCAGAGAGGTCAGGCTAACGACCTCGAAACGCGTGACACCGTCATGGGCGAAGGGCTTCAGCGCTTCGCGGAACGCATAAAGCGGGCTGGTGCCGATATCGCCGTAGACGACGCCGACAGAACCGAGCGCAAGACAGAAAAGCTTTTTTTGCGACATCTGTGATTCCTTCGGATAGCTCTCTGCGGACATGAAGTTGCAACAGGCTCCTTCGAGCCAGCCTCTTCTCCTGCATAACTTGGCCTGCCTACCCGCATGCCAACGCATTCATAGCGGTGATCGCTTAATGATCAGCCGGGATTTCCTTGCTGACGCAGCATTTTTTGAGGCCTTATCTCACGACTACGAACAATAAAAAAATAGAATCGAACTTCACCTGTAACGCCTAAGAGCTCCAGGGCGCCGTGAATCGATGCCACGATCGGGTTCTTCAGAGCCTCTAAAGCGGTCGGCTTTACAGCGAAATACTTGCGACCTTCTTGATGGTGAACGAAGACGGATCGACAGGCTAATCTACCTGCTGCTACACCATAAGTTTGTGGAACAACACAATTTGTGCACTCTGCAGAGCGAGCGAAATTTGATTTCGTTTGTAACAAGCGAGCCGACTTCGATTGAAGTCCAAAGCGTTTAACATAAAATGTTGGAAAGGCTATTTTTGAAAGCTTAGGTTAGGCTGGCATGTTCGTACGTTCCGATGCTCTTTCCCGTGTAAAGCCATCTGCCACCATCGCCGTCTCGCAGAAGTTTCGCGAGCTTAAAGCTGAGGGCAGGGACGTTTTACGGCTCAATATTGGCGAGCCGGATTTCGATACGCCCGACAATATCAAGGAAGCGGCCATCGACGCCATCAAGCGCGGCGAAACGAAATATACGCCGGTTTCGGGTATTCCGGAACTGCGCAAGGCGATTGCCGACAAGTTCAAGCGTGAAAACGGGCTGGACTACAAGCCGGAGCAGACGATTGTCGGCACGGGCGGCAAGCAGATCCTCTTCAACGCCTTCATGGCCACCCTGAACCCGGGCGATGAAGTTATCATTCCGGCGCCCTACTGGGTCAGCTATCCGGAAATGGTGGCGATCTGCGGCGGCACGCCGGTTTTCGTCGACGCCACGCTGGAAGACAATTTCAAGCTGAAGCCGGAAGCGCTGGAAAAGGCGATCACGCCGAAGACCAAGTGGTTCGTGTTCAACTCGCCGTCCAACCCGTCGGGCGCCGCCTATTCGCATGACGAGCTGAAGGCGCTGACCGATGTGCTGGTCAAGCATCCGCATGTCTGGGTGCTGACGGACGACATGTATGAGCACCTGACCTATGGCGATTTCAAATTCGTCACGCCGGTTGAAGTCGAGCCTTCGCTCTATGACCGCACGCTGACGATGAACGGCGTCTCCAAGGCCTATGCCATGACCGGCTGGCGTATCGGTTACGCTGCCGGCCCGCTGCCGCTGATCAAGGCCATGGACATGATCCAGGGCCAGCAAACCTCGGGCGCAAGCTCGATTGCGCAATGGGCCGCTGTCGAAGCTTTGAACGGCACGCAGGATTTCATTCCGGCGAACAAGAAAATCTTCGAAGGCCGCCGTGACCTCGTCGTCTCCATGCTCAACCAGGCCAAGGGCATCAGCTGCCCGGCTCCGGAAGGCGCATTCTACGTTTATCCGTCCTGCGCCGGCCTGATCGGCAAGACCGCGCCGTCGGGCAAGGTCATCGAGACGGATACGGATTTCGTTTCCGAACTTCTGGAAGCCGAAGGCGTCGCCGTCGTGCAGGGATCGGCTTTCGGCCTCGGCCCGAACTTCCGCATCTCCTATGCGACCTCGGAACACCTTCTCGAAGAGGCCTGCAAGCGCATCCAGCGCTTCTGCGCCGATTGCTCGTAACACGGTACCCTCCGAAGGAATATTTTATGAATGCTAGAGGCCCTGAAAAAGTATCGCAAACGTCCGGACCGATAATATCTGCGTCCCTCGACCCAGACAACGTTAGTGTCTCAGACCTGGATCGTTCCGGCCACGCCATTTTTGCGGAATGGCGGCCAAAGCGACCATTCCTCCGAAGACAGGACGGCGTATACGTCTTATTGAGGGCCGACGACGTATTAGGCTTAAGTAGCGACCCGCGAACCCGTCAGATAGAGACGGAATTGATGCTCAATCGGGGGATCAATGAAGGAGCGGTCTTCGACTTTGTTCGCTACAGCATGCTTTTTTCAAACAATGAGGTCCACAGCAGACGTCGCTCTCCTTTTACCCGGACTTTCGCGTTCCGGATGATCGAGAACCTGCGTCCGCAAGTAAGTCAATTGACGGAGACCCTATTTCAAGATTTGAAGGAGCTTGATTCCTTCAATTTCGTTGAGGAATTTGCTTCAAAACTCCCAGCCGTTGCGATAGCGGGGCTTTTGGGCCTCCCGCCCAGCGACATTCCATATTTTACTCAGCTTGTGTATCGTGTTGCTCGGTGCCTGAGCCCTTCATGGCGAGACGCGGACTTGCCCGACATCGAAGCATCAGCAGCCGAGTTTAAGAATTACGTGCAAGCGGTAATCGATGACCGTCGAAGTAATCCGCGTGATGACTTTCTTTCATCCTTCATACGTGCAACCCGAGAAGCAGAAGATCTTTCACCTGACGAAGGGCTCGCTCAGTTGATGCTCATCGTCTTGGCCGGAACTGACACCACCAAAACCGGCCTTACCGCATTAACTGGTCAGCTTTTGCGGCATCGACACGTATGGGAAGCCCTGTTGAAAGATGAGTCTCTCGTCCCCGCTGCCGTCGAGGAGGGACTGCGCTTCGAGCCTCCAGTCGGGTCGTACCCGCGGTTAGCGCTTGCAGACATTGATCTTGAGGGGTTCATACTGCCAAAGGGTAGTCTTCTCGCGCTTTGCACAATGTCCGCATTACGAGACGAGAAACATTTTGCACACCCTGAACTCTTTGATATTCATCGCAAGCAGATGCACTGGCATATGGTATTCGGCGCCGGTGCACATCGGTGCCTTGGCGAAGCACTGGCTCGGTTGGAATTGCAAGAAGGACTTGCGACAGTGCTTAGATATGCTCCCACTCTCTCGATTGAAGGCGAATGGCCGACTGTACAGGGTCACGGAGGTGTGCGACGAATTGCAGAGATGAGAGTTGGCTTCAGGCGGCAAATTTAAATGCGGCGTGCTTTCTCTTGGTGGCTGACTAGCTTGGTTTGTTCGGTCGAAATCTGACTAGCAACAAGTCGCACCGGGATGCAGGTGATAAGAAACTGGGTGAGACACGGGCGCCTTGGTTGCAACCGCTCTGTTCAATTGGATTGGGTATTAGAAGGAGGGTGACCGCATGTTGTGGGATCATTCGTCGCCTTCCAGAAAGATTCTACTCGATATCAAATCGTGGTATACGTTGATATTGCTAGTCGCCGCTTTATCTTTCGGGATTCTGGCCAGAGGGCCGTGGCAAGACAACGAAAGCAACAAGGCGATCCTGACAGAGTTGCAATCGATCGACGTCGATTGTGCGATGTTGCAGCGGAACGTATTGCGTGCTCACGCCGGCCTTCTTCGGAACTACCAACCTCTTATCGTTCCTCTGGCACGAGTGCGGACAAGCGTCGCAGATTTGCAGCAGCATTTCAAGCGAGCGGGCCTTGACCGCGCCGGTGGATTTTCACAACTGCTGGCGCAGGTGAAGAAGTCAGTAAATGCGACCGACGCAGCTGTCGCGGCGTTCGGTGCGCAAAATGTGATGCTCGAAGATTCATTGGCTACTTTTAACCAGTCGATAGATTCGCTCTTAGAATCCTGGGATCGAAAGGATTTGAACCCACCGAAAGCCTCTGAGTTGGGGTACTTGATACTGCGGTTTTCGTCTCGGCCAAATTTCGAGCTTGCACGACAGATCAACCAACGTCTCGACCAGCTTCAGGTATCGGCGAATGGGGATAAGGCCACCATCCAGGCGATTGTCCGTAGCGGGAGGGATATCGTAACCCTGGTGCCGCAATTGACGGATACTATTAGGGTGATCCAGACTTCCGAAACAGTCGATAACACGAAGAAGCTGCAGAAGGCATACTTGGAAGCTTACAGCTTGACTAATGCGGGTGAGCAGAAGGTACGAATCTTCCTCGGCGCAGTTTCGGTTTTCTTTTGCTTCTGTATAATTTTCCTGGTCCATAGGTTGCATCTACGGACCAAAGTATTGACGAGACGATTGGACTTCGAGGAAGTTATCAAGAGGATTGGGCTCTGCTTCGATGATGCTTCAGAAGCAAAACCGTCGTTGGAAACCGCAACGAACGCTGCGCTGGGACTTATTCAATCCTTCTTTGAAGCTCACCAATGCGCGCTGGCACTGGTTAACGTCAATGAGAATGACATTGTCCGCAACTTTTTTGCAAGCGCTCCTCCGCCAAGATGGAACGAAATGCGGGTCTTCGAAATTGTTTCCAAGGTCGAGGCGGACGGGCACGAGGGTATTTTGCGAGCCTATCCTGAACGAAAAATGAGTTGTTTCCATGAGGACGCCCCCTGCCTGTGGGTGCTGCTTGCGTTCAAGGTGTCCGATCGCATAGCCGCTGTTTTCGGCTTAGGATACGATCGAGAACATCTACAACCGCCAACGTCACGTGAAATTCAACTGATGGAACTCGCCGCTGGATGTGTTAGCCACTATGCGGTAATTCGGTGCAAGCAATCCCAGCGAAGTATTCTGGAACGTCGTTTGAAACATGCGGAACGGCTCGAAGCTGTTGGCACGCTTGCAGGCGGCATAGCTCATGAATTTAACAACATTCTGGGGGCAATTCTCGGTTACGCAGAAATGGCACACAACGTGCTCCGCCGCCATACGCGCGTGCGAGGTTACATCGACCACATAATTTCTGAAGGCAATCGAGCGCGATTGATTGTCAACCAAATCCTTGCACTCAGTCGAAGGAGTGAGCGAGATGCAAAGCCATTCGACCTTTCGGAGTTGGTGACGGAAATAGCGCCCTCGTTACGGGTTGCGTTGCCCCCAGACGTGGAACTCGATTTCAAACTTGAAGCCGCTCAGACGGTTGTCGACGGAAATCCACTCGAGATTGAGCAGATACTGCTGAATCTGTGTAAAAACTCCGCTGAAGCTTGCTCAGGTTCAGGGCGGGTGGAGGTCAGCGTCTGCAAGTCTTCAATCCTGAAGCCCAAGATGTTCGCAAACGGCACCATTCCTCCCGGCGACTACATCCTTCTTTCAGTCGAGGATTACGGCGCCGGTATACCCGAGGTCGCGTTGCCACGTATTTTCGAGCCCTTTTTTACCACCCGCGCCCGTAGTGGTGGTACCGGTCTGGGATTATCTATGGTTCACGGCCACGTCAGCGCGATGGCAGGTTATATCGACGTGGTATCAGCCGTCGGCAAAGGTACGCGCTTCGACGTCTACCTGCCGCGTTCCTCGAAGCAGCCAGTGAATTCAGAGAATTTTTTTGAGCCTGGAAAAATACCCCTTGGCCGCGGAGAGATTGTCGCGGTGGTTGAACCCGATTCCGTGGCGCTGGGAATGTATGAGGAAAAGATCGCGGCGCTCGGCTATGAGCCAGCCGGCTTTAACACGGTCAAAGGTTTGATGGATTGGGTAATGGAAGGTAAAGAGCCCGATCTTGTTCTGATTGATCAATTATCTTTTCTAGGTGCAGAAGGCGCAAGTTCCTTAGTCGCGACGCTAGAACAGGTGCCAATCATCATTGTCGGCGAGAACAAAAAAAATGTTCACCGTTCTGCGGACCGAGAGGAATTCACTCATTTTTTGCAAAAGCCAATTTCAGCCAAGACACTCGCCTGTGTAGTTCGAGCAAATATCAGAACCGAACGAATGAATGGCTCAACTAGCAACGGCGCGGCCGACGAGCTTTGTCGAGCAAGAGAATATTCCCAAAATACCGTCCTATGCCGCCCCCCCTCCGATGAGAAATAGATGCAATGACCTCACATCTAACTCGACGTAAATTTATTGCAGCAGCTGCATTACTTGTTACCCCCCGGCTTGCGCTAGGTTTGGAAACGCAAGCCGATATGGTCATCTATGGTATGACCAGCGGTGCAGTCACCGCGGCGATCCAAGCTCGTACCATGGGTCTTTTTCCCATGATCGTAGGTGGGTGGCGGGAAAAGCATGTCGGCGGCATGATGTCAGGTGGATTAGGCGGCACCGATCTCGATTCAGGCCGGGCATATGGAGGCCTGCCGCGTTATATCATCAGCCTGATAAACGCCCAGGGGAGGCGCCCAAATGATCAGTTCCAATTCGAGCCGCGCTTTGCTGAGACTGTTTTTAACTCCTTATTAAAGACCTACGACATTCCAGTAGTGCGTACCCGCGGAATCCACCGGGTGAGGAGGTCTGGCTCACGACTAGAGGCGTTTGAAACAGTTGATGGCCAAGTTTTCGCGGCGCGAGTTTTTATCGATGCTAGCTATGAGGGCGATCTTATTGCGGCGGCGGGTATAAGTTCCGTGGTCGGCAGGGAAGCTCGTGATGGTGATAATGTGCTGAACGGTTTCCGGGGCACTGAACAAACAGATCAAGGGGCTGATCATAATTTTTTTAGCCGGCGTCACCTTGAGAAAGTTCTCGGGCCGATTTGCGTTGATCCTTATGTCAAAGCCGGCATACCTGGAAGCGGTCTTTTGCCCGGTATTCGTACCTATCCTCAACCTGAAGTAGGGGCGGCCGATCGAGCGGTGCAAGCCTATAACTTTCGTATGACTATGACGAGGGACCAATCTCGCCGCGTGGATTTTCCTACAACGGCGCCCAAAAGCTTCACTCCTGCTCGCTACGAACTCCTTTATCGCTGGATCGAAGTGCTGAAAAGCCGTGGTCTGCTAGAGAATCCCGCGGAGGCGGTCAAACTCTTTCTGCTCCATAACGATTTAGGTGATGGAATTTTTGACATAAACAATTTCGGGCCCGTCTCGACGGATTTAATCGGAGCGTCTTGGAGCTATTCACAGGCGAATTATTCGGAACGTGAGCTGTTGTGGAAAGCACATGAGACATGGATCCGCGGACTTTTTTACGCTCTACAGCATCATCCGGACCCCCGTATGCCTGCTGATCTACGGGATGCTTTCAGGCAATACGGTTTGGATGAAGCTCATTATCAAGATCCGCATGAGAATGACGAGCGACACTGGCCCTACCAGCTTTATGTGAGGGAGGCCCGTCGCATGGTATCGGATTACCAAATGAGCGGGCGCGAAGTCGCCGCCAATGGCGACATGGATCCTGTGGATTCCCGTACTATCGGATGCGGTTCATATAACCGAGACAGTCACCATACCCAGCGCATTCTGCGCACCAGTTCAAATCTAATAGGAATGTCCACGGTTTCTGTATGGAATGAGGGAAATTTCGAAGCCGCGGCGGGGGGAACGGAAAAAATGTTCCCGATACCATATGGTGCAATCCTACCGCGCCGTGCTGAGTGCACAAATTTGCTGTCGATATTTGCTATCAGTGCAACACACGAAGCTTTCGGCGCAACGCGGATGGAGATGTCACTGATGCAGCTTGGTCAGTCGGCCGCGGCGGCGGCGGCCTTGGCGGCCAAAAGCCAATCAGATATGCAGGATATACCCTACGACGAAGTTGTTTCAGCGTTGTTCATACCGGAACGCATTTCCCCTCCAGTGCTCCCTCGAAAAGTTCACCCTCAGAATCTGTAGCAGGCAAGTGGTGGTGACCATGACTGCGTCACTGTCGACAAGGTTCGAGGCTGTTCAGCATTGCAGTTATCCCAAGAAATTTCGCAGCGGTTTCACGGGACCGCGCTTTGCGCAGCGAAGATATGGTGATTCTGCCCGTGACGGTTTGAGGGTAAATTTGCAGCATTAGGCAGCAGAGACGTAAGCGACGTTTGGCGCCAACGCTTCTTGGTTTAGGCGTCCACTATCTGGTGGCATACGCCTTCACTGTCTCCGGCAGGGCAGTTCGCATCAGATGCATCGCCATCTACTTTTTTGGCGATCTGAGCTCCGCGTCGTTCGCCCAAGAGTTTCGGCGTCTGAAAAGTTATTCATTGTGGCTAACGGTGTTTTTCCACAGCCTAGGAAATGGCTGCAAAATGCTGAAAGCCTGTACCCCAATCTGCCGAAGTAGATGGGATGGTTGCCGCCCTCCCCAAACGGCATCGCAATGTGCCAAAAAAGGTGGTGTTGAGGCCACGAAACGGAGAGAGCGGCAAATGAACGATAAAATGATCGGGGTCTGGCAAAGAATATCATCGTGCTTCATGAGCATCGGGAGAAATTGTCGCGCGGTCAGTTTTCCATCCATGAAGCGTCAGCCAGCAGCCGTTGTTGTTCTAAATGCTTGTGGCAGTGCCCACTACTGAGGTGCGGCAATTCTCTTCTGGGGCGGCAACCACAGTAGAAGCGCATATTTGCTTCATTGCTTCAAATGAAATCATGCGTGAAGGTAATAAAATCAGAAAGTAACAGACCCCTTCCAAAATCACCCCGTTAGCGACCGAGTCATCTCGTGGCTGAACCGGGCCAATTGTTATACCGAGGGGAATAAGTAATGCTGAAGACGGCAGGATCGTTCGTAATTATTTTTCTGATGGTTCAGCCAAGCAAAGCTGCGTCACTCTCGTTCGATGAATTTAGCCAACTCGCTCGCGAATGCGCTCCTTCAGTCGCTCCATCCACGCTTGGTGCGATTGCGAAAGTCGAAAGTCGGTTTGATCCGCTTGTGCTGCATGACAATACCACAGGCGAAACTCTGCATTGGAAGAATCCGGCGGATGCCACGCACAATCTACAACATCGCCTCGCAGCAGGGCATTCAGTCGATGTCGGCATAATGCAAGTGAACTCGAAGAATTTCGCGCACTTGGGCTTGGATCCCGGCAATGCAATCGAGCCTTGCGCGTCCCTCTCAGCGGCCGCGCATTTGCTTGTAGGACGCTATCATGGCGGCAACACGAAAGAAACAGAACAACTTGCCCTAAGGCAGGCGATCTCGGCTTACAATACCGGAAACCCGGCGCGCGGCTTCGCTAATGGTTATGTGCGGCAGGTCGAAGTGGCGGCTCAGCAACTTGTACCTCCGCTAACTCAGTCCGGGAAAAATCAGACCCATAGCGAGCAGAGCCAAGACGAACCGTGGGACGTCTGGGGCGCGCACGACCACTCCCACTCGGCAGGCGAAGCAGACGATTCGTCTGCTTCGCCTGAGGCTCGAAAGCCAAATAAGGGCGAATCCCCCGAAAAAGATCAAGTTTTCCGAAACGAATAATGGAGATGCACCATATGGCGCGCTTTGACAAACACCGCGAGCAATCGAACTTCCGTGGCCTGATGGAGAAGGCTTCGCGCGTCGCGGTTGCGCTCGCACCGAGCGTAAGTGGCGCGATCGGAGCGAGCTTGGTTCTCTACCGGCCAGCTGCAGCGCAGGCCGCCGGAGGCACTGACCCTGCCACCATGGTCAATAATATTTGCACGTTCATTCTTGGTCCGTTTGGTCAATCGCTCGCTGTTCTTGGCATCGTGGCCATCGGCGTGTCGTGGATGTTCGGCCGGGCTTCACTCGGTCTTGTAGCAGGTGTCGTTGGCGGAATCGTTATTATGTTTGGAGCCAGCTTTCTCGGCCAAACGCTTACCGGGGGTGGGGGATGACCGAGGATCTTGAAGAGGCCACACTCTATTTGGCGGCAACGAGGCCTGCATTGTTCTTTGGGGTACCGCTGACGCTGGCCGGACTTTTCATGATGTTGGCTGGGTTCCTCATCGTGATTGTGCAGAACCCCCTTTATGAAATTGTTCTCCTGCCGCTGTGGCTTGGAGCGCGGCTCGTCGTGGAGCGCGATTATAACGCGGCAAGCGTGGTCTTGCTGTTTCTCCGGACAGCGGGGCGGAGCGTTGATGGCCATACATGGGGCGGGGCAAGTGTCAGTCCCAACCCGACCAGAGTTGCGCCGCGAGGAAGAGGAATGACGTAATGTTCGGAGCAAGCGGACGGATCGAGAGATCCGGGGAAATCTATCTGCCTTACGTTGGGCACCTTAGGGACCATGTCGTTCTTCTGGAGGACGGTTCCATTTTGACCATGGCGCATATCAGTGGCCTTCCCTTCGAACTGGAGGAAGTAGAGGTCCGAAATGCGCGCTGCCGCGCCTTTAACACGCTCTTTCGCAATATCGCCGATGACAACGTCTCAGTGTATGCCCATCTTGTCCGCCACAACGATGTGCCAGCGCCGCCGGCACGCCATTTTCGCAGCGACTTTGCGTCAAACCTGAGCGAAACGTTCGAGCAGCGTGTTCTCTCTGGTAAGCTGTTTCAAAACGACCACTTCCTCACACTCATTGTCTCTCCTCGCACCGCGCTCGGCAAAGTGAGAAGCAGATTTAGCAGGCGCTACAGCAAGAACCGAAGCGATCTTACACATCAGATCCGGCATCTGGAGGATATTTGGAATGTTGTCGCTGACGCTCTTGAGGAATATGGGCTTCGTCGCCTTGGCATCCGAGAAAAAAATGAGGTGCTTTTCACAGAAATTGGTGAGGCCCTCCGGCTAATAATGACTTGCCGATTTTTACCAGTTCCGGTTGTTAGCGGCTCCCTCGGCGCCTCCGTGTATACGGACCGGGTCATCTGCGGCAAGCGCGCCTTGGAGATAAGAGCGCCAAAAGATTGTTACGTTGGATCTATCTTTTCATTCCGGGAATACCCGGCAAAGACGCGGCCTGGAATGCTTAACACACTCCTGTCATCAAGTTTTCCGCTTGTTTTGAGCCAGAGTTTCTCTTTCCTGACCCGTCCTCAGGCTCACGCCAAACTCAGCCTCAAATCTAACCAGATGACCAGCTCTGGTGACAAGGCAGTCACCCAGATCGGTGAGCTCGCTCAAGCGGAAGATTCATTGGCCAGTAGCGAATTCGTTATGGGTTCCCATCATCTCAGCCTTTGCGTCTATGCCGACGATCTCGATACCCTTGCCGACTACGGCGCGAGAGCCCGAACGAATCTGGCGGATGCGGGGGCTGTTATCGTCCAGGAAAGCATCGGAATGGAGGCTGCATACTGGTCTCAGCTACCAGGAAACCATAGATGGCGTACCCGTGCCGGAGCTATCACTTCACGCAACTTTGCCGGACTGGTTTGTTTCGAAAACTTCCCTGTCGGAATGAAATCGGGCCATTGGGGAAGGGCGGTTGCTCGTTTCCGCACCAACGGCGGTACTCCTTTCGACTATATCCCGCATGAAAACGACGTTGGAATGACCGCAATATTCGGGCCGATCGGTAGAGGAAAGACGACGCTTATGACTTTCATTTTGGCCATGCTCGAACAGAGCATCGCCAGTCGCAGCGGGATGATCGTCTTTTTCGACAAGGATCGCGGCGGTGAATTGCTTGTGCGCGCCACCGGAGGGACTTACCTCACGCTGCGAAGAGGCGCGCCAAGCGGCCTTGCACCTTTACGAGGCCTGGAGAACACGGCAGGGGCACGGGACTTTCTCCGCGAGTGGATCGTGGCGCTGATTGAAAGCGACGGTAGGGGCGGAATCTCGCCGGAGGAAAATCGCCGGTTGGAGCGTGGTATCCAACGGCAATTGTCGTTTGAACCTAACATGAGGTCCCTTGCGGGCTTAAGAGAATTCTTATTGCACGGGCCCTCTGAAGGTGCTGGAGCCAGGCTGCAGCGGTGGTGCCGGGGGAATGCTCTTGGCTGGGCGTTTGACGGCGAATCTGATGAGGTTAAGTTAGATCCCTCGATTACGGGCTTCGATATGACACATCTCCTCGAATATGAGGAGGTGTGTGCACCGGCCGCAGCATATCTTCTGCACAGAATAGGAGAAATGGTAGACGGTCGACGCTTCGTCATGAGTTGCGATGAGTTTCGTGCCTACCTGCTCAATCCGAAATTCGCGGCAGTCGTCGACAAGTTTTTGCTGACTGTCCGGAAGAACAATGGAATGTTAATTCTGGCCACACAGCAACCGGAGCACGTACTTGATTCCCCGGTAGGCGCTAGCCTCGTTGCACAATGTATGACCAAAATTTTCTACCCGTCGCCTACCGCAGATCGGTCCGCTTATATGGACGGTTTGAAGTGCACAGAACGCGAGTTTCAAGCTATTCGCGAGGATATGGCGATCGGTAGCCGCAAGTTTCTTCTTAAGCGCGAGAGCGGAAGTGTCATCTGCGAATTCGATCTTCGCGACATGCAAGAATACGTAGCCGTACTATCCGGGCGCGCCAACACAGTGCGTTTTGCCCAGCAGTTGCGCGAGATCTATGGAGAAGATCCCGCCGCCTGGCTGGATAAATTCATGACACGCTATCACGAAGCACAAGATTGATCTGGAGGTCGAAGTCATGAAAATCCCGAGGCTTGCGATAAACGCACTTTTCATCTGTCTGCTTCTGTCGGGGACTGCTAGGGCACAGTTTGTTGTCACCGACCCTGCGACGGAGGCCGAAACGCTGACGACGGCGATCAATACTGCGGCGAACCTCGAACAGTTGATCACGATGGTGACAATGTTGACATCGCCTTTTGGCGTTACCGGCATGTTATCCGCGCTGGACCAGAAGAACCAATATCCTTCCAGCGGCCAACTCAACAGGGAAATGTTTTCGCCCCAGACGCCTGCTTCGACCACGGCGCGTGCGATTACCTTGGATGCCGACCGAACAGTCATGGGCGACGACGCTGAAGGAAATCTCCTGCGCCAGCAGATTGCAGGAGCCGCAAATACTGCGGGTGTCGCAGCGGATAATTTGGATGCAATGGACAAGCGGCTTGCGGCAAATTCAGAGACAGTCGCCCAGCTCTCCCGCTCGCGCAATATTATGCAGGCCACCGTCACGAACGGACTGCTTCTCAAACAGATACATGACGCAATTATTCAAGACATTCAGGCGACCAGCCTGTTGACGATGGCCACCGCACAGGCGGGACTGCATGGGGCGGAGGAGGCGGCGGCTCAAAGAAAGGAACACCAGGCAACCGCGCTGATGTTTGGGGCTGCTTCCTTGCATTGATTTCCGATCTTCTGTCGAAGTCTGAGGCCCATCGTTTCCGAAATACACCAAGGCAAATCCAGGTAAGGGCAATGAAATTTAGCATTCCTGCGCCTTTTACGGCGATACATACGATCTTCGACCTTGCTTTTACTGCCGGGCTGGACATGTTGCTCGGAAACATTCAACGGGCAGTCAGCGCACCTCTCGTGGCCTGCGTGACGCTCTGGATCATTGTCCAGGGTATCCTCGTAATGCGTGGAGAGATGGACGCACGCGGCGGAATCACCCGGGTAATCATGGTGTCGGTCGTTGTTGCTCTTGTCGTTGAGCAAGCGGAATATCACGATTATGTTGCCGCGGTATTTGAGGAGACGATACCGAACTTCATTCAACAGTTGGGTATCAGTGGCCTTCCCTTGCAGTCGATTCCTGCTCAGCTCGACACGATGTTTTCACTCACTCAAGTAGCCTTTCAGAAGATTGCTTCTGAGATTGGACCGATGAACGATCAAGACATCCTTGCTTTTCAGGGAGCACAATGGATTTTCTATGGAACGCTTTGGACTGCGTTTGGAATCTACGACGCCGTTGGAATTCTGACCAAGGTGCTGCTGGCGATCGGTCCATTAATCCTTGTTGGTTATCTCTTCGATCGCACCAGAGACATGGCTGCGAAATGGATCGGCCAACTTCTCACTTATGGGATACTTCTGCTTCTATTAAACATAGTGGCAACGATCGTGGTCCTGACGGAAGCGACGGCGCTCGCGCTCATGCTCGGTGTTGTCACGTCTGCTGGCACAACAGCAGCCAAGATAATCGGACTCTATGAACTCGATATGTTCTTCCTGACCGGTGACGCCTTGATCGTCGCCCTTCCAGCTATCGCTGGGAATATCGGGGGTAGCTACTGGAGCGGTGCGGTGCAGACGGCCGGTAGCCTAAATCGCCATTTTGCCCAGACAACCCGCCGTTAGTTTCAGCTCCAAAAATGGAGGATTTCCTTGAAGTATTTTCTGTTGTTTGTGATTTTCGGCTTGGCTTCTTGTCAAACAAACGATCGGCTGGCGACTTGTAAGGGGCCGATTTTTCCGCTGAACGTCGGGCGATGGCAGCCCGCTCAGTCGGACCTTCAGCTTTCCAACGCAGGAGACGCTCATGAAAGGCTCTGAATACGCCCTATTAGTTGAGCGGGAAACGTTAGCTGACCACTATAAGCAAGTGGAGGCATTTCAGTCTGCACGTGCTAGGTCGGCTCGGCGAATTTCGCGAGCCTTGGCCGCGTTGGCAGTTATTGCAGTTGCAGGAAACGTGGCGCAGGCTTTCGCTATCGCCGTTATGGTGCCTTTGAATAAACTTGTGCCAGTATATTTGTGGGTACGACCCGATGGTACAGTTGACAGTGAAGTGTCCGTTTCGCGATTGCCGGCAACGCAGGAGCAGGCGGTGGTGAATGCGTCCCTGTGGGAATATGTCCGTCTACGCGAAAGCTACACGGCGGATACAGCCCAATATGCCTATGATCTCGTCTCAAGCTTTAGTGCTCCAACGGTGCGTCAAGATTATCAGCAATTCTTCAATTACCCCAACCCGAGCTCCCCTCAAACCATCATAGGCAAGCGCGGAAAGCTGGAGGCTGAACATATCGGATCAAATGAAGTTATGCCTGGCGTCCAGCAAATCCGCTACAAGCGCACTCTTATCATGGAAGGGCAGGCTCCGGTAGCTACGACCTGGACCGCCACGGTACACTACGAGAAGATCACTAACCTGCCTGCCCGATCGAGGCTTACAAATCCAGGCGGCTTAATGGTTACCTCCTATCAAACCTCGGAAGATACCGTTTCGAACACGACCCGGAGCCAGCAATGACAAAGAATCTTTTTCTGGGTCTGGTCTGTCTCCTCTTTGTCACCAGCGGCGCGCAGGCGGAAGACACGCCGGCGGCAGGCAAACTGGATCCACGAATGCGCTATCTCGCTTACAATCCCGATCAGGTTGTGCATCTTTCAACCGCTGTTGGAGCCACCTTGGTCGTAACATTCGGCAACAATGAAACAGTGACCGCCGTTGCCGTTTCCAACAGCAAAGATCTCGCGGCCCTCCCACGAGGCAATTATCTGTTTTTCAAGGCTAGCAAAGTCCTGCAGCCACAGCCTGTGATCGTTCTGACCGCAAGCGACGCAGGGATGCGGCGCTATGTTTTCAGCCTCGCGACCAGAACAATGTCTCGTCTCGATAAAGAGCAGCCTGATCTCTACTACAGCGTACAGTTTACTTATCCTGCCGACATCGCCGCTGCTCGCCGAAAAGAAGTGGAGCAAAGAGATCTTGCGGATCGGATGCGAGCGCAAGCACATTATCAGCGTCGAGCCGAGGACTTGTTGGATCATCCCGCAGCAAGTGGCGGCACAGGCTTGAAAAATTGGAGTTATGTCGCGCAGGGAGATCGTTCTCTGTTACCGCTCGAGGTTTTCGACGACGGGTTTTCCACGACATTTCGCTTTCCCGGAAACGTGCGTGTACCTTCAATCTACGTGATCAACCCAGATGGGAAGGAAGCTACTGCCAACTATTCAGTCAAGGGAGATTATGTTGAAGTCGCTTCCGTTTCCAGGCAATGGCGTTTGCGCGACGGTCAGACAGTACTATGCATCTGGAACAAGGTATATGACGCTGTCGGACGTAGGCCGGGCACTGGCACGGTCAGACCGGATGTGGAGCGCGTGTTGAAGGAGGCGAGGTGATGGAGGAGGTCAATGCCAAATCCAGAGAGGGTATAGACGCGCCCGGATCCCTCGTCAGCGATCCTCACGGCCGGCGCCTTTCTGGGTCGCAAAAGCTCCTTGTTGCGGGTTTAGTCCTGGTACTGTCGCTGAGCCTCATTTGGCTTGGTGCGCGCTCAAAGAAAAAGGCCGAGCCGCCTCAACCAAACACAATGGTCGATGCCAACACGAAGCCCTTTCGGCCGGCCCCGATCGATATTCCCGCCAAACCCACAACGATCTCGCCGACTGCAGAAGCAACGGTTTTGCCGCCTGATCAACATCTGCGGGAACGGAACGAATTGAGGCCCGAGGAAACACCGATCTTTGCCTACAACGGAGGTGCTCAGAATGGTGTCAAATCTGTCCCGCACGATGATACTCGGAAGGGCGGCGAAGGCAATATAAACGCGAACTCCCTAGCAGCGTCTGGGGATTCCGCTGAAAACGATCTTTCGGTCCGCATGAGACCGACAGTGTTACAGCCTAGTGTTGCTACACTTTTGCCGCACCCAGATTTCACTGTGACCCAAGGAACGATCATTCCCTGTATCCTGCAAACCGCCATCGACACAAACCTGGCGGGGTATGTAAAATGTGTACTGCCTCAAGACATACGCGGAGCAACTGGAAATGTTGTGCTTCTGGATCGCGGAACGACAGTCGTCGGCGAGATCCAGCGTGGCTTGCAGCAGGGAGACGCCCGCGTTTTCGTTCTCTGGAGCCGCGCCGAAACGCCGTCGCACGCCGTCGTCTCTCTTTCTTCCCCGGGCGCCGACGAACTTGGCCGTTCCGGACTGCCCGGTACGGTCGACGATCATTTCTGGAAACGCTTTAGCGGGGCCATGCTCCTGAGTGTCGTCCAGGGCGCGGTTCAGGCGGCAAGTAGCTACGCCGAGAATTCGGCCGGCGGGACCAGCTTCAACAGTTTCCAAAACAATGGTGAACAAGCGGCCGATACCGCCTTGAGGGCGACTATAAACATTCCCCCCACCTTGAAGAAAAATCAGGGCGATACGGTCTCCATTTTCGTCGCGCGGGACTTGGATTTCTCAAGCATCTACCAGCTTCGTATGACCGGTGGATCGGCGAAACGTCGGTCTCCGCACTAATGCTCAGACAGCCAAGGCTTGGAGATGATCCAATGGAAGTAAATCCGCAATTGCGCTTCCTTTTGAACCCGGTCTTGAAATGGCTCGATGACCCGAGGACTGAAGAAGTTGCTATAAATGGACCGGGAGAAGCTTTCGTACGACAAAGCGGCGTCTTCACGAAGTTCTCCCTACCATTCTCATATGATGACCTCGAAGACATCGCTATTCTCGCAGGGGCACTGCGAAAACAAGATGTCGGTCCCCGCAACCCTCTTTGCGCCACGGAACTCCCGGGTGGTGAAAGGATGCAAATCTGTTTGCCGCCAACGGTACCCTCTGGCACCGTGAGCTTGACAATTCGACGGCCAAGCAATCGGGTGTCGGAACTGGGAGAAGTCTCGGCTCGGTACGATGCTCGTCGGTGGAATCAGTGGCAAATCCGGAAGCAGCGACGAGATCAACGCGATGAAGCGATTCTGCGCGAATACGACAACGGCGATCTGGAATCATTTTTACGTGCATGTGTTATCGGAAAGCGGACGATGTTGCTTTGCGGTCCAACCGGGAGCGGCAAAACCACGATGAGCAAGACCTTGATCAGCGCTATTCCGCGGGAGGAAAGGCTGATAACCATTGAAGATACGCTTGAACTCGTCATTCCACATGAGAATCATGTCAGACTACTCTACTCCAAGAGTGGGGTCGGTCTAGGTGCCGTGACTGCGGAACAATTGCTCCAGGCAAGCCTTCGGATGCGGCCTGACAGAATATTACTCGGTGAGATGCGCGACGATGCCGCGTGGGCCTACCTGAGTGAAGTCGTCTCAGGCCATCCTGGATCGATTTCAACAATTCATGGGGCGAATCCTGTCCAAGGCTTCAAAAAGCTGTTTTCACTTGTGAAGAGCAGTGCCCAGGGGGCGAGCTTGGAAGACCGCACACTGATTGACATGTTGGCAACGGCAATAGACGTCATTGTTCCCTTCCGTGCACACGGCGATATTTACGAAGTGGGTGAGGTATGGGTCGCCGCCGACGCCCGCCGACGCGGCGAGACGATAGGGGATCTTTTAAACCAGCACTAGAAATCAACGACAGTTTGCTCGTAGCGGCTTATGCAGCTTGTAGCAAGCGGCAGCCACTCCTGTCATCAAAGTGAAATCTTCCGTTAGGATTTTTGTCGTGTACGGCTTGGCCGAAATTTTGCCGAACTACCCGCATAGTGAGAGAAGGCGCCGAGTAGAGAGGCCGATACATACATCCTCTGCTTGCACGAATCTATGGGTTCTGCAGGATTCTGAAAGGAGGCGAACTTGTGAAACATATTCTTGTAATCGATGACGATGCCGCGATGCGCCATCTTATCAAAGAATATTTAACCGTTCACGCATTACGGGTCACTGCGGTATCAGATAGCCAGCAATTCACCCGCGTACTTGCATCCGAGACAGTCGATGTCGTTGTCGTGGATCTCAATTTAGGGCGTGAAGACGGACTCGAGATCGTTCGCAGTCTGGCTACAAAATCTGATGTTCCAATTATAATCATCAGCGGTGATCGCCTTGACGAGGCGGATAAAGTTGTCGCGCTCGAGCTAGGAGCATCAGACTTTATAGCAAAACCTTTCGGAACGCGCGAGTTCCTAGCACGCATACGTGTGGCATTGCGCGAGCGACCGAATGTCATGCGAACCAAAGACCGGCGCACGTTTTGTTTCGCTGGCTGGACACTGAGTCTCAGACAACGCCGTCTAACATCTACACAAGGTGGCGATGTGAAACTTACCGCCGGGGAGTTCAATCTTCTCGTTGCTTTCCTCGAAAAGCCTCGCGACGTGCTATCCCGAGAGCAGCTCCTGATTGCGAGCCGAGTTCGCGAGGAGGAAGTATATGACAGAAGCATCGACGTTCTCATTTTGAGGCTTCGCCGAAAGCTTGAGGAGGATGCTGCGAACCCTCACTTGATCAAAACGGCCAGGGGCGCCGGCTATTTCTTCGATGCTGATGTCAATATTTCCTTTGGAGGCATGATGGCGGCCTGATGCAGTGATTCATGATTTTTCATTTTGATCCAACGTAAGCCGGCTGTTATGTAGCTGGGCACGGGGTGCCTCATTCCCGATCATCCGAAGACGTCACCGCCGTTGAGTGATCGGAATGGTCACATTAGCGGCCTTTAGTCATCTTCTCTCCGGCAAAGAACGATGCGAGCGCGGCCGTAGCCAGTTTGTGACCAAAAGCGCGGGCACTCTCTAACCGCAATGGATCAAAATGATTGCGCGCGACTTCTAGCAGCGGTACCGGGAACATGCGAGAGGTCTGAACAATGACAGGTTTTCCGACTACTTGTGAGATCGGATAGGTTTTCGGAGCCGTGCTAAATGATCCGTCCGCTAACATCGCTTCGAAATCGGCTAGCGCACGCCGCAGGATCATCTGCAGCGACTTGGAATCGCTGTACTGCAGAACCAAGGTATCATACATCTTTGATACCTCAGGAGCGGGCGGTCGCGCCGAGAGAAAGACCTGGATTTTCTCTGGCGGCGCAGCCGAACTCAATGCGTCTACCGTTAGCATTGATTGCCGATCGAAGCTGTCACGACGCTTGGCGGCGACAGAAGGAGGTGATCGATCTTCCCGTCCGCCTATTTCAGGATTAGGCGCCGGGTCTCGCGAGGAACGAGTTGAGATTGGGTGAACGATCTCTGGTCGCGCGGCAGCAAGCCGTTTTGCTTCAACGACAGATAAGGCAGGTTTGCGGATGCCCATCTTCAATTCCCCAAGGTTTCGCCAATCAATTCTGAAATTGTCATGAGCTCCTCCATCGCAACTTTGAGATTCCGCTCAAGAAGACGCATCGTTGGATTATTTGTCGTGTTCAGTAATGTGAGATGTAACATGCCGCGTTCCTTCATTGCGGCGAATGCGTCTCTCTCGTGCATTGGAGATTGCACGACGGGCAGGCTCGCCAACATGTCTGACATCGCGCGTTGCGATGTCGTCAATCGCCCAACCGGGACTCGTTGGCGCAACACGGCTGTCGGAATTACCAGGTTCTCGCTCAGCAGCAGCTCGACGACATAACGGTATGTTGACAGTGCCTCATCGATGTCGAGTGGGGTTAACATTGTGGGGATTACAAGCAGGTTTGAGCTGGCGATGATTGTGTTGTTGAGTTCGCTCGAACCGCCATGCGTATCGGCCAACGCATAGTCGAATTCGTGAAGCTCGGCGTCCTCATAAGCCGCTTCAAGCAGTGACATTTCTTGTGCAGCGTACACTTCGCACGACGTATCCCAGGTGTCGATACGCATGGCGTTTTCTTTCCATCGGGTTAACGGCCGGTTCTCGTCGGCATCGAAGAGAGCCACTCTTTTGCCGTCTCTGGCAAAAGCAGTACAAAGGCCCATGAGCGCCGTGGTTTTGCCAGCTCCTCCTTTAAATGAGCAAAATGTCAAAAGTTTCATGAGTTTATCCTACCGACGTTGTGAACGGGACTTCTTCTGTATTTTTGTTTGTATGTGTGGATGTGTATATAATAAGAAATATCATGACCATATTTCATTTTCATTGTAACGGCGTTGCAATTGCAACTATATATAACGGAATATGCCCAGTATATTATTGAATTTATTTTGTGAAAGGTTAGATTCCATTGCTCTCGACTTGAAGATTTCACTTCTATGGAGCAAGCCATGTCGCAAAGCGCGCAACCCACTTCGAGTGACATCGACCGGCGCGAAAGCCCCAAGGTTGAGGGTTTCAAGGTCGTGAGCACTCGATTGCGATCAGCCGAATATGAGAGCTTTTCCCGACAAGCCCGTCTGCTAGGGCTCTCCGACAGCATGGCCATAAGAGTTGCGGTTCGCCGTATTGGCGGCTTTCTCGAAATCGATGCAGAGACTCGTCAGAAGATGGAAGCCATACTTTATTCCATAGGAGCACTCTCAAGCAACGTTGCCGCGCTGCTATGCGCCTACGCTGAAAATCCCATACCGGATTTAGACGCTCTGCAAGCTGAACGGAACGCTTTCGGTAAGTCCTTTGCTGACCTCGACGCCTTGCTTCGTTCCATCTTGTCTGTATCACGCCGACGGATTGACGGTTGCGCCATGTTGAGGGAGGCCTCTCAGTACTAATTAACACTTGGCGGGGAAGCTGTTGGATGCCGGAGCGAGCTCAAGTTATCATCCGCATTGTGCCGGGAGGTGGGACCAAGAGCCTTCAACAGATTATCAATCAGTTGGAGTATCTATCCCGTAAAGGCAAATTGGAGCTACAGCGCTCGGCCCGGCATCTCGATGTTTTTGTGCCACCGGATGAGATCCGTGCGCTTGCCAAGAGTTGGGTTCAAGAGACTGGAACCTATGACGAAAGTCGGCCGGACGAAGAAAGGCAACAAGAGTTGACCACACACATCATTGTAAGCTTTCCTGCGGGTACAAGTCACGCAGCCGCGTATGCCGCGAGCCGGGAATGGGCAGCCGAGATGCTTGGGTCGGGCGCTGGTGGAGGGCTTTACAATTATCTGACAGCCTTTCACATTGATCGCGATCACCCACATCTGCATGTTGTCGTGAATCGTCGCGAACTTCTGGGACACGGCTGGCTGAAAATATCTCGGCGCCACCCCCAGCTGAACTATGACGCCATGCGCATTAAAATGGCCGACATCTCGCTTCGTCATGGCATCATGCTCGATGCAACCAGGCGAGCAGAACGTGGCATCACCGAGCGACCCATCACTTACGCGCAGTATCGGCGCCTCGAGCGGGAGCAGGCCAATCAAATTCGTTTCGAGGATTCTGATCTCGAACAATTGTCATCCGGAGGAAACCAGCAAGAACTGGATCGATCTTCCGGTTCTTCTCTCGGTGAGCCATCCCGAAACGTGACGGAAGGTTCAAAACGAAACGAACCTCTGCAGCCGGCCTCTGAAGTTCATTCCCAAGCACCAATCGGATCGAACGACCATGGTGTGCCGCCGGCTCGTGGACTGTTGGGAAACGCTTCCCGTTCTGAAGCCTTTAGCGATGTAGCCTTACCTGACACGCACACGACAAGCAGAGATGACGTTCGGCAACCGCCTCATCGAAAACGGCCTCACGATGATCAGGAAGAGCACAGTGGCGCAAAACTGGCCAGAGTAGGTGAGATTCGGGAGGGGACTTCAATCCCTAACGAACCGATTGTCCCGGAGAATCCTAGTACATCGCCTATCCAGCCCCCCTACCCAAATCCGTCGCATGAGCCGGGCCAAATCACCATCGCTACGGACGGAATACCTCCGGCAGCCGAACGCCCGCCTCAGGGAAAGCCAAGTTCTAAGCGTCCTCGTGAGAACGACACCGAGCTCAGCATCCACAAGCGTTCAAGCGGCGGGCGCAGCCAAGGCAATGAGGGAAATAGAAGGTAGAAAGGGATCGATCATGGCAGACGAGGAATCCCGTCAGGATTTCACCAGCGACGGAAGAGCCAGAAGGGTACCGATCCCGGTTACACCCATATCGACCGCTGTCCAACGCGGCCGAAGAGAACCCGCGGTAACAACCGGCTCCTTACGACGGTTAAATCTTGGTGGAGCCAGCGTCGATCCAAGTATGTCCTCCGGCAGTCGGCAGCATGCGGTCCCTGCGCCGAATATCACAGAGATAGTCCCGGCGGGGTCAGGTGAAGCTCCGGCAGTCCGATCAGCGATTTTTTCAACGCCAAAAGATTATTTTCGCACGGCCATGCAATACATCCTGAACCTTGAAAGGGAGTCTATTGCTGGAACGAACCATGAAGCGGCGGCGTCGTCACGTTTTAACACGGGGGGAACAAAGCGATTGCACGAGCAGGAGCAATCCGGAAACGACGATGAATCAATGGCGAAGCGGAAGACCGGCTCGGAAATGCAGGTGGGTACTATTGCCGCGTCCCTGGCTATGAAAGATGGTTCGAGCGCGACGCCTGCATCACAAGGGGTTCACCCCCCTGCAACGGGTCTCAATAATATAGAAAAGACTGGAGAGAGCGGTACGCAATCTCCGCATGAAATCATGACGTTGGACAAGGGTTCAACTCATGATGTGATCCTTCCTGGCGAGAGCCAGCAGCCTGAAAAAACATCCGACGGCGGGCCATATTGGATGGTAGACAGTGGGGATAGCGAGACCAATAGCCTGCCATCGACGCAACAGGGCATTTCTAGCCCAGAGCTGGACGGCCTCGATTCGCTTGCCGACAGCAGTTCGCCCATCCACACTCAGGTTATTTCTGCTGACATAGCTGTTGCGGATTTAAGCAATGAGGCAGGGTTCCCTGGCATCGAAAGTACTCAAGTCGTCGCGAGCACTGACTACTCATTCAGCGCGACCGAAATCGGCGGACAAACTGCTTCGAGATTGATCCATGAAAATTCAGCTCGATCGCTTGGCTCACCTGACAAACGCTTCGATGTCTTTCCCGAATTGACCGACGAAGACTTGGCGCGGATCGATGAACTCTCCGAAGCCCGTTGGCCTTCGAGGCGGGATGTTGCGCAAACTATCCATCCGGTCAGCTTGGACGATGCGTTCTCACGCGATGATCTCGCTGCAGGCCACGAGGGCCTGCTTGCGAACCCTTCGGTCCACCATGAGGCTTCTAGTAAGGAACCGGGCTTGTCAGAAACGACGTCCGACCATTTCCCCGAATTGACCGACGAGGACCTGGCGCGGATCGATGCACTCTCCGAAGCCCGTTCGCCTTCGAGGCGGGATGTTGCGCGCACTATTCACGCGGTCAGCTTGGGCGATGCCTTCTCACGTGAGGATCTCGCTGCAGGCCACGAGGGCCTGCTTGCGAACCCTTCGGTCCACCATGAGGCTTCTCGTAAGGAATCGGGCTCGTCAGAAGCGAAGTCCGACGATTTCCCACAATTGAGTGACGGGGACCTGGCGCGAATCGACGCACTTTCCGAAGCCTTTCCAACTTGGAGGCGGCAGGTTGCCAACACCACTCAGTCGTTGAGCCTGAACGGCGCTTCCTCATCCGCGAGGGCTATCGAGGGCCCTAGCGGCCGGCTTGCGAATCCCGCTGTCCATCGGGAGGCTTTTCGGCAGCAATCGAGCCCCTCAAAAACGAATTTCAATGGCGTGCCGGAGTTGATAGCTGAGAATCCGGCACGGATTGATGCGCGTTCCGAGACCTATGATCCTAGATTTCCGAACGACGCCGAAAATCCTGTCACCGGATTCAGACTACCCTCTCGTATGGCCTACCAGGTGGCGGATCCTGGAACTTCAAACGTAAAAACCGCCGGCGACCGAAACGAACTTCGCGACGAACATGCGGACCGGTTAGCGGATCAGTCCACGGGCCGAAGCGGACATGGCCGTGACGCGCATCGTCGTACGAGGGCATTTGAATCGCGGGGGCGGGAAAGTTATGGGCTTTAGATCCAACTGCCCGTAAACAAATTGGCGTTCCCGATAGGTGAACGAAGCGTGGTCACGTGATGAATTCAAGCAGGTACACGCCATTACGCCTCGCTGTGAGCGTAGCATGTTCACTGGCCGTTGGGTTTTGTGCGGCAAGCCTCTATGCGACATTTCGCCATGGCTTTGCTAGCGAAACGCTCATGACTTTCAGCGCTTTTGCGTTCCTGTATGAAACACCGTTTTATCTGGGATATGCAAGCCCTCCGTTCTACCGCGGACTCGCCATCATCATGGCCACCGCAACGCTGGTGTTGCTGAGTCAACTGTTGTTATCGATGCGAGATCGCGATCATCACGGAACTGCTCGATGGGCCGGCTCTGGAGAGATGCGGCACGCGGGCTACCTCCAACGCTACAGTCAAGTCACAGGTCCCATCTTCGGCAAGACCTGTGGACCTCGCTGGTTTGGCAGCTATTTAAGTAATGGAGAACAACCCCACAGTCTTGTTGTCGCGCCGACTCGCGCTGGTAAAGGCGTTGGCGTCGTTATCCCGACGTTGCTTACCTTCAAAGGATCTGTAATTGCTCTGGACGTGAAAGGCGAACTGTTTGAACTTACATCGAGGGCGCGCAAGTCCAGCGGTGATGCGGTTTTCAAGTTTTCTCCCCTCGACCCAGAACGGCGAACGCACTGTTACAATCCCGTACTGGACATAGCCGCATTGCCGCCCGAGCGGCGCTTTACGGAAACGCGCAGGCTGGCCGCAAATCTCATCACAGCCAAAGGCAAAGGGGCGGAAGGCTTCATCGATGGGGCACGGGATCTCTTCGTGGCTGGCGTATTAAGTTGCATCGAGCGCGGTAGCCCGACGATTGGTGCCGTCTACGACCTGTTTGCCCAGCCGGGCGAAAAATACAGACTATTTGCGCAACTCGCGGAAGAAACACAAAACAAAGAGGCTCAGCGAATCTTCGACAATATGGCGGGAAATGACACCAAAATACTGACGTCTTACACGTCGGTGCTTGGCGACGGAGGCCTCAATCTCTGGGCCGATCCGCTTGTCAAGGCTGCTACAAGCCGTTCGGATTTCTCTGTCTACGATCTGAGACTTAAGAGGACTTGCATCTATCTTTGTGTCAGTCCTAACGATCTTGAAGTCATTGCGCCTTTGATGCGACTTTTCTTCCAGCAGGTTGTATCAATCCTGCAGCGATCACTACCAACTACGGATGAACGACACGAAGTTCTGTTTCTCCTTGATGAATTCAAGCACTTGGGCAAGCTTGAAGCTGTCGAAACTGCAATAACTACGATGGCCGGCTACAAAGGCCGCTTCATGTTTATTATTCAGAGCCTGTCGGCTTTGACAGGAACTTATGACGAAGCTGGAAAGCAAAATTTTCTCAGCAATACTGGCGTGCAGGTCTTTATGGCCACTGCTGATGACGAGACGCCAACCTACATTTCTAAAGCAATCGGTGACTACACATTCCAAGCTCGCTCTACGTCTTACAGCCAGGCGCGCATGTTTGATCATAATATCCAGATATCCGACCAAGGAGCCCCGCTTCTGCGAGCTGAGCAAGTCCGCTTACTCGACGACAACTATCAAATTGTCCTGATCAAGGGCCAACCTCCTCTCAAACTACGAAAGATCCGATATTATTCTGATCTCATATTGAAGCGCATTTTTGAAAGCCAACGGGGGTCCCTTCCGGAGCCTGCATCTTTGACACTGCCGGAAGACGCGAACCATGCCAACGATGGTCCAGCTCAAAGAGGAGCGGACACAACGTTGCAGGCACCTGCGCAGATAGAACAGGTTTACCAAGGGGAGGTCGAGAGCTTCCGAAGCGGAAGCATGGCTGATGGGGAGGACAAGGTTGCAATTGCAATGAAAGCTCGTCCAGTTCTGAACGACCTTGGCAGCGCGGTAGAGTGCGAGGGTGCGGACATGGCAAACTCCGAGCAGCTTTCTGAAATCGCTCCAGCTCTTGTCGCGCAGCGTAAACTCCTTGAACAGATCATTTCGCTACAGCAACGTGGAAGAACAACTTTCGGCTGAAGCTCGTCGTGACACCTTTTGGATACAGCGTCAGACGTCCTATTCCGCAAATTCATTGCAACCTCAGAAAGCTACCGATTGATGAGATATCGCCATGAAACCGTCAGGAAACTCGAAAATTGGATTCGCCGGGCTTGCCAGATCTTCATCGCACGGTCACGGTGGGTCTACGCCTGTCCTTCGTCCCAACAAACCTAAGAGCCCTTTTGCGGCTTCCCCGTCTAACCGCCAAACCGAGCCACGTGGGGAATTATCTCCGCCATTCCTTTATGATGGAATGAGACTGGGGGCTGCCGAGCAGTCCGCTTGCGAAACATGGGATGGAGGGGACAGGCCCACCTGGAAAGACCTAATACTGAGTGCTCGCGTTAACAGGATTAACGGTTCCGCTTGGAGTTTTAACGCCGGAGAAACCACCTCTTCGGCTTTTGTCTATGAGGGTGTTCCTCTGGGGGAAGAGGAACGGCGTACATACGAGCAATGGGCGGAACCAGCGCAGCCGAGTTGGGAAGAACTCGTTATCAGCGCTCGTATTGAAGAACTAAATACACTCGCTTCAATTCCGAATGCGTGTGGTCGGTGCCAAACAGACCAAGCATTGCGCGCCGATGCATCCAAGCGCAAGCGGGAAGACCTGATCAATCAAAAAAAGACCTTTCTTGAACCATTTGAATATGATGGGATGAGGCTCGGCTCACCTGAACGCGCAGCATGTAAGAACTGGAGCAAACCGCACCCACCAACCTCAAACGAACTTATCATTGAGGGGCGTCTTCGCGCCATCAGCAACTCTACCTGGCACAACGAATTAGATGACAGTTCGATTTTCGAATACGAGGGCATGCCGCTTGGACAGGGCGAACGGCTTGCATATGAAAAATGGCTCGAACCCGCCCAGCCAGGCTGGGAAGACCTCGTTGTAGACGCCCGCATTGCAGAGCTTGCAGAACTATATCCGTCTGCTTCGACGGAATGCGAACATGGGCGTTTTGAAGAAGGCGAGGACGTTCCGCTTAAGGAGCGCGTGCGCACATTTCCAGTTCCAATCATCGCCGAGCAGGAGGTCGGCGTATCCTTTCTATACGATGGAGTGGCGCTCGGGGCAGCCGAGCGCGCTGCGTATGATCGCTGGAGCAAGCCGGACCGACCAAATTGGGACGATCTTATCTTAGACGCACACCAAACTGCTGTTGAACACGATGGCTTTTTGCGCCCAGCGATTGGAGAGGCAACTTCATCAGTCTTCTTATATGAGGGAATGTCGCTTGGAAATGCGGAACGTGAGGCGTACGGGAGGTGGCGGCAGCCAGCCCAGCCGCGGTGGCAAAACCTTGTGGTGAATGCGCGTCTGGCAGAGCTCGACCCGTCGGCCTGGATTCTCGATGAACATGATCCGTTTGAAGATAGCGAAGCGGCGGCTTTCCCAGCGCAAGCAACCAGAGCCAATACGTCCCAACCCGCTTTGGATAATCAGCCCGTATCACACCGGCCCGGCTTTGCAACTGGGGCAACACGAGGGAAGACTCACGATGCAAACCCCTCGACCGGACAGCCGGGAACACGGCGTACACTATGTTTCGAATCCTCTGGGCGGGATGTGGGTGAACCGCAGAGCGTCGAGGACAGAAATTGCTTTTACGGTGTCGGCAAAGTCCGGCGGCTAGGTGCTAAAAGTTATCAACGCGACGAGGCGACCACCTATAGCGCTAGTTCAAGCACGAAGAGACTGTCGCCTGATATAGGCAGGTGTATCGCATCGTCCTCTCCGCCAAAAAAAGCTGTGGTTTCGAAAGTTGATAATATTGGCACTTACGGAAGCCGGAAAAATGAACGCGTGCGGCTGGCCACCGAGACCGGAAAATACGAGTCTGAGCACATTTTCGGATTCAAAGTTGTCCACGATATCTTGCGCTCAACCAAAGAGGGTAGGCGTCTGGAAAGACCAATGCCCGCATACCTCGAATGCAAGAGCCTCCATCGACAACATGTGGGTACCGGGAAGGGAAGAACCAGGCTGGTCGGGCGGGGCTGGTCAGATGACGCAAGCTACCGCTCGGACCAAAGGGCAACCCTGTCGGACCCCGTGGCGTCCGAGGAAGGTGTAGCGGCTTCAAACGGCTACCAATTGAACCAGCTAGGCTACGCTCACCAACTCGCGAATGGCGGTCTGCAAAGCGAAACGCCCGCTGAGGTCATCATACCGCTACAGATCGCGACAACCAGCTACAATTATACGGTAAGTCGTGATCCTGTACTCTTGCCGCCTACTAAAGAGCAATCGTCTCAATTGCTGCATCTTGGACCCCGGGGGCAAACAGAAGCTTTGCTAGCCCGCGAAACCGCATTGACCGGAAAATGGCCCACCCGCGAGCGTGAGCAGCAAGTCTACCGGGAGTTTTTGGCCCTACATGCTATCAAGAAGGATCTGGAGGCCAAGCCGATTAGTTCGAGGAAGAAAAAAGCTGCGCTTGTTTCTGCTTTGAACCGTACTGCCGGTTTGATAGGCGCGTCGCTTATGAAAGCTGGGCCGTTAATCGCAGAGGTCGAAAATAGAGCTGACAAGATCGATCAACCACGGACTTATGATCCGCGCGATCATCGCCGAGACGAGAGCTTCGGCCGATGACTAAGCTCATGATAATCAGGTTGTAAGGACACCTTGAAGGCACACGCGATGAAGGAGAGATACTTCGGCTGCTCAACTCGCCTACAGCCTAACGACAAGCAGGCTGGGTTAAGGTCTTCAGGGTTACAGTTGAAACGTCAAACATCTTTAGCGCCCTGGGATCTAATGGTACTTTAATCACAAAGCGCGCTGATGATGATCGATAAAAACCTTGAAGGCAATGACGCGAGACATGCAGCCGAAAGGTTTACTGGAAATACAAAGTTGGCGCTTATCCGAGATCTCCCATTCGAGTATCGGCCACCACAGAAGTGGAACGCAGGCCAGCGCCGCCGAAAGCAGGTTGTAACCGTCTTTCCCGCCCGAGTGAGAACATCGCAAAAGCATCAATGGGACCGTGGTTTTCATCAGCGCTCTCATCGTCACGATAAAGTCAATTCTGATCAAACGGAGCAACAGCATGGCGATTAAAAAGCTTCTCACCCTCATCAGCCGCAACTCACCAAACGCAGAAAATGAAGTCGCTCAGGAACAACCCTATAGCGATCCGGTGAGTACGTTCTCTCCTATGGATCTAAAACTGATTGAGCTTGAGGACTTTCTCCTCAACTCCCCGGTTCCTAAGGAACGAACAGTTGATTGACAAGGAATCCAATCATGGACCCGAATGCAATAACGCCCTCAGGGAATGATGTATATGAGCCTCTTCGCCCACACGCGGCGGAGAATGAGGGAGATCTGAAAGCCAAAAGGCAGAAATTGCCTGAGCATCTCTCAGATTTAATGGATGAGGGAGAAAAAACCTTCAATCTGAGCCAGGAGAGCGTTGATGCGCCGTCCTCCGCTTCCAGTTCCATCACCGACGATCAGCAGGTAGAGTATATCGCGGCTCTACTGAAGGAAATTCCTCTGCTGCCCGGAGCAGCCCGACGGCCTGATGAGTATATTCTGGTGGTCGGGACGGGGTCGGGGAGAGTGACCGGGACGGTCAAGGGCAAGCTCGGCCGTTTGCCAACCAGGGACGAGTTCAATAATGCCTGCCGTCTCTATCGAGATGGCGCTGGTAATTATTTCCCGCCGCCGCAAGCATATAACAGAATTTTAGTCCCGGACGAGATAGAAGACAAAGCTGCGTTCAGGAAAGATGTTTGGTACAAAGCTCATCGTGAGATGAACATATCCGGAACAAGAATGTATTTCGATTTGGATCCGAAATATCCACTCGATAAATACGGAAAACTTAGACCTGAAGACCAATACACTGAAACAGCATACGGACGGCGAAAAGTTCAAAGACACTACCTCCATTCCTTTCAGGCGGGTATGTTGCTTCCTGACATAATGATCAAGACGCCAGACAATGATGTTTATTTCGTTAGCAGGTCTGAAAACGACCGTTATACCAACAAGACGTTTCAGGAATTTGAGGCGATAATCAAGAGGACGTACGGCAGCGAGAGCGAAATCAAACTCAAATCAGAATCAGGAATTATGCATGACTCGAAGTATCTCGATGCTTGGCAACAAGGAAGTGCGGATATCCGTTTCGCGTCGTATGCCGGTGAAGTCCGGACTCATAACCCTGATTTGCCCCACGCCATTGTGAATCTGAAAAGCGATGTTCGTCCTCAGGATGTTTTTCTCTCGGTAGAGGCGGTTTTCCAGTCGCCCGGCAATCCGTGGGCGGAGGCGTTAAAGAGAGGCGAACTCTGGGACCGAATTCTCATCCGTGATCGCACCGGGAACACGTATAAGACACCTCAGAGACTGATGTATTCCGATCGCGACCATTTTAAAAAGATCCTGGACCGGGTCGGATTGCCTCATGGAATAGGTGAATTTACCGAGGCAACTGCTACGAAATATGAGAGGTTCCAGACGCAAGCGGCGGTTCTTGTAGCTGATGGGGCTATAATAAAAGACATTAGGAGTCTTTCTGCGGAAGAGAGGACGCAAGCGGTCACCGCACATGTCCTTCTCGCAGACCGAAACTCGCAAAATCAGCGAAAAGGCACTTATACCAGTCTGCTGGAGTACGCGCGTACTAAAGAACAACTACCACATGATGTGGCGGATTTGTTGGGGCATCCGATTGATTATTTTTCCCACGACCGCGTTCAACCGGCGCCGGAGAGGCCACCGATTGTCTATTCCGGGGATCCACGCACTTTTGTACGGGTAAGGGATCAAACCGTCAACAACCTCTAATTTTGCAATGGCTTCTCAATCTTGGTTGCCTGTGCAGTAGATAGATGAACGAAGGAGCTTAGCCATGGTCAGCATCCTGAAAAGTAAATCTCTTGCAGTATCACTAGAGGAAAAGCTTCGTGCAGATCAGCTTGCGCTCGAACAGTCGAAAAGGTCAGCACTAGCTGAGCAGAGGGCCGCCGCTATCAAAATGCGTTCGGAGGACACGCTGAGAAAGCAACCTGTTTTCGCGGACCCACAGCTTCTTGCAAACATCGATAAGGGCTATCGGGGCGAAATTCGCTATAAGCTGCTTGGCAACGAACGTATTCGTATCGACCAGGACCAACAGTTGAGGCATGAGCGTGGGCTTCTGAGGAAGACTACAAATGTCTTGAAGCGGAAGGCCTCTTCCGGCGAGTTGTATTTGGGCACCCACATGCGAAAGACCTGGGCAAGCGTTACGACGCACAAGTTCGGGGAGGATGGAAGCCTTCGCGCGAGGCATGTGAAATACAAAGATGGCCGTTATGAAGAGAGATGGGAGCGAGATGAGCAGGGAGCGCTGATCCGCACAAAGTACATGAATAAGGGAAGTATCGGTGTCGGGCTGGGCAGAACCATCGTGGAGGAAATGAGCGCGCCTTATCGGAGTGGGGCGGATCAAAAACTTTTTCGCAGGATTTGGCGCCAAAGTGGCTCAAAGAAAGAAATATTCGAGCGTGACGATAAAGGTAACCTGGAACTCCTCAGTCGGAAGCGTCGATGGTTTTCCAAGGAGGTTCTAAAAACTGAAGATCGTCGCAGCGCACTAACAGTTATTCGTCGATTTGGTGGTGCGATCAGCAAAACGTACAGGTCCCTTTTAGACACAGAAGGGAATCAGATCGGTAGAGAGGTGGTCAGCCACCGACGGCTATTCAATAAGATTTCAGCAAACTATGATGACCAGACCGGTCAGTTAAAAAGCTACAAGCATACGCTTGGAAAGTTGTTCAAGCGAGAGGCGCTCTATTTAAACGAGCATGTGAAAAGCGTATCCACCAAAATTCTCGGCGTTACAGTGGCGCGGCACTTGACGGTTATTGCCGAAGATGAACGTGCCGATCGAAAGCTTCGAGATATGGAAGTTGCAAGCCATCAGCAGGCTTGGCCACGGCCTCTAGGCAACCAGCCGGTGTTGAGAGAGAATAACACCGGCGGGGATAGCGTAAAACCAGCGGCCGCGGTGGGTCAGGATCAGAAATCGATCAATGATACACCCACTTTGGCGAGCACGCCGTCTGCAAGCCCGGATTTTAGGGAGAGGGCATCACGCCTCCTAGCTGGATTAAGATCATCCGGCATTCAATCTGAAAATAGTGGGGCCAAGCCGGCCCAAAATAGTGGGGTCACAGAGCCAAAACCTATGCCTCTTCCCTTGAAGGACACGTTGGGACGTCTTGGAGGCAATTCCACCGATAATCGCTTGAATTCCTTACAGCCAGCCTCTGCAGTTCCATCTGGCTCATCTAAAAATGATCAAGCTGCAACATCCGTTTCTTCCAGTCAGCAACCGAAAAATCCACAGCAAAATGAGATATCGAACCTCCTCCAAGCAATGCCAGTGCCGGGGTTTGATAAGCGCCCCAATGCAATTGCAACAGGCGGTCAATTTAATAGTTTGCGTCCTCTAGGTAGCGATCCGCAGTCGCTGTTTGGTGAGCCAAGCTCTCAGCACAATCAAAAGGTCAGCCCAGTGTCCCCGTCTCATAATGCTAAACCGCTGAACACAGAAGAACAAGCAAAGGTAAACGAATTGCTCTCCTTCCCCTTGCCTGATGCGGGTAACGCGACGTCCCCACTTGGGGGTTATGATACCCGGAGCCGAGACCGTTCTGCCTCATCGGCGGTAACGCTTTAGACCACATCACCCATTGGGTCATAGTAAGGCGAAGGGGCGGTCGGTGGGTGCGCTCAAGCACACCTTACCGGCTTCAGGGCATCTTTCATCGGGCCTCACCGCTTCTAAAATCTGCATTGCAACGGCGCGGTCGACCCTGACTGACCTGCCACGGGTAATTTCCTCCAGAATTGGTTAGAGTCCGGCCCATTGTGAACCGCCCCAGGTTTCTGGACCATCTGAGGCTAGAGTTTTCCGGCTTCATTCAGGGAGGCGGGCTGGTTGAGCCTCCTGATTTCATCAGCGAGATCGGTACCTTATTGCCGATCGCACCATGCGGCCGAAACTCATTATAGTCTATACGCCAATCCTCCATCTTTTCGCGGGCATCCGCAAGGGTCAGGAACCAGTGCTGATTCAGACATTCGGCGCGGAAGCGGCCATTGAACGCTTCAATGAACGCATTGTCGGTCGGCTTGCCCGGGCGTGAGAAGTCCAAGGTGACGCCTTTGGCGTAGGCCCAAAGGTCAAGATCGCGAGACACGAACTCAGTCCCCTGATCGACACGGATCGTCTTCGGGTAGCCAACTTTCCGGCATACCCGTTCCAAGGTTTGCACGACATCTTCACCTCGATAGCTGTGACGTGGATCAAGCACCGGCACATAGCGCGAGAAGGTGTCGACCACCGTGAGCACCCGCAGTTTCTTGCCGGTCGCGAGTTGGTCGTGAACGAAGTCCATCGCCCAGACATCGTTCGGTCCAACGGCCATTTGCCGATCTTCCCGCAGCTTGGCTTTGACCCGTCGCTTCGGCGTCTTGTTACGCAGTTGCAGGCCCAAGTCTCTGTAAATGCGATAGGTTCGCTTGATGTTGGTCCCCCAACCCTCGCGCTCCAACAATACATGCACGCGACGATAGCCGTAGCGAACACGTATCTCGCAGATCTCACGAATACGACGTTCCAGACCGGCCTGATCGGCACGGCGAGAGGTGTAATGGTAGGTCGACCGATCGAAGTTCAGTGCCCCACAGGCACGCCGGATCGAGATCATCCAATCCCGGCACATGCCTTTCACCATCTCGCGTTTCCGAGCAGGCCTTAGAGCTTTCGCCGAATGACATCCTGCAACATCTCACGGTCCAGCGTCAGGTCCGCGACGATCTTCTTCAACCGCGCATTCTCGTCCTCGAGCTGCTTCAGCTTCTTCATCTCCGGCGGCAGCATGCCCGCGTATTTTTTCTTCCAGTTGAAATAGGTCGCCTGGCTGATCCCCGCCTTCCGGCAGATCTCCGCAACCGACACTCCTTCATCACCCTGCTTCAGAATGAACGCCTTCTGTGCGTCCGAAAACTGTGATGCTTTCATCGTCTTCCGTTCCTTTCCCAGCCAGGAAAATGCACCGGAAAACTCTAACCAAAAACGGTCCAGTTTGAAGGGTTCAGATCAATTGAGGACGGACGCATGAAGAAGCAGAGATTTACGGAAGAGCAGATTATCGGGGTTCTGCGTGAGCAGGAGGAGGCTGGCGCGAAAGCGGCTGACCTGTGCCGCAAGCACGGGATTTCCGAGGCGACATTTTACAACTGGAAAGCCAAATACGAGGGCATGGAGGTCTCCGAGGCGAAACGGCTGAAGACGCTTGAAGACGAGAAAACGAGAACACGAAGCTGAAACGGCTCCTGGCAGATACGATGCTCGACAATGCGGCTTTGAAAGACATTTTGGGAAAGAATGTATGGCCCGCCTCGTCCGTGCAAGGGTACGCGACATCGTAAATGACGATTCCAGTTGCATAAATGTATCCGGCCTCTCGCGAGTGGGCTGCGGTTGCAGCCAGGCCATGATGAGATCCGCACACGCCGTTTCCAATAAATGGTTCGGGCACGAGGCCCGCTTTTTTGCACAGGACTTACAGCATGTTGATCCACTGTTTCGTCATCACTATTCCCGAGCCTTGCAATCGAGCCCGGAGCGTCAGGTGAAGGCAGGGTCCCTGCGTTCGTAGAGCGCTCCAGGCTTGGTCAGGACGACCCAGACAATCCGGGCCATTTTAGCGGCAAGTGCGACAACAGCTTTGTTGGGGTGCATCCGAGCCTGAAGGCCATCCAGCCAGTTCCCCAATCGATCTCGTGTTCGGTCGAGGTGCCGAAAGCAGGATCGTGCTCCATGAACAAGGAGCTTGCGCACATAGCGGTTTCCCCGCTTACTGATGCCGAGAAGCTTCTGCTTTCCTCCGGTCGAGTATTCCCGTGGCACAAGGCCAAGCCACGCTGCCAGATCGCGAGCTTTCTGGAATTGTCGGCCGTTGCCAACTGCGGCAAGAAGTGCGGTGGCTCCCAACGCTCCGATCCCAGGGATCGTCATGAGCCGTCGTGCGACATCCTCGCGACTGGCGATTGCCTCGATCTCGCGTGTGACGTCACCAATGCGCTGTTCCAATTGGCGCAGATCGGCAAACAGGTCTGCGAGCAGCTTACGCATTGCCGACGAGAGATCGTTGGATTGATCTTCGACAGCGTGCGGCAGGTCGACCTTGAATAGGCCTGCGCCTTGGCGCAGGGCGATCCCGTATTCGAGGCAGAAAGCCCGCATCTGATTGATCAGACGCGTTCGCGTTCCGATCATCTGATCCCGGATCCTGTGCAAAGCCTGAAGATCGGCTTGTTCCTCGCTCTTGAGTGCAGCAAATCGCATTGTTGGTCGCGTGGCAGCCTCAGCGATTGCTTCCGCATCAATGATGTCGCTCTTGTTCGACTTTACGTAAGGCTTCACGAACTGCGCGGGGATCAAGCGCACCTTATGTCCAAGCGCCTGTATCTTTCGGGCAATCCACTGAGATCCGGCGCACGATTCCATCCCCACGATCGCCGGTGCTGCGCGCTCGAAGAACTGTAGCAGCGTGTCGCGTCGGAAACGAACCTTCTGCACTGGCACGCCATCGCTCCCGAGGCCGACAACGTGAAAGATGTTCTTGCCAATATCAATTCCGTAGACAGCCGCTGGGCGCGGCATATTGCGCTGTGGCATGGCAACCTCCTTCGGTTTGGCCACCTCATGATGCGGCAGGATGACGAGGCGGACCATCCCATTAATGGTAGGGCCTGCCGCTAAGCGTGATGCCGTCGCGCACCTGAAGGCCGTCATGGCTCTTTCGGAACGGCGGGCCTGCCAGATCATATCCGCCGACCGCAAGATGGTCCGCTACCGATCCTGCCGACCGCTGGAGGTCGCACTGCGGACGAAGCTGCGCGATCTCGCCAACGAGCGGCGACGTTTCGGCTACCGACGGCTGTTCAATTTGCTTCGGCGTGATGGAGAGCCATCAGGCGTCAATCGCATCTATCGGCTGTATCGCGAGGAGGGTCTTTCCGTTCGCAAACGGAAGGCTCGGCGACGTGCCGTGGGCACACGTGCGCCGATCCTGGTGGAGGCGAAGGCCAATGCGCGATGGTCGCTGGATTTCGTCCACGATCAGTTCGCCTGCGGCAGGCGCTTCCGCGTGCTTAATATTGTCGACGACGTCACGCGCGAATGCCTGGCGGCCATCCCGGACACGTCAATCTCCGGCCGTCGTGTTGCTCGCGAACTGACGACACTGATCGAACGGCGCGGCAATAGCGCGGAATATTATGATTGTTTCCGGTGTACCGAACGGTCAGCTTCCGGCCGCACCTTTTGCAGGGGAAAAGGCCGGCAAGCAGAGCGTCGCCATGCTTCGGTGCTCCATGATGGCGACTGGCCGGTACATTATTGCTGACCATATTGCGGATCTCCTCCGCCCGTTCCCAACTGACGTAGCCTTCGAGCGCATCCGGGATCAGGGCAAGCCATTCATCACGCGCCTTGCGGCGAATTCCAGATCGGCCATCGTATCCCGGCACGGAGCGACTCTTACCATAGGCGTATGCTCCGCCGTAGATCGGGTTCGCAATCATCCGGTGGATGGTGGCATAATTTGGCCTGCGCCAGATGACGTCACCATTGGCGTACCTGACCGGCAGGTCCAGCCCCTGTTCGAGGAACGATAGCAGAGCCTGCCGCGCACTGCCGAGTGCGGCAACCTTGTTGAAGACGAGTGCAATGACTTCCTGGATGCGCCGGTCGGGATCCTTCTCGATCCTGTCACCGGCCTTTACAAAACCGACGGGAACAGCGACGACGAGTTCACCGCGGCGAGCCTTCTCATAGCGGGCGGAAAGGGAACGCTGACGCAAGAGATCGAGCTCATACTCGTTGAGACTGCCCTTCAAACCCAAGAGCAGGCGGTCGTTGCCCTGGCGGGGCGCATAAACCGCTTCCTGATCGACCAGAACGGTATCGACAACACGGCACATCTCGATGAGTTGCTGCCAGTCCCGGCTGTTGCGGGCGAAGCGCGATACCTCACGCGCGGCCACGGCGCCCACCTTGCCAAGGCAGACTTCCGCCACCATCCGGTCAAATCCAGCACGGGTCACGCCGCCGGCGGCCGAACGACCAAGGTCATCATCTACCGTCTCTATATGTGACCATCCGAGTGCTGCCAGTCGGTCCCGCATGGCATACTGCAGGGCGCTGCTTTCGCGATTGTGCAGAACCTGGTGAGCCGAGGACTGCCGAACATAAAGGATGGCCTTCCGCTCGAGACGGTGCGGTCCGATCTTCTCATGCATCATGACCGGTCTCCTTCTGCCGGGAGACGCGCCCGCAGTTTGCGTGATCGACGAACAGCCGCACGATGAGCACCGTCAGCGCCTGGAGCGCCATCCGGTCTCGGTCAGTCATGAAACGATCTATAAGTTTGCATACTCATCCGACGGGCATGCGATTAAGCTGTGGCGGCACCTTCCAGAGCATCGTGCTCGACGGCGACCACGATACGCAAGACGTAAGCACGGACAAAGGTTTAGTCCAGACCTCAACATCTTGCGGCGGCCGGATGCTGTTGCCGAGCGCAAACAATTTGGTCATTGGGAATGCGATCTGATCCAGTTCCGGAAGAAGTTTGGGAAGGCAAACCTGACATCGCTCGTAGAAAGGGTCAGCCGCTTTGCAATCTTCCTACGCAACAACGACCGGCAATCCCGGCCCGTCATGGATGGCCTTGTTCGTGTCCTGCAAGCCCTGCCCCACCTCGCCCGCCGATCGATCACGTTCGACCGCGGAACAGAGTTCACTGATTGGCCCTATCTTCAGGCAAGCATTGAATAGCCCGAGATTTGTAGACGCCTTCTTTCCTAATTTTGAGGCAAGAAGAGCATCATGGGCAAATCGAATTTCAGCGAAGAGTTTAAGCGTGACGCGGTGCGGCAGATCACGGAGCGGGGCTATCCGGTGGCTGAGGTTTCGCAGCGTCTCGGCGTCAGCCAGCATTCGCTGTATGAATGGAAGAAGAAGTTTGCTGGGTCGGACTCCAAGGGCAACGACGAGGCCGAGGAGATCAGGCGGCTGAAGAAGGAACTGGCTCGCGTCACTGAGGAACGCGATATCCTAAAAAGCGATCACCGGCTTTGGTCCTCCTGTGCGCGGTAGAAACAGGCTGTGCTACGCTGACCACCGGAGGGGAGTTGCCGACTGCTTATTGGAGGCGATCGACCCCGTTAAAAAACGTGGCACATGGGCTGTTGCGGACTTGAGAGTGGTGACGCGGCTTTGGCGGCGATCCCGGTTAGGAAAATGACGAACTTGCACGGCCCAGCCCCTCCCAATCTATAGGAGGAGAAGTCATGCCAAAGATAATACCTACCAATCCACAAAATCTCACACGCATGAACCCCGGAGCAGCCGCTCTCGACATCGGATCCACGATGCATATGGCCGCAGTCGACCCGGAGAGTGACGATATGCCGATCCGCGCCTTCGGCACTTTCACACATGATCTGCATGATCTCGCCACTTGGTTCCGATCCTGCGGCGTCACAAGCGTTGCGATGGAATCGACCGGGGTCTATTGGATCCCGGCCTTTGAGATAATTGAACAGCACGGCTTTGAGGTGATCCTCGTCAATGCCCGCTACGCCAAAAATGTGCCGGGCCGGAAGACCGATGTCAGTGATGCGGCGTGGCTTCGCCAACTACATTCCTACGGCTTGCTGCGCGGAAGCTTTCGTCCGCAGGCGCAGGTTGCTACGTTGCGAGCCTATTTACGACAGCGAGAACGGCTGGTCGAGTATGCGGCGGCTCATATCCAGCACATGCAGAAGGCTCTGATGGAGATGAACCTGCAACTCCATCATGTCGTCTCCGACATCACCGGCGTAACAGGCATGAAGATCATACGGGCGATTGTCGCCGGCGAGCGCGATCCCGACGTCCTGGCATCATTGCGCGATGTTCGCTGCCACTCCTCTGTCGACACGATCAGAGCATCGCTGATCGGTAACGATCGTGATGAGCATGTGTTTGCGCTTTCCCAATCGCTGCAGCTTTACGACTTCTATCAGCTCAAGATGATTGAATGCGACCGCAAGCTGGAGGCATTGCCGAAGGACGGTTCGCGATGAAGATCGTCGCAGGCGCGAGGCTTGCGAGATGGGCCGGCTTCTGGTCCTGAACGGCTGGGGGCTAACAGGAAAAGAACGAAGCGATCATCGAGTGGTTATCTGCAGATTTGCACGTCACAATTTCTAGTGAGTCGGACAAAAGGCTAAAGATAGCGAGCGAGGAGGTTTGTCCCGCTGCTTTTTCCTTTGCAGGTATCCATTTTGCCTACAAATGAAGTAAATATCTGGAGGATGCTAAGCGGCTGACAACGCGCGATAAAATCTACTTCTGTGCGATGCTCGCCGGCATTTTGTAACCTGCCGTTAACTTTATTCTTCTTGCCACTCTCGCGCAATCGCCGATAACGACGGCACCTGGGCTAAATTCACCCAAATGCCGTTATTTCGAGGAAAGTCATGAGTGGTTTTGCGCCAAACTCGGCGAAGAAGATTGGTTTTGACGATATTATCCTCGCTCAAGGGAGAGATATATCGCGGAAGTTAAACCAGTTGCGTATGGAGAACTATCTTACCCTCACGGCACTCACGGCATCAACCTGCGTACCCATCACGGTTCATCCGCAGATGCTCGACCTGATGTCGATGTCACAGCTTGCCAGAGATCTGAGTCGAAAAGCACGTGCAGTGGTTCGGCAATTGGATGAGCAGGCATACGTTATTAGCCAGGGACAGGAAAACTCTGGTCGTGCCAATTTGAGTTTTATTGGGCGAGCATTGTTTGCTGACCGATTCGAGAAGCTTGCATACGCCCGCGAAGTCATTCAGGCAGCTTTCTCGGTCGACTACCAAACGCTTTCGAAAATGCTTGCCGTCCTATCTGCGTTTGGTGAGCGCCTGATCGAATCCATTGGCCCTGCAAAAGGGGTCGGTCGCGCTCGTTGGCTACAGCTTCGAAAGCTCATCGACGTCCCGAAAAATAAGCTTCTTGCGGAAGAGTTCACGCAAGAATCTGGGTTCAGAAGTCTGCCCCAGACCGAGAGGTTTGACGCGATGTTCAAGTGGCTCCGATCCGGCAAAGAAACAACGACTGTTAAGCGCTCAGAGAATACCCAGCCGCGGCAACTTTGGAAAGCGAAAGACAACGCGTTTAGCGTTTCGCAGAAGGCAACATCAAAGGCCATGATGATCGTTCTTTCGGCATCCAATGGGGTCGCGTTCGGCGACTGGATCACGAAAAACATTGAAAGCTATTGCCAGACTTTCCAACAGCAAGGAAAAACTGAAATCACAACCCGTAAAAGAAAAAGGCCCCCAATCGACAACTGTCGCGGAAGCCTCTCTCAACTCGTAGCAAGCTGAGAATCGCATTTCCAGGAATCGCTGTCAAGAGCCGTGCGGTCATTTGGGCGGCCAGATTTCTTTTGCCTTTTGAAAGGTCGAAAGAATGCAGACGCACGTACCAACGACGCCCTTTGGACGGCGGGCGATGTCGCTTGGCGAGATTTCAAGACAAGTAGCGGTAAAAGACGCGAAGCTTGGCGTTACCGCAAACAAGTGGCATGTGTTCCAGTATATCAGGGAGGCGAGAGAACTCCTCGGCGCAACGGATCGCTCGCTTACGATTCTCAACGCTCTGTTGACTTTCCACCCAGAAACAACGTTAACTGGCGAGGCGGAACTCATCGTCTGGCCATCGAATGAGCAACTTGCGGCGAGAGCCAATGGCATGCCGGCGACGACACTACGCCGGCACATTGCTGTTCTCGTCGATTGCGGCCTGGTTATCCGGCGCGATAGCCCAAACGGCAAACGCTTTGCCCGCAAGGGAAGGGGCGGCGAGATCGAGCAGGCCTACGGCTTCGATCTATCGCCGATCGTGGCAAGGGCAAATGAATTTAGGGACATGGCAGCGGCCATCCAAGCTGAGAAGAAAGCATTCCGGGTTGCGAAGGAACGATTGACGCTTTTGCGGCGGGATATAGTGAAACTGATCGAAGCCGGGATCAAGGAACACGTTCCAGGTAACTGGGGGAGAATTCAGCAGACCTATCAGACAATTATAAGCGAGCTTCCACGTTCGGCGCCGCGAAAGATAGTGGATGATATCTGCATCGATCTTCATGCATTGTACACCGAAATCCGAGACACCTTGGAATCTTTTGCAAAAACGCAATTTACGGATGCCAATGAGTCCCATTTTGGTTGCTACATACAGAATTCAAATCCAGACAGCATCTTTGAACCTAAGCAAGGCAATGGAGAAAAGCAGGAGGTGAGCGGCACGGTCGACGATCTCGGTAACGGACGAAGTTTGCCGAAGCGAGAACTGCCTTTGGGAATCGTGCTGGAAGCCTGCCCCGGAGTGCTGACACTGGCTCAGGATGGCGAAATCCGCCATTGGCATGACTTTCTGGCCACAGCAGAGCTAACCCGGCCGATGCTGGGCATCAGTCCAAGTGCATGGTGGGAAGCCTGTGAGGTTCTGGGCGAACAGCATGCAGCGATCACGCTGGCCGCGATTTATCAGCGTGCCGATCAGATCGGTTCTGCCGGAGGATACCTGCGTAGCCTCACGGAAAGGGCGAGAGAGGGCAAATTCTCCACCTGGCCAATGATCATGGCGTTGCTAAGAGCGAAACTCGATGCGCTAAAGTCGGCGGAGAAGGATGCACCGTCAGCATCTGTCCGCACTGCGGAGGGCAACTCCAGCTTCAGGCCCTCTAAGGCGTTGTTGCGGTCGCTTGCCAAGCCGAAATCAAGATGACGGCAAATTCAGGCGGAGTTGTGCTCGTCCGCATCACCACTGAGGCCTGCGACGAGGGCGGTCGAGCAAGTCGTTGATAGAAGAGGACGACCAATTGGATTCTCCTCTTGGGGTACGTTCGTGGAGCCATTGTGGCTTTTAGTTCGCGATTTCAATTGAAGCGCTAAGCTGAAAATCGAGTGCCAATCTTTGACCTAACCGCTGCACACGGAGCAGGGATGGGACGGGAGTTGGTGTTGGCAGAAGCATGTTGGAAGAATGCGCTCATAGTTATAAAACTGGCTGACCACAACGACTGACTTCGGGATGAGCTGGAAACTGAGGCGAGTTATGCACCTGTGTCATCTGCTTTCCCTCCATGAGTGCCACCATCGCGCTAGGCAGGCATCATACGCCGATGCCGGCCGGAGGGGGCATCCATCCCATCAGTTCATAAAGTCAAATTACTCTCGCCGAAGTACCGCTGCAAAAAGAGAGGGACCTCCGTTGAAACTTAGTCGATTAAAGTCTTTTGTCTGATCATCATGCTGCCCTACATTTGATGGACAAGATACGACGTTCCCGAGATATGGGTGAGACGAAAGGCGCCCTGATTGATTTGCCAGACACGCCCATCGCCTAGGACGTGAAGACTTCCGTCTCGAAAGAGGCTTTCGATTAACTGTTGCGGTTCGCCACAATCTTCGGGTTTGACAGCGGCTGCGCCTTTGGTGGAACTGCGAGGGTTCTATAAGCAATCGCGTAAAAGGGCCGAAAATTTGTTGGGCTTGGCGTCGTTAACTGAAACGAGGGGCGGAACATCGCGAGGATCGGTCTATGTCGTTATTGACGCGTTTATTTGGTGCGTGTCTCGTTTCTCTTCTTCTCGCTGCATCTGCGGATCAGACCTTTGGTCGGGATCGTCGGACACTCAGCGAGCCCACTTTGCCGAGTCATGTCTGCGTGAAGCTGTTGGCGACGACCGGATCTGTTGCCACTAACGGTTCCGACGACACAAGGAGGCTCCAATCCGCGATCGATGGCTGCCCGGTGGGCGAAGCCGTACGGCTTGGCTCAAATGGACAGGCTGGACGTTTTCTGAGTGGACCGCTGACTATGAAATCTGGCGTGACGCTTTGGATTGACAGCGGCGTAGCGCTGACGGCTATTTCCGATCCGCGCGCCTATGATCGCGGCGCCGGGCGTTGCGGTACGATCGACGACAATGGCAAGGGGTGCCGGCCGTTTATTCTGTTCGATCGAACGCAGGGGGGCGGGATCGTCGGTGATGGAGTCATCGACGGACGAGGTGGCGAAGTCATGACCGGCGGAACGGAAACCTGGTGGCAACTCGCCCGCCGCGCCCAAGTGCTAAACGGCAAGCAGAACAATCCCCGCCTTATCGAGGTCGACAAAGCTCACGATGTCACGTTCTATCGGATTACCCTTCGGAATTCACCCAACTTTCACGTTGTGCTGAATGGGGTGGCGGCGGCGACAATATGGGGCGTCCGGATAGATACGCCCGCGGACGCTCGTAACACCGATGGCATTGACCCGATTGGTTCGCAAGACGTCACCATCGCGCACAGCTTCTTCCGGACCGGTGATGACAACATTGCCATCAAGGCTGGAAACGAGCCGACACGACATGTGTCCATTACTGACGATCATTTCTACTGGGGCCACGGCCTATCGATCGGTAGCGAGACGAATGCTGGCATCAGCGACATTCTCGTGCGGGACATAACTCTCGACGGCACGCTTTCGGGAATAAGGATCAAGAGTGATGTTAGTCGCGGCGGTATCGTCAGTGGAGTACGTTATGAAAACGTCTGCCTCCGCAACAACAAGAAGCCGGTTGATTTCGATACGCGCTACGATGCCAAGGCGCAGGGAAATCATATTCCTGTTTACCGCGATATCGCGCTCCATCACGTCATCGGGCACGGTGGAATGCTCGTTATCCGGGGATATGACGACACGCATCCTCTCGGCGTGACGTTCGACGACGTGCGATTCGGCAGCGCAATCACCTGGCGTATAGAGGACGCAGATCTTACTGATGACCAGGGTGCAGTTATCCGGCCTCCGCGCGATTTTACTTCGGCCCTGGGGGCTGATGCTGACCATAGTTGCGACAACCGTTGGATTTCGTTTCTGGCAAGCAAAGATGAGCGCGTTTACGCGGCGCCGACGTTTCGATACAACCCGGTCGATCACGTGATGAAACAGGGAGCGGACCTCATTGTCGGCCCTGGTCAGACCTATGAGTCTGTGCAAGCGGCTGCCGACGCCGCAAAACAAGGCGATACAATCCTCATCGAGCCCGGCACCTATCGCGGGGTGGTGCACTTGCGTGCTCCTGATCTCCACCTCGTGGGCATGGGCAGGAACCCTGACGACGTGGCAATTGAAGCGGATCGGTCCGCCGGTGATAGTGGTGGAACATCTCATTCCGCAACGGTTTTTGCCGAAGCCGACGGTATCGAGATTAACCGTTTGACCATCGCTAACCGCTTCCACGAAGAACATCCGGACGTGGCGATGGGTGCGCAGGCTGTGGCGTTGTCGGCGACCGGCGACCAGGAGCGCTTTGTCAGTTTGCATCTCATTGGCTGGCAGGACACACTTTATGCTGGCAGCCATGGTTGCTCTTCTCAATCCTGCAAGCCTTCCCGTCAATATTTTCAGGACGATGTCATCGAGGGCGCAGTGGATTTCGTTTTTGGCGATGCGTTAGCGTGGTTCGAGCGGGCGGAACTACGTGGCGTAGACAGGTCTCAGGTGACAATAACGGCTCAGAGCCGGAGCACTCTAAACCAGCTCAGCGGCTATGTATTTAATGACTGCGTAGTGACCGCCAATTCTTCGGTGAAGACGATTAGTCTAGGTCGACCTTGGGGTGATTTTGCGACGGTGAGCTACGTTGGCTGCCGACTCGACAGTCGGGTTCTGCCGCAGGGTTTTACGGAGTGGCAAGGCGAACGGCGTCTCCCGACGGCACGTTATCTCATCGCCAATGCCCGGGGCGCTGGTGCGATTTCGAAGTATCGCGAAGCGTGGTTGGTAAAGCCTAATCCTGCTACACTGGCGCGGATGTCATCGCCCAACAAGTTCTTCGCCAAGGGAGATTAAATCTTATCCAATGGCCAGACCCCGCCATGCGCGCATCGTTAGCCGTCACGTCCGAACACCCAAACGCTGATCGCGCACGCTCGCCCATACCAACAGCGCAAAGGCATGGACATAGGTAAGCCCACGGTGAAGGCCGTCTTGCGATGACGGCCTTCTGACTGCCAGTCCTAGTGGTAACACTAGGAGTAATCATATGACGAAGCATCCAATTGAGGTGATCACGTCCGTAGAGCGCCGTCGGCGCTGGTCACGAGAAGACAAAGAGCGCCTGGTCGCTGCCTGCTTTGAGCCAGACGCGGTCATCTCCGAGATTGCCCGCGTGGCTGATATCGTGCACTAACGGAAATGATGTATGATTTCCGGCTTACCAGTTGTTCCGAAAATCTCCTCTGTTTGGGAAATACGGCTGCGGAGGCAATTTCGCGACTGAGGTCGTGCTCGGAATATGCACAAAAAACTCCGAAGATACGCCTCGGCCCAAAGCGTTTCGTCAATCTCGTCTGGAAATCGATCTATCATACTGAGATACCGCCGATTTCGTCGACGACTGAACTCACATTATGTGCCCGACTATCTTTATTGCCACGGTTGCCGGGGGTCTCACGATTGAATGCAAAACAACATCAGCGCCAGAAGTGCGTAAGCGACAAGCAGACCCCATCTGGCGAAGCAGCTTAGCGGTCGGGTATCGGTAGCGGACAAGATGAACCGCTGTGAGCTTCTATGTCTGCGCCTAGAGCACGTCCATTGAACGCGGAATCGCTTTGGGGATTCCCCTGACTGCCGAATTCTGATTCCATCGCCCCGACTGTTGATTTGGTCGGAGGCATTATGACCCGAGCTTTCAGTGATGATCTGCGTAGCCGCGTTTTGGCTGCGTCACGCGGTGGCATGTCGGCGCGATCGGCGGCGGCCAGATTTGGAATTGGCGTTTCAACGGCCATCGCCTGGATCGCCAGCGCACGGGCGGGTCAGTTGACGCCTGCGAAGCAGGGCCGACGCGGTGGCTCATGCCTGGATGCTCACGAGGGCTTCATCATCGGCATGATCGAAGAGGAAAAGGATATCACGCTCAACGAGATGGTTCTGCGATTGCGTGAGGACAGAGCCGTATCGATCGGTCGCAGCACGCTTGACGTCTGGCTGCGAAAGCGCGGCTGGACTTTCAAAAAAAGACCGCACATGGGCTGGAGCAGGAGCGTCCTGACCTCCTGAAACGTCGTCAGGATTGGTTCGACGGTCAACTCGATCTCGATCCGGCGCGGCTCGTCTTCATCGATGAAACTGGCTTGAGCACGAAGATGTCTCGGCTGCGCGGACGGGCCCTTTGCGGAGATCGATGCCGCGCACCGGTTCCGCACGGCCACTGGAAGACGACGACATTTACCGGAGCGCTCAGGCTATCGGGAATGACCGCACCCATGGTCTTGGACGGTGCGATGAACGGGGTAGCATTCCAGGCCTATGTCCAGCAAGTTCTCATTCCAACCTTGGGGCCGGGCGGCATCGTCATCATGGACAATCTGCCCGCACATAAGGCGGAGGGGGTGCGTCACGCAATCGAAGCTGCGGGATGCCGTTTGCTCTACCTTCCTCCCTACAGCCCTGACTTTAACCCCATCGAGAAGGCATTCGCGAAGCTTAAGGCTATCTTGCGCGCCAAAGCCGAGCGAACGATCGACGGCTTTATGGAATACCGTCGGCCACATCGTCACGCTGTTCGAACCGCAAGAGTGCGCCAACTACTTCAAATCGTGCAGATATGACCCCGAGTAAAGCGGACGCGCTCTAGCTCTGGAACTAGAACTTTCCATATGATCGAGGCTGTTGCGGACCGCTTTGAGGGCGCACCCCGGCAGCTTCGCCGACGCTGGTCGGATGATTTCAAAGCACGGGCAGTGGCAGAGGCACTTGAGCCTGGTTCGAGTGTCTCAGCGATTGCACGTCGGCTCGATATCCACCCGTCACAACTATTTGGATGGCGTCGCGCCGCGCTTGGCCCTCACAAAGAGAGCACAGGCTCGAGCGGTCATCAGGCAGTCACGCCATCAGCAAGCGTTGCGATAATTGAAGTTCTGATTGGCGGTATTGTCGTGCGCGCTCCCGTCGATGCTGACGAAGCTCATCTGCGGCGCGTGATCCGGGCAGTTCGCTCAGCATGATCCCCGCAGGTGTAAAGGTGTTCCTTGCCAGCCATCCTATCGACTTCCGCAAGGGACCGGACAGCTTGCTGTCTTTGGTGCGCGATGCTGGCAGTGATCCGTTCAACGGCTCCCTTTATGTCTTACGGGCCAAACGGGCGGACCGGGTCAAGATCGTCTGGTGGGATGGATCAGGGGTGTGCCTCTACTCGAAACGGTTGGAGAAGGCGCAGTTCTGCTGGCCTCGGATCGGCCACAACCAGGTGCAGCTCAACCATGCCCAGCTCATGGCGCTCGTTGATGGCATGGACTGGAAACGGGTCCGCTCGGTGGCGGTGAAGCCGCCGGAGATTGTTGGGTAAAGGCTTGCGGCGAAGTGAATCAACCGTCTGAAAGGGCAGGAAAACCGGAGCAAAATGTGCTCTGGTAGGCCTTATGACGCCGCCCGATCTGCAGCTCCCAGATGATGTAGAGACCCTGAAAGCCATGGTCCTTGCCATGGCTGAGAAGGCTGCGCGCGCCGATGCTCTCGAGAGCGAGGTCGCAGATCTGAAGGCCAGAAACGCCGATGCTGATGAACGCATCGAACGACTGACCCAGATCTTGAAAGCCTTCGATCGTGCCCGCTTTGGCCGGCGGTCGGAGTCCTGGCTCACCCAGACCCTCGAGCGCATCGCCAACGGCTGGCCGAGCAGCGATGTCGATGCACTCATGCCATGGAATTATGCGGGCTGAACGGCCTCAGCTTGCCGCTTACAGAAGTGCCGGGCGCATCGAATCTGATCGGGTTGACAGAGCGGACAGCCTTTGTGCGGCGATTGGAGATCGATCCGACGTTGCAGGCGCGTATGTCAGCAGGACGGTGGGACCAAATGATCCGGGAGGGTAACGCAACCCCGGCCTATCTTGCCAACGACTTGAATGCCAACGGCACGACATCTTCGTCAGATGGCCAATTCTCCCGCGTGAGCGACCGAACCACAAAGCGTGGCAACATAAATTTGCACTACGATAGTGGACACGGATAGAAATTCTATAGCCATCTGCCGGATCAGTACGGTTACTTCAGTATTTTGCCCATCAGTCTGACCCGCACACTGCTATGCCGCTTGGGGAGGGCGGCAACCACCCCGCCTTATTCCGACTCAGGTGTGGACACAACAAAACTCGCTGCGCTTCTCTTTTTTTTTTGGAGTCGGCTGGCGGTCGAAGTGGCTATTCTATTTCCGCTTTACCGCAGGGCAGCCGGTGCGCTAATGCGATAGGGTTGAGGCTACCAAAACTTGAGCGCACGCGTTTAGGTCAGTGCGGCTCAAAACCTTCGGTTACAGTGAGAAAACCGCCGCTTGTTGCGCCGATCCGAAGATGTTTGACTGCCGTGTACTCGGCGGAATCGTAAAACGCCTTCGCATTCTGGATATTGGGGAACTCAACAATAATTAGAACCGATTTCGGCTCGCCCTCTAGCCCGATAACGTTGCGATTCAGGACAATTACTTTGCCTCCGAAGCTTTGCAGCAACGGAAGTGTCTCTCGCGCGTAGTCGGCGATAGAAGCCTCATCTGTGACTGAATAATTCCCCACAAGATAGCCGGCGTTGGATTGTGTCATGATAGCGACTCCATTTTCTGATTCACCCGTTGAATTTATTGATCCGATATGGGTTTGAAAGATGCTATTTTGAGACGGTATGTCTCATTGGTGAGTTGATATGGATTTAGCTACGCTCTCAGACTTCAACCTAGTGGCGGGACATGGCGGATTCGGCCGGGCTGCACGCGCCTCTGGTCGCCCCAAAGCAACGTTGGCGCGGCGTGTCGCTGAATTGGAAAAAAGTCTTGGATATCGTTTATTCGAGCGGGGCCCACGAACGTTGAGACTGACAGATGAAGGACGAGCATTACATGAACGGACTTCCCCCCTGCTTGCCGAAATCGGAGAAATTGCGACCGAGATAGGGGATCGCGCGGCTCGACCGCGCGGTCGCCTGCGGATCAGCGCGCCTTTGCTGGTCGCCCACGCGATCATGGGTCGACTTGCAGCGGAATTTACGTTGCTCTATCCGGACGTGCTGGTTGAAGTCAGCGCGGAAGACCGCAACGTCGACCTAGTTGAAGAAGGCTATGATCTCGTTATTCGTATTAATCCGGGGCCAGAAGAAGGGCTGATCGGCCGGTGCTTGATGCGTGATCGCTTTGTTCTTGTTGCAGCACCTATCTTGCCTAAGCCGCCAGAAGGTAAAGATGTCCCGGCTGTTCTACTGGCAACGGCCGATGTCTCTCAGCCTTGGCGGCTTTTGGGACCAACTGGCACGACTACGTTGACACCGCGTCCTGTTCTTAAGCTGTCTTCTCTAAAAATGATGCGCGATGCGGTCCTTACAGGCGTCGGCGCAGCGATGCTACCTCTTTCCATGGTAGCACATGACGTTAAGCATGGCGAATTGTTACTCTGGGGCTATGCGGAAGGAGGGGACGCAGAACTTTGGGCACTCTACACTTCCCGACGCCTGTTGAGCAGGAAGGTATCCGTTTTCCTAGATTATTTGCGAAAATCATTCTCGAAGGGTGCGGTCGAAGAATTTGCTCGCGTGGTCGATCACGCTTGAATATTTTTTGGGATATCCCAATGGCTACACCATGGCTCTGTTGCAAAAAATCAATTGAAGGCCGAATGAGCGCTGACAATTTTCAGCGAGACTTTTGATAAGTGGTTTTAAGTGGTGTCAATTTCAGGGCGAGGCGATCTTCTGGACGGTTCGCTGGTATCGCGGTCCGCCGATCGCTGAGCAAGGTCCTAAGGATTGTCAGCGTGCGCCAGTGTCCGTGCGGTACAAACGCCCGCAGACGCTTACCCTTTGCTCACCAGCCCCTGATGGGCGTCATGTTGGTTTATCCTGATCTCATCAATAAAGACCAGCCGTTCAGGACAGGACTTCCATCTTAATATTGCTCCAATCATATTGCCAAGTTACTCCTACCCACGTAGCTAAATAGGGGAGCATGCCCGGCCCTTCCGGGGGCTAATTCAGCAATGCGGACCTACTACCTACGTGACAGGTTCCAGCGGTTCTTCATGCTAACTAACGCTGCCGTGATCAATTCGAGCATGTAAAGATGAAAGTCCTTACTTTCGACACTGCACGCCGTCGGAGTGCCGATATCGTCGCTTACGGTCGCCCTCGACAAGTCCATGTGCCAAGTCCTAGTATGCCTCGGGTCACACTTCTCGAAAAGGACGTGAGTGGACATGGTGAGACCACAGGAATTTAACACCGCAGATGTGCTGCACCGCGCCCTGAGCGTCTTCTGGAGCAAGGGGTATGAAGCCGCGTCGCTGGTTGATCTAGTCGAAGCGACAGGGCTCAGCCGTAGCAGCTTATACGGTAGCTTTGGTGGCAAGCACGCGCTATTCCTCGCAGCGTTCGACTCATATCGGGCTGATCGGGCGCGTGCGATGGACCTGACCCTTGACAATGGCCTAGGCAGGGCAGCGATTGAGACTTTCTTCCGCAGTATTATCGAAGACAGTCGCGCGCCCCATTTCTCCAATGGCTGCATGAGTACAAACCAGGCGGTGGAACTCGCGCCGCACGATCCTGCAGTACGGCAACGCATAGAGTTTGATTTCCAACTCATCGAAGATGCCCTCGAACGCACCATTGCGCGCGGAAAGGTGGACGGCTCGATTGCTACCGTCGCCAGTGCGAGGACGTTGGCGCGTCTATTCGTCGTCGCCTTTCCGGGTTTTCAGGTTTTGGTGCGCGCCGGCGGTAGCGAAGATCGTTTATCTGCCGCGCTGAAGCAACTTCTCGCCACTCTCGACCTATAGCAGATGGTTCCCTCAGCGCAAAAGACTAATACGTTATGGACTGAACGTTCCTTAACTGTTATAGCTGTGTACGCAGCGCGTGAGCGCCGTTCATTGTCAGATCACAGAAGGGAAACGTTACAGTGGCTTTTCCCACTGAAAATGCGGAGCCCCTTCTGACTCGCACTGGCTCGATAAAATGGGCTACGAATGTCGTCCAGATCATCCTTTGGCTACCGTCCGAGAGCGTCACTTTCGAGAACGGAAGGCCCGGACGGGGGCGATAAATATTGAGGAGATCCTGCTCGGTGGCCCCATGTGGAAAGACCTTGTCAAAGGTCATGACCATATCCGCGAACTCTGAGCTCTTCCCTTTCACCAAAAAGTCCTGGAACAAGCTCGATTTGGCCGAAACGTGATTGACGATAAGATCGGCCATCAGCTCTATCGTGAGGGACAGGTCGCGCACGTCCTGCCAGCTTCCCAGTCGCGGATCGACCGTCGTATGATCCGTGGGATCGAACCCGGCGTCGGCGCCATCTATCGGCGTGAAGAATGGCAGCGCATGAACACCGCCAAATAAGCCGGCAAACTTACCCTCTATCAAGGCCTTCAGGTCTGGAAAGCCGCCACCACTTAACCGGTCGACATAGGTAATCAGCTGTACTTCGTTCTTCATTATGAGCTTCCGATAGTTTGCCCCGGGGCACGAGGTGCATTGATCTGTTGTAGGTCAGGTTGTTGAGCCGCGAGCAATAAGACGGCTTTCGCCGAGTAGCCCCTGTTCGTCCATGATCGGATGGGCGACGGATACGATGTGGGCGTTGATCCGTTTGAGATCGCGCAGGATGTCGAGATGAAGCGAGCTGGTTTGCAGGCTGTCGGCGCGTCCGTGACGCAAACGCTCAAGGTGGCGCTCGGAGGATCGCTTCTCCATCTGACGCACCTCGATCTTGCGCTCCATGAGTTGGCGGGCAAGGCTAATGTCACGGGTGATCAGGATCGTTTGTGCGATCCTGAGATTGTCGATGGTCAACTGGAAAAGCTGCTGAAGCTCGGCAAAGCCGTCATTGGAGAACTTGAGGCCGTGCCCGATCTTCTTGGTCACCGCCTGCAATAGGCCTTTCTCGATGATGTCGCCGATATGTTCGAGGTTTATGGCATAGTCGATGATGACGATCGAACGGCGCCCTTCGTCTTCTGACAATCCGGTTTGGCCAAGTTTGGAAAGGTAGACCTTGACCTCCTGTTGCAGCCGGTCAACCTTACGTTCTAACTGGGAAATGTCCTTCAGCCTCGACGTGTTGTTCTGCTCAAATGCGTCGGAGACTTTCAAGAGCATTCTCTCGATCAGGTCTCCGACACCAAGCACCTCGCGGGAAGCGCTGGTGAGGGCCACGATCGGTGTCGAGAGCTCATCGGCGTCGAGAAATTTTGGGCCGTTCTCTGCGTGGGCCTGATCAGGGATCAGAATGGTCATCCAGCGCGCGATGAGCCGCGAGAAGGGCCATGCGAGTAGAGCGAGGGCGATGTTGAAGGCTAGGTGCGCGTCGACCGGAAGCTTGGAGTGGGGCAGGGGTAGCATGGATAGCCAATCGGCGAGAATGCCGGCACCGGGAAGGGTAAGGACGCAGCCGATGGCGCGAACGAGCAAGTTACCGAGCGTCACACGCCTTGCTGCTGCCGATCCCGACAAGGCCGCAATCAGCGGGGGGACCGCACCCCCCAGATTGGCGCCGAGAACCAATGCGACGACAAGGCCGCCAGACAGAATTCCGGTGGACGCCATCGACAGGATAAGAACAACCGCCGCTAGGCTAGAGGACGATGCAAATGCAATCGCCGCCGAGAAAATCATAGCGACGGGCCAGGCATTGTCGAGGAGCCCGATGAACGCTGCAAGTGCTGGTGAATGGCGCAACGGCTCGGTCGCCCCACTGAGAAGATGAAGCGAAAGCAACATCAGTGCAATGCCGATCAGAGCGGCTCCGGCGCCCTGACGCGACGTTGTCCCGCCTCGATAAAGGATGATCCCCAGACCAAACAGGACAGGCGAAACCCATTCGATCCCGGTTGCAACGATCCAGGCCGTTACCGCTGTGCCGACATTGGCTCCCAGCAGCACGACCTGCGCCATGCGCGGCTTGATCAGTTCCCGCTCCACGAACGAAGAGACCATCAGCGCGGTGGCCGTGGAACTCTGCAGCGCCACGGTCGCGACAAAGCCCGAAAGAAACGATCGTGTGCTGCTCCTTGTCCCGGTGGCGAGACCGGTACGAAGCTTCGAACCCAGCGCCCGGGTAGCTCCTTCCTTTACCTGCGAAAGGCCGAACAGCAGCAGAGCAACGGCCCCAAACAGGTTGATCATGACGGTTATCGATTCCAACGCCGTCTCCTCAATCTCTAAGCTGGTTTGGTTCGGAATATGGTCGAAATGAACTCGTGAGAGCGCAGCCAAGGAACCGGTGGGCAAGCTGGGAGGAAAGCTGCCCACCGGCATCCTGCCTGCGCCGCCTCGCAGACAGGAAGGATATCTTGGAGCCCCACGCGGGGATCAACGTCAATCGATCGTGCGCCGGATACAGAAATCCCCCGAATTTCACCTCAGGCAAAAACAAGCACGCTTCCTCCATGCAGCCCAAAAAGGTGATCGATATCGCTCAGTATGCCAACTGCTTACACCGCGAACACGCGTGGCCCATCGCTCAGCAGAGAGGCATTTAGTCGCGTTTTCCATTGTCACAACGCAACAAAGCTGTCATCAAACTTTCATTTGACGAAGATCGAATACGATCATAATATGAGCGATATAGATCATTCTCAGGTGAAAGGGAAGTGTTGTGTTCAACTCGACGCAGGACCGCCAGGCTAAAATTGTCGAGCTGTTACGAGGCGAGCAGTTTCTGTCCATCGGGAAGCTGACTGACCATTTCCAGATTTCAGTAGCGACCGCGCGGAGGGATCTAAGCGAGCTCCATGAGGCTGGTCTTTTGCGCAGGACCCATGGCGGAGCTGTCAGCGTCTCTCAGGTTGCTCAGGATAAGCCGAACGCTGCTCGAGCCGTTTCGCACCAGGCGGAGAAAGCGGTAATCGCTGCTGCGGCCGCAGCGATGATAAAGGACGGAGACGCTGTCCTTTTGGATGCCGGTACCACAGCCCTCGAAGTGGCGAAGTGCCTTTCGGGGCGCGCTGGACTGACGGTGATCTCGAACGGTGTCGATATTGTCGCCGAATTGATCGGTGGCGAAACGCAAAACGTCTATTCGGTTGGCGGGGAATATACCGAAACCAACCGCTCTTTCAGGGGGCCGCTCGCCGAGCAGTTCATACGGCAGTTTAATGTCGACAAATTGGTCCTCAATGCCAGCTCGATCGATCTGGATCGGGGGCTGATCTGCACGGCGTCACCCCTGAACGCAAGTGTGCAGAAGGCCATGATCGAGGTCGCAAGCCGCGTCATCGTTGTGGCGGATCATTCAAAATTCACGAAATCGAGCCTCTCGGTGACCGCCAGGATCGACGACGTCGCTGTGATCGTCAGTGACGCCGGCGCAAAAGGCATCATCGAGACAGTACCGGAAAAGCTGCGGAAAAAGTTCGTCATCGCGAACTGAGGTTCGAAGTCCGCGCAGAAGCACAAGCACTCTTTAGATAGAGCAGGGAGAGGACAACCAAATGCTTAAGACCAGTCGAAGAAGTTTTATGATGAGCGCGGGGGTGATAGCTCTTGCGGCAACCGCAGGCGGAAATTTTGCATTTGCCGCGGATCGTCGCGCGTTGCGCATCGGTGTAAATGGGCTGCCGCCGTCGATGGAGCCGATCAACGGCATTAGCAACACCGGCCCGCGTATCATCAACCAGATTTTTGATACCTTGATCCGGCGCGACTATTTTGCGGATGGCGCCAAGGGAAACGGTATCAAGCTTGTGCCGGCGCTTGCTGAAAGCTTCGATCGGATTGACGATAAGTCTATTCGTTTCAAGCTTCGGCAAGGCGTCAAATTCCACAACGGCGCCGAGATGACGGCGGAAGATGTCGCGTTCACCTTCTCTTCTGAGCGGCTGTGGGGTGACGAAGCTATCAAGACGATTCCGAATGGCCGAAATTTTTCGCCTAACTGGGACGAGCCGGTTGTGGAAGACAAGTACACCGTCGTTTTGCGTACGAAGACGCCGTCCTATCTCATCGAAAAATATCTCGGCTCCTGGCTCGGGCCGATCGTCCCGAAGGAATATTACAAGAGCATCGGTGCGGTTGCCTTTGGCAACAAGCCGATCGGTACAGGCCCATACAAGTTCAAGGAGCTTGTCGCAAACGATCATGTGACGCTGGAAGCAAATGACGGTTACTGGGGCGACAAGCCTACGGCCTCGACGATCACTTACCAGGTCGTTGCGGAACCAGCCACGCGCGTGGCCGGTCTGATCAGTGGTGAGTATGATATCATCACCACGTTGACGCCGGACGACATGGCATTGGTTGACGGTTACTCTGACCTCGAAACGCGTGGCACGCTGATCGAGAACGTCCATATGTTCACGTTCAACATGAACCAGCCGATCTTCCAGAACAAGACATTACGTCGTGCTCTGGCCCTTGCTGTCAATCGCCCGCTGATGGTCGAGGCCTTATGGAAGAACAAGGCTTCCATACCGAACGGCTTCAATTTCCCGCATTACGGCGCGAGCTATGATCCGAAGCGAAAGCCGATGGAGTTTAACCTCGAAGAGGCCAAGCGCCTCGTCAAGGAAAGCGGTTACGACGGCACCCCGATCACCTATCATACGATGGGCAACTACTACGCCAACGCCGTCCCCGCGTTGATGATGATGATCGAGATGTGGAAAGCCGCTGGCATCAACGTCGTGCCGAAGATCTTCGCGCCGGGGACGACGCCCAAGGATCCCGACATCTTCATCCGCAATTGGTCGAATGGCCAGTGGTTGACCGATGGTCTCACGACCTTGGTATCCGAATTCGGTCCCGGTCGCGGCATTCAGAAGCGCTGGGGCTGGAAAGCACCCGCAGAGTTCAACGAGCTCTGCGACAAGGTTGCACAGTTGAAGGATGGGGAGGAGCGTTCAGCAGCCTTCAACCGTCTCCGCGATATCTTTGAGGAAGAAGCTCCTGCTGTCCTTATGTATCAGCCATATGATGTCTACGCCGCACGCAAGGACGTCCAATGGAGTCCCGTCTCATTCGAAACCATGGAATTCCGCGGCAACCTTAATTTCAAATAACAACAATCCAACGAGGTGGCGGTGCGCATCCGTGCGCACCGTTCAGGGAGGATGGAATGCCTACTTTGTTGAATGTTCGTGATCTCGTGGTCGAGGTACCGGCACGCAATATCAGGATTATCGACGGTGTCAGTTTCTCTTTGGAAACCGGCCAGACGCTTGGGCTCGTTGGTGAGTCGGGTTGTGGAAAGAGCATGACGTGCTACGCGGTGGGCAACATGCTTCCGCGGGGAATTGCGAAAACCGGCGGATCGATCGAATTCGGGGCGGGACGGACGGCGTCCGACAAATCCGGCAAGCCGACGATTGCGATGATCTTTCAGGACCCGACAAGCAGCCTGAACCCGGTCCATACAATCGGCTACTACTTGGAGTCGGCCCTTTATCGCCACCAGGGTCTGAAAGGCAATGATGCTCGGCTGGAAGCGATGCGCCTTCTTGAGCGTGTCGGTATCGATCGCGCCAAAAGCCGGCTGCGCTCCTATCCGCATCAATTCTCCGGCGGAATGAACCAGCGCGTCATGATCGCCCATGCTCTGGCAGCAAAGCCCCAGCTCTTGATAGCCGACGAGCCGACGACTGCGCTCGATGTGACGATGCAGGCACAGATCCTTCATCTGCTCGAAGAACTAAAAGCCGAGACCGGCATGGCGCTTATCATTGTATCCCACGATCTTGGTGTGATCGCGCGTCTCGCCGACAGGGCCGCCGTGATGTATTGCGGAAAAATCGTCGAGACGGCGCCCGTTTTTGAATTGCTGGAGAGACCAGCCCATCCGTATGCTCGCGCTTTGATCGACTGTATGCCGAGTATCGACGCGGAGGATCTCGAACCGCCCGTCCCGATCCCTGGATCGGTACCGCTCCTCGATAGCCTTCCACAAGGCTGTTATTTCTACCCACGCTGTTCGCGTGCGACGGCAGAATGTTCAGCGCGCTTTCCAGCGCCTGCTAATGTCGGTCTCGCTCATGAAGCGGCTTGTTATCATCCGGTGGCTGCATGAGCGCGCCCCTCCTCAAGACACGCGATCTGTCCAAGGCCTTCGGTCAGAAGACCGGCTTTTTCTCGAAGTCCACGAGCCTTTTTGCTTCCAGATCGATCGACTTGGAACTGGCACCCCGCGAGAGGCTCGGAATTGTCGGCGAATCCGGAAGCGGCAAATCGACACTCGGCAGACTTCTCCTCGGCCTGACACCGCCGACCAGCGGTGACATCTGGTTCGAAGGCGTGAACCACAAGGAGCGGACTGCTCAGGACTGGAAGAACTTCCGCATACACACGTCGCTCGTCCAACAGAATCCCTTGTCGGCTTTGAATCCGCAGATGACGATAGGCGAGCAGATTGCCGAGGGTCTTATTGTCCATCATGTGACGAACCGTGCGGCTGCCTATGAGCGGGCTGCCGCCATGCTTGAGCGGGTCGGCCTGTCGAGTGCGATGATGGACCGTTATCCGCACCAGATGTCTGGCGGCCAAAGACAGCGCGTCGTGATCGCTCGGGCTCTCATCCTTGACCCCAAGCTGGTCGTCTTCGATGAAGCCGTGTCCGCTCTAGACGTGTCAGTTCAGGCGCAGGTTGTGGCGCTGCTACGGGAACTCTGGCGAGACCTAGATCTTGCCTACGTCTTCATTACTCACGACCTTCGCATTGTTCGCCATCTCGTGGACCGCATTGCGGTGATGTATCTGGGGCGTGTCGTGGAGACCGGCGAAATCAGGTCGGTCTACCAGTGGCCGCGTCATCCTTACACACGTGCGCTTCTCGCATCTGTCCCCACCATGGACCCGACTGTCCGCAATGTCGAACCGCCGATCAAAGGCGAGTTGGACGTAACGAAAGCCGGACATGGCTGTGCTTTTCGATCGCGCTGTCCGTTTGCTATCGACAGATGCGCGAATGAGACTCCAGTACTTCGATCCGTCGGGGACCAGCAGGTGGCATGCCACAGGGCTGAAGAGTTCCCTCGATCAATCGCTTCGTTGCCGGCAAACCCGCTGCAAAAGGAGATTGCCTGATGGTGGCTTTCATTTTTGCCCGCCTGGTCCGGGCTGTCATCGTGCTTGCATTCACCGTAACTCTTGTTTTTGTTGTTCTCCGCTTAAGCGGAGATGCCGCGCAACAGATGTTGCCTGACACTGCAAGCCCCGAGGCGTTGGCCGCTTTCCGGGCCAAGTGGGGGCTCGATCGGTCAATAGTCGAGCAATACCTGATTTACGTCGGTAACGCGTTGAGAGGCGACTTCGGGACTTCTTACGCCGATGGCCGAGACGTCTTCGATGTCGTCAGCGAGCGAATCCCGAAAACGCTGCTTCTGACGGTCTCGGCCTTTGTTCTGAGCATGCTGATCGGAATTCCAGCGGGCATTCTCGCTGCGGTTCGGCGGGAGTCTGCTGTTGACAAGGGCGTCATGGCAGGCGCTGTCCTTGGCTACAGCATTCCGAATTTTCTGCTGGGCCTTGTGTTTGTCTTTGTTTTCGCTGTCTGGCTGCGGGTGCTGCCGAGCTCGGGAAGTTCGTCATGGAACCACGTGATCCTGCCGGTCGCCACCTTCGCATTGTTCAATGCGGCCGCCATTGCACGGTTCATGCGCTCCACCCTGATCGATGTTCTTGGCCAACCCTATATCGCCGCGGCTCGCGCTGACGGCATCCCAAACTGGGAAATCATACTGCGACATGCTTTGCCGAACGCGGCAATACCTATGGTGACCACGCTCGGCTTCACCGCTGGCGGACTGCTTGGGGGCGCCGTTCTTATCGAGCCAGTGTTTGCGTGGCCGGGGCTCGGTAGCGGTTTCGTCGCCGCAACCAGCAGCGGCGACCTGTCTGTCGTTCAGGCGATGATTCTTCTCTTCACTGCATTCATGGTGACGATCAATCTGACCGTTGATGTGCTTTACGCAGTTCTCAACCCCAAAATCAGGAAGCACTGACATGACGACAGCGACAGCTTCTCGCTCGTTGAAGGGCGCCGTGTGGGCTCCCTTTCATCGTATGCCCGTCAGCATTGGACTGTGCTGCGCATGGATTGCCATTGTCGTGATCATTGGCATCACGGCGCGGTGGACAGCACCCTATGATTACCTCCATCAGGATCCGCTGGCTCGGTTTGCCAAGCCGTTCGTGTCGGTAGCTCATATGCTCGGGACCGACTACCTTGGCCGAGACGTCGTCAGCAATCTCTTGGTCGCAACCCAGACGACTCTGATGATCGCGGTCGTCGGATCGCTGATCTGCGCTCTGATCGGCACGTGCCTGGGGCTGATTGCCGCCCATTTTGGCGGATGGATCGATAATGCGATCATGGGTTTCTCCGACGCCATGGCATCTGTTCCATTCATCATCGTCGCGTTGGGTATTCTCGCGATCTTCGGGTCAAGCCCACTGTTATTTATTTTTCTGGTCGGGTTCGCGAACTGGGAGCGTTATGCGCGATTGACCCGGGGGCTGGTACTGAGCGCGAAAGAGGAGGGGTATGCGGAGGCGGCGCGGATCGTCGGCGTGCCCCCAATGCGTATCTACCTGCGCCACATGCTGCCGAACATTGCTGGGCCGCTCATTGTACAGTTCACAGTCAATTTCCCGGAAATCATCCTGCTTGAAAGCGGTTTAAGCTTTCTTGGTCTTGGTATTCAGCCGCCTGCCACCAGCCTCGGCTTAATGGTGGCCGATGGTCGCAATTATCTCGCGATCGCCTGGTGGCTGGCTGCTTTCCCGGGCGCGGTGATCGTGTTGACGACCCTATCGATCAGCCTGCTCGGCGACTACCTGCGCGACCGCTTCGACGCGCGACTTCGTTAAATGAAAGGAAATAGAATGAACCCGCTGAGAATGACGGCGAAAACAATGCGCGTCGCTGGCCATCGCGGCCATAGCGAAGGCGCACCGGAAAATACGTATGCTGCGTTTCGCGCGGCCCGAGAATTTGCGGGACCCGGCGTGACCTGCGAAACCGACCTGCGTATCACCAGTGACGGTGAACTGGTCCTGATCCACGATGAAACCGTCGATCGCACGACGGATGGCCATGGGCTCATCCGCAACATGACCTATTCCGAAATTGCCGATTTGAGTGCCGGTCGTTGGTTTGGCGAAGAGTTCGCCGACGAGCGGGTGCCACGTCTGCGAGATGCTCTTCAGTTCGCGCGTGAGCATAAAATAATCTATCAACTCGAGCTCAAGACCTACGGTCAGGATGAGGTCTTTTTTCCCAGGCTGAGGGCGCTTATCGATGAGCTCGGTTGTGCGGACCGGCTTCAGTTTTCATCCTTCGACTTCGTTCAGCTCAGGGCGTTGAAAAAAGCTATTCCAGAGGTACCCACCGTAGGCTTGTCGCACTCGCGCCTCATCGATCCGGCCGCCATCGCACGCGAAGCCAACGTTGATGCCATCAACCTTGAGATCCACCACTTTCCAAGCGGAGAAGCAATGCAGCTCCATGACGGCGGGATCGCGACTTTCCTACACGTTCCGCCCCCGAGCAAACTGAAGAGTCTCAAGACGTACGGGGTCGATATCGAAGCCGACGTCGTTCGTTGGATTCGCGAAGGGCAGCTTGATCAGTTGATTAGCAACGACGTGTCGCAGGTCGTGCGGCTTAAGGACGAAGCCAATGGCTGATTTGCATACGGGGGACACAGTCGAGGCAGTTGTAGAAGACATTGCGAGGGAAGCGGGCCAACTGGCCCTTCAGTATTTCCGCAAGGTCACTGATTTGCCTGTCGAGAAAAAGGGGCATCTTGATCTCGTGACGGAAGCGGACAGGCAGGTCGAGGAGTTCCTGATCGCCAATCTCAAGAGATCTTTTCCGGAAGACGGCGTCTATGGCGAGGAAGGTGGCGAGATCAATGGAACGTCCGGACGGACCTGGGTTATCGATCCTATAGACGGGACGTTCAATTTCGTTCGCGGTGGCCAGAACTGGGCGATTTCCATCGGACTCTATGAAAATCGCCGTCCGGTCTTCGGCGTGATCTACGCCCCCGTGCGAGATCTGATGCTGACTGGTGGCAGGGACGTCGAGACGCAATTGAACGACAAGCCCTTACAACCGATTCCGCCTCTCGACCTTTCCCGGGCTTCTATGGGGGTTGGTCTTCATCCGTCTGTCGCAACCGAAGACCGGCTCGAAGTCGTTCGTTTTATCTCCGATGATCTTCGCATCAGCTTTCGATGCTGCGGTTCGGCAACCCTCTCTCTCATCGAGGTGGCGATGGGAGAAACCGATGGCTATGTGTCGTTGGGGGATTCGACCTGGGATGTGATGGCGGCGTTGCCGATACTCGGCAACCTCGGCGTCTCGCATACGATCGACTGGGACAGGACTGAACTGCCGCAGAAGCTCCGTTTTGCTTGTGGAAGCGACGCTTTTCTGGAGAAAGTAAGACCACTGCTCCAGAAAGTCGCGGTTGCTGCCTGATGGCGCGCGGCGCAACCAGGTCTGGTCGTAGTTCGAGTGGCGCTACAGCTGAACAGTACGCGGCTCTATGTGTGCGGTCCACTGATCGCGCGGATGGCGATTTTGAGGTTCTTCTCATCACAAGCCGAGAAACCGGCCGTTGGGTGATCCCCAAGGGTTGGCCTATGGAAAGGAAGAAGCCATATCAAGTTGCGAAACAGGAGGCGTGGGACGAGGCCGGCGTCAGAGGCCGCGTGAGCAAGGAGCCTTTTGGTCACTACACCTACGACAAGAAGATCTCGCGAGATGAGCGTCTTTCCTGCCTCGTTCAGGTTCATCTGTTGACGGTTTCGGACGTTGAAGACGAGTTCCCGGAGCGGGGCCAACGCATTAAGAAATGGTGTTCACCTGCAGATGCCGCTCTCGCTGTGAACGAGCCTGGGCTCCAGGAGCTTATCTTCAGTTTGCAGAACCGGGATGCGGACAAATAGCGTCACGCGCGTTAGTCGGGCTCCGGGCAATCTCAGTAATTTTTGGTAATCAAGGATATTATGGATATCAACCTGTTGAAGAAGTCTCCCGATCTGAGAGGTGTAGCAGACATCCGACTGGTGGCGGTGGAGGATGGCCCGGCGCGAGGTCAAAGGCTTCTCATTGCCCGCAACGCGAAGGGAATTTCGTTCGAGGTTGCGGTCGACAGAGGTTTTGATATCTCCAGCCTTGCCTTCAAGGGCTTGAATATTGGATGGAATTCGCCAACTCAGATGCGTTACCCGCCATCTGACCCTGGCTCCGAGGAGGGGTGGGGTTTCCTCCGCAACTTCGATGGCTTCATGGTGACCTGCGGTCTCGACCACATCAGCCGTCCGCGCGATATAGATATTTCGCACTTCGAGCATCCCCATCTTAAAACAAAAAAGATGCCCCTGCACGGAAGGATCTCTTCAGAGAGAGCCCGGCTGGTGGGATATGGCGTCGACCATGAAACAGAAGAAATATTCTGTGAGGGTATCGTTAGGCAGGCGAGTGTGTTTGGTGAAACTCTCGAATTGCGGCGGCGCATAACACTTGGGATATTTGGCTCTGAAATAGCGATTGCCGATGCGGTTACCAATCGCGGCTTCGTACCGTCGCGTCATGCAATGATCTACCACCTGAATTTCGGTTATCCTTTTCTCGACAAGAACCTGGAATTCTCAGGTCTTCCCGAAGTTCTCGCTGCGAAACTACGGATTGATACACCTCTTCCCGATGACAAGTACGGCGAGCGTGTGGATACTATAGATAGCCGTGATATTCCCGGGCCTGATCCTATCCGACTGTCAAACCCGGCACTCGACATATCTGTGCGGCTGTCGTTCAGCCGTACGCACCTGAACAAGCTGGCGATTTGGCGAGCATATCAATCGGGTGTGTACGCGCTCGGCGTTGAGCCCCGGACGGACATTGCAGAAGAGCGCCCCTTTCTTCAGCCGGGCGAGAGCTGCAATCACACGGTCGAACTAACATTTAGCTCTTGCGAGAGCATTTGATGCCCGGTCGGCCATGATGACCTTCCTTGACCTGACACGAACCTTTTGATCCTGATGATACTATTCTGTTAGAAGGCAATTGGAGGGCGATCCTGCTCGACGTTTCAACACAGCTGGAACACCTCCTTTCGCCGCACGAACTGGCCGATATTGCGGTTCGTGTCGAGAGAGCTTTGCAAGAATTTTGGTCTTCATCCGAACTCTCAATCCGTTTCGCGTCTATTCGACCCACATGACATTGTTGACGCGTTGGTTCGCATATTCGGCGTCTGCTGCTACGGCGGGGAATAATTGTTATTGCAAATATCAATAACGATTTTTCTACCACGTCGAGACCCTGCGTTAGTTATCAATCGAAACCGTGAAAGCGGGAAAGAGCGTGTACTCACGACGCTCGCTGACCGGATCGTTTACTCGCTCGTTCCAAATGGGAAGGTCGGCTTCATGTAAGCATCGGCTTTTTCTGCCTTATTTTGCAGGCCAAGTCCGCTGATCGTCGATGACATAGGCTACTACCTGCCTGTCGTCCAAGGCAGCGGCCGGTCAGCCCCGGCGGCAGGATATATTGCAACGTAAAACGCAATATTCTAGCTAGGCCAAAGCTGATGCACCCGCTTCAGTAAAGGTATATGGCGCTGGTTTGAAGGACGGATGCGAGGATCTGGTCGGCGGATTCGGCCCACTTGTATGGTGTTGGTCTTTCGTTATGATTTTGGATGAAGGCGTCGATGTCAGCTTCCAACTCTGCAGTGGAGCGGTGTACGCCGCGCTGCAACTGCTTTCGTATCAACTCTGCGAACCAGCGCTCGACCTGATTGATCCAGGATGCCGACGCTGGCGTGAAGTGAACATGCCAGTGGGGCCGGCGTGCGAGCCATGTTTTGACCCTCGGGGTCTTGTGGGTCGCGTAATTGTCCATCACCCAATGCGCCTCCGGCCCATCAGGCATTTCAGCGTCGATCCGCTTCAGGAAGTCGAGGAATTCGGTTGCCCGGTAACGCTTGTAGCAATGGCCGGGTCGGCGATACCCGGTGCCATGGGTAGCACAGGCCTCGCGATCCAGTGCCTGGATTTGCGATTTCTCATCCACGCAAAGGACGATCGCCCGGTCCGGGACATATAGAGGCCGACGATGTGATCCGACGGATGGTGTTATGCGACAGTCTGAACCGCGCCGGGTTTGCCGGAGACCTCAACTCGTGAGAAGTAGGGTCTATGACAAGCAAGACGACAAACAAATTCTCCCCTGAAGTCCGCGCCCGCGCCGTTCGAATGGTGGCGGAACATGAATCCGAGCATCCGTCCCGTTGGGCGGCGGTTTCCTCGATAGCGGCCAAGATCGGCTGCTCGGCGCATACGCTCAATGAATGGGTGAAGAAGGCGGAAGTCGATACTGGCAAGCGGGCCGGGTTGCCGAGTGATGTGGCCGAGAAGATGAAGGCTCTGGAACGCGAGAACCGCGAGCTTCGTCAGGCCAACGAGATTTTGCGCAAGGCCAGCGCTTATTTCGCCCAGGCGGAGCTCGACCGCCCACTGAAGCGATGATTTCCTTCATCGACGAACATCGTTCGGTGCTCGGGGTCGAGCCGATCTGCAAGCTGCTGCCGATTGCCCCGTCCACCTATTATGACGCCATCGCCAAGCGCGCGGACGTGGATCGATTGTCGGTCCGCGCCCGTCGCGACATGGCGATGAAGATCGAAATACGTCGCGTGTTCAATGAGAACTTCCAGGTCTACGGTGTGCGGAAAGTGTGGCGGCAACTACAGCGGGAGGGATTCGATATTGCCCGCTGCACCGTCGCACGGCTCATGAGAACGATGGGTCTTCAGGGCATCATTCGAGGCAAGCCGGTCAAAACCACCGTGTCGGACAAGGCTGCGCCATGCCCGCTCGATCGCGTCAATCGCCAGTTCAAGGCTCCTGCGCCAAACATGCTCTGGCTCTCTGATTTCACCTATGTCGCGACCTGGCAGGGCTTCGTCTACGTGGCCTTCGTCATCGATGCCTTCGCCCGCCGCATCGTCGGTTGGCGGGCAAGCCGGACCGCACATGCGGGCTTCGTGCTCGACGCTCTCGACCAGGCACTTCATGATCGGCGGCCCGTCCATCGCGGCGGGCTCATCCACCACTCCGACAGGGGCGTGCAATACGTGTCGATCAAGTATTCCGAGCGGCTGGCGGAGGCAGGCATCGAGCCGTCGGTCGGCAGCGTTGGCGATTCCTATGACAACGCTCTCGCCGAAACGATCAACGGCCTTTACAAGGCCGAGGTCATCTATCGTCGGGGACCATGGCGCAACTTCGAAGCGGTGGAGTTCGCCACGCTCGAATGGGTCGATTGGTTCAACCACCGCCGTCTTCTGGAGTCCATCGGAAATATGCCTCCAGCCGAGGCCGAGGAACGCTACTACGTCATGCTGGACGAACCAGCCATGGCCGCATAACTTAAACCAACCGGTCTCCGCTAAACCCGGCGCGGTTCAGTCCGCTATCGGCCGCCATCGAACGAATGGACCAGTGCGTGGCATCCTTGGGCGTAGTGTTCAAGGTATGCTCGACGACCTAGGCAACCTGAGCGTCGGAGACAGATCGCGGTCGGCCGGCACGATATTCATCCGTCAGCCCTTCGATACCATCCTGTACGAAACGGCGGCGCCATTTGCCAACAGTGCGCTCATGAACACCAAGGCGTTCGGCAACGTCCTTGCTTTGTAGACCCTGCGCGCACAGCAAGACCATTCGGCAGCGATCGGACAAGAAGCGTGGCGCTTTATGCCGGCGCACCTGAGATTCGAGAAAACTTCTATCCGCATCGCTCAGAACGACGAGATCCGCCCATCAGGCAGCCGCTCAGCAAGCTCATCTCGAAATTAAATTGCAACTGTAATGCTACGTTAGGGGTAGGAGTTTCAATGGCAATCCGGAGGATGGCAAGAGGAAGGCGATCTACCCTTCTGCTGCAAGGCTGGTACGACCAGATGGGCTGGAAACCATTGAGGCATTCGAAGTCGCGTTGCCTACGGCTGCCGACAGTGGGCTAAAATTGTTTTCTCCTAACGAACGAGAATCCGTCATTTGGTGAATGCATGACGATAGTCTGGCAAATTTTACTTTTGATTTACTCAAATTGGTTTAGCGGAGTGCCATCCGTGTTGAGACACATTTCCCTAGAATGTTTGATAAAACAAAAATCGATCCATTTTTAGTGAAATATATGAAGTCGAATGTAGCCGAAACTACCTTGATTTAAGTGAATAATAAAAAATTTAGCAGGCATCAAAATATAGAAGACTCTACAATGAAAATAAGATTTTACTTTTATAAGATAATAAACTTATAAAATATTGCATTACGAAGAAATAAGATATTTTACATCACGAGGCGTCAACATTCGAATTGGGTAAATCGCGCGAGGGTGGGCTATGCCCAGTTTTATTGCACACTCAAACGTAAATATTATAAATCAGGCCCTCAGGCCAATACTATTGAACCGTAGGACATTCATCAGCGAAGAAGGCCAAAGTTTATTCTTCTTCACTATCGTAGATATCAAGGTGAGGTGTATGCCAGTCAACCGCACGTTCAATGCCAACGCTCTTCCAAGCAAGCAGAGCCATGTCGTCCTCAGAGCGGTCAGAAATCACCAAATCCGGAAGATCATATAGTAGCGGTACACCAAGGGTCCCCTGGCGACAGCGGATATAATGGCGACGATCAGTTTCCCATGCTTCTTCTCTGCCTGTGAAGAATTCGTTATGGAACTGCAACCTCCGTCCATGTGTTACGGCACTGAAGTCGTAGGTGCGGGTTCCTGTTGAGAGTTTAAGGTTTGGCCGCGCTTCCCTTACATTGGGATCAAACTTTATATAGAAAGCCAAACGCGTGCTTGCCTCGCTTGATCTAAACGCGACTCTTTCCTCCTCTGTCGCCCCGTCTTCCAATTCGTCCTCAGAAACATGAGACAACATAGTTTGGACTGCAAAAATGGATATGTCTTGGGCAAGAACGGAATCTATCCAGTATTTTGCAGCCTCATATATTTCTTCAGCAGTTAGGTGGAAATATCCCAAATCCTTTGCGATACGAACCATTTCCTTAGGAAAAATCATGGGCATGAGATAGACATTTCGTCTCCATCCAGATTTCGGACTAGCGCTCTCTACCAATTGTACGAAGTGATCCCCATTGGAATACTTGAAGGTGTAAAACAGCAGCGCAACCTTGCCGAAATACTTTCGCTTGTAGCTCAGCCAGGCCACGATTAGATGAGCTTCGTCCTCACGGCCATCGAGAAAGAAGGTCGCGTTTGGATTCACCTCAAGTGCGCTGTCGAGAATATCTTCAAGAGTATTTATCGTCTGGTCAGTAACCCTGTAATTGGTCTCAGAGATCGTGCCGTTTTCAATCTCGCGAATTACCACCGGTCTTCCAACGATCTCGTGGGAGAGAAATTCTTTGACAGGCTTGTCCTCATCTAAAGCAGCCACGCGGAATACGTTAAACTCATGAGCGACAATTGGAACACCGTCCGCCGTAAGCGCAACGTCAATTTCACATAGGTTTCTACCCCCCTCTCCGATCGCGGCCAAAATAGCTGCTTTTGTGCATTCCTGAATTCCCCCACCCAGATTGTACATACCTCTGTGCTCTACAATCTGCACATCGAGTTTCTCATTGATGTTCCGGAGCAGATTTGGCACCGAGTGGCGCGCCAGTACGTCAGAGACACTTATTCCTTCAGGGAGATCCCACGCTAGCTCCCAAATCGGCCAGTTGGTGTTGCTCTGGCGTCTCGGCTTCCTCTGACAGATTACCTGAAGGCAAGTTAGTGCTAAGCCAGAAACAAAAAAATTAAAACAAAATGAACAAAACTATAAACATACCTCCATTTCGTCTCTTTTTCTGCTGCTATTTTGCCCCTCTATATAGATAGATACTCTTCTAGTGCTACACCTCAACTATTATTTATAGAGGGAGTGGCCTGTGTTACTGACGTAAGCGCTTATGTTGGCGCGGTACTGAAGTCCAAAATAGCTGGCGAGGCGGGCCATCGGCAGCGGCTTGTAAGTCAAGCCTGGCGTAAAAATTTCAATGCTGTTGAGTCTATTCCATCTTGATATTGTGACGTTACTGCTTACGAATTCGGGTCGGTATTGGGTTTATTATTACTGCTAGGAATAGCGATTTTTTCAACAAAGGACAAAGTTTTCAAACATGGCCGGCCAATTGTCAGAGGTGCCTTATCCGTTGATTTCAGACATTGTTAGGGGTGAACTAGCGAAGTTTATTTGCAGGAACGTTCAGCAGATAGGTTTCTTAGTTCAATTCCCCTCGGCTTGCACTTAGTCACAGAGATATTTGTGCAGATAAAATTCGCTGTGAACTGGAAGCCTTTGACGCAAAATCTGCTGGGCGAAAACAACAAAGCGCTTCAGGCGATAGAGAAGATTAAGGCCGCTCACATCGTTCGCGTGAATGAAGAACCTCGTGGGCTCGCTGATGACTTCAACATCTAATGGAACTCATAATGATTGAACTATCTTAAGCGTGCAAGAAAGATTGTAGGCGCATTTCAGAATAATTTTAAACACAAACACAGTTTAGTTAAAGCGACTGGCTTGTTGAAAGCATTCGATGGTTAAGTTAGTAATTCTCAAAAGACCAGGTGATGTGTTCAACAGGCATATGCAGAATAATACATTAATATAGATTGCCAGCAAGTATAATAAAAAATACAACCATTTCCTTTTATTTAATTATAGCGTAACGATCGCTTATTCAAGGAAATTTTTTTAAGCGGGTTCTCCCATGGGGAACCTTTTCAAAGAGTGCCGTACGCAACAATTGGGTAGAGAACATCTGTGTCAGCACATCTGGCATAGCCGCCGCGTTGATCCACTAGGAGAAAGAATTCGCTCGGAAAGAGCGCTATGTAGTGGGTGTGGCTACAACTGTTTTTAATCTGCTTAGGATCGGTCGACACAAACGTATCCTCCTTCTTCCCCGGGAGATAGAGAGTTCCTTCAAAGGTTCGGCGAATAATGTTTTGGTCCCCATACATGTAGATCAAGGGATCAGATGTTCGCACCGTCTCGCCAGTGTCTAAAATTTTGGCTTCTCCATGTAGCTGAATGAAGCTCTGAATTGCGCCATCGAGATCGTAGGTCGCCAAATCTTCTCCGATATAATTCGCCATCGGCCTTCGTGGGTGATAATATTGATGATAGGCTGAATTTATATTGCTCAGTCACAAACATATATATTGCAATAGAATTGCATGATTGTCCAAGTTCAAGCACGCAATTGTTGAAAGTGGCTGTCATTTTTCTGTAGAATTCTGATTACTACGTGATTTGCGCTGATTGGTTAGGGCTTAACCTAATTGCTGCGCATTTTTGACTTTGCTAGGGGGCGGCCCAATCTGTTCACATTGTGGTATGCTTAATGAGCCTTCTGTCAAATGGCGGTGCTGGCGCTATCACTGACATTCGAGCCGGGAGGGCCCTGATATGCCTACTAGCTGCGTGCTATCTTAAATAAACGACACTTTCGGCGCACGCAGTTTGAAAATTGCGTTCTGTGATTGGCCCACCGGCGACCGCGTGCGCTCGACTTTTGACCATAAGAGAAGATCTAGTCCACAAGCTGGCGAGATAACTCATGCATGTGCCATCGCCAAAACTAGCGGAGGATTGGTACAAAAAGATGACTTCAGGAGTGGCGTCATCGCGCTTCTCGCGAGTATAAATCATTTAACCCCACCCCACTTAGTCACTCCGACAAATCATTCTCAATAAGCGATCTCTAACTATGACGGCTCCTCAATGGGCGGTTCGTGATTTCACCTTTATCTTCCGCGAGCAAGAGCTCAGGATTCACTTGGAACAAGCGGAGACTGACTACAGTAACACGATGCGTAATTCCATGTACTTCCACCCGTCCGAACTCAACCCTGGCGAGTTCGATGATGAGTACATTATGAATGATCAATACCTCAGTTTTGTGTATGCTGACGAAACTACCGCCCGGCATTGCGCCCTATATCGTCTCCTTCCCTCTAGTTCCTCTAACCACGGGGCGGTGGCAACTGAAATAGCGCCCTGGATGCTGACCCCTCAACAACTCAATTATGTGCTACAGCAGCGCTGTGATCAGGGAGGGCTAATCAATTATTATCATGGCCCATCGACCAACTTGTTCTATCTAGCTATTATGAGAAGCTCGATGTTCGTGCGATTTGGGACAGAGGTGATCGAGGGTGAAAACTATGGGTTCTTCGCGAGAGGCGGGAACTACGTAGAAGAGCGCGCAGAAGACGCAGAGGTTGAGGAGGAGGAAGATGGAGAAGAGGAACAGAGAGAGCATCAAATTGGCGACTTGATCCATTATCCGATCATAGCTGTTGGATCGTGTGATGTTATTCCATAGATCGTAAATTATACATGATGCTTCATCTTCCAGATCCCTAGCAGTGTCTTATGTTTTGTGTTGCTTCGCTTTTAATAAAATCGCGGTTTTTCGGAGAAAATTTCGACATACGTATTATTGTCTTTTTAATATTATCCTATATTGAGACATACGATTTTAATTTTAAACTCCGTGCTTGAGATCAATGTCATTTCTGCTCTTATAATGTGCGCAATATCTACACTATTTTAAAGAATCTATTCCCAAGTTATTTTGAATGCTGCTTCATGATATTGCTCTCTGAAATTCGGATGTTCCGCTTCTGTGTGAGCTTGTTGTGGAGCAATGAGTTGCTGATCACGGCTCTCTCCACACCGCTCTTTTAACAAGCCATATCTACCTTGGGCATTTCCCCATGACCGCGCGACGCCTCGAGTCTGGCGCAATTTGCTAAGCGACTATTTCTTTGTTTTAATTTTGGCGATTAGCAAAGTGTAGTATCTCACTCATTAATCTTTTTATAGACACATTTGTTGGGCAGGATTTATCGTTATGTCATGTTCGTTAATTCGTGCATTCATATAATAGTTAGAGGTGGCTCGGTTTGTCTGAACAGTTTCGGGCGTTTCGCTAAGTGGATTTCCGCCTCGATTATGCTGCCATCATCATCGGTGTCAGCGCGTTAAAGTAAGCCTGATCCGGCGTCTGCCGGTCAAGGGATGAATGTGGGCGTCGGCTATGGTAAAAGGTCAGATATCGGCCAATGCCGACACGGGCCTCGGACACGGTCTTGTAGGCGTGAAGGTAGACCTCCTCGTATTTGATCGAACGCCAGAGCCGCTCGACGAAGACGTTGTCCCGCCACGCACCCTTGCCATCCATCGAGATGGCAATCTCAGCCTTCTTCAGTACCGCCGTGAAGTCCATCGAGGTGAACTGCGAGCCCTGGTCGGTATTGAATATGTCGGGCTTGCCATAACGGGCCAGCGCTTCCTCGACTGCTTCGACGCAGAAGGCTGCCTCCATCGTGATCGACAGTCGCCAGGACAGAACCTTCCGGCTGAACCAGTCCACAACGGCGCAGAGATAGACAAATCCGCGAGCCATCGGAACATAGGTCAGGTCCATCGCCCAGACCTGATTGGGCCTGGTAACCGCCAGCTTGCGCAGGAGGTAGGGATAGATTTGTGCCCAGGTGCCGGTTTCGACGTGTTCGGGCGACGGTAGATCGCCTCGATGCCCATCTTCTTCATCAGCGTGGCGACGTGCAGTCGACCGGTTTGTAACCCTTCTCCCCTCAAGAGCCCTTGCAACATCCGACTTCCGGCAAAGGGGTAGTCAAGATGCAACTCGTCGATCCGGCGCATCAGAGCCAGATCGCCGTCAGACACCGGACGAGGCAGATAATAGACACTGCCACGGCTGAAGCCGAGAAGCTTCGCCTGGCGCACGACTGATAGCTTATGCTGGCGGTCGATCATTTCTTTCCGCCCAGCAATCCTGCCTTGCCGAGCGCACCGGATAAAAAATCGTTCTCCAGTGTGAGTTCGCCGATCTTGGCGTGCAGCGTTTTGACATCGACGGTTGGACCCGCCGGTTCCGCCTTCGCTTCATCACCAAAAACGCCTGTCGCCCCCTCAAGGAGCTGGTCTTTCGATTGTTTGATCTGGTTGGCGTGCACGTCAAATTGCTGGGACAATTCCACAAGCGTCTGCTCGCCCCTGATGGCCGCGAGCGCCACTTTTGCCTTGAAAGCCGGGCTATGGTTCCGGTGCGGTCGTCTTGTCATGATTTCTCCTGTTTCCGGCATCTAAGCTGAAGTCAGGCAGAAATTCCACTTATCCTGGCTGTGCAGTTTTCCCGAGCCAGCTCTCTCGCGCCTATTCAAGCGGCAACAGCCACGCATATGTCGGCGCCGCGGTTCATCCGCTGTTTGGCTCAAGACGCTCGGCTCTGGATAGTTGCTTCTTCGAGCCGACTTGTAAGCTTATCACTTTCTCGAAACGCGTGGCAGCTTCCAATAGATACCGATCGTGCCCAAATGCAGCATCAAAGCTTAATCCCACTGGGAGGGCGCCCTTCGGAGCGACCGGGATCGTAATCGAAGGAAGCGCCGCATTGCTGGCGAGGTCGGTATTTCTGATGCACTTAGCAAAGATGTCTGGGTGTGCGGCCTCAGAAACGAGCGGTACCGCCTGGGGGACCGTAGGATAGGCTAGCAGATCGATGTCGCCGAAGTTAAAAAGCGCATTGATTTTCCGCCGCAATCGTCCGACATTGGAAATTGCATCGGCATAATGGGCGGGAGTAATCAGCCCGCCGCCCAAGTGTGTATGAATTAAACTGCAAACATTCTTGTCACGAATGTTCTCGAAAACCTCAGATATTTTGTCTTCCCAACCTAATGAGACTAGCGCCCTTGGGAAGTCCAAAAAGAATTCGTAAAGCGGCACCGTAAAGGTGATCGTCTGACTCAGTTCAAGTATCGAGGCATCGTCTACCTCCACGCATTGATGCCCGACAGACTTCAAGCTATCGATTGCAGCACGGCAAACCGACTTGACGTCGACATCTAGCCCGGTCCATAGCGAAGACGGCAGGCCTATTCGCAAAGGCGACGTATCAGCAGCCGTCGCCGGTTCGTCAGGTGAGAGCAACTTGTAGACAAAAAGGGCATCTGCCGCGTTGCGCGTCAGCAGACCGGGCGAATCTTTGGTTCCCGATACCGGAATGATGCCGGACGATGACCATCTCCCGCTTGTGGGCCTAAAACCGGCAATGCCGCAGAAAGATGCAGGTATCCTTACCGAACCACCAGTATCGGTACCAACTGCAACCAGTACAATTCCTGCAGCCACAGCGGCGGCACCCCCGCCACTGCTACCTCCAGCGCAATAGCCAGGCGCTACCGGGTTTCCGACGGTTCCCCAGTGAATATTTGCCGACGTGACACCAAAACTGAGTTCATGCATGTTGTTCTTGCCGGAGACCACCGCTCCCAAAACTTTCAGGTTCCTGACGACTTTAGCATCACGCGGAGCGATGCAGGCCGCCATTGCGGACGTCCCAACGGTCACCGGTTGCCCTTCCACACAGATGTTATCCTTAAAAGAGACAGGTATCCCAAAAAGTGGAGCGTCCACACAGGCGGCATCAGGCTTGGCAAACGATTGCTCAACCCCACTATCGTGGATAAAACAATTGAGCTGGCTGTTTCGAAGCATCGCTGCCAATGTCGCTTCTCTGATTTCCAACACCGAGATTTCCCCGGCCTGTATTTGATTGCAAATCTCCTCGAGAGTGGACCTTACGAACATTAAAGTAGCCTTTTTTACAGGACGATAAATCTACCGGTTCTCAATATCGATAAGCGGAAGTCATCTCATCGATAGGGTTCCCCTCTAAGAGCTGCCCGCCACAGCTGCGGATAACAGCACAAGCGGCATTCAAGCCCGTTTGTAATGCGCCCTCGACCCAGCCGCCGGTAAAGGAGCATCCACATCCTGCGAGATACAGGCCCGTGTCTTCTTCCGGTCTTTTTGCTGTAGTAAATTGGAAAAATAACTGCTGTGAATAGATGTCTTCACCAGGATAATTGAGTTTGAAAGCACCTATTGAATAGGGATCCATCAGCCAATCGTGCTGCAGAACGTGGCGTTCATAGTCACCGTTCGCCGGAACTAAATGGCGAGCAAAATCAGCGGAAATGGTGGCCAGGTCATCGACCAGGCGCCGGCACCTTTCTTTTTTGTCCAGAATGGAAAGCATTTTGTTAGCATCATCTTCCCATGTATAGCTTAATAGCACTACGCCCTTACCATCTGGATCATCTGGCTGATAATCTAGACAGTAAACGCCTCTGGCAAGGCCATCGGACAGGATGGTTGTAGGCAATACCCCTTTCAACCAGAACTTGCTTTCTGTCAGCATAAACAGCTTGGAAGAGCCAGTAAGGTGAGTCTGTCTGACCGCTCGCAAAACCTCGTTGTTAAGAAATGTTCCATCCGCCGTGAGACAATGGGCCAGTTCCATAGCCCGATTGCTGGTGGTAACGATGACGCGGTCAAAGGGCTCAACCTGCCCTGTAGCGCCCATCAAAAGTATTTGGCCATCCTGTTTGTAGATACGGCTCACATGACCGTTGCGGACACGCTGCTGCAAACTCACACCGTGAAACTCCTGTTCAGCCAACCGTTTCACCAACAGGGAGATCCCTCCCATGATCAGGCGCTGATCGTCCTCGTACCCGTTGATCACCAGACGCAGTATCTCGGTAAACGCGGCTTGGTACACAGGTAAGAAGCCTCCAGATCCAATCCCCAGCGATCCGAAAAGCTCAAAATCTTCCGGTCTTTTCCAAGGAACGCGCCCTGGCGGCCGCGGTCCGGTAAAGATGGTGACCAAGGCTGAATAGAAAGAGAGGTCGCGAAACGAATCTAGCCAAGCCTGCCAAGCCTGACGAGCCTCGTCGAAGCGACGCGACCGAAGCAATGTTGTGATCTTAGCTGGTGCCGGCAGTTGAATTCCTTCGTGCACATAACCGTCGTTGATCAAAGCTTGCCATCCTTGATAAACACGCTTGAACAGAGGCGGCGGAGATTCCCCAGCCTGCCATAAATAGCGCTCACCTCGATAATGTACCTCAGTATCCACGATGCCCGGATCGGGGAATGAAGCTGCGGTATCTATCCTGAATTTGTCCAGATAATGGAACAGGCAGGTTGCGCTGGAAGGAAATCGCATAGCACCCATCTCGGCAATGAGATTTGGTTCGCGCGGGTCGAAAATTTGTGACCAAGCCCTTCCACCCATACGATCCCGCGCCTCAAATAGCACGAGATCCGTTATTCCGGCCCGCAAAAGTTCAGTCGCCGCCACCAAGCCACTGATGCCGGCGCCCACGATGCCAATCCGGGGACGGAGACTGTTTTGAGCAACGCTCCCAATACCACCTTCACAATCGCTCAATCGCAAGAACGATCCATAATCATATAGAAGATCGATACTCGGTAATGAAGTTGTTGGGATGGGACTGTTCAGCATATCGCTCTCCAATGATGAACATATTTTTCGAGAGCCAGTGTCGCCGCCCTCGGAATGCCTGCCCCTTAAATTGGGACGTCGCGGCTACATCTTAGAAGTGGCTGCTCACAGGGTGTCACAAATAACGACGTGTTTTTGGAAAGAACTTGCTACCTTCTGTACTTAGCGATAGCAGATCTCGTTAGTCGAAGACGATACAGCGTATGGATTGCTCAGCCGGAATCCATCGTGTTGCCCGCAATCAGGGAAGTCGCGCTCTTGCCACTGCGCGTGATCAAAATATTCGTCGGCGATCGCTGCTATCAGCGCCTGCTGCCGCGTCGAATCGAGACGTAACAAATCGCTGATCCCAATATTATGTTCCCTGGCGAACCGGATCGCACAACGATACCCGTCGATATCCTCCAGTATTGGCCGGAGCGCCTCCTGCTTCCAGAGATCCACCAACTCCTCCAATAGAGACGGGCGGTCGTTCTTGACAGCAAACATTTCCGTAACCCTACGTCTAGCATGGGGAAGGAAAACATCCCGAGTTGCAAGGCGCAGTCGTCTTACATGCCATCGAAAAGCGGCGTTCCAAAAGGGGTCCTTGGCCATGCAGTTCAGAAGGGAAATCGAACCACCTTCGAGGATGAGGCCAGGAGATTTCTTGCGATTCTCCACTTCCGAGATGAGCTTACGATGAGCCGCCTCTGCTTCGATCACACCTGCAGCGAGCGGGCGTGAATCCAGATAGATTCGCTGAGTGGACTGCAGTTCCGACGCCAAAGGACGCCCGCTGCCGGTGGCAATTTCAGGACAGCACTGGACTCGATCTAGCGCAATTACAGGCCAGCCGGTTTCTCGTGCCACCTGGATTGCCAAATCGGTTTTTCCGCTGCAGGTCGGTCCATAAATAAGATATATCAACATGTGCACCTCGTGCTTGTTTATCGACTAGCGGACGTGACGCGACACTGTCTCACGGTCAATACTTTCAACTGTCCATGGGCTACGCCGCGCAGATTGTAAAAAAACAACAGTAGAAGTAGATTGGCTAAGATATCTGAGTGCGGAGATGGTATTTATTCTAGACACAACCATAGCAAAAGGCGTCTTCCGTTTGCAATACGATTGTAAACATTAATTTTATGCCTTATTAATGTAAAATATTGATTGTTATGATTAAACTCAAAAGCTCTCATTTGACAGCGGTTCGCCTGCTGTAGCTCCTGACTCCCAAGCGCACCGCTCACGCTGACCGGTTAATGAGGACATGATGATCAAGGATCGATCGTCTCATTCGTACAACCAGAAGCGGTCGGCGGGTCGGGGAACAGCAGCGGTCTGAGGATTATCTGGTCGGTTGCCGCGAAAGTTGAAATCTTGGAGGCGCAACTCAAACACGTTGGTGATCGAGTTCCGAGGCGTGGTTGGCTACCGCATTCCCGATTATGCGTCTGGGGCTATTCCGATCTTATTACTTGCGTCGGCCCAGGGCCGGCCAAGAAGCGACTAGCGCGTGTTACCCTGCCGTAATCCCGCCTCCAGCCATAGGCGAGGTGCAAAGCTCGCTTCGGCGATCTACGATCTGATCGCCTGCGTCTCCCTCGCAGCAGCCCAGATGAAGCCGGTCAGCTCCCGGGTAATGGACGTGCAAACCGCTGTCGTTCGCTTTCCCAGAGTGGCGAGCAATTGATATCGAGATGTCAGCCGACTCTAAGCCTTCCATGCAATCTCTCGAACTTTCGATGGGGCCTGCTACATGAGTTAGAGCTTTTTCGTGCCGACCTTCAGCGTATGCCGATTAGGCGGTAAACTCATAAATTCTCTTGTCGCATTGCGTTCCGCGTGATTCAAGGCTTCCGAATTAGGAGCTATGATGACACGCCGCCGCTACGAACTCACCGACCACGAGTGGTCAATCATTTCGTCCCTACTGCCGAACAAGCCTCGCGGCGTTCCTCGTGTCGATGACCGACGGGTCCTGAACGGCATCCTTTGGCGCTTCCGAACCGGCTCGCCGTGGTCGGAAGTTCCAGAACGTTATGGGCGGCCAACCACCTGCTATAACCGCTTCGTCCGTTGGCGTAAGGCCGGTGTCTGGGATCGTCTTCTTAAAGCCGTTTCAGAGGCTTATGACGGCGACATCGTCATGATCGACTCGACCTGTGTTCGCGTTCATCAACACGCGGCCACGGGAAAAAAGGGGATCGAGACGATGGTTGCATGGGACGTTCCCGCGGCGGGCTCACGAGCAAAATCCACGCGCTCGTCGATGCCGAAGGTCGGCCAGTCACGCTCCGTCTGACCGGCGGCCAGATTGCTGACTGCACTGAAGCCGATGCACTGACAGACGACCTCGGCGAAGGTGATATCCTGCTTGCCGATAAGGGTTATGACACCAACGCAATCCGCGCCAAGGCGGCCGAGCGAAAGGCCTGGGCCAACATCCCGCCGAGGGCAACCCGCAAGGGCTCCTTCTCGTTCTCGCGCTGGGTTTACAGGCAGCGGAACCTTGTCGAGCGTTTCTTCAACAAGATCAAACAGTTTCGAGGTATCGCCACGCGCTACGACAAGCGCCCGGAAAACTATCTCGCAGCTGTCAAACTCGTCGCCCCAAGAATCTGGTGTCAGAGTTTATGAGTCGACGGCCTAGTCCAGGCGCTCTCGACCAGCATGTGCCGGACCCGACCGTTACCAGCTTGTCTTATAAACTTCTTGCTTCTTCGTGAGATAAAGAAGCGCCGGAGAGGACGGCTATCCTCTTCCGGCGATGGGGGACGGGTCGTTGACGTGCAGGCCGCCATTCTTTCGAATGCCGGGCCGAACTAGAGTTTGATCGCCCCCATCTTTTCCAATCGTCCTGAACGGATACCCGAGTTTTAAGGCTCGGATGACAAGCATGGGAGATGAGAAAAGATGACGGATATTACCATCGGCGCGGACATCTCGAAAGACCATATCGATCTGCACAGCCTGGCTGAGGGAAGAACCTTGACGGTTGCCAATGACCGCAAGGGATTTGCCGCAATTGTCCGATGGATCGGCACAAAGGGCGTGGAGCGGATTGTCTATGAACCCACAGGCGCCTATCACAAGGCCTTCGAGCGCTTCATGATGGTCCAAAGGCTGCCGCTCTCCAAGGTCAATCCGCGCCTTGCCCGACGTTTTGCTGAAGCCACGGGCAGACTGGCCAAGACCGACAGGATCGATGCCGGACTGCTGGCCCATTACGGCGCACTTCTGGCACCGCGCATCCTGCGAGCCAACACGCAAATCCACAACCACTTGAAGGAATTACATGTCGCGCGTCTGGCCCTGATCGAGGACAGGACTGCCGCAAAGAACAGGGCGAAGAACGTCTCCACCCTGCTATTGAAGAGACAAAATGTCGATAGGCTCAGGCAGATCGAGCGCCAAATGAAGGCTGTGGACGAGGCCATCATGGCGCTGATCGGCGCAGATGTCTCCCTCAAAGCCAGGTTCGATATACTTGTTTCGATTCCTGGCGTCTCGTAGATCACGGCCTTTACGCTCCTAATCGAGATGCCCGAACTGGTCGAGCTGGATGAGAAGGCTGCAGCCGCATTATCCGGACTGGCACCCATGAGCCGCCAGTCCGGACGATGGACCGGACGCGCTTTCATCGCTGGCGGAAGGGCCATCGTCCGCCACGCGCTCTATATGCCAGCTCTTGTCGCATGCCGCTTCAACCCGCAACTCAAGACGAAGTACGAAGAACTCACTAAAGCCGGAAAGCCACCAAAAGTCGCGATAACAGCCGTCATGCGAAAGCTCATTGTGCTCGCAAACGCATTGCTGCGGAAAAATCGAAAATGGCAGCCAAAACACGCTTGATCAAAACGGATACTCTAGTAATAGAACCCCTTCTGACCGTCTCACCCGTTGATCGCTCACCACGTGTCATTACCGGAGCGATACTCCCCAATAGTCGAGAAAATTCACACGGCATTGACAACCACAGACCAGGCTGGGATAGCCCATCCCTTGGCGAGGGCGAACGCCGCCTTCCCAGGAGCGCACGCCGGCAAGGAACTCCTGCAGGCTCTCGATGCTGCGGTCGGTAAAGGGTGTGCTGCCCTCAGTTCCACGCAACAGTTCCGGTAGCCGTGATACGGGAAATGCCAGGACTGCGGGCGAGCACGTCGGCCAGCCAGGCCTGCGGATCGATATCGTTCATCTTTGCCGTGACGATTAAGGAACAGATGAGTGAAGGAAGCTCAGAAGCTCGCCACGATGTTGACGACGCCAGGTCGTCAACAGTGATCGCGACAATCCATATCGCTGGGCCGTCGCCGGCCCCTGCCGAATCCTTGCGGGCTCTCATCAACGATCCAAACTTTCTCTCGTCTGATCAATCCCGCCGGCGACCAAGATCGTCGGCGGACAATATTTCAATGGGGGTAAATGATTGTAGCACATGACATAAGCCATGGACATAACGCCAGTCAGCAAGTCAGGACAGGCGGCCTTTAGCGGAGGGGTACTCTTGATCATGTTGTTGGCAAAGCGTTCTTGACGGCAAGTCATCGGAACATCCTCCTCGTTGAAGAGGACGCCGAGGCGCTTCTAACTACCACTGAAAATGGTAGTCCCACTCTAAAGTCATGTTTAGAAAAGAGCGATGTTTAGGTGGGTGCAGGGTAAATCAAGGCCCTTTTGCCGGCTACCTGAAACGCGTTGTCTAAAAAGCGGAATGATATTACGAGCGCGGGCGACACGCACACCCAGGTCGGCGATGTTAATTTTGTAACGAAATTATCGTGACAAATCATGACCTGTTTCTTATTTCTTGTTTCTCGTGGGCCGGCTGAAAAGCGCTCGCAGGAGGATTTGTGCGGCTGGAAACAGGGAGGCGATGCATGAGAAGGACGTCGGAAGAGGCTGCAGCTACCCGAATGCGGATTTTACGATCTGCCGAAGTTGTCTTTATCGAAAGAGGATACGATGACGCCTCCTTGCAGCAAATTGCCACCGAAGCGGCTGTATCAACCGGCGCCGTTCAGTGGCATTTCGGACAAAAGATGCACATTCTACTAGCCTTGCGCGATGAGCTATGCTGGCATGGGAGAAAGCTGGGCCGGCTCCATGACGCGGGTTTGGTTGAGAAGCCATTGAAGGCAATCGCCGAGATTGCCGCATCAGCCATTCAATATTTTGCAGACAATGCAAACGGCAGGCAAATTCTCCAGATCTACGATAAGAAGGTCTCCGATACAGTGGCCCTCTATGATGAAGACCGCAAGTTTCAACAGGAGATGCGTGCTACGTTAGGGAGCATCTTTGGATACGCGGAGGCGAGAAAGGAATTATCAGATCCCTGGACGTCGGACACTGCGGCAAATACCTTTTGGTTTGCAATGCGCGGAACGTTCCAGACCTGGCTGGAGGAGGATCCGCGGTTTGACTTGAAGTCCGACGGCACGCGTATCGTTCAAACGATGCTTTCCTCATACGAGCGCGCCGACTATGGTCACTAGATAAAACGAGAAGAGTTCGCTCGACAATTCGATTTTATAATCGCCGAGCGTTTTCCGGTACTTCCTCAAATGAGGTGGAGTAGATGCTAAACCCGACAGACCGCCCTCCATTCGAGAGGGTTTGAGCATGGAATTCTGCACGTCATGCGCGACCTTGAACGGCGAAAGGCCCTGTTGCATCCGCTGGCGAGAAAATACATTGCTGAGCTCGTGGATCCTGCTTTGCCTTCTCTCAGTCGAGAGGCAGTGGTTTGGCACCACGGAATCAAACCGGGTACAAGCGTGAATCTGAAAAAGCTTTCGAAGCTGCTGAACTTCAGCCCCAACACGAAGGTCACCAAGGCGCGACCGCGTCTCGATCGCCTTTGCGATCTAGGTCTGCTCAATGGTCGTCATCGCGGTGAATACTCGGTCTCACTGGGGCCTCGCGGCGCTCTTCGTCAAACGCGGCTACAGAATGATGGCATCAGAACGTAGTCATTGGCAGCTCAAGATTTAGTTTCAGCTTATAGGCTCGACTGAACTCGAACTTCTGAGCGAAGACTACCATCAGCGCTTGAAGCGTGGCGTCCAGCTTTCGATCAATTCCTGCTGCTCGTCCTCTTCGTCGGGCTCCAATTCCTGCCCGATCTTGTTAGACGTGAGAACAGTCAACACTTTTCCGTAGGCGCCAAGGCCAAGGGACTCTTCCTTGACGGTTTCGCGTGTGGGGCCTCCAAGCCACTCCCGGACATCGATCTCATCCTTGACCCGCTCCCCGGCGGCAACGCGCATCGGATTAGCAGCGAGCGTGGCAGTCACGGTACCCAGGGGCAACCTGAGCCCCTTCCGAAGCCAGTCCAGCATTGGGAGCGATTTCATGGCCTCGGACATGAAGCAATAATCAATGACACCGCCGGTGCTCATGATCACGGCCGTGGCAGCATCGCTGATTTCCGCATACCGGATTGCAGCCGCCGTCCTTGAGGCTATACAGAGGTCGGCGATGGCTTCGATCGCCGCCAGGCCGGGCTTCTGGCGGTCAATTTCCTTGCGGAACGGCTGTTCCGGCATCAGCAAACCAGCTGCAAAATGGTCGGCTTCAAGCTCATAGGGATCATTCGTGACGAATCCGCCGCGAGAAACGTGAATGCCGTTCTGAATAACCTGATCCACGTGGCCCGGAAGAAAATAATGGCCGAGCTCATGGGCCACGCTGAACCGTTGAAAGCCTTCGCTGCGAATATGGGTCGCGTAGACAATGCCGAAATCGTTTCCGTGTCGGAGCAGCATCCCTGAGACGCCATCGACCTTTTCCGGTTTGCCCTCCACCATGATGTCGCGACTTGCGGCAATTGCAAACGGATCGACCGGAAGAGACAGGAGTTCCTCTTCCTTTAGCAGCGCCTCAGCAGCTTGCCGTGCCATCTTAAGGCTGAATACCTTGCTCATCCACCCGAACCCTTTTTCTCAGCCGCGCGTCGCGCGAGCATCTGCAAAAAGTCTTTCGCAATTTCACGATCATTTCCTGTCAGCTTGCTCATGTCACGGAACAGCGGGTCGCCGTCCTTTGCAAGCTCCGGCTCTTCGGATCGCCCCAGCAGGTAATCGGTCGTAATCTCGAGTGCGTTTGCGAGTCGGCGCAGTGAGTCGAACGACGGCTTGCGTGTACCCGTCTCAAAATGAGCGATGGAGCTCGCAGGCATCCCCGCTTTTTTTGCGAGTTCATCCTGGTTGTAACCCCTTAGAATCCGGGCACTTTTCAGCCGTTCCTGAAAAATTTGCGACGGGTTCTTTTCTTCTGGCATGTCTACTCCGGCATGAAAATCTTGACGAATTGTAAACCACATCATATATGGATAGACAGTTATCTCATGTCGAATGCGACAAGTCCAAGAGAAAGAAGCGATGTTGGCCGGTAGTTCAGATGAAGTTGCACGTACCGCGTCGCCAGACAAAGCGGACGTTTCGTCGCTCAAGCGACCGTTCCGTGTCCTGAGCCTCGATGGTGGCGGGATGCGCGGGATCTACACCGCGGCGTTTCTCGCGCGGCTTACTGATCAGTTCGCGCGCATTCGCGGGACAACCCCGCTCGATCTTGGCGCGGGCTTCGATCTGATCACTGGTACCAGCACTGGCGCAATCGTCGGATGCGCCCTTGCTGTCGGTCGTCCGATGCAAGAGGTCGTCAACCTTTATCGCGATCACGGGCCAAAAATTTTTCCCCATCGCATTACTGGAAAGCGCAGCGCGCTCTTCCGCGCGGGACGCGGCAGTACCTACGTGCGCCAAGGTGATAAAGCACTGCGCGAGGCGCTGACAGCTGTTCTTGGCACCAGGACGATGCTCGACGTCTTCCAGAGGCGTAATATTTCCCTTTCCATCCCTGCGGTTCTGATGAGCACGCATCGAGCGTGGGTTTTCAAAAAGACGCCCCGGAGCGGTGTGCGGGACGATCTCTATCCTCTTGTCGACGTCTGCATGGCGACGAGTGCCGCGCCAATCTACCGGTCGCTTGCTGCCATTGATGACCCCAATTCGGTTGGCGGGCCGAAGCAGGTCTTCGCCGATGGCGGACTCTGGGCCAACAACCCTATCATGGTTGGTCTCGTCGATGCCCTCACCATTGCGGGACCCGATCAGCCGATAGAAATCTATTCGCTCGGGACCTGCCCGCGTCCCGAGGGAGATCACCTTGATGAGGAATCGGCTCATCGGTCGATGCTGGACTGGTCCCTCGGAGCCGACGTCGCACCGTTGAGCATTTCCGCACAGGAATTTGCTTTCGACAATATGGCGCGCCTTCTCGCCAATGCGATGAGCGACTGCGGACGCTCAATTCGGCGCGTGAGGTTCCCCAACAAGGCAGTGCCCGCGAGCATGATGCCCTATCTCGCGTTGGACGATACCCGTCCGGAGGCGATGGATCGGCTTGTTCATCAGGCTCACACGGATGCGGATTTGACGAAAAGTGCCTGCGACGATCGCAACAACCCTGAGGGGGCAATGATCTCGCGTCTCATGAATGATCTGCCGGCCATGCCGGTATCGGGTGTTGTGTGGCCGATCGATGATGGCCGGAAAGGATAAGGCATGTTCGACTGTTCAAAAGATGTCCGGGCCTACCACGACCAGGATGTGACCCTGCCGCAGACCGAGCAGGATAAGATGCGCAATCGCCGTGACGCCAACCGGACGCGGCTTCGCAACGGGTTGCAGAAGGCAGAAAAGCCCGGCCCTCTGGAGTTCGTCAAGCAGGGCAGTTACGCGATGAAGACAATGGTCCGTGACCCGGACAATGATTACGACATCGACGATGGCGTCTATTTCGCCAAGGAGGATCTAGTCGGGGAGCGTGGCGCCGAGATGACCTCTCACCAAGCGCGCTCGATGGTGCGTGATGCCGTTGACGACGGAAAGTTCAAGCGAGCACCAGAGGTGCGCTCGAATTGCGTCCGCATCTTCTATGAGGCGGGCTATCACGTCGATCTTCCCGTCTATCGTCGCGTCACGACCTCCACGATCTTTGGAGACGTATACCACTACGAGTTGGCTGCAAGCAGCGGCTGGAAGCGCTCCGACGCACGCGACGTCTCTACCTGGTATGAAGATGAGCGTTCAAATTCTTCGGATGGCCGTCAGTTGCGCCGCATCAATCGCGACCTCAAGAAATTTGCGCGCAGCCGGTTCAACTGGCGTTCATCGATCTTGAGCGGTTTCGGCATTACCGTCGTCTTGACCGAGCGCTACCAACATTCCACCCGTGAAGACAAGGCGCTCTACGACACGATGGTGTCGATCCGAAACAGGCTCGATTGGAACCTGCAGATAGCCCATCCGGTTACGCCGAACAGCGACATCACCAACGGCAATGATGACGCGCGCGCGCGGTTCTTCCGCGACAAGCTGACCGATGCGATCGATATGCTCGCGCCGCTGTTCGACACTGACTGCACCCGTGAAAAAGCCCTGAAATGTTGGGACAAGGTCTTTGCAACAACCTTTTTCAGTGAACGGCTGGAGGAAGAGAAAAGGGCCAATGCATTTGCGCCGGCGATCATCGGTTCAGCCGCTCTTCTCGGTCAGGCAGCCGCTGCTGCCGCTGCGGTGAGCAGCGCAGGTGGCGGACGCCATGCATGACTTTAATCCATCGCTTGAATGGCGACAGGCCGCGCTTCAGCTCGAGGCGCGGCTGCGGGCCCTTCTAGGTCAAGCGCCAGAGCGGTTGGACGGTCACACGATTTCGACCTCCTATCCAAATCGGAGTTGGGTCGCCGCCTGGAGAGTGAGCATTAAGTTTAGCGACGGCAAGACACGGCGTATCGATGTTGTTGCGACGGCGGCATTTCCGAGAATCCCCGTTCGGACCGCGCTGGTAGATCATCCCGAAGCTTTGACATGGCCGCATGTAGAGGGTGATGGGATACTTTGTTTGCTACCGAATATGGCAGAGGTCGATCCCGACGACCCAACGGCCGTCGCAGAAAACCTCCTGATCCGGTCGGTTGGTCTGATAGAGGAGCTGTTACAGGGCGATATCGTCGAACGGGACTTCAAGGAAGAGTTTCTGACCTACTGGGCCTACAAGACCCACTCCGATGGCAGCCGGTTGTTCAGCCTGATTCGCCCGGCAGCGCCATCGCGCTCCGTGCGCGTTTGGAAAGGTGAGGGCATCACCGTCGTCGGCCAGCACGAGGAGACTCTCCTGACCTGGGTTGCGCGGCGGTATGGACAAGGCGCAACCGGCAAAATTACGCAGGGCGCGTTCCTCTGGATGGAAACCCCACCGCTTCCGGCACAGTATCCGGACAGGGCAGCCGACCTCTATTCGCTGGCGGCGGAACTAGGACCAGATTCCGTTAATGCGCTCGAGGATGCCGCCCGCCGAATACCTGAAGAAATTGTCACCGTCATTGGCGCCGAGGGCCGTGCCGGCGCTGGCCTCATTGCCGTCCGGACATTGAATCCGAAATTCGCGCATGGCCGACCGTCACCGGTTGCTGAGCCAGTGACGAAGGGATTTCGCGCTGGCAACGCTCCGCCAACATTAATCAGTCAGCGATTTTTCGGGAGGACACCTGTGGTGAGATCGTCAGTGCAGCGCGCCGATGTAGCCTGGATACACGGACGAGGGCAGGATCCCCGAACCGAGAGACTTCTCTCCTCCACTGTTGTGGTCATCGGTTGCGGTTCAGTCGGCGCGCCCGTCGCCTGCTCGCTGGCGCAAGCTGGCGTCGGCCATCTCGTTCTTGTCGATCTTGACGAGTTGAGCTGGCCGAATGTCGGTCGCCATCCTCTAGGGGCGACTGCGATCGGCAAGAACAAGGCGATTGCCCTGGCTGAGCGCTTGCAGATGGATTATCCCCATCTTCTTATCGAAAGCCGGTCATATGGCATGAGCGCGCTCCTTCAGTTGGACACCGAATTGCTCACCGAGGCCGATCTTATCATCTCGGCGACGGGCAGTTGGGCGGCAGAGCATGCTTTGAACGACTGGCATGTCGAGCAAGGCAGGAAGAAGCCAATCCTCTATTGCTGGACCGAAGCGCACGCTTGCGCAGGACATGCCGTGGCAATAGCCGAACACGGCGGATGCCTGCAATGCCATCTCGGCCGCACCGGTACCCCGGATTTTAAAGTGGTGGATTGGCCAGACGGTGGCCAAAACAAGGAAGAGCCGGCATGCGGCGCGCATTTCCAGCCTTACGGCCCTGTTGAGCTTTCCTTTGTGAACGCTATGGCCAGCGACATGGCGCTCGACTGCTTGCTTGACGCGCCAAGCACGTCAGCCCATCGGATTTTTGCTGCCCCGCACAAGCGCATTGGGATGCTGGGCGGGGTCTACAGTACTGACTGGTATTCCGAGTTCGGGACAAAAGATGGGGATGGTCGGGTAGTCGATCGTCACTGGAGCCTACGCGGTTGCGCTGCTTGCCGCCGAGCGCCTTCTGAGAAATAATCATGTTATCCAGAACGTTGAGCCTCTGGCTGACTTTTCTCTGTGGGTAAGGGAAATCAGGCAGGCCAGGCTGCGGCAGTAATCAAACGCCTTCTTGTTTTGTGAAAGCCGGGAAATGGCAGATCGCGTTGTACATACCAGCCGGGGCAAGTGGTCTTCACCAAGAATTCCGCATAAGGGGTGGACTTGCGTAGGCATCGACGATCTTGAAGCGCCGTCGCAGGAATGTGAAATGTGCGAAAGCGTTGATGTGCGCTATGTTCATTACATGGAGCCTCCGCACTATCCGGAGACACTTGCTGTGGGGTGCGTATGCGCGGAGCATATGTAGGACGATTACGTCAGACCAAAGCAGCGTGAGACGGGAATGCGTCTGATTGCCCGCCGGCGAAAATCCTTGGCCGCGAAGAAGTGGCGGATTTCGCAACTAGGCAATCATTTCGTCAACACTGAAGGCTTTAATCTTACTGTCTTTGAACGCGGTGAAGGATTTGGGATCTTTGTCGCGCGTCGCGGGACGGATAAGCGTCAGATTGGTAGGAAGAATTATCCGAGCCAGGAAGGGGCTAAAGCTGCCGCAATAAGCGCGCTCCTATGGGCGAAAACGCACTTGTGAAGGCGCCGCAAGAGTCTAACGATCGCCCATAGAAAATGTCCGTTCCGGCAATTCGCGGCGTAAGCACCTCATGGGTTGCCCTGTATCACTGCGCAGCTTGATCTCCCGTACAAAGGTTTCCCCGACATGCTATCTCTCTTTCGATGAAATGAGCGCGATCTCGATTCCCCCTCTCCCTACGGTCGTAGTCAAAGCGTCCACAGAGACAAAAAATAGGGCCACCGGAATACCGAGGCCCTTGAAGTGTGAAGGTCAAAAACCTCCAGAGGGGAACAGCTGATACGATGGACCTCGGAGGAAGCCATCGCGTGCATCAGCTATACGCAAACTGCCTAGATATTGAGCGATGCGCAAACAAGAATTGTGCAACGCACCTATGCAAAAGGGGACGACCTCCATAACACCCTCGAATTTGCGGTTGCTTGCTGCGTGCACCTCTTTTTCCCACCTGACGCCTGCATTGAATGCAAGCTACTCCCAGACCGGTGTGGACGGATCAAAGAGTGTGGTGTGGGGGGATGTGTTCCGCATCAGCGAGACCTTTGAAGCTCAAGGCTGGGCTTATGGAGGCGTTCCATTCCCGCTCGATGGCATCCTGGTCCAGCCCCGGATCTCCGTCGATCAACCCGCTGTGGGGTCCGCTAGCAAGCTGCGGCCGCTCGGCTTTGCCTCCGCGGTGATCGCGACCGGTTCCGGACACTGACGGGAGCCATCGAGCGGGAACGGCCCGCTCCAAGATGGAGCCCTTCGATGAACACAGATCTCAACCTCGCACAGAACCACGCCTTCCAGCTTTCCCGTACGCTTATGGTCCCGGTCACGCTTTTCCGGTCTGGCGACGAGTTCGGCGTTCTTCCGAGCGACGAACTCGATGACGGCGAGGTCGAGACCATCGCCGAGTTCGATCCCTTCGCGTACGGGCCGGCTCATTGAGTCGGCATTCATTGCCGCTTGCGAGCCGCAGGCGGCAAGGGAAGCTTCGCCGCGGCTGGTGTGGCCCCTGGTGCCAAGGTGCAGATCTGCAGGTTGCCAGTCGCGCCCTTGCCTCCTTTGCTCTTCGCGGACCGTCGGAAACGGTCCCGCAAAATGCGGGAGAAATGAATCGGACAAGAAGGGCGGCGCCAGGAGCGCCGGTATAAGGATGGAGAAACTGGAAGACTTACGGGATCGTGTCCCGTGCGCCGTCGTGCTGGAGCAGGCGGGGTTCGCGGTCGATCTGAAGGAAAGCACACGGCGGGCAATCAAATACCGGCGCGGCGGGGAGATTGTCATCGTCATACACAGCGGCAGCGGTTAGTTTGATCCGCTGTCCGAAGCCAAGGGCGATGTCTTCAGCCTCATCCAACATATGGAGGACTTCTCCTTTCTTGATGCTCTGGCACGTCTCGCGTCGCTGGTTGGGATCGACTTGCAAGAGCCGGAGTGGCGACGCTCAACGCGAGATGCGGCTCCTGCAGCATCTTTCTTAAACGTCAAGGAGATGACGATGCTGCTGGAACAACACATCGAAGAACTGCGCCGCGCGATTGCCGCGGAGCTGGAGCTGGCTCAGGCGGAACTGGCGGTCATCATGGCCGTGCAAGATGGCTCCATCGACGCCGAGCCGCCCTTTTGAGGGCGGCGATCATCCGCAATGCAGCCGCCACCGTCCGACTGTCATGAGAAGCAACGCTTTCGCTGTCTCCTTGACGGGGACGGGGATCGGGATCAGCTTCGAGCGTGAAGGCGAGCGCGCCGATGATGCTGCGCGGAGAGCCGCCTCTGCGGCTTCAATCAGTTCGTCCCCAGCCCTTCGTGTGGATTACTTGTTCAGAGCATCCTTCAGTGCCTTGGCGGGCTGGAACGTAAGCTTCTTCGCAGCGGCAACCGTGATGGTGGCGCCGGTGGCCGGATTTCGAGCCTCGCGCTCCGGCGTGTCCTTGGTTTTGAACTTGCCGAATCCGGGGATCGATGTTTCCGCGCCGGAGGTGGCAGCGGCTGTGATCGATGCGAACACGGTTTCGACGATCGTCTTTGCCTGCGCCTTGGTCAGGTTCTGTTCGGATGCGATCTTGTCGGCGATTTCGTTGGTCGTGGTCATGATGGGTTCCTCGTTAAAGACGCAAAACCATCTCAGCCGATCCAGATATTGTCATGCGGCGATGTCTGCGGAACGGTGATCCTCTTGGTGTTTCCACAGTTTATTGCTGGTTTGTAGCCTCTTTTTCGCTTCTGCAGCACCAGTTCGAGAAAGCGCCATATCGCGTCCTTCTCATTGCCGAACACCTCGGTCATCTCTCCGCCCGCCTTGCCGATCCGTCCCCAGCTTCGCACCACGGCTATTTCCCCGAACAGGGTTGGCCGGATCGCAAGCGCGTAATATCGGGCCATGTTCCTGTTGGCGTCGATCCTCTGGCAATAAAACTGGTAGTGGTGAGTGCCCATGCCGCATGATCGCCGATGTTCACGATACGGTCCAACGACACTTATGAATCGAAGAACCGCTTCCGATTCATTTCCGTGATGTTTGACATTTGCCGATCTCGGGAAGCGTTTGGGCGAACCGGCTTTCGCCGACCGGGTGCTATTCGCTTGCGCTCACGGAGCCCGGACCCGGTCTCCGCCTGCGGTGACACCCCCTTTCGCTGGCCGTTTTACTGGCACACGGACACGACGCCTGGCGTCGTCGTGATGCTCTTCTTTTCTGACCTGCTATTTTGCACCCGCCGCTGCGGCGTCAAGGACGTCGCGGCAACCTCCAATTTGCTGCCGCCGCCTGAGATGGCTCTGGCAAATCGGTTCCTCCGCTCGCCGCCTCCGGCGGTCGCGATGCGATCCTGGACCACTCGCGTCTACGGTGCGGGCTCCTTGCGTCAAAAACGAAGGAGACGTTCCACGACACAGCGAAAGATCAAAGACATCGATAGTGGCAGCCCACAGTACTGGCGCGAGCGCGCTGAAGGGTTTCGGCTGATCCGTGAAGCGGAGCACGCCTATGATCGCCTCAAGCGCGCGCCAACCTACATTTCCGGTGGCTATGACGAGGATGGCGATGTCATCCCCCTCGAGAACCTCGGTCCCTGCGATGCGATGGACGAGGCGATAAAAGCCATCGAAGCCAACGAGACTGCCGTGGATATCCTCGTCGCCCAACGCCGCACGGAAATCGGTGGCTGGCGCATCTATGCCGTCATCCGCGAACTCAACCCTGCGGCCGATTAGCCTAGGCCGTCGACTCATAAACTCTGACACCAGATTCTTGGGGCGACGAGTTTGACAGCTGCGAGATAGTTTTCCGGGCGCTTGTCGTAGCGCGTGGCGATGCCTCGAAACTGTTTGATCTTGTTGAAGAAACGCTCGACAAGGTTCCGCTGCCTGTAAACCCAGCGCGAGAACGAGAAGGAGCCCTTGCGGGTTGCCTTCGGCGGGATGTTGGCCCAGGCCTTTCGCTCGGCCGCCTTGGCGCGGATTGCGTTGGTGTCATAACCCTTATCGGCAAGCAGGATATCACCTTCGCCGAGGTCGTCTGTCAGCGCATCGGCTTCAGTGCAGTCAGCAATCTGGCCGCCGGTCAGACGGAGCGTGACTGGCCGACCTTCGGCATCGACGAGCGCGTGGATTTTGCTCGTGAGCCCGCCGCGGGAACGTCCCATGCAACCATCGTCTCGATCCCCTTTTTTCCCGTGGCCGCGTGTTGATGAACGCGAACACAGGTCGAGTCGATCATGACGATGTCGCCGTCATAAGCCTCTGAAACGGCTTTAAGAAGACGATCCCAGACACCGGCCTTACGCCAACGGACGAAGCGGTTATAGCAGGTGGTTGGCCGCCCATAACGTTCTGGAACTTCCGACCACGGCGAGCCGGTTCGGAAGCGCCAAAGGATGCCGTTCAGGCCCCGTCGGTCATCGACACGAGGAACGCCGCGAGGCTTGTTCGGCAGTAGGGACGAAATGATTGACCACTCGTGGTCGGTGAGTTCGTAGCGGCGGCGTGTCATCATAGCTCCTAATTCGGAAGCCTTGAATCACGCGGAACGCAATGCGCCAAGAGAATTTATGAGTTTACCGCCTAGGTGTTCAGTCCCGGCATTTGATGGATCGGATTTAGCCTGAACCGTTCGGGTTCTTTTGTCCAGCATCTACAGATGAACTCGTATGGGGTGAGGCCCTTGAGGGTCTTGAGGCGGCGGCCGAAATTGTAGGCTGCGACAAAGTCTGCGAGGTGGGTTCGCAACTGGTCATGGTCATCGTAGTGGAAGCGCTTGACGGTCGCTTCCTTGATTGTGCGGTTCATCCGCTCGACCTGGCCATTCGTCCAAGGATGTTTCACCTTGGTCAACCGATGTTCGATGCCATTCTCATCGCAGACGCGATCAAAGATGTGGCCGAAATCATGGATGTCGCGAGGGCGGTTTGTGAACTGGATGCCGTTGTCCGTCAGCACGGTATGGATTTTATAGGGAGCGACCTCGACCAGATTGCGCAGGAACTGTGCAGCCGCCATCTTGCCTGCCTTCTCATGCAGCTCGACATAGGCAAACTTGGATGTCCGATCGATGGCAACGAAGAGGTAGAGCTTACCTTCGGCGGTTTGAACCTCGGCAATATCAATGTGAAAATAGCCAATTGGATAGGATTTGAATTTCTTCTTGGCCGGCTTGTCACCCTCGACCTCAGGCAGCCTGGAAATGTCGTGGCGCTGCAGGCACCGGTGCAGCGATGACCGCGTCAGATGCGGAATGGTCGGCTGCAGCGCGTAGAGGCAATCATCCAGCGGCAGCAGCGTATGCCTGCGAAAGGCGACGATGACCGCCTCTTCCTCAGGCAACAAGACTGTTGACTTCGGCTCCTTCGGACCGGTCGCCAGATCGGCAACCGATGTCCGTTTCTTCCATTTCGCGACTGTCGTCTGGTTGATCCCGTAGCGCTTTGACAGCGCCCTCAGGCTCTCTTGACTATTTTGTATTGCTCGACGGATTGCCTCTGTCGTCGTGGCGCTGCCGTGCAGAATTTGTCCCACAATGCATCCCTCCAGGCTTGGGAGAATAATGCACCATCAAAGTCCGGGATCAAACACCTAGGGGACGAAAGGTGGCGCTGCCGCCTTTCGTCCCTCTCCTCCGTTTGGGAGCCATGCCAGCCGGACCGACCGGCCGACCCGGCAGACGAAAGAGCGCAAGCCCCATCTCGACACTCATCCCATGAGGGAAGGTCAAGCCCCCCACAAACACCCTACCATGGGAAAAGGGGACGGTTCCCTCCTCCCTCTCCCCAAATCCCTATCCCTGTCCCGGCCGATCAATGGTCAGGTTGGCACTGCAGCGCATGACTTACGTCGTTTACTGCAAGCCCTACGATGACTAGGCGGCGTGGACAAATTTGCGAGGATCGTGTGACGTGCTATTCTCGCCTTATGACATGTTCCCGCTGTGAAAATCTTGACGAGGTCGTGCGCATCAGGACGCCGTATGAGCTGTTTTCGGTAGTCAGAACAGTGCGGCAGGCGTTAGCTGATGGTGATATCGAGGAAATTGACGCTGGTCCTATGGAGGGTAGGACAGCGTTTTGCGATTTGACCGCTAACGGCCCGCTCGACGATCTTTTACTTTATCGGTATCGGTGCGCCGAATGCTCGCAAAATTTCGAGTTAAGCGCAGAAACGTATCACGGAAGCGGTGGATCTTGGCGCAAATCTACACCCATTGAATCTGCATGATTGACGCCGCGCCAATCGGTTGATTCAACGCTGCCTTTTGGAGGCAGGTTTGAGCCGGGGCGATCTCACCGAAGCAGAGTGGCGGATTTTGAGGGGTTTGCTGCCAATCGAACCTAAGAACCGTGGTCGAGGCAGGCGTCCCGAGCAGAACCGAGCTATCATCAACGGAATCTTTTGGCGGCTCCGATGCGGAGCGCCTTGGCGCGACGTTCCGACCAAGTATGGGAATTGGAACACCGTCATCGTCGGTTCCGGAGGTGGAGCGAAGCCGGAGTCTGGGAGACCGTGGCGGTAACGCTGGCCGAGGTCATGGCAGACAGCGGCCACTACAGCATCGACAGCACCACAGTCCGCGCCCACGTCTCGGCAGCGGGCGGAAAAGGGGGCTCATCGACGCGCTCTTGGCCGCTCGCGGGGCGGGTTCACCAGTAAGCTTCACTGCCTGGCTGATGCCCTTGGACGACCGCTCGCCTTCCATCTGACAGTTGGCGAAGCAGCAGACAGCAAGGCCTATGAGGAACTGATCGACCTGCCCGAGCGCACGCCGAATGCTTTGCTTGCCGATAGGGGCTATGATGCAGACGCCATCCGCGCCAACCTTGCGCAACCGAAGATCGAGGCTGTCATACCCGGCCGATCAAACCGCCGCGTGAAAATAGAACATGATCGGAAGCTTTACAGGCAGCGCAACCGCATCGAGCGCATGTTCGGCCATCTCAAAATCAACCGTGCCATCGCTACCCGCTACGACCAACTGGCAAACAGCTTCCTCGGCATGGTGCATATCGCCACAGCCAGATACTGGCTCAAATTTGTCCACGTCGCCTAGGAGTGGGGGTGACAAAAGGAGGCCAGCGGCGGTGACGACAATTCTTCAAGCTGAAATCCTGACGAACATGGCACTGGTCATGGAGCGAGAGCGAATAAACTGGCTGGCACGGTGACCTTGCGATTGAGCACCATCGACCGTATCGCTCGCAATCTTGATATCCCGCTTGTTGAACTTTTCGGTGAGCTAACTGTCAGGTTCCATCAACACCATTGACTGCCGGCCTGAGCCGACTAGTGCCGCGAGATTGTTCAGACGGAAGCAACGGACGGAGCATTCTGCGCCGTGATAGGTGTTGTTTCGTTCTGTGGCTGCCGCTCGCCTGTCGTTGCGCGAACACGGTTCAATACCGGTGGCAGGAATGGCACATCTTCCCAGACGACATCGCCTTCGAAGAGCGTTTCGGTATTGCGGTTACGCCATCTGACTTCTTCTCTGGTCACGAAGGGAGGCGCGATTTCAGCGAGGGTCGCCAACGGTACAAACCCGACCGTACAGATCAAAGCAATGAACCTTAGCGTCAAATCCGCATGCTGCGGAAATACCTCCAGACTGATGATCGCTTCGGCGACGATAATAGGCGTGAAAGCCATAAACGCTGCCCAGATGTTCAGTGGCCCCAGAAGGGAATACCAGTCTTTCTTCCAGTGCATGCTCTGTTGTTCCTTCCGACATTGTAAGCTGTGGTGGCATTTGAAGGCTTTCAGGCAAAGTTACATCGATCTTCTTTCCTGATGGAATCTATTTTGCCCGACACAGACCTTCATGTCATCACGCCGGAACCAGATCGCGCGTCCGCATCGAAGCGGTGCATTGCCGGCGGTAAAGGACGATCTGCTCGTCGCTGCGCATCCGCAGCACCTCATGCGGCAGGATCAGCGGCCGGCGGCTGAGCTGCTTCGACCGCGATCGCGACGATCCCTTCATTCTGGTAGAACGGTTGGTTTGATCCACCTCGACAGTGGTGTCGCCGCAGCGCTTGGAAATGTAGTCGGCGGTATCGATTGTCAATCGGCGTCGTAACGGGGGTCTGACGCAATTTCGATTATGTTAGGGCGCTCCGATAATACGCGCTTCAAGCAGGTCGAGTTTCCCACGCCCGTACATTTGCCGTTTGATAAGATTAAGCTTGGTGATCTGTCCCTCGGTCTGCCTGTTCGACCAAATCGAAGTGATTGCGTTCTGAACTGCGGCTCTGTCGCGGATGACGCCGCTGGCAAACGACGCTACCAAGCTGTGCGCCGCGCGCTTGATCCAGGTCTCTAGATGTTTAGTCCCGGGAATTGATGGCGCAACATAGCGTGGAAACTTTCGACAACATCCCTAGCCTCGACGAGGTCGGGTAGCCGCTCCTCAATTGCAGCCACAGTGACCGTTTGAGCCTTGGTCAAATTGTTGCGCTCCAGGGTCATAAGACGAACGATGGTGCGTGCGGCGGGCGCGTGGCCAAGCCCGTCCTCGGCCTTTTCAGCCCGCCTTCGCCGTGTTGCCCATTCTGTGACAACACGGAGACCGCCGCCAAAGCCGGCCAGCCGAAGCTGCCGCCACAGTTCGGCACCGTTTCGCAATCCGGCATCCCATTGCGCCTCAAGCCAGGGCAGATGCTGTTCCAGGGATGTTTGCCGGACTCGGAAGATGTCGGTCCGCTGACCACGAACGACGCTGCGAACCAGCTTTCGGCTGTGACCGGTTCTGCGCACGATTTCCTTGATGGACACGCCTTCGCTGACGAATCCACGGATAACGGCGTTTGCCTCTTCACGCCGCAGATATCCCTCGTATTGGAGCCGCTCAGCGGCGGTCAGAAGCTTCGTTTTTACGGTGGCTGTACCTATTGCCACGCGAACCTGCCGCATTGAGTTGCGCACAGCGTCGAGAAAAGCCTGGCTGGCGTTCTCCATTAAATGCCAGCGGTCGGCGACCTGATCGGCATGTGGCGGGGCTTGTGCGGTGGCCTGCGCATACCCGCCGCCGCGGTCTCGTGCCACGATTTCGATCTGCGGCTGCCGGACCAACCAAGCCTTGGCGGTCGAGGGCTCCCGGTCGGGCACCAATGCTATCGTCTTTCGCCGCTCAAGATCGCAGATGATCGTGCCATATCGATGATTAAGACGCCATGCCCAGTCATCGATGCCGATAACTTTCGGCGGCGTTGGCGGCGGACGATTATACCGGCGAACGGTTCGAAGGAGCGTATCATTGCTAACCGGGAACCCGAGACGATCCGCAAATCGCGCAGCAATTGCCGTGATGCGAAAGGGACTACTGCAGCAATTGGGCGCACCGCAGCTGTTATACGATCAGCCGACCAATCTGTTCGTCGCGACATTCATAGGGTCGCCGGCCATGAATCTCTTTGATGCGCGGATCCACGAAGGCGGAAACGGCAAGATCGTCTGCGAGATCGCGCGGCAGGCCCTTGCGCTGCCTGAAACGGTCCTGTCCAGCTTTTCGTCGCTTCGCGACCGATGTGGCGGCAATGTTGTGCTCGGAGTGCGCCCCGAGCATCTGGTGGATCCCTTGCGCCGATCGCCCGATCTGCCGCGATTGCGTGGACGTGCCGTCGTCATCGAAGCGCTCGGCTGAGAGAAACTCGTCCAGATTGAGATGCCTGGCACACCCGTCAGGTCCGATGATGTCATGGAAATCGCCCGCGATATAGACGCCTCCTTATCGGATATGCACGGCCCCGGATCGAAGAACGACACCATTCGGGTCGTGGGACGGTTCGACCCGCGGACTGATGTTTTCTGGAATGAGTTCGTGGAGGTCTCCGTCGACGTTGTCAACCTTCATTTCTTCGATCTAGCGACAGGCATTTCGCTCAGGACGTAGTCACGCCTCCAGGCTGGCGCATAAAGGGAAAATGCTATGTTAAACGGCGATGCGGGACGGCAAGCCAGGCATGCCGCACGGGCCCAACACGTTCTCGGCCCGCCGCGAGCAATCGTAGCGGGATTTCTGTGTGATCGTCTCAACGGGACGACTTGTTTTTTGCTGTGGGTGAAAATAGCTTTATTATATGCAATAAATCGCCATCCTGTTTGACGCGACAGGGATCGTGCAACCCATGAGGAGATTGAGAGAGATGATGGATCGTACCGCAACCAGCAACATGGTGGTCCCTGAAGATACCGAGGCGCTTCAGCGGCTATACGCGGATTTCGAAGCGGAGCACTTGAAGCCCCTCTGGACCCAAATCGACGACCTTATGCCGGTTGTACCGAATCCCAAAGCTGTGCCGCATGTCTGGAAATGGTCGACTCTTTATCCGCTCGCCAAGAGATCGGGTGACCTCGTTCCTGTCGGTCGCGGCGGAGAGCGTCGGGCCATCGGCCTCGCCAATCCCGGACTAGGGGGGCGGGCTTATATCAGTCCGACGCTGTGGGCCGCGATCCAATATCTGGGACCGCGCGAAACCGCGCCCGAACATCGCCATGCCCAGAATGCCTTCCGTTTCGTCGTTGAAGGCGAGGGCGTATGGACTGTTGTTAACGGCGACCCCGTTCGCATGAGCCGGGGCGACTTCCTGCTGACGCCCGGTTGGCATTTCCACGGCCATCACAACGATACGGATCAGCCGATGGCCTGGATCGATGGTCTTGACATCCCGTTTTCTTATCAGAATGATGTCGGATTTTTCGAGTTCGGATCCGATCGCGTCACCGACTACGCAACCCCGATGGTGTCGAAGAGCGAGAGATTGTGGTGTCATCCGGGCCTGCGGCCGCTATCTGGTCTTCAGGACACGGTCAGTTCACCGATCGGAGCCTATCGCTGGGAATATACCGATCGGGCCCTTACCGAGCAGTTGCTTCTGGAAGAGGAGGGGCAGCCGGCGACGGTCGAACAAGGGCACGCGGCCGTTCGCTACACCAACCCCACGACTGGCGGCGACGTCATGTCGACGATCCGCGCGGAGTTTCACCGTTTGCGCGAAGGCGCCATCACTCCCGGGCGCCGGGAGGTCGGTTCGTCCGTCTTCCAGGTCTTCGAGGGAAAGGGCTCCGTCGTTCTGAACGGGACCGAACATGCGCTGGAGAAGGGCGACATGTTCGTCGTTCCGTCGTGGGTCGCATGGTCCTTGCAAGCGGAAACCCAATTCGATCTATTTCGCTTTTCAGACGCGCCCATCATCGAGAGGCTCAATTTCGCACGAAGCCAGGTTATCGAGCGTGATCGATAAGGGTAGGCGGAGGACAATCGGCGATGGGAAATCTGGACGATGCGCGAGCCGCACTGCGATCGCGGCTCGGCAAAGGAGCACGCTTCGATGCGCCGCAGGCACCGGCGGAAACACTTGCCTGGGCGAGGCTCGGGACGGCTTATTTCGCCCGCAAACTCGGTGAGCTTTCAAACGAGGAACTGGATCTCCCCTCCCGCGTCGCCGGGTGGAGCCGCCGCCATGTCATCGCGCATGTCGGCTATCAGGCACGGCATCTCGCCAGATTGGCGGAGGCTGCGCGTGCCGGCAGAGGTGTCGAGGAACTGGCCGAAGCGGAGGCGCAAAACGAAGACGTGGAATTCGGCGCCACGCTGCCGGCACATGCCCTGCGCTATCTCTTCAGGCATTCCGAGGTGCATCTCAACGTCGAGTGGCGCGACATGGACGAAACGGCATGGAGCGCTTCCGTGACAACCCTGTCCGGAGAGGTCGTCCATATGCGCGATACGCCCTGGTTGCGAGTGAGGGAAATATGGCTGCGCTCGGTCGATCTCGCCAACGGCGCTTCCGTCCTCGATTTTCCCGCACCCGTCAGAGATCGGCTGCATGCTGGCGATATACCGGCCTGAAGCGCACTGCTAGTCCGCAAGCGTTGCCTGCGCGATTATTTGGGAAAGAAGACGGATATCTTCTTGCAAACCTCGCGCAGGAGGACCGCTGCATGGGAGTCTGGTCGCAGGATGGCCGGGTCCCCGGAATTGAGTGTGATGGCCGCCTCGGCCTCCCCCTGCCAGTTCAACACCGGAACGCTGATTGCGTTCAAACCCGGAATGAACCGACCATCGACCGTTGCGTAACCCCGCTCGCGCGTGGTTTCCTGAAGGCGCTGAAGATCATCCGGTTTCGACGGATCGAAATCCGGCCATATGAGCCCGAGGCTTCTGGCGCGTGCGATCTCTTGCTGTAGAAGTTCGCTCAGCAATGCCGGTTGTGAGAATGCCAGAAAGATTCGACCGGTTGCCGAGTTCAGAAGCGGCAAAGTCGTGCCCAGACCCATGGAGGTAACGACGAAGCTGCCGGAACGCTGCCAGCGAACCACAGTCGGCCCGTGGGGTCCCCAAACCGCAATGAGACCGGCCGCACCCGTCCCCAGCACGAGATCCTCCAGATGTTCGGCCGCTTCATTGACGAGATCCATTTGTGCCATAGCCGCAAGCCCCAGTTCGATGGCGCCCTGAGCCAGTTCGTAAACGCCGGCCCGCTGCTTTTGCCGGACTAGGCCCGCCTTGGCGAAACTGGCCAGGTAGCGGTGCACCTTGCTCATCGGCATATTCGATCTTCGCGCGATCTCGGTGAGAGATGCACCGGCGCGCAGCCGCACGATCGACTGCAGAACAACAAGCGCGGAATCCAGCGACTGTATCCCTGCGCGTGATGCCTCGCCCTCGTCGGTCTTCTGAACGTCATCCATGGTCCAACTCCCTTTTTTCCCAGAAAACGAAAAAAACCGACGAGCGCAAGCGTTTTTGCTATTGCGCATTATGAAATCACTTTTATATAGTGGAACTATTCTGGAGGAGAAATGGGATGAAAGTCGCTATTTTGGGCGCGGGGCCGGCGGGGCTGTATGCCGCCTATCTTCTGAAAAGGAATGGAATTGCTGACGATATCCGCATCGTCGAGCAGAACGCTTCCGATGCTACATTCGGCTTCGGGGTGGTATTTTCCGATCGAGCGCTGGAATTCCTCCGCGAAGATGATGCCGAAACCCACGCGCTGATTTCGTCTGTGCTCGAACACTGGCGCGACATCACGATCACCCACAAGGGCGAGATCATCCGCCTCGATGGGGTAGGCTTTTCCGCGGTGGGGCGCCTTCACTTGCTCGAGCTGTTACAGGGGCGGGTGAGGGAACTGGGCATTGAGCCCGAATACGAAAAGGTCGTTCACGATCTGTCGGAGCTGGGCGAATACGATCTCTTGATCGGCTCCGACGGCGTCAATTCGCTCGTGCGGCGCTCCGAGGACTTCGGGTTCAAGCAGGAATTGCTGGATAATCGGTTCGTCTGGTACGGCACCCGCCAACGGTTCGACACGCTGACCCAGACCTTCCGCGAGACCGCCGACGGCCATTTCACCGCGCATCACTATCGCTACTCGCCGGACATGAGCACGTTCATCGTCGAGGTGGATGAGGAGACTTTCTTCCGCGCGGGCTTCGACGCGATGAGTGACGACAGGGCCAAGTCTTATCTAGAGAGCGTCTTTGCGCCCGAACTGGGCGGCCACGAATTCGTGACGAACAAGTCGGTCTGGCGGCAGTTTCCGAGGATCAGCAACGAACGCTGGTCCTCGGGCAACAAGGTTCTGGTCGGCGATGCGTTGCGGACCGCGCATTTCTCGATTGGTTCGGGAACCCGGTTGGCGTTGGAAGACGTTATCGCCCTCATCAAGGCGCTCAAGGCCAGCCCGGACGATATTCCGGGCGCATTGAAGAGCTACGAGGCCGCGCGCCGGCCGATCGTCGACAAGCTCGTCAGGGCAGCGAATGCCAGCGCCGATTGGTACGAGAATTTCGCGGACCATATGGAGCTGGAGCCCTGGGAGTTCGCGCTCAGCTACATCATGAGGTCCGGCAGACTTGATTTCCATCGGCTTCGTCAGATCGCGCCGCAATTTGCCGAGGAGGTGCAGCGGCGCGGCCTTTTGGCGGATGCCAGCCAATCCAGACGGGGAGGAACCATTGAACATTAGGCTCAACGACTTCGTTTCGGACGACATGGATTGCTGCGGTGAAATCGGCTTTTCCGTTCCCGACCGATACAATGCGAGCGCGATCCTGTTCGACAATCTCGTGGCGGGCCGATCTGGCAAGACCGCGATATACTGCCGGGCCGGTAACACCACCTATGGCGAGCTTTGTGCCGAAGCCGCGCGTTTCGGCAATGCACTGATCTCACTTGGTCTCGCGCGGGGGGATCGCGTAGTGCTACTCCTCAACGACACCAGCTTCTATCCCGCCGCCTATTTCGGCGCCGTGCGCGCCGGTTTTGTGCCAATCTTGTGCAATACCCTGTCCACGCCCGAGCTCGTCCGGTTCTACATTGAGGATTCCGACGCCACCATTGCGGTGTCGGACGGCGAATATGCCCGATTGTTCTCCGCCGAAACGCTCTCCGGGACGACGCTCCGGACGCTGGTGTTCGCGACGCAGCCGAAGGAACCGGTCAGCGGCGTCGACGTGCGTGACTGGTCGGAATGGAAAGGCGAATTCGGCAGCGAGCTTGCCGCCGCCGATACCCATCGGGATGACATGGCGTTCTGGATGTACAGCTCCGGAAGCACCGGAAAGCCAAAGGGAATCATCCACCTCCATCACGACATGGCCTATACGATGGAAAGCTATGGCCGGCGGGTGCTGGGGATCCGGGAAGACGATATCTGCTTCTCGGTTCCGAAGATCTTCTTCGCCTATGGGTTCGGCAATTCGATCACCTTCCCGTTTTCTGTAGGCGCTAGCGCCGTTCTGCACCCGGGACGCCCCGACCCGCTTGCGGTGATCGAGTGCGTCGAATTTTTCAAGCCGACGCTCTTCTTTGGCTTGCCGACGCTCTACAACGCCGTGCTCGGACATCCGCGATCGAAAGAAGCAGATTTCAGCAGCGTACGGCTGTGCCTTTCAGCTGCAGAAGTCCTGTCGCAGGAATTGTTCGACGATTGGAAAGAACGGTACGGTCTGGAAATCATCGAAGGATTGGGATCAACCGAGGTTCTTCATATTTACCTTTCGAACAGTGTGGATCACAAAAAGGTCGGCAGGGCTGGCAAGGCCGTTCCCGGCTACGAGATCAAGCTGACCTATCCCGACGGTCAGATCGTGCCGCGCGGCGAGGCAGGTGTCATGTGGGTTCGCGGTGGCTCCAATGCGCCGACCTACTGGAACAGGCCGGACAAGACTGAGCAGACCATGCGGGAAGGCTGGATCTGGACAGGTGATCTCCTGATCGAGGACGAGGACGGTTTCTATACGTTCTCCGGTCGGGTCGACGACCTCATCAAGGTCAGCGGACAGTGGGTCTACCCCCTCGAGATCGAACTGACCTTGTTCGAGCACGAATCCGTGCGCGAATGCGCAGTCCTCGGAATGGAAATGCCTGATCGACGGATGACACTCAAGGCCTTCGTGGTGCTGGAGCCGGGCCTGACCGCGAACGAGGCTATGACCAAGGACCTGCAGTCCTTCGTGAAAGGTCGCCTTCTGCCCTACAAATATCCGCGCGCCGTCGAATACATGGAAGCGTTGCCCAAAACGGGGACCGACAAGATCGACAGACAGGCCTTGAAGCAGCGCGGCCTCTGAGATCTAGGACCGTGCAGGTTGAATTCACCCCTAAATGGAATGAGGATGTATGAATGGCTGAGTTGGCACAAGAATATTTGTTTCCGGTCGCGCCGCCGGCAACGGTCGATATCCTGGGCTTGGAGCGGCCCTATCCGATCAGCCGGATATTCTGTGTCGGCCGGAACTATGCCGAGCACGCCAAGGAAATGGGCGTCGAGGTGGATCGCGAGGCACCCTTCTACTTCCTGAAGCCCGCCTCGGCTGCAGTGGTGACGGGCAGCACCATCCCTTATCCGCCGGGAACTGCGAACTACCATTACGAGATGGAATTGGTCATCGCCGTGGGAAAGCCTGCCTTCAAGGTCACCGAGGAGCAGGCTGCCGCAGCCGTCTTCGCCTATGGCTGTGGTCTGGATATGACGCGACGCGACCTGCAGCTCGATGCCCGCGCCAAGGGGCGCCCGTGGGACCTCGGCAAGGCTTTCGAGCAGTCCGCCATTCTCTCGCCGATGACCAGGGCAGAGAGCATTTCCTCTCTTGAAGGACGGAAGATCCAGCTGTCGGTCAATGGTGTCGTCAAGCAATCGGCCTTGCTCGATGACCTGGTTTGGAAGGTCGAGGAAATCATCGCGCATCTGTCGGGATACTACCACCTCATGCCGGGTGATCTGATCTTCACCGGCACTCCCGCCGGAGTGGGCGCGGTGGTGGCCGGAGATGTAATCGAAGGCACGATCGAGGGGCTGGAGCCGATCAAGCTGTCGATCGGCCCTGCCGAATGACGATCTATATCGGAACCGTTTGCAAAGGTTATCCGCATGTTGACATTGCACGACTATTTCCGGAGCGGCGCTTCGCATAGGACACGGATTGCCCTTAATTTAAAGGGGTTGGTGTACCAGCAGGTTTCCCATCATCTGCGCAAGGGCGAACAACGTGCTCCGGATTATATGACGATCAATCCGCAGGGGCTGGTTCCGTCGCTGGTCGATGGGGATCACATCATCACCCAATCGATGGCGATCATCGAATATCTCGACGAATCCTATCCTGAGACGGCCCGCCTGCTGCCCCGCGATATCGCAGGCAGGGCCCGGGTACGGGCGATGTCGGGCGTCATCGCATGCGACACGCATCCGCTGAACAATCTACGCGTCCTCGCTTACCTTCAGGACAAGCTGGGCGCGGACGAGAACCAGACGAAGGCCTGGTGTCACCGTTGGTTCCAGGACAGCTTTCCCGCGCTGGAGCAGATGCTCAAATCAGGCCAGACGGGGCTTTATTGCCATGGGGACGAGCCAAGCATGGTGGATATCTGCCTGGCGCCTCAGATGGCAAGCGCAAAACGCTTCGGGTTCGACGCGACGTCGTTCAGCGAGGTCTGCCGGGTGGCCGCGAATGCCGCGAAGCTGCCGGCATTCCAACGCGCCGAGCCCGAGCGCCAACCCGACGCTGAATAGCGCCGGAAGGCGGCAGCGTGCTGCCTTGCCGCAGGGCGGAGGTCCGGGCGGGGAACGTGAACCGAATAAATGACGGAGGACTCTTATGACACGTTCAGTATCCTCGGCCGACATGCATGCGCATCTGCGGCAAAAACGGGATAGCAATCTTAAGCGACTGCTCAATCCGAGGTCGATCGCCATCGTCGGCGCGTCGAAGGATCCCTCGAAGGCCGGCTCGCAGGCGCTGCAATCGCTGCGAGGCTTTCCAGGTGCGCTGTCCCTCGTGCACCCGAGAGAAAGAGAGATCAACGGGGTCCCCGCCTACCCAAAATTTGAGGATCTGCCAGACGCGGTCGATTTGGCCATTCTAGCCATTCCGGCCCAGCATTGCGCCGCAGCCGCGGCGGAAGCGGCGGAACGGGGTGTGGGCGGTGTGTTTATCATCTCCGGCGGCTTCGGCGAGGCGGGCGGAGACGGATTGCGCTACCAGGAGGAGCTTGCCGAGGTCTGCCGCTCCACGGGCCTGCGGCTGCTTGGGCCAAATACATCCGGTTTCATCAACACGCACCATCAATGCGTCGCGAGCTTTGTCCCCGGAGTGGACCGGCTTTTATCTGGCAAGGTTGCGGTCGTCGCCCAGTCCGGTGGCGTGAACCTGAGCCTTGCCTTCCTGATCGCTGCCCTGGGAGAGGGGATTTCGGTTGCCGTCGGACTTGGCAATGCGGTCGATGTCGATACCGCCGATGTTCTTTCCATGCTGGCTGACGATACGGCCACTTCGGCGATCGCATTGCATCTGGAAGGTGTCGCGGACGGCCGTCGCCTCTACGACGTCCTCAAAACCGTCACACCCCGCAAGCCAGTGGTCGCCATGGTTGCCGGCAGGGCCGAAATTGGCGATTTCGCGGTGTCCCATACGGGCAACCTGATGGGGTCGCGCGATCGCACCGTGGCGGCTCTGACGCAGGCCGGAGCGATCGTCGTGGACACGACCGAGGAACTCGCGCAGGCTGCGGTCTTCCTAAGCTACGGCCGGATGCCTGCCAAGAAATCCGGCAGCTTCGCATTGGTGACGGGACAGGCCGGTCCGGGTTTGTTGATTGCCGACAGCTTGGGAATTTGCGGCGTCGCTCTCCCGCAATTGTCCGATAAGACGCTGGAGACCGTGTCCTCGCTCCTGCCGCCGATGACCTATATCAAGAATCCGGTAGATACGGGGCGCCCCGGGCTGACGTTCCCACAGATCCTCGATGCGGTTGCTGCTGATCCTCTCATAGACGGGCTTCTCGTCTTCGGCCTCAATGAGCCTTCGGTTCTGGACCCTGCCAGGGTGCTCGGTCCGCCAGCTTCCGCCCACGGCAAACCAGTCATCTTCGGAACATTGGGACTGGCAGATGAGGTTCGGCCAGTGTTGGCGGAATTGCGTTCGCAGGGTCTTCGCGCCGCGGTCGGACCCGAGCGCCTGGCGCTCGCTGCTCAAACCCTGGTTGCGGACGCCCGCGGCCAGTGGCTTTTGCAGACCGCCGGTGCGCAAGATACGGCGACGTCGGCGGAGGCGCTCTCCGGCCCGTTCGATGAAAGCCGCGCGAAGAGCCTGCTGCGCAGCTACGGCATTCGCGTGCCGGAAAGCGTGCTTTGCCTGAGCCGGGAAGAAGCGCGCGCGGCTTTCGCACGGCTTGCCCATCCCGTCGTGGTGAAGATCGCGGCGAACGATATCGCCCACAAGACGGAGGTCGGTGGCGTCATTGTCAATGTAGGGGACACGCAGCAACTGGAGGAGGCGCTCAACCGCATCGAACGCATCCCCACGAATGATCCCGGTCGCGTCCTTCTGGAGGAAATGGCGCCGGTCGGCGTCGAAATGATCGTCGGCGGATTACGGGATAGATCGTGGGGTCCGACTGTCGTCGTTGGCCTGGGCGGTGTCATGGCCGAGGTGCTGGCCGATTCCGCCGTGGGCATCGCGCCGCTCGCGACCCTGACTGCCGAGAATATGATCGAGAGCCTCCGCGGCAAAAGAGTTCTGGACGGTTTTCGCGACCTTCCGAAATGCGACAAGCAGGCAATTGCGGCAGCAGTCGTGACGATCGGCCGGATCCTGTCGGAGCATCCGGAAATCGTTGAGATCGAGATCAATCCGTTGCGTGTGACGGCGACCGGTGTGATGGCCTTGGATGCCCTGGTGCGGATAGAGACATTAGACCGAGACAGTCCTCGGTCATTGGCAGGAGCCATCACACAAGGCTGACCGTGCAATCGGAAATATCGACCGTGACGGAGATGCGTCCTTCATTGACGATCCAACGTTTCACCACCGGTGTCCGTTGGCCGGCGACGACGAAAGGATCCGCGGCGGCGATCTTCTTCGCCTCTTCGTACGAGCCGGCCCGGATGATGGTCAGGCCTTCACCCGTCATCTCGCCACCGGAGGCGAATAGGGGCCCGGACGCGAAAAGCACGCCCTGCTTCTCCAGCGCGATTAGGTAGTCGAGGTGAGCCTTGAGGTTTCCCCGAAGTTCTGCGGCTGGAACAGCCGCGGTGTTGAGGATGACGAACAACTCTTTCTTCATCATCCGGGACATGAGTTCGTCGGCGGTCAGGGACTTGCTATCAGACATCTTCGAGCGGCTTCCCATGCTCAATCGATGCGAGAACTTCGTTGCTCGTCGCTCTGTAGTGTTGTTCCAGAGCGGCGAAGGAACTCTCAAAGTCGCGGCCGAGAGCGGCATCGACGATCTGCTTGTGTTCTTCCATCGTATCGCGCGTCAGTTTCGGCTTGTCGATCCGACGCACCCTGACCAGGCGAAACCGTTCGGCCTGATCGAAGAGGAGCGAGGCGAGATTCATTTGCCAAGACGAACCGCATGCGGACAACAGGCACATGTGGAAGTTCCGATGGCATTCGGCCCATTCTTCCGCCGACCCGTCGTCTTGAGAACGGGGGATCGGGATACGGCTCAGGGCATGAAACGCCGCCACCAACCGGCTTTCCCACGCGATATCGCCCTTTTCCAACGAGGCCTTCAATGCGGCCTTTTCGATAACCAGTCGCGTTTCCATCACGTCGATCACATCATGGTTGCTGATGTCAGCAACACGAAAGCCCCTCTGTCCGACCGATGTGACTAATCGCTCGGCCATCAACCGTGTCAGCGCCTCGCGCAGCGGGCTGACGCCCACGCCGTACCGCTCGCGAAGGTCATCCGACCGGAGCGCCGAGCCGGGCGCCAGCACGCCCCAGACTATGTCAAGCCGAAGGCGCCGGTAGACGATTTCGGTGATCGTCCTCGGAGCGTCGTTCGAATAGGACGGGTTGGTGTCGGATAAAGCTGATCTTTTCATGAAGTCTTCCTTGACATGAATTGCCTTCGAGATCTACGGTAATTTTGGAAATTGTTGGCTGGTTTCCAAAATATTGCACAAGGCGTGCTCAGGGGAGGAAATTCTGGTGCCGCGTGGCTTTGGCTGTTCGCCCTCATATTTAGCTTTCGTCACATCGTATTCTGCCAGACTTTCGGGTTCGCGGGCGGGTACCCAGGAAAATGCCCTATGTTCTTAGAGCAGTTGTTCAACGGTCTGAACTACGGGCTGCTTCTATTTTTAATCGCGGCCGGGTTATCCCTTGTCTTCGGGGTGATGCACCTCATCAACTTGGCGCATGGCTCCTTCTTCATGTTGGGCGCCTTCGCTGCCGCTGCCTGCGCCACGTTGACCGGCTCGTTCTTTCTGGCGCTGTTGCTCTCGTTGCCTGGCTGCTTCGTCATCTCGATGGTTGTCGAACGTGTGATTATCCGGCATCTCTACGGACGCAGCCATCTGGATCAGGTACTGGCGACGTTTGGCTTGATCCTGTTCTTCAACGAGGCGATACGCTGGCTTTCCGGCGGCGCCCCGGTCTTCCTCGCCATGCCATCCGCTCTCGACGGTGCAGTCGGCCTGTGGCCGGGTCTGGAGTACTCGTCCTACCGGCTGGCCGTCACCGTGACCGCCGCGCTGGTTGCCGCGGGCATGTGGCTCGTTCTCGCCCGGACACGGATCGGCATGCTAATACGAGCCTCCGCCTCCAATCCGTCCATGGTACGCCACATCGGCTATGACGTGCGGGTCGTCGCAATGCTGGTGTTCGCAATGGGCGGCGCACTTGCGGCGTTCGCCGGCGCATTGACGGGGCCGCTCGTGTCCATCGAGGTCGGCATGGGGGAACAGGTCCTGATCTTGGCTTTCGTGATCGTGGTTATCGGCGGCCTCGGCTCGATGAAGGGCAGTTTCTGGGCCGCTTTGTCCATCGGCATTCTCGATACGCTCGGCAGGGCCTACATGCCCTATCTGCTAAGCGGCGCTTTCAGTGCAAGAACGGTGTCCAGCCTAGCTCCGGCGATCTCGGCGACCCTCGTTTACGTTCTGATGGCGGTCGTGCTGATGACGCGTCCGCAGGGGCTGGGCACACGATGAACGAACAATCGATGACGTCCAACGCACGCAACACTGGGATGTCGGGACGATTGGTTCTCGGCGAGGCGCCGACTGTGTGCCTGTTCCTGATCGCCGTTCTGCTTCCTCTTTTCGTGGAGAGCTATCTCGTTTCTGGCCTGACGCGGATACTGGTCTACGGGCTTGCCGCTGGCGCGGTCGGCTTCCTCATTTACCATGGCGGACTTGTCAGCTTCGGGCATGCGGCCTTCTTCGGAATTGGCGGGTACACGGTGCTGGTGGCACAGCTTTCCGGATTGAACGAGGCGTTGATCGTCTGGCCGCTTGCGGCTTTGATCGCGGCAGCTGCCGGCTTCGTGATCGGGGGGATGTCGCTGAAAACGCGTGGCGTGGCGTTCATCATGATCACGCTCGGCTTTTCGCAGATGATTTTCTTCGTTCTGTCGAGCCTGCCGCCCATCGGTTCTTCCGACGGCATGGGCCTGACCGAGAGAAATGTCCTGGCGGGATATTCGCTCGCCGCGGACCTTAGCTTCCATTTCGTCGTGGTGACGATCGTGGCCGTTTGCGTGATCTTCATGAAGATGCTGAGCCGCTCTCCCTTCGGTCTGGCGCTTCGCAGCATTCGTCAGAACGAACGTCGCGTCATCTCGCTCGGCTTCGATACCTATCGCATCCAGTTGGCCGCTTTCATTTTCTCCGCGGCGCTGACGGGACTGGCCGGAGCTTTGGCGGCAAACTTCTATCTCTTCGTCAGTCCGGTTTTCCTGAGCTGGCTGCTCTCCGGCGAATTGCTGGTGATGGCGGCCCTCGGGGGATTGGGGCCAATCGCTGGCGGCCTCTTCGGAAGCGCGCTGCTGATCGGCGTGGAAGCCGCGGTATCGGAATATACCACCTACTGGCGGCTCTTCCTCGGACCCATGGTTATCCTCTCGGTGCTCTTCTTTAAGCAGGGGCTGGAACCGTCGATCCGGCGGCTGGCGGGAGGGCGATATGACTGATCCGATCCTGTCCATCCGCAATCTGCGCAAGGCCTATGGCGGCCTGTTGGTGACGAGCAATGTCGACCTCGACGTCGTGCCGAACGAAATCCATGCCCTGATCGGGCCGAACGGGGCAGGCAAATCGACGCTGATCGGCCAGATCGTAGGAGACATCAAGCCGGACAGCGGTACAATCCGCTGGAATGGCGAGGATCTCGGCGGCATCCCGCCGCATCAACGCGTCCGGCGCGGGATGGTTCGCACGTTCCAGATATCGAGTATACTACCGGAACTGTCGGTCGCCGACAATGTACGGCTCGCGGCGCTTGGTCCGTCTCTTGGGATTGCCCAGAGCGTCCGAGCTGTGGAGAGCTTCGAGATGGCGGCCGTTGAGGCCGAAACCGCTTTGCGGCGCGTCGGACTCGAATATCGCACCAACATGATCGCCGGGAAGCTCTCGTATGGCGAGCGGCGGCATCTGGAAATCGCGATGGCGCTCGCTCTTTCTCCAAAGCTTCTCCTCATGGACGAGCCAATGGCGGGCGTGGGACCGAGCGAAAGCAGCGCGCTGACCGACCTGCTCAAGACGGTGGGACGGGAATGCGCGATCGTTCTCGTCGAGCACGATATGGACGTGGTTTTTTCACTGGCCAGCAAGATTTCGGTGCTCGTCTCGGGAGCCTTGGTTGCTTGCGATGTTCCCGACAAAATCCGTAACGATCCGGAGGTGCAGCGAGCCTATTTCGGAATGGAGGATGCGTGACCATGTTGCTTCATGCCGAATCGCTGGCAGGCGGATATGGCCCGGTCAAGGTCTTGCACGACATCAATATTTCGGTGGGGGAGAGCGAAGTCGTGGCTCTGGTTGGTCGCAACGGAATGGGCAAGACGACCACAGTCCGCATGCTGACGGGAGCCCTGCCGCTCGGCGGGGGCACGATCGAATTCGCCGGCCGGTCGCTGGAAGGCTTGGCCGACTTCCGGATTTCGCGGTTGGGGATGGGATTGGTGCCGGAGGGGCGACAGATCTTTCACAATCTCACCGTCGAGGAACACCTGATCCTCGCTCAGCGCAGCGGCGCCGGCGCATCTCTCTGGACGCGGGAGCGGATTTACAGGCTCTTTCCAAGACTGCAGGAAAGGCGCGCGCAGCTCGCCAACACGCTCTCGGGCGGAGAACAACAAATGCTGGCCATTGGGCGGGCGCTTGTCACTGCGCCGCGCCTCCTCATTCTCGACGAAGCGACGGAAGGTCTTGCACCGCTGGTGCGGAAAGAAATCTGGGTCTGCCTCGAAACCATTGCGCATGAAGGCCTGTCGGTCTTGGTCGTCGACAAGGATATCGCAGCTCTTTCCAGGATCGCCACGCGGGTGGTGGTGGTCGCGAAGGGGAAGACAGTTTGGGAAGGTTCGGCTTCTGCATTCGCGGTGGCCCCGGAGGTACACCAGCTTCATCTGGGAGTTTAAGGGAGGAACACTATGAATATCGTGAAGACCTTGGCGATCGCGCTGGCTCTCTCCAGCACAGGCATTGCACCGTCCTACGGGGCGCCGGACAACATCAAGATCGGATATATCGGCACACTGTCGGGTCCGGCCGGCAGCCTCGGAGAGGAGATGCTCAACGCCTTCAAGCTTGCTCTGGAACATACGGACGGCAAACTGGGGGGCATTCCGGTGACCCTGATCACCGGAGACGACCAGGCCAAGCCGCAGACGGCCGTGCAGCTCGCGCGCCAGATGATGCAGCGCGACAATGTCGACTTCTTCTCCGGCCTGTTGTTCAGCCATGTGGTCGATGCGGTCAATTCCGTCGTGCTGCCGGCCGGTAAACTCGTAGTCGCGTCGGTGGGCGGCTCATCGGCCATGGCGGGGGTAAAGTGCAACGAGAACTTCTTCATGGTGTCGTGGAATACTGACACCATGTTCGAAGCAATCGGCGCGAAGCTCGCAGCGGACCAGGTGGGCAAGGTCGCCGTTGTGGCCACGAACTACCAGGCCGGCTGGGATGCCGTCGAAGGCCTCAAGAAGGGTTTCCAGAAGGTTCTCGCCGCCGAAGTTCTGGTGAAACTCGACCAATCGGATTTCGGGGCGGAGCTCAGCCAGATTCGGTCGTCCGGTGCGAATGCGGTCGTTGTCTTCCTGCCGGGTGGATCGGGAATCGCCTTCATGCGGCAGTTCCACCAGAGCGGTCTGCAGTCGTCAGTCAAGCCTTACGCAGCGACCTTCCAGGCGGACGAGACGACCTTCAACGCACTCGGGGAGTCGGCCAAGGGCCTAATGAACGCGGGCCCTTGGAACCCGTACCTCGAAAACGAGGCGAACAAGAAATTCGTCAACGAGTTCAAGGCGAAATACGGCCGCAACCCGTCCATCCTAGCTGCGATGTCCTACGATACGGCCATGCTTCTCGACAAGGCGGTCAAGGACGCCAAGGGTGAGGTCGGCGATGCCGACGCCTTCCGCACCGCGTTGAAGAACGTGAAGTTCGACTCAATCAGAGGGACATTCACCTTCGGGAACAACAATTTTCCTATCCAGGATTTCTATCTGAGCCGCGTCACTGATGCGCCGGGTGGTGGCTTGCACAACGAACTGGTCGCGACGGTCCTGAAGGACAAGGCCGACGCCCACCAAGCCGAATGCAAACTCAAGTAAGCTGGCGGGATGATGATGACTGTGAAAAAGATTGGCGTAATCGGCCTTGGACAAATGGGTTTGCCGATGAGCGCAAACCTGATCCAGGCCGGTTATAAAGTGATCGGCTACAGACGAGGCGACTCTTCCGATTTTGTAGCGCTCGGGGGGGGGTTGGCGGCATCTGCAAAGGATGTCGCCGAGCAGTGCGACATTGTTTTCAGCTGCATTCCAGATGCGGTGGCGCTGGAAGAGATCGTATGTGGTCCGGAGGGAATAATCGCGGTCGATTGCACCGGGAAGATCTTGGTCGAACTGTCGACGTTGGCCACCGCCGACAAGCTTCGGCAGGCCGAGGCGCTGCAAAGGGCCGGGGGGCGGATGCTTGATGGGGCGATCAGCGGGCTGCCTGCCATGGTCTCCGCAAAATCGGCTGTCTTCTTCCTCAGCGGCGACAAGGGCGTCTTTGCCCGGATAGAAGACATTCTCCCTGCGCTCTCAAACAAAGTGTTCTTCATGGGGGAGTTCGGAGCGGCGCTCGCGACGAAACTCTGCGCCAATATGCTGGTCGCAATCAATATCGCGGCCACGGCCGAAACGATCGCGTTCGGTCGCAAGGCCGGCATCGATCCGCTGATGCTGGTCGCCGCGTTGAGGGAAGGGGCAGGGGGGTCGGTCCAGTTCTCCGCGCGCGCGGAGCGGATGGCGACCGGAAACTGGCACAAGGTCATGGGAAGCACCGCCACGCTAGCCAAGGATATCGACCTCATCCAGGCCAAGGGCAAGGAGGTGGACTTCCACCTGTCGCTCCTCTCCGCGATTTCGGGAATTTACCAGGACGCCTTGGAACAGGGGCACGGCAATCACGATGTTGCCTCCATCTATGCGGCAACCGCCCGCAAGGCCGGCCTAACAGTACCGTTTTATCATGCAACCGCATTGGAGGATTGAGTATGAGAGACTATAAATTGGCGACGGGCCTGATAGACGGCCAGCCCACTCCCCTCGTTCTGGTGGACGGCCGGGTGTGGCTTCTGAGTGAGGTTCTTGGCGACGGCGCACCTTCGGATTTGCTCGATGTTTTCAGGGACTGGCAGCGTCTCGACGGTGAATTGGCAGGCGCCGTTTCGGGCCTCCCGCAGGGTGCCCGCGATCCGTCTTCCATCACCTTCAGCACTCCGCTTGGCAATCCTCCGAAGCTCATCTGCATCGGCACCAACTACAAGGACCATCTTGCCGAGATGAAGGTGACGACACTTCCCGACTTTCCCTATGCCTTTCTGCGCCCGAATACGTCACTTGCCGCTCATGGCGAGACGATCAAGCTCCCCAGCCTTCCGAGGATGGTCGACTGGGAGGCCGAACTCGGCTTCGTGATCGGAAAGCGGGCGGAACAAGGCAGTTCGCCCGATCCCATGGAGCTCGTGGCGGGCTATACGGTCATCAACGACATTTCGGCACGCGACTGGATCGCGACCCGGCCTCATGTTGGGATCGATTGGGTCATGCAGAAGGCCTGGGACAAATTCCAGCCGACAGGCCCTTGGATCACACCAGCCCGGTTTGTGGCAAATCCTCAGGACCTGCCGATTGAACTGATGGTGAACGGGATCGTCAAGCAGCAGTCCAATACCTGCAACATGATTTTCGGCGTCGCCGATGTCGTAAGGCACCTGCTGTCGATCATGACACTGGAACCAGGCGACCTAATTGCGACGGGTACGCCGGCCGGCGTCGGATTTGGAAAAAGGCCCCCCGAATTCATCACGGCAGGGGATGTAGTCACCGTCTCGGTGCAGGGACTGGGCCGACTGGAAAACAACTTCGTCTAATTGGAGCCATGAGAGAGTAAAATGATCAAGGCGAACAGAATTACGCATGCAACATTTACGTCCGCCGACCTCAAGGGCCAGGTCGACCACTACACACGGGTCATGGGACTGACGCTTGTCGGCGAAGAGAAGGATGCTGCCTACCTGTCGACGGGGGGCGATCACCACACGGTGGTGCTGAAAGCGGGAAGCACGTCGACATGCGACGCGCTCGGCTTCCAGCTTCCGGGCGGAGCGGACCTTGGAGATTACGCCAGTCAGGTCGAGGCGCTGGGCATCAAGACCAGAAGGCTTTCCGACAGCCAGCCGAACATCTCCGACCTGATCGCTTTCGAGGACAGCAAGGGCACTCGCGTCGAGGTCTTCGTGGCGGCAGAGCCGGCCGGGGTCGCACCGCGCGATCGCGGGATCGTGCCGAACAGGCTCGGCCACGTCGCCTTCAACGTCACCGACATTCAGGCAGCCGTAAAATTCTACTGCGATGTGCTTGGTTTCAAGGTCAGCGACTGGATGGGCGATTTCTTCGCCTTTCTGCGCTGCGGGCCGGACCATCATTCTATCAATCTGGTCACCGGCAAAACTGACAAGATGCATCACATCGCCTTCGAACTGCGGGACTGGACGCATATCCGCGACGCCTGCGATTTGCTCGCGACAGATCGCATACCGCTCGTCTGGGGTCCCGTTCGCCACGGTATCGGACACAACATCTCCACCTACCATCGTAATGCCGACGGTCAGATCATCGAACTGTTCTGCGAACTCGATAGGGTGAACGAAGAGCTGGAAATCTACGAGCCGAGGCGCACTCACCAAGAGTTCCCTCAACGCGGCAAGGTGTGGACCGATGTGCCGCTTGCCGCCAATATGTGGGGGTCAATGCCGCCGGATGGGTTCCTGGATTGATCACGCTGCGGCGGAGTCTAGGCCTGCCGCTCACGCCTGCATCTAAAACTGCCAGTCGATTGGAGGATACCTATATGAATATTTCGACAAATCTTTTGTTGACGCTGTCTCTGTGTGTAGCTGGCCTGCCCATAGCGAAAATGGCGAATGCGCAGGAGGACAGGCCATTGGAGGTAGTCGTCTTTCCAGGCGGTTTCAACTGGCCAATCTTTGTGGCGCAGAAGCAAGAACTATTTGCTGCTGAAGGTATATCAGTAAACATCACCCCGACGCCAGATTCCAAGACACAAATGGTCGGACTGATCGATGGGAAGTTCGACATTGCAATGACTGCCATCGATAACGTGATCGCTTATTCGGAAGGGCAGGGCGCAGCTCCTACTCAAAAGATACCCGACATCTTCGCGTTCATGGGCAGCGATAGCGGCTTTCTCAGCGTTGTGGCGGTTCCGGAGGTCAAGACCTATTCTGATCTCAAAGGTAAAAAGATCGGGGTGGATGCGCTGACGACGGGATACGCATTTGCGCTTCGCAAGATGCTGATCGACAAGGGAATTGAGCCCTCGGATATCGAGTTTGTGCAAGCCGGCGGTGTGTCTAAGCGCTTCGAAGCGCTGATGAAGAAGGAGATCGCGGCGACCCTCCTCGTGTCTCCTTTCGAAGCCGCAGCCTCGCAGCAGGGGTTCACGGTGCTCGGTGCGACTTCAACCTCGCTCGGTGCGTATCAGGGTGTCGTCGCGGCTGCCCGTCGGGATTGGACCAAGGCGAACGAGGGGAAGGTGAAACAATATGTCCGCGCCTATCGTCAGGCGTTGAACTGGCTGTACGATCCCAACAATAAGCAAGCCGCGATTGGTATCCTGCGAAAAAACCTGCCGGACATGTCCGAGCCGCTGGCGCAGACGACCTATAATGTTCTGCTTGATTCAAGTTCAGGCTTCTTCAAGGACGCTGCGATTGATAGGGCGGGCGTTGCTAAGGTTTTGGAGCTGCGTAGCGAATTCGCCGAGCCGAAAAAGCAACTCGGTGGCCCCGAAAAGTATTACGACATGAGCTACTATCAGGCAGCCTCAAAGTAGCAGCTATGGTTGTCCGCGTGTCGAAGCTAAGCGGTCCGATAAGCTGGGCCATCGCGCAATGCGAGTGGTCGGCTGACAACGGGAAGCAGGTCCGCGACGCGAGCAGCCGCGAGGAATCGAGTGAAATTCTCGATAATACAACCCTGGAGGAGGGATCCATATGAATATCAATAGCCAACCGCGTTATGCCGCTAGGAATCTACCACTGCCGCTCGCGCTGATCTGCTTCGGCGTTTTAGGATGCTCTTACATCGTGAATGCCATGGACCGGCAGGTCTTCTCGCTGCTCCTCCCAACAGTTATGCAGACATATGGCTTTCCTCTGAACACAGGGGGGCTACTCGTAACAATTTTCACACTGGGGATCGGTCTAGCGGGAATCCCGGCCGCCTATCTGATGGAGCGTCTGTCGCGGCGAGCGGTCATGATCACCTCAATAGCGGTTTTTTCGGTCTTCACGATCATGACAGCGTACGCTCACGGCTTCACCGACATGCTCATTTACAGAGCTCTGACCGGGGTCGGCGAAGGCATGCAGATTGCAGCACTGTACGCTGCCACCGGTGCCTATTTTCGAAAACACCGCGCCCTCATGTTCGGCATCCTCAGTGCCCTTTTTGGCGCTGGCAACTTTATTGGACCACTGGTCGCGGGAAGCCTTCTCCAGAGTTATGATAACTGGCAGGTACCACTGATCGTTTTCGGTCTCGCAGGTATCGCTTTCACCATCCTGGTCTCGTTTGTCCCCAAAGACTTTACGGAACATCGAGAACAGGCGCGAGAGGTCTCCTCAAGCTCAGCCATCGTCCCCGAGAGGGTCTGGAGCATCAATTTGGTGCTCGCCGCGATCGCGGCTGGGACTTTTGGCGTCTATCAATATGGCTATATTGCTCTTTACCCTACTTATCTCGCCAAGCAGCTTCAACATGCGCCCGGCACTGTGGGGTTTACAATGAGTATGTTCGGTGCGGGAGCAATTCTTGCCGTACCAGCAGCGTATCTTGGAGACAGGCTAAGCCAGAAATGGATCATCTTCATCGCATTGGTTTGCTGTGCTTTTGCCGGCTATATGCTGTTTAACGTAGCATCGACGCCAACACAGCATGCGATTTTGAGCTTCTTGGTCGGGTTCGCGGGTACAGCGGTTATAGCCAATATCTCCTCACTTATGCAGCGACGCGTTCCTCCTTCGTATATTGCCAAGGCCTCCGGGATATTCGTGACCACAGTCTACCTGCCAGCTTCGATCTCTGGATACGTTCTCGGCTCTCTTGTCGGCGCGTACGGCTGGGGTAACGCCGCTGCCATTCAACTCAGCTTTGTTCCGCTTATCGGCGCGGTCGCAATACTGGTTTCGAAGGAACGCGATGACGCCCGACCGACGGACCATGTCGTGTCGGCAGCGGCGAAGGCTTGAGGGGCTCTATCGAAACGAGCGAGCTGGCCCAACCTCAAATCTATGATCGATAAAAAGGACTATCAAAATGAGAATGGAATTGATCTCGATCCCGACCCCTACTGGACAACCCTTGGACGGTGCTTTCTACGATGCAGCAGAGAGCCGCGGTGCTATTCAACTCCTTCATGGCAATGCCATGAATTTCTATGTGGGGCATTCCCGCTTTTTACCTCCGGCGCTGACGGCGATCGGCTTCACTTGTCTCGCATACAACCGGCGCGGACATGGAACGCTAACAACACGCAATAGCAGGAACCCTGAAGGCAACGCGTTCGCGACTGTGGAAATGTCTCTCGAAGACAATGTTCTTGCCCGATCGTTCCTCGAAGATCGTGGATTTTTTTCACCGATCGTGATCGGGCACAGCAATGGCGGCATGCTGGGCGTTCGTCATGTGGCCGATCATCCGGACACTCCCGCGCTTGTTCTGATGTCCGCACATCGAGGAGGAAAGACGATGATCGAACGTGCCAGCCGTAACGGATTGATGGCTTGTGATCGCTACGAGGAAATGCTTTTAACCGCGCGACGAATGGTGGCCGAGGGCAAGGGAGAGGAACTAATGCTCTTTCCTGGCTGGTGGCACGTCATGACTGCCAAGGTGTTTTGCGATCAGGTGGACAATCTGCCGGATGTACTTGATCTTGCCTCGCTCATCACTTGCCCTGTCCTTTACATCCGCGGAGATCGCGAGCCGCAGGAACTTTACCCGGCGGAACAATTCGCGGAGCGATGCGGGGGGAAGGTCGACATCGTCATCGTTCCAAACTGCGATCACTTTTACAATGGCGTCGAATCCTATGTAGCTGAACTTGTAGCCGATTGGCTTCAACCATTCGGAAGCTCAGGGGCCTGCGGACCCTCTGCCGGCAAAGTGTCACGATAAGAGGACCTGAAATTCTGAGGTCGTTGCGCAGCAGGTTGGACGCGCCGTTGGCACCGACCTCTTCCAGATAAAGCCTGCGGAGCCTCATCCAGAAGACTATGAGGTCAGCAACATGTATCATCGGCTGTTTCATAAATACCTCTTACGCCACTGATACTGAAATTAGCGGGGTCAACGGGATTATTCCCTTTCAACTGCGGCAATATTTTTGAAGGACTTCAATTCTATTGAATTTTTCGAGCACAGCTCGCAAGCACTGAGGGCCGGCGAAGCTGTTCGCCTGCATTCTCCGATCCTAATCTGCCGGCTTTGTTGGCGCGCGCCTAAATTTGCGCGCATCGCTTGATCCGGTGCTTCCGTCGGCAATACTCACACATCGCACTTTTGCACGAGTGGTGAAATTCAGTCGGCGGATCAGGCAGGAATTCAGAGCGAAATGGGTTTTCCAACAATCGGGCGTGCCGCGAAATTCCGAACGAACGTTGAAAATTTCCAGCATACGGAACAATTTGTGTGACTGATGTGCCAAATCACTGAATGATGGAAAATGCGAGATGTCGCAGACATGCATTGTCCAGTGCACGATGAGGTGCTCGCGACGCTCGGTTTAATATGCTTGTTTGAATCAGCGGACTGGACGTCGTTTGCTGACGGATGGCCAAGACACAAAGCGTTGAGGACAGGTCGTCATGAGCGCATTTTAGCGAACGATTGTGTCCATGTCTCGGACGTTGGCTCCCGAAGGCCTTGGTGCCTTCCACGAAAAAAACCTGGTTACTTTAGGTTTGAGCGAAGGCAGCAAGAAAGAGAGTGATGTGTTTGGTCAGGGGATCATGACCGTCAAGTCAGCTTGGATGCTGCTTCACCCCAGATGACCGGTTCTTCGATCTGACCAAGAGGGTTCAACGACTGGGAAATCAGACGTGCCTCTTTCGTCAGAAGGTCAATTACCGTCTTCTGACGCGAACCCGAAAGCCTTACCAGGGGAGCTGCAATGCTGAGTGACGCGACCGCGATCCCCAGTTGGTCGAAAATCGGGACCGCTATCGCAGAAATTCCGTCGTTGATGTTGAAGTCGAACACAGCAGCTCGCATTTCCCTGATTTCATTGATCATCGTACGCAGATCTAGCTCATCAATCGGGTATTCGGCAGCGATACGCGGCATGTTGAAGCGAATGATCTGTTCACGCTCTTCGTCAGGCTGGAACGCAAGGATGGCCAGTGCGCCTTGGCCGACACCCAATGGAACGCGCCCTCCGACACCGCCATAGAACGTTCGGATAGGATGACTTCCCCAGAAGCAATCGGTGCAAATCGCGTCAAACTTAGACCTTTCGATCAATATGACGGCTTCTTTCAACATACCGAACACGCGCAACAAAGATGGTCTGGCGGTTTCGGAAATGCTGTTCATCTGTCTGGATCTGGCGGCCATACAGAAGAATTCATACGAGAGGCGGTAATTCTTGTCCGAGTGCTCGACGAGCCCCTCACTGATCAAGGTCTTCAACAGCCGATGTACCGTCGGCAGGCTTACATCCATACCTTGGGCGATATCCTTAAGACGGGCACCAGCCGCCCCCGACCTGGCTATAGCTTTCAATAGCAAGACCGCCTTGCCCAGACTTGATTGAGACGTGTCGATATTTTCCATAATTTGGCGATAATCCGTTATTGAGTTATCATTTCTTCCGTATTCTGGAAGAAAATTGCAGATTTGCGTCAATATCGCAAGATGCCTGATTGTAAGAATTCGTTAATTGGCACTGAATTCCAGTCAGTTCGGGTGCTCCGGACGGTCGACCACTGCAAAAGCAAAAAGGGGAACTCAATGTCTGAGAATAAAGGCACAATGGAAGCGCGTATCAGCCGCCGTAATTTCAATCTTCTCGGATTGGGGTCGGCCGTTGCGCTTGTTGCAATGCGTGCGGGTCCAAGCTGGGCTGCCGGCGAGAAGATTACTTTCTACGGCTATGGCGGCCAGAGCAAGAAGAACATGCATGAAGTCGTCTTCACGCCCTTCACCCAGGCCACCGGCATTGAAGTAGTTGAAGGAACGTTTGGCGACGAAACCGAAATCATCACTCGCCTGAAATCCGGTGGTGCCGGGGATCTCAGCGTCTTCTCGAATGCTGGCTTCGATATGTACAAGCGCTATGTAGACCTGGGAGCCAACTCTGAGCTCAATGAAGACAACATTCCGAACCTCAAGCTTGTTTCTCCGGTGCTGATCGAGCAGCTGCGCAAGCTCACGCCGAATGGCAAGCTCTCAGCGATTCCCTACCTCTACGGTACCACCGGCATCGCTTACAACACAAAACACGTCTCGCGCGAGGAGGCTAAAAAGCTCGGCTACAAGCTCCTGTGGGACAAGCGCTTCTCCGGCAAGATCGCATTGAGCAACTACGCACTCGACCGCATCTGGTCGGCGGCGCTTTACACGGGCCAAGACCCGAACAAGCTCAGCGACACCAATGCGATTTTCGCGGCTCTTCGCGAACAGCGGCCGCTCGTCAAGAAATACTGGGAGTCCGGCTCGGAAGTCATGGACCTGCTCGCAAAGGAAGAGGTTGTCGTCGCCGAGACCTGGTCGACGCGGGCAGCTGCGCTGAAGAAGGACAACTATCCAATCGAATATCTCGAACCCGAACAGTGCCAGGCCTGGGTCCAGAACTTGTTCGTCCTGAAAGGCGCACCGATGGAGCCATGCGAAAAGCTCCTCGATCTCATGCTCAAGCCGGAGATCAACTTCGAATATTGCATGCGCACCAATAACGGCTCTGCGCTTGATCCCAGAAAGACGAACTTCCCGGATCAGCTGAAGAACCAGCCTGGCTTCGATCCCAGTGGAACGTTCGAGGGCTTTAATATCCCCGACGGAGCCTACTGGGCAGAACAGATCGACAAGCTTGAGCCGCAGTGGCGGCGTGTCGCCAGGGGTGCATGAGCTTTTCGCGCAGATGGCCGCGTCAGAGGCGGCCAAATGCGAACCTCAGCCCCCGCTCCGCGACAGGATTAAGACACTATCATGCTTGAATTTCGATCTACCACACTCCGCTACGGCCCAATCGTTGCGGTCAACGACATCAATCTCGTCGTTGAAACCGGCGCGTTCGTCGCGCTGCTTGGACCCTCTGGCTGCGGCAAGACGACCTTACTGCGCTCGGTCGCCGGCCTCGCCGGCAACACGACCGGCGAGATCCTCATCAACGGTCGCCCGGTCACAGACGTCCCGGTCCACAAGCGCAATGTCGGCCTCGTCTTTCAAAACTACGCCCTCTTCCCGCACAAGACCGTTTTCGACAACATCGCTTTCGGCCTGAAATATCGCGGCCTTTCAAAAGCCGACATCAAGCGGCAGGTTACCGAAGCCCTCGAAATGGTCCGGCTTCCGCATACGGCAAATCGCTATCCTTTCCAGCTGTCCGGCGGTCAGCAGCAGCGCATCGCCATTGCGCGCGCGATCGTCACTAAACCGGACGTTCTGCTCCTGGACGAACCTCTCTCGGCGCTGGACGCAAATCTTCGCGCGGATATGCGAAGCGAGATCCGCGCCCTCCAGCAGGCCACCGGCATCACCACGGTATTCGTTACTCACGATCAGGAAGAGGCTCTGGCAATGGCCGACCTCGTCGTCGTGATGAAGGACGGGTGCATCGTTCAGACAGGTGCGCCTGAGGAAATATACCGCACGCCAAAGTCCCGTTTTGTTGCTGAATTCATCGGTCATGCGAACCTTTTGAAAGCCAAGGTCGTTGAGAGCGCCGAAAGATCTTTCCTCATCGATATCGGCGGCGTGCAAACGCGTCTATCCGGAAATGTTGGTGCTAAGGTCGGCGATACGATCGAGGCGGTTGTTCGCTCGGCGCATATTAAGGTCAGCGCCGCTCAGCAATCGGCGAACCCTGCGCTTCATCTCGGAAAGGTTATCGAGCGGACGTTTCTTGGGGACAAGACAGCGTATGTCATCGATCTTGAAGGGACACGCGTCGCTGCATCTGCTGGTGACAATAGCCATCCCCTTCATGTCGGGGATCTTGCCGAACTGAATTTCGACCCGGCGCGGATTACTCTCCTCGATGCTGACGGTCAATATCTTCCGATAGAAGGAAGGAGCTGAGATGGCGGCGGCTCATTCTCAAAAAAATGATAGGCTGCGCATCCTCCTACTCTTGGCGCCTGCAATCATCCTGCTTCTTCTGCTGATCGTCGTTCCGACAGCGACCATGATCCGCTACAGCTTCAACACCTATATCGGTGGTGGCCGGGACGCTTCGGGCTTCAGTCTCGAGAACTGGAAAATGTTCTTCTCGGATCCCTATTACTACCTTGGGCTCTGGAAGACGATGCGCATCGCTGTTGAGGCAACGGTGATCGCGGTCTTTATCGCCTATCCGGTGGCCTATACGATCGCTTTCAGCTCCCGGGTTTGGCGCCCGTTCCTGTTGATCTTGCTCGTGCTTCCCTTCTGGATCAGCTTCATCATCAGAAACCTTGCCTGGATCAATATTCTGGGAGAGCGCGGCGCCATAAATGCGTTGCTGATGGGGCTTGGCCTGACCGATAGCCCGCTCAAGCTTCTATACACTGAATTCTCGGTGATCCTTGGCATACTGAGTTTTGTGCTGCCCTACATCATCCTGAACATCTATGTGAGCCTCGATGGCATCGACCGGAACTTGCTTCACGCTGCTCGAACGCTGGGTTGCACATCATGGCAGGCATTCCTGGAAATAACGCTTCCGTTGTCCTTTCCAGGACTATGCTCTGGCGTCCTCCTGTCGCTCGTCCTGGCTGCCGGCACCTACATCACGCCCGCCCTGTTGGGTGGTCCGGACAATTTCATGTTCGGCAACATCATCGCCGACACGATCAGCCTTGAGCTGAATTGGCCGATGGGCGCGGTTTTGTCGCTCGCATTGACATTCCTGCTCCTGCTTCTCACCGCCATTTACAGCCGCTTCCTTGGCATCGGCTCCATCACGAAAGGATTGACGCGATGAACGCTGATCAACCCGGTGTTGGCTGGCCGCTAAAAATCTTCACGGCGCTAGTCTACATGTTTCTCTTTGGACCCGTCGCCGCGGTAGTCCTGCTTTCGTTCAACACCGCCGACTTTGCTTCCTTCCCCATGCAAGGGGTCGGGCTCCGCTGGTTCGCCGAGCTTTTTCAGAACGAGAGTGTCATGCGGGCTCTTAAGACGTCGCTGGTGCTCGGTTTTTTGACCGCCGGCATCTGCGGTGTCGTGGGCGTATTGGCCGCTATCGCGCTTGCCCGATATGAATTTCGGGGCAAGCGCCTCATGAACGTCTTTCTGCTGACACCGCTTCTCGTTCCCGAGACGGTTCTCGCCGTGGGGCTTCTATTGTTCATGCAGTTGTTCAAGCAGCCGCGCAACTTCAGCCTGCTGTTGATGGGCCACATCATGCTGGCGCTGCCCTATGTGGTTCTGGTCGTTCATGCGCGCCTGATCACAATCCAGAAGACCTTTGAGGAAGCGGCTGCGACGCTGGGTGCCAACCGGTTGCAGGTTTTCCGCGAAGTCACCCTTCCGCTGCTCATGCCAGCAGTTGTCGCAGGGTTGCTGTTGTCATTCACCCTGTCGTTCGACAACGTCACCGCCTCGATCTTTTGGCGGCCGATCGGCACGGAAACGCTTCCCACTGAAATCTACAGCATGCTCCGGGACTCGGTGAGCCCTGAGATCAATGCGCTGGGAACGGTGATGGTCGCGATCACGATCGGGCTGCCGCTGCTGGGTATCGCCTTCTTCCGAATCCGGTCGCAAAGGCGGCTCTAGCCGCCATCGCGCAAGCCGGTCCGAAGTCTCCGGCTTGCGCCTACTTCAACGAAATAGCCGATGCGAAGCTTCTGATGGCGTCGGTCCCAATAACTGTCACCTGCAGAGTGAGGAAGAAAAATGGCTAACGAAATCGCGAACAGTAATTCTGTCCAATCCTTTTGGCGTCCCTTCGATACGCCATCCGAAATCTTGATGGACCCACCGCGCCGCGTCGCATCCGGCGACGGCGTCTATGTCACCGACGATGGCGGCAGACTGCTGGATGCTGTCGGTGGGCTCTGGAACGTCAATCTCGGCTACAGCCAGCCATCAATCACTCAGGCGATCACGAAGCAACTCGAAGAACTGGCCTATACGTCAGTGTTCAAAGGCAACACCACTGGCGTGGCGGAAGAACTTGCCCAGACCCTCGTCGACGACTGGTTCGGCGCTGACGGAATGGCAAGAGTATTTTTCACGTCCGGCGGGTCAGACTCCGTCGAAACCGCTCTACGTCTTGCACGCCAGTATTGGAAAATCCTGGGGCAGAACGACCGCTACAAGTTCATCTCCCTTAAGCGTTCGTATCACGGCACCCATTTCGGCGGCTCCTCCGTTAGCGGAGGCGCTCATCTGCGCCGCAACTACGAGCCATTAATGCCGGGTTGCTTCCACATTCCCGCGCCGATTACCTACCGCAACGCTTTTGACGAAACTTCTCCGGAACGTCTCGCGCAGATTTGCGTGCGTCTGCTCGAGGAGGAGATTATCTTCCAGGGGCCCGAGACCGTCGCTGCGTTTATCGCTGAACCGGTTCAGGGTGCTGGTGGGATCATCGTCCCGCACGAGAGCTTCTGGCCGATGGTGCGCGAGGTTTGCGACAAGTATGGCGTGCTGCTGATCGCCGACGAGGTCGTGACAGGTTTTGGTCGTACCGGGTTCGATTCCGGCGTGAGAGGCTGGGGCGTGAAGCCGGATATGATGATCCTGGCGAAGGCGATCACTTCCGGATACTTCCCATTCGGTGCAACGATGATCGGCGAAAAGGTCGCGCAGGCCTTCGAGAACACCAAGGGTCCGGTCGCGAATGTCGGCCACGGATACACGAACTCCGGTCATCCTGCAGGATGTGCCGCAGGTCTCGCTACGCTGAAGCTCACCCGCGAGCTTGGCGTGGTCGAAAATGCCGGCCGTCTCGGTGAGCGCCTTATGGCCGGACTTCAGCGCATGAAAGACAAGCGCGAGCTGGTTGGTGACGTGCGCGGTCGGGGTCTTATGGCAGCGGTCGAACTCGTCTCCGATCGGTCCGCCAAGACGCCGCTCGGCGCCGAGATGATGAAGCGTTTCGTCAAGGCAACCGCAGACAATGGTGTGTTGGTGCGCCAAGGCGGTCACATGATCATCCTGTCGCCTCCTTTGACCATCGAGGCGTCGCAGATCGATGAGATCGTCGATGCGATGGACAAGGGCTTGTCCAGCTTGTGATCGATTGACAGCGCCTATATCGCGAGCCGGAAACTTGCCAGCTCGCGGTAAAATCGCTCGAGATTTTTTCAATTTCGCGGGTGATGGGTTCAAAGTCGTGCTGACTTAGAGCTCGTCCCAGTGCGCGTAAATTTCTATAATCAGAATTATTATAGGAATAATGTGTCAATTAAAAGAATTAGTTGACTTTGGTGCGTTTTTTGTCCTTTCTCATAGAAACAAAAAATAAGTCGAATAGGGGAATGTGACGCTGAGGGCTGCGCTGCGGCAATTGCCGCACCTCGTCTGCACACGCGTAATGTTCGAGCCTCACTAGGTCAGAAATAAATGCATCGATCCAGCGTGCCGGTTCACTCCTCCCGCTTTTGATCGGCTTGATCGAGGGAATTGTCGTCTAGGGCCGTTCCGGGCTCAGGACATCGAATGAGCGGTGTGGTTGGAAGAAAATGTACCTGCCGGATTCAACATGATCGCTAGTCAGGTAACCGTTTTCGATAGAGGCCTGAACGCGACATTAGTCGCCAAAGTCGAGCCATCAGGTCCGACTTACTTCAAACAGGGAGTGCGCGAAAAAAATGTTAAATCGGCGGCAGGAACTGGTCACACTCTTTTTGCTGGCGCCTTCGCTCGTCATGTCAGTGCTATTACTTGCGGTACCCCTGCTGGTGGTGACTGCCTATAGCTTTGCTGGCCGGGATGCCTATGGCGGCGCGGTCACCGGCTTTACCCTCGCAAGCTATATCGAACTTTTTCAGCCAACTTATCTGCCGATCTTCGTAAACTCGTTGCAGATTGCGGCGGTATCGACCGCTGTTTGCCTTCTTATCGGCTATCCGATCGCCTATTTCATAGCATTTCGTGCTGATAGGCATTCCGGGCTCCTGCTCGCACTGCTGCTCATCCCGTTCTGGATCGACTTCATGATCCGCATGTCGAGCTGGATGGTCCTGATGGGACGCAACGGCACGATTAACGGCATTCTCACCGGAATGGGGATGATCGATGAGCCGATCAGGATGATCGGGACCTATCCGGCAGTGACGGTTGGCATGCTCTACGCGTTCCTGCCGACGACTGTGCTACCGATCTATGCCGCGCTCTCTGGCATCAACAAACGTTTGCTCGAGGCTGCCGACGATCTCGGGGCCGGACCGATCGAAGCTTTCTGGCGGGTGACGTTTCCGCTTTCGCTCCCAGGCGTAATGGCGGCGATGCTCTTCGTCTTCGTGCCGGCAATGGGCGTCTATGCCATTCCCGTGCTCCTTGGGGGCGGTAAAAGCATCATCCTCGGTAACCTGATCGTCCAACTCTTTTTGGATTTTCGCAACATTCCGCTGGGGGCCGCGGTTTCGGTCGTCATGCTCGTGGTGTCTTCGGTCATCATCGTCTTTTACATGCGCATTCTGCGTAGGGTCGAGGAGGCGCACGCGTGAAGCTCTCCCGCCTCGCCGGATTCTATGTCCCGGTTGTCACAATCTTCGGCTACGTGTTCCTGTTCGCGCCGCTTGTCGTGCTGATCGTCTATTCCTTCAACGCCGGCCGCTCGACCGTCGTGTGGGCAGGTTTCTCGATGGACTGGTACGCACAAGCGCTGAACGACCGCGGCCTCCAGCGCGGGCTTCAGGTCAGTGCGATTGTCGCGGTGCTCTCTGCAGTCATCAGCACAGCAATAGGGACAAGCGCTGCGCTTGCCGTCATCAAGCGATCCTTTCCCGCGAAGAACCTTTTTTCGACCATTCTGATCGCGCCGCTCGTACTGCCGGAAATCGTGCTGGCGGTTGGTCTTCTGGTGACGACCGTTTGGTCAGGTATCACACTCGGCTATGTGACGCTCGTAGCCGGTCATGTGCTTGTTTCCGTGCCCTTCGCATTTCTGATCGTCCGTGCCGCCGCCGCGGGTCTCGACCCTCGGCTCGACGAGGCGGCAGCCGATCTCGGCGCCAATGGCGCTCAGACTTTCATGCGTGTCACGCTGCCGCTTCTGATGCCCGCCATCCTTTCGGCAACGCTTCTTTCGTCCGTCATTTCCTTCGACAATTTCGTGATGTCGACCTTCGTCTCAGGCGTCGGCACTACGCCGCTTCCGATCCAGATCTACTCGATGCTGAAGACCGGACTGACACCCAAGATCAACGCGCTCGGCACAATGCTGATCGCCATTAACGTCCTGGCCATTCTGCTCGTCATGGGACGCTACCTGAAGACAATTCGGGGCACTGGATAACGACTTTCAACACACCCAAAAAAGAAAAGGGGAACTGCAATGCTGAAATACGGAATTCTTCTTGCGACTACGAGCCTGCTTCTTACGGGAACTGCGCTTAGCGCTACTGCCGAGGAGCTTCACATCTACGCCTGGGGTGGCGGCGAGGTGCCGCAGGAAATTGTGGATGACTTTGCCAAGGAAACCGGCATCGACGTCACCATGGATACCTATGATTCCAACGAGACCATGCTGGCGAAGTTGTCGGCTGGCGCTTCCGGCTACGACCTCGTCGAGCCCACTCAGAACGCAGTGCAGGTTCTCGCCAAACAGGGCCTGCTGCTGGAACTCGACCATTCCAAGCTATCAAACCTTGGCAATTTGGGTGCCACCTTCAAGGACGTCTCCTATGATCCCGGCTTGAAATTCAGCGTGCCTTATGTCTGGGGGACCACGGGGCTCGCCTATAATGAGGACTGCGTCAAACAACCGGTAACGAGTTGGAAAGCGCTGTGGGACCCGCAATACCAGGGCCGGATATTCATGCTCGACAACATGCTTTCGGCCTATATCGTCGCCCTTCAGGTCAACGGCTTCCATGCCGGAACAAGCAAACCCGAGGAAATCGAAAAGGCGACGCAGTCGTTGATCGAGCAGAAGAAGGTTCTCGGCGGATACAACAGCAGCAGCTTCCCCGAACTTGTTTCCTCCGGAGAAGCATGCATCGTCCAAGCCTGGAACAACAACGTCAGCCAGGTCCTCACCGAAAATCCGAAGGTTCACTACGTCATTCCGGACGAGGGCGGATCGATGTGGATCGATGGTTTTGCCATTCCCAAGAACGCCAAGAATGTTGAGGCAGCTTACAAATTCATGGATTATATCATGAAGCCTGAGGTCGCTGCCAAGGCAGCAACCCTCAGCAAAGCAGCGACAGTGATCGACGCAGCGAAGGCGCTGCTGCCAAAAGAAGTGGCCGAGAACCAGGCAATCTACCCGCCGGCCGACAAGCTGAAGAAGGTTGATTTCATCCTTGATGTCGGGGATGCCATGAAGCTCTATCAGGACGGTTGGACGAAGCTGAAAACTGCCCAGTAATCCCAAGCCGATAGTTCATTCCGTGACGGGTCAACTGGCCTGTCACGGATTTGCTTTGCCTCTCGACAGGGTGAGTGTTCTCAATGTCCAACGATGAAATGAGCAAACCGGTCACCCCGGGGCGGACGGCCGTGGAACTGGTCGATGTCTGTAAGGTGTTTGACACGTCGGTTGCGCCTCCGGCCTATGCCGTAGACCATCTCAGCCTGAAGATAGCTTCGGGTGAATTCTTCACCTTCCTCGGTCCTTCGGGTTGCGGCAAGACCACGACGCTGCGGATGATTGCGGGCTTCGAAAGCCCGTCTGCGGGACAAATCCTTCTAGACGGCCGCGACGTTTCGGGGCAGCCTGCCCATCTGCGGAACACCAACACAGTTTTTCAAAGCTATGCGCTGTTTCCGCATCTTTCGGTCGAAGACAACGTCGCGTTCGGGCTGTCGGTTAAGCGAGTTCCCCGCAGCGAGCGGAGTGACCGCGTTGCAGCAGCGCTCGATTTGGTGCGCATGCGTCATGCAGCCGGCAGAAAGCCGTCGCAATTGTCCGGTGGCCAGCAGCAACGCATCGCGCTGGCGCGCGCTCTCGTCAATGAACCCTCTGTTCTCCTGCTTGATGAGCCCTTCGGCGCCCTTGATCTCAAGCTTCGGCGAGAAATGCAGATCGAGGTTAAGGAGATGCAGCGCCGGCTAGGGATCACGTTCATCTTCGTCACGCACGACCAGGAAGAAGCGCTGACGATGTCGGATCGGATTGCCGTGATGAGCGCCGGGGTAATTCAACAGGTCGATGACCCCGTCGGTATCTATGAGCGCCCCGGCGATAGGTTCACCGCCAGTTTCATCGGCGATATGAACATGCTTCCTGCGAAAGTCCTGGAGCGTCAAAATGACGTCGTTGAAGTTCTGGCAGCAGGATCCCGATTCAAACTGAACTCTATCGCTGGATTGGTCGTGGACGCGGATTGTACCATCGCGATGCGGCCGGAAGCGTTGACCTTCACGCGTAGGGACGTCAACGACGTGGTCTTCACGGGTCAAATCGAGAGCGACGTCTATGTCGGAGCCGACCGTCTCTATTCTGTTCGTCTCAAAGGGGGCGCGGCAATGGTCGTGCGCGTCCGTAATACGCGGGGCGAGAGTGTTCTACGCGCCGGCGAGACGGTCAATATGTTTTGCCCGTCTTCGGCGATTCATCTCCTTTCCGATCAAGAAAAAAAATGAACAGCCCTGCGCTATGGAAGGCAGCTGTTGCAGGGAAGCTCTGACAATCGACTCCCCATTAGCGCTTATCATTCTCATGCCATGAAAGGTTTGATTGATGGCTATTTCAAATTCGCTTCTGTCCAGACTCAATGACCCAACGCTTGCGACCGACAAGGCACTGATCGCAGGGCAGTGGCAGGCGAGAGGTGAAACGGGTGCCAGTTTCGAGGTTACCAATCCGTCCACCGGAGACGTGATTGCCGTCCTGCCCGACATGACGCGCGCAGACGCCGCAGTGGCCATCGACGCAGCTTTCAAGGCGCAGAAGCTTTGGGCAAAAAAGACAGGGAAAGAGCGAGCTACCATCCTACGAAAGCTGTTTGACCTCTTGGTCGCGAATGCGGACGACCTGGCTGTCATTGTAACCACGGAAATGGGAAAGCCGCTCACCGAGGCCAAAGGTGAAATCCTGTATGGTGCGTCTTACGTGGAATGGTTCGGCGAGGAAGCAAAGCGCATCTACGGTGACACGATCCCTGGACATCAGCAGGACAAGCGAATCATCGTATTGAAGCAGCCGATCGGTGTTGTTGCCTCGATCACACCGTGGAACTTCCCCAATGCCATGCTGGCGCGAAAGTTTGCCCCTGCCATCGCGGCCGGTTGCTCTGTCGTGGCGAAGCCGGCATCGGAGACCCCACTTTCAGCTCTTGCGCTTGCTGTTCTTGCAGAGCGCGCCGGGCTGCCGGCTGGCCTGTTTAACGTCGTGACCTCGACGAAATCGGCTGACGTCGGTCGAGAATTCACCGAGAATGACAAGGTCAGAAAGCTGACTTTCACAGGCTCCACTGGTGTCGGCAAGATCCTGATGCGTCAGGGTGCCGAACAGATCATGAAGCTCGGGCTGGAGCTTGGCGGCAATGCACCATTCATTGTCTTCGACGACGCCGATCTCGATGCGGCTGTCGACGGCGCGATGATCTCGAAGTATCGGAATAATGGTCAGACCTGCGTATGCGCCAATCGACTCTACGTGCAGGCCGGTGTGTATGACGCGTTTGCGCAAAAGCTCGCTGCTCGTGTTTCGGCCATAAAGGTTGGCGATGGGTTTGAGGACGGCGTCATGGCCGGTCCGCTCATTACTGAAAAAGCCGTCGCCAAAGTCGAGGAGCACATCGCCGACGCACTCGAAAAGGGTGGCGCGATCGCGGTAGGCGGTTCGCGCGACGCGCGTGGTGGTCTGTTTTTCCAGCCGACCGTTCTCACGGGCGTGACTGCGGCAATGAAAGTGGCGAAGGAGGAGACCTTCGGTCCCGTCGCACCGTTGTTCCGCTTCGAGACTGAAGACGATGTCGTCGAGATGGCCAACGATACCGAGTTCGGTCTAGCCTCCTATTTCTATGCCAAGGATCTCTCGCGGGTATTTCGCGTCGCGGAGGCCCTGGAATACGGGATGGTAGGGATCAATACAGGGCTGATTTCCACAGAGGTTGCGCCCTTCGGCGGTATCAAACAGTCGGGGCAGGGTAGGGAAGGGTCGAAATATGGGACCGATGACTACGTCGAGATCAAATATCTTTGCTTAAGTATCGGAGACTGACCTCCCAGCAGTCCCGAGCTCGTGATTGAAATCCACCGACGCGAACTCGAAAAAGCTCCCGAATTTTAGAAGTGGCGGGCGAAAGTTTCGCCCGCTTTTCCTGTTTTGACGACATAGTCTTTGAGAGCTTGGCTGACCTGCCAGGCCGGCCTTTCTGGTCGGACATCGTATTTTCTGCACGTGTCCCGAGCGATCCCTCTTACAGAGTACAAAGATCCCAGTCACCCACAGTCTAAATTCTAAATAATAGAACATTTTCGATTTATAATATCGAATAAAAGAATTTCGTTGACACCATCTATATTCTCTGGTCAGTTTTGGACAATGGCAAGAAAAGTGGGAACTGCCCCTGAGCGCTTGGCAATGAACCAGCTGTTCCAGGGTGAGAGGTGCAGCCGGGGTGCATCCGCACTCGAGTCTTACCTCTAAATTATAACCAACCTGAAGAGGTCTAGGTCGTGAACGACGGACGTTTGTCCGTGGTTTCGGCTGCGCCTTCGAATGCACTTTCGTTTGATGGAGTGGGAGCTCATGAGCAACTTGAAAACGGGTTTCGGCGCGCTGGTTCTTGCCAGCCTCCTTGCCGGTGGTGTGGTGGGGCCTTCGCCCGCATTCGCCGCCAAGACAACACTGACATTGGGTGCGGCGGCAAATGATGTCGGCACCCTCGATCCGCACTACGCGACGAGTACATCAGACAGAACTCTGGTCGCGTGGATTTACGGCGCGCTTGTCCGGTTTGCCCCGGGATCCACCGATCCGGCAACGCTCGAACCTGATCTGGCAGAGAGCTGGCAATCCAGCGACGACAAGCTCGTTTGGACATTCAAGTTGCGTTCGGGTGTCAAATGGCAGGCTGGCTATGGTGAAGTCACCGCTGATGACGTGGTGTTCAGCCTCGACAAGGCTCGCGATCCGAAGCGCTCCGCATTTTCTGCCGATTTCGCGGCTTTCGACAAGGTTGAGGCGGTCGATCCTCACACCGTCCGCATCACGCTTTCGCGGCGCGTTCCGAACCTGCTTGGCCTCGTGACGAACTACGCCGGCGGCTTCATCATCTCAAAGAAGGCTTTCGAAGAGCGAAAGGAAGGTTTTGCTCGCGCGCCGGTTGGGTTTGGTCCGTTCGAAGTCAAGTCGATCGTCGCCGGTCAGAACGTCACCTTCGTTGCCAACAAGGATTACTTCCGGGGCGCCCCCAAGCTGAGCGCCCTCAACTACCGCTTCATCAACAACAATGCGTCACGTGATCTTGCCTTCGTCGCCGGTGAAATCGAGGCCGCTGCAGGTCTTGCCAACAAGAACTGGCTTCAGCGGACCGAACCGCTTCCGGGCGCGGTGATCGATGTGTTCTATCCCGCGGAAGTCGGCCTACTCCATATCAACATCACAAAACCTCCGTTTGACGATATCCGCGTACGCGAGGCTCTCGCCTACGCGGTCAACCCGCGAGCAGTCGCCGAATTCAAGGGCGCTCGGTTCACAACCCGGCCGACATCCGTCATCCCATCGAACAATTTGGGTTATCTCAAGGATGCAGGCGTCTTCCCCTATGATCCGGAAAAAGCAAAGGCCCTCCTCAAGGAGGCCGGCTTCGGGGACGGCCTGACGTTCACGATGCTGTCGAGCCAGCTGCCGGAATACGAGACCACTGCCCAGGTCCTCCAGGGTCAGGTTGAGGATTCAGGCATCCACATGCAGTTGCAACCCGTCGAGCACGCGAGCTGGCACCAGATGATCCGCAAGGATCTGAGCCCGGTCGTGCTTTACGGAGCGGCACGTTTCCCGATCGCCGACATCTTTCTCACCCAGTTTTACGATTCCGCTTCGATTGTCGGCCAGCCAGGTGCTGTAACGAACTTCAGTCATTGCAACGTTGCGGACAAGCAGATCAGAGAAGCTCGAACCGAGATCGACCCGGCCAAGCAGATTGCCCTATGGCAAGAAGCTCAAAGACTGATCCTGAAAAACGTATGTGCGATTCCGATCACCGAAACAAGCCAGGTGTGGGTCCACAATCAAAAACTCAAATGGGGTTTTGACCTCAAGGGATCGATGTCGCTCGGACCGTTGGTCACCGAAGCGACCCACTTTGAAGACTAGAGCGATCTAGAGTAAGCGCTGTTCTGGGGCCACGGCGGGTGGAGGCTGATACTGCTATTTTGTGCGTTCGTGGGCAGCCAGACGCTCTGCTTCTGCCAACGCGGCAGTTTTGGTTTTGAAGGGGCCGACATCGTTTTCTTCCGTGTCAGGTAACCACTTTGGAAGGAACCACCAGCCTCCAGGACGATAGCTGGAACTGCTTCTCACGGAGCCGACATTCGCGGCGAAGAACCAGCCGGAGTCGATTCCATCCTGCTCCCACGAGATGCTCTGCTCTGTCACGGCACACTCCACGCCTATTCTTTTGTCGGGAGGATTTTATCGCTCCTGTATGACCAGGGCAACAGCTCGTCGATCTGGCTGTTGGGGTGACCGTTGACGATCCTGATAAGCACGTCGGCGAGATAGCCAAGCGGCTCGACATCGTTGAGCTTGGCGGTCTCGATGAGTGATGCGATGGTCGCCCAGTGTTCGGCTCCTGCATCGGAACCCGCGAAGAGTGCATTTTTCCGATTGAGGGCAATTGGTCTTATGGATCGCTCGACTGTGTTGGAGTCGATCTCGATGCGGCCGTCATCGATGAACCTGGTCAGCCCATCCCAGCGCGACAAGGTGTATCGGATCGCTTCGGCCAGCTTTGTCTTCTGGCTGATGAGCCCGAGCTGTTGTGTGAGCCAGGGCGCTAGACTGTCGGTGATCGGACGACTCTTTTCCTGACGCGCGATGCTGCGCTCTTCCTGCGTGCGGCCACGTATCTCGTCTTCGTTTCTGTAGAGTTCGGCAATGCGCCGTAGCGCCTCGGTGGCAATAGGTGCGGGACCGGCAGCGGCCAGTTCGTAAAAGCGCCGACGAACATGTGCCCAGCAAAATGCCAGCGATACGGTGTTCTTGGCAGCTAACGGGCGATAACCGCTGTAGCCATCTACCTGGAGAATGCCGACAAAACCGTCGAGATGGGTCATCGGGCGTTCGGCCTTGCGATCCGGTGCATAGACATAGGCAACTCCGGGCGGATCGTCTCCCCGCCACGGCCTGTCGTCGCGAGCATAGGCCCAGAGTTGCCCGGTCTTGGTCTTGCCCCGTCCGGGATCGAGAACCGGGGCAGTCGTTTCATCGGCAAAGAGCTTTGAAGATGTCTTCAAAACGTCGAGCAACCGTTGATGAACAGGACGCAAATGCCAGGCGGCGCGGCCTACCCAATCCGCGAGTGTCGAGCGGTCGAGGTCGATCCCTTGCCGCTTGTAGATTTGCGTCTGACGATAGAGCGGCAGGTGATCGGCATACTTGGAGACCAGAACCTGGGCGACGGTTGCTTCGGTCGGAATGCCGCCTTCGATCAGCCGGGCGGGAGCCGGAGCCTGAACCACGACATCCTCACAGGCCCGGCAGGCATACTTCGGGCGGCGCACGACCAACACACGGAACTGAGCGGGAACGATGTCGAGCTTTTCGCTGACATCCTCGCCGATCCGATGCAAATCATGGCGGCAGCCTGGGCAGGCATGGTCATCGATATCGACGATCATCTCGATGCGTGGCAGGTGAGCTGGCAAAGAACCCCGGTTCGTTCGCCGTTTGGCAACACGTTCCTGGCGCACAGCGGCAGAGGCTTCTTCTTTCGCTTCCAGACCATCCGCCTCGACCTGTTCAGCTTCTTCCAAGCCTAAGAGAAGCTGATCCTCGGGAAGCGTTTCGGCTCGGCGACCGAACCGGTGGCGCTGCAATTCCTTGATGATCTGACGCAGGCGGGCATTCTCCGCCTCGCGCGAAAGCACCATCGCTTTCAGCGCGTTCAGGTCATTGGGAAGATCGTCCGCCCTTATCGTCATGGGGCAAGAACAGCATATTTTGCCCCACAAAACGAGATATTGAATGCGGCTGATTCAATTTGTCGCGGCCGTTATCCTGCCATAACGGGGGTGCGTGTTTCGGTTGGCACATGGACGCGTTTCCAATCCAGCCCCTCAAATAGAGCCGAGAACTGGGCGGATGTCAGATGCATCGCACCATCCTGCATCCGGGGCCAGTGGAACTCGCCATCCTCAAGCCGCTTGGCGACCAGGCACACGCCGCTACCGTCCCAGAAGATCAACTTGATGCGGTCGGTTCGCTTGGCCCGGAACACATAGATCGTGCCGGAGAACGGGTCGGCTCCCATCTCTGCCTTCACCAGTGCCGCCAACCCCTCTGCACCCTTGCGGAAGTCGACAGGCTTGGTGGCGATCATGACTTTCACCGCGCCGGACGGACCAATCACGATGATGCCTTCATGGCCGCAATGACGGCTGCAATCGTCGTGGCGTCAGCGCCAGATGCAATCCTCAGTATTGCACCACCAAACTCCAGCTCAATCACAGCCTCACCATGAGCCTTCCTCGGTGACCGTGCTCGCCGTACCTTTTTCGCCGGGGGTATGTCTTGTGGGGCGACAATGGCAGGCGCAAACATCAATGCCTCGTCCGGCGCTGTATCGAGCGGCCTGCGGGCAAGCCGTCGCCAGGTGAACAACTGTTGCGATGTTAGCCCGTGATGCCGTGCCACCGAGCACACGGTCACGCCGGGCTCATAACTTTCCGCGATGATCCGCGCCTTCTGTTCGTCACTCCATTCGCGGCGGCGACCACTTCCAGTAAATACCTCGAACCGACGAACCGGCTCTTCATCCTTAGTTTTAAGCGTAAGCTCTGAAATCGACATATGTCCAAGCCCTCTGTTCAGGCTCAACATCGTCAATCACCAGGTGATCCGGAAGGTGGGGTCAAGATGACGCTTACGATCTAGACCCGCTCCAGCAAATGCAGGGCACGAGGGCCTTGAGGCCGGAACAGCTTCCACTGTCCGGCCTCTCAATGTTTAGAACGCAAAAGATCTGTCAGTGCGCTACAGGCGCGGTTTGATCAGCTGGCTCGGGCTGCGTTAGGGCAGGCATTCCCGCAACTGACCAACCTGATCCTCGACCCAGGTGTCGTTCATCATGTCGAGCGGTGCGTTGAAGGAAAAGGCCATGTTGACCTCGTACATGCCTGAAGCCATTCGTGGCAGGCCCACGCCGCCTTCTCCGAAAAAGAAAAAGCCCTGATTGATGGCGTATCCGCGCTGCTTTGCTTCAAGCACCTGGTTTCGAATAATGTCGCGGTCCACGGGGCGTATCGAAGGATGTGCCTGATATCGCTCGGCGTTTGCATCGAGGATCTGCTCAACGACATTCTCTGACAGCAGCGACATCAATGCGAGGCTGCCGGCTCCGACGCCCATTGGCACCCGAGCGCCGAGGCCCATGGCAAACTGGTGCCGCGAGGAGCGGCTGATCATCTCAGCGCAGATCGCGTCGATACCCGATTGAACGAGGAGATAGACATTGAACCCGGTTCTGCGGGCGAATTCGGTCATGCCGGGACGATATCGCTGGACCAGAGGCTCAAGTCGTTCCTGCCGGCGCGCAAGCATCGGTACAGCGGTGCCCAGGCGATAGTGTCCATAACGCTCGGTCGGCTCCGCAAAACCTTTTGACACCATAGCCGCTAAAGTGCGGTGCGCCGCGGGTTTCGCAGTACCTATCCGGCTCGCAATCTCGGCAAGGCTATAGCCCTCTGGCCCCACCTCTCCAAGCAACAGCAATATGTCGAGTGCGCGTTCGGCATTTGAAGAAGACGCGGAAAATTTCATCGACCGAAAATTCCAGTTAAGAGAACGATTTGCGCTTCATCATGACAACTATCAGAATTTGCGCGAGGCGATGTGTTAATACTTCGTCCAAACACGCAATCCTGTCAAACAATAGAAGGATTCCGACCCACATATTTGCTTGAAGTGGTGGGTGGCCAAACGGCGAGTAATCCTAGCGGTGGAAAGGCGCAGTCGTGCTACGGGGCTCCCCCACGCAAAAAGCCCATCTCATATGCGGCTGGGCATCACGCGAATTGCGGTACAGTGCCACTATATGAGATGGGCTTGGAATTCACCACCCGAAGGCGGGAGGTGTTCTTACATGGCCGCCGGAGCGCCCACGTCATGCTCGGAGAAGCGGGTGAACCGCAACGGGGTGGGATCAACGATTGGATCCTCGTTTGTGATCAGATCGGCTGCGAGCCGACCTGCGCCAGGTCCGACGCCAAATCCGTGCCCGCTAAACCCGGACGCCACATAAAGGCCGGGCAATTGCGGAACTGGACCGATTGTAGCGACTGCATCGGGCGTCGAGTCGATCCAGCTTCCCCAAGCGTGGGACACACCGATTCCGGAAAGCTCCGGAAAGCTTTCCATCAACGCGTCCATGGCGAGCTTTACCGTCTTCGCGTCCGGTGCTGGGTTGAGCACCCGCATTTTCTCGAAAGGCGAAATGCTATTCAAAGTCCACCGGGCCAGAGCCTCGGGCCCGGTTACCGCGAAGCGGCTGATTCCGAGCGACAGGCTCGTTGACCAGCGCGCCTTGAACATTGGCATGAACTGCTGCGCATACCGGAAGGCCTGAGGTGTCAATTCGACCTTTGCTCGCCCGCGGATGGAGACGGTATAGCCGCCCTCTGCGCGCGGTCTGAAGGTGAATGATGGGGTGGAGAAACCACCTTCGATCACCTTCGCGCCTGGCTTAGTCGCGAAAGCCGTTGCCCTTACACCAACCTGCGGGAAGATGATCCCATGCCAACGGAAGAACATCGAGGTCCAGGCTCCCGCCGCGCATAGTACGCGTGACGTGCGGATGCTTCCTTTCTCGGTGACGACGCTGTGTATTTTGCCGGCCTGAGTTTCGATACCTCTGGCGGCGCAGTTTTGGTGCATCGTCGCCCCATGCCTCTGAGCCGCTTTGGCAATAGCCGAGCACGCCATTGTCGGTTCGGCAAACCCATCGGTCGGAGAATGAACGCCGCCGATCCATTGCGTGGTGGAGCCGGTAGCGGCAGCCTTGATTTCGGCACTCGACACCATGCGGCTTTGAACGCCATAGCCGCCCGCCATCTTCACCCATTTTTCCCAACCGGCGAGCTCTTTCTCGCTGCTCGTAACATACATCAGGCCCTTGCGGACAAAGCTTAGATCCGGACCGATTTCATCGGAAAGTTCCTGCCATGCTGCGAGCGACCACTTCGCCAAGGGAAGCTCGCGCTCGTCGCGATTCTGCTGTCGCACCCAGCCCCAGTTTCTGCTGGATTGCTCGGCCGCAACGGCACCCTTTTCGATGACGGCGACGCTGTGACCTTTCTTGGCAAGATAGTAGGCGGCCGAAATGCCGGCGATGCCGCCGCCAATGACAACGACATCGGCTTGCTCGGGCAGCTTGTCATTGCTGTCTACCCGAACGAGTTTGAATGGGATATCGCGTGATAGAGCGTCCATCAGATCAGCCCTTCGCACGTGCATGGTCGGCAATTCGAGACGCCAGCGTCTTAAGATGGCTCTGGATCTCGGGAAGCTTTTTTCCGCGCAAAGACGTTGCTTCGTCCATGTAAAGGCTGCGGTTCATCTCGATCTGCAGGCTATGAATGTTTTCGGCTGGATTGCCGTGCTTGCGGACAGCTTCCGCACCGATGAAGTGCGCGTTGTGCGTGACCCGGTACCCGAAGCCCCGCAAGACTTCGGTTGCGAGTTCAAGAAGATCCCTGTCGCAAGTCTGGCCATTGCGATCACCCAGATCGAAGTCCGATCGGCGCTGGCCTGCGTCCGGTGCGCTCGGCGAGGGCATGGCAGGCATCGAATGGCAGCTTAGATGATAGACGATACCATGCTCGGCTTTGAACTTCCTCAGAAGCCGGGTTACCTCATTGTGGTAGGGCCAATAGTAATTGTCGAGACGGCTTGCGACTTCGGCGACCGAGAGAGGTGCATCGTAGACCGGCTTTGTCCCTGCGCAGACCGTTGGGATGAGACCAATGCCGGTCTTGGTCTTGGGACCAGGCTGCAGATCCACAGGCCATTCGCCGGTCAGCTGGCCCGGATCGATATCGAGTTCGTGCCTGTTGAGATCGATATAGATGTTCGGGAATTCCGCAAAGAGCCAGGTTGCGCCACTATCAACGACATTCAGGTAGCATTCTTCGACATACATCGAGATGGAGCGCTGCAGATCCTTCAGAAGAGCAATCGTGCGAAAATCGTGAGGATAATTTCCTCCGCTTCTCGGCGTTTCGAACAGGACAGGTGCGGCAGGGACCGTGGGGTCGATGCGCGTGAACACTCCCGATTTGACATCCATAAGCATTTAAAGTTCTCCAGTGTGGCGTGAGCCAATATTCTTTCACGACGAAACGCGGTGCGGATTCTTGGCCGTGCACCGCGCTTGCTTTGCGTCAGTTTCCAGTGGGATCAGTCGTTAAGCGACCTCGTTGGCGCTTGGGCTTGACACTTGGCCGCCATGGTCCGCGAGGGCGTAAAGCAGTGGACCAAACCCATTCGTTGTCAGTTTCGAGGTCGCAGCGAGAATGCTGTTTTGTCCGTACTCAGTCAGACTTTCAGCACCGATCAGGCGGAACTTCTCCATGACCTGTTCGGCGCTCATCGGGTTTGCGACATCGCCGAGTGGGAAGAGGATGGTGCGGCTCTCCGGTCCGTTGCCCTGGTCAATGATGACACGGGACGGCGTTCCCTTTGGAAAGCTATCATCGAAGTCCGCGTGGGCGACCATCTCGATGCGCGACGACAATTCGAGGATCTCCGGATCCCGAAGGCTTGCAGGGTCCATCGGCTGAAGCGCCTGACGTCCCCGCAACGCCGCAAGTGCGCAACTGAAGTAATAGCTGTACTGCGCGCCTTCGAGCGATCGTGGTGCACGCTCGTTTGATAGCTCTGTTCCGCGCTGGAAGGTTTCAATCCGAAGGTTCTTGATCGGTGCTTCTGGTTGGCGCATCTCGAGGATCGCGTCGACGGCACCATGCATGTAGCGGCAGCACGCATAAGGCTTCAGGTAACAATCGCCGATCCACCAATGAACCCCGAGGTCGCCGGTCAAAATGGAGCGGATATACAGTGCCTCGTTGTCGAGGAGATCGAGCGGACCTGTCGCACCCGCCTGAGCGCGGAACGCTGCGGTCAGCCCGGCGACAACGGCTGGAGGAATGAGCTCCTTGACGGTGCTACCCTGGTAGCGCGAGGTGCCCCTTTTGTATCCGATCGGACCTTCGGCTCCCGCGATCCCGATTGCGTTCGCCATCTGCGACGGCGAAAGCTTTAAAAGCCTGCCGGCGGCTGCAGCAACACCGAAATTGACCCAACGGCCGCTTGCGTAGCTGTCAATGGTTTCCGTCGGGCGGGCAGTCGCGACACGTAGTGCGATATCGTATCCTATCACAATCGCCTCAAAGATATCTTCGTCGGACGAGCCGATTGCCTGAGCGACCGCGATGGCTGCAGGAATAACACCTGCACCGGGGTGGCCAGCGGCCCCCCGATGTCCGTCGTCGATGTCAAGCGCGCTCGCGGCCGCAGCATTCGCCATTGCCGCGCCCGCTATCGACAGGGATTGCTCAGTCATCCAGACGGTGCAAGGTCCCCTGCCATAGCTCGCGATTGCAGCGCGGCGGGCTGCGACAGCAAGGTCCGAATGCAATCCTGCCGCGGTCGCGGCAAGGAGATCGGTGATTAGGATCGCACAAACATCCTTGGTGGTTTGCGGAAGGCTACGAGCGGGATGCGTAGCTGCGAAGGTAGCGAGTTGTTCTATTGCGTGCATGATTTAGACGACACCATTTGTTTTGGAAGCACTGATCGTGCCGGGAGCTTTGAGCCATTTCGCGCCGGTTTCTTCGTCTGGGGGAGGCGAGGAAGACCCGAGCACCTTCGAACCGATGGTTCACATGCCTTCGTCCAGGCACGATCTGGCTCCGTTATTTTCCGATCGCGCGAGCAAGGCCGATAACCCGTTCGAGCAGGAACATGAGGAAGACGCTCAAGAGGATGAGGAGAACCGACAGGGCAGCGATCTGTGGGTCGGTTCGCTCGGTGGTGTAACGATAGATTGCCACAGGCAGTGTCGACAAAGATTGTCCAGCCAGGAATAAGGTAATCGCTACCTCGTCGAACGAGATGAGGAACGACAGCAGCGCCGCTCCCGTGATAGAGGGGGTCAGCGCTGGCAAGGTTATCCGCCGAAACACCGTGAGCGGCCTCGCGCCTAAGCTCGCAGCGGCCGACTCGATGTCGGCGGGCATCGTCTGCAGGCCGGTAATCAATATCCGGATAACGAACGGTGTCACGATCATCGTATGGGTAAAGACGAGTCCGAAGAACGACCCGTTGAGCTTGAGCTGCACGAAGACCAGAAGAAGGCCAAGGCCGAGGATGATCGAAGGTACGATTAGCGGCGCCGTGAAGAGCGCGATCAGCGAATTCGCGAACGGCATCTTCGAACGGACCAGCGCGTAGGAAGCCGCAACCCCGAACGCCAGCGACATAATTGTCGCTGCGATCGCCAGCGTCACGCTAAGTTTCAGACCGGCGAGAAATCGTTCATTGCTCAGAACTGCCGAGTACCACCGAAAGCTCCAGCCGGAAGGTGGAAACGCCAGATTGTTGTCCGCGCTGAACGACATCACGATCGCCGGCAGGAGCGGCGCCAAAAGCAGCCCGAACAGGAGGATCAGAAGGGTGCGGTTCACAATATGGGTCAAGACGTCCCCCCCGATTTAGCGCGCGTCCGCATATCCCAGACGCGAATAGGTCCCATGGTGAGAATGAACAGCCCGAGGAGAACCATCGACATCGCAGATGCCAGCGGCCAGTCCAGAATTTCCAGGGCCTGGGTGAAGATCTCGGTCGGCAGCAGGAAAACGCGACCCCCGCCAAGCAGTGCAGGCGTCACAAAAGCCGAGATTGCCAACACGAATGTCAGAAGGCAGCCAAGCGTAACGCCCGGCAAGCTGAGCGGCAAAGTGACCCGGAAAAACCGGCGCGCCGGCGTCGCGCCGAGCGAACTTGCGGCATCCTCGACATTCGGGTCGATCTTGCCGAAGCCAGACAGCAAGCAAAGGGCCATGTAGGGCATCATGATATGGGTCAGGCCGATCACGACGCCTGGATAGTCGTTGACAAGGCGCACATTGCCGAAGCCGATCCAATGGATGAAATCCTCCAGCGGGCGCAAAATTAGCATCCAGCTGTAGGTTCTCACGACAGCGCTGAGGAGGAGAGGGGAGACCGTCAGCAAAACAAGCGTCCCTTTCCACTTTGATGTGGTGCGGTACAGGTAAAGCGCAATAGGGTAGGTCAAAAAGCATGCGAGAAGCGTGACCAGCAGGCTCAATACGATCGATCGGATGACGATCTCTCGCGAGAAGGGGTCTGTGAAGAACTTCTCGTATGCGGAAATCCCGAGTTCAGGGATCAGCACGCCGCCTTCAGCGGAGCCGTAAAACGAGATCAGGGCAACTGAAAGGATTGGCAAGACAAAGAAAAAGCCGATCACAAGGAGCATCGGGAGGCTGAGCAGCCATCCGACCGCGGCGCCAGCCGACGTTGTTTCGTCGTTGTGAGCCATCAATTCACCTTCCGTTCAAAGACAAAGCCGCTGGCGACCGGCCAATCCAAAGTGACCTGCTGCCCGCTTTCCAAGCCTCGCCAAGCAGGGGACGATCCCGGTACTTCCGCTGTCATCGCGATCCCTTGGGCATCGCAAGCGACGGAAACGATGTCACCAGCATAGGTCACCTTGCGGACGGAGGCGGGAACGCGGTTTCGCCCAGTCTCGCTCGGGGAGGAGCCTGGCAGAACGTCAATCGAACTTGGGCGGATCAGGAACTGAACGGGTCCCTCAAGCGAGGGCTTGGCAAGCTTGATGGACAGGCCGGAGTCGGTCTTGATCTGCTGGCTTGCATCGCCGTCCGCGTTGCTAATGCCAACAATACTGTTCACGCGGCCAATGAAATTGGCGACGAAGCTGCTTGCAGGGTTCTCGTATATTTCTGTGGGCCGACCGTACTGGACGATCACGCCTTCGTTCATAATTGCCACATGATCGGAGATCGCCATCGCTTCGGACTGATCATGCGTTACGAAAATGGTGGTCGTTCCCAGGCGTTGCTGGAGGTCACGAATTTCGTCCTGCATCTGCTCGCGCAGTTTGGCATCCAGGTTTGAAAGTGGCTCGTCGAGAAGGAGGAGATCGGGATGGATGACGAGAGCGCGGGCGAGCGCAACGCGCTGCTGTTGGCCACCGGACAGCTGGCGCGGGCGGCGTTGCCCAAGCGATCCGAGTCTGACCATTTCCAGGATTTCTCCCGCCCTGGATCTGGCGTCCTTTCGGTTGACGTTTCGCATTTCAAGGCCGAACGCTACATTGTCCAGCACTGTCATATGCGGAAACAACGCGTAGTTCTGGAAGACGAGGCCGATATTTCGTTTGTAGGTCGGCAAGGATGTCACATCCTTGCCGGCCAGCATCACACGGCCGGAGGTCGCTCCAACCAACCCTGCGACGATCCTCAAAGCTGTTGATTTGCCGCAACCCGATGGCCCGAGAAGCGATACTATTTCGCCAGGTGCAGCAGTGATATTCAGCTTGTTGAGCACAAGCTTCTTATCGTCATACGACTTCGAGAGGTCTTGGAGACTGAGTTCGGCACCAATTTTCATTTACATCGGTCCCTCAGTTCGCAGTGATGACTTTGCGGCGCCATTCCTGCAGCCAGGATTCGCGCTTGGAGACGAAGAACGCCCAATCGAGCGGCTTCAGTTTTTCACGAATTTCCGGGGTCGAGGCAGTCTTCGACAGGGCATCCTGCGACGGCTTCGCGTTCTTGTTGGTCGGCGAGTAGAACATCAGATTGGCGAAGGCTGCCTGCGCTTCGGGGCTCAGCGCATAGTCAATGAACTTCAGCGCTTCTTCCTTGTTTGGTGCGCCCTTAACGAGGTTCATCGTGTTGATTTGGAACATCGAGCCTTCCGTCGGGATGACGACACTCATCTTGCTCTTCGGATCCTTTGCAAAGAATTGGGCGCGCGCGTTCCAGCCTGCGCCCGCCTTGACCGTACCGTTGGATACCAGCTCGTAAGCGTCCGGCGCCGGTGCCCAGGTCTGGACGTTCTTGGCGATCTCCGCGAACTTCTCGATACCCTGATCGATGGACTTCTTCTCGTCGCCGCCGGCTGCCCGGGTGAGCAGGATCGTGTTCATCAAGGCGGCGATTTCAGGGGCAGGCCACATGGCGACCTGCCCCTTCAGGTCAGGCTTGGCCAGATCAGCCAGCGCCTTGGGAGGATTGGCAAGCGAGTTGCTGTACATCAATACGGGGTAGTCAAAGGTAATACCCGGACCGAAACCCTTATTGATATAGGCTTCGTCGAAGAGATTCTGGCCGTTGGAAAGCTTGGTCAGATCGACCTGATCGAAAATACCTTCCGTGTTTCCGGCACGCGAGACCATAGCGTCCATGATCGAAAGGTCGAGGGTCGGGTTGTTCTTCTCGGCGCGGATACGGCCGAGATTTTGCGCCGAAAGGTTGATTTCGTTGTAGATGACCTTGATGCCCGTCTTCTTTTCGAAGGGCTCGATCACAGCCTTGCGGTAATTGTCCGCAAAGACGCTCTGATATCCAATGATTTGGACATCAGCCAAACAGGGAGAGGACACGCTCAGCACAGCAGCGATGGCTGCCAAGTATTTCGGCAATGCAAAGGCCATTTCAATTCTCCTTGTGGTTCGGGCTAGAAATCAAGCTGCTCGATCGTTTGTCGGGATCCATTCATTGAGATCGGTGCCGACCTTCACGCCATAAATTTTCTCGGCCTGTTCGCGGGTTACGAGACCATGACGGACGTCGCGGAGGACCAGAGCCGGGTCGCGCTCGAGCGGATTGCCGAAACCACCGCCACCTGGCGTGTAGTGGGTTACGACGTCGCCGTAATCGAGCATTTCGAGTTCGCCGATCGAATGCTCGAGCACACGAGCCTTCGACGTTCCTTCGTTGATCACCCAACGCCCGCCGCCACCCGGCAAACCGCCGGCCACACCCTGCGGGAGGGTGACGGATTTCTGGGAAGTGTGCTGGAGTTCCGCGAGGTCGCCCAGCACCTTATAGGCCAGGACCTGACCGACGCCGCCGCGCCACTTGCCGGCGCCACCGGTTCCGGATTGAAGCTCGCGCTGGACATAAAGAACCGGGCATTCGGCTTCGGTCGCTTCGATCGGCGGGATCGGGCAATTGGTGACGTGGCAAGACATGACGTCGATGCCGTCAGCCTTGGACGTTGCACCAAGTCCGCCCGGTACCACTTCGCCAAAAACGCTCGGATTGCCCGTGTCGCGCTCCCTGGCTGAGGTGAAGTTATAAAGGCATCCGCAAGAGTCGCCCATGACGCGTTCCGGCACGATCTGCGAAAGCGCACCCATCACGAGATCCACAAGGCTGTGGCATACGACCATGCGCTGGTAGACAGCTGCCGGTTTCTTGGCATTTACCAGCGTGCCTTCCGGTGCGATGACCTTGAACGGGCGCTTGTTTCCTTCCGTCGACGGGATTGAGGGGTCGGTCACACAACGCATCGCGTAGAAGATAGCGGCCCAGGTCGTGGCGAGCGGTGCGTTGATCGGCCCGCGGATCTGCGGGTCAGTACCAGTGAAGTCGAAGAGGATGTCGGAACCGGTTTTGTGGATCGCGAGCTTCAGCTTGTAAGGTCCACCCTTCGCACCATCGTCAAGGATAAGTTCCTCGTGTTCGTAGACACCGTCCGGGATCTGTGAGATTTCCGCGCGCGTGCGTTGCTCGGAATAGTTGATCAGCGCTTCGAAGCAATGGAAGAGCGTTTCGCGGCCGTAGCGGTCGAACATCGCCTTCATGTCTTCGGCAGCCGCCGCAACCGAGGCGACCTGCGCGAAAAGGTCGTTTTCCATGTTGTCGGGAAGGCGGGTGTTGTTGAGGATGATACGCATGCATCGTTCGTCGACGATCCCGTTCTCGCCGATCTTCATGGGGGGAACGCGCAGGCCCTCCTGCCAGATTTCCAGGTTCCAGCCGCGGGTCGCCATGTTCATGGCGCCGATTTCCTGATGATGGACCATCAGACCGGTGAAGCCGACCAATACCTCTTCGAAGAAGACGGGCATGAAGACGACATAGTCGTTTGTATGGGCCGTCGACATCGACGCACCGCCCGCATAGGGGTCGTTGGTGATGACGATGTCCCCGGGGCGCCAGGTTTCCGGCGCATGATACTGTTCGAGAATGGTCCGCAGGCAAACGCCGGTGCAATTCAGGTGGATCGGAATGGTCGCCGATTCCGCCAGAAGGCGCCCCTGTCCGTCGAAGACGGCCGCCGAGCAATCTTCCATTTCCTTGACGATGATCGACGTCGACGCGCGAATCATGCGATGGGCATTGCGTTCGGCAATCGAGGTCAGAGCATTGCGAACGATTTCGAGCGTTACCGGATCGATGGTTGCGGCGGATGTGGTCTGGATATTGGTGTTCACGATAGTGTCTCCTCAGCGTTCCAGATGGAGGATGCGGTAAGCATCGCACCGGGCAGTCCAGCCGGGCGGAACGAAAAGCGTGGAACCGGGATATTCGACGATCGAAGCGCCGGTGAAGGTGTAGCCTTCGCGCAGGTCGTCCAACCGATAGATCGGCAGCTCTTCCCAGCGATTGGCGTCGATCAGCGCTTTGCGACGGCTAATGACCGTGGCCTTGCCGCCGGCTTCGCCCGGGAAAGTCGGCCATACGAAGTCGGGCTTGGTCGACATCGCAGCGACGCGCATGTTGACGATCTGGATCGGCTTGCCAGGGTTGTCGTACCCGTACATCTGCTTGTGACGTTCGGCGAAACGGGACTGGAGTGCGTCGAGTGCTGCCTGCATATCGCCTGCGGGAAGTTCGAGATTGAGCTCGAAATTCTGTCCCTTGTAGCGAAGATCAAGGCTCGTCACGTATTGAGAGGTGCCGGCCGGGATGTCTTCGTCAGCGAGAGCCTTTTCACCTTGCTCGATCAGTTCGTCAAAACCTGCCGACAGTTCCGCGGCATCGACTTCGCCGAGATAGGCAAGTTTGGTGCGAACAAGATCGTGACGAACCTGAGCAGTCAACATGCCGAGTGCAGAGAGATTGCCCGGGGCGGGGGGGATGAGAGCTGAGCGGATCCCGAGCTCTTCGGCCAGGCGGAGGGTGTGGAGGGGGCCGGCGCCGCCGAAGCCGACAAGCGTATAGTCTCGTGGATCAAGCCCGCGCTGAACGGTGATGAGCTTGATGGCGTTGACCATATGCGCTTCAGCAAGGGCCATGATCCCGCTCGCTGCGGCATCGACAGAAATACCGCAAGGCTCTGCGACCTTGCGCAAGATGGCTTCAAGAGACTTCTCCGGATGAAGTTTGCGCGCGCCCGCGAGGAAGTATTCCGGATTGAGGCGGCCGCCATAGAGGTTGGAGTCAGTGACAGTCGGATTTTCACCGCCCTGGCCATAACATGCCGGACCGGGAACCGATCCCGCACTGCGCGGCCCGAGGCGCAGCGCGCCGCCCTGATCCACCCAGGCGATCGAGCCACCGCCTGCACCAATCGTGATGAGGTCGAGCATAGGGAGAAGGAGCGGGTGACGGCCGACGCTCGATCGGGTCGTCATCTCTGCCTTGCCATCGGTAAGCAGGGATACGTCAGCGCTCGTGCCGCCCATGTCGAGCGTGATAATCTTGTTGACACCAGCCTTTTCCGCCAGAGCGGCGCCGCCAATTATGCCGCCCATCGGACCGGAATGCGTCAGTGCCGCGGGAAGCTTCTTGGCAGAGGTGAAAGACATTACGCCGCCATTGCCCCGGATGATGTAGGGAGCCGGTGTGATACCCTTCGCGGCGAGTGCGTCAGCCAGGCCATCGAGGTGGCGTGTCAATGGGCCGCCAACGAATGCGTTGATCGCCGTTGTGCTGGTCCGCTCGTACTCCCGGAACTCGCGCGCTACCTCGCAAGACAGCGAGATCGCGAGATCGGGAAACTTCTCAGCCGCGACCTTGCCGATTCGCTGTTCGTGTTCCGGGTTGGCGTAGGAGTTCATAAGGCAGACCGCGACGCAGCGCACGCCTTTAGACTTCAGTTCGGATAGCCGCTCAGCAATATCTGCATCGTCGATCGGGGTGACAACCGAACCGTCGGCTGCAATGCGCTCACTGACGGTGACGCGAAGATCGCGCGAGATCAGCGCGGTCGGCGGACGCCAATGAATATCGTAGACATTCGGGCGACGCGATGCCCGGCCAATTTCCAAGACATCGCGGAAACCGCCCGTCGTTATGAGGCCGATATCGACTTGCTGCTCTTCGACGATAAGGTTGGTGACCAGCGTTGTGCCGTAGACGAAGCGATCGACCTCGCTCATCTGGCGGCCGGCGCGCTCGACAATCGTTTCGATCCCTTTGGCAATACCATTGCTCAGGTCTTCCGGTGTGGTCGGAACCTTCAATGTAACGATCTTCGCCTGATCATCGTCGAGCAGCACAAGGTCTGTGTGCGTGCCGCCAGTATCGGAACCTATACGAATGCCCATCTACTTCTCCGTTGACGCTTGTTGTTGGCGGCTTGAAGCCCCCAGTCTGCTGTCGGGGGAGGCTGGTGTGGCCCAACCTCGTAAATGTTCCGGCTGGACCAGTGGTCACATCGACCCAGCCCGAACGGTGTATTGGCTAAGGGGAAAGCGTAGTTCGGCGCCGCGGATTGGGGTTCTCTAGCGGTCACTACGTTACCGCCGTCATTCTCAAGCTGTAGGAACTCACGGATTGCCTTCGATGGCGCTCTGTGACCTGCCCACGCAGCTCGATCATGTCGCAACGAAATCCTCGACAAAAACTGTGCCGACCAGCTCTATCCCCTCAGACAGAGATTTGTTTTTTCTTACTTGCAAATGAAGCTATCATCGAAAATCAGAATTACAATATGATTTGGAAAATAAAAATCGTATCATATTGTGATAAATGATATGATGTGGTGGCAGGGAGAGTGATTTATGAGTGAAAAGAGCGTCGAGGGTGCACAGGTTATCGGCAAGTCGATCGCGTTGCTGAAGTTCATTTCTGCCGCGGGATCGGACGGCGCCAAGGTGAAAGACATCGCAGCCGCCTTGAACATGAGCGTGCCGACGATCTACCGCCTCGCGAGAGCATTCGAGAAAAACGGATGGCTTGAGCGGCTCGATCATAAGATGAGTCTCAGACTCGGCATTGAACTCTTCGCGCTCGGCGTCAAAGCCGCAGACGCCGCAGGCATCCGCTCTATTGCCCGTCCTGCGCTAGTTCGCATTAGCGAGGAGGTGGGTGCCACCGTCTTCCTGATGTGCCGCAACGATCATCATGTCATCGTGGTTGATCGCGTGTGGGCCGGCCAGAATATCTCCACACTCACAGATAACGTCGGGAGCATGGTGCCCATGGGGGTAGGCGCGGCCTCTATCGCGATCATGTCCACACTGGACCAAGACGACGTTGAAGCGCTCACAAGCGCGAACGAACCTTCCTACGAGCGCTACGACCTCACGCGAGCCGTGATCGCTGCCACAGTGTCCGATGCCAGAGAGCGTGGTTATGCCGAGACCCAGTCAACTCTGATTGCCGGTCTTTCCGCTCTTTCCATTCCTGTCAGAAACTTCAACGGCGTCTCCACAACAGCGTTAAGTGTGAACCTGCCGACGGACTTCCTGACCGTCTCGCGCAGGACGCACATCGTCGAATTGTTGAAAGCCGAGGTGGACAGCATCGAGAAGATCGTTCGAAGCTGAACGTCTGGTCCCGCACCCGCGCGTCTCATACCGTTGATCGGGTCTCAGCGTTAAATTCTAAATATCGTAATATTGAATAGAAAAAAATATTAAATAAGAGAATTTGTTGACAGCGACTTGAATCTTGTTAATTCTGATCCCGCTCGCAGCAGCTAAAGCTAGATGCGTATCAGAACTCGCACAGGCCAATTGCCTAAAGCGCGTCAGGGGAGCAGGTCTCAATGTTATTGTATCTCGCAAAGCGAATGTGCTTTGCCGTCTTCACGTTGATAAGCGTTCTGACGCTCGTCTTTCTCATGGTCCGAGTGCTACCCGGCGATCCGGTCCAGATGATCCTCGGCGATCAGGCCAGCCCCGAGAGCATTGCCGCAATGCGCACGCGACTCGGGCTCGATCAACCGGTACTCGTTCAGTACGGCCATTTCCTGCTCAATGCGCTCAAGGGTGACCTTGGCACATCGATGGCCTCAGGACGCCCCGTGACTGAAGAAGTCATGTCGGTCTTGCCGTATACTCTAGAGCTGACATTTGCTGGATTGCTGCTCGGCGTCGTCTTCGGTGTTCCCGCGGGCGTATGGGCAGCGGTGCATCGCAACAGAGCCGTGGATTACGTTCTCCGCTTCGTTTCGCTGCTTGGCCTGTCGCTTCCCGGGTTCGTATCGGCGATCATTCTGCTGATCGCATTTGCAATTAAGCTCCGATGGTTCCCTGTCATCAGTGCAGGGACAGGCGAAGGGATTGGCGACCGTCTCTGGCAGATGGTGCTACCGGCCGTATCTCTTGCTTTGATCATGATGGCCTATGTCACGCGCGTTACGCGTTCGGCGATGCTGGAAGTGTTGAGTCAGGATTTCGTGAGAACGGCCCGAGCCAAGGGGGTGCACCACAGCGCCGTCATCTGGCGCCATGGTCTCGGTAACTGCCTTGTTCCGATCACGACTATTGTCGGCCTTTATCTGGGCATTCTGATTGGTAATTCGGTTCTGACCGAAATCGTCTTCTCCCGGCCAGGCCTTGGAAAACTCATTCTGACGGCTTTGAGCCAGCGCGACTATACGCTGCTGCAGGGGATGATCGTTGTCTATACCTTCATCGTGGTTGTCGTGAACCTTGCGACCGACCTTACCTATGGCTTCCTCGATCCCAGGGTTCAATACAAATGACAAGCTCAGATGTAACGCTAAAGAGCTCCGGCAGCCGGCTCGAAAAGACCCAGGCCGTCATTCGCCGGATCAACTTCTCCACCTGGGCAGGTTTGCTCATCGTCGTTCTTCTCGTTTTGGGCGCGATATTCGCTCCGCAACTGTCTCCTTATCCGGCCGCCAAACAGAACATCGTCGACCAGCTCGCTTTGCCGAGTGCTGCCCACATCTTTGGTACCGACCAATTCGGCCGAGATATCTGGACCCGCATGCTCTACGGAGCGCGCTACTCGCTGATCATCGGCTTCCTGGCCGTTGTGGTTGCCATGGTCATTGGCACGTTCATCGGAATGATTGCAGGTTTCAGGGGCGGCCGTCTCGACATCGTCTTGATGCAGATCATGGACGTCGTTCTGGCATTCCCTTCGCTCATTCTGGGCATTGCACTCGTTGCCCTTATGGGGGCGACGACGACCAATATCGTTGCCGCGATTGCCTTCACGTCGATACCGGCCTTCGCCCGCGTTGCCCGCGCTGCCGTTATCACCCAGCGCGACCGTGAATACGTGCAGGCCTGCCGTGCTATGGGCTTTTCTTCAAATCGAACCCTCTATCGGCACATCCTGCCGGCAATTCTTCCCGAAATCATGGTTATGGCGTCACTCTGGATGGCAAACGCTGTCAGAACGGAAGCCTCTTTGGCCTTTGTCGGTCTTGGAATAGCTCCGCCGGCTCCGACATGGGGCGGAATGGTCCGTGATGGCTTTGAAAACATTCTCAGCTCGCCGCACCTTGCCCTGTTTCCGAGCCTTGGCATCCTTCTCCTCGTCCTGGCTTTCAACCTCATCGGCGATGGTCTTCGCGACATTATCGATCCGCGTTTGAAGGATGCTTCCTGATGTCCGAATACCCTGTACTTTCAGTCAAAAATCTCAAGATCTCATTCGGTAGCAAGCCGATCGTCCACGATCTTAGCTTCGATATTGCCGCCGGCTCGACATTGGCGGTCGTCGGTGAATCCGGATCGGGAAAGAGCGTCACCTCGCTGGCGATTATGGGCCTTCTGCCGGAGGGTACCGCGAAAGTGAGCGGGTCCATTCGCCTCAATGGCAAGGAACTGCTCGACCTGCCCGAAGCAGAGATGCGCCGGATCCGGGGCGGCAAGATCAGTATGATCTTCCAGGAGCCAATGACATCGCTCAATCCTGTCCAGCGCGTCGGAGACCAAATCGCCGAAGCCATCCGGATCCACCGTGGATTGAAGGGCAGGGCTCTCCGCGACGCTGTTCTTGAAATGCTCCAGAAGGTCGGGATCCCTGACCCCGGGCGCCGGATCGACAATTATCCGCATATGTTCTCGGGCGGAATGCGCCAGCGTGTCATGATCGCCATGGCCCTTGCTTGCAATCCTGTACTTATCATTGCCGACGAGCCGACCACCGCACTCGATGTCACAGTCCAGGCGCAAATCCTTCGACTTCTGAAAGATCTTCAGCAGGATACAAAGACGGCCGTCCTATTCATCACGCATGATATGGGCGTGGTCGCCGAAGTCGCGGACGAAGTCTTGGTCATGCGCAGCGGTCACCAGATCGAAGCAGGCACTGTAAACAAAATTTTCAGCGAGCCGGAAAGCGACTATACTCGGATCCTGATCGAAGCAGCTCCCTCGATAGCCGGCAAAACCGATATCGGGAGTGCGTCAGCGACAGAACTCGACGCCCTTCCGCTTAGCTGCAAAGGTGACAAGCCCCTTCTTGAGGTGCGCGATCTCTCGGTTAGATTTGTTCATACCGGCGGGTTGCTCGGCCGGAGACTGGGCCACGTCCATGCTGTGGAAGGTGTCTCATTCGCGATCGGTAAGGGCGAGACGCTCGGCCTTGTCGGGGAGTCGGGCTCCGGTAAGTCAACGATTGGCAAGGCGATCATCGATCTCGTATCGCGGCATGGTGGCACGATCACGGTCGATGGCAACGTAATTGACTATTCCGATCCTAAAAGTCTGGCTCGCATGCGCCGTGACATCCAGATGATCTTCCAAGATCCATTTGGGTCGCTCGACAGTCGCCAGACCATCGGCTCGGCGATCATCGAGCCTATGAAAGTCCATCGGATCGCATCCGGTAAAGCGCTGATCGAGAAAATGGAGTGGTTGCTCGACAAGGTTGGAATCCCTCCCAACCGCGCCGACAGCCTGCCCCATGAATTCTCCGGCGGCCAGCGCCAGCGCATCTGCATCGCGCGTGCGTTGGCAATGGCGCCGAAGTTGATTATCGCCGATGAAGCCGTTTCTGCCCTCGATGTCGCCGTCAAGGCGCAGATCATCGAACTGATGATGAGCCTTCAACGGGAATTCGACATTTCGTATCTGTTCATCAGCCACGATATGGCGGCCGTGGAGAAAATCTGTGACCGGGTTGCCGTTATGTACTTTGGTGAACTGGTTGAGATCGGCAGCAGGGACGACGTAATCGGGCGCCCTGGCCATGACTATACCCAGCGCTTGCTTTCCGCCATTCCGATTACCCATCCGGATCAACGGCTGGTTCGACCAGAGGCAAGGCGAGAGGCGCTACCACCACGCAGCCCGATGAAGCCCATCGGTTTCGTGCCGGAACCAGCGCTCTGGAACATGAAGAGCGACGGGCATTTCGTCCGCCGCCCCGCGCCATCGCTCAGCCAAAGGTGATGCCATTCATGCACGCTATTCAGGAACTTGCTAATTTCGCGGCTACCCATCCGGCTGGTAGCCTTCCACAATCCGCACGGCAAGCTTGCGCGGTACTCATCACAGACCTTCTCGCAGCGAGTGCGGCGGGATTCAACTCAGACCTGGCTATCGCCGCCAGAAAGGCCGCTTACGCCGCCTATGGCCAAGGTACGGCCGATGTCTGGTTGACCGATCGAAGCCTCTCTATCGTTGGTGCTGCCATGGCGAATTCCGCAGCAGCAAGTGCTCTCGATCTCGATGACGGTCACCGTGGCGCAGCCGGGCATCCCGGGGCTGGGATTATTCCGGCTGTTCTGGCCGTCGCACAACAGATAGGCGCGAGCGACGAGGAGATCTTCGAGGCAATTGCGGTTGGCTATGACATCGCATTGCGCGTTGCCACGGCTCGCCCGACGGCGACGATCGACACCTATATCAGCGGTCGCTGGGTGAATTTCGGTGTCGCGGCAGGCGCAGGGCGTCTTTTGAAACTGACCACTTCCCAGATGGCCCATGCAATTGGGATCGCCGGTGCCGAAGGCCCGATAGGTATCAACGAAGCGGTCTCTAAGGCCGACGGCAACACCGTCAAGGAATGCATTCCGCCAGCTGTCGTGACCGGGCTGACGGCGGCCTTCCGTGCTCAGGCTGGAGCGACCGGTCCGCTTGACCTCCTGGACGATGGGACGCGCTACACGCGCGCGGTTCTTACCGGCGATCTCGGCATTCATTGGTGGCTCGAAGATTGTTATCTGAAGCCCTACGCATGCTGCCGCTACATGCACGCGGCCATCGACGCCATACTTGAACTACGCCGTCCAAGTGCTCCTATAGTAAGCCTTCGCATCGAGACATTCGCTGAAGGGCTGAAACTGTCGAACGAGCGTAACCCCGCGGGCCTGGAAGGTGCGCAGTATAGCTATCACTTTAGTTGTGCCCTTGCAGCGATCCACGGTGGACGCGCTCTGCAGCCGGTCGATCCCGTTTATCTCACGGACCAGGCCGTTCTTGAGCTATCAGCACGTACTGTTTTGCAGGCCCATCCGGATTTCGCGTCAAGCTTTCCCAAAGGAACGCCTTGTCGAGTCATCATGGATCAGGGCCATGGCAAAGAAGCACTCACTGTTCTCCACCCGCTCGGTGATGTTGCCAATCCAATGTCCTACGAGCAGGTGAAAGAGAAATTCGAACAGCTCGGTTCGCAGGTGCTGGACGAAGAGCGGCGCGCCCGGATCCTGGTAGCACTTGATCAACTGCCTGTCAGAGGCTTCAAGCCGTTGTTCAACAGTCTTGTCGAAATTTCCACATCACTCCAGTTAGAGGATACGAGGGAACTCGCGTGAACATCAAACCGCAGCGTAAGGACGCGCAGAACCAAGCTCGACCCGGGCTTTCAGTTCAATGGCTCCATTTCTCTTTGCCCGCTTGTCACCGAGACGGCGGATTTTGAGGATTTCGGCGCTGAGGTGACCTCCTGTGAGGTCGCTCTTTCGACTTGAGCGGCTGACTCAACCGTCTGCGCAGGCCGGTCGCTCTGTCGGGCAAAGGTATTGCGTGAGAAGGCCGCCAGGTTCGACACGCGGCAATCACCATAGGAAACTACGGAGGAAGAGATGAGGGCCTGGCTGAACAAAACGCATCACAGCAGGTTGGAAGCCGTCGAGATCGCAACCCCTGACGCGACCGGGACACAGGTCGTCGTTGATGTGACGCACTGCGCAGTTTGCCATTCGGACCTCCATACTTGGCAAGGAGTGACTGACTACGGAAGCCGTGGCGTTCTGCAGCGACCGCAGCCTGAAACCCCTATTGCCATGGGCCATGAAATCGTGGGCAAGGTTTCCGCCCTTGGACCGGACGCACAGGGCGTAAAGATAGGCGATCAGGTAATTGTCTACCCATGGCTTGGTTGTGGGAAATGCAACGATTGCCTCAACGGTCGTGACAATATTTGTGCAATAGGTAGCCGTAGCCTTGGCTTCATGCAACACGGGGGCTTTGCCGATGAGGTTATAGTGCCTCACTCAAGATACCTCGCCTCGACCGGCAACATCTACCCGGCTTTGGCGGCAACATACGCTTGCTCCGGCCTGACCGTACGGTCGGCAATTCGCAAGATCATGCCACTCTTGCCTGACGAGCTCTTCGTCGTGATCGGTGCGGGCGGGCTCGGCGTGCAAGCCGTCGCCATGCTGAGGGCGCTGACGAAAAACAAGATCCTCGTCCTCGATAAATCTGAGGCTAAGCGCGATCTCGTGTTGGGGGAAGGCGCGGATCATTTTGTGGCACTCGCCGACGAGGACACCGCAGCCAGGGTTATCGAGATCAACGGTGGTAAGGTCAGCTCCGTGCTGGATTTCGTCAACAACTCGGAAACGTCCGGGCTGGCCTTGAGTATCCTGCGCAAGGGCGGACGGACCATCCAGGTCGGCCTTTACGGCGGCGAACTGGCCCTCCCGCTCTACACATTGGCTGTGACCGGGCTTTCGATTATCGGCAGCATCACCGGAACGTCCGAAGACCTCAAGGATCTCATCAGGCTGGCTGAAGATGGCGTTCTGACGCCGATTCCGTTGACACGGATGGGTATGGCTCAAGTCAATGAAGCGATGTCCCGTCTTGAGCAGGGCCGGGTCGACGCCAGGATCGTACTGACCAACTGACCGCAGCTTCGAACGCAGCGGCCCGCGGCTTCTTTCATGCTTCGCCATCCGACCGAAGAGTAGACTGGTCGGAAGGCTGGAATCCAAATTTTTACGATCGACGGCCTACCCCTGATTTTGGGCCGGCCGACCTCGACAATCAAACGAAAGGGTACTGCAATGCCACCTAGTCCTAGCATCTATATCGACAATACTTGGCAGCCGGCCACGGGAGGCGACACGTTCTGGGCGGTGAACCCGTCCACCGAAGAAGCATTTGCCGAGTTTCAGATTGCATCCGCAGAGGACGTCGACCGCGCCGTGAAGGCCGCCAAAAACGCTCTGCCGGCATGGAGCGCCTCCGAAAAGAGCGTGCGTGTCGATGCACTTAGTCGGCTTCTTGAGGCTTACATTGCCCGGACCGAAGACCTGGCAAGGGCGTTGGCAGCCGAAATGGGTGCTCCGATCGATTTCGCTCGTACAAGTCAGATCGGCGCGGGCGCGAACCATCTGCGCGCTTTCATCAAGGCCCTGCAGGAGTTCCATTTTGCCGAGCCCGCTCTCATCGGGACCGAAAATCAGGAAATTTTGCGTGAAGCCGTTGGCGTGGCAGCGCTGATCACGCCATGGAACTGGCCGCTTAATCAGATCACCCTAAAGGTCGGCGCGGCCTTGGCTGCAGGTTGTACTGTGGTCCTTAAGCCCTCGGAGATATCGCCAGTGTCCGGTCAGATCTTCGCCGAGATCGTCGAGGCTGCCAATCTGCCGAAGGGGGTTTTCAACCTCTTGCAGGGCACCGGCACCGTGACCGGGGCTGCCATGGTTGCCCATCCAGACGTCGATGTCGTCTCCTTCACAGGTTCGACGCGCGCCGGTATCGCGATTTCGCACGCCGCTGCGCCGAGTATCAAGCGTGTGTCGCTCGAACTCGGCGGGAAGTCTCCCAGCATCATCTTCGCTGACGCTGACGTCGAAAAGGCCGTTCGCTGGACCGCAAACTTCTGCTTCAACAACACTGGGCAGTCCTGCAATGCTTCGACTCGTATGCTGGTCGAGCGCAGCGTCTACGACAGGGCGGTAAAGCTCGCCACCGAAGTGGCAGAGGGCATTGTCGTCGAGAGAGCCGATCTCCCCGGAAACCACATCGGGCCGCTTTCTTCCAAGGTGCAGTACGACAAGGTCCTGCGCTACATCGACCAGGCTGTCAGCGAAGGCGTGAACTTGGTCACCGGAGGTCGCGGCCGGCCCGAGCACCACAAACGCGGATTTTTCGTCAGCCCGACCGTATTTGCGGGCGTGACCCCAGAACATTCGCTATTCCGCGATGAAGTGTTCGGACCTGTTCTCGCCATCACACCTTTCGATAGCGAGGAGGAGGCGCTAGAGCTCGCAAACGACACCGTTTATGGTCTTTCCGCCTATATTCACACTGAAGACCTTGCCAAGGCAAAGCGCGTGGCCAGAAATGTCCGAGCCGGCATGGTCCAGCTCAACGGTTCTGCACGCGCTCCCGGTACGCCTTTCGGCGGCTACAAGCAGTCTGGCAATGGTCGTGAAGGTGGGCGTTGGGGCATCGAGGAATTCCTCGAGACGAAGCTGGTAGCCGGTTGAGCGTGACTATCCGATAAGCATCCTCACCTGAATGAGCCGTCGCAGCGTGATCCTTCAGGTGGGGATGGCTGAATAGCCCCGAGATGAATAGCCCCGAGATTTGTAGACGCCTTCTTTCCTAATTTTGAGGCAAGAAGAGCATCATGGGCAAATCGAATTTCAGCGAAGAGTTTAAGCGTGACGCGGTGCGGCAGATCACGGAGCGGGGCTATCCGGTGGCTGAGGTTTCGCAGCGTCTCGGCGTCAGCCAGCATTCGCTGTATGAATGGAAGAAGAAGTTTGCTGGGTCGGACTCCAAGGGCAACGACGAGGCCGAGGAGATCAGGCGGCTGAAGAAGGAACTGGCTCGCGTCACTGAGGAACGCGATATCCTAAAAAGCGATCACCGGCTTTGGTCCTCCTGTGCGCGGTAGAAACAGGCTGTGCTACGCTGACCACCGGAGGGGAGTTGCCGACTGCTTATTGGAGGCGATCGACCCCGTTAAAAAACGTGGCACATGGGCTGTTGCGGACTTGAGAGTGGTGACGCGGCTTTGGCGGCGATCCCGGTTAGGAAAATGACGAACTTGCACGGCCCAGCCCCTCCCAATCTATAGGAGGAGAAGTCATGCCAAAGATAATACCTACCAATCCACAAAATCTCACACGCATGAACCCCGGAGCAGCCGCTCTCGACATCGGATCCACGATGCATATGGCCGCAGTCGACCCGGAGAGTGACGATATGCCGATCCGCGCCTTCGGCACTTTCACACATGATCTGCATGATCTCGCCACTTGGTTCCGATCCTGCGGCGTCACAAGCGTTGCGATGGAATCGACCGGGGTCTATTGGATCCCGGCCTTTGAGATAATTGAACAGCACGGCTTTGAGGTGATCCTCGTCAATGCCCGCTACGCCAAAAATGTGCCGGGCCGGAAGACCGATGTCAGTGATGCGGCGTGGCTTCGCCAACTACATTCCTACGGCTTGCTGCGCGGAAGCTTTCGTCCGCAGGCGCAGGTTGCTACGTTGCGAGCCTATTTACGACAGCGAGAACGGCTGGTCGAGTATGCGGCGGCTCATATCCAGCACATGCAGAAGGCTCTGATGGAGATGAACCTGCAACTCCATCATGTCGTCTCCGACATCACCGGCGTAACAGGCATGAAGATCATACGGGCGATTGTCGCCGGCGAGCGCGATCCCGACGTCCTGGCATCATTGCGCGATGTTCGCTGCCACTCCTCTGTCGACACGATCAGAGCATCGCTGATCGGTAACGATCGTGATGAGCATGTGTTTGCTCTCTCTCAGTCGCTAGAGCTCTACGATTTTTATCAGCAGAAGATGCTCGAATGCGATCGTCGGCTTGAGAGCGCAATTGGTGCGATGTCAGTTGAGGTCGATGCCCCGCTCTTGCCATTGCCAAATGTCCGGACAAAAACCAAGCAGGTAAATGCACCGTCATTTGACGTGCGAGCTGCCCTATATGGCCTCGTTGGGACAGACCTGACGCAAATCCATGGCCTGGGCTCGTCTCTCGCGCTGAAGCTCATCGGCGAATGCGGCACGGACCTACGGGCTTGGCCGACGGCCAAGCACTTCACATCATGGCTCTGCCTCGCCCCGGGTAATAAAATCTCCGGCGGCAAGGTGCTTTCTTCGCGAACTCGCCGATCATCCAGCAGGGCGGCCGCATTGCTGCGGTTGGCCGCGACCACGCTCGGCCGCAGCGACACTGTACTTGGCGCATTCTACCGGCGGCTGGCAGGGCGTATTGGAAAACAGAAAGCCGTCACGGCGACCGCACGCAAGATTGCCGTCCTTTTCTACAATGCGCTGCGTTATGGGATGGTGTATCGCGATCCAGGCGCTGCTGCCTATGCTGAGCGCCATCGTGGCCGTGTCATTGCGAATCTCCAACGCCGCGCTCGGTCTATGGGCTATGATCTCTCACCCCTGGCGCCTGGGGACTGTGTTTCTTAGGAAGCGGCCGCGTATTTCGCCAGGGATGCAAAGTGAAGTACGCGTTCATTGCTTTGCATCGCTTGCAGTTTTCGGTGCGGACGATGTGCCGCCTTCTGCGGGTTCACCCGAGTGGATTTTACACCTGGCTGAAGAACCCACTGAGCAGGTGAGCCAATGAGGACAAGCGACAGACCGATCTGCTCCTGAAGGCATGGGAAGAGAGCGGCAAGGTCTACGGTTATCGCAAGCTGCACGACGACCTTCTCGATCAGGGAGAGATGTGCTGCCCGAACCGGGTCGCGCGCCTGACGCGTCTCGCCGGAATAAAGGCGCAGATCGGCTATAAACGCCGTCCCGGCATCTATGGCGGCAGACCGTCTGTCGTCGTCGATAATAAGCTCGACCGGCAATTCGACGTAGCAGCTCCGGACAAGGCCTGGGTCACGGACATCACTTACATTCGAACCTACGAAGGTTTCGCTTACCTTGCGGTTGTCATCGACCTCTATTCTCGCCGGGTCATCGGCTGGGCGGTGCAGAGCCGACAGACCACGGACGTCGTATTGCAGGCTCTGCTCATGGCGGTGTGGCGACGCAAACCGAAAGACAAGGCGCTGATCCATTCGGATCAGGGCTCGCAGTTTACCAGCATGGACTGGGCCTCGTTCCTCAGGCACCACAATCTGGTTCACTCGATGAGCCGACGCGGCAACTGCCATGACAATGCGGTGGCCGAGAGCTTCTTCAATCTTCTGAAACGAGAGAGGATACGTCGCAGGGTTTACCGTTCACGCGATGAAGCACGCCAGGACGTGTTCGACTACATCGAAATGTTCTACAACCCGAAACGCAAACACGTCAGGAACGGGATGCTGTCGCCCGTCGAGTTCGAGAAGCAGCAGAAAATCTAACCCGAGGGTGTCTACGAAACTCGGGGCTATTCAAACCACGACATATCAACAAGCGCTGTAAGTCTTCAGATCGGGCCAAAAGCTATGCGCGATCACCGGCTAATTTGATTGTGATGAGGCAACACATGTGAGACAGACGCGAAATGTGCCTGCCCGGCACCGTCAAACACAATGACATCCGAAAGGGAGAATCCGCATCGGATCGACTGTCCTACCTGGATACCACAATCTCCACTGATCACGGCGAGAATGCTCTCTCCTGATGCAAGGTTGATCTTGACGTTGGTTTCGCTTCCAAGTCTTTCGATCAACATTACCTCACCACTAAGCTGGCCGTTATCGCTTAGTACCAGCGCCTGAGGCCGCACACCAAGAGTAACCTTTTCTCCTGCCTTGAAGCGAGAGCCATCAATTGCAAGCTTGAACGGTGCAGGTCCTGCGAGCGAAACTTCGACCGTGCTTTCTGTAATCGTATTGATTTGGCCGGGCAGCAAATTCATTTTTGGTGAGCCGATGAACGATGCCACGAACAGGTTCGCTGGGCGCTTGTAAAGCTCGATCGGGCTCCCGATTTGCTGGATCACTCCGCCATTGAGCACAACGATCTTGTCGGCGAGTGTCATCGCCTCCACCTGATCATGCGTCACATAGATCATTGTCGCAGCAAGGTCTTGATGGAGTTTGGCTAATTCCATCCGCATATCGGTACGTAGGGCAGCGTCAAGGTTTGATAGTGGCTCGTCGAAAAGAAACACGTCGGGCTTCCTGACGATCGCGCGACCGATAGCCACTCGTTGGCGCTGGCCGCCTGATAGTTGCCCGGGCTTCCGGTCCAGCAGGTGCTCGATCTGGAGGATACGAGCTGCGTCCCTTATTTTCCGGTCTCTGATATCCTTTGGCGCTTTGCTGAGTTTCAGGCCGAAACCCATATTCTCGTAGACGGAAAGATGCGGATACAGTGCATAGTTCTGAAAAACCATGGCGATGCCACGGTCGCGCGGCTCGATGTCGTTACAAAGCAGGTCGCCGATCCAAAGTTCTCCGCCGGAAATGCCCTCAAGGCCTGCGACCATGCGCAGCAATGTCGACTTGCCACAGCCTGAAGGTCCAACGAACACCACAAACTCGCCATCGTCGATACTAAGGGATACATCCTTTATGACGGATAAGCTGCCGTAATTCTTCTGCAGCGATTTTAGTTCAAGTCTTGCCATTGGTAACCTCGGATCGATGCTGATGAAATACGTCGCCATTTGATAGTCGGGCGAGATTTTAGCCTATAATTTCTCACCCGGAAGGGGACTTCGGATCGGTTAAACCGATCCGAAGCTGACGATTACTTGGGGCCAGTACCCTTGCCAGTGATGTACCACTCAAGGCGATCGGGGGTCAGGGCGTAGGGGTGAGCCGGCACGTCGAAAATAGAATCGACGGAATGGTCGTGCGCGATACCGAGGCGGTCGTAGAGAAGTTTGCGGGTCTTCTTGTCGTTCTCGGCCTCCTGAATTGCGTATTTCAAAACGTCATCGATAACGTCTTGAGGAACGCAGATGGCACCATCACCGTCAGCGACGATGAGATCACCCGGGTTGATCAGCGCTCCACCGATTTCCACTGGCATGGAATCCCCGGCATATTCGACGCGTCCCTGATACATGGTCTGCACGATCCAGCGGCTCCAGACAGGAAGGGCCTTCTGAATGAGAGCTTCGTCGGTATCACGTGTTCCGCCGTTCGTCAGGCAGCCTGTTATGCCTTTTGCAGCCCAGATCATCGAGTCCATGGAACCGACCGCGGGGCTTGGCGTGCCGCAAGTGTCGCAGACGAGGAAGTCGCCCGGGCCCACGCGGCTGCCGAAATCGGTATAATCGAACAGCTGGAAGTACCAGTATTCATAAGCCCACTTCGTGTAGTCATCGGGGGACATCGTTGGCACAGACTTTTGAGTGGGGGTCTGCCGGAATGTTTGAGCGAAGCCCGCTGTCTTTGTTCGCCATAGCGGGCGGATATCTGGAGAGACCGTCCCGGTGTGGTGAAGGCCAATCCAATCAAGACCATCACGAATGTCGGTTACGCGCAGCTTTGCGACGGTATCGAGAATTTCTTTTCTACGTTCAGGTGTCATTTATAGTCCTCCTTATAAGAATGCCTGTCAGTTGTTGGATTGGCGCGGGCCAGAGACCCGTCGAGAGCGGCCAGTTTTTCGACGCGTCGACGAAATTGCTCTTTGGTTGAGAATTCAGCGGCAAGAAACGTGCGGATGACATCACCTGCGATCTGTGGTCCGACGATCCACCCTCCGATACACAGGACGTTGACATCGTCGTGCTCAACCGATTGGCGGGCGACAAAAGTGTCATGAGCCACGGCGGCGCGGATACCCGGGGTCTTGTTTGCTGCGATACAAGCGCCTGCGCCTGTTCCACAAACGAGGATCACGCGGTCCGTCTTGCCGGACGATATGAGGTCCACTGCCTTGGCGGTAACGTCAGGGAAATCTACCGGTGTGTCGGACATGGTGCCGACATCGATGACCTCGTCGCAATATTCGGAAAGCAAAGACTTTACGAACAGTTTCAGTTGAAAGCCGGCATGGTCGTTCGCAAGCCCAATTGTCTTTCGTCTGGGCACAGATATCCCTACAGAGGGACGAGCCTCTTCCTCAACGGACATAGAATTATCCTTTCATTCCGGTGGTAGCTATGCCCTCCACCAGCAAGCGCTGGAAGGCGATGAAAATGCCGAGGACGGGCAGAAGCGAAACAATCGACATGGCAAACAATACGCCGAATGCAGATTCCGCCGAGGTGTCCCCTATGGCCCTGAGCGCGAGTGGAACCGTGTAGTTCTCAGTCTTCGTCAGGTAGATCAGCGGCGAGAAAAAGTCGTTCCAGGTGAAGATGAACGAGAAGATTGCAGCGGTAGCAAGTGCTGGCATCGAAAGCGGTATGATAACCTTGAAGAAAATTGTCCAGTGTCCGGCGCCATCGATTCTTGCTGCTTCGTCCAGATCACGCGGGATGTTGCGGAAGAACTGGGTCAGCAGGTAGATAAAGAAGGCGTCCGTAGCTAGAAATTTCGGGACCACGAGAGGCAACGGTGTGTTCAGCCAGCCAAAGTCCCGGAACATGAGATACTGCGGGATCAAAATCGCGTGGAACGGGATCATCAGTGTTCCCAGCATCAACCCGAACATCAGTTTTTTGAAGCGGAAGTTGATACGAGCAAACGCATAAGCTGCCATTGCACATGAGATAACGTTACCCACAACGCTAAGTACGGATATGAAGAGGGAATTGGTCAGAAACTGCGCGAATCCTACAGTCCCCACACCTTTCCAGCCCTGAATGTAGTTATCGACCGTGAAGTGGCGGCCGGGCCAAATGCTGAAGTTACCAATCATGGAGTCCGGTCTAAGAGATGCTGCCAACATCCACAGAAGCGGATATAACATGATTGACGCGAAACCGATCAGCACCAGATGTTTCGTAAAGGGGTTCGACCAGACGGAGCGTGATGCTGAATAGGGCTTCGGCGGATTCAATGCAGTCGAGCTCATCATGCATTCTCCCCGTAATGGATAAAGCGTCGCGTCGCCAATATCAGCAGGCTTACAGCCGCCGCGATTGCTATGATCAGCAGCCAGCCGAGGGCGGATGCGTAACCGAAATTGAAGTTCACGAAACCCTGCTGGTAAATGTAGAGGGTGAAGAACAGCAGGGAGTCAGCAGGGCCGCCGGAGCCTGCGCTAACGACGTAGGCTGCATTGAAGGCCTGAAATGCTCCCACCGTATTCATGATCGTGCTGAACAGGATCAGTGGCGTGAGGAGGGGGAGTGTGATCTTGAAAAAGCACTGACGACGGGTGGCTCCATCGATAATCGCCGCCTCATAGAGGCTTTGCGGAATCTGCCGCATACCTGCCAGGAAAATGATCATGGCCGATCCGAATTGCCAGCCGTGCAATACTACAAGTGTCCATAGGGCAGTCGACGGCGACCCGATCCAGGACGTCGAAGACTCGATGCCGATCATAGCGAGACCAGCGTTCAACAGCCCGTTCGCACCGAAAATACGACGCCACAACAGCGCAATGGCAACGCTTCCGCCGATAAGGGAGGGCACGTAGAATATCGCCCGGTAAATGGTAAGGCCTCTTACTCCACGGTTGAGGAGCGCCGCCAGAATGAGCGCAAACGTTATGACCGTTGGCACCGCCAGAATAACATACAGGCCAGTGGCGCGGGCTGCGCGCCAAAAACGAGGATCTCGAGTGAACGCGCGCTCGTAATTGTCGAAGCCAACCCATTTGGCAGTGCCTGCCGCCGTGTAATTCGTGAAGCTGAAGTAGAGTGACGTCAGCATCGGACCAGCAACAATCAGGATCAAGCCTAATAGGAAGGGCAGGAGGAACAGAAACGCCGCAGTGTTCTCCGAGCCGACGCGGCTAGCCAAGCCGCGCCGCTGCAACGAACGCGATGGTACTTGTAACATGTTTGTCAGCCTTGCTTAGGGCCTCAGTTTAGAAGTGAATTCACTTCGTCGATGAATGCTTGCGCGGCATCTTCCGGACTGGTCCCATTGAATGCGACCTCTTCGTACTGACGCCTCAGCACGGCTGCCATACCCTGATAGCCCGAGGGATAATTTGCCGTCGCAATGTCACTGGCGCTCGTCACCTTGTCGAGTTCCGCCAGCGAGCGTTTCACGTTGGTTGAGGTGTTGGGATCGTCGAGGAGAGCTTCCCGCCCTGTCTTGCTCACGACCACGCCGTTGGAGGATTGATAGGCAATGGCTGCTGCCGGATCATTGCCGAAGAAATTGATATAGGCAGCGGCCAGTGGCGCATTGTCGCAGTTGGCGGAGATAGTCAGCCCGTTGGTGCCGGGGACGTTGCCTGATGCGGTGGCATCTTTCGCCGGGTTTGAAACGAACTCTATTTCAGTAGGAACACCCTGTGAGGCTCTCACTCTCTCCATGATCGAGATATGGGGAATGTCGCGGGTCGCGACGAGAGTTTTTCCGTTCGCAAACGGCGTCAGCTCCAGGTTTGCCAATTGTTCGTCCAGCCGGTCGGGTGGAATAGCTACGCCATCCTTGGCCAGATCGTTCCAGAACCGGAACCATGCAGCAATGACCTCGGGCGATGCGGATAGCTGACCATCCTTGAACATGGTCTCGCCATGCCCGGCGACCCATGAATATAGCGAGAATGGAATAGGCGCTTCATTCTCTGTCGCGTATACGCCTTTTGGAAGTTTCTTCTGTGCAGCCCGCAGCCATGTTTCATAGTCTGCAAAGTTCGCATGACCGACGGGCGGGTCGATGGCGTATTCCGAAGCCATAGTCTTATTGTATGCCAAAAGGCGCACAAAGGTGCCGGTCGGCACCATATACTGCTTACCGTCGAATTTACCGGTTTCGAGTATTTCAGGCGGGATGCCTTTGAGATCAATCGCTCCAGACTGAACGAGCTCATCAAGCGGCAACAAAGCTCCACGATTGGCGTAGCTGGCAAGGAACGTGCTCTGCACCTGCGTAACGCAGGCCAGTTCGCTCGCAGCCGACTGTACCGTTAACCGCTCAATGTAGGCATTATATTCCGCCGACACTCCCGTGATTTTCGTACCAGGATGTTTTTGCTCGAATAGACGGCTGACTTTTTCGGTGACTTCCGCTCTCGCAGCATTTCCCCAGTAGCCGTATTCGATATCGCCCTTGAGGTCCTGAGCGATTGCAGCCGAGCTGGCGGAGGCCAGCAAGCCTAACGTCAAACCATAGAGGCAGATGGACTTGGTCATCCTCTTGGATATGCGCTTCATTGTCATCCTCCCATGACTTTAAAGTGGTAATACCAGTGGTAGTCCATGGGTTCCCACTTGTCAACCGCTCTGGAATGGCGCATTTTGAAAAATAACGATTGCCACGGGTGAGCCGGAATTGAGGCGGACATGACGACTGAAAAAGAAAATGAAGTTCAGGTGACAAGGGCCGGAGGTCGAGGCGGTGACTATGAGCGCGTGCTCGGATTCCTCCGCGATCAGTTATCTACCGGGAAACTGAAAGTGGGCGACAGGCTCCTGTCAGAACGTGACCTTGCTGCGCAGATGGGTGTCAGCCGGCCGTTGATACGTGAAGCACTGCGTGCACTAGCGGCGCTTGGTGCTGTCGACATAAGGCATGGCCAAGGCACCGTTGTCCGCCAGCCTGATCTCTCGATATTCGGCGAGTTTTTCAGTTTCATACTCGCTCAGCAGGCAGAGGCTATAGACGATGTGATGCAAGCCCGTATTGCAATTGAGCTTCAGGCTGTCCGGCTTGCCTGCCGGCGGGCAACTGCCGTCGATTTCGACAGGTGCGGCGATGCGATGCTGGAAATCGTCGCAACCATCTCGAATCCCGAGGAAGGTGGTGCTGCCGACTTCAAATTTCACGAAATGCTGGTGCGTGCAGCGCATTCGCCAACGCTCTTAAGCCTCTATATCGCAACGTCGAACCTGCTTCGCCAATCGCACGTCACGCGACGCACTCAAATCCTGAACGTTGAGGGCATTCAGTCCTTTTTGATCGATCATCATCAGCAAATTTATCAAGCGCTTCTCCGACGGGATGAAGCAAAGGCGGTCGAACTGCTGCAGGCGCATTTTGACATCGGCGCGGCCTTTCGGCGAAGGGCCAAATTTGGTGACCTGGCTTTGGCCGTTAATCCGTAAGTACTCCATATTTTCAAAAAACGACAGCTCGCAATGGCAGGCCCAATGCGTACTGACTTGTCGAGGTGTGCTCTTTTCAAACCTCGATCGGTGAACATTCAGAGGTCCTTGTTGCGCCATATAGTGTCCGCCCGAAGTCACACGCCGTTTCTGTTCGCTTCTGCGAGAATGAGCCTCACCGTTGATTGAAGTTAGCTTAAACTTCCTAAGAAAGGCAATAAAAATATTTGCCATTTACATAAGAGTTTGTTTAAATCGAATTTTTACTGGGTTGGAAAATTGCAAGTTCAGGGAGGAAGATATGATTGTTCGGATGGGACTGTTCCGGCGAAGGCCTGAATTGAGCACGGTTGAGTTTGAGAAACACTGGCGTGAAACTCATGGTTCTCTCGTGAAGAAAACATTCGGAACGCTTGAGGCCTATGTGCAGAATCTGGTGACGGACAGGACCCAAAAGGGCATTGCCTACGAAAGAAATGACCTCGAAATCGATGCGATCTCGCAGTTATTCTTTCCATCGCTGACTGCAATGCGCCGTAGCGTCAACGCGGAGAATCTCAAAGACCTTCAAGCAGACGAGCAAAATTTCCTGACCGATCTGGTTGTCGCCACAGCCTTTCAAAATACAGTTGTGCCGGTCCGCAAGGCAGAAAAGAAAGTCAAGCGGATGTCGCTTCTGAAAAGGAGGCCGGGGATCAGTCGGGAGGAATTTCAGGATCAGTGGTTCAATGATCATTCCTCGCTGGTAAAGCGTCTCCCTGGACTGCTTGGCTATCGTCAGAACATCATCATCGATTGGCAGCCAAACCGCTTCGCCGACGACGGACCTGAGGGCGAGACCGGCCTAGACGGCGTCGTAGAACTTTGGTTCGAAGACGAAGCTGCCATAGAGCGCGGTTTCCAGTCGGCTCAAGGCCAGACGGCAATGACGCACGCCAAGGAGTTCCTCGGACAGATATCCACCTACGTCGTCAATCCGGTGGAAATTATTCCTGAGCGCGAAATCTCACGGCTAAAGGCCGCCTGATACGGAAATGAAGCAGATGCTTGCATCGGGCTTCTACCTTCTCAGGTTCGAAAATGACAAAAGACTTTGTTGAGGCCAACCGTTGCCCGTTGCGGCAAATCCCACCATACAAGGAGTTCCAATTGGCAAGCCTTTTTCAACCTTACGACCTGTCCGGATTTGTATTACCCAATCGTATTGTAATGGCGCCAATGACGAGGTCCCGGTCTCCGAGCCTTGTTCCAAATGCGTCTACTGCACTCTACTACGCTCAGCGAGCAAGCGCGGGACTAATCATATCCGAAGGCATTCCAATCACGCCGGAGGGGCGCGGTTATTTGTTCACCCCGGGTATTTACGACAACGAGCAGATTAAAGGCTGGCGTTTGGTGACGGATGCTGTCCACATGGCTCGGGGCCGCATCTACGCGCAGCTTTGGCATGTCGGTCGTATTTCTCACACATCGCTGCAGCCGGGGCGGGGACAGCCGGTGTCATCGGTGTCTACCGTGGCTGCGACATCAACTGCATTCGCTTACGATGAGAATGAAGTGGCCGGAAAACAGCTATGCAGCGTCCCGCGTGCGCTTGCAACCGAAGAGGTTTCCCGTCTGGTTCAGGACTTTGTTAAGGCTGGCCTTAATTCCATCGACGCAGGATTCGATGGTATCGAGCTTCATGGCGCGAATGGGTATATATTCGAGCAATTCATAAGCGATGCGCTGAATGACAGAACAGATGAATATGGTGGCTCAATTGAGAATCGCCTACGTTTTCTACTCGAAGTCATCGATGCAACCATCGACGCTATTGGGGATCATCGTGTAGGCTTGAGAATATCGCCCTTCGGACGACTTCACGATATGCAGCCTTTCGATACCGAAGCGGAAACTTGGCTTGCGCTTATGGAAGAGTTGAACAAACGGCCGATCGCATACCTTCATCTTAGCGACCAGCATACGATCGGCGGTGCAGGCCTTCCCGGCATCCCGGCTGATTTCCTGAAGTCTCTCAGGCAGGCTTTCACCGGAACTTTGATGGCGGCGGGCGGCTTCGACAAGACTTCAGGACAGGAAGCATTGGATGCGGGCCTGCTGGACCTTATCGCGATCGGGCGGCCGTTTATATCCAACCCAGATCTTGTGGAGCGTTTGGAAAATGACTGGCCGACCTTCCCGGCGGACCGAGGTGTCTATTACGGCGAAGGCGATAGTGGTTATATAGACTACCCACGTTACAAAAGAGCATAAGTAATGCGTTTGAACCGGTGCTGCGGGACACGCGCACCGGTTCTTCTTCTGTCGTTGGGCAAGTGTGGTTGTGGCTGGCGGATCGATTTCAATCCGGAATATCCAAGCTGGAACGAAAGTTGCCGGTTCGTTTAGAGGAGTAGGGGAATATATTTGCTGTCCGGGGCGTTGCTCATAACGCTATCAAGATCGATTGATGTGATGGCGCATTGCATTTGGCCCATATGGTCAAACACGGGGGCGGAGAGGGCTTTGATCCCTGGCACGGGCGATCCTCAATAGTGGCATATCCATTTGCTCGAATGCCTTCAATCTCGATACGGGAAAGGAATTTCGGTCTACCCACGCGGTTGGAGCCGATCTCATCCTTTCGCGCGTTGCGGATCGCTTCCTTGATCATGCCTTCAGGCATAAAGGCAGCAAAGACTCTTCCGCTCGCCGGTCCGGTCAGCGAGTAAACGGTCCCCAATCGGGTATTAATATTGAGCTGACTTCCACTTTCTTGAACCTGAATGACTGTCGGGCGAAACGAACCCCAGACCACGAGCGCCACGTTCAAGCCGCTTCTGACAGACAGATCGCTCACCGCCTCGAGCGCCAGTCGGATGGGATCTGCTGTGCGCATTCGGGTGATACCAAGCTCTAGAGCGTTTCCCTGACTGATTGAATCTGCGGGGCTTTGCAAATCGGGTGTGGTCTGATTCAAACTATCTGCCGATGGAGGTCGGCGGATATGTCGAAATCACTTTCTGTCGATCTGCGTGTTCGCGTTCTGGCTGCTGTCAGTGCTGGTGCGACCCATCGGGAAGCCGCCGCCCGTTTCGGCGTGAGTGCCGCAAGCGTCAGCCGCTGGCGAAATCTGCAATTGCGCCAGGGTGATGTGTTGCCTGGTCCTCTCGGTGGCGATCGAAATTCCTGCAAGACCGAGGCCCATGGTGACGCGATCATGGCCTGGCTCGCCGAGCATCGCGATGGAACCTTGTTCGAACTGCGCGACGCGCTTTCCGCTCAAGGCATCACGATCAGCAAATCGGCGCTGCAACGCTTCCTCGTCCGTCACGGCCAGACCCGCAAAAAAAGACTGGTCACGCGATAGAGCAGAGCCGTCCCGACATATCGGAGCAGCGCCAACGCTGGTTCGATAAACAGTTGGACCTCGATCCTGCCGAACTCGTCTTCATCGACGAAACCTGGACCGCGACGAACATGGCGCGCACGCATGGACGCTGCAGGAAGGGAGAGCGCCTGCGAATGGGTTTCCCACACGGTCACCGCAAGACTACGACGCTGGTGGCTGGCTTGCGCAGCACAGGAATGGTTGCGCCGCTCGTGATCGACGGGCCGATCAACGGAGAATGGTTCGAGGCCTATGTCGCCCAGGTTCTCGTCCCGACCTTGAAGCCTGGCGATATCGTCATTCTCGACAATCTCTCCAGCCACAAACGACCGGCGGCGCGTGAGATGATCGAGGCTGCCGGTGCGCGCATGCTGTTCCTCCCGCCCTACAGTCCAGACTCCAATCCCATAGAGAAGGCATTCTCAAAGCTGAAGGCGCTCCTGCGCAAAGCGGCAGAACGCACCGTGACCGGCCTTTGGGACAGGATCGGAAAACTGATCGATATCATCGAGCCTCAGGAGGCCAGAAACTTCTTCACCGCATGCGGATACGATCCAACATGAAAGGGAAACGCTCTAGCGCAAACGGGCCGAGGCGATAGCGTCCGGCAGGTTCTTCCTGCTCGATTAGGCCAAGTTTTCTGTAGCTCACTAGATAAGCGTGGGCTTGTGCCGGAGCTATTCCGGCAAGTCTCGCGAGGACTTTAAGCATCATTGGCTCTTCTTCATCGACGAGCACGTTTAGAAGTTTGGCGCCCATCTCGATCGACTGGACGCCTCTCGCGTCGTTTTTATCTGAAGCGCTGGCGCGGACATTCATCTGGACCTCGTTTCGAGGCCTGTCATCATGCGCTCACTGCACAGCTGAGGTGGCCGATCTCGTCATTTTGCCAACTTTGCGACAGCGCCGTGGTGACGGACAGGAGTTTCGCGACGGCAACTGAGCCTTGATCGACGGGCATATCTTCAGTCCGGCCGATGAGCGTGATCACCAGTTCGAGATTGGAGTGCCGATTGAAAATCCAAGACTCTCCTGAAAACTGGAGGGGAGATGGGTCTCAGGTCACTTCCATTTCCCAGAGCGTTGCCATTCGCTCGACTGTCTCTGTTGCCACCTTGGAGCTTTTGGCGACATGCAATTCATAGAACTTGCGACGGCTATGTGCCCAGCAGCCAGCCAGAATAACGCCGTCCTTGCGGACGAGTTTGCTGTAGGCCCCGTACCCGTCAACCTGCAGAATCCCGCGATGGCCGCTGAGGTGTCGTGCCACGCAGTCGGTCGCCGACTGTCTTCGAAACGATAGGCCACCATGGGCGGGCTGTTGCCTGCGAACGTTCGGTCATCCCTGGCATAGGCCCATAACCAAGCGGTTTTCGCCGACCCGGATCTAGGCGCCAGTGTCGGCAGGTCGTCTCGTCGGCAAATATTCGTTCCGCCTTCTTGATTTCGTTCAGGATGTAATCGGCGAGGATGTCGAGCTCGAACCCCAGCTTTCCCATCCATTGAGCCATGAGCCTGCGGTCGAGTTCGACCTTGTCGCGGGCGTAAATCGCCTCCTGCCGATAGAGTGGTAGGCCATCGGCATATTTGGACACGGCGATCTGAGCCAGAAGCGCTTCTGTTGGAATGCCCGCCTCAATGATATGTGTCGGGGCCGCAGCCTGGATCACGCCGTCTTCGTTCTTAAAAGCGTATTTGGGACGGCGCGTAACAATGACACGGAACTTCGCTGCAACGACATCCAAGCGTTCGGATATGTCTTCTCCGATCAGGATTTTGGTCTTACCCGTATGCTCCGGCAAGTCTTCCGGCTCGATCACCACCTCGATACGCTCCAGATGCGCCGCAAAGCCCTTGCGTGGCCTCGGTGGACGTTTGCCATCTTTGTTGATGCCACTCGTAACCTTGGCCCTGATCGCCGCAATACCGGTCTCGATCTCCTCAAAGACAAAAGCATGCTGCTCGTCATCAACACTGGCCGCTGCAAGTTTCTCTGAACGCCGTCCGAAGCGCGCGCGGTCAAAAGCTTTCAGTATCTGTGTCAGCCGCTCGATGCGCTCATCGGCATCAGCATTTCGGGCCTCGAGGTCGTCAACCTGCTTTTCCAAAGCCTCGACGCGAGCGGCCTTTTCGGCCATGGCAAGAACCATGGCCTTGAGTGCCTCTACATCATCCGGGAGCTCTATATCGGGTCGCTTCATGGGTATGATCAGAGCATATTTTGCTGTGATCCGCCCGCAGTTTCAGGTGCATGATTCAATTCGCCGCAGGGGTTTTACCCAACAATCTCGGGCGGCTTGATGGGTGTTGATCGAACGCGTTTCCAGTCCATCCCATCCACCAAAGCCAGAAGCTGGGCATTGTTGAGCTGGACCCGGCTATGTCCGATGCGCGGCCAGCAGAACTGGGCTTTCTCCAGCCGCTTGGCGTAAAGGCAAACGCCGGAGCCATCCCACCATACGATCTTGATACGGTCTGCTCGTTTCGCCCGGAAGACATAAAGAGCTCCGTTGAACGGATCACTGCCAGCATCTCGAACCAGCGATAGCAAGCTGTCAGGTCCCTTACGGAAGTCGATCGGATGGCTCGCCAGAAAGACTTTTACGTTCGACGGGATCATGCCGACCGCACCGCTCGGATCACGCGACTGAGGTGTGCTTCATCGGCATCCACCCCCGCCCGGATAATCATGTCGCCGATAACCACCTCGATCACCGCCCGCGCACAAACCGGCCCCAAACACGCCTCGACAGCCGCAGGCACCGAAGAGCCCTCTTGTCTGGCGCGAGCATCACGACGCCAGCCGAATAATTGTGATGGGTGTATGCCGATGCGACGCGCAATTGCCGAGACACTCGCTCCTTGAAATCATCGGACCAACGCCGCCGAAACTGCCGCGGCGCGCCCTCGAAACGTTCTGGAACGGCCTCGATCATATGAAAGTTTCTAGTTCCAGAGATAGGCGCAGACATAGAAGCTCACAGCTGGTGGATAGTCATTACGCAATAGCTGAGCCCGCGCTACTGACGCCAGATGGGGTCAGCTTGCCGCTTACCCTTTATCCAAAGCACGACGACTTTATTCGAACGGGTCGAATGTGGAGCGCACATTTGCCTCAAGGTCGGGTTTATTATGACGAGCGAATGATGACGAGCGAAAGCGGGCGTTCGTTTTGTTGACAGGTTTACGGGCGAAGTCGAAATCTCGCAGACCCTTTTGCCGAGGCGCTCCATTGCTTTCAGCCCATTGCGCGTTCTGTTTTGGGAGACAGGCTGCAATTGACGGACCGTCAAAGACAAATTGTCACCTTGGTGGCTTGAGGCAAAGCCAATGCGATGATCGCTCAGGAACTGTCTCTTTCAGTCAGAACTGTCGGAAGCCATTGAGCCAGACTTATGAAAGCAGCAGGCATAGGGAATGCGGCGGAATTGATTGCTCGTTTTAGCAGTATGTAGCGGGAATGCCGCTGATTTGAAGGGGCAGGAGGATAATATCTCTCCTGCCCCTGTCTCAATTAGCGTTTGGCTGGTTCTATTTCCTGTAACTTCGGCAACTGGCTCTGATAGCCTTTGATATCCGTCAACAGTAGTCTCGCCTGAGTACCCCAGGCACCGATGAACACATCATCCTTGCCGTCACCATCAAGATCGCCCTTGCCTGCGCTCCAGCTTCGACCGACAGTAATCCCCGGAACGACATCCGCCGTGACATCGGTAAAGTTGCCGTTTCCGTCATTTTGCCAGGCGCGCGGCTGAAGCGGGACGAAGCCCGGCACCTGAATTGCGCCAACAAGAATATCCGGCGCGCCGTCGCCGTTCCAGTCGAGAACGGTTCCGGCCCAGCTGGAGAATTTGTGCTTGGGCAATCGTGCTTCGGTCTCATCTTTGAACCGGCCATTGCCGTCATTGATCAGCAGTCTGGTTTGCGGATCCTTATCCCAGCCCATATTGTTGCTGGTGATGTTGAAAAAGACGATATCGCTATGCCCGTCCTTGTTCACATCCATGACTTTAACGTCGCGTGTTTCCATTGGCACAGACAGTTCGAGGCGGTCGGAACCGTCTGTAAACTTGCCTGAACCATCATTGATGAGCAGCCGGTTCGGGTGGGCCGGGCTTGCAATGATCATATCGTGATCGCCATCGCCATCCATGTCTGCCAGTACGACGCCTTCGGTCTGGTCATCCGCTTTAGGAAGATGCGTTTCCGTAGCATCGATAAAGTGACCCGGACGATCCTTGTCGTTCAGGAACAGAAGATTGCGCGCAGGCCGCAATTTCATGTTGGGACCGTGCCCGATTTCGCCGGTGCTTCCCACGACGATATCAGGCAAACCGTCGCCGTTGACGTCGCCAATGGCGAGGCCGTTGCCCTGGCTTCCAGCGGGAAGTCGGTCACTTGCGTCAGTAAAGCCGCCTTTTCCATCGCCTAGAAAAAGCTGATGAACTTCGTCAGACTCGGCGACAAACACTACATCCATATTGCCATCGCCGTCGAAGTCCGCAGCGCGAACATGTTCGCTATCGTGAATACCCGTGCCAAAGACACCAGGCTTGTAGGTGAGGCGACCTTTGCCGTCGTTCTCATATAGACGGTTCGCGCCATATTCCACGGATACGATGACGTCCAGATCGTCATCCTTATCGACGTCGACAAAGGTCGAATCCGTGGCGTGAAGATTAGCCATGACAGGAACGCGTGTGCCGGTCGCATCGACATAGGCCGAGGATGGCTGCTCCGGGATCAAAACATAGTCGCCATCAAGGACCGTATTGGACACGGTCTGTGCGTAAACTGGATAACTTGCCATCAACGTCGCACTTAGAGCAAGGGCGATTCCGGCGTTCGGGCGTTTCGTCATGATATCCTTCCTCCAAATCAAATCGTAGCGCGCTAATGCAGGCGCCCAACAGATTTCGTAACGGCAACTCAAATTCGCAACTTTCTTGATATGAATGGCCTTATGACGATATGTCATGAATGAATATATCGAAGCGCCATTAAATCATAAGACCGAGAAGGAACTGATGTGATCCGGGATGAACTGGGAAGTCTTGCTGCCTTCGTCGCCGTCGCTGAAGCCAAGAGTTTCACACGAGCCGCTGGTCGTCTTGGTACCTCGCAATCCGCGCTCAGCCATCGAATCCGCCGGCTGGAGGAGCGACTGGGCATGTCGCTCTTGTCAAGAAACACACGGAGTGTCGCAGTCACGCAGGCCGGGCTTAAGTTACTAGAAACACTTGGCCCGGCGCTTCTCGATATAGAAGACAAGCTCAATGCTATCAAAGGCAACGACGCGGAAATCGCTGGCATGCTGCGTATAAATTCAGCGGATCATGCTGCTGAAACCATCCTCTGGCCCGCGTTAAAGAAACTCGTGTCCGACCATCCCCAGATTTCGATAGAGGTCAGCGTCGATAACCGCTTGGTGGATATCGTGGCTGCGCGTTACGATGCCGGGATACGGCTCGGCAATAATCTCGACAATAACATGATTGCGGTTCCGATCGGTCCGCCGGAAAAGGCGGTCGTCGTCGCGTCCTCTGCCTATCTTTCAAAACACGGCACACCATCTACGCCTAAAGATTTGCCTTACCATCAATGCATCAATCGCCGTATGCCATCGCTGGATGGCGTTACGAAGTGGACGTTCCAAAAAGAGGGGAGGAACCAGAACGTAAGAGTGTCCGGTGCGCTTTCTTTTGACAAGCCTGAGATGATTATCGACGCCGCAGTGGCAGGATTTGGCATCGCCTACATGCTACAGTCGCAGGTACAGACCTATCTTGATTCCGGCCAGCTTGCAACCATGATGCCTGATTGGACCCCGGAAATGCCGGGTTACCACCTCTATTATCCCGGCAAACGACAAAAGCAGCCAGCGCTAAATGCCTTGATTGACGTGATCCGTTATCGTGGCAGCAAGGTTGGCGGCTAAACCGACCGTATATCTATCCATGCTTTGTCCGTCGTCGAATTATTTGAGACTTTTTAGGCTTTGGAAGCTGGAGTTTCCGGCTCGGCTTGCGGGTCGATTGGCCTAGTGGTTCAAGCGGCGCTGTTTTATGGTGTCTCGTTTAATCCTTTCGCGTTCGAGCAGCATGGCCTGGCCTCGCCAGAAGTAGACGTCGACCGGGGTGAGATTGTCGAGGCTCTCGTGGTATCGTCGATGATTGTAATGCTCGACGAAGGCCGCGATCTGGGTTTCGAGGTCCTGCTGGAAGAAGTAGTTTTCCAAGAGGATGCGGTTCTTCAGCGTATGGTGCCAACGTTCGATCTTACCCTGAGTTTGCGTATGGCCGGGAGCGCCGTGCACCTGATCGATCTTGTATTTCTCCAGCCTTTCACCGAGATCGGAAGCGACGTAACAGGGGCCGTTGTCCGAAAGCAGGCGCGGCCTATGTTCGACCTTGACCTTGTCGCAGCCTGAGGCGGCCAGCGCCAGGTCGAGCGTATCGGTGACATCATCCACCTTCATGCTGGTGCACAGCTTCCACGCGATGATGTAGCGGGAATAATCATCGAGAATGGTCGACAGGTAGAACCATCCCCAGCCGATGACCTTCAGTGGAGTAAGAAGCGCAGAAGCGCTTCTCCTCCCCGAACCGTACGTGCACCTTTCAGCGCATACGAGCTCTGGTTCCTTTTACGATCACGACAAAGTCGTCAGCGTATCGGCAATAGGCAACAGCCGGTTCCATTGCCGGTTCTCGCGAACCCTGATGGGGCGACCCTGCTTTATGCCGAAGTTCCATGCCCATCGGTCTTTGCGTGCCTACTTGTTCAGGTATTTCGCCTCCAGCAACATATCAAACTCGTAGAGCATGATGTTGGACAGGAGCGGTGACAGAACGCCACCTTGCGGGACACCCTCGCTTGAGGCTGTAAACAGGCCACGGTCGATGTGGCCTGCTTTCAAGAACCGATAGAGAAGATCGACGAACCGTCGGTCCTGCACCCGTCGCCGCACACATCTCAGAAGCAGCCGGTGATGGACCGTGTCGAAGTAGCTGGCCAGATCACCTTCATAGCTCTCCTCCAGCAGGCTTGTCCGCAGGTCGTCCAGATGCTGATCCAGTTTGACCTGCAGTCTTTGCTTGTCCATTCCGTCAATACCCGGCGTTCGTGCGCCACTTGACGCAAGAACCATCCGGGCGGCCTCGGCAAGCCATTCCCGATTGGCAATCAGCCGAAGTATGCTTCGCCGCCATTGGAGGCGCGAGACCATAGGTGCGGTTGATGGAGATCACCGGTTGCGACCGTGCGACTGCTTCCCTGATAATGCTTGCAGACCGTCCCTCCTGTTTGACGCGATTTTGTATGTATAAAAATATCTGATCGGGGTCGCGCTCAGACTCTGCCCAGCGTGCGAGAAGATAGCGCCAGTAGTGGGGAAGCTTGCGGCCGTCGTCTTTCAATTGATACCGCAGGTGTTGTTCAAGTCCACGTACGAGATAGGGATGAACCTCGCGTAGCCCTGTCGCCCACCCGAGAGCTGGGATTTCGGCCATCTTGCTGATCAGAAACCGTGCAAGCGACCAAAGGCGGGGCGTCATCACCGAACGGCCAACGAAGTTCGCTGCCTCGCCGGTCGACATCTCCGTTATGTCGCGTGGATGCGCCAGAAAAGCGCTCCAGGCGGATTTTGGCACTTTCCGGTCTCGATGAGGAATGTCCGGATCGACCGGCGCGGGTGCTTCGTCGCGATCACGCCCGAAGTTGTCAAGACGGTTAAAAAATGAGCGGAAAACAACGGTTTGATGATGCGGCTGTAATAGCGGGCGCAATGCACGTATTTTGCGCCGCGGTTATGCGGCAGCGTCGATTGATGAACTGACGGCAGCAATGGGCCTGTCCCGATCCAGTCTCTACAACCGATTTTGTGACGAGGAAGGGCTCTAACGGGAGGTCTTGGCACACTACAACGAACGCGTTTTGCGTCGTATGAGTGCCGTTCAAGCCAAAACAAGAAGAGAACAGATTCAGGCGCTACTTCTTGACTACGTGACGAGCGATCCGAACCTAGAGAAACCCAGCGGCTGCGTGCTCGTCAAGGCCTGCGTCGAAATTACGAAGTTGCCTCCGGGTGGCAGGGCGATGGCATTGAAGGGGGCTGGGGCACAACGCGCGCTGTTTAGAACCATAATCACATCTGCGTTTTCAGAGGGAAAACTGAGCGCGGCGACAGACGTTGAAGCAATGGTGTGGCATTATTCCGGTGTGCTTCAGGCTATCATGAACCTGCCGCAGGTCGGTGCCACCGAGAGTAATCTCCCCAATATAGCTGACCCAGCGATGCTCGTGTGGCCGCCAGCCATTTGAAGCCATAAGATGGAGCGCGTATTCGAGTGCAAGGGGTTAGTTGCAAACTGATGTCCTGAACCGCGCCGGGTTTAGCGGAGACCGGTTGGTTTAAGTTATGCGGCCATGGCTGGTTCGTCCAGCATGACGTAGTAGCGTTCCTCGGCCTCGGCTGGAGGCATATTTCCGATGGACTCCAGAAGACGGCGGTGGTTGAACCAATCGACCCATTCGAGCGTGGCGAACTCCACCGCTTCGAAGTTGCGCCATGGTCCCCGACGATAGATGACCTCGGCCTTGTAAAGGCCGTTGATCGTTTCGGCGAGAGCGTTGTCATAGGAATCGCCAACGCTGCCGACCGACGGCTCGATGCCTGCCTCCGCCAGCCGCTCGGAATACTTGATCGACACGTATTGCACGCCCCTGTCGGAGTGGTGGATGAGCCCGCCGCGATGGACGGGCCGCCGATCATGAAGTGCCTGGTCGAGAGCGTCGAGCACGAAGCCCGCATGTGCGGTCCGGCTTGCCCGCCAACCGACGATGCGGCGGGCGAAGGCATCGATGACGAAGGCCACGTAGACGAAGCCCTGCCAGGTCGCGACATAGGTGAAATCAGAGAGCCAGAGCATGTTTGGCGCAGGAGCCTTGAACTGGCGATTGACGCGATCGAGCGGGCATGGCGCAGCCTTGTCCGACACGGTGGTTTTGACCGGCTTGCCTCGAATGATGCCCTGAAGACCCATCGTTCTCATGAGCCGTGCGACGGTGCAGCGGGCAATATCGAATCCCTCCCGCTGTAGTTGCCGCCACACTTTCCGCACACCGTAGACCTGGAAGTTCTCATTGAACACGCGACGTATTTCGATCTTCATCGCCATGTCGCGACGGGCGCGGACCGACAATCGATCCACGTCCGCGCGCTTGGCGATGGCGTCATAATAGGTGGACGGGGCAATCGGCAGCAGCTTGCAGATCGGCTCGACCCCGAGCACCGAACGATGTTCGTCGATGAAGGAAATCATCGCTTCAGTGGGCGGTCGAGCTCCGCCTGGGCGAAATAAGCGCTGGCCTTGCGCAAAATCTCGTTGGCCTGACGAAGCTCGCGGTTCTCGCGTTCCAGAGCCTTCATCTTCTCGGCCACATCACTCGGCAACCCGGCCCGCTTGCCAGTATCGACTTCCGCCTTCTTCACCCATTCATTGAGCGTATGCGCCGAGCAGCCGATCTTGGCCGCTATCGAGGAAACCGCCGCCCAACGGGACGGATGCTCGGATTCATGTTCCGCCACCATTCGAACGGCGCGGGCGCGGACTTCAGGGGAGAATTTGTTTGTCGTCTTGCTTGTCATAGACCCTACTTCTCACGAGTTGAGGTCTCCGGCAAACCCGGCGCGGTTCATCCCTTTGCGATGTCGTAAACTCAATTCAAGAAGAAGTGTCTCGTGACGTCAATATCCAAGGCTGCGGTCAACCTCATTTATCAATGGTTCGGCGTTGACCAATCGTTGAAGGTTGTCGAGAAACTGGTCGACTACTGGAGATACCGAGGGTTGAGCTGCGATATGGGGCGTTACAAGCACCTTTTTGTGCCCCCAGAATGCGCTGGCTGGTGGCAGTGGCTCAGTTGCGAAGACATCTAAAGCTGCGCCGCTCAAATGGCCCTCATCAACAAGGGCAAGGAGATCCTGTTCGACCAGAATTCCCCCGCGCGCTACGTTGATCAAATAGCTTCCCCTGGGCAGCTTTGACAGGCTTATCCGGTCGAGAAGTCCGCAGGTTTGCGGTGTAGCCGGCAGGAGACAAACCAAATAATTGGACTGTCTCAGAAATGCATCCATGCCCTCAGCACCGACGAAGACAGGAATGTTCGTCGTGCGCTTATTAGAGCGGGCCCAACCGATCACGTTGAAACCCAGTGCAGCGACAGCGTTGGCAACGACCGAACCAATGGAGCCCAGCCCCATAATGCCCACTGTTGTCTGTGGTGCGTCGGGAATCTGCAGCCGCTTCCATTCGCCCGCCGCTTGTTGTTCTTCTATTGTCGGAAGTGACCGGAAATGTCTCAAGATTTGCATACAAACAAATTGGGCCATGCTGAACCCAAGACCCGGCTCAACTGCACGGGTTACTTTTACATGTAACGGCAGGTCTGGTGCCGACAGTATCCCGTCAGCACCAGCACCCACCGACGCAGCAAGCCGCAGGTTCGGCAGAAGCGGTGCTACACCGGCCGATAATTTAAAAGCGAAGAGCGCAGTGACATCAGGATCAGATTTACTTCCTATTTCAGTTATGATCTTCAGTTCTGGCGCCCGCGCGCGCAACGCTTCGTAGCGAGCAGTTACAAAGTCAGACGTCAACAGCATCAGGACTTTGTGTGAGTTGACTACGTTGGCTATCGTCATGGCTTGGTATCTCGGCTCTAGTTTAAGGGTTCCCGCAGTACACGTCGGGCCAAAAGCTCCAGGGAAAAGGAGCCTCTGGGACCGAAGGCGCATCAGTTCACTATCCAGGGTCGGTAGCAAGGCCCACGTCGCCCCATCCCCCGCCATCTATCACGACATCGCAAATGACCATGAACGATCAGACCTCGTACTCGTAGTCACCGGCAAGCTGCGTTTCGATAAAGACAGGGACGCGGGCTTCGATCGCGCCAGGGCCTGCGCTTTCCGATGGAATTAGTCTGGCAACGGCTGCCAGGACGAAGGCCCACTCAACCGGTGTAAGACACACTGGCTTGTATTCGGCGAGTGCAATCGGTTCTGGTTTTTGCTCTGCTCTAGCCGGGACTGATGTGATACCTGCGCTTGCCGCAGATGCCTTCAGAAAAATTCTGCGTGAGGGCAGCCCCGGGACGTCTCGCATAGGATGTTCCTTATGGGAGCGCGGTCGTATCCGCGCTGTATGAGTGCTTGTGATGCCGCAATAATTCGTCTCGCGACTTGCGGTATATTAATGCAATTTGAATTGCATTAAAAGAGGGTTACTGAATTATACGGACGCGAAGGCTCCGATAATGGGCTTGACGGACTACGACTTAGGGTCGGTGCGAGACGTTGTTTGCCGGTTCATCTTCGTTATGGTGCATGACACTTGTCGCGAACACCCTGGGCCTCGGGGGAAGTGCTTTCGCTGACTTGCCAATTATCCGGAGCCTTTAAGGTGAAACTCAATGCCCGCGTTCAAAATGGCTCGGCAAACAAGTCCCCGCCTTGCGTGGGTTTCGGAAACTTGTCTGCCGTGTTAGTCGCTTTCTAAACGCTGAGTGTGGAGGTGACTGTTGGCGCGAGAACTCATAAGACCCGGAGGACGAAGCGAACGGATCCAGATTGCGGTCCACGCCGCAGTCAGGGCGTTACTCGAAGAGCATCATGGCCGAGAGATCACGGTCGCTATGATCGCTGATCGAGCCGAAGTCCCGCCATCCACAATCTATCGGCGGTGGGAAACCCTCCCGAAACTCCTTGAAGATGTCGCCAACGAGCACTTTATCCCCGATAGCATACCAGTGAACACGGGAAGCTTACGCGGAGATCTCGAAATCTGGCTCGAGCAACTGGTCGACGACATTTCGTCGGGCCCCGGGCACGCACTGTTCCGCGAAAGGATTAGCAACGTCCCAATGGCACAGACAGCAGCCGGCTACGTCTACCAAAACCTTGTGTGCCTTATCGATCGTTGGGCTAGGGAAGGGGAAGCCATGCTCGTGGCCGACCGCCTGATGGATATGATATTCGCCCCGATCATCTACCGGATTTTCTTTACCGGGCAATCGATCACAAAGGTCTATCAAATTGAGCTGATCGAGAACGCGCTCTCTTCACCGGGAACGACACGTCCGTTCGAGAGCCAACCGTCGATCAAGGAATACGTTATCTACGAGAATGATCCTCAATAGTTCGCAAGAAGGCTCTCTCTTCCATCGTCTTCCCCAAACCTGGGCTGGACACCAAGAAGCGGCGCGGAACGACCAATGATCGCCTTGGCCATGGGTGCCGCTGTGTATGCCGCAAGCCTGCCACCCTTCTCTCCAGTAAGCGGCGCGTCGATGATCGTCAGAACGACATAGCGCGGCTTGTCGATAGGGAACGCCGCCAGGAAAGCGTTAAAATTTAAATGCGCGGCATATCGGCCGTTAATGACCTTATCGGCAGTGCCAGTCTTGCCGCCCACGTTGTAACCGGGGACACGAGCATTTCGACCGGAACCCTTCACTCCGTTCCAGTGGAACAGGTAGCGCATGTCGGAACTCGTCGTCGATTTGACGACCTGCTGCGCAATCGCGTTTGCTTGATCACGGGTTCTCGGAAGGAACGTTGGTTCAATCAGCTTGCCACCGTTAACCAAGGCCGCGCCAGCCACGGCGGTCTGCAACGGCGTCGTCGCCACGCCATGACCAAATGAGATTGTCGCCTGATTGATCTTCCTCCACACACGTGGCTGTGTGGGTGTGGCGACCTCCGGAAGCTCTGTGTTCATTTTCGACAGCAGACCAAGGCGCGTCAGAAAAGCCTGATGATCTGATATGTCGACCATCGAGGCAATGCCGGCCGTGCCGATGTTGGACGAATACTGGAAGATTTCGGGAACGGTGAGGGGGCGATACTGGCCGTGGTCGTCCTTGATCGTGAAGCCGGCCATCCGAAGAGGTTTAGATGCATCGATCACGGAATTCAGAGTAATCTTACCCTCATCAAGGCCCATGGCAAGGGTAAAGCTCTTGAAGGTTGAGCCCATCTCGAACGTCGCATTGCTCATGCGGTTGAACCAGCCTTTCTCATACTCCTTGTCGACCGATCCATCGGCAAGGGTTTTCGACGGCTGATTTGGATCATAGTCCGGAACCGAGGCCATAGCGAGAACCTCTCCGGTATCGGCATCCAGCACCACCGCGCCGGCGGCTTGCGCCTGATAGTCGATCATCGCCTTGGTGATGACTTCATGGACGATGCTTTGAACGCGTAGATCGATCGAAAGGCGGACCGGCTCAAGAGCAGCGCCTCCAGTGATGCCACTGGCTCGCAGGTCCATCAGGCCCTGCTGGTCGAGATAACGCTCCATCCCCGCGAGGCCGCGGTTGTCAACGTTAACATGACCAAGGATATGGGCCGCGGTCGAGCCACCCGGATAGAAGCGCCGCTTTTCAGGCCGGAACCCGATGCCCGGAATTCCCAGTGCAAGAATGTCGGCCTGTTGTCGCGGGGTGAGCTGTCGGCGGAGCCATTGAAACGCAGACTGCGACCTGAGCCTCCGGTATGTATCCTGCCAGTCTAGCTGCGGGACCACAGATGCGAGTTTCTCGATGGCCTCATCCGCATCCACGATACGTCTTGGTTCGGCGTAAAGCGACACCATGTCGAGATCAGTGGCGAGCATCTCACCATTTCGGTCAGTGATTTCAGGTCGGGATGCAGGGACTGCCACGTTTCCATGCGAACCGGTGACGATGGGTGAGGCCAATCCGTACTGCATCAGCCTTACACCGATGATTCCGTAGAGAGCCAGAAAGCACATACTGAGGACCAGGATTCGAGACCGCGTTACGCGGGTGCGCGACTTTGCCGCACCGATCGAAATACGAGCGGTCCCAGGCTTGGAAAGCTCGAAGTTTGACTGGCTTCGAGACGCCACAATTCTGGAAATATAGGTCATCGGTGATCCGTGGAATCGTCATGAATTTGCATTCAGGCCGTCGATCGTCGACGAAGCCTCGAGTGCCGGAAAAATGTTAATGCATCTCCAGTAGCGTTAGCATGTTGCCAATCCCTTAATGCGATTCTAATTGCAATAGCAAGCGCGAACGTATATCGACCGCCTCTCGGAAGCCAAGGCTCTCCACTTCCGGTCCTAAACCTGACGCAGGAGGCAATTTTGCTGAAATTGATTGGATACCTATTCTCCCTGGCCAGCGTGTTCGTGCTCGTATGCGCGATCGCTGTTGGGATCTTCATTGCCAATGCTCAGCGAGAGCTACCGGACTACACGAACCTTGCCGACTATTCGCCTCCGGTTAAGTCCAGGATCTACGCGTCAAATGGCGAAGTCTTAGCCGAGTTTGCTTCGGAGCCGCGCATATTCCTGCCAATCCAATCCGTTCCGGATCGTGTGAAGGCGGCATTCATCTCGGCCGAGGACAAGAACTTCTATCACCACGCGGGCCTTGATTTCAGCGGTCTCGCAAGAGCCGTTCTCGTCAACCTCACCAACATGGGCAGTGACAGGAGAATGGTCGGCGCATCGACGATTACCCAGCAAGTTGCCAAGAACCTCCTCCTCACCCCCGACCAAACGATGACGAGAAAGGTGAAGGAGGCACTGCTTTCCCTTCGGATGGAGCAAGCGTTTCCCAAGGACCGCATCCTGGAACTCTATCTGAACCAGATCTTCTTTGGTCAGCGATCTTATGGCATCGCCCAAGCGGCACTAACTTACTTCGGCAAGTCCGTCGCTGATCTGTCTGTGGCAGAGGCGGCCTATCTTGCAGCACTTCCCAAGGGGCCCGCCAACTACAACCCGTACCAGTTCGCGGACGCGGCGGTCGAACGCCGGAACTGGGTGATCGACCGTATGGTCGAGAACGGTTACATATCGAACGAAATCGCACAGACTGAAAAGCAAAAACCGTTGGGCGTCTCACGCCAGCCGCCACCCACGAGGTTCGAGGAAGCCGGTTACTTCATTGATGACGTCAGGAAGACCATGATCGGCGAACTCGGCGAAAAGGGTCTATACGAAGGCGGCTATTCTGTTCGGACGTCGCTCGATCCGGGCATGCAACGACTTGCGCAGCATTCCTTGAGATCCGCACTGCTTTCATTTGACGAACAGCGCGGTTATCGCGGCCCGCTCGATCATATCGACGCTGAGGCGAGCCGTCCGGAAGCCCTCGAAAAATACAGGGGTGCCTTTGGCGTTCCGGGGTGGATAGCTGCGGAGGTTACGGCAGTCGGACCGGACGGCGTGGATCTGGTGCTGATCGATGGGGCGGAAAGTTCCGCACACATCGGCCTGTCGGGGATGAAATGGGCCCTGGGCCGAAAAGGGCCTAAGGACCTTCTCAAGTCGGGCGACATCGTACTGGTCGAGAAGGAATCATCGACCGACTATCGTCTCCGCCAGTTGCCGCAGGTGCAGGGCGCGCTGGTCGCGATGCGTCCGGATACGGGACGCGTCGTCGCTATGGTTGGCGGGTTCTCGTACGGCCAATCGCAGTTCAATCGCGCAACCCAGGCTCTTCGGCAGCCTGGGTCAGTCTTTAAGCCGATCGTCTATGCCGTCGCTCTGGACAACGGGTTTTCGCCCTCAACGGTCATCCGCGATGAACCTGTTGAGTTCCAATTAGGCAGCCAGGTGTGGTCTCCAAAGAACGATGGCGGCCATTATGAAGGTCCAGTCACTCTTCGCTTTGGAATAGAACACTCCCGCAACGTCATGGCAGCGAAGCTCGCATCTGCCGTGGGAATGGACACGGTCATGGAATATGCGGAGCGTCTCGGGATTTACGAACATCGTTCGCCCGTCCTTTCCATATCGCTCGGTTCCGGGGAAACGACACTGATGAAGATGGTCTCAGCCTACTCCGTAATTGCGAACGGCGGCCTGCAGGTTACTCCAAGTCTCATCGACCGCACCCAGGATCGGACGGGGCGGACCGTCTATCGTCAGGACCAGCGCAAATGCGTCGATTGCAATGTCAGCAAATGGAGTGAACAGGACGAACCACACTTGATCGACACAAGGGAGCGGATTCTCGACCCTATGACCGCATACCAGACGATCAGCATGATGGAAGGTGTTATCGAACGGGGAACGGCATCGCGCCGGGTTAATCTGGGCCGCCCTGCGGCAGGTAAGACGGGGACCACGAATGACAACCGAGATGCCTGGTTTGTAGGCTTCACTCCTGAGCTCGTGACCGGGATTTACATAGGCTATGACGATCCGAGAAGTCTTGGGCGAGCAGGTAGTGGAAGCGGATTGGCTGCTCCCGTGTTCAATTCGTTCATGAATGCCGCATTGAAAGACACACCAATTTCAGGGTTTCACATGCCGGAGGGTATACTGAATATCGGATCGGACGGCACACCGGCATGATAGCGCGGCAGGAAGATTCCGACACCATCATTGAAGCATTTAAGCCTGGCAGTGGGCCAGCCATGTCTTTCACGACGCTTGGGGATCCGCCGGGCACGACCTCAGAAACAAGCCCACAGACACAGCGTGCCCTTGACGCAAGAGCGGTTGGACTATTCTAGATGAACTTGAACGCAATCGAACTGACGTGCCCCCGTTGAGTCGGGGATACATCGACTACCCGCGCTATAGGCAAGGCTAATGGTTATGCACCGTCATCGTTGCGCTCCTGAGGCGCCGATGACGGTGAGCCAAGCTCTTACCGTTCTGGCGTTATGATTTGCGAATCGATTTTGAACCCGAGTAGCCAAGTTGAAAAGACAACTGCCGTGTGGTTTCAAGAAGGATTGGTATATATTCACTATCGGGCGCGTTGCTCATCACCGTGTCCAAACCGATTGCCGTGATCGCGCATTGCATTTGGCCTATATGATCGAAAACCGGCGCAGACAACGCATTGATGCCAGGTACCGGTGGCTCGTCGATTGTTGCATAGCCGCCGGCGCGAATTCCTTCCATCTCTGATCGGGACAGGAACTTAGGCTTGCCGACGCGACCTGAACCTGACTCATCTTTCCGCTCAGCACGGATGGCTTCCCGGATCATGCCTTCGGGCATGAACGCCGCGAATGCTCTTCCGCTTGCGGTCCCCGTCAGAGAATAGACCGTTCCAACACGCGTATTCATATTCAGTTGGCTACCGCTTTCCTGAACCTGAATAACCGTCGGCCCAAAGGAGCCCCAAACGACGAGCGCTACGTTCAACCCGGTTTTGGCGGAAAGATCGGTGACCGCCTCGCGTGCCATCCTCATTGGATCGACGGTCCGCATACGCGTAATCCCTAATTCGAGAGCGAATGGACCGAGGCGATATCGGCCTGCTGATTCTTCCTGTTCAATGAGACCAAGCTTGCGGTAGCTGACCAAGTAGGCGTGAGCTTGGGCGGGAGCAATCCCGGCCAGTCGAGCCAAGTCTTTCAGCATCATTGGCTCCTCTTCATCGACGAGCACGTTCAAGAGCTTCGCGCCGACTTCGATTGATTGGATACCCCTTGCCTCACTCTTATCAGAAGCATTTACCCGAACGTTCATGTTGGATCTCCAGTCAACCATCAACCAATCACCGCGACAGTGTCATTGTGACCCGTTGTCGAATTTTCAGAAAGTGTAGAGGTGACAGAAAGCAGCTTTTGCACCGCCACCGACTGCTCGTCGACCGGCATATCTTCGGTTCGCCCAATGAGCGTAATAACTAGCTCCAACTTGGATTGTCTGTTGAAGACTGGTGCCGAGACTGCACTGATACCTGGTATGGGGGCTCCCACTGTCTCGGCGTAGCCAAGATCCCGCGCCTTTTTCACTGCTGAATCGTATGTCCTTCGAGGAGGAATTTTTCCGAATGAGTGACTGCGCGATTGTCCGTTAATTTCAGAATGGATAATCCGCTCCATTCCCTCATGATTGCCGTAGGCACCGAATACTATACCGCTCGCCGTTCCCGTTACCGAGAAAAGCGTTCCTTGCCGAATGTTCAACGTCAACGGTGACGTACCTTCACTGACTTGGACAATAGTCGGGCCATGTGGGCCCCACACGACCATCAGTGCCATGAAGCCGAGCTCCTCTGACAGAGCGTAAATCGCTTGAGATGCTGAGTTCAGCAGCTCAACTCCCCGAATGCGCCCAATTCCAAGACGCAAGGCGAAGTGCCCAAGCTGGTAAAAGCCTGATCGACTGTCTTGCTCAACTAGGCCAATGTTCTTGAAGCTTGTCAGGTATCCATGACATTGCGCGGGCGCGAGGTTGGCGGCAGAAGCCAAGTCCCGTAACATCATGGGTCCGCTTGCGTGCATTAAGGCACTCAGGATCCGCCCACCGACTTCGATGGATTGAATTCCGCGTGCGTCTCGTGCCATACTGTCCCCCAAAGTCGCAGTTCTTACAGCTGCCGCTCAAATAATTCAGGCGCTTGCAGCGTGCCACTCCTTTTCCACATTACATATGAACAGTGCGCTTTGGCAATGTTAAATGCCGGTGTTCATACGGCCTCGCGTTTTTTGCAGGGGAATGGCAATTTCTCCAAGGCTCTTCAAGCGTGCTTTTGCCGAGACTACACCTTGAGAGACGAGGCAATCCGGTGCCTGTCCATGTACGGCTGGAAGCGTACGGCTCGAAGTGGTTCACAAGGCATGTTCAAGCGAAAGCGCATCGTTGGATTAGTTTCTGCTGTCGCCCTTCCTCTTTAATGTTGGTCGCTGGAGAACATTGTTCAGATGCACTTCCGAAAATATTGACGCGATGTTCGCCCATAGCAAATAATTTTGATATTGACAAAATTCAGCAAGGGTGAATAATCCCGCTTGAGCATTGGGAGGTGCCAACCGATTTTGTGGCTTTCGACCGCCGCATCGGGGCTGCCTGTGGGAGGATAGAAAATTGACCGATTACATTATTGTTGGCGCTGGCTCTGCCGGCGCCGTACTGGCGAATCGCCTTTCTGCTGACCCGTCCGTTAAGGTGACGCTGCTGGAAGCCGGGGACTGGGACAAGAGCCCCTTCATTCACATGCCCGCAGGGTATTTTCGCTTGATGCAGACGCTCCAGCTTGACTGGGGCTATTACACCGTCCCGCAGAAGCACGTGAACAACCGCGTCATGCTGGTTCCTCGTGCAAAGAGCGTTGGCGGATGCACAACCGTCAACGGCATGATTTATACACGCGGAGACCATACCGACTACGATGGTTGGGCCCAGCAAGGCAATCGCGGTTGGGACTATGACAGTGTACTGCCGTACTTCAAAAAAGCGGAAGGCTGGCGTGGCGGTGGAGACCCCACCATTCATGGCTTTGATGGCCCGCTCAAGACATCGCGTGCCGCTGTCTCCAGCCCGATCTCACAGGCATGGCTTGAAGCTGGCAAACAGGCTGGCTACAAATACAATGACGACTTAAATTCCGGAAATCAGGAGGGTTTCGGGCCCTGCGACGGCACGCTGGCTGATGGTATCCGTTCAAGCGTTTCCAGGTGCTACATCACGCCGATCAAGGATCGCAAAAACCTGACGGTTATCACGAAGGCCTTGGCATCGAAGATTATTTTAAAGAATGGCCGCGCAACAGGCGTCGAGTATCTCCAGGGTCGCGACATCAAAACGATCTATGCGGAAAAGGAAGTGATCGTGTCAGGGGGCGCATTTAATTCGCCGCATCTGCTCCAGATTTCGGGCATCGGCGATCCGGAGCACCTAAAAAAAATCGGCGTCAAGGTTGAGCATTCGCTCCCCGGTGTTGGTCAGAACCTACAGGATCACATAGGTTGCGGACTTAAGGTGCGCATTACAAAGCCGCTCTCCGTCCTCAAATATCTCAAGTTTCATCGCCAAGTCCTCGGCGTCGCTCAATATTTCCTTACCGGCGCTGGAGCCGCAGCTGCTCACGGTGTTGAGGTTATGTCCTTCCTGAAGACGCGCCCTGAAGTGATCGCACCCGATGTACAGTGGCATCTAAACATGTGCATGTACAATGACCACGGGCGGGAGATCATCTGGGAAGAAGGCTTCATGCCGTACTTCAACCTCTCGAGGCCTCAGAGCCGTGGAACGGTTCTCGCAAAATCTGGCAATCCACGCGAGCTTCCGGCTCTCGATCCAAATTTCTTCTCAGTTCCCGACGATCTGCGGGTGATGCGCGATGCGCTTCGAATGTCTCGTGAAATCGTGGCTCAAAAGGCTTTCGACGATATCAGAGGAACCGAATATGCGCCGGGCGCCGAAGTAACCGACGACGAGGGCCTCAACGAGTACATCAAAACCCGTAGCGAAAGTGTCTATCACCCGGTCGGAACCTGCAAAATGGGCTCGGACCCCATGGCTGTCGTGGACGACAAGCTTCGGGTACACGGAATTGACGGTCTCCGTGTCGTCGATGCCTCAGTGATGCCAACGCTTACGAGCGGGAACACGAATGCTCCGACGATCATGATCGGCGAGAAGGCCGCTGACATGATCATTGCTGCTGCATCGAGCTCCGTTTCAAACCGCCAAATGGAGAATGCGCACTGATGAATATCAATTCGTCACAAAAGCTCAGACTTCTTTATACGGCGTGTGCCGTGAGTTTGCTGGCTGCGTCTGGTAGCTTCGCTCAGTCCGCCCGTGTCGACCAAGGCGCCGACATTACACCGATTTGTGGAACGAACCCGATTCGGCTTGCCTTGATTGATGGGTATGGTGGTGATACGTGGCGAAAGATCACGCTAGCAGAACTTAAAGATGAAGCGAGCAAGTGCTCGAATATCACTGATATCCAATACATGGACGCTGGTGGTGACGCGCAAGCGTATAACTCTGCTATAAATTCCTACGCAGCGCAGGGTTTTGACATCATCTTTGCATTCACCGACTTCGGTGACGCCGCTACCCCGGCTTATCGCTCTGCGTTCCAGGCTGGAGTAACGATGGTGCCATTCTTCGGGGTTCTAAAGGGCAAGCCCGGAGTGGATTTCGCGGTCAATCCTTATCAGGATTCAGTCGCGATTGGTAAGTCCTTTGCGGAATGGATAGGCAAGGCGCTTAACGGCAAGGGCAACGTTTTGATGCTTGGCGGACCTGCTGGCGCGTCTTCGTCGGCCGACTTTCTAAAGGGCTACAAGGAAGGGCTAAAAGCCTTTCCTGACCTGAAGCTTCTCGATGAAAATTTCGTCACTACAAATTGGAATCCCGCTGACGCTCAGAAAGCGGCAGCAGGCCTCATTGCCAAGTACCCGCAGATTGACGCCATCGCGTCCGATTTCGGCGTAACCGCCCTAGCCACGATCAAGGCCTTTGCGCAGGCTGAAGTGAAGGTTCCTGCCATAGCCGCAATCGCGACCAACAACGAGATGAACTGCAAGTACCTCAGTGCGCTTAAGGATGGCAAGGCTTGGCCTTATCTCGCGCTTGACGGCTCCAACGGCGACATCCGGTTCGCTCTCCGTCACGCTCTTGCATACCACAACAAGATCGAGGCCAAGGAACCCTTGGGAGTCGTACCCTACGTATTTGCCGACAGTACATCAGGCGTAAAGCCCAAGTGCAGCGAAACTGCACCTCCGGACGCCGATATGTCTTCCTTGCTTCCGCTAGAAAAACTGGAAGCACTATTCAAGCAGTAGATTAGTCGTCCTCATGCCTCGGCAGACGACAAGATAACAGAAAGGCTATGCCATGAACTCGATGTTCAAGATTTCGGACCCGCTCGCAAGTGTCAGCGAAGAGACAAAATCGTTCCTGAAGCGTCGTCATCAGCTGTTTTACGGTGGAAAGTTTCACGACCCGAAAGAAGGCCGTCGCCGTGACGTGGTCGACCCTGCCACTGGCAAGGTGATTGCAAATGTCGCGGATGCTGGCAAAGAAGACGTCAACGCCGCAGTGAAGTCGGCGCGCGAAGCATTTGAAAACGGCCCCTGGCGGACCATGAAGCCGAAGGAACGCGCGAAAATTCTCTACCGCGTCGGTGAATTGATCGACAAGCATTCGCAGGAGCTTGCGGAACTTGATGTTCTCGATGAGGGCTCACCGTTCGGCGTCGTCAAAAATTTCTACATTGCGTTGGCAGCAGATCACTTCCGCTACTTCGCCGGTTGGGCCGACAAGTTGGGCGGCGAGACTCTGAGCGTTAACATGGCAGGTGACTGGCATGCGTACACCCTTCGCGAACCGGTCGGCGTTGTAGGCCAGATCCTGCCCTGGAACGTGCCGTTCTTGATGGCAGCATGGAAGCTTTCGCCCGCCCTTGCAGCGGGATGCACCGTCATAGTCAAGCCCGCTGAAGATACGCCGCTTTCTGCGCTGCGTCTGGCAGAAATCTGCGTTGAGGCTGGTGTTCCGGAAGGCGTCGTTAACATCATCACCGGTGACGGTGCAATAGGTGCGGCAATGGTCGATCACCACGACATCGACAAGATCGGCTTCACGGGCAGTACGGCAACAGGCAAGGCGATTGTTCGTGCGGCTGCAGGCAATCTCAAGCGAGTCAGCCTTGAGCTCGGCGGCAAGAGCCCTGTTTTTGTCTTCCCGGACGCTGATATCGATGCGGCAATACCTGGCGTCGCCGAGGCGGTCTTCCTTAACAGCGGGCAAGCATGCACGGCCGGATCACGCCTATACATCCATGAAGATGTGTTTGATCGTGTCGTCGAAGGCGTTGCTCGGTACGCCGATGGCCTCAAGCTGGGCCATGGACTTGATACATCGACGAATTTAGGACCTATCATCTCGCAAAAGCAGTTCGGACGAGTCACCGGGCTTCTTCAGAAAGGCATCGATGAGGGCGCAAACGTCGTTACGGGCGGTCCGCTTGGAGGTGAGGGCTACTTCGTTAAGCCGACCGTACTCACCAACATCACCCCCGAAATGACTGTTTATAGGGAGGAAATCTTCGGCCCTGTTATCAGCGCCATGAAGATTACCTCCGACAACATCGACGCTCTCGCTCGCGAAGCCAACAACACGAACTATGGTCTTGGGGCAAGCATCTGGACCAAGGATCTTGCACGTGCTCACAAGCTCGCAGCGAAGATCAAGGCAGGTATCGTATGGATCAACACCCACAATCAGAGTGA